>NZ_JBVIWP010000003.1:618518-712352 GCF_055594445.1 Streptomyces sp. NPDC040589 | reverse complement strand
CTTTTCCCTCCCCCCCCTTTGTTTCCCCCGTGGGTTTTGTGGTTCTTTTTGGTTTGCTCTCCCCCCCCCCCCCCCCCCCCCCGCTTTTTTCTTCCCCCCCCCCCCCCCCCCCCCCCCCCCACCGCGGTTTGTCCCGCGTGGGGGTCATCCCAGGAGGGATGAGCGGGACTGCTCCTCCGGGAGGGGCCGGGTGTCGAGGTAGAACCACTCGGCGTCGGCGGTGGGCCAGGGCGACGGCTCCCCCGCTCCGGCCGGCTCCTCCCCCATGCCGGTGACCGGGCGCCTGGGCAGTGGTGCCGTAGCAGGGGCTTCTCCTGCGGACGCGGTGGTACGGGAACCGGCCTGCTTCGCCTCGCCGGGCATCAGCAGTTCCACCCGGAGCCCCAGTCCGCGCTGCTGGGCGGTGAACTCCTCGACCTGGTTGCGGCAGGCGTGGTCCAGGTGGGTCACGCCGGTCAGGTCGAGCCGAATCCGCGGCTTCCCGGACGCGGCGGCCGACTCCAGCGCCTCGATCACCTTCGGCAGGCGCAGGAACGTGGCGTTGCCGGCCATCACGACCTTGGCCGTGTCCTCCTCCATGTGCTGGCGGATCACGGTCTGCGACATGCGCAGCGCGGCCAGCACGATCCCCGCGGCGACACCGAACAGCACGCCCTCCAGCAGCGCGGTCGCCACGATGACCAGCGTGGTCAGCGTCATCACCGCGAACTCGCCCCGGTCCTGCCGCCACATCTTCGGGAACTCGGCGGGCGCGAAGAGCTTCCAGCCGCTGTGCACGAGGACACCGGCCAGCACCGAGATCGGGATCAGCGCCAGCACCTGGGGAAGCAGCAGCGCGAACGCGAGCAGCCACAGGCCGTGCAGCGTACGGGAGAGCCGGGTCTTGGCCCCGGCCTGGACGTTCGCCGAACTGCGCGCCACGACCGCGGTGATCGGGAGTGCGCCGAGGACGCCCGCGACGGTGTTGCCGACGCCCTGGGCGACCAGCTCGGTGTTGTAGCGGGTGCGCGGGCCGCTGTGCATCCGGTCCACGGCGGCGGCCGTGAACAGGCTCTCGGCGGACGCGATGACCGTGAAGGTGAGGATGGCGGTGATGATCGCCCCGTCGGTGAGCGCGCCGAACTGCTCCGCGCCCGGCAGGCTCACGGACGCGAGCAGGTTGCCCACCTGGAGCGTCTTCACGTCCACGCCGGGCAGCGCGGCGACCACCATGCCTATGCCTACGGCGACCAGCGCGGCCGGGATCTTCCCGGCCGGGCCGGGCACCTTCTTCCACACGAAGCTGAGCACGATCGTGACGATGCCGAGCAGGGTGGCGATCATCGCCTGCGGGTTCGTCAGGAGGCCGGCCAGCAGCCCGGGGATCCCGGCCATGTTCTCGATCGCCGCGCCGGGGGCCTTGGCGTCGGCCATCGGATAGACCTGGCTGAACATCAGCGGCACGCCGATGCCGGCCAGCATGCCCTGGACGACGGCGACCGAGGTGGCCTGGAACATCCGGCCCAGTTTCACCAGTCCCAGGACGATCTGCAGGATGCCGGAGAACAGCACGATCACGCCGAGCATGGCCACGCCGACGTCGGCGACGGTGTCCGCCACGAGGGCGGCGAGCCCGGCGGCCGGGCCGCTGACCTGGAGCGTACTGCCCTTGACCGCGCCCACGACCAAGCCGCCGATCACCCCGGAGATGATCCCGAGTTCGGCCGGAACCCCCGAGGCGACGGCCACACCGATGCACAGCGGCAGCGCGACGAGGAAGACGACGAGCGAGGCGGTGATGTCGGTGACGAGGTCAGCCTTGGCCCCGGCCTTGCCACCCATCCCCTGCGCGCCACCCGTCACCTTGCGCACGAGCCCGCCCAGCATTCCTTCGCCGGCACCTCCTGCCGGGCCACCGGCAGAGCCACCCCCTGCCGGGCCTACGGCAGGGCCACCCCTTGCCGGACCTACGGCAGGGCCACGCCCCGGACGGCCCCCGGGCTCCCCCGCCGCGCCTCCCGACACACCGGCCCGCCAATCCGCGTCACCCCCTACGGAGCCACCCGACCGCCAGTCACCCCCACCCTCGGAACGACCGCCCGACCCCCAGTCAGCGACGACGTCAGAAGCCCCGGCCGACCGCCAACTCCCCGTGCCCTCCCCGGGGCTACCCGGCCCCCAGCCCGGAGGATCCCCGACCGGAACGCCCGGCCCCCAGCCAGAATCGGCCTCCGCAGACCCGGCCGACCGCCAACTCCCCGTGCCCTCCCCGGGGCTACCCGGCCCCCAGCCCGGAAGATCCCCGACCGAACCACCCGGCCCCCAGCCAGAATCGGCCTCCGCAGACCCGGCAGACCGCCAACTCCCCGTGTCCTCCCCCGGACTACTCGCCCCCCAGTCCGCGGCAGTCCCCGTCGCCGGACCACTCGCCCCCCGGCCGGTACCGCCCTCCGAGCGGCCACCGGCTCCCCAGTCAGCAGCGGCCTCCGCCGGCCCGGCCGAGCGCCAACTCCCCGTGTCCTGCCCGGAACCGCTCGCCCCCCGGCCCGCAGGATCCCCCGCCCCCCAGTCAGCACCACTCTCCGCCGACCCGGCCGACCGCCAACCCCCCGTGTCCTGCCCGGAACCGCTCGCCCCCCAGTCCGAGACACCCCCTTCGGGCCCAGCCACCCCCCGGTCCGCCATACCTCCCCCCGGGCCGGCCCCCCGGCCACCCCGTGCGGCGGCACCCCGTCCCCGCGCATGCGCCCCGCTCATGCGGCATGCACCAGGAACGTGCCGTCGTCGCCGCGTTCGTACACGAAGCCCGTGTCGACCTCGTAGTACCAGCCGTGCAGCCGCAGCCGGCCCGAGTCGAGCCGCTGCCGGACGACCGGGTAACTCCGCAGTGCGGCGAGCTGGTTGACGACGTTGCCCTGGGACACCTCCGGCAGGGACGGGTCGTCCGGCGCGGTCTCCAGTACGGAGGTCAGCTCCGGGCGGGCGATGCGGAGCCAGGCGTCGACGCCGGGCAGTCCGGACAGGTCGTCGCCGGACTTCAGCGCGCCCATCGCACCGCAGTGTGAGTGACCGCACACCACGATGTCCTGAACCCCGAGCACCTCCAGTGCGTACTCGATGGTGGCCGCCTCGCCGGAGGCCCCGGGCCGTCCGTAGGGCGGCACGATATTGCCCGCGTTGCGCAGCTCGAATATCTCGCCGGGCCGCGCTCCCGTGATCAGCGCTGGAATGACCCGCGAATCCGAGCAGGTGATGAAGAGCACCTCCGGATATTGCCCTTCGGCCAGTTTCCGGTATTCGCCGCTGTCGAAATCGATGCGCGTCCTGAACGTGCGGGCCCGGTCGAGCAGTGCCTTCAACTCCGCCTCCTGAACTGGGGTTTCATCATCTACACCCCACCGTAGACGGCCGACCTACAGAGGAAGGTTAAGCGAACTCCAGAGCCGGGACAGGAATTGAACATTCTTTGTCGGGATACCCTTACCAACGGTCATCTTGTAGCGTGTGAACTCCAGGCAGAGAATGGGAATTCGCGCTGCCCGGATTCATGCCGGCTCACGGAGAGACAGGACGTATGGGCATACGAGTGCTGCTCATCGAGGACGACGAGACGATCGCCGAGCCGCTCACCGAAGGCCTCGGCCACTTCGGGCTGACGGTCGATCATGTCGCTACGGGCACGGACGGGCTGAGAGGCCCGTACAACGATGTCGTCCTGCTCGACCTGGGACTGCCCGACATGGACGGCATCGACGTCTGCCGGGGCATCCGGCAGGTCTCGGACGTCCCCATCGTCATCCTCAGCGCACGCGGCGAGGAAGCCGACCGCGTGCTGGGCCTGGAACTGGGCGCCGACGACTACCTGGCGAAACCTTTCAGCGTACGGGAGCTGGTGGCCCGGGTCCGTGCGGTGACCCGGCGCACACAACGCACCCACCAGGCGTTCCCCGAGGCATCGGGCACACCGCGCGCACCAGGCACACCGGGCACCCCCGATACACAGCAACAGCCGCACCGACAGCCCCAGCCCTCGTACGACCCCACCCCCACACCGCCACCCCCGTACGAACCGGCCCCGGCCATGTCCTACGAAGCCCCCGCGGCAGCCTCGTACGACCCCGCCCCCGACCCCCCGCACGACCCGGGCCCGCTCGTGGTGGACCGCCGTACCCGCCAGGTCTGGGTCGGTGAGGCCCCCGTTCTGCTCACCCCCAAGGAGTTCGACCTGCTGGCGCTCCTCAGCGAGGACCCGGGCGCGGTCTACTCACGCCAGCAGATCCTGGACCGCGTCTGGGACCCGCACTACGACGGCCCGACCAAGACGCTGGACGTCCATGTCGCCGCGCTGCGCCGCAAGCTGGGGCACCCGGCGTGGATCCGGACGCTGCGGGGCGTCGGTTTCCGGCTGTCCGTGCACACCGGGCCGCACGCCCCGCAGGTGGCCTCTCCGTGACCCGCCGGCTGCTGCTCAGCTACCTCAGTCTCGCCGCGCTGGTGCTGCTCTGCCTGGAGATCCCGCTGGGCTTCGTCTACTCGCGCGGGGAGCGGGAGCGGGTGGTCAACGCGGCGAAGGACGAGGCCGAGTCGGTCTCCGCGTACGCCGCGCTGTCCCTCGCGGCGGGGCGGGCCGAGCGGGACCTGCCCGCGCGGGTGGCGCACTGCGCGCAGCGCATCGGCGGGAAGGTGGTGATCGTCGACGCCTCGGGCGCGTCACTCGCCACCTCCCACCCGACGGACCCCGCGATGTCCGGCAATCTGGCCGCTCGGCCGGGCATCGCGGCCGCACTGCGGGGCACCTCGACGGTGGACGTCCGCACCTCCACCATCGGCGGCGTCGAGTACCTGTCGGTGGCGGCGCCGGTCGGCCAGGAGGCGCGTCCGGTGGGCGCGGTGTGGCTGACGGTGCCCACGCGCATGGTGCACGAGCGCGTCCACCACGTGTGGCTGCTGCTCGCCCTGGGCGGCTTCGCCGTACTGACCGCGGTCACCGTGGTCGGCTTCGCCTTCGCCCGCTGGACGAGCCGCCCCATCCGCGAACTGGAGCATGCCACGCACGAGTTGGCCGAGGGTGGCGGCCGGTTCACCCCGGTGACGATCACGAAGGGCCCGCCGGAAGTCCGCAGCCTGGCCGCCGCGTTCAACCACACGGCGGCCCGGCTCGCCCATCTGCTCGCCTCCCAGCGGGCGTTCGCGGGTGAGGCCTCGCACCAGCTGAAGACGCCGCTGGCGGCGCTGCGGCTGCGCCTGGAGAACCTGGAGCCGGACATCGCCGCCCGGGCCCGGGGCAGCCTCACCGCGGCCGTCACGGAGACGGACCGGCTCGCCCGGATGGTCGAGCACCTGCTGGCGATGGCCCGGCTGGAGGAGCACGCGGCCATCCCCGCCACGGTCGACCTGGGCGCGCTCTGCACGGAACGGCATCGCACCTGGCAGCCCCTGTTCGCGCGGGCGGACGTCTCCCTCGTGCTCTTCGCGGGGAGCGTGGGCCCGGTGCTCGCGGTGCCGGGAGCCGTCGAGCAGATCATGGACAACCTGCTCTCCAACGCGCTGCGGGCGTCCCCGGCCGGCAGCACCGTCACCATCGAGCTGCGCCTGCACGCCCCGTCCCGCCGCGCCCTGCGGGACAGCCGCCCCCGCTGGGTCGACCTGCACATCACCGACGAGGGCCCGGGCATGACGGAGGAGCAGCGCGCCCGCGCCTTCGACCGCTTCTGGCGCGCCCCGGGCGCTCCCAAGGGCGGCACGGGGCTCGGCCTCGCCCTGGTGCAGCGCCTCGCCCACGCCAGCGGCGGCGAGGCGACCCTGCACGCGGCGGCGACGGGCGGCCTGGACGTGGTGATCCGCCTCCCCTCCGTACGCCCGCCGGTCGAGGGGCCAGGACCGGGAGGCGACCGGTCGAGGAGGCCGAGACGGGAGGCACCGGCGCTGCCCGCGTGAGGACGCATGCCGTCCCACGGCCACGATTTGTCCATGCTCCGTCAACCCTGCTCCCCTAGCGTCCCTTCCGCCTCCCCCGAGCTCGACCCTGCCGTCGACCGTCGGCAGGGCGGTACGGCACCTCTTGGAGTGAGAGTGGAACGTCGTAACCTCCTGCGTGCGGCCGTCATCGGCGGCACTTCGGCCGCGTTGGGCGGAACCCTGTGGCGCGGCGCCGCCCACGCGGCCCCGGCCCAGCCCGGATCCGGCCCCTACGGGGCGCTGGGTTCCCCGGACGCCAACGGAATCAGACTCCCGGGCGGCTTCACGAGCCGCGTGATCGCCCGCTCCGGCCAGCGGGTCGGGAGCACGTCGTACACCTGGCACAACGCCCCGGACGGCGGCGCCTGTTACGCCGACGGCACGGGCTGGATCTATGTCTCCAACTCCGAGATCAACCCGTCGGGCGGGGCGAGCGCGGTGAGGTTCTCCTCGGCCGGCGCGATCACGGGCGCGTACCGCGTCCTGTCCGGCACCCGCCAGAACTGCGCGGGCGGCAAGACGCCGTGGAACACCTGGCTGTCCTGCGAGGAGGTGTCCCTCGGCTACGTCTACGAGACCGACCCGTGGGGCACGAACGCGGCGGCGCAGCGTCCGGCGATGGGCCGCTTCAAGCACGAGGCGGCGGCCGCCGACCCGGTGCGCGAGGTGATCTACCTGACCGAGGACGAGACCAACGGCCGCTTCTACCGCTTCGTCCCTAGCACCTGGGGCAACCTGTCGTCCGGCACGCTCCAGGTCATGGTCGCGGGCAGCGCCACGAGCGGCTCCTTCACCTGGACCGACGTCCCCGACCCGGACGGCTCCCCCACGGCCACCCGCTCCCAGGTCTCCGGCTCGAAGTCCTTCAACGGCGGCGAGGGCTGCCACTACGCGAACGACACCGTCTGGTTCACGACCAAGGGCGACAACCGCGTCTGGCAGCTCAACCTGCTGAACAACACGTACGAACTGGCCTACGACGACTCCCTCGTCAACGGCACGGCCCCCCTCACCGGCGTCGACAACATCACCGGCGCCTCCTCCGGCGACCTCTTCGTCGCCGAGGACGGCGGCACCATGGAGATCTGCGTCATCACCCCGGACGACGTCGTCGCCTCGTTCCTGCGCATCGACGGCCAGTCGGGCTCGGAGATCACGGGCCCGTCCTTCTGCCCGGACGGCACCCGCCTCTACTTCTCCAGCCAACGCGGCACGACCGGCAGCTCGTCGGGAGGCATCACGTACGAGGTGAAGGGCCCGTTCCGCTCGTAGGCGCACGGCTCGACTTCACACAACCATCACAAGATGGTCACTACACCCTCATCGAGAGCCTCCCGGTCCTACGGTCATCCCCTCACGTAACACCTCTGGGGGGATGACCATGACCAACCCGTACGCCAACCCGCACAACAGCCCGTATCCCGCGCCGCCCGCGCCGCAGCCGGCCCGCCCGGCGCCCCGCTGGGCCAGGAAGCGCTACCTGCTGCCCGCCCTCGGGCTGGCCCTGTTCATGGGTATGGGCATCGGCGCCGGTGGCGGCGAGACGACGAACGACGCGAAGCCCGCGGCCGCCAAGCCGCAGCCGACCGTCACGGTCACCGCGACGGCCACGGCGACGGCGACACCGCTCGCCAAGAAGCCGGAACCCGCTCCCACGGTCACCGCCACCAAGACCGTCAGGGCCACCACCACCGTCACCGCCCGGCCGGCGACGGGCGGCGGCTCCGAGGACAGCGGCAGCGGCTCCGGCTCCGGCTCCGGCGACACCAACGTCTACTACGCCAACTGCAGCGCCGTCCGGGCCGCCGGTGCCGCGCCCATCAGCCGTGGTGAACCCGGGTACGCCTCCCACCTGGACCGTGACAACGACGGGGTCGCCTGCGACACGTGACCCGGGTGGGCCGGTGACCATCGGTGCGTCCGGCCGTTCCTCCGGTTGGGCAGCTCGTACGGGCTGCCCGGCCGACGGAAGGAACATCACCGTGGACACGACCGTGCCCGCCCCCGACGCACAGCCCGTGCTGCCGCGCGCCGAGTGGGTCAAGACGCTGCCGCAGACCATCGTCGCGTCCTGCGTCCTGCTCCTCGACGCCGAGGACCGGATCCTGCTGCTGCGCTATGCCGGGTGCCAGCCCGGTGCCGGGCTCTGGGGGCTGCCGGGCGGCATGCTCGACCATGGAGAGGACCCGGTCGGTGCCGCGCGCCGGGAGCTGTACGAGGAGACCGGCATCCTCCTCGACCGGGATCCCCGCCTCATCGGCTACGACCACCGGGCCGACGTGAAGGGCACGGGCCCGGTGATCGACTTCTACTTCCACGGCGGCCGCCTCCCGGCCGGGCTGTCCGTCACGCGCAGCGCGGAGCACGACGACGACGGACTGTTCGCCCTGAGTGACCTGGAATCCACCCCGCTGACGAACCAGCTGCCGACCCTGACCGCCCTGCACACCGCCGCGCTGACCGGCACCGCCGTATGCCTGCGGGAAGGCCTGCCCCAGTGAGCGCGCCGTACCGCCTGGCGGCGGTCGTCCTGGCTTCTCTCGCGCTCTCCCTGGGCCTCGGCGCACCCTCGTCCCCGGCCACCACACCTCTCCCGCCTGAGCGGCTGCGACAGGAGGCGGCCAGAGCCCTGGAATCCACCCGGGCGGTCAGCGTCCATATCCGCTTCCGGGACGGACGGCACACCGTCGAGGCGAGCGTCGGCGAGGCCGCCCTCGGCACCGGCCGGCCCGTACCGGGCGGCGCGCACTTCCGGGCCGCCAGCGTCACGAAGTCCTTCGTGGCCGCGACCGTGCTGCACCTGGCCGCCGAGCGGCGGCTGTCCCCGCGGGACACGGTGGAGCACTGGCTGCCCGGCCTCGTCCAGGGCCACGGCAACGACGGCAGCCGCATCACCGTCGAGCACCTGCTCCAGCACACCAGCGGCCTGCACGACTACGACTCCACCGAGCTGACCGGCCGTACGGCCCAGGAGTTCGAGCGCAGACGCTTCGACCGCATCGACCCCGAGCGACTCGTCGACGCGGCCCTGCGACACGCCCCGGACTTCCCGCCCTCCGGCCCCGACGACCCGAGCCCCCGCTGGAGTTACTCCAACACCGGCTACCACCTCCTGGGCGCCGTCATCGAGAAGGTCACGGGGCGCCCCTGGGCCGTGGAGGTGCACGACCGGATCATCCGTCCGCTGGGGCTGCACGGCACCAGGGTCCCCGGGGACGATCCGTATCTGCCGGAGCCGTACGCCCACACCTACCACCGGTTCGCCGGGTCCGCCGGCTCCACCGACACCACCGTCCGGAACATGGCGTGGGCCGGTACCGCCGGTGCGCTCGTCTCCACCTCCCGCGACCTGGACCGGTTCTTCACGGCCCTGCTCACCGGCCGGCTGCTGCCGCCCCGCGAGCTCGCCGCGATGCGCCGCACCGTCCCGGGCAACGAGGAGCACCAGCGGTTCACACCCGGGCTGCGCTACGGCCTCGGCCTGATGGAGCAGCCACTGCCGTGCGGCGGCAGCCGCTGGGGCCACCACGGCGACCTCGAGGGCACCTTCGTCAGAACGGGCTTCACCGCCGACGGCAGGCGGTCCGTGGTCGTCACGGTCAACGGCCGGACCACCGACGACACCCAGCTCCTCACCACCGAGAAGGCCCTCCAAGGACTCATCGACCGGATGCTGTGCCGGCCATGACCGGCGCTCAAGCCGTCGGCAGCAGGTCGGCGTCCCGCACCCGCTTCAGATGGATGAGGACGTCGAAGCAACGGCCCAGCGCGATGTCGAACTCGTTGCGCTCCTCCGGGTAGGCGGTGCCGACACTGCGCGTGGGCCGGGCCGTGCCCAGCCAGTGCCGGGCCGGGGGCGGGGCGGTGCGCAGGTCCAGGACGTAGCGGTCGTGGCGCACCCGGTCCAGCGTGTGCTCGTTGCCGCCGGGCCGGGCGGGGCCGACCGTGTGGGTGAGCATGTGCGTCTCCTCCGGGTCGGTGGCCTTGAACGCGCCACGGCCGAAGGTGAGCCCGATGCTCACATAGCCGCTGCCGAGCCGGTCGCGCAGGAACGCGCCCTGTGTCCTGGGCAGGACCTTCGGGTCCTCGGGTTCGTAGCCGATGTGGTTGTTGTGGCCGGCCAGCAGGATCCGGTGCCCGGTGTGCTCGTGCCACCAGACGACGTTGTCCGCCATGACCTCGTCCCGCCACCGCATGGCCTCGGCGACCTGCCGCGGATCCGCGAAGTCGAAGCCGTAGCCGGTCGCCGTCTGGTCGATGACCGTGGCGTGCCGCAGCACCCTGGCGAACTCCTCCCGGCCCGGCTCGTCGCGTGGCTCCAGTGACTCCGTCAGCTTCAGGGCGCGTCCGGTCCGGGAGGCCATCTCCTGCCGTTCGGCGAGGGGCCGGGCCAGATACGCCTTCTGGTACTCGCCGGAGGGGCGGGCCGGCCGCAGCCCCCGGTACAGCGCCTCGAAGCGCGGCAGGAGTCCGGGACGGACCCGGGCCACATACTCCGTCACCCGGTCGTAGAGCTCCGGTCCGGTGTAGCCCCAGTCGTCGCCCATGAAGCGGACCGGGTCCTCGGGGTGCTCGCGGTTGTACGCCCGCATCCACTCCACCAGCGCCAGGTTCTCGGCGGTGTTGTTCAGCACGTAGGTGTACTGGAAGTCCTCCCGCATGATGCGCCGCGGGTCGCCCTCGCCGTGCACGACGTAGTCGTCGAGGCGCGCTCCGGTGCTCCATGCCGTCTCCAGGGCGAAGGTGCGAAAGCCCCGACGCTCCACCAGGTACCGGAAGACCCGGTCCTTCACCGCGAGGAACTCGTGCGAGCCGTGCGTCGCCTCCCCCGTCCCCACCACGACCGCACCCCCGACCGCCCTGCCGACCGGCCGGAGGTCGCCCGTGTCCCCGCCGGGTTCAGCACTGCGCAACGGACTCGCGGCCCGCTCCAGAGCCGGCACCACCGGATCCCCTGCCGTCCCGCGAGCGGCGGCGGCCGCGGGGACCGGGAGGAGGAGGGACAGCGACAACGCCACCACGAGAGAGGTCATACGGCGCAAGGAAGGCATATCCGCATAGGTGCCCGGTGCCCGATCCCGCCGAACCTGCCCCTACCCGAACGGAACGCGCGAGAGCGGGGCGGCACCTCCGCACAAGGTGTCGCCCCGCTCTTCTTCGTGCGCCGGAGCCGCCGCGATCGGTGAGGGTCGGGGACCGTCGACGGCTCCGGGTTCTGTGGCCCGGGCTAGCGGTGGTCGCTGCCCTGGGACTGGACCGCCGCCCGGCCGGCCTCCAGGCGGGCCACCGGGATGCGGAACGGGGAGCAGGAGACGTAGTCGAGTCCGACCTCGTGGAAGAAGTGGACCGACTCCGGGTCGCCGCCGTGCTCGCCGCAGACGCCGAGCTTGAGGTCGGGGCGGGTCTCGCGGCCGGCCTTGGCTGCGAGCTTCACCAGGGAGCCGACGCCGTCCCTGTCGATCGTCTCGAACGGGGAGACGCCGAAGATGCCCTTCTCCAGGTACGCCGTGAAGAACGAGGCCTCCACGTCGTCCCGGCTGAAGCCCCACACCGTCTGCGTCAGGTCGTTCGTGCCGAAGGAGAAGAACTGCGCGGCTTCGGCGATCTGACCGGCGGTCAGGGCGGCGCGCGGCAGCTCGATCATCGTGCCGATGGACAGCTTGAGCTGCGCGCCCGAGGCCGCCTCCACCTCGGCGATGACCTTGTCGGCCTCCTCGCGCACGATCTCCAGCTCCTGCACCGTGCCCACGAGCGGGATCATGATCTCGGCGCGCGGGTCGCCCTTGGCGGCCTTGCGCTCGGCCGCGGCCTCGGCGATCGCCCGGACCTGCATGGTGAACAGGCCGGGGATGACCAGGCCGAGACGGACGCCGCGCAGACCCAGCATCGGGTTCTGCTCGTGCAGCCGGTGCACGGCCTGCAGCAGGCGCAGTTCGTTCTCGTGCGGCTCCTGGCGGGACTCGGCGAGGGCCACCCGGACGGACAGCTCGGTGATGTCCGGGAGGAACTCGTGCAGCGGCGGGTCCAGGAGGCGGATGGTGACCGGGAGGCCGTCCATCGACTCGAAGAGCTGGACGAAGTCCTGCTTCTGGAGCGGGAGCAGCTCCTTGAGGGACTCCTCGCGCTCGGTCTGGGTGTCGGCCAGGATCAGCCGCTCCACCAGCTCGCGCCGGTCGCCGAGGAACATGTGCTCGGTACGGCACAGGCCGATGCCCTGGGCGCCGAAGCGGCGGGCCCGCAGCGCGTCCTCGGCGTTGTCCGCGTTGGCGCGCACGCGCAGCCGGCGCTTGCGGTCGGCGAAGGCCATCATCCGGTGGACGGCCTCGACGAGTTCGTCGGCGTCGTCGGCACCCGGGTGCATCCGGCCCTCGAAGTACTCCACGACCGGCGACGGCACGACGGGTACCTCACCGAGGTAGACCTTGCCCGAGGAGCCGTCGATGGAGACGACGTCGCCCTCCTCGACGACATGCCCGCCCGGGACGGTCATCCGGCGGCGCTTGGTGTCGACCTCCAGCTCCTCGGCGCCGCAGACACAGGTCTTGCCCATGCCGCGCGCGACGACGGCCGCGTGGGAGGTCTTGCCGCCGCGCGAGGTCAGGATGCCCTCGGCGGCGATCATGCCGTCCAGGTCGTCGGGGTTGGTCTCGCGGCGGATCAGGATGACCTTCTCGCCGGAGCGGGACCACTTCACGGCCGTGTACGAGTCGAAGACCGCCTTGCCGACCGCCGCGCCCGGCGAGGCCGCGATGCCCCGGCCGACCTGCTCGACCTTCGCGCTCTCGTCGAAGCGCGGGAACATCAGCTGCGCGAGCTGGGCGCCGTTGACGCGGGTGAGCGCCTCGGCCTCGTCGATCAGGCCCTGGTCCACCAGCTGGGTCGCGATACGGAAGGCCGCGCCCGCGGTGCGCTTGCCGACCCGGGTCTGGAGCATCCACAGCACACCGCGCTCGATGGTGAACTCGATGTCGCAGAGATCCTTGTAGTGGTTCTCCAGCGTCTCCATGATCTGCATCAGCTGGTCGTACGACTTCTTGTCGATCTGCTCCAGATCGGCGAGCGGCACGGTGTTGCGGATGCCCGCGACCACGTCCTCGCCCTGCGCGTTCTGCAGGTAGTCGCCGTAGACGCCCTGGTGGCCGGAGGCGGGGTCGCGGGTGAAGGCGACGCCGGTGCCGGAGTCGGGGCCGAGGTTGCCGAAGACCATGGAGCAGACGTTGACGGCCGTGCCCAGGTCGTGCGGGATGCGCTCCTGGCGGCGGTAGAGCTTGGCCCGGTCGGTGTTCCAGGAGTCGAAGACCGCGTGGATGGCGAGGTCCATCTGCTCGCGCGGGCTCTGCGGGAAGTCCCGGCCGGCCTCGGTCTTGACGATCTTCTTGAACTTGGTGACGAGCTTCTTGAGGTCGGCCGCCTCCAGCTCGGTGTCGACCGTGACCTTCTTGGCCGCCTTCGCCGCCTCCAGCGCGTCCTCGAAGAGCTCCCCGTCGACGCCGAGGACGGTCTTGCCGAACATCTGGATGAGGCGGCGGTAGGAGTCCCAGGCGAAGCGGTCGTCGCCGGCCTGCTTGGCCAGGCCCTGCACCGACTTGTCGGAGAGGCCGATGTTGAGGACGGTGTCCATCATGCCGGGCATGGAGAACTTGGCACCCGAGCGCACCGACACCAGCAGCGGGTCGTCGGCCTGGCCGAGCTTCTTGCCCATGCGGGCCTCGAGGGCGTCGAGGTGTGCACTCACCTCGTCACGCAGTGCCGCCGGCTCCGCGCCGCTGTCGAGGTAGACCTTGCAGGCCTCGGTGGTGATCGTGAAGCCGGGCGGGACCGGCAGGCCCAGGTTCGTCATCTCGGCGAGGTTGGCGCCCTTGCCACCGAGGAGGTCCTTGAGGTCCTTGTTTCCCTCGGTGAAGTCGTAAACGAACTTCACGCCCTCAACGCTCGCGGCCTGCTCGGCTACCGGGAGATCTTTGTTTTCCGACACGGGTCTCGACTCCTCGAGGACGCGGTGGCTGCCCTGACGGCGAGGAACATACCCAGATCGAAGGCGTCTGGGTACGTCCATGCGCGCGTCATGCGCCTGTAACCACTCGTCCGCCAGCGGATCGAAAGTCAAGGCTTGGCAAGCAATCACAGCCGCATGTGTTCACTTCTTGAACGCATGAACCTCCATCGAGCTCCCTGAGCGCTCACCTGAGCGGCCTTCGGTACGCTTGAGTTCGATCGATGAACGATCAAAGCGTGGCACTCAGTGCCACCCTTTGGAGAAGTGCAGCCGCTCATGATCCGCTCATCTGAGCGCAACCCTTATCAGAGGTGGCGAGAATCACGCTGCCACAGCTCGCCGGATTTCACCATGCGGACGCGTGGCGGGGTCGAAATGTCCCTGTCACACTCCGAGCGCCCGCAGCCGCTCCTCGACCCGCTCGGGGGCGTACAGGTGCTCCACGACCATCGCACCCGCCCCCACCAGCCCGGCTCGCTCGCCGAGCCGTGAGGTCACCACGTCCAGGTGGGCCGTGGAGCGGGGCAGCGCCCGCTGGTAGAGAAGTTCGCGCACCCCTGTCAGGAAGGGAGTTCCGGCCAGATCCCCGGCGATCATCAGCACGCCGGGGTTCAGCAGGGTCACGACGGTCGCCAGGACGTCCCCGACCCGGCGCCCGGCATCCCGGGCGAGACCGACCGCCTCGGGGTGCCCGGACGCCAGCAGGTCCCGCACATCCGAGCCGGAGGCCGCCGGCACCCCGGCCTCCGCCAGCCGCCGCGCCACCGCCCCACCGCTCGCGACGGCGGCCAGACAGCCGTACGAACCGCACCGGCACAGCGCCTGGGAGCCCTCCGGCACCCGGATGTGCCCGATGTCCCCGGCGCCCCCGTCGATGCCCCGGAAGACCGAGCCGTCCACCACGACCCCGGCGCCGATGCCGGTGGAGACCTTGACCAGCACGAAGGCGGAGCAGTCGGGGTAGCCGGTGCGCTGTTCGCCGTACGCCATGAGGTTGGCGTCGTTGTCCACCAGCACGGGCACGGCGGCGGCGCCGGTGTGCTCGGTGAGCGCCCGGGCCAGCCGGGCCCTTATGCCGTAGCCGTCCCAGCCAGGCATGATCGGCGGCTGGACGACGCGGCCGGTCTCGGTGTCGACCGGGCCGGGCACCGCGAGCCCGACCCCGCACACCGACTCGGCCGGGCAGCCCGCCTTCTCCAGCAGCTCGGCGAACCAGCGGCCGAGTTCGCCGAGCACGGTGTCCGGCCCGTCCTCGACGGCCAGAGTGCCGGAGTGCTCGGCGAGGATCTCGCCGCTCAGCGACAGCACGGCCGCCCGCGCGTGCCGGGTGTCGAGGTCGGCGGCCAGGACGACGGCGTGCTCGTCGTCAAACTCCAGGGTGATGGAGGGGCGTCCGCCCAGCGGGGAGTCCACCGGTCCCCCGGCGCCCTCGCGCAGCCAGCCCGCGCGGAACAGCCGGTCGAGCCGCTGCCCGACGGTGGCCCGGGACAGTCCGGTCGCCTGCTGCAGGGCACCCCGGGTCACGGCGCGGCGACTGCGCACCAGTTCGAGCAGTTCGCCGGCGCTCGCCTGGCCGGCACCTCGTCCCGTCCTCTGTCCCGTTCTTCCGGGCTGTCCGGTCATGCACACCCCCTTGTGTTTCTCAACCTTGCCTTACATAGTGGGTTTTGCGTGTTAAATAGACGTAACCCCACGGTAGCCGCAGCCGAACCGGTCGGCTGGACGTCTTTTCGGAGAGCCCCGAGTGGACCGCACCGCCCAACGCACCCCCCGCCCCGCGGGACGCACCGTTGCATACGATCCGTCCAGTACGGCGCCCGGTACCGCACCGCCCCTGCACGTCAGGGCCGCAGCCGTGCTGGAGGAAGGCTGGACGGGGACGTCCACCGTGCCCTCGCGCAGCCTGTATCCGCACCAGTGGTCGTGGGACTCGGCGTTCATCGCGATCGGGCTGCGGCACGTCTCGCCGTTACGCGCCCAGACGGAACTGGACACGCTGCTGGCGGCCCAGTGGGCGGACGGGCGGATCCCGCACATCGTCTTCAACCCCTCCGTCCCCCTCGACGCGTACTTCCCGAGCCCCGACTTCTGGCGCTCCTCGACCGCGGGACGCGCCGCGGGCGCCCCGCGCACCGTACAGACCTCCGGGATCACGCAACCACCGGTCCACGCGCTGGCCGTGTGGCTGGTGCATCTGGCCGACCCGGGTCTGTCGCGGGCGCGTGGCTTCCTCACCCGGATGTATCCCCGCCTCGCGGCCTGGCACCGGTATCTGCTGCACCGGCGCGACCTGGGCGGGGGCGGGCTGGTCTCCGTCGTGCACCCGTGGGAACAGGGTATGGACAACAGCCCCTGCTGGGACCGTCCGCTGTCCCGGGTCACCCCGGCCCCGGCCCGCTCCTTCCGCCGCGCCGACCTCGACCACGGCTCCCCCGAGGGCCGGCCGACGGATCTGGACTACGGGCGGTACGTGCGGCTGGCGAGCGACTACCGGGACCGCGGATACGCCGACGGGGCAGGGGAGTTCGCCGTGGAGGACCCGGCGTTCAACGCGCTGCTCATCGCCTCCGAGTACGCCCTGGCCCGGATCGCCCACGAGCTGGGCGCGGCTTCGACGGCCCGGCAGGCCCGCGCCGAGCGGCTCACCGCCGCCCTGGTGGAGCGGCTGTGGGAGCCGGCCGCCGGGATGTTCCTGTGCCGGGACGTGCGCGCCGGGGAGCTGATCCCCGAGCGCGGTGTCTCCGGGCTGATCCCGCTGCTGCTGCCGACCCTGCCCCGCGACCTCGCCACCACCCTGGTCCGCACGATGTGCGGCCCGCACTTCGGCCTCGGCGGCACCACCCGCCTGGTGCCCAGCTACGACCTGCTCGGCGAGGCCTTCGACCCGCACCGCTACTGGCGCGGCCCGGCCTGGATCAACACCAACTGGCTCCTGGAGGGCGGCCTGCGGCTGCACGGCGAGCGCGGCCGGGCCGACGCCCTGCGCAAGGGCATCCTGCACACCGCCGACGCCTCCGGCTTCGCGGAGTACGTCGACCCGTACACGGCACAGGCCTGCGGTGCCACCGGCTTCGGCTGGACCGCCGCGCTCACGCTCGACCTGCTGCACGACCGGCCCGCAGGGGACAGAAACGGCGTCACGGCGATCAAGGGAGGGGACCAGGGATGACGGACCGGCATCATCTGCTCGTGCACGGCGGGACGTTCGCCGCCGTGGGTGACCGCGGCGACATCAGCGGCTACCGGGGCGGCAGCGCCCCGGACGGAGTGTTCGTACGGGACGCACGGCATCTCAGCCGGTGGCAGCTCACGGTGGACGGGGCCGTGCCCGACACGCTGACGCCGGTGGCCGACGGGGACACCGCGCGCTGCGTCCTCGTCCCGCGCGGTGGCCGCAACGAGCCGCCCGCGTACACGCTCTTCCGTGAACAGGCCGTCGGCGACGCCTCGTTCGTGGAGTCGCTGCGCATCACCAGCAACCGCCCGGCGCCGACGACGGTCCGCCTCGCGGTCACCGCCGACGCCGACTTCACCGACCAGTTCGAGCTGCGCTCGGACCACCGCACCTACACCAAGGCCGGTGCCGTCCGCTCCCGCCAGGTCCTCGGGCACGGCGTGGAGTTCACCTACCGGCGCGGCGAGTGGCGCTCGTGTACGACGGTGACGGCCGAGCCCCAGCCGGACGCCGTGGAGGAGACCGGCACCGGCGCCCGCCGCCTGGTGTGGACCCTGGAGCTCGCCCCGCACGGCACCGCCGAGCTGGTCCTGCGGGTCATGGCCCGCCCGCACGGCGAGAAGCGGGCCCTGCGCGTGCCCCGCTCCCCGGCCGCCGTGAGGGAGCAACTGCTGGCCCGGGAGGGTGAGTTCGTGGAGGGCCTGGCCTTCCCGACCGGCTGGCCGGAGCTGGCCGCGGCCTGCTCCCGGGGTCTCGCCGACCTCGCCGCGCTCCAGGTCCCGGCGAAGGGACCGGACGGCGAGGAACTGCGCGTCCCGGCCGCCGGCGCCCCCTGGTTCCTGACGCTGCTGGGCCGGGACGCCCTGCTCACGTCGCTGTTCGCGCTGCCCTACCGGCCCCGGCTGGCCGCCGCCACCCTGCCCGCGCTCGCCGCGACCCAGGCCACGGACACCGGCGCGAGCGAGGTCGCCCAGCCCGGAAAGATCGTCCACGAGGTGCGGCACGGCGAACTGGCGCACTTCGGCCAGGTCCCCTACGGCCGCTACTACGGCTCGGTCGACGCCACACCGTTGTTCCTCGTCCTCCTCGGCGCCTACACGGAGCAGACCGGCGACCACGCCCTGGCCCACCGCCTCCAGTCCCACGCCCGCGCGGCCGTCGGCTGGATGCTCGACCACGGCGGCCTGACCTCGCGCGGCTACCTCGTCTACCGCGCCGACCAGGGCGGCCTCGCCAACCAGAACTGGAAGGACTCCCCCGGCGCCATCTGCTCCGCCGAGGGCACCCGCCCCAACGGCCCGGTGACGGCCGCGGGCGCCCAGGGCTACGCCTACGACGCGCTGCGCCGCACGGCGTGGCTGGCGCGCACGGTGTGGCAGGACGGGACGTACGCGGACCTGCTGGAACAGGCGGCCGGTGACCTGCGCGACCGTTTCCAGCGGGACTTCTGGATGGAAGAGCGCTCCTTCCCGGCGCTCGCGCTCGACGGCCGGGGCGCCCAGGTCGACGCCCTGGCCTCCGACGCCGGGCATCTGCTGTGGTCGGGCCTGCTGGACAAGGAGTACGGCGAACAGGTCGGCCGGCGCCTCCTCGAACCGGACTTCTTCTCCGGCTGGGGCGTGCGCACCCTGGCCGCCGGCCAGCCGGCGTTCCACCCGCTCTCCTACCACCGCGGCTCGGTCTGGCCGCACGACAACGCGCTGATCGCGCTGGGCCTGGCCCGCTACGGACTGCACGACGAGGCCCGCGCCATCGCCCGCGGCCTGGTCGACGCGGCGACCGCGACCGGCAACCGGCTCCCCGAGGTCCTCGCGGGCTACGGCCGCGACACCCACCCGGAGCCGGTGCCGCACCCGCACGCCTGCGTACGCGAATCCCGCTCGGCCTCGGCCCCGTTGGCGCTGCTCACGGCGGTCGGGGGCGTCTGACCGGACGATTGGCCGGGGCCTGTCGTTCGGGTCAGGACGCAGGGAATCGGCGGCATCTCGTCACGCCGGTGAGCGGGGTCTGGTGCGTGCAGCTGCAAGGCGGAGGAGGGAGTCGACGCGATGGGGGCACCGCCCGCGCGAGCGCAGCCGAGCGTGGGGGAGTCGGCGACCGACGACAACGCCGCAGATGCGCGTGCCAGACCCCGCGTCTGCGACCTGACCCGAACGACAGGCCCTAGCGTTTGCCGGGTGTTTGCCGAGCGCTGGCCCGGCGGGCTGAACACACCTGGTGGACGCACCGTACGGAACTGAGGCGGACCCGACCCCCCACGCGGGTCCGCCACCTCACCGGGTTTCGTACGGGAAGGACCTCCGGGTGCCTGTCTTCACACGCTTCGGCCAGTCATCACGGTCAGAGTCCACGTCGGCATCGGCGGAGGAGACTCCCGCATCGGACGACGTACCCGTCACACCCGAACCCGCCGCCCGCCCCACCCTCAGATCCCGGCTCACCGGCCTCCGCGCCCGTCACCCCCGCGCCGCCCGCACCCTCCGCCGGACGACCACCACCCTCGCCGCCGCCCTGGTCCTCGGTGCCCTGCTGCTGCCCAACACCCTCCCCGCCGTGGGGCCGAGGAGCTTCACGCGCATACCGGCCGAGGCGGTCATCGGGGCCGTCGTGGTGTTGTGGCTGCCGCGTCGGCCCCGGCTGGTCGCGGCGGCGCTGTACGGGCTCGGCCTGACCGCGCTCACCGCCGTGAACCTGCTCGACATGGGGTTCAACGAGTATCTGGGCCGGGGCTTCAACGCCGCGCTCGACTGGGACCTGCTGCCCGACGCCCAGGCGTACGTCGGGGACACGCTGGGCGGGGGCGTCGCGACCGCGGCCGCCGTCGGCGCGATCGTGCTGGTCCTGCTGCTGGCGGCCGTCATGGTCGCGGCGACGATCCGGCTCAGCGACCTGCTCGTACGCCACCGGCCCCGGGCGGCCCGGGGCGCGCTGATCGCCGGCGTCGTCTGGGTGACCTGCTCCGCCCTGGGCCTGACGCTCTTCGGCGGGCCGATCGCCTCCGAGCGCGGCGCCGGAGCCCTCCGGGTCCACGCCCAGCGGACGGTGGAGTCCCTGCGCGACGAGGCGGCCTTCGCGAAGCACGCCCAGGCGGACACCTTCGGCAACACGCCGCCCGGCCAGCTGCTGCCCGACCTGCGCGGCAAGGACGTGATCTTCACGTTCATCGAGAGCTACGGCCGCAGCGCCATCGAGGACCCGATCATGGCGCCCGGCGTCGACCGCACCCTCGACACCAGCGGCAAGGCCCTGGAGAAGGCCGGCTTCGCCGCCCGCAGCGGCTGGCTGACCTCGGCGACCTACGGCGGCAGCAGCTGGCTCGGCCACTCCACGACCATGTCCGGCCTGTGGATCGACAACCAGCGCCGCTACCGCACGGTCACCGCGGGCGACCATCTCACCCTCACCAAGGCGTTCCGCAAGAGCGGCGCCTGGGACACGGTCGGCGTGATGCCCGGCGTGCAGAAGGGCTGGCCGGAGGAGAAGTGGTACGGCCTGGACAAGCTCTACGACGCCTACGACCTGGGGTACAAGGGCCCGAAGTTCAGCTGGTCGACCATGCCCGACCAGTACGCGCTGGAGGCGTTCCAGCGTCAGGTGCACGGCAAGAAGCGCGACAAGCCGCTGATGTCGTTCGTCATCCTGACCTCCAGCCACCAGCCCTGGGCCCCCATCCCGAAGATGGTCGGCTGGGACGAACTCGGCGACGGCTCACGCTTCGACGCCATCGAGAAGGCCGGCAACAAGGCCTCGGACATCATCACCGACACCACCAAGTCCCGGCAGGAGTACGGCAAGTCCATCCAGTACTCGGTCACCAGCCTCACCCAGTGGCTGGAGCGCTACGGCACCGACGACACCGTCCTGGTCTTCCTCGGCGACCACCAGCCCATGGCCCGGGTCAGCGGCACCCGCGCCAGCCGCGACGTGCCGGTCTCCATCGTCGCGAAGGACCCGAAGGTCCTCGACAGGGTCGCCGACTGGAACTGGACGGAGGGCCTCAAGCCCGACCGCGACGCCCCGGTGTGGAAGATGAGTTCCTTCCGCGACCGCTTCCTCAAGGCGTACGGCTCCACGCCGCACCGCTCGGGAGGCTGATCAGCCGCCGGAGGTGTCGAGTTCGGCGTCCTCGCCGACCCCGGCACAGTCGTAGGGGTCCTTCAGCCAGCCGTCCGGCAGCACCACCCGGTTGTTGCCGGACGTACGGCCCCGGGGCCCGTCGGCGCCGGCGGGCCAGGGCTGGTCGAGGTCCAGCTCGTCCAGGCCGGACCGCAGCTCTTCGAGCGAGGAGGTGATCGCGAGGCGCTTGCGCATCTCGGAGCCGACCGCGAAGCCCTTCAGGTACCAGGCGACGTGCTTGCGGAAGTCGATGACCCCGCGCGCCTCGTCCCCGATCCACTCACCGAGCAGCGTGGCGTGCCGGACCATGACGTCGGCGACCTCGCGCAGCGCCGGGCGGGCGATGTCCTGGGTGCGCCCCTCGAAGGCGGCCACCAGGTCGGCGAACAGCCACGGCCGCCCGAGGCAGCCACGCCCCACGACGACACCGTCGCACCCGGTCTCGCGCACCATCCGCAGCGCGTCCTCCGCCGACCAGATGTCACCGTTGCCGAGCACCGGGATCTCCGGCACGTGCTCCTTCAGCCGGGCGATGGCGTCCCAGTCGGCGGTGCCGCCGTAGTGCTGGGCGGCGGTGCGGCCGTGCAGCGCGATGGAGGTGACGCCCTCCTCGACGGCGATCCGGCCGGCGTCCAGGAAGGTGATGTGGTCGTCGTCGATGCCCTTGCGCATCTTCATCGTCACGGGCAGATCGCCGGCGCCGCTGACGGCCTCGCGCAGGATGGCCCGCAGCAGGTTCCGCTTGTACGGCAGCGCGGATCCGCCGCCCTTCCTCGTGACCTTCGGCACGGGGCAGCCGAAGTTGAGGTCGATGTGGTCGGCGAGGTCCTCTTCCGCGATCATGCGGACGGCCTTGCCGACGGTCGCCGGGTCCACGCCGTACAGCTGGATCGACCGGGGCCGCTCCGTCGCGTCGAAGTGGATGAGCTGCATGGTCTTCTCGTTGCGTTCGACCAGCGCCCGGGTGGTGATCATCTCGCTGACGAACAGGCCCTTCCCTCCGCTGAACTCCCTGCACAGGGTGCGGAAGGGCGCGTTGGTGATCCCGGCCATGGGGGCCAGGACGACGGGGGGCTGGACGGTGTGCGGGCCGATGTGGAGGGGCGTGGACATTCCTCCATTGTGCCGTGCAATGAGACGGTAAAATTCATTAGTTAGCCACACTATCGAAATCGGCGTACGATGGCCCGCATGCCCGAGCTCAGCCCCCGCCGCCGCATGCTGGTGCTCGCGATCTGCTGTATGAGCCTGCTGATCGTGAGCCTCGACAACACGGTCCTGAACGTGGCCCTGCCCTCCATGCAGCAGGACCTGCACGCGAGCACGTCCGGCCTGCAGTGGACGATCGACGCCTACACCCTGGTCCTGGCCTCGCTGCTGATGCTCGCGGGCTCCACGGCCGACCGGATCGGCCGCAAGCGGGTCTTCATGGCGGGCCTGGTGGTCTTCACCATCGGCTCGGTCCTCTGTTCCCTCGCACCGAACCTGGAGGCGCTGGTCGTCTTCCGGATGGTGCAGGCGGTGGGCGGCTCGATGCTGAACCCGGTCGCCATGTCGATCATCACCAACACGTTCACGGACCCGCGTGAGCGGGCCCGGGCGATCGGCGTGTGGGGCGCGGTCGTCGGCATATCGATGGCCGCCGGCCCGCTGGTCGGCGGCCTTCTCGTCGAGTCGGTCGGCTGGCGCTCCATCTTCTGGATCAACCTGCCGGTGGGCCTGGCCGCCCTGCTGCTCACCCTGCGCTTCGTCCCCGAGTCCCGCGCCGGCAAGGCCCGCCGCCCCGACCCGGTCGGCCAGCTCCTGGTGATCGCCCTCTTCGGTTCCCTGACGTACGCGATCATCGAGGCGCCGAGCACGCCGTTCGCCTCGACAGCCCCGCTGGCAGCGGTCGCCCTGGCTGCCTTCCTCGGCCTGCTCTGGTACGAGCCGCGACGCGCGGAACCCCTGATCGATCTGCGGTTCTTCCGCTCGGCGCCGTTCAGCGGGGCCACGGTCATCGCGGTCAGCGCCTTCGCAGCGCTGGGCGGGTTCCTCTTCCTGTCCACGCTGTACCTCCAGAACGTGCGCGGCCTGACCGCCCTGGAGGCGGGTCTGTGGATGCTGCCGATGGCGGCCCCGACGTTCCTGTGCGCCCCGCTCTCCGGCCGCCTGGTCGGCACGCGCGGCCCACGCCTCCCGCTCCTGATCGCCGGCTTCGCGATGACCGCGAGCGGCGTACTGTTCGCCGCGTTCGAGGCCGAGACCTCCGACGTCACGCTCTTCGCCGGATACGTCCTCTTCGGCATCGGCTTCGGTTTCGTCAACGCGCCGATCACCAACACGGCGGTGTCCGGGATGCCGCGCGCACAGGCGGGTGTCGCCGCGGCGGTCGCCTCGACGAGCCGACAGCTCGGGCAGACGCTGGGGGTCGCCGTGGTGGGCGCGGTGCTCGCCTCGGGGGTGGGCTCGTCGTCGTACCGGGAGATGTTCGTGTCGGCGGCGCGGCCCGGGTGGTGGATTCTCGCGGTGTGCGGTTTCGCTGTGCTGGCGTTGGGGGCGGTGACGAGTGGGCGGTGGGCTCGGGGGACTGCCGAGCGTGCGGCCGAGAGGCTGAAGTCCGCGGAGGTGCGTGATGTGGCGGTGACCGCGGATCGTGCCTCGTAGCCGTGGTTCATCGCCCTCTCGACAACACGGCGTGTGCCTGCGGCGGTTGGGGAATCGCCCTTGCGGCCACGGACGTTGCCGACGTTGATCCACCCCAAGTCGAACGAGGAACCTCACGGTTGAACCGTGAAACTCATTCCCCCGTCGGCGACTTGCCACCCCGCCCTGAGCAGCGGAAACTGTAAGTGAAGACGTAGAGCCCACCGATGGTCCGACTCTGCGCCGCCCCGAGAGCACGAACAGAGGGGCTGAGCCAGTGGACAACACACTGCACATCCTCCTCGCCGAAGAGGACGCGGAAGCCGAACGTGTCGCGGAGCTGACCGGCTACCTGCGCGAGGAACTGCTGGAGCTCGACGTGGACGACGTCACGACGCTCCCCGGCGGGGAGGTACCGCCCGGAGCGCGGGCCGTGGACGTCACTCAGATCGGTGCCCTGCTGGTGACCCTGGGCAGTTCGGCAACCGCCCTGAGCCAGGTGGTGACCGTGATCCGGTCGTGGCTGGGCAGGCGCCATGACACCCACCCGTCCCTGCGTCTGCAGATGGGCGAGGACGTCCTGGAGGTGTCCGAGGCGACCGACGATCAGGTCGCGGAGGCGTTCAAGGTCTTCGTCCAGCGCCATTCCCCGGCCGGAGCCGAGCCATGACGGATTCCAGACACGCGCTGATCATCGCCAACGACCGGTACGACGACCAGGGGCTCAAGAAGCTCAAGGCCCCCGCCCAGGACGCCGCGGCCCTCGAGAGGGTGCTGCACGACCCGCAGATCGGCGACTTCGAGGTGGAGGTCGTGCACAACGCCTCGGCCGACCTCATGCGCAGGCGCATCCAGGGCTTCTTCAACGAGCGCGGCCGCGCCGACACGCTCCTGCTGCACTTCTCCTGCCACGGCCTCAAGAGCGAGTCCGGCGAGCTGTACCTGGCCGCGAGCGACACCGAGCCCCCGCTGCTGGCCGCCACGGCTGTCCCCTCCCAGTTCGTCCGCGGTTGCATGTCCGGCACCCGGGCGGGCCGCAGCGTCCTGTTCCTCGACTGCTGCTACGGCGGCGCCTTCTCCCGGGGCTCGTCCTCCGTACGCGCTTCCGGAGATATCAACGTCCTCGAGTCGTTCGCGAAGGACGAGCCGGCCAGTGGGCGGGGCTGGGCCGTCATCACCGCGTCCGACTCCATGGAGTACGCCTTCGAGGGCAGCAAACTCGCCGAGAACTCCGCTCCGCGGCCTTCGCTGTTCACGCACGCGGTCGTCGAGGGCCTGGAGACCGGCGAGGCCGACCTCGACGCGGACGGGAACGTCTCGCTCGACGACCTGTACGAGTACGTCTACAGACACGTCCGGGAGCAGAACCCCCATCAGACGCCGAAGAAGGCGGCGGAGCTGCAGGGGGAGCTGCATCTGGCACACAGTCGGCGTGGCGGCATCAGGATCGTTGCCATTCCCTCGCCGCCCTCCCTGCAGGCGGCCATGAAGAGCGACGACTTCCTCACACGGCAGGGCGCCGTGACGGAGTTGCGCAAACGACTGCAGCGCAGGGAGCTGCCCATGGCGGAAGGGGCGCGTCAGCACCTGGAGGAGGTGGCGCGGAACGACATCCAGCCGATCGCCGAGCTGGCGTCCGACGCCTTGAGCGAGATCCACCTGGCACCGTCCCCGGACCACCTGGACTTCGGCCTGGCACCAAGGGGCTCGCCCCCACGGAAACAGTCCGTGACCCTGCACGGCCCACCGCTGGCCCGTCACTGCCTGGCCCAGCCCAACCAGGCGTGGCTGCGGGTCGATCCGACCCGGAGCGGTCTGGACGTCCACGTCGACACGGCCGCCGAGGGGCACCTGTCCGGCGACATCGTGCTCAAGGGTGTGGCCGACGAGTCAGTGATCCACGTCGAGGCGGTGGTGGGCCCGGCACCAGAGCCCGGAGGCCCCACGGAGCCCGAACCCCAGCCCTCGAACGACTCCACAAGGCCGATGCCCGGAGCGGACGGCAAGCAGACCCCGGTGGTCGTCGGGCCCTCGCACATCCCGCCCCCTCCCAAGACGCCGCCCCGGACCGCTACACACCAGCCGCGAACGGACCGGTCATCCCCGTCCCGGCGCGCTCCCGCCCTTGCCGGTGCCGCCCTCGCCCTCGCCGTCACGGCGGTCATCACGCTCGTACTGGCCATCCAGGCGGCGGTGGCGGCCGTCATGGAACGGGGCGACGCAGGGGTGTACGGCAACATCGAGGACAACGTCCGCGAGCACGGAGCGCTCACACCGCTCATCGTGTGCCTGATCACCGGTGCGGTGGCGCTGGTCGTCGGCGCGTTCGCCCGGCACGATCTGGGAGCACGGTGGGAGCAGTACACGAGCAAGGCGGCGAGCGGTACGCACACTCTGACCGCGATCGCGAAAGGCCTGGCGATCCCGGCATTGATCCTGGCCGTCCTCGCGGGCATCACCTACCTGGTGGGCAGTGGCCAGTGGTGACTACCTCCGCCCCATCGAGGCGATCGCCTGCAGCCTCTCCAGCCGCTCCCGGGACTCCTCGTCCGCCGGTACGTAGGTCACGATCCGCGGCCCCGCCCCCGGCGTCAGCCACAGGTCCGTGTGATCGACGGCGATGCGGCCGACGTGACGGTTGAGGAACTCCTTGCGTTTGGTGCGGTGGGCGACGACCTCGTGGCGGTCCCAGGCCGTGCGGAACTCCGGGGATTCCGTGCGCAGGCGCTTGAGCAGCATCTTCCAGGCGGGCTCGGTGAGATGGCCGGCCATCGCGGCGCGGAAGCGGGCCGCCATCAGGCGCTGGGTCTCCTCCAGGTGCACGATCGACGACTGCCACTCGGCGTGCGTGTAGGACAGGACCATGCAGTTGCGGTTCTCGGGCGGCACCGTGTCCAGGTCGCACAGCAGCAGCCCGTACGTGCGGTTGTAGGCGAGGATGTCGTACCGGCTGTTCTGCAGGCACGCCGGGAACGGCTCGACCTGCTCCAGCACCGCCCGCATCGCCGGCGTGACCGACGGGCACGTGGTCGCGGGCGTCGGGTCGGCGACGCCGGCCAGCTGGAAGAGGTGGGCGCGCTCGCCGGGGTCGAGCAGCAGCGCGCGGGCGAGCGCGTCGAGGACCTGGACGGAGACCTGGATGTCACGGGCCTGCTCCAGCCACGTGTACCACGTGACACCCACGGCGGAGAGCTGGGCGACCTCCTCACGGCGCAGACCCGGCGTACGGCGCCGGCGGCCCCGGGGCAGGCCGACCTGCTCGGGGGCGATCCGCTCCCGGCGGCTGCGCAGGAACGCCGCCAGCTCGTGCCGGCGGACATCCCCGTCGCGGGGCGCCTCGGGCGCGCGTACCGCCGTCTCCTCAGCCATGGTCGTCATACCCTCCAGCCTGCCGCCGCCCGGACCCTGTTTCCAGGTGGTGTGGCTACCAGGATAAGGACACTCTGGTACCAGCCTGAGTGAGGCAGCAGGCTCATGACCGTGACCACGGAATCCCTCACCTCACGCTCCGTCCGTTCGCCCGCCGCCCCGGCCCCCGTGCTCGGCGGGCTCGGACTGTTCGCGGTGCTGCTGGCCGCGGCCCTGCCCCTCGTCGACTTCTTCATCGTCAACGTCGCCCTGCCCACCATCGGCACCGACCTCACCGCGAGCGAGTCGGTCCTCGAACTCGTCGTCGCCGGGTACGGGGTGTCGTACGCCGTGCTGCTGGTCCTCGGGGGCCGGCTCGGTGACCTGTTCGGCCGGCGGCGGCTGTTCCTCGGCGGTATGGCGGCCTTCGGGCTGACCTCGCTGGCGTGCGGACTGGCTCCGGACGCCTGGTCGCTGGTCGCGGCCCGGGTCGCGCAGGGCGCGTCGGCCGCCGCGATGCTGCCGCAGGTACTGGCCACCATCCAGGCCACCACGACCGGCCCCCGGCGCGCGAAGGCCATGGGCCTGTACGGCGCGACCGCCGGGCTGTCCATGATCGCCGGACAGATCCTCGGCGGAGTCCTCGTCGCGGCCGACATCGCCGGTACCGGCTGGCGCTCGGTGTTCCTCGTGAACGTGCCGGTCGTCCTCGCCGGCCTGGTGCTGGCCGTGCGGGTGGTCCCCGAGACCCGCTCGCCGCGACCGGAGCCGGTCGATGTCCCCGGCACGTTCCTCCTCGCGGCCTCGCTCCTCACCCTGCTCGTCCCGCTCACCGAAGGGCGGGCGGCGGGCTGGCCGTTGTGGACGTGGCTGTCGCTGGCCGCGTTCCCGTTCGTGGCGGCGGCGTTCTACGCGGTGGAGCGCAGGGCCGACCGCGAGGGCCGTACACCGCTGGTCCCGCCGAGCCTGTTCGCGCTCACCTCCCTGCGCCGCGGACTGCTGCTGGTGCTGCCCTTCTCCATCGGCTTCAGCGGCTTCATGTTCGTGATCGCGGTGGCCTTGCAGGAGGGCGCCGGGCTCGGCCCGGTCGCCGCGGGCCTGGCGCTCGCGCCCCTGGCGGTGGTCTTCTTCGTCTTCTCCCTGCTGGGCCCCCGGCTGGTCGCCCGGTACGGCACGCGCGTGGTGACGGCCGGTGCCGTGCTCCAGGGCGTGGGTCTGGCGCTGATGGCCCTGGCCGCCTGGCGCTTCTGGCCGCACCTCGGTTTCGTCGAACTGCTCCCGGGCGCGGCGATCGCCGGCGCGGGCCAGGCCCTTCAACTGCCCGTCATCTACCGGGTCATCCTCTCCGAGGTGCCGCCCGCCCGCGCCGGCGTCGGCAGCGGCGTGATGATCACCACTCAGCAGTCGGCACTGGCCCTCGGTGTCGCCACCCTGGGCACGCTGTTCCTGTCCCTGGTCCCGGGGATGGGCATGCGGGACGCCCTGGTCACGACGCTGCTGGTACAGCTCGCCGGGGTGGTGCTGACAGGTCTGCTGAGCCTCAGGCTGCCGCGCACGGTCGTCTGAGGCATCTCACGGCCTGATAACTCGCATCCGGGGAAACCCCGTTGATGTTGGTCTTGCCGCACACTCCTTACTGCGAGCGGACCGGACGGGCCGGATTCCTGGACGCGGGAGGCGTCATGACGCAGATCGACACCAGCAAGGTCAGCCGCTGGGACCAGCACGGCCGCGAACACGTGGTGCGGGTCCAGCGCACGGGCATGCAGCGCACGATCAGATGCGACACCTGCGGCTGGCGCAGAGGCGCGCAGTTCCTGCCCTGGCTGAAGGCGGAGGAACATCTGGCGGAGGCACACCAGGCGACGGTGGACCCGACGGCGGCGTGAACGGCCGGGCGTGTGGCCCTGGTCCGTGTCTTTCGGATCATCGCGAAAGACGCGGCCTGAGGCTCGGCGCCGGCGGGGCTACCGGGGTCGCAGGGCGTGGAGATCCGGCAGATGGCGTTCGCCGACGTGGGGCAGGGTGGTCTTCCGTCCTTGGCTGTCGCACAGACGTACGCGCTGCCTCGGTGGGGACGAGTCCGTCTCCACGACGATGTCCTGGATGTCGGGCCAGGCCCACTTCCGCACCCGCACCACCCCGACCACGGCGATCCCGCTCGCCCGCACCACCGTGCGGGCGCGCCACAGGGACAGGGCCCACACGCCGTCGACGATGGTCAGAACTCCTATCAGGATCGCCGCGACCCAGCCCGGCAGGTCGTTGATGACCACCTCTAGCACCCCGCACGCCAGCATCAGCGCGATGAGCGCGAGCACCTTCAGCCGCGCGCGTCTGTCGGCGCGGTACTCCCGCAAGATCACACCCGTCACGCCCGTCACACTCATGACCCGCCCCCCGGGTGGCCTACTTGGCGGCCCAGTAGCCCAAGTTGTTCCGGTTCCCCTCCGCCGCCCGGCGCGGCGCGTCCGGCGATCCCAGCAGACCGTACGGCAGATACCCGGACCGGACACCGAGTTCCCACCCATGGACCTGGACGGCGAGGCAGGCCAGGGCGAGGGTGCCGAGGGGGAGGAGGGACCGGGGCGCGGGATCACCGGCATCGGCCTCGACGCTCGCCCGGTACGCGACCAGCCGGGCGACGAGGGCGTCCTCGAAGGCGTGCTGGTCGTCGTCGAGGAGTACGCGGAGCAGCCGCTGGTCCGCGCTCAGCGCGTCGCCGGCCTCGTCGAGCCGCCGGGCGGCCTCCGCGCGCTCCCCGGCGTCGGGCTTGCGCAGCGGAACCGTCGGCCAGTCGCGGGGCAGATGCCCGGCCGCCTCGGTGAGATAGGGGCACAGGGCGTCCATGGCGGCGAGGTCGGCGGGGTCGGAGACGGAGGTGTACCGGTTGTAGGGCACGCCGTCACGGATGGCGGGCGCGTAGTCGCCGCGCAGCAGCAGCCCGGTGACCCGCTCCCAGTCCCACACATGCCCGCTGACGACACACATCTCGAACATGTCGAGCCAGGTCCGCGCGGTGGGCGCCTCCTTGACGACGTCCCGGAAGGTGATGGGCCCGTCCCCGAACTCGTCGTCGTCCGGGTCGGTGCTGATCCGCTCCCCGACGAGGGGGAACCGGAGTTCCTGGTCCCCGTTCGGGAAGCACATGATGCTCAGCACTCCGTGCACACACTCCGCGGCGGTGACGGCGACCGTGCCGGCCGCGGCGTCGAGCCCCGGCTCCGTCACCGTTCGCGCGGCGACATGGTCGAGCAGTTCGTCCGCCATGGCCCGGATCAGCGTCGGCGAGATGCTGCCGTAGCGCAGCGAGTGCCACCGCGTGTAGGCCCGCCCGTCGATGTCGTCGAGCGCCTCGGCCAACCGCTGCTCGCCGACCTGATGGCATGTCACATCCCGCACGTGCCCCGTCCCTTCATGAACTCCACGACTGGACGAAGCACGTTATCAACGGGCACTGACAGCACCAGGCCGCTTCGTCGATCACCACGAGAGAGTCAGTTTCGGGGCAGGAGCGGCGCTGTAGATTCGCCCGGTGACCTACGACATCATGCTCGTGCGGGTTCAGCCGGGCCTGACGCTTCAGGAAACGCTTGACCGCCTCAACGCCGACTTCGATCTCGATGCCGACCTGCCGCTGCTCCAACTTACTCACGCGCAACGGAACGAGTGGGACCGAATCCTGAGACGAGTCTCGCGGGACATTGGTCCCGTCGAGTCCGAGGAGTACCTGTACAGCCTCACGCTTGAGACCGTTGGTCCGCCAGGGCGCGTACAGCTCGACTACTGCGGCGACACAGCCCACATCGAGGTCGCTTACCGCCATTCGGGTCCGGCGGCGTTGGAAGTGATGGAGCTGGCCTATCGCATCGCTCGCATCGTCGAGGACGAAAGCGGCTTGACCGGACACGACTTCGAGGTGGACCAGCCCACCCGAACCGGTGCCTGTGTCAATGCGGCCGCCCGGCTGAGCAGCGTCTCTGGATGGGCACAGCAGCACTTGAGTTAGCGGATCATCGGGCGGACCAGAGGAAGATGCCTGCGATGTGGAGCCCGGCGAGGCAGATGGTCGCGGTCTTCTCGTAGCGGGTGGCGATACCGCGCCACTGCTTCAAGCGGTTGATGCACCGCTCGACGGTCTTGCGTTACTTGTACGTCTCTCGGTCGAAGGCAGACGGTCTGCCACCGGATCGTCCGCGTCGCCGCCGGTGGGCCTGCTGGTCGGCCCCTTCGGGGATCACTGCTCGGATGCCGCGTCTGCGCAGGTGGTCGCGGATCTCCCGGGAGCGCCTTGTCGGCCAGGACCAGGTCGGGTCTGGTGCGAGGCCGCCCCCGGCGGCGAGGAACACGCAGATCGCGTCGATCACCTCTCGATCATCCCGCCAGCGGCCACCCCCGCTTCGGCGTCCGGTCCGGGAGCAACGGCCCGATCCGCGCCCACTGCGCATCAGTCAACGACACACCCGAACCAACGACCGACCGATCCAAACGAACCGCCTAGTAGATGATCGAGGGCAGGTACGCCCCGTCGGGCTCGTTGTACAGGCCGATGGTCATCAGGCTCATCAACTGCACGACCTTGAGGCCGTTGGACAGGCACCACCTCAGCAGCACACTGTCGCTCGCGGGTACGAGGATGCCCGGGCCGGCGAACTGCGGGGCCGCCGCGATCAGGGCCTGTACGTCCGGGGTGGTCTCGCCGACGGCGTGCGCGAAGAAGGCGAGGTCGGTGGCGTACCCGGTGACGCGTCCCTCGCGCTCCACGACCCGGGCGGTGCCCTGTTTGAGCCCGTCGGCAACCTCGCCACCCCGGTCGAAGCCGTGGACCTGCCGGCACACGTCGTTGCAGGCGCCGAGGTCCGCGTCCGTGGCCTCCCGCACCGCGTGGCCGGGCATCGCACGCCCGATCGGCGGGCCTTGCACACAGGCCACCGTGGCCCGGTGGACGAAGCCCAAGCTCACGTACAGCGAGAACGACCTGTTGTGGTAGCCGGTCTGCAACAGCCGGATGCCCGGCGCCCCGCGCTCGTCGGCCCGCTCCATCACGTCCCGCATCAGGCGGCGGCCCACGCCCGCGTTCTGCCCGGCGGGGTCGACGGTGACGGGCCCGACCCCGACGACGGTCGAGCGTTCGTCGAGGAAGTTGCTGCCCACGATCCGCCCGTCGAGCTCGGCGACGACGCTGTAGAAGCCCGGGTGCGTCAGGGCTCCCTCGATCACCGCGACACCCACGTCGGGGCTCGGGAAGTCAGGAGGGAACGCATGCTCCTCGGCGATGCCCGCGAAGGCCTCGTAGCAGATCCTTCCGCACTCAGCGGCATCGTCCGAAGTGCCCGGGCGCAGTATGAGATCCACGATCGCCATCCCCTTCTCAGCGCCCCCGCGCGGCCACCCACCCCTCGCATCCCATCCTGTGCCCCTCCCGGCCGACGCGCACCCGGTACGGCGATCCCCTCAGGGCCGCAACCCTCGCACCACCAGCTCCACCACCACCTCGAACTCCCCCTCCACACCGGGCTGCTCCCACTCCCGCGCATAGCAGGGGTCATGGAACCGCCCCGTCGCCTGGAACACCGCGCGGGCCGAGGCCTCCGGGTCGGCAGCGGTGAAGCTGCCGGTCTCCACGCCGGCCTCGATGATGCGGGCCAGCTGGGTGGTGAGGTCGGTGATGTGCTCCCCCACCGCCGTACCGGCCTCGTCCGTGAGGACCGTGTACGTGGCGAACAGCTCCGGATCCTCGCCCGCCTTGCGGCGCTTCGCGGCGAACAGCGCGGCGAGCCAGTCCCGCAGCCGGGCCTCCGGGGCACTGCCGGCCGCGACGATTCCGGACAGCTCCCCGGACGTGCGGTCCAGCCAGCGTTTGGTGACCGCCTCGCGCAGCGCCGCCTTGGTGCGGAAGTGGCGGTAGACGCTGCCGTGGCTGACACCGAGCGCCCGGGCGACGTCCACGACGGTGGCCTTGGCCGGGCCGTGGCGCCGCAGCACCTCCTCGGTGGCCTCGAGGATGCGCTCGGCGGTCAGAGTCTCGCTGGTCGGTGCCATGCCCTGACCGTACCCGGAGCCCGGTTCAGCTCTCGAGGTGCGCCATCTGGGCCGCCGGGTAGCGGTCGCCGGCGGCGGCGCCGGCCGGCACGGCCTCCTCGATCGCGGCCAGATCGGCCGCTTCCAGCGTCAGGTCCAGCGCGCCCAGCGCCTCCGTGAGCCGGTCGCGGCGGCGGGCGCCGACCAGGGGCACGATGTCCTCACCGCGCGAGAGCACCCAGGCGATGGCCGTCTGCGCGACGCTGACGCCCTTCTGCTCGGCGATCTTCCGCAGCGCCTCGACCAGGTCCAGGTTGTGCCGGAGGTTCTCGCCCTGGAAGCGCGGCGACATCGCCCGGAAGTCTCCCGCGCCGAGCTGCCGGTCCGCGGTGAAGTGGCCCGATATCAGGCCCCGGGAGAGCACCCCGTACGCCGTGATCCCGATGCCCAGCTCACGCGTGGTCGGCAGGATCTCGTCCTCGATGCCGCGCGATATGAGGGAGTACTCGATCTGGAGGTCGGAGATCGGCGCGGTGGCGGCGGCCCGGCGGATGGTCTCGGCGCCGACCTCGCTCAGGCCGATGTGCCGCACGTATCCCTTCTCGACGAGCTCCGCGATCGCGCCGACCGTCTCCTCGATCGGCACGTCCGGGTCGAGGCGGGCGATGCGGTAGACGTCGATGTGGTCGACGCCGAGCCGCTGGAGGGAGTACGCGGCGAAGTTCTTCACGGCGGCGGGCCGCCCGTCGTAGCCGGACCAGCCGCCGTCCGGGTCGCGCAGGGCGCCGAACTTCACGCTGACCAGCGCCTGTTCACGCCGGGCGGCGGGGGCCGCGCGGAGGGCCTCGCCGATCAGCAGTTCGTTGTGGCCCATGCCGTAGAAGTCGCCGGTGTCCAGCAGGGTGAGGCCCGCTTCGAGCGCCGCATGGAGGGTCGCGATGGATTCGGCCCGGTCCGCCTCGCCGTACAGCGCGGACATGCCCATGCAGCCGAGACCGAGGGCGGAGACCTGGGGGCCGGTGGTTCCGAGGGGTCGGGTTCGCATCGTCATGCCAACCACCATGACATGACAGCTGACAGATTTCAATATCTGTCAGCCCATACTTGTCATCCTCCCGGAGCTCTCCCGGCTCCCTCAGGTCCATGAATCACCGACTACCGAGCCGTGAACGCCAGCTTCGCCCCCAGCGCCACGAACGACCCCGCGAACCCCCGCCGCAGCCACGCCATCACCCGCGGCCGCCCGATGACATGACTGCGGACCGACGCGGCCAGCACCCCGTACCCGGCGAACACCACGAACGTCGCCAGCATGAACACCCCGCCCAGCCCCAGCATCCGCACCACCGCGTTCGGCTCCCCCGGGCTCACGAACTGCGGCAGGAACGCGAAGAAGAAGATCGTCAGCTTCGGGTTGAGGATGTTGATCAGCACACCCCGCACGATCACCCGCCGAGCCGACACCGGCAGCGGCTCCGAGTCCGACTCCGCCCGCTCCTCCACCACGAGCGCCTCCTTGTCCCGCACGGTCGCCCACGCCATGTAGAGCAGATAGGCGACCCCGGCGTACTTCAGCACCTCGAAGGCGGTCGCGCTGGCGTGCAGCAGGGCGGCGACACCGGTGACCGTGGCCAGCAGATGCGGCACGATCCCGAGCGTGCAGCCGACGGCCGCGACGACACTCGCGCGGCGGCCACGGGAGAGCGCGGCGGCGAGGGTGTAGACGACGCCCGTGCCGGGCGTGGCGACGACGACCAGGGTGGTCAGCAGGAACGCGATACTCATGCGCCGAGCCTGGCGCGCCGCCGCCCCGGCACACAGGTCCAATCGGCCGCCCCGCTGGAGGACCACTCCCCCATGAACGCGAGAGTGCCGGGCCCCTCCGAAGAGGAACCCGGCACCGACGTGTACGAGAAAGTGCGATCAGCAGCCGATCAGGCGGGCCGCCAGGTACCCCTCGATCTGGTCGAGGGACACCCGCTCCTGCTTCATCGAGTCACGCTCGCGGACGGTGACCGCGTTGTCCTCGAGCGTGTCGAAGTCGACGGTCACGCAGAACGGCGTACCGATCTCGTCCTGGCGACGGTAGCGACGGCCGATGGCGCCGGCGTCGTCGAAGTCGATGTTCCAGTTCTGGCGCAGCGCCTGGGCGAGGCCCTTGGCCTTCGGGGACAGCTCCGGGTTCCGGGACAGCGGGAGCACCGCGACCTTCACCGGCGCGAGGCGGTGGTCCAGGCGCAGCACGGTGCGCTTCTCCATCTTGCCCTTGGCGTTGGGCGCCTCGTCCTCGAGGTAGGCGTCGAGCAGGAAGGCCAGCATCGCCCGGCCGACACCGGCCGCGGGCTCGATGACGTACGGCGTCCAGCGCTCGCCGGCTTCCTGGTCGAAGTAGGTGAGGTCCTGGCCGGAGGCCTTGGAGTGGGCACCGAGGTCGTAGTCGGTGCGGTTGGCCACACCCTCCAGCTCGCCCCACTCACTGCCGCCGAACTGGAACCGGTACTCGATGTCGGCGGTGCGCTTGGAGTAGTGGGAGAGCTTCTCCTTCGGGTGCTCGTACCACCGCATGTTCTCTTCGCTCATGCCGAGACCGGTGTACCAGTTCCAGCGCTGCTCCATCCAGTACTCCTGCCACGTCTCGTCCTCGCCCGGCTTGACGAAGAACTCCATCTCCATCTGCTCGAACTCGCGAGTGCGGAAGATGAAGTTGCCGGGCGTGATCTCGTTGCGGAAGGACTTGCCCATCTGGGCGATGCCGAACGGCGGCTTGCGGCGCGAAGTGGTCTGCACCTGGGAGAAGTTGGTGAAGATGCCCTGCGCGGTCTCGGGCCGCAGGTAGGCGACGGAGCCGGAGTCCTGCGTCGGGCCGAGGTGGGTCGACAGCAGGCCCGAGAACTGCTTGGGCTCGGTGAAGGTGCCCTTGTTTCCGCAGTTGGGGCAGTTGAGGTCCGCGAGCCCGTTCTCCGGGGCGCGGCCCTTCTTCTCCTCGTAGGCCTCCTCCAGGTGGTCCGCGCGGAACCGCTTGTGGCAGGAGGTGCACTCGGTGAGGGGGTCGGTGAACGTGGCGACGTGACCGGAGGCGACCCAGACCTCGGGGGCCAGGATGACGGACGAGTCGATACCGACCACGTCCTCGCGCGACGTCACCATGTAGCGCCACCACTGGCGCTTGAGGTTCTCCTTGAGCTCGACACCCAGCGGGCCGTAGTCCCAGGCGGCGCGCTGACCGCCGTAGATCTCACTACAGGGGAATACGAAGCCACGGCGCTTGCTCAGGCTGACGATGGTGTCGATCTTGTCGGCGGCCACGGTGCTCTCTTCATTACGACGACGGGCGACGAAGCGAGTTGCTTCCAGCGAATGATTCAGGTTACCGGCGGGGACGCCCCCTCAATCAAATCGCTCCCCCCTCAGCGGCCGCCAGAGGGCTGCGGACCCTGTTTCGGCCCCTGTTCAGGACGTTTGTTGACAACGGTTTCCATATTTGTTGAAAATGACTGTCATGAACGTACGACGACGCCTCATACCCGCCGCCGCGGCCGCCTCTCTCGGCCTCGGCGCTCTGACCGCCTGCTCCAGCGACAGCGCGGCGACGGGCAACACGGAGAAGTTCGACGTCGTCGCGTCGTTCTACCCCATGGCGTTCCTCGCCGAGCGGATAGGCGGCGACCACGCGAACGTCACCAGTCTGACCGAGCCCGGCCAGGAGCCGCACGACCTGGAGATCAGCACCCAGCAGCGCGCCCAGCTCGAGGAGGCCGACGCGGCGCTCTTCCTCAAGGGGCTCCAGCCCGCCGTCGACGAGGCCGTCTCGCAGACCGGCATCGAGACGAAGATCGACGCGGCCTCGCTGACCCACCTCGAGGACCACGGCGGCGCCGGGCACAGCCACGAGGGCGAGGAAGGCCACTCCGAAGGCGCCTCCGAGGAGGAGCACGGCCGCGACCCCCACGTCTGGCTCGATCCCGTGAAGTACGCCGAGATCGCCCAGGGCGTCGGCAAGGCCTTCGAGAAGGCCGACCCGGACCACGCGGCCGACTACAAGAAGAACACCGAGGCCCTGGTCAAGAAGCTGAACGGTCTGAACAGCGACTTCGAGAACGGCCTGAAGGACTCGAAGTCCAAGGTCTTCTTCACCAACCACGCCGCCTTCGGCTACCTCGCCGAGCGCTACGGTCTCACCCAGGAGGCCATCTCCGGTGTCGACCCCGAGAGCGAGCCCAGCGCCGCCCGGGTCAAGGAACTCCAGCAGGAGGCCAAGGCCGACGGCGTCACCACCGTCTTCTACGAGACACTGGTCTCCGACCGGACCGCGAAGACCCTGGCCCGGGACGCGAACCTCAAGACGGACGTCCTAGACCCCCTTGAGGGCATCACCGACAAGTCCCGCGGCGACGACTACTTCCAGGTCATGGAAGCCAACCTCAAGGCCCTGCAGTCGGCCCTGGGAACCAAGTGATCGACCCAACGGAGGACGGCATGACCGAGCCCGTCGTATCCCTGCGCGGCGTCCGCGCGGACCTGGGCTCGCGCCCCGTCCTGCGCGGCATCGACCTCACCGTGCACCGCGGTGAGGTCGTCGCGCTGCTCGGCGCCAACGGCTCCGGCAAGTCCACGGCCGTGCGCAGCGTCATCGGCCAGGTGCAGACCGGCGCCGGCGAGATCGAGCTGTTCGGCACCCCCCGCGCGCGGTTCCGTGACTGGCACCGCGTGGGCTACGTCCCGCAGCGCACCACGGCCGCGGGCGGCGTGCCCGCCACGGTGACCGAGGTGGTCTCCTCCGGCCGCCTGTCCCGGGCCCGCTTCGGCGTGCTGCGCAAGGCCGACCGCGAGGCCGTACGACGCGCCCTGGACCTCGTCGGCATGGCGGACCGGGCCAAGGACTCCGTCGACGCCCTCTCGGGCGGCCAGCACCAGCGGGTCCTGATCGCCCGCGCGCTCGCCTCCGAGCCCGAGCTGCTGATCATGGACGAGCCGATGGCGGGCGTCGACCTGGCCAGCCAGGAGGTGCTCGCGCACACGCTGCGCGAGCAGGTCGCCCAGGGCACCACCGTGCTGCTCGTGCTGCACGAACTGGGCCCCCTGGAGCCCCTCATCGACCGGGCGGTCGTCCTGCGCGACGGCTGCGTCGTGCACGACGGACCGCCCCCGAAGGCGGTCGGGCAGCACGCCCTCCCCGGCCACGACCACGTACACCCGCACGCGCCGGCGGGCGCCGAACCGATCCGTACGGGACTGCTGAGCTGATGGACTTCCTCGACTACGCCTTCATGCAGCGGGCCCTGCTCGCCGCCGTCCTGGTCGGCATCACGGCCCCCGCGGTGGGGATCTACCTGGTCCAGCGCCGCCAGGCCCTGATGGGCGACGGCATCGGCCACGTGGCGATGACCGGCGTCGGCCTCGGCTTCCTGCTGACCTGGTCCCCGGTGTGGATGGCGACCCTCGTCTCCGTCCTCGGCGCGGTCCTCATGGAGCTGATCCGCTGGTACGGCAAGACCCGCGGCGACATCGCCCTCGCGATGCTGTTCTACGGCGGCATGGCCGGCGGTGTGATGTTCATCAACCTCGCGCCGACGGGCTCCAACGCCAACCTGACGTCGTACCTGTTCGGCTCCCTGTCGACGGTGTCCGAGTCGGACGTCACGGCGATCTGCGTACTGGCCGCCTTCGTCGTCCTGGTCACGCTCGGCCTGCGCCGGCAGCTGTTCGCGGTCAGCCAGGACGAGGAGTTCGCCCGGGTGACGGGCCTGCCGGTGCGCGCCCTGAACCTGCTGACGGCGATCACCGCGGCCGTCACGGTGACGGTGGCGATGCGCGTGGTCGGCCTGCTGCTGGTCAGCGCGCTGATGGTGGTGCCCGTCGCGGCGGCCCAGCAGATCAGCCGCAGCTTCGCCGCCACGTTCGCGATCGCCGTCGCCATCGGCGTGAGCGTGACGATCGGCGGCACGGTCACCTCGTACTACCAGGATGTCCCGCCCGGTGCGACGATCGTATTGCTGACCATCGGCGCGTTCATCGTGCTGACGGCACTCGCGGCTCCGCTGGCCCACCGCCGCGCCCGCGCCCGGGCTTCCGCGCAATCCGCCCATGACCCCGGCGAGTGCGCGATTCCGGGTACCCGGGAGGCGGCCGACGAAGTCGGCGTCTGACCGCCCCCACCCCGGGCTGGCACAATGACCCGGGCAAGGCAGACGTGAGGAGGCAACGGTGACGACCGCTGGACCGTCCGTGAAGGGCCGCGCCACCCGGCAGCGGGCCGCCGTGTCGGCGGCCCTGGAAGAGGTCGACGAGTTCCGCAGTGCGCAGGACCTGCACGACATGCTCAAGCACAAGGGCGACTCGGTCGGGCTCACCACGGTCTACCGCACGCTGCAGTCCCTCGCCGACGCCGGTGAGGTCGATGTCCTGCGCACCGCCGACGGCGAGTCCGTCTACCGCCGTTGCTCCACGGATGACCATCACCACCACCTTGTGTGCCGTGGGTGCGGCAAGGCCGTCGAGGTGGAGGGGCCGGCCGTGGAGAAGTGGGCGGAGGCCGTCGCCGCGGAGCATGGGTATGTGAACGTGGCTCACACGGTGGAGATTTTCGGTACCTGTGCGGAGTGTGCGGCTGCCGCTGGCGGTTGAGCGTCGGCTGCGGGTGCGTTGGGGCTTGTCGCGCAGTTCCCCGCGCCCCTGAGCCCCTGAGTGGGTGAAGCGGAGTTCGGCGCCCAGGTCGCTGGTGCCGGCGCGCTTGGCCTCGACCTGCTTGAAGAAGTCGTCGAGAAAGATCAGCGCCGCGCCCGCGCCCTGCACCACCCGGCACACGACGAGGACGCCCAGGGTGGGCGCGAGAGCACAGCCGACGATGACGAGACAGCCGATGGCGAGCATGTAGGCCGACACCGTCCACTGGGCTGCCGAGACCGTCGTGTCCAGCTCTGCGGAGATGCCGGGGATGGCCAGGTTGAGCGCGAAGAAGTCGAGCTGGATGCAGAACAGGGCGAGCGAGGCCGCGACGAAGGTCCCGGCCGTCCCACTCGTCTCGCGAGGTGCACTGACGGCCGTCGAACCCATGCCACCAGCACACCTCCGGTACGGCCCGGCTGCCACCGCAGGGGCTGCCGGGCCAAGGGAGGCCGGTGGGGCCAGGGGGCCGGGGGGGGCTACTCCTGCCTGCCCTCCATGGCCAGCAGCTCCTCGTTCGGGATGGCCCCGCCGAACCGCCGGTCGCGCGAGGCGAACTCCAGGCATGCCCGCCACAGGTCGCGCCGGTCGAAGTCCGGCCACAGCACGTCCTGGAAGACCATCTCGGCGTACGCGCTCTGCCAGATCAGATAGTTGGAGGTGCGCTGCTCACCGCTCGGGCGCAGGAACAGGTCCACGTCCGGCATGTCCGGGTAGTACATGTACTTCGAGAAGGTCTTCTCGTTGACCTTGGACGGGTCGAGCTTCCCGCTCTTCACGTCCTCGGCCAGCGCCTGCGCGGCGTCGGCGATCTCGGCCCGGCCGCCGTAGTTCATGCAGAAGTACAGCGTCAGCTTGTCGTTGTCCTTGGTCTGCTCCTGGGCGATCTGCAGCTCCTTGGCCACGGAACGCCACAGCTTCGGCATCCGGCCCACCCAGCGGACCCGGATGCCCAGCTCGTCGAGCTGGTCGCGGGTCTTGCGGATGAAGTCCCGGTTGAAGTTCATCAGGAAGCGCACCTCGTCCGGCGACCGCTTCCAGTTCTCGGTGGAGAAGGCGTACAGGGAGATCGCGCCCACGCCCATCTCGATGGCGCCCTGGAGCACGTCCAGCACCCGCTCGGCGCCGACCTTGTGACCCTCGGTACGCGGCAGGCCCCGGTCCTTGGCCCAGCGGCCGTTGCCGTCCATGACGATCGCCACATGCTTCGGTACGAGCTCTCCGAGCTTCGGCGGCCGTGCGCCGGACGGGTGCGGCTCCGGCGTCCTGTACTCCCGGCGCTGGCGCCCCAGGATCCCGCGTACGGCCATGTGTCTCTCGCTCCTCGTGCTCGCTTGCAATGCGTCTGTACGGGCGGGGCCTACTTCTCCACGTACCGCAGGGAACGCAGCCCGCGCTCCATGTGCCAGTGCAGATACGCGGACACCAGCCCGCTGCCCTCGCGGACGTACCGCGCCTCGCACGCGTCCGCGGTGTCCCAGTCTCCCGTAAGCAGCGCGGCGAGGAGTTCGAGGGCCTGAGGCGAGGGTACGACGCTGCCGGGCACCCGGCAGTCCACGCAGACGGAACCGCCCGAGGCGACCGAGAAGAACCGGTTGGGCCCGGGCATCCCGCACTTCGCGCAGTCCGTGAAGCTCGGGGCGTAGCCGTTGACGGCGAGGGAGCGCAGCAGGAAGGCGTCGAGCACGAGATGCGGGGCGTGCTCTCCCCGGGCGAGGGTCCGCAGCCCGCCGACGAGCAGCAGATACTGCTGCACGGCCGGCTCCCCCTCGTGATCGGTGAACCGCTCGGCGGTCTCCAGCATGACGGTCCCGGCGGTGTACCGCGCGTAGTCGCTGACGATCCCGCCGCCGTACGGCGCGATGGTCTCACTCTGCGTACACAGCGGCAGCCCGCGCCCGATCAGCTCGCTCCCCTTCGCGAAGAACTGCACGTCGACGTGGGAGAAGGGTTCGAGGCGCGCACCGAACTTCGACTTCGTCCGGCGCACGCCCCGCGCCACGGCCCGTACACGTCCGTGACCGCGCGTGAGCAGCGTGATGATCCGGTCCGCCTCACCCAGCTTCTGGGTGCGCAGCACGATGCCGTCGTCGCGGAACAGACTCATGGCGTCATTCTCGCAGGGTCACCGGGTCGCCCGGGTCAAGGGACCTCACCCCTGCTGCGGGCGTTGGCGTACGCCGTCGCCGCGCTCAGCCGCTCGGCCGGGGTGGCGTGCCGGACGGCGCCGGGGTCCACGTCCCATTCCTTCCCGCCCCCGTACGGCCGCAGCTGCACGTAGGGCCCCTCATGCCCCATGACGATGCCGATGCGGCCGCTGCGGGTGTCCACGACATACGCGCCGACCGGGGGCTTCATCGCAGCACCGCCGCGAGCCGCCGGGCGGTCTCCACGGAACACCGGCCCAATTCCACGAGCGGACAGGGTGCTTCCCGCGCAAGACTCACCGGGTCCAGGCCCAGTGACGGCAGGGTAATTCCCGCCTTGGCGAGTTCTGCCCGCAATTCTTTCACCGCGTCCTCCGCTTCTTCGACGCAGTGCGCCGAGTGTCGTGCCTCCACCGTGCTCCCCTTCCTTTTGCAGTTTCACTCTTCGCATCCCTACGGTGACGCTCCGCGCCTACACTCGGGAGGGGTCTGTGCCCTACAACTGCGGGGCAGCACAAAGGGGTTCGGTAATGGCCAACGGTTCTCGGCAGGCGGCGTGGGAGTTCTTCGGCACGGAGCTCAAGCGGCGGAGGGAGGACGCGGGGATCACCCAGGTGGAGCTGGGGTCGCGGGTTTTCGTCTCCGGCGGATACATCGGCCAGTTCGAACAGGCCATTCGCAAGCCGCAGTTGGACGTGGCGCAGCGGATCGACGGGGTGCTGCAAACCGACGGTATTTTCGAGCGGTTGTGCAGGAAGCTGATTGACGATAAGCGGTATGCGGATTATTTCGCGGAGGTTCTGGAGCTGGAGCGGCAGGCGACGGCGATCTGCGAGTTCGAGCCGACCGTCGTGCCGGGTCTTCTTCAGACGCCTGCGTACGTGAGGGCACTCACTCTGGCGACGCATCCATTCGCCGCGGACGAGTTCATCGAGGACAGAGTCGCCGCCCGCGTGGAACGCGCCCAGATCCTCGACGACGCTACAAGGCCTGTGTATTGGGTGATCGTGCACGAAACCGTGCTCCGGATCCCGGTCGGCGGTCCTCACGTCGCGGCGCAGGCCCTGGACCACATGGCCGACCTCGCGGGCGCACGCAAGGTGGTGCTGCAGGTGCTCCCGTTCTCGGCAGGTGCCCCCGCCAACAACGGCTCGCTACGGCTCATGCAGTTCGAGGAAGCGCCGCCCGTCGCCTATACAGAGACGTCGTTTTCGGGAACGTTGATCGACGACCCGGCCATGGTGAAGCGTGCACAGCGCGCCTACGATCTGCTCAGGGGTGCCGCGCTGTCGCCGGAGGCGTCCCTCGCCCTGGTCCGATCGGCGGCTGAGGATTTCAGACGATGCACTCCTACGACCTGAGCAACGCCCGCTGGCGAAAGAGCAGCTACAGCAACGGCGATGGCGGCAACTGCCTCGAGGTCGCCGACGGAATCCCCGGCACCGTTCCCGTCCGGGACAGCAAGCTGGCCGACAGCCCCGTCGTCCTGGTCGGGGTCACCGCCTGGGGCGCGTTCATACGTCACCACCGCCGCTGACATACTCCGGCCGTGCACTGGACCATGCGCCCCGCCGAACCGGCGGATGTCGAGCCGATCGCGGAGCTGCGGGCGGTCGTGATGCGCCCGGACCTGGAGCGGTTGGGCCGCTACGACGAGCACCGGGTCAGGCAGCGGCTGCGCGACGGCTTCGCCCCGCAGCACACGTCCGTCATCGAGGCCGACGGCACCTTCGCGGGCAGCGTCACGCTGCGCCCGTCCGAGGACGGCACCTGGCTGGAGCACTTCTACCTCGATCCCGGCCTCCAGGGCCGGGGCCTGGGTTCGGCGGTACTCCGAACCCTGTTGACCCGAACCGACGCCGACGGCGAACCCGTACGCCTGAACGTCCTCCAGGGCAGCCCGGCCCGACGCCTCTACGAACGCCACGGCTTCACCGTCGAGACCCAGGACCCGATCGACGTCTTCATGGTGCGACCGCCCGACAAGCCCTAGACCCCCAGGCCCACTCCCCCTCCACCCAACGCCCGATGACCAAGAAGGCGGGGCGTGGGAAGGTCCCCGTACCACCTGACGAAGGGGACCCCATGTCGTATCCGGAACCGCGCTACCTCGGTGAGAACGGCGAGATCAACGCCGTCTTCAGGTCTGCCGACACCCCGCCCGACATCGTCTCCCCGGGCGGGACCACCACCCACTACCTCGCGAGCCACGCCTCCACCGGAGGAGAGTTCGGGCTGTACAAGGTGGACATGGGACCCAAGGCACCCGGCGCGAAGACGCACTTTCACCGGAGCATCTCCGAGTCCTTCTACGTCCTGTCCGGCGAGATCGAGCTCTACGACGGCGAGCGTTGGGTCACCGGGCGGCAGGGCGACTTCCTGTACGTGCCGGTCGGCGGGCTGCACGCGTTCAAGAACGACAGCGACGACCCCGTGTCCATGCTGATGCTGTTCTCACCGGGCGCTCCTCGCGAGGAGTACTTCGAGCGGGTCGCCGAGTTCGCGCAGCGCGGCGGCGAGGAACTCCGGGACTTCCAGCTCCGGCACGACAGTTACTTCATTCAGTGATCGCGGCCTGGACGGCCAGTTGATCGCGGACGTACTGGACGAGGTTCTGCCACTGGCGGGTGAATCCCGGTGTCTGCTCCAGCACGTCCCACAGGTGCCCCAGCGAGGGGGCCACGCGGGCGCGCGGCATCCACAGATGCAGGAGGTGCTCGACGACCGGACGCAGGGCCGGGACGGGCGAGGAGGCGGCAACGCGCCGGCTGCGATCCAGCAGATGTGTCACGGTCGTGAGCAGCCAGTCGTGCAGCGCGAGGTCCTCGCACAGGCCCGCCGCCGTGGCGGCGGGGATGTCCTCCGGCAGTCGCAGCTCCACGGTCCGCAGCCCTTCCTCGGCCAGGGTGAAGCGTTCCAGTGACGCCCCCTCCCCCACGGGGACGTACCTCGCGACCCAACGCAGTTGCGTGGAGCGGGACTTGAACGGCACCCTCTGATCGAGCAGGGGGCCCCGGCGGAGTTGGGCGAGCAGCCCTTCGGCGATCATCCCCAGGTTCAGCTCGTCACGTTCCGGGCCGTGCAGAATGCCCTTCGCCGTCGCTTCCTCGGGCAGCTTTCCGAAGGGTTCGAGCACACCCGGCCGTACGAGGTACTGGCCCCAGGGCCGGCGTGTTTCCGGGCCGGAGGCCGGTGCGCTGAAGTAGGCGGAGGCCTGCAGGACACGGCCCTCGGTGAGCGCGGCGCGGGCGGCCACCGTCCCCACGGCACGGACCTTGGCACCGTTGGAGGTCGGCAGCCCGCAGTCCACGCCGGTGAGGACCTCCGGTGAACGGACGTACAGGTTCGGCCGCTCGGAGACACGGACGTGCTCGTCGGCACGCAGCCGCAGCATCCGGGCAGCGGCCAAGCCGTCCAGTGCCCGGAGGGCCGGCAGCAGACAGGTGCGCACCTCACCGCAGGCGAGGACCGACCGCACCGGCTGTCCGAGGGATGCCGCCACTCAAGTCGCCTCGGAGGTGCGGGAGGCCGTGGGCTCCTCGTAGAAGACGTACGTCGTCCGCTGCGCGATCGCCGCCGGCACCGGCACCCCTTCCCCCGCGGACCGCTCGGCGACCTGCTGCAGTGCCCCGGCGTCGATGTCCGTCTGGTCGAGGATGATCCGTACGGCGTCCTCGACGGGCAGGAAGCGGTTGGGCAGCAGCGTGCAGGTGCGGTAGGCGCTGAACGGGGCCGCGGAGTCGTTGAGCCGGAGCAGCGGCGGCAGGTGGTCCCAGTCGTCCGGGAAGCCGCCGCCGGTCCAGGGGCGCGGGGTGAGGACGGGCTCGCCGAGGTGCCGTAGGAGGCCGAGCCGGGCCAGTTGCCAGACGGCGGCCAGGAACGGGCAGGACCACATGCGCCGCCCGTCCTGCTCCGACCAGAGTTCGACGTCCATGAAGACCGAGTGGGTGCGGGCGGCCGTCTCCTGGGGCGGCTGCCAGCCGGGGGCCCCGGACAGCGCGCTGCGGGCCGTGCTAGGCGTGCGCTGCCCGTTGGCGAGCCAGCCGGTCTGGCCGACGGGTGGGCGCGCGCCGTAGCTGCCGGGCGGCGGCGACTCGACGAGGCGGTGCAGGACGGACTCGGCAGGCTCGGTCCTGCCGTCGACCGCGCAGCCGGACTCACGAGCCAGATAGTCGATGACCAGGCCCGCCCTCTCCGCCTCTTCGAGGACGACGGGGAGGAGTTCCGCCGGGGTGGAGAAGCGCGTGAAGTAGTCGTCGACGAGGAAGCAGGTGCTGACGCGACTGCGCCCGCCACCCACGCGACGGGCCGCAGCGGCACGGGCGGCATCCGCCCAGACCCGCACCTCGCCGAAGTGCTCCCGCAACCGCCCGGGCCCGGCCTCGAAGTCCTCCATGTAGAGATGGCCCACTTCCAGGGAGAGATGGGCGAGCGGTACGGCCTGGGTGCGGGGCTCGGCGGTGGACTCCCGGAACACGGACCCCGTCATGGCCGCCCCCCTTTCGCGCCGTCCTCAAAAAGTACAACTCGGCGCCAGACTTCGCCAGTTGTGCTGCACTATGACGAGACACGACTACGAACCGAATGAAATGGACGGATATGACTGCATGGTCCACCCGTCCGGCCCGCCCCGCCGATCTGGACCGACTCCGCTTACTTCTGGCCGAATCGTGCGAAGCGGAGGTCATTCCGTCGTCACCTCTCCTCATCGCGGCCGTGGAACGCGAGCTGGTCCGGGTGGTCGAATCCGAAGGCGAGTTGGTGGGGTGCATCGCCGCGGAGATGCCGTCGCCGGGGCATGCGCGGCTGTCGCTGATCGCGGTGCGGGACCGTTCGCGACGGCAGGGCATGGCCACGCGGCTTCTGGGCGAGATGGTGCGGGATCTGCCTAGGAAGTCGAGCGAGCCGCCGCTGATCTCCGCCGTGGCGGGGACGGAGGAACTGACGGTGACACGCCTCCTGCTGGCGTGCGGCTTCATCGGCACTCGTGTCATGCGCGCAGGGGACGGGGACTGCGCCGACCGCGTCTACTACCAGTACAAGTCGCGTGTCGAGTACATCGATCCGGACGCTCGGCATCTCGTCCATGTCACCGCGCGGGAGCAGCTCGCGGAGTCGCTGGGGCCGTCCGACCACGCGGTGACGGCGCTGGTGAGCCTGGGCGGTGAACCCGCCTTCGAGATCGCCCGGTTCGAGAAGGACGACCCCGCGACCCTCCAGTCCGGGGAGGCCGCGGCCGGAATAGCGTTCTCCGGCTCCATCCTGGCCGCCATCACGTTTCTCCTGGGCTTCGCCTTCTCGTCCACCCGGTTCCCCGACGACGTCCGTCTGCTTCTCATCGGGGCGACGTTCAGCACGGTGCTTTCCCTGATCGTCTACGCCAGCGCCTCCGGCGAGCTCGCCCGGATCCGCTCGAACGCGTTCGGCAAGATAATGAAGTGGGGAAACGTGCTGTCCGAGTACGGCGGCGTGTTCCCCTTCCTCATCTCACTGCCCGTCACCTATGCGCAGGTCAGCGGCAATCCCTGGACGACCATGGTGCTGGCCGTCGTGATCAGCGCGGCCATGGCCTGGTACGAGCGGTCGGAATTCTCCATCGCCCACCGATTCCGAAGGAGCAGGACCGAAATCAGCCTGATGGTCCTTACGGCGGCCTCTCCGACGGTCGGTGCGGCGCTGGTGGAGGCGGATGCCGTCAGCTGGCCCTGGACCATCGCCCTGACCGCCACACTCATGGCCCGCACCTGGCTGTATCTCTTTCGCAGAGGCGCGGAGGCCGACATCGCGGAGCGCAGGCAGTGGCAGATCAGGGGGTAGGTGGGCAGGTCCCGGCGCGGATCAGGGATGCGGCCCCAGCGCTGTGCGGATCCGGTCCGCGGACTCGCGGGCGCACCCCCAGGACAGGGTCAGTCCGGCTCCGCCATGACCGTAGTTGTGCAGAAGCAGCGTGCCCTGATGCCACTCGTCCGTCAGCCGGACCCGGCTGCGGGCCGGCCGCAGTCCCACCCGGTGTTCGACGACCCGGGTTCCGGCGAGCGACGGCTCGACGGCGGCGCAGCGCCGGATGATCGCCTCGGCCTCGGCCGGGTCGGGGACGAGGTCCCAGTTGCCCCGGTCCGAGGTTCCGCCTAGGACGACGACGTCGGAGTGCGGGTAGATGTAGGTGAGTTCCTCGGCGCCAGGGGTGTCGTCGGTGAAGAACGCCCGGATACCGGGGTTCTCCACGACGACGAGCTGGCCGCGCACCGCCTCGACGGCAGCGTCGGCCGCGAGGTCCCGGGCCCCGGTCCCGGTGCAGTTCACCACCACGGGCGCTGCGCCCATCGCGTCGTCGAGGGTGTCGTAGTGGTGCTCGCGGACGTGCCCACCGGCCTTGGCGAGCCGATCGACGAGGTACTGGAGGTAGCGGGGCATGTCCACGAGAGGGGCGCGGTACCGCCAGCCGGACGCGAAGCCGTCCCGCAGGTCGTCCGGTGGGCACTTCCGCGCCTCAACCAGGCCGCCCCAGGTCGGCAGTTCACAGGGAACCCTGGATTCCTGAGTCCCTTCCAGCAGCCGGATCCCCGTGCCGGCATCCGTGCTCAGCTCGGTCAGCTCCGAGAGGGTCACCCGGCTCCACCGCTCCACCAGGTCGCGGGGCTCGGCCAGATAGGGATCCCACATGGCGCCCGCGGCCGCCGAGGTCGTCGCGGACGGGGGCCGGTCGGTGTCCACCCGGACGTCCATGCCGGACTCCGCCAGGCACACCGCCGTGGTGAGCCCTGAGACTCCGGCTCCGATCACCACCGCACTGGCCGACACGAGCTCGCCTCCCTAGTCCGCAGCTCTCCGCCGAGACTAACCGACCCGCCTCGCGGTGCCCTGGCGGCACGGGGACCGGTTCACGCCAGTTCCCAGTGCCTGTCGTCGGTGAGCCGAGCGGCCAGGTCGCTCAGGGCCTGCCGGGTCGTCATGTCCGCGATCTGGCTGTCCAGCACGTCCTCGTCGGTGATGAGCTGCTCACGCCACTGCAGAACGGGCTCGAAGGGGACGGAGCCGAGGACCTGGCTGTGCCCCATGCCGTGTTCGGAGGCGAGCTGCTCGAGGTCGCCGTCGCGCATCCGCATCCACACCGACTGCGCGGGGCGCGCCTGCGACCACAGCGGCGAGTCGGGATCGGGTACGGCTGACCGTACGAAGCGGATGGCGCCGCGCAGGGCGTCCGCGTCGTGGCCTCGGGCGACGCCGCCGGCGACGAGGCCGCGTCGGCCGAAGACCAGGTGCGCGGCGCCGGCCACATGCTGGCGGGTCCAGCGGTGGAAGACCAGCCAGCGGGCCGGGACGGCCTTCATCTCGGGCTGTGCGGTGGCTGCCAGGGCCAGGTCGACGGCGTAGCTGCGGCCGGCCCGGAGGTCGACGACGATCAGGTCGAACTCGTGGTGCACCTTCAGCAGCAGGTCGACGCACCGCCGCAGGTCGTTCTCGGTCGTGGCGAAGTCTCCGCCGCCGAGATCACCGGGCATCAGCACGAGCCGTCCGGAGCGGGACGGCCGGTGGCGCAGCACCTGGTGCTCGGTCTCTGCCCAGACGTCGATGCGGGCGGGGTCGACGACCTCGCCCTTCAGGTAGGCGTGCAGGCCTTGGTCCTCGGCGGCCCGGCGGGCCTTGGGCACATCGAAGACGACCGACGCGGTGGGCGACCCGAAGTCGAAGTCCAGATAACAGACCTCGTCACCGGCCAAAGCCCGGCGATAGGCGAGATTGGCACTGGTGACGGAACGGCCCGCGCCTCCCTTGTCGGAAGCGGCGAAGATCAGCACATGCCTCCTTCCGGGAATCTACCGACGCCGTCCACGGGCAAGGATCATTCCCGAATAGCCGTCGCGCACTTCGGCGTGTGAATCGGGTCGCACGACCGTGACGTCGGTCGCGAAGGCGTCGAGACTCGCCTTCACCTCGGGTTCCCCCACGTCACAGGCGGGAAAGAAATACTCGCCCACACGGAGGCCCTTGGAATGTTCCATGAAGGCGGCGGCGAAGGGGGCACCGGGAGTCAGGGCCCGCAGGAAGCGCTCGACGCCGAGTCGGAACTCCTGATGTGAGCTCGTCATCGACTCCGCGACGAAGAACATGGTCCCCAGGGACCACCGCCCCTCGTGCCGCGCCAGGTCGAAGAGGTTGCCCTCCTTCACCTCTACGGCCAAGCCGAACCTCTCGCGCGGGTCCATCCCCAGCGAACGGTACGCCTCGTGCTCGCGCAGGACGTCCCAGAACTGGTCCCAGTTCCGGCCGTAGGACGCGACCTGACTCTTCAGGTAGCTCACGTTCGCGGGCGAGTACTCGAGGAGAGTGATCTCGTCGCACCAGGGCAGCATGGCGAGCGCGGGATAGAGGTTCGCGCCGGCACCCACGTCGATACCGGAAACCGGCCCGGTCGTGTCCGTCGTCCGGAAATGATCAGCGAAATAATCCCGGACGATGCACAGAATCTCCGCGTCCACTTCCTGCATGTCGCGGTAGTTGTGATCAACGTAGGCGATCGGGTCGAATTTCGCCCAGGCCACATCTGAATTCCGGGCGTTCCACGACGATCTCGACGTCATTCACTCACGGTATCCCGAAGGGCGGACCGGGGGTAATCCCCCTGAGATATCGGGCAGTTGTCCGGATGGGGAAGGGGGTCAGAGTCCGCCACGCTGCTCCACATGAAACAGATCACGAAGAACGCCGCGCTGATCGCCGCCGCCGGTGTCGTTCTCGGTCTGGCCGGGCCTGGCAGCGGTGCGTCCGCCGCCGGCCCCGAGTCCCTCAAGTGGACCAAGTGCGAAGGCACCGGCCTAGACCCCCGTCAGCAGTGCGCCACCATCGACGTGCCCATGGACTACTCCGACCCCGACGGGCGGCAGATCCAGATCGCCGTATCCCGTCTCCCCAGTGAGAAACCCTCCGCTCGCCGGGGTGCGCTGTTACTTATCCCTGGCGGGCCCGGTGGGGTGAGCCTCGAGGATCCGTCCGGCAAGGGGCAGAAGCTGCCGCAGGAGGTGCGGGACGTCTATGACCTGATCGGGTTCGCGCCTCGCGGGATGGCGCCGTCCAGTACCGCCTCATGCGGGCTCGAGAGCAAGGACCTCGCCCTCGCCAAGCTGCCCTGGCCCGCCCCGGACGGTTCCGTCGCCGAGACCATGACCACCGCCCGGCGTATCGCCGGCGCCTGTGCCCGTAACGGCGGTGAGCTGATACGGCACCTCAGCACCGCCAACGACGCCCGCGACCTCGACCGCGTCCGGGCCGCGCTGGGCGAGAGCCGGGTCTCCGCGTGGGGCGACTCGTACGGCACGTACGTCGGCTCCGTCTACAGCCAGTTGTTCCCGCACCGCACCGACCGCATCGTGCTGGACAGCAACAACAACCCCGACCACACCCGCGTCGGACGCGCCTGGCTCGCCGCGTTCGAGGCCGGCGTGGAGGACAACTTCCCGGAGTTCGCCAAGTGGGCGTCCCGCCCCGGGAAGTACCGGCTGGCCCGTCAGGCGGCCGACGTACGGCTCCTCTTCCTGCGCCTCGCCGAACGGCTCGACCGCGAGCCCCTCCCCTGGCCCGGTGCCGACCCGGCCGAGCTGAACGGCAACGTCCTGCGCCAGACCATGCTGACCAGCCTGTACGACCCCGACGACTACCCCGTGCTGGCGAGGATGATCCTCGCCGCCCGCAGGGGCACCGTGCCACCCGTGCCCGAGGCCCCGGACGAGTCGATGATGCAGAACGCCGCGGCGGTCGGCGCCGGCATCCTCTGCAACAACGTCTCCTGGCCCAGGTCCGCCGCCCACTACCAGAAGAGCGTCGACGAGAGCCGCGCCAAGTTCCCGCTGACGGCGGGCATGCCGCGCGGCCCGATGCTGTGCGCGGCCTGGCCGTACGAGCCGCGGGGGCCCGCGGTCCGGATCACCGACCGCGGGCCGTCGAACATCCTGCTCGTCCAGAACGAGCGGGACGTCGCCAGTCCGCTGAGCGGGGCCCGCGAGCTCCGGCGCGCCTTCGGCGACCGGGCCGTCATGGTGACGGTGAACTCCACGGGCCACGGCGCCTACCTCGCCAACGGCAACGCCTGCGGCGACCGGACCGTCTCCCGCTTCCTGGCGACGGGCGAGCGCCCGGACCGGGACACCTACTGCGCCTAGGTCAGCGCTGGGCGAGAGGCGCCGGGGCCTCCTGGACGGCCCAGCCGTTTCCGTCGGGGTCCTGGAAGAAGAGGAAGGAGTTCCAGCTCTCCTCGCCCCGGCCCTCCGCCCAGCCGGACGCGCCCACGTGCAGGACCGGCGATACCTCCACCCCGCGTCCCACCAGCTCCGCCCTGGCCTTCTCGATGTCCGTGACACAGAGCTGGAGGCCCTGCAGCGACCCCGGGGCCATACGAGGCTGCCCCGGCGGGTCCGGCATGCCGGACTCCAGCACGATGGAGCAGCGGGAGCCGGGTGCGGTGAGCTGGACGAAGCGGCCCACGCCCTCGAAGAACGAGGCGTCGATCTCGGCGCGGAAACCGCACCGGTCCACGTAGAAGGCCTTGGCCCGGTCCAGGTCGGTGACCGGTACGGCGACCACCTCAAGGGTCCATTCCATGGGCGCACCTCCTCAGCCATGGTCCCTCCGTGGCCCGGGCCGCGCCCGTCAGCCGTGTCGGTCGTGCCGGCCGTACCGGCGGGCCACCGCGTGGAACGCCTCCTTCGGCTCCCAGTGCCAGCCGGAGGCGGGGTCGTCCGGACCGTCCTTGATCGCCTTGGTGATGGCGTACGTCGCGATGTCGAGGTCGAGCCGGGGCTCGTCCGGGCGGTGTGGGGCGTCCGCGCTGATGAACTCGAAGGTCATCGCCGCGTACAGGCCCATCGACGCGAAGACGTCCAGCAGCTCGCCCACGTACTCGGCCTGAACGCGCTCGCTGCGGACCAGGTCCCCCTTGATCTCCGGCGGCTCCTTGTCGTAGTCGACGATGTCCCAGCCCATGCCGCCCGCCTCGGGAGCACCGACGTACGCGCACGTGCCGAACTCGGTGATGGCGAGCGGCTTGCCCCACCGCAGGTACCGCTTCAGCTCCCGGACGTGGTCGGACCGCTTCTCGAAGTACGAGTAGTAGTCGATGCCGACGATGTCGAAGAGGCTCCAGTCCGGGTCGTCGATGCTCTGGGCGGCGGCGTAGCTGAGGTTGCCCTTGAAGACGGAGCGGCCGACCTTGGCGGCCTTCGCCGTGAACTCGGCGAGGCGGCGCAGCGTACGCGGCCAGTCGACCGTGCCGTTCTGGAGGTGCCTGATGCGCTCCAGGGCCGTCTCGCCCGGCAGGATGCCGGGGACGAACAGCCAGAACTCGCAGCCGACACTGAGGTCGACACTCGCGCCCTGGCGCCGCAGCCGCTCCGCGAACCGGCCGGTCTCGGCGAGGTGTTCCAGGATGTCCCGCTGCGGTGCGTCCCCGAGGGTCGGCTGCAGCCAGACGTGCAGCCCGCGTTCGGCGGCCTCGGCGGCGGTGGCGGTGAGCCGTTCGACGCCGTCCCCTGTGACGTCGATGGTGTCGGCGTGCAGCTCGTCACGGATGGCCCGCACATCCGCCCGCATCCGGCGCGCACTCCACGCGGTGCCCTGTGTCTCCCCCGCCCCGACGGTGTAGACGACGCCTTGCCGGCGCAGCCCCCGGCCGTGCCCGGCTTCCGTGGCCCGGGCCTGTCCGGCCGGGCCCACCGCTCCGGCGACCCCCACCGCCGCCGCCCCGGCCAGGAACCCCGCCCGGCTGATCTCCTTCGTCTGCTTGATCCCCTTGGTCTCTTCCATGCCGTTCACTGTGCCGAGGCGGGTGCCGGGTCCGCTGTCGGCCGTCGGTCTACGGCGACGCGACCAAGGTATGAGCCGCCGTGCCGAAGGAGAGACCGACAGGCCCTACCCGAACCGGCGTACGTACCGCCGCTGCCACGGCGTCTCCACCGCATGCCGGTCGTAGTGCCGCCGCACATACGCCACCGCTTCCTCCCCCGGCACCCCGTCCAGAACGGCGAGGCAGGCCAGAGCCGTGCCCGTACGGCCGCGGCCTCCGCCGCAGGCGATCTCCACGCGCTCCCCGGCGGTCCGTTCCCAGGCGTCGGCCAGCACCACGCGGGCGGCGGCCCGGTCCGACGGGAGGCGGAAGTCGGGCCAGCGGATCCAGCCCGACTCCCAGGGGACCTCGGGCGGCTGCTTGCCGAGCAGGTAGACGCCGTGGGTGGGCACGGGCGCGTTGGGGTCCAGCGGGTGGCGAAGGCCTCGCCCGCGCACCAACCGGCCGGAAGGCAGTCTCAGGACGCCGGTGTCACTCTCACTCCACAGATCGGTCACGCCCCTCATCATGCTCCGCGCCCGCTCGACAAAGAGCCGAATCACCCCGGAGCGGAATCAGCCCACCCCCCGCGACTCCTCGGCCGCCCGCGCCTCGATCCCCCGGAAGTGGACCGCCATCGCCCGCTGCGCGCCCTCCACATCGCGGGCGCGCAGGGCGGTGACGATGTCGCGGTGGCGGCGGACCGTGACCTCGGGGGTCGGGTCGTCGGTCCAGCCGCGGGCGCCGGAGACCCGCCGGAAGACAGTCCAGAAGGCGGCGAGGAGCTGGGGGACGAGGGCGTTGCCGAGGGAGGCGTACAGCGCCTCGTGGAACTCTCGGTCGAGGTCGGGAAAGGTGCTGCCCATGTGGCCCGTGCCGCCCGCGGACTCCATGCGGGTCACCACGCCCTCCAGGTTGTCCAGTTCCGCCTCGGTGAGTGTCGCGGCGACCCGGCGGATCAGGCCCTCCTCCAGCACCTCGCGGACCTGGAGGATCTCGGCGAGGGCGCCGGTGTCGTCGTCGTGCCGGGCGAGGGTGCGGAAGGTCAGGCCGTCGACGAGCGGAGTGAGGGAGGCCTTGCCGACATAGGTGCCGTAGCCGTGTCTGATCTCGACGATGTCGAGGGCCTGGAGGGCCTTGAGGGCCTCGCGGACGGAGTTGCGGCTGACACCGAGGGCCTCCATGAGCTCGGCCTCGGTGGGCAGCGGCGCGCCGGCGGTGAGTCTGCGGTCGAGGATGAGCTGGACGACCTGGCGCTGTATCCGGCTGGTCCTGGGCTCCTCGGACATGCGCCGCATCGTACGCGCCCCGGACGTCCCACGTCCCACCTCTGGCGGTACCCGGTGCCGGGCCTGCCCTGATAGGCCGTCAACTCGCGCCAGATCGCGTGCCATTGGTGCGACCTCTGGCAGATACGCCATTCGTGTGCGACCCCTTGACCGCCCTCACGCCCCCTCCTATGGTCGCGCTGACCGCCAGGACGTAGGACGTCGTACCTCCCGCCCCCTTCACACCTTTCCAGACCTCTCCCTCTGGAGGACCCGTGCGCGACGTGACCCACGACGTACCGGCGCCGCACCGCCGGACGTTCCTGAAGTACACCGGCGCGCTGGGCGCGGCCGCCGCCGTCTCCGCGTCGCTGTCGGCCTGTTCGTCCGGGCCGGAGTCCACCAACGAGACCGGCGGGGGCGACGGCGCGGACCGGACGCTCACCGCGGTGATCGGCTACGGCAACGACGGCAGCTGGGACCCGACCCAGACGGCGTCCGCGTTCTGCATGGCCGCCAACAACCACATCTACGAGGGGCTGCTGGACACCGATCCGATCTCCCGCGAGCCGTACGCGGCCCTGGCGACCGAGGTGCCGAAGGACCCGGACAGCACGTCCTGGAAGTTCGCGCTGCGGGAAGGTGCGAAGTTCCACGACGGCAAGCCCGTGACCGCCGACGACGTGGTGTTCGTCTTCGAGCGGATCCTCGACCCGGACACCCAGACCCTCGCCAAGGGGTTCTTCGCGAACTGGCTGAAAGAGGTCCGGAAGATCGACGCGCGGAACGTGGAGCTCGTGCTCAAGTTCCCGTTCCCGGACGGGCTCTCCCGGCTGACGCTCGCCAAGATCATGCCGAAGCACGTGTTCTCCAAGCCGGGTGGCTGGGACGAGGCCATCAAGGGCCTGGCCGTCGGGTCGGGGCCGTACCGGCAGACCGCGCACCACCCCAAGTCGAACACCACCTTCGAGGCGTTCGCCGACTACAACGGGCCGCGCAAGCCCGCCTTCCGGAAGATGAACTGGCTGACGATCGTGGACGCCGCGCCCCGCGTCGCGAAGATCTCGGGGTCGAGCGCGGGGGCGCAGATCGCGGACAACATCCCGTACGCCAACATCGGGCAGCTGGAGAGCGGCGGTCTGACGGTCGCCGGCGGGGCCGGGATGAACAACCTGTTCCTGATGTTCAACACCAAGCACAAGCCCTTCGACGACGTACGCGTGCGCCAGGCCCTGCACTACGCCATCGACACCGAGAAGATGGTGGAGGTCGCGCTCAAGGGACGCGGGAAGCCGGCCAGCTCCTTCCTCGACGAGAGCAACCCGTCCTACCGCCGGGCCAAGACCGTCTACGACTACGACCCGGACAAGGCGAAGGCGCTGCTCAAGGCCGCCGGGGTCAAAGGGCTGAGCATCGAGATCCTCGCCGTGAACGTCAGCTGGATCGTGGACTGCCTGCCGACCGTCAAGTCCTCCTGGGACGCGATCGGCGTCCGCACGACCCTGTCGCCGCAGGAGACCACCGCCGTCTTCACCAAGATGGACCAGAAGCAGGACTACCAAGTGGTCGCCGCCGCCTCCAACCCCAACCAGTTCGGCCTCGACGCCGATCTGATCATGCATTACAACTACGGGCCCGAGAACCTGTGGATGCAGTACACGCGCTGGGCCGGCGACTCCGTCGCCAAGGCGCTCTTCAGGGACATGGACCGGGCCACCCGGGAGCCGGACGCCGGGAAGAAGACGACGATGGTCCAGGACTACATCGACGTCGTCGCCGAACAGGCCGTGCTCTACCCGGTCGTCCACAACGAGCTGATGACGGCCTGGAACCCCGAGCGGCTCAGCGGGATAAGGCCACAGCCCTACCCCGGCATCAACCTCCTCCAGGCCAAGTGGGCCTAGCGGTATGACCGCTGTTCTTCGGATCCTGCTCCGCCGTATCGCCCTGCTCGTGCCGCTGATGCTCGGCATCGTGCTGTTCGTGTTCCTGGTCATGCGGTTCTCGGACGTCGACCCGGCGTCCGCGTTCTTCCAGGGCGCCAACCCGACACCGCAGCAGCTGCACGACTTCCGGGAGGAACACGGCCTGCTCGACCCGCTGCCCGTGCGCTACGTGGACTTCGTCGCCGACGTGCTGCACGGCGACATGGGCACCAGCGCGCTGACCCGGGCGCCGGTGATCGACCAGGTCACCACCGCGCTGCCGCTCACCCTCCAGCTGACCTTCCTGGGCCTGGGCATCGCGGTCGTCCTGTCCCTGGTGGGCGGGGTGACCGCGGCGATCTACCGGGACCGGCTGCCCGACCAGATCATCCGGGTCGTGTCGCTGACCGGCGTCGCAGCCCCCGGCTTCTGGCTGGCGCTGCTGATGATCCAGTACCTGGCCGTCGACCTGGGCTGGTTCCCGACCGGCGGCTACATCAACCCGGCCGACTCCTTCACCGGCTGGCTGAAGACCATGGCGCTTCCCGCCCTCGCCCTCTCCCTGCCGGTGGCGGCGCAGCTGACCCGGATCGTGCGGACGGCCGTGGTGGAGGAACTGGACAAGGACTACGTACGGACGGCGATCGGGAGCGGGCTGCCGCCCCGGGTCGTGGTCGGGCGGAACGTGCTGCGGAACGCCCTGATCAATCCCCTCACCGTGCTCGGCCTGCGCGTCGGCTATCTCCTCGGCGGCGCGGTCGTCATCGAGACGATCTTCTCGCTGCCCGGCATGGGCAAGCTGATGATCGACGCCGTGAAGAACGGTGATCCGGCCGTCGTCCAGGGCGTCGTCCTGACCACGGCGGCCGGGTTCGTCGTCGTGAACCTCGTCATCGACGTCCTCTACCTGCTGGTCAACCCGCGACTGAGGGATGCGACCACATGATGACCCGCAAGAGTCTCGCCACGGCGCTGTCCCGGCCCGGCGTACGGCTGCGCGGCCTGCGCCGGCTGCCGTTGCTGTCGAAGGTCGCCGTCTGCTTCCTGGCGGTCGTCGTCCTGATGGCGCTGCTCGCGCCGGTCCTCGCCCCGCACGACCCGCTCGACCAGCAGCCGCCGGTCGACGGCACCGGGCATCCGTCCGCCGCGCACTGGATGGGCCAGGACAGCCTCGGCCGGGACATCCTCAGCCGGCTGATGTACGGGGCGCGCTGGTCGCTCGCGATCGGGCTCGGCGCCACCGGCCTCGCTCTGGTGGTCGGCGCGCTGCTCGGGGCCGTCGCCGCCACCTCGCGCAAGGCGGTCGACGAGACGCTGATGCGCTGTCTGGACGTCGTGATGGCGTTCCCGGGCATCGCGCTGGCCGCCGTGCTGGTGGCGGTGTTCGGCGGTGGCATCACGGTGCTGATCTGCGCGATCGCGTTCCTGTTCACGCCACCGGTGGCACGGGTCGTCCGGGCGAACGTCCTCGACCAGTACGGCGAGGACTATGTGACGGCGGAACGGGTGATCGGCGCCCGGACCCCGCACATCGTGCTGAAGCACGTGGCGATCAACTGCGCCGCGCCCGTGCTGGTGTTCTGCACGGTCCAGGTCGCCGAGGCGGTGGTCTTCGAGGCGTCGCTGTCCTTCATCGGGGCGGGTGTACGGCCGCCCGACCCGTCCTGGGGCAGCGTCATCGCGGACGGCAAGAACATGGTGCTGACCGGCGGCTGGTGGGCGACCGTGTTCCCCGGGCTGCTGATGCTGGTCACGGTGCTGTCGCTGAACATCCTGTCCGAGGGGGTGTCCGACGCGTGGGCGGCCCCGTCGGCGCGGGAGGTGGACGCGCCCGGCGACGACCGGCTGCAGGCTCCGGAGCCCGGCAGCGGGGAGGTCGTGCGGCTGCCCGGCCTGGCGGAGGCGGCCCGGCGGCTGCGGGCCCGGGCCCGCCGGTTGCCCCGGGACGGTCAGCCGGTGCTCGCGGTGGAGAACCTCGCCATCGGCTTCGACCAGCGGCACGGCGGCGTGGACATCGTGGACGGCATCAGCTTCGAGGTGCGTCCAGGTGAGGTGCTGGGCCTGGTCGGCGAGTCGGGCTGCGGCAAGTCGCTGACCGCGCTGGCGGTCATGGGCCTCCAGCCGAAAGGGGCGCGCGTCAGCGGACAGGTCCGCTTCCAGCAGCGGGATCTGATCGCCGAGCCGATGCGCGTACGCCGCAAGCTCCTGGGCCACGAGATGGCGATGGTCTACCAGGACGCGCTGTCGTCGCTGAACCCGGCGATGACGATCCGCGCCCAGCTCAAGCAGGTCGTCCGGCGCGGCGGGCGGCGCACTCCGGCCGAGCTGCTGACCATGGTCGGCCTCGACCCCGAGCGCACCCTGCGCAGCTACCCGCACGAACTGTCCGGCGGACAGCGCCAGCGCGTCCTGATCGCCATGGCCCTGTCCCGCGACCCGAAGCTGATCGTCGCCGACGAGCCGACGACCGCCCTCGACGTCACCGTGCAGGCCCAGGTCATAGAGCTGCTGCTGCGGCTGCGCGAGGAGCTGGGCTTCGCGCTGATCCTGGTCTCGCACGACCTGGCGCTGATCGCGGACGTCACCGACCGGGTGGTGGTGATGTACGGCGGGCAGATCGTGGAGACGGGCGTGACCGCCGACCTGGTGGAGGCACCGGCCCACCACTACACGCGCGGCCTGCTCGGCAGTGTGCTGTCGCTGGAGTCGGCGCAGGAGCGGATGACGCAGATCAGGGGCGTCGTGCCGTCTCCGGCCGACTTCCCGGCCGGCTGCCGGTTCGCGGACCGCTGCCCGCGCGCGAGCGGGGTCTGCCGTACGACGGCTCCGGTCCTGGCCGGCCCCGAGGCGCACACGGCGGCCTGCCATCACCCGGCCATAGAGCTGTCGGCCACCGAGACCGAGGCGGTGTCATGAGTGCGCTCGTGGAGTTGGCGGATGCTCACGTCGTCCACAAGGCCCGCAGCGGCGGCCTGTTCACCCGGGACCGGGTGTACGCCCTGACCGGCGCCGACCTGGCCATCGCGCCCGGCGAGACCGTCGGTGTGGTCGGCGAGTCGGGCTGCGGGAAGTCGACGCTGGCGAAGGTGCTGGTGGGGGTGGAGCGGCCGACGCGGGGGACGGTGTCGTTCCGGGGCCGGGACCTGTGGGCGATGCCGGCCGCCGAGCGCCGCCGGGCCGTCGGCAGCAGTACCGGCATGATCTTCCAGGACCCGTCGACGGCCCTGAACCGCCGTCTGCCCGTCCGGCAGATCCTGCGGGACCCTCTGGACGTGCACGACCGGGGCACTCGCGGCCAACGTGACGAGAGAGTCCGGGAGTTGATGTCCCTCGTAGGGCTCCCCCGGGCCCTGGCCGACGCCCTGCCGGGCCAGTTGTCGGGCGGGCAGCGGCAGCGCGTCGCGATCGCCCGGGCGCTGGCCCTGGACCCGGACCTGGTCGTGGCGGACGAGCCGACGAGCGCCCTGGACGTGTCGGTCCGGGCGCAGATCCTCAACCTCCTGCTGGATCTGAAGGAGCGCCTGGGCCTGGCCCTGGTGTTCGTCTCGCACGACATCCAGACGGTGCGGCGGATGAGCGACCGTGTGATCACCATGTACCTGGGCCGGATCGTGGAGGAGTCCCCGGCCGCCCTGGTCACCGACCGGGCCCGGCACCCGTACACCCGCGCCCTGTTCTCCGCCACGCCCGGCCTGCTCGACCCGATCGACCCGATCCCGCTGGTCGGTCCGGTGCCGTCGGCGACGCGCCCGCCGAGCGGCTGCCCGTTCCGGACGCGCTGCTGGAAGGCGGACGGGACGTGCGCGGCGGCGATGCCGGACTTCTCGGCCGCGTCGGCCCCCGGGCATCGCTTCCGCTGCCACCATCCTGTCCAGGAGGACGAGTCGACCCGCGACCTCGTCCGCCAGAGCGACCCGATGGAGGCTTCATGACCCTCACCCCGCTGACCGGTGTCATCCCGCCCGTGTGCACACCCCTGACACCGGACCGCGAGGTGGACGTCCCCTCGCTGCTCAGGCTGGTCGACCATCTGGTCGCCGGCGGGGTGAGCGGGCTGTTCGTGCTCGGCTCGACGTCCGAGGCGGCGTATCTGCCGGACCGGCAGCGCGGGCTGGTGGTCGAGTCGGTCGCCGCGCACGTGAGCGGACAGCTCCCGGTGCTGGCCGGGGCGATCGACATGACGACGGCCCGGGTCCTGGACCATGTCGCGTCGGTGACGGCGGCCGGAGCGGACGCGGTCGTCGTCACCGCCCCGTTCTACGCCCGCACCCACCCGGCGGAGATCGCCCGCCACTACCGCGCGGTCGCGGCCGGCAGCCCGGTCCCGGTCATCGCCTACGACCTTCCCGTCGCCGTCCACACGAAGCTGCCCGCGGACGTGGTCCTGGAACTGGCCGCCGACGGTGTCCTGGCCGGACTCAAGGACTCCAGCGGCGACCTGGCCGCCTTCCGCCAGGTCCTGACCGGCGCCCGGGACCGCCAGGGCATCACCGGCTTCAGCGTGCTGACCGGCTCCGAGCTGATCGTCGACGCGGCGCTCGCGCTCGGGGCGGACGGGACGGTGCCCGGCCTCGGCAATGTCGACCCGCACGGCTACGTCCGCCTGGACAGGCTCTGCCGCTCCGGGGACTGGGAGGAGGCCCGTGCCGAACAGGAGCGCCTGTGCGCCCTGTTCGGCATGGTGACGGTCGGCGACCCGGCCCGTATGGGCCCGGGTTCCTCGGCGATCGGCGCCTTCAAGGCCGCGCTGCACCTGCGGGGCGTGATCGACTGCCCGGCGACGGCGGAGCCGCAGGTGCCGCTGTCGCCGGACGAGGTGGAACGGGTGGGGAAGTACCTGGCGGCGGCCGGGCTGCTCTAGAGGTCACCGACGGGGAGGCGGCGGAACTCGATGGTCTCGTAGGTCCCCTGCGTTCCCGTCTCGTAGAGGATCCCCACCGTCTTCCGGCCGAGCGGCACCAGGTCGGAGTAGGCCGCGGGCCGCTGGGAGAGCGTCAGGGCCTTGGTGAACGTGGCCCCGCCGTCGGTGCTGCGCCAGAGGGCCATCGCCCGGCGGGCGGTGGGGACGGACGGGCCGGAGAACAGCAACGGCGCGCGCTTTCCGGCGAGTTGCAGGACGCTGCCCTGGACGACCGGGACGTCGTTCAGGGCGGGCTGCACGGTGTACGGCCGCTCCAGGGACCGGCCGCCGTCGCGCGAGTGACTGTCGAGGCGGTTGCCGGGGCTCGTGCCGTGCTGGTCGCGTGCGTTGAAGTAGACCCTGCCGTCGGGGAGCTGGGCGGCGATCGACTCGTTGGCGTTGTTCACGCCGTCGTAGGAGTCGTCGACGAAGCCCAGGCGCCAGGTCCTGCCGCCGTCGTCGCTGAGGAGCGCGTGGGCGCCGTAGTGGCGGGGCTCCTGGCCGGTGTCCGGGGAGCCCGCGGGCGGTGCCGCCGAGTGGTTGGCGGGGACGACCAGCCGCCCCGCGTACGGGCCGCGGGTGAGGGCGATCGCGTGGCCGGGGCCGGTCGCGTACCAGCGCCAGGTCGGGCGCTTGACCTGGGCCGTGATCTCGCGGGGTGCGGTGAAGTGCCGGCCGTCGTCCCGGCTGTGCTGCACGAACACCCGGCGGCTCTGCTCGGGCGTGACCTCGCCCCGCATGATCTGGGCCTCCGTCACCTTGCCGCTGTTGTAGGAGGTGAGGAGCACGACCGCGCCGGTGCGCGGGTCGACGACGGGTGCCGGGTTGCCCCGGGTGTCGCCCTTCCCGGCCGCGACGACGGTGAGCGGGCCCCAGGTGCAGCCGCGGTCCGCCGAGCGCCTGAGCACGACGTCGATGGCGCCGGTGTCCCCCGCGCCGCCGCGTCTGCCCTCGGCGAAGGCGAGGACGGTGCCTTCGCCTGTGGTGACGGCGGCCGGGATGCGGTACGTGTCGTAGCCGCCCTCGCCCGAGACGTACGGGACGGAGGACCCGCAGCCTGGGGCGGCCGAGGCGGAGGTCGTCGCGGTGAGGGCGGGGAAGAGGACCGTGGTGACGAGGAGGGTGCGGCAGAGGAGTCTCATCCTGCTCCTGAGGAAGAGGGGCGTCGGACCGTGCCTGTCCGTCAGATGTTCCCCGGTGTCACGATCCCCGACTCGTACGCCACGATGACCAACTGCGCCCGGTCCCGCGCCGCCAGCTTGCCCATGATGCGGCTGACGTGGGTCTTCGCGGTCAGCGGGCTCAGGCCCAGCACCTCTGCGATCTCGGTGTTGTTGAGCCCGCGCCCGACCAGGCCGAGCACCTCCCGCTCGCGCTCGGACAGGCGCTCCGGCCCGCCGGTCGCCGGTGCCGAGGGGCTGCGCAGGAACCGCTCGATCAGCCGTGCCGTGGGCCCGGGCGACAGCAGGGAGTCTCCGGCCGCGACCGTGCGGATGGCGTCGAGGAGTTCGGCCGGCCTGGTGTCCTTGACCAGGAACCCGGAGGCGCCGGCGCGCAGGGCGTCCACGATGTACTCGTCGGTGTCGTAGGTGGTGAGGACCAGGACGCGGACGCCCGCGAGGTCGTCGTCGGCCGCGATGAGCCGGGTCGCCTCGATGCCGTCCAGGTCGGGCATGCGGATGTCCATCACCACGAGGTCGGCGCGCCCGCCGCGGGCCAGTTCCACGGCCTGGCGGCCGGTGGCGGCCTGGCCGACGACCTCCATGTCACGGGCCGACTCCACGAGCATCGCGAACGCCTCCCGCACCAGGGTCTGGTCGTCCGCGAGCAGCACTCGGATGGTCATCCGGTCCTCTTCCCCGTCGTGGTCAGCGGCAGGACCGCGGTCACCTCGAAGCCGCCCCCGGCACGCGGTCCGGCGTCGAGTGTGCCACCCACGCTGCGGGCCCGCTCCCGCATTCCGACGAGCCCGAAACCCGGCGTGCCGCCCGGGTCGGGTCCGGTGCCGTCGTCGCTGACCGACAGATGCAGGGCGCCCTGCCGCTCGTCCAGCTCCACACGGACCGAGACATCGGGTCCCGCATGCCGGACCGCGTTCGTCAGGGCCTCCTGCACGATGCGGTAGGCGGCGGCGCCGACGGCGGGCGGTGCCTGCCGTATCCGCACGGTCTGCTCGACCCGGGCACCGGCCAGCCGCGCGGCCCCCGCCAGGTCGGGCAGGCCGTCGAGGCCGGGCAGCGGGCCGCGGGCCTCCGGCGGGCCGTGCTCTCGCAGCACCTCCAGCGTCGTACGGAGTTCGCCGCGGGCGCTGCGGCAGGTCTCGGCGATGTCGTCGAGGGCCTTGGCGACCGTCTCCCGGTCGAGCCGCTCGGGGTCGGCGGACAGCACATGGGCGGCGACGGAGGTCTGCACGCCGATGAGGGTGATGCTGTGGGCGAGCAGGTCGTGCAGGTCCCGGGCGATCCGCAGCCGCTCCTCGGCGACCCGCCGCCGGGCCTCCTCCTCCCTGGTCCGTTCGGCCCGTTCGGCACGCTCCACGATCGAGGCGACGTACTGGCGGTAGAACCGCACGTCGACGCCGCAGAACAGCACGGCGACGACCCAGCCCGAGATCTGCAGCATCCTCAGGGCCTCGTGGGCGTTGATGGTGAGCATCACGCTGGTCGAGAGGGTGAGGACGCCGGCCCCGACCAGGACGGCCCGCAGCGGACGGCCGGTGACTGCGACGGTGTAGAGCGCGATGTACGTGGCCGGGGTCGGCGCGGAGTGGGGGTTGTCGAGGGCGTGGTACGGGGCGACACAGGCCACGACCCCGAGCAGCACGAGCAACGGCCGACGCCGCCGCCACACGATCGGCACGTTGCACGCGAGCAGCAGCACCCACCCCAGCGCGTCGGGCCCACGCCCGTCGTCGACCAGCAGCCCGAGGGCGACGGCGACCGCTGCGGCGGCGACCGCGAGCAGCGCGTCGTTGCGGAGGGCGTGCGGGGCGGTGAGGGGGTCGCGGTTGATGGCGGCCATGACCCGCTCCCCCGGCCGCGACCAGGTCGCGGCCGGGGGGCGGTCCGATGTGGTGGGTGCCTGCACGGGCATCATCCTCGGCTCTCTCAGCTGCGGGCATGCGTGCCGCTGGGGGCGGCACGGGTGGGCGCAGCGGCACCCCGCTACGCCGGGCTGCGCACCCGCCCGCGCTCAGCCTCAACGGCCGGTTCCGGTGCACGAGAGAGCCTCCCCGGCCACCAGACCCGCCGCCGCAACAGCACACTCGCCGTGGTCACCAGATACGTACGCACAAGGAACGTATCCAGCAACACCCCCACAGCGATGACGAACCCGAGTTCCACCAGCCCGACCATCGGCAAGGTCGTCAGCACAGCGAACGTCGCCGCGAGCACAACCCCCGCAGAGGCGATCACCCCACCCGTCGTCCGCAACGCGGTCAACGCGGCCACCTCCGGCTCGGCCCCCCGCACGGACTCCTCCCGCATCCGGTGCATCAGGAAGATGCCGTAATCCACACCAAGCGCGACCAGGAACACGAAGGACAGCAACCCGAGCCCCGCATCCGTACCGCCGAACCCGAACACCGGCTCGAACACCAGCCCGCCGATGCCCAGCGCCGCACCCCACACCGCGACCACCGCCGCCAGCAGCAGCAACGGCGCGACGAGGCTGCGCAACAGGCCGACCAGGATCACGAACACGGCGACGAGCACCAACGGCACGACCACCTTGCGGTCCCTGGACTCACTGTCGGCCAGGTCGATCTGCTGGGCGCTGGGCCCGCCGACATACGCGCCCTGAGGATCCAGCCCAACCCGCAACGCCTCGATGGTGCGGGTCTCCGACGGTGTCTCGGGCGCGGCGGTCGTGAAGACGGCGATCTCCGTCCACCCGGAACCACTCCGCCCGGGAACCACCTCGGCGACACCGTCGGTGGCACGGGCCCGCTCCGCCACCGCCCCGGCACGCCCCTCGGGCGCCATGACCGTCACGGGCCGGCTGCTGCGCTCGGGATACTCCTGCGCCAGCGTCCGCATCGCGGTGATCGACTCGGGCCGCTCGGTGAACGAGTCCTCCTGCTTGATGCTGCCGGACAGATTGAGCGTGCCGAGCGCGAGGGCGCCGAGCAGCACGCCCCCGCCGACCAGCACCAGGGCGGGGCGGCGCGTCGCCGAGGTGCCCATCGCGGCGAACAGCGACCGCCGGGCCTTCGGCTCACTCCCGAACGCGGGGATCAGCGGCCAGAAGACGCGCCGCCCGAGCAGGACCAGCACCGCGGGCAGCAGGGTCGTCATGGCGACCAGCGCGGCGAGCACCCCGACCATGCCGACCGGCCCCATGCCGCTGCTGCTGTTGAGGTCGGCGGCGAGCAGGCACAGCAGCCCGGCCGCGACGGTCCCCGAGGAGGCGAGGACCGCCGGACCGCAGCCGCGCAGGGCGGCGCGCATGGCGTCGTACGGCCGCTCGTGGCGCCGCAGTTCCTCGCGGTAGCGGGAGACGATCAGCAGCGCGTAGTCGGTGCCGGCGCCGAGGACCAGCACGGTCATCACACCGCCGCTCTGGCCGGTGACGGTGACGTCGAACAGTTCGTGGAGTCCGTATCCGGCGGCCATCGCCGTGGCGGCGGCGACGCCGGCGACGGCGAGCGGGACCAGCCACAGGAAGGGGCTGCGGTAGATGAGGACGAGCAGCACGGTGACGACGCCGAGCGTGGCGAGCAGCAGGGTGGCGTCGAGCGTCCCGAACACCTTGTTCATGTCGGTGTTCAGCGCCCCCGGCCCGCCGACCTCGACGCTCAGCCCGCCGCCGCCCTCGGCGATGTCGCGCACCCCGTCGACGAAGGCGTCCCGGGCCTCCTCGTCCTGGCCCGGCTGGGTGCTGGAGACCGGGTACATCAGGGTGGAGCCGTCCTTGGACGGAACGCCCCGCGCCTCGCCGCCCGTCAGGTCGTAGGCACCGCTCACCTCGGCGACCTGCTCGGCGGCGGTGCGCCGGTCGGCGTCGGTCAGGCCGCCGTCCCGGTGGTAGACGAGCACCAGGTCGGTCGACTCCCCGCCGGGCAGCCGGTCCTGGACGCGGGCCACCTGGGTGGAGTCGGCGCTGTCGGGCAGGTAGTCGACCGCGCGGTTCTGCTGGATGCCGGCGAACTTCCCGGCGAGCGGCCCGAGCAGTACGAGGGCGGCCAGCCACAGTCCGACCACCACCCAGGGCACGGCCCGTCGCCCCGTACGTGTCCTTGTGTCCCCCATCAGCCGGGCTCCCTCCGGGTCGGGTGTCTGGAACGCTCTCCAGACTCCCGGCGCGCGGGGGCGGGTTCGTCGGGCGCGAGGCCGAGTTGAGGGGTACTGCCCGGGGCGGCACGGGCCGCGGACTACTCCCCGGGGAGTAACGCGGGGACGTGTCCTACGACGGCGTACGCGCGGCGGCCGCCAGCAGCCGGGTCACATCGTCCGAGCAGATGGTCAGCGCCGCCCCCACCGTCGCGAGGACGTCCCGCTCGGCCGGGGTGTACGGCCCGTCCGCCAGGGCGATGCGGGCGCCCTGGAGCAGGATCGCTTCGCGGCCGACGGTGGCGAGGTGCGGGGCGAGCGGGTCCAGGGCCTCGTGCAGCTCTATGGCCAGCCCGGCACCGCAGGGCTCGCCGCTGATCCGGCCGGTGTCCGCCTCCAGCGCCTCGACGAGGGCGGCCAGCTGCTCCTCCGTGCAGTCGTCGAAGCCGGCCGCGCGCACGGCCAGCACGGCTGCCTCCAGTGCCGTACGGGCACCGGCGCCGCCCGCTGCCAGTACGGCGAGGGCGACGGTGTGCACGGCGTCGCGGAGCATCGCGGAGAAGCGGGTGGTCGTCGGATGGTCGAGGACGTCCGTGCCGAAGTGGCGGCGGCAGGCGGCGCACTCCACGACCGGGCCGGTCTCGCCGCGCGGCAGCACGGGCAGGCCGAGCAGGGTGAAGCGGCGCTGTCCGGTCAGCCGCTGGTAGTTGCGGTCGCCGCCGCAGCCGGGGCAGAAGAACTCCCCGTCACCGGCGGCGGTCCATGCGATACGGGTGCCCAGGATGCTGGAAAACCTGGCGGCATGGCCGTTTCGTCCCCGTCCTGGCAGCACGTCGCACCTCCGTCACGCCGCACGGCAGCGTCGCCGCGCTTGCGTGATGTTAGCCACATCCGTGAGGAGGAGTCAGCACCCCGGAGGAGACCTTTCCGTGACCCTCACAGGGATTGGCCGGTATGTGACGGGGCTCCACCCGCCGGACAACGGCGGGCAGAGCCCCATAATCCCCGTTACGACTGGTCAGCGCGTCGCGCGGTTGACGGCCGAGACGACCGCCTTCAGGGAGGCGCGCGTGGTGTTCGCGTCGATCCCGATCCCCCACAGGACCTTGTCGTCGATCGCGCATTCGATGTAGGAGGCGGCCTGCGCGGAGGCGCCCTCACTCATCGTGTGCTCCTGGTAGTCCAGCAGGCGTACGTCGATGCCGACGGACTGCAGGGCGTCGAAGAAGGCCGAGATCGGGCCGTTGCCCGAGCCGGTCAGCACGGTGTCCTGGCCGTCGACCGTGGCCTCCACCTTCAGCGTGTCCACGCCGTCGGTGTCGGTGGTCGACTGGTTGTTCTTGACCTGGATCCGGCCCCACGGGTTCTCGGGGTTGGGCAGGTACTCGTCCTGGAAGGCCGCCCAGATGTCCTTCGGCGTGACCTCGCCGCCCTCAGCGTCCGTCTTGGTCTGGATGACCTTGGAGAACTCGACCTGCATACGGCGCGGCAGGTCCAGGCTGTGGTCGTTCTTCAGGACGTACGCGATACCGCCCTTGCCGGACTGCGAGTTGACCCGGATGACCGCCTCGTAGGAGCGGCCGACGTCCTTCGGGTCGATCGGCAGGTAGGGCACCGCCCACTCGATGTCGTCGACGGTGACGCCCTTGGCGGCGGCGTCGGCCTCCATGGCGTCGAAGCCCTTCTTGATGGCGTCCTGGTGGGAGCCGGAGAAGGACGTGTAGACCAGGTCGCCCACGTACGGGTGGCGCGGGTGGACCTCCATCTGGTTGCAGTACTCCCACGTACGACGGATCTCGTCGATGTCGGAGAAGTCGATCTGCGGGTCGACGCCCTGGGAGAAGAGGTTCATGCCCAGGGTGACCAGGTCGACATTGCCGGTGCGCTCGCCCTGTCCGAACAGGCAGCCCTCGACGCGGTCGGCGCCGGCCATCAGGGCCAGCTCGGCGGCGGCGACGGCCGTACCCCGGTCGTTGTGCGGGTGGATGGACAGGCAGACGTGCTCGCGGCGGGAGAGGTTGCGGCCCATCCACTCGAAGCGGTCGGCGTGGGTGGAGGGCGTGGAGCGCTCGACGGTCGCCGGCAGGTTGAGGATGATCTCGCGGCCCGGGCCGGGCTGCCAGACGTCCATGACCGCCTCGCAGACCTCCAGCGCGAAGTCCAGTTCGGTGTCCGTGAAGATCTCGGGCGAGTACTGGTAGCCGAACTCCGTCTCCGGGCCCAGCAGCTTCTCCGCGTACTCCATGACCAGCCGCGTGCCGTCGATCGCGATCTGCTTGATGTCGTCCTTGGAGCCGCGGAAGACGACCCGGCGGAAGACGGGGGCCGTGGCGTTGTACAGGTGGACCGTGGCGCGCTTGGCACCCTTCAGGGACTCCACGGTGCGCTCGATCAGGTCCTCGCGGGCCTGGGTCAGTACGGAGATGGTGACGTCGTCGGGGATCGCGCCCGGCTCCTCGATGATGGAGCGCACGAAGTCGAAGTCGGTCTGGCCGGAGGCCGGGAAGCCGACCTCGATCTCCTTGTAGCCCATGGTGACCAGCAGGTCGAACATGGCGCGCTTGCGCGCGGGCGACATGGGGTCGATCAGCGCCTGGTTGCCGTCACGCAGGTCGGTGGAGAGCCAGCGGGGGGCGGTGGTGATCCGGTTGGCCGGCCAGGTGCGGTCCGGGATGTCGACCTGCTCGTAGCGGCCGTACTTGTGGATCGGCATGGTGCTGGGCTGCTGGCGGTTCGCCATGATGCGGGGGCTCCTCAGGATGTCCGGAAGGACGGCCGACGACGCAGCACCAAGCTCCGCGGGGAGGGAGTCGGCCTCGACTACAGGCCCTCGCCGCGGCAGCTAAGGAGAAGCAGCCCGAAACGCATGATGCGCAGCATGCTAGCCGAGGCCCTCCAAGGTGCGCGGGTCCGTATCAGTATGCGGGACCGGGCGAACATACGGGACAAAAAGTGCGCTATACCACTTCGCCACGGAGCGTGAAGTCGCTTGTCCCCGTATTTCACCAATCATGGTGGCGACTAGTGACAGCCTCGTCACGCAGTGCAAGGGTGCCGGTCATGACGACTCACGGGGGCTTCGAGCCCGTCTTCTGCACCATCGTTCCGCCCCATGTCCTCGACAAGCTCTCCCAGGCCGAGGACCCCGCACTGGCCGGACCCGCCCGCCGCACCCTGCAGCGCGACGCCTTCGAGCGCACCCAGCGCCGCCTCACCACGGTCCTCGGCGCGAGTGCCGTCGCCTCGGTCGCCGACGGCAAGCCGCAGCGCACGGTCCACGACGCCCGGCACGGCACGGACCTGCCCGGACACAAGGTCCGCGGCGAGGGCGACAAGCCCGGCAAGGACGCCACGGTCAACCGCGCCTACGCCGGCCTCGGCGCCACCTTCGAGCTGCTCCTCACGGCGTACCAGCGCGACTCGATCGACGGAAACGGCCTGCCGCTGGACGCGACGGTGCACTACGACCGCGACTACAACAACGCCTTCTGGAACGGCGAGCAGATGGTCTTCGGGGACGGTGACGGGGAGATCTTCCTCGACTTCACCATCCCGATCGACGTCATCGGCCACGAGCTGGTCCACGGCGTCACGCAGTACACCGCGAACCTCACCTACTTCGGCCAGCCCGGTGCGCTGAACGAGTCCGTGTCGGACGTCTTCGGCGCGCTGATCAAGCAGTACACGCTCGGCCAGACCGCCGCCGAGGCCGACTGGCTGATCGGCGCGGGCCTGCTCGCCCCGCGGGTGACGGGCGTGGCGCTGCGCTCCATGAAGGAGCCGGGCACGGCGTACGACGACGACGTCCTCGGCAAGGACCCGCAGCCCGCGACCATGGACGACTTCGTCCGCACCGGCCGCGACAACGGCGGTGTCCACATCAACTCCGGCATCCCCAACCACGCCTTCTACCTCGCGGCCACGGCCCTCGGCGGCCACGCCTGGGAGCGCGCCGGACAGGTCTGGTACGACGTGCTGACCGGCGGCGAGCTGAAGGAGAAGGCGATGTTCACCGACTTCGCCACGCTCACCGTCAAGGCCGCCCGGGAGCGCTTCGGCGACGGGGAGGAGCTGGACGCCGTGTCGAAGGCCTGGGAGCAGGTCGGGGTGCGGACCCTGTAGTTCCGTACTAGACAGGTGCCATGCGGATTCAGGTGAGGCGCACAGGCGGGTTCGCGGGCATCGAGCGGCATGCCGAGGTGGACACCTCGGGCCGCCCCGATGCCGCCGAGTGGCACGCCCTGGCCGAGCAGGCGGTGGCCGCCGGCCGGGGCACTCCGCCGATCGGGGTGCCGGACGGTTTCAGCTACCAGATCACGGTGGACGGCAAGACGGTCTACTGCTCGGATCCCCGGCTGACGGACGAGCAGCGCAAACTGATCTCGCGGGTCCTGAAGGAAGGGGCTTAACAGGTCCCGGGCGGCGGCCTGTTGACTTGAGTTACCACCGGTACGGATGATCCGCGCATGGCGACTGACGCAGGCAACCCGATTCCCCGCTTCCCGGCCGGTTTCCTCTGGGGCGTGTCGACCTCGGCGCACCAGATCGAGGGCGCGGTGGACACGCGCGAGCCGTCCGTGTGGGACGCCTTCACGGCCGAGCCGGGACGGGTGAAGGACGGGTCGACGGCGGCGATGGCCTGCGATCACTACCACCGTCACCGCGAGGACGTGGCACTGCTGGCCGGGCTGGGCGTGAACGCGTACCGCTTCTCGGTCTCCTGGCCGCGGGTGCGCTCCGAGAAGGGCCTGGACTTCTACGACCGGCTGGTGGACGACCTGTGCGCGGCGGGCGTGCGCCCGGTGCCGACCCTGTTCCACTGGGACCTGCCGGCGGACTTGGACTGGCTGGAGCGGGACACGGCCGCGCGCTTCGCCGAGTACGTGTCGCTGGTCGCCGAGCGCCTCGGTGACCGGGTGACCAAGTGGATCACCCTGAACGAGCCCGCCGAGCACACCCTGCTGGGCCACGCCCTGGGCGTGCACGCCCCGGGCCGGAAGCTGCTGTTCGACGCACTGCCGGTGGCGCACCACCAGTTGCTGGCCCATGGTCTGGCCGTGCGGGCCCTGCGCGCCTCGGGTGCCACGGACATCGGCGTCGCCAACTCGCACGGCCCCACCTGGGCGGCGTCGACCGAGGCGGCGGACGTGGAGGCGGCCGAGTTCTACGACCTGCTGCTGAACCGCCTCTTCGCGGACCCGCTGCTGCTGGGCCGGTACCCGGACGGCATCGGCGAGCTGATGCCCGGGGACGTCGAGGCCGACCTGAAGGTGATCGCCGAGCCGCTCGACTGGTACGGCGTCAACTACTACGCCCCGACGCGGGTGGGCGCCCCGCAGGGCACGGAGATCGAGTTCGGCGGCGTCTCCATGCCCGCCGAACTGCCCTTCTCCGTCCGGGAGATCGAAGGCCACCCGGTCACGGACTTCGGCTGGCCGGTCGTACCCGAGGGCCTCACCGAACTGCTCACCGGCTTCCGCGAGCGCTACGGCGACCGGCTCCCGCCCGTCGTCATCACCGAGAACGGCTGCTCCTACCCGGGCGTCGACGACCAGGAGCGCGTCACCTACCTGGACGGCCACGTCCGGGCCCTGCACCGGGCGCTGGAGGCGGGCGTCGACGTGCGCGGCTACTTCGTCTGGTCCCTGCTCGACAACTTCGAGTGGGCGGAGGGCTACGCACGCCGCTTCGGCCTGGTCCACGTCGACTTCGAGACCCAGGAGCGGACCCCGAAGTCGTCGTACCGCTGGTACCGGGAGCTGCTGAGGGCCCAGGACGCTACGGCTTGATGCCCACGCCGGTCCACAGGCTGACCTCGGCGTCCGTCGGGGTGTCGCCGTCGGTGGGCTCCGGGCGCCAGCGGTGGCCCACGGTGACGCCCGGCTCCAGCAGGTCCAGGCCGTCGAAGAAGCGGGCGACGTCCTCCCGGGAGCGGAACCGCACCGGGGTCCCGGCCGTGGTGTAGATGTCGGTGACCTTCTGCCAGGTGGGGGCGTCGAAGTCGGGCGTGCAGTGGCTCAGCGCCAGGGCGCTGCCCGAGGGCAGGACGTCCAGCAGGCGGCGCACGATGCCGTAGGGGTCCTGGGCATCGGTGACGAAGTGCATCAGGGCGTTGAGGGACAGCGCCACCGGGCGGCTCAGGTCCAGGATCTCGGCCAGCGCGGGCGCGTTCAGCAGGGTCTGGGGGTCGTTGACGTCCGCCTCTATGTACGTCGTACGGCCCTCAGCCGAGCTGCGCATCAGGCGCTCGGCGTACTTGAGGACGAGGGGGTCGTTGTCGGCGTAGACGACCCGGGCGTCGGGGACCACGGACTGGGCCACCTGGTGCAGGTTGGGCTCGGTGGGGATGCCGGTGCCGATGTCCAGCCACTGGCGGATGCCGTGCTCGCGGGCGAGGACCCGGGTGGCCCGGTGCATGAAGGCCCGGTTCTCCCGCGCGCACACGAAGATGGCGGGGTAGGCCTCGGCGACCCGCTCGGCGGCCTGCTTGTCGACCTCGAAGTGGTCCTTGCCGCCGAGGTAGTAGTCGTACATGCGGGCGGAGTGGGGCCTGCTGGTGTCTATGTCCCGCGCGGCCTGCGAGTGGGTCATGCTGTGCCTCTCGGTGGGGGGTGGTGGTGCGGATGCGACCGGGTGTCAGTGAGCCGTCAGATAGTCGGCGAGGCCCTGCTTGACCCCCGCGACGAACGCGGTGATCTCCTCGGGCGTGTAGATCAGCGCGGGACCGGCCGGATCCGTGGACTGCCGGACCGCCACGCGGCCGTCGGCGAGTTGCTTGGCCTCCACGCACTGCCCCCCGTTCGGACCGCTCCAGGGCCGTTCCCAGCCCTGCTCCCCCAGGTCCGACGCGGGCATCCCGTTGTAGACGGTGCCCTCGGCGATGGTCATGAGTACTCCTTCCGCATGCGGTTCAACAGCGCCTTGCTGTCCGCGGACGAGGTCTTCAGAGACAGCCGGTTGTGCGCCTCCAGATGCGCCACGACGTCGGCACGCTGGTCGAGGTAGACGGAGGCGGACAGGATCTCGCTGTAGACGATGTCGGGCAGCTCCCGCTCCTCGAAACGGAAGTAGGTGAAGGGCGCGCACGCCCCGACGTGGGCGCCCGCGGCGAACGGGACGATGTCGACGCTGACGTGCTCCAGCTCGGACGCCTCCAGGAGCCGGTCGATCTGCTCCCGCATCACCTCGGGGCCGCCCACCACGCGGTGCAGTACGGCCTCCTCCATCACCACCCAGAGCGTGGGCGGGTCCTGCTTGGTGAGCAGGCCCTGGCGGCGCAGCCGCAGCTCCACGCGCCGCTGGAGGTCCTCCTCGTCGTCGTTCGGGAAGCCCCCGCCCAGCACGGCACCCGCGTACCCGGGCGTCTGGAGCAGGCCAGTGACGTACTGCGGCTCATAGGTGCGCAGCGTTCTCGCGCCGGTCTCCAGGCTCACGTAGGCGGTGAACCAGGACGGCATCACATCGCGGTACGGGTGCCACCAGCCGGGCTCGTTGGCCCGCTCGGCCAGGGTGACGAACTCGTCGATCTCCTGCCGGCCGGCGCCGTAGGTCTCCAGCAGCTTCTCGACGTAGAGGATCCTCAGGCCGACCTCGGCCTTTTCCAGGCGGCGGATGGTCAGCGGGGTCACGCGCAGGGTCCTGGCCGCGTCGTCGAGGGTGAGGCCCGCGTGCTGCCGGGCTTCCTGAAGGCGGCGGCCGAGGATCATGCGGAGGACGGTGGGTGCGCCGGCGCCGGTGCCTGATCGCGCGTCGTTCACGCCGTACCTCCTGAGGGGTCGTCATCGGCGCAAGGCCGGCGGGGACTTGATCGTTCTGCCGGAGATCCGAGCGGGGCGATGCGTTCCGTTTGAAATTATCAGGGAGATGGTTGCAGCGTGAACTGCTCTGCGAGCATAGTTACTTGTGTGACCAGGGCGCCGGAAGCCCCCACTCCCCTTTTCCGGCCGGTCCGTTGTCCGCCTCGCCCCTTCCCACCCCCCACGGAAGGCGACCGCCGTGTCCCCCCACACGACATCCACTCCCCGGTTCCTGGACGCGGTGCGCCCGGGCCGCACGCACTGGCTGGAACTGCCGCCGCAGCGGACCAGCGTCAGAAGCGCCCGTCATGCCATGCGGGCGCGGCTGGACTCGTGGCAGGTACCCGACGAGGTGTGCGCGAACGCCGTCCTGCTCATATCCGAGCTGGTGACCAACGCCGTGCTGCACACGCTCAGTGAGCGGATCCTGTGCGGCGTCGGGCTGATGCCCGACGAGCGCTTCCGCCTCGAGGTGCACGACGGCGACCTCTCGGGCCGCGGCATCCCCGGCCGTCGCCCCGGCCTCGACGACGAGAACGGCCGCGGCCTGCTGCTCGTCCGGGAGATAGCGGAGAGCTGGGGGATCACCCGCTCGACCCTCACGGGCGGCAACGCGGTCTGGGCGAGCCTGGCGAGGGTGTTATGACGCCGGTGCCGCCACTGAGGAATCCTAAAAGTTGAATCACCATCGAAACCGGACCTTCCAGGCGAACCGGCCTTTTTGGCCAATTCGCCGAATAGGTGCCTATCGTGGAAGAAGTAACCGATAGCGACGCACGCAGTTCAGGAGGTGCAACGACATGCGCACCTACGAGCGTCCGACGCTGACCGCGGTCGGCTCATTCCGCAAGACCGGTCTTGGCTTCAGGGCTGGACCGGAACGGTTCTGGTTCTTCCGGAGGAGGTTCTTCTGATCCGCCGGTTGTTCCACCGGCACGAGATCTCCAGGCGGCGGTAGGGCGTCAGTCCTGCCGCCCAGGTCAGGAAAGGACCGGCATGGTCGATTTTCCTGATTCCGGCGAGGGGCCGGGCTGGCTGGCCGTCCTTCCGGACTGCGCTTCGGCGGGCCGGGCGGCTGCCGCACTCCGCACCCGGAAGGTCCAGGAGGTCAGCCACCCATCGGGACGGCCGTGGCTGCTCGGCCGCTGGTCCACCGATGCCCTGACCGTCGGTGAGGCGGGCCGGACGAAGATCGCGGTCGTCGGTGAACACGCCCTCACCACCGACCGGCTCGACCCGGCGGCCGGCCGCGTCGACACCCTCTCCGGCCTGGACGGTCTGGCCCGTGACATGGCCGGGAGTTCCCATCTGATCGCCTCGGTCACCGGACGGGTGCGTGTCCAGGGGAGCCTCACCGGCTTTCGCCGGGTGTTCCACGCCAGGATCGGTGACGCCACCGTGGCCGCGGACCGGGCCGACGTCCTGGCCGCCCTGCTCGACGCGGACGTCGACGAGCAGCGGTTGGCGGCCCGCCTGCTGAATCCGTGCGCCCCCCACCCGCTGGCCGGCGAGCCGGTGTGGCGTGAGGTGAGCGCCGTGGGAATCGGCCACTACCTGGCGCTCGACGCCGACGGCCGGGGACGGCCCGTCGCGTGGTGGGCCCCTCCCGAGCCGGTGGTGCCGATGGCCGAGGGCGCGCCGGCGTTGCGCGAGGCGCTCTCGACGGCGGTGGAGGTCCGTGTCCGGGGACGGGACCTGGTGAGCTGCGACCTGGGCGGGCTGGATTCGACCTCGGTGTGTGCTCTGGCCGCACGCGGCACGGCGAAGGTCATCGCCTACACCGCCGACGGCCTCGATCCCCTGTGCGACGACGTGACCTGGGCCCGCCGGACGGTCGCGGGACTGGGCGACGTCGGACACCACGTCATCGCCGGAGACCGGTTGCCGATGGTGTTCGAGGGCCTTCGGGAGGTGGACGAGCGCTTCGACGAGCCGTGCCCGGCGATGATGCATCCCAGCCGCTGTCTGGTCATTCCACGGCTGGCCGCGGCACAGGGATCGCGCATGCACCTGACGGGCTTCGGCGGGGACGAGTTGCTCGCCGGTTCACCCGCGCATCTGCACACGCTGATACGAACCCACCCCAGGACCGCGTGGCAGAGCCTGCGTGGCTTCGCCGCCCAGGGCCCGTGGCCGTATCGGGAAACGCTCCGGCAGCTGTGGGACAGCAGTTCCTACCGTGCGTGGCTCGCCCGAGCCGGCGAGCTGCTCACCGCCGTACCACCCCCATGGGAGACGCCCGCGCTGGACTGGGGGACGCCACCGCGGCTCCCCCCATGGGCGACACCGGACGCCGTCGAGGCCGTACGAGAGCTGATCCGCACCGCGGCGCGTACCACCGAACCACTGGCCGAGAGGCGCGGACAGCACATCGAGCTGGAGGCCATGGGAAACAACGCCCGCATGGTCCGGCAAGTGGGGCAGCTGGCCACCCGCGCCGGGCTCACCCTCGCCGCCCCCTACTACGACGACCGCGTGATCGAAGCGGGCCTGGCGGTACGGCCGCAGGACAGGATCACCCCCTGGCAGTACAAGCCGCTCATCGTCGAGGCGATGCGCGGCATCGTTCCCGACGAGAGCCTGACCCGCCACACCAAGGACGAGGGTTCGTACGAGGCGGAGGCCGGGATGCGGGAGCAGCGCGGCGAGTTGCTGGCCCTGTGCGAGGACTCCCGGCTGGCCCGGTCGGGCTTGATCGACGCGGAGGTGTTGCGCGAGATGTGCGGTGGGCCGCTGCCCCCGACTCTGCCGTTCGACGCGCTGTACCAGACCGTGGTGTGCGAGCTGTGGCTCCGCACGCTGGAGCTGGAGAGGGCCGATGGCATTCAAGCTGCGTGAGGGTGTGTTCACGGCAGAGACGGACTACGGAATCGCGCTCCTCGACGAGGTCCGCGACCAGTACTGGACGCTCAATCCCAGCGCCGCCCTCACCTTGCGGACCTTGCTGGACGGCGGCACCGAAGCAGATGCCGCGCGGATGCTCAGCGAGGAGTACGCGGTGGACATCGGCACCGCGCACCGGGACGTCCGGGAGCTGGTCGGCGAACTGCGTTCGGCGGGCCTGGGCGAGGACGACTCCGGCCGTAGGGCGCACGGCCGACAGCCCCACGGACTCGGTCGACGGGCGGGGAGGAGGCGGCGATGACCTCACCGGAGGCGATCTTCCACGACCCGCGTTCGGTGCCCCTACGGCGCCGTATCCCGGTCCGGCTCGCCGTCGGCGCCGCGCGGCTGCTGGCCCGCCGACGCCCACGGCGCATCAGGACCGTGCTGGAGTGGCTGCGCCGGGGCGCCCGTCCGGCCACCCTCGAACAGACCCGCGCCGCCCGGGACTCCGTGGTCGCCGTCAGCCTGGCGTGCGGGGGGCGGGAAGGATGCCTGCCCCGGTCCCTGGCCACGATCCTGCTGTGCCGTCTGCACGGCCAGTGGCCGACCTGGTGCGTGGGCGCGCGGCGTCTGCCGCCCTTCGGTGCGCACGCCTGGGTGGAGGCGGAAGGGGTGCCGGTGGGAGAGAACCACCCGCCCGACTACTTCCGCCCCCTGTTCACCGTCCCCTGCGCTCCTGGTTCCGTCAGCCGCGAGGCCGTGATCCATGAAGCCCGAAGCGACGGATGAGACCGCCGAGCGGAGCCGGACCGCCCCGTGGGACTTTCTGCGCCTGCTGCACGGACACCGGCGGTGGGTCGCGCTCGCCGTCCTGCTCACGCTGGGAGCATCGGCTCTGAGCCTGGCTCAGCCGCTGCTGGTCAGGCAGGTGATCGAGGCGACCGGGTCCGGAACCGCGATCGGGCCCGCCCTGGCCCTGCTCGTCGCCCTCTTCCTCGCCCAGGCACTGGTGCAGGGCCTCGCCCAGTTCGTCCTGGCCCGCACCGGCGAAGGGATCGTCCTGGGAATCCGGCTCGGCCTGATCAAGCAGGTACTGCGACTGCCCATGGCCGTCTACGACCGCCACCGCATCGGCGACCTGATCTCGCGCACCAGCACCGACAGCACCACCTTGCGGCTGCTCGTCGCGGAGGGCTTCACCGAAGCGATCACCGGTGTCATCGGGCTGATCGGCGTCGTGGCGCTGATGATCTGGCTCGACTGGCTGATGTTCCTCGTCGTGCTGGGCATGGTGGCGATCGCCGCCGTGATCGTAGTCTCGGTGCTGCACGGCATCGAGGTGGCGTCGCTGTTCACGCAGCGGGCGACGGGGGCGATGACCGCTGATCTGGAGCGCGCGCTCGGCGCCATCCGCACCGTCCGGGCCAGCCGCGCCGAGCAGCGCGAGACCGATCGCATCGCGGACGGCGCCAGGTCGGCCTATGCGGGAAGCGTGCGGATGGCGAAGCTGGACGCCGTGGTGGCACCGGCGATCCAGCTGGCCGTCAAGGGATCGTTCGTCGTCGTGCTGCTCATCGGCGGCATGCGCGTCGCCGACCGGCAGGGGTCGATCGCCGATCTCGCCGCCTTCCTGCTGTACATGATCTACCTGGTGGAGCCGATCGGCATGCTGTTCCAGTCGCTCAGCACCATGGAGCAGGGCGTGGGCGCGTACCGCAGGGTCACGGAGGTGATGGAACTGCCCACGGAGCAGGACGCGGTGTCAGAAGCCGGGGCTCCGGCGGACGGCCCGGCGGACGGCGGCAGCGGCCGGCCGCGAGCGCCCGCGCTGGAGTTCCGTGACGTGTGGTTCGGCTACGAACCGAGACGCCCCGTCCTGCGCGGCGTGACCTTCGAAGCACCGGAGCACTCCCATGTCGCCCTGATCGGCAGCTCGGGAGTCGGAAAGTCCACCGTTTTCGCCCTGATCGAGCGGTTCTACGACCCGGACCGCGGCCACATCCTCTTCGGCGGCCGTGACATACGGGAGACCGGCCGAGCCGAACACCGGGCCCAGGTGGGTCTGGTGGAACAGCATGCCCCGGTGCTGTACGGCACGCTGCGGGAGAACCTCACCTACGCCGTCCCGGACGCCGGGCCGGAGGAGGTGGACCGGGTGGTAGAGCTGGCGCACCTCTCGGACCTGATCGCCCGACTGCCGCGGGGCATGGACACCGAGGCCGGGGAGCACGGCATGGCGCTCTCCGGTGGCGAACGCCAGCGGATCGCGATCGCCCGGGCTCTGCTGGCCCGGCCTCGCCTGCTCCTGCTGGACGAGCCGACCGCCCATCTGGACGCGGTCAGCGAAGCGGCGCTGCGCGGGTCGATGCGGGAAACGGCGCGCGAGTGCACGCTGCTCGTGATCGCGCACCGCATGTCGACCATCCGCGCCGCGGACCTGATCGTCGTCCTCGACGCCGGCCGGGTCGTCGCCACGGGCAGTCATGGGGAGCTCCTCGACAGCAGTGAGCACTACAGGTCGCTCCTGCGCGCCCAGCAGCCCGGGGACCTCCGCGTGCCGCGCACGGCAGATCTGAAGGGCGGAGCCGGGTGACCGAGAAGCGGCCCCTCAGAACCCCAGCTTGCGCAGCTGCCTCGGATCCCGCTGCCAGTCCTTCGCGACCTTCACATGGAGGTCCAGGAAGACCGGGGTGCCCAGGAGCGCCTCGATCTGCTTGCGGGACTTGATGCCGACGTCCTTCAGGCGCTTGCCCTTGGGGCCGATGATGATGCCCTTCTGGCTGGGGCGCTCGATGTAGACGAAGGCGTGGATGTCGAGGAGGGGCTTGTCGGCGGGGCGGTCCTCGCGGGGCAGCATCTCCTCTACGACCACGGCGATGGAGTGCGGCAGCTCGTCACGGACGCCCTCCAGCGCGGCCTCCCGGATCAGCTCCGCGATCATGACCTGCTCGGGCTCGTCGGTCAGGTCGCCCTCGGGGTAGAGCGCAGGGCCCTCCGGCAGGAGGGGGACGATCAGGTCCGCCAGCAGGTTCACCTGCTTGTCCCCGACCGCAGACACCGGGACGATCTCCGCCCACTCGAAGCCGAGCTCCTTGCCGAGCTGGTCGATCGCGATGAGCTGCTCGGCGAGCGTCTTGCCGTCCACCAGGTCGGTCTTCGTGACGATCGCGATCTTCGGCGTCTTCTTGATGGACGCCAGTTCCTTCGCGATGAAGCGGTCGCCGGGGCCGAGCTTCTCGTTCGCCGGCAGACAGAAGCCGATCACGTCCACCTCGGCCCACGTCGTGCGCACGACGTCGTTCAGCCGCTCACCCAGCAGTGTGCGCGGCTTGTGCAGCCCCGGGGTGTCGACCAGGATCAACTGCGCGTCCGGGCGGTGCACGATGCCCCGCACGGTGTGCCGCGTCGTCTGCGGCTGGTTCGCCGTGATCGCCACCTTCTGGCCGACCAGAGCATTCGTGAGGGTGGACTTGCCCGCGTTGGGACGGCCCACGAAGCAGGCGAAGCCAGCCCTGTGGACAGCTTCGGCCGGCTCTTCGGATGACTGGGTACGAACGCTCATGGCGCCCATTCTCCCTGATTCCCGGAGCCGCCCTGTACCGGACGTGCGTCGTGAGCTTCCCGAAACCCTCACGCAACGAAACGTCACGGAAACACACCCGTACGCAACCGGAAACGCGGTCCGGTGAACCTCTGACGAGCCCCCGCACCGTTGGAGACAACCGTGACCCTCGCCGCCGCAAGTGCCGACACCGGCGACACCGCCTGGCTGCTCGCCGCCACCGCCCTCGTCCTGCTGATGACTCCCGGCCTCGCCCTCTTCTACGGCGGCATGGTCCGCACGAAGAGCGTGCTCAACATGCTGATGATGAGCTTCGTGTCGATCGCCCTGGTGACGGTGGTCTGGCTGGCGGCCGGGTTCTCCCTCACCTTCGGCGAGGACGCCGCGGGAGGTCTCATCGGCGGCCTCGACCACATCGGCATGAGCGGTCTCGGCCCGGACAGCGTCCAGGGGACGGTGCCCACGCTCCTCTTCGCCACCTTCCAGCTCACCTTCGCGATCATCACCGCCGCGCTGGTCAGCGGCGCGGTCGCCGACCGGGCGAAGTTCGGGGCGTGGCTGGTCTTCGTACCGGTGTGGGCGCTGCTCGTATACGTTCCGGTCGCGCACTGGGTGTGGGGCCCGGGCGGCTGGATCCTGGAGAGGCTCGGCGCCCTCGACTTCGCCGGCGGCCTGCCCGTCGAGATCGTCTCCGGCGCCTCGGGACTCGCGTTGTGCCTGGTCCTGGGCCCGCGCATGGGCTTCAAGAAGGACTCCATGCGCCCGCACAACCTGCCCATGGTGATGCTGGGCGCCGGTCTGCTCTGGTTCGGCTGGTTCGGCTTCAACGCCGGGTCCGCCCTCGGCGCCAACGGCCTCGCGGCCGCCGCGTTCCTCAACACCCTCGCCGCGGGCTGCACCGGCCTGCTCGGCTGGCTCTTCGTCGAGCAGAAGCGCGACGGCCACCCCACGACCCTGGGCGCCGCCTCCGGCGCGGTCGCCGGCCTGGTCGCGATCACGCCGTCCTGCGGCTCGGTCTCCCTGCTCGGCGCCCTGGTCGTCGGCCTCACCGCCGGTGCCGTCTGCTCGTACGCCGTGAGCTGGAAGTTCAAGCTGAACTACGACGACTCCCTGGACGTCGTCGGCGTCCACCTGGTCGGCGGTGTCATCGGCACGCTCCTCATCGGCGTCTTCGCCGCCCGGTCGATGACGGGCGGCGCCGAGGGCCTCCTCTACGGCGGCGGCCTCGTCCAGCTGGGCAAGCAGCTGGTGGCCGTGGTCGTGGTGGCGGTGTACGCGTTCGCCGTGACGTACGGCATCGGCAAGCTGATCGACGTCACCATGGGCTTTCGCGCGAGCGAGGAGCAGGAGCAGACCGGCCTGGACCTTACGGTGCACGCCGAGACGGCCTACGATCACGGGGTCCTGGGCCACGGCGCCCCGGTCTCCTCCTCCGTCGTCCCCCACGCCCAGAAGGTCACTCCCCAGGCATGAAGCTCATCACCGCGATCGTCAAGCCGTACCGCCTCGACGAGGTCAAGAACGCCCTGCAGGAACTCGGCGTGCACGGCCTGACCGTGAGCGAGGCCAGCGGCTACGGCCGGCAGCGCGGCCACACCGAGGTGTACCGCGGCGCCGAGTACCAGGTCGACCTGGTGCCGAAGGTCCGTATCGAGGTCGTCGTCGAGGACGCGGACGCCGAGGCCGTCATCGACGCGGTCGTCAGGGCCGCGCACACCGGCAAGATCGGCGACGGGAAGGTGTGGGCGCTGCCCGTCGACACCGTCGTACGGGTGCGGACGGGCGAGCGCGGCCCCGACGCGCTCTGACACCGGGGCCGCGTCGCTTCGGTCTCAGTCGAACACGAACGGGCCCGGCGACTGCGGCCCGGTCGCCGTGCAGGTGATGGTGATGCCGAAGACGGTCATCTTCAGCGAGCCGCCGAAGGCCTCCAGGCTGTCGCCGGAGGCCACGGTGCCGCTGAGGGGGCCGACCTCGACGGGAGCGCCGGCGGCCATCGCCGGGTTCTTCGTGCCGGTGAAGGCGACGGTGCCGCCGCCGGACTTCACCAGCGTGAGCGAGGACGAGATCGAGTCCGCGCCCAGGGCGATCGGCGCGGTGATCGCCGAGGACTTGACGGTGACGGTGGCGGCGGTGCCGTTCTGCGTGGCCGTGAGGGTGGCCTCGCCACTGCCGAAGGTGCCGCAGTCCGCGCTGATCGTCGCCGCCTGTGGGGTGACGGCGAGAGCGGCGGGGGCGAAGGCGAGCCCGCTGACCGCGAGGACCCCGGCGGCCAGTGCCGCACCTGCTCCGATTCGCTTGCATCTCATGGGATTCCGGCTCCGTTTCCGTGGGGGGGGTGGACCGCTCGGCACATGGATGCGGACACACTGCCGAGAGTCGAACCTGACGGTCCGTCGGAACTGACGGTTCCATTGATGCGTGTGGGGCAGGCGGCGGCAAGGTTGAAATCTGGCCTAATTACCGCCGGTTACAGCGAACTTCGGCCAGCACTGGCCGCGGACGGGGCAGACCGGCACCAACCAGCCCGTCCGGCGTCTGAGGACGAGGCCGTTCAGGCCGATGGAGGGTCTGGGGGCACAGCCCTCAGGGCTCAGCCCGCCGACACCGTCAGCCGGACGACCCCGTCGAACCCCGCCACCAGCACCGGAGTCTCCGCACCGCCGAGATCCCGTACCGCCGCCCGGTCCTCGGCAGAGGGCGACTCCGCTTCCGTCACGACCGCCGCCGCCTCCAGGGACGTCGCCCCCGAGGCCACCGCCATCGCCACCGCCGTCTGCAGGGCACTGAGCTTCAGGGAGTCGAGGGCCACGGTCCCCGCGACATACGTACGTCCGGTCTCGTCCCGTACGGCCGCCCCCTCGGGCACGCCGTTGCGGGCCCGCGCGGAACGGGCCAGGGTGACGATCTTGCGGTCCTCGGGGGCGAGCGCGTTGCTGTCGGTCATGATCCGAGCATACGGAAGCGTCACGGACGGTCGAGGCGGAGGCGGTCCGCCCGCGGCAGGCCCGCGACCACGAGGTCGTACGAGTCCTCGATGAGCTCCCGGACCAGCCGGTCCGGGAGCCCGCCGTCGGCCGTGACCGTGTTCCAGTGCCGCTTGTTCATGTGCCAGCCTGGGACAACGAGGCCCTCGTGCTCGCCGCGCAGCCGGATCGCGTCGTCCGGGTCGCACTTGAGGTTGACCTTCAGGGGCCGCTCGTCGAGGTGCGACAGGGCGAACAGCTTGCCCTGGACCTTGAAGACCGCGATCTCCGGGCGGAACGGGAAGTCCTCCACCGCCGCGTTGAAGGACAGGCAGAACGCGCGCAGCTCCTGCGGGGTCATTCCTGCGTCTCCTCCCGAGCGGCGTCCGCCGGCTCCACCGGCTCCGCGAGCACCGTCACGATCTTGTTGCGGCGGCCGGCCGCGGCCTCCGCCGTCAGACGCAGTTCCCGGCCGTCGGGCAGGCCGACGACGGACGACGCGCCCGCGATGGGGACCCGGCCCAGCGCCTTCGCCAGCAGGCCGCCGACCGTCTCCACGTCCTCGTCGTCGAACTCCTCCAGGCCGTACAGCTCGCCCAGGTCGCCGATGTCGAGCCGGGCGGTGACCCGGAAGCGGTCCTTGCCGAGGTCCTCCACCGGCGGCAGCTCGCGGTCGTACTCGTCGGTGATCTCGCCGACGATCTCCTCGAGGATGTCCTCGATGGTGACGATGCCGGCCGTGCCGCCGTACTCGTCGACGGCGACGGCGACGTGGTTGCGCTCCTTCTGCATCTCGCGCAGCAGGTCGCCCGCGTTCTTGGTGTCGGGCACGAAGAACGCCGGGCGCATCGCCGTGGACACCTGCTCGGACTCGGCCTCGCGGCTGATGTGCGTCTTGCGGACCAAGTCCTTCAGATACACGATCCCTACGATGTCGTCCTCGCTCTCGCCGGTCACCGGGATCCGGGAGAAGCCGGAGCGCAGGGCGAGGGTGAGGGCCTGGCGGATGGTCTTGAACCGCTCGATGACGACCAGGTCCGTGCGCGGGACCATGACCTCCCTCACGAGGGTGTCGCCCAGCTCGAAGACCGAGTGCACCATGCGGCGCTCCTCGTCCTCGATGAGGGACTCCTTCTCGGCGAGGTCGACCAGCGCACGCAGCTCCGCCTCGGAGGCGAAGGGACCGCGACGGAAGCCCTTGCCGGGGGTGAGCGCGTTACCGATGAGGATGAGCAGCGAGGGGATCGGGCCCATGATCCGGGCCAGCGGCACCAGGACGTACGCCGAGAGCGTCGCCGTGTTCAGCGGGTGCTGGCGGCCGATGGTGCGCGGGGACACCCCGACGGCGACGTACGACACGAGGACCATGACCGCGATGGCGATCAGGAGGGCCTCGGTCGTGTTGTCGAACTCCATCAGGCAGCCGTACGTGATCAGCGCGGCGGCGGCCATCTCGCAGGCGACGCGCACCAGCAGCGCCACGTTCAGATAGCGGGTCGGGTCGGAGGCGACCTGGGAGAGCTTGGCGCTGCCGCGCCTGCCGCCGCGGACGGCCTCCTCGGCGCGGAAGCTGGAGACCCGGGCGAGGCCCGCCTCCGCGCAGGCGGCGAGCCAGGCCACGACCACCAGGGCGACCGCGCCCAGGGCGAGTTGCGGATTCATCGGCGGCGGCTCTACGAGACCGTCGGCGCGGGGGACGGGCCGGTCAGGCCCCGCTCCGAGCGCCAGCCGTCCACGATGGCCGCCTGAAGGCCGAACATCTCGGCCTTCTCGTCCGGTTCCTCGTGGTCGTAGCCCAGCAGGTGCAGCACCCCGTGGACGGTGAGCAGCTGGAGCTCCTCGTCCATGGAGTGCTGCGTGTCGGCCTCGGCGCCCTGCTTGGTGGCGACCTCGGGGCAGAGCACGATGTCGCCGAGCAGCCCCTGCGGCGGCTCGTCCTCGTCCTTGGACGGCGGGCGCAGCTCGTCCATCGGGAAGGACATGACATCCGTCGGGCCGGGGAGGTCCATCCACTGGATGTGGAGCTGCTCCATGGCGTCGGCGTCCACGACGATGACCGAGAGCTCGGAGAGCGGGTGGATGCGCATCCGGGCGAGCGCGTAGCGGGCGATGTCGAGGATCGCCTGCTCGTCGACCTCGGTGCCGGACTCGTTGTTGACGTCGATCGACATGGTGTGGTGCTTGTCTACTTCCCCTTGTGCACGGACTTGCCGCGGCTCTTGTGCCCGCCGTTCTGGGTGCCGTGCTTGGTGTCGTACTGCTCGTACGCGTCGACGATACGGCCCACCAGCTTGTGCCGGACCACGTCCTGCGACGAGAGCCGGGAGAAGTGGACGTCGTCCAGGCCCTCCAGGATGTCCTGCACCTGCCGCAGACCGCTCTTGGTGCCGTCCGGGAGGTCGACCTGCGTCACGTCACCCGTGATCACGATCTTCGAGTCGAAGCCGAGGCGGGTGAGGAACATCTTCATCTGTTCGGGGCTCGTGTTCTGGGCCTCGTCCAGGATGATGAAGGCGTCGTTGAGGGTCCGGCCACGCATGTACGCCAGCGGCGCGACCTCGATGGTCCCCGCCGCCATCAGCCGCGGGATCGAGTCCGGGTCGAGCATGTCGTGCAGCGCGTCGTAGAGCGGGCGCAGATACGGGTCGATCTTCTCGTAGAGCGTGCCCGGGAGGAAGCCGAGGCGCTCTCCGGCCTCGACCGCCGGGCGGGTCAGGATGATGCGGTTGACCTGCTTGGACTGCAGGGCCTGCACCGCCTTGGCCATCGCCAGGTACGTCTTGCCGGTGCCGGCGGGGCCGATGCCGAAGACGATGGTGTGCTTGTCGATCGCGTCCACGTAGCGCTTCTGGTTGAGCGTCTTGGGGCGGATCGTGCGGCCGCGCGAGGACAGGATGTTCTGCGTGAGCACCTCGGCCGGGGTCTCCTGGCCGTCGCTCTCCCCGTTCTCGCTCGCCTTGAGCATGGCGATCGAGCGTTCCACTGCGTCCTCCGTCATCGGCTGCCCGGTGCGGAGCACGAGCATCATCTCGTCGAACACGCGCGAAATGAGGGCGACGTCCGCTGGGTCGCCGACCGCGCTGATCTCGTTGCCCCGGACATGGATGTCGGCCGCCGGGAAGGCCTTCTCGATCACGCGCAGGAGGCTGTCGCCGGACCCCAGCACGGTCACCATGGGGTGCTGGGCGGGGACGGTGAACTGCGCTCTCGCCTGCTCCTGCGCGGGGGTGTGAGCTGTGGGTGTCTGAGTCATGGGCCGGCGCTTAAGGCCTGCGATTCCTCCTCGTCACGGCCGCGTAGCTGAGGGCGGCCTCGCGATTCCAAGGGTACGACGGAGCACTGACAACGCCGTAGGGCTTTTAGGGGTGGGGGTGGAAACGAGGCCGGCAGTTTCCCTTGACCGACGCTTCGGGTGGTGGGTGGGCACAGGTCCGGGGGTCCAGGGGGCGGAGCCCCCTGGCAGGCCGGGGCCTCACGCCGAGCGCCGGAACCCGATCGTAGGAACAGCCCTCCGCAACGGCCAGGGCCGCACAAGCTTCTCCGGCACAAGCCCTGCAAGGAACCCGTACCGCCGCAACGCCGTCGACGACTGCCCCTGGACCGACTGCACCTTCCGCCACCACCCCGCGATCTCCGACCACCCCGGCGCCGACAACGACCCGCCGAACTCCTGCACCGACAGCGCCGCGGTCAGCCCGGCGAAGGCCAGCCGGTCCGCGAGCGGCCAGTCCGCCAGCGTCGCGGTCACGAACCCGGCGACGAACACGTCACCGGCCCCGGTCGGATCGAGCGCCTCGACCTCGATGGCCGGCACCTCGGCGGTCTCCCCCGTACGCCGGTCCACCGCGTACGCCCCGTCCGCCCCGAGCGTGACCACCGCGAGCGGCACGTACTCGGTCAGGGCGTGCGCCGCGGCCCGCGGGCAGTCGGCGCCCGTGTAGCGCATGGCCTCCTCCGCGTTCGGCAGGAACGCCTCGCAGTGCCGCAGGTCGGGCAGTGCCGCCAGGTCCCACGCGCCGGTGTCGTCCCAGCCGACGTCGCCGAAGACCCGGGTGCCCTTGCTCGCGGCCTGGGCGATCCAGGGCGCGCTGACGCCCGGCGCGAGGGAGGCGACGGCGGCACGGGCGCGGGGCGGGCACTCGACGGCCGGTTCCTCCGGGGGCGGCTCATGGCCGTGGGAGACCATCGTGCGCTCCCCCTCGTACGCCATGGAGACGGTCACCGGGGAGTGCCAGCCGGGCACCGTGCGCGACGGGGAGAGGTCGATGCCCTCGCCGTGCTCCAGGGCGTCCCAGCAGTAGTCGCCGTAGTGGTCGTCGCCGAAGGCCGCCGCGAGGGACGTGCGCAGGCCGAGGCGGGCCAGGGCGGTGGCCATGTTGGCGACGCCTCCGGGGCTCGACCCCATCCCGCGTGCCCAGGACTCGGTCCCGCGCACCGGGGCGGAGTCGAGCCCGGTGAAGATGATGTCGAGGAAGACGGTGCCGGTGAGATAGACGTCCCAGGGCGGGTCGTCCGGCACGCGCAGCGGGGCGAGGGGATCGACCGGGGTCTGGCGGTGCGATCCCTTTCTCGGGCCCTTTCCGGCCGGGGCGGTGGACGCGATCACGGTGCGCTCCCTGACGTGGTGCGGATCAGGCCAGTCTGCACCACACCACCGACAACGTGACGCCGATCACGCGGTCATGTCCTACCAGCGGGGCATCGAGGGCGTCACCCACTCCGGGTCGGCGATCCGCATGGCCGCCGCGTCGTCGCGGTCCCGCAGCGCCCCGTCGTCGTCCAGCCACCGCCGGTGCAGTTCGGCGAGCCGCTCGCGGTCGAGCTCCACACCGAGCCCGGGCGCGTCCGACACCGCGACCTTGCCGCCCTCGAAGGCCAGCCGCTCGGTGAGGACGTCCTCCGACTGCCAGGGGTAGTGGGAGTCGCAGGCGTGGTGGAGGTTCGGGACGGTGGCCGCCACGTGGGTCATCGCGGCGAGCGAGATGCCCAGGTGGGTGTTGGAGTGCATCGACACGCCGACGCCGAAGGTGCGGCAGACGGCGGCGAGCTGCTGGGTGTTGCGCAGGCCGCCCCAGTAGTGGTGGTCGGAGAGGACCACCTGAACGGCGCCCTTGGTGAACGCCTCCTTGATCTCGGCGAAGGTCGTCACGCACATGTTGGTGGCGAGCGGCACGCCGGTCCGCTCGGCGACCTCGGCCATGGCCGGGGTGCCCAGCGCGGGGTCCTCCAGGTACTCCAGGACGTCCCGGAGTTCCCGGGCCACCTTGACGGACGCCTCGACGGACCAGGCGCCGTTGGGGTCGAGCCGCAGCGGATGCCCGGGGAACGCCTCGGCGAGCGCCCGGACGGCCGCGACCTCCTCGTCGGGCGGGAAGACGCCGCCCTTGAGCTTGAAGGAGGTGAAGCCGTAGCGCTCCTTGAACCGCCGGGCCTGTTCCACCACCCCGGCCGGGTCGACGGCGGCGCCCCAGTCGTCCTTCTCGGCGGGTACGCCCTCCGGGTGGTCGGCCCACTTGTAGAACAGGTAGGCGCTGTACTCGACGGCGTCGCGCACCTTGCCGCCCAGCAGCGCGTGCACGGGCAGTCCGAGCGCCTTGCCGAGGGCGTCGAGGCAGGCGACCTCGAAGCCGGAGACGACGGACAGCCGCAGCTTGTCGGCGGTCTGGACGCCCCGCAGCCCGCCGACGTCGACGGCGTTCTCGACCCGGGAGCGGTCGACGGCGACCTGGTCCGCGAGCGTGAACAGGCCGTTCAGATCGCTGACCTGGTGCCCCTTCAGCCGCTCGGCGAAGGGGCGGGCCAGCTCCAGGTACTTGGCGTCGCCGTAGGTCTCCCCCACGCCCGTGACGCCGTCGGCCGTGACGACCTCGACGATCAGCCGGGGCGTGTACGGCTGGTGCACGCCCTGCGTGTTCAGCAGCGGCGGGTCCGCGACCAGGATCGGCGTCAGCCGTACGTCCGTGATGGCGAGGTTCACAGGGCGGCTCCTACGAGGTCGAGGCCGGTGGTGAGAACGGTCCTGAGGGTCGCCAGGTCCGCGGGCGAGGGGTCGGTGAGCGGGGCGCGGACCGGCCCGACCCGGTGGCCGCGCAGCCGGGCCGCCGCCTTCACCAGCGACACGGCGTACCCGGGGACGCGGTCGCGCAGTTCGACGAGCGGGACGTAGAAGTCGCGCAGCAGTTTGTCGACCGTGCCGTGGTCGCCGTCGCGCAGGGCGGCGAAGAAGGCGTCGGCGATCTCGGGGGCGAAGGCGTGCACGGCGGAGGAGTAGGCGGGGACGCCGACGGTGGCGTAGGCGCGGGCCTGGATCTCGGCGGTGGCGGCGCCGTTGAAGAACAGGAAGTCCTCGGGGGCGGCGAGCGTGAGGCGCTGCAGCCGGTCGAGGTCGCTGTGGCCGTCCTTGAGGCCGATGACGTTCGGCAGGGCGGCGATGCGCTGGAGCGACTCGGCGGTGAAGGCGACCTGGCCGCGCTGGTAGGCGATCAGCGGCAGCCGGGTGCGGGCGGCGATCTGTTCCAGCTGGGCGACCAGGCCGTCCTGCGGGGCGGCTACGAGGTAGTGCGGCAGCACGAGGAGGGCGTCGGCACCGGCGTCCTCGGCGATGCGGGCGAACCGCACGGCCTGCGCCCAGCCGTATCCGATACCGGCCACGACGGGTACGCGGCCCGCCGCCTCCTCGACGGTGATCGTGACGACCTGCCGGTACTCGTCCTCGTCCAGCGAGAAGAACTCGCCGGTGCCGCAGGCGGGGAAGACGGCGCCGGGCGAGGCGGCGAGCCGCTGCGCGACGTAGGCGCGGAAGCCCTCCGGGTCGAGGGTGCCGTCGTCGCGGAAGCCGGTCAGCGGGAACGACAGCACGCCACCGGCCATGCCGTCCCGCAGCCGCTGCGCGACCGCTTCCGGTCCAGCGCCAGCGCTCACGGTCATCTCCTTATGTAGACGTCATCTATATATGAGAATGGCGGTTGGATACGCGAACGTCAACCGCCCGAGGCCGCCCGATTACCATCGGCACATGTCAGACACAGGGGGCGTCCGCGAAGTGAAGTCCGCGGCGCGCGCGGTCGAGCTGCTGGAACTCCTCGCGGCACGCGGCGACCGCCCGGCCCGGCTGCAGGAGCTGGCCGACGCACTCGGCGTGCCGCGCAGCTCGATGTACGCGCTGCTCCAGACCCTGATCTCGCGCGGCTGGGTCCGCACCGACGTCACCGGCTCCCTGTACGGCATCGGCATCCACGCTCTGCTCACCGGCACCGGCTACCTCGATTCCGACCCACGGGTGCGGGCCGTACGGCCGTATCTCGACGAGGCGTCAGAGGCGCTCGGCGAGACCATCCACATGGGGCGTCTGGACGGCCGGGACGTGGCCTATCTGGCGACGCGGGAGTCGCACGAGTACCTGCGCACGATCAGCCGGGTGGGGCGCCGGCTGCCCGCGCACGTCGGGGCCCTGGGCAAGGCGCTGCTGGCGGAACGCCCGGACGAGGAGCTGCCCGAGGGGCCGTACGAGGCGCTGACCCCGAACTCGCACACGAGCCGGGAGTCCCTGGTGGCCGACCTCGCGCGGGTCCGGACCCGTGGCCACTCCGTGGACCGGGAGGAGGGCGTGAGCGGGATCGTCGGCTTCGGGTTCGCGCTGCGCTACGACTCCCCCGCGCTGGACGCGATCAGCTGCTCGGTGCCGGTCGCCCGGCTCACTCCGGAGCACGAGGAGCGGATCGTCACCGTGATGCGGGAGATCCGGGCGAAGGCCGAGGCGACGGTTCCGACGGGCGCCGGATCGGTGCACTGGCGTTAGCCGAAACCCGCTGGTGAGGGGCCACCGGCGTGAGCAAAAAGCGCACTTCTACCCGACCTTCCCTACCTCAAACACAACGTGCTCTAGATCACACCTTCTGGGTTCACGCGTTCGACTACTTGCTTGATACAAATTGCCCGCGCGTTCCTGTCCGTCGACGGTCGTCGCCCAATCCCCCTTCTTAGCCGCTCCTTTCGCATGCCCTGGGAACGCCCGTGTTCGCCCCCCGCACCACACCCTGGCCCCTCGTCGCCCTTTTCACGGCCGGGTACCTCGCCCCGTATCTGCTGCCGACCACCGTCGGCAGGCTCGACTCGGGCCTACCGCTCTCCGCCACACAGGCCGGCGCCGTCGGCAGTGCCCTGCTGCTGAGTTCGGCCGCCGCCGGATTCGTCCTGGCCTCACGGGTCGAACGGATCGGGGCCCGCGCCCTCGCCCGCATCGGCCTCGCCCTGGCCTTCTTCGGCTACGGCGGCGCCGCGCTCACCACCGCTGTCCCGGCCGTCGTCGCCGGGGCCGTCCTCGGCGGGTTCGGGTCCGGCACGGCCACCACCGTCGCCGCCACCCTCATCGCCGGACAGCGTGATCCGCACCGGGCCTCGACAGCCGGGCTGCTCACCGTCTCCGCCCTCGCGGGTGCCGTGTATCTGACGGTCCCTCGCCTCGGCCCGGGGCACGGCCTGCCGCTGGCCGCGATCGCCCTCACGGCCTTGGTCGTGTGGCCGCTGACCGGCCGCCTCCCCGCCGGTGCGCCCGCCGCACCCACGCGGCATCACAAGGCCCGGTTGCCGCACGCCCGTTCGGGACTGGTACTGGCCGCCGCCATGCTGTGCTGGTCGCTCGCCCAGAACTCCCTGTGGGGCGTGAGCGGACGGATCGGCCTTGACCAGGCCCAGTTGAGCGAGGCCACCGTCGGTGCCGTCTTCGCCCTGGGACTGGGCGCCGGACTGACCGGGGTCCTGGCGGCGGGCGCGCTGGGCGCCCGGCTGGGACGTGCCGTTCCCATCGGGGCGGGCACGGTCCTCATCGCCGGCTGTATCGCGCTCAGCGCCTCCTCGACCGACCTGACGACTTTCGCGACCGGCGAGATCGCCTGGAACACCCTGTACCCGGTAGTGCTGTCGTATCTGATCGGGCTCGCCGCCTCGCTCGACCCGCGCGGCCGCTGGGCGGTGCTGGTCGGCTCGGCGTCCTCGCTGGGCACGGCCGCCGGACCGCTCACCGGCAGTGTGCTGTCGGCGCAGGCCGGGTTCCCGGCCATGGGCGCGGTCCTCGGCGCCGGTCTGCTGGTGATCGCCCTGCCGATGACCGCCGTCGCCCTGCACACCGGCGGACGCCCACTGCTGCCCGGCGCGATCCGCCGCCGCGGCGGCCACCCGGCCGCCCTGGTCGCCGCCGCCACGGGCACGCCCACCGGCACGGTCCCCGAGATCGGCGCCCCGGAACAGCCGGTCGTGGAGATCGCCGTGGAGGCCGCGGCGATTCCCACCCAACGGGCCTACGACAAGGCAGGACCCCGGCAGGCGGGTGCCTCACCGGGGTCCGGAGCCCTGTAGGTCAGAGGGCCGGGGCGCCCGCGCGGGCGGGCCGGGACACGAACCCACCCGTCGCCAGTGGGGGCGCCGCCCGCGCGGTCCTCTTCCGGACGGTTGCGCCTGTTGAGGAGAGGGTTCCCGA
>NZ_JBVIWP010000003.1:154001-618508 GCF_055594445.1 Streptomyces sp. NPDC040589 | reverse complement strand
GTGGGTCGTGGTCCCTCCCACCCACGTTGGTTGCGGGATTGGCGTCCCGTTGGAGTGGTTTTTCCTTGTTGTTGTCTGGGGTTTTGGTGTCTCCCCCCCCCCCCCCCCCTCCCCCCCCCCCCGGTACACGAACCAGCCCGTCGCCGTGAGGGCCGCCGCCAGCGCGGTCATCGTCAGGACGGTGACGCCGGTGGAGGCGAGGCTGCCGGAGGACCCGGTGGCCGAAGCCCCGGTGCCGCCACTGGTACCGCCCGTCGTGCTGGTGGACCGCATCCACGGGAAGTGAAGCGGGCGGGCCTTACGGGAAGGCGTAGGCCTCCACCTCGGCGAGATACCGCGCCCGCAGCTCCTCGTCGTCCTCCAGGAAGGAGGCGAGGAAGGAGTTGCGGGCGAGTTGCCGCAGCCGCTCCTCGCTCAGTCCGAGGGTGGCGCGCACCGCGTCGAAATTCTCGCCGGCGTACCCGCCGAAGTAGGCCGGGTCGTCCGAGTTCACCGTGCACATGAGCCCGGCGTCCAGCATGGCGGGCAGGGGGTGGTCGGCGAGGGTGTCGACGGTCCGCAGCCGTACGTTCGACAGCGGGCACAGCGTCAGCGGCACCCGGTCCCGCACCAGCCGCTCCACCAGCGCCGGGTCCTCCACACAGCGCAGGCCGTGGTCGACCCGCTCCACGCCGAGGATGTCCAGCGCCTCGGTGATGTACTCCGGCGGCCCCTCCTCACCGGCGTGCGCGACCCGCCGCAGCCCGAGCGCGGCGGCGGCCTCGTAGACCTCGCGGAACTTCACCGGCGGATGCCCGACCTCGGCCGAGTCGAGGCCGACGCCGGTGATCCGGTCCAGGTAGGGCTTGGCCGCGTCCAGGGTCGCCAGGGCCGACTCGGCGGACTCGTCACGCAGGAAGCACAGGATCAGCCGGGTCGAGACACCGTGGTTGGCCTCGCTGCTGCCCAGCGCCCGCCACAGCCCCTCGACGACCGTGCCGATCTCCAGCCCCCGGCCGGTGTGGGCCTGCGGGTCGAAGAAGATCTCCGCGTGCCGCACCCCCTGGGCGGCGGCGCGGGCGAGGTAGGCGTTGGCCAGGTCCTCGAAGTCACGCTCGGTGCGCAGGACGGCCATGAGCTCGTAGTACAGGTTCAGGAAGGACTGCAGGTCCTCGAACCGGTACGCCTCGCGCAGCTCGTCCGTGTCGGCGTACGGCAGCGTGACGCCGTTGCGCGCGGCAAGCTCGAAGGCGAGTTCCGGTTCCAGGGTGCCTTCGATGTGAAGGTGCAGTTCGGCTTTGGGGAGGGACATCAATTCATCGTACGGCCGATTCACCGACGCTTCGGAACCGGCACTCTCAGTAGATCGTGCGCCACGGTCAGCTCACCCTCGTACCCGGCGGCCCGCGCCTGCCGCTCGAACTCGTCCGGGTCCGTGTACCGCTGACTGAAGTGGGTCAGCACCAGATGCCGCACACCGCCGTCCCGGGCCACCCGCGCGGCCTGCCCGGCCGTCAGATGCCCGTGCTCCACGGCGAGTTGCTCATCGTCGTCGAGGAAGGTCGACTCGATGACGAGCATGTCGCAGCCCTCGGCGAGCGCGTACACCCCGTCGCACAGCCGGGTGTCCATGACGAACGCGAACCGCTGCCCGCGCCGCACCTCGCTCACGTCGTCGAGCGCGACCCCGCCGAGCGAGCCCTCGCGCTGGATCCGGCCGACGTCCGGGCCCTTGATGCCGTGCGCGGCGAGCCGCTCGGGCAGCATGCGGCGGCCGTCGGGCTCGACGATCCGGTAGCCGTAGGACTCCACGGGGTGCGACAGCTTCCGGGCGTCCAGCGTGTAGTTGCCCGTACGGGCGAGGGGCCCGTCGGCGGAGACGGGCGACTGGGTGATGTCGACGGTCTCGCGGTAGGCGGTGGCGTACCGGAGACGGTCGAAGAAGCGCTGCCCGGAGCGGGGGTAGTGGGCCGTGATCGCGTGCGGCACCTTGTCGAGGTTGATGCGCTGGATGACGCCGGCGAGGCCGAGGGAGTGGTCGCCGTGGAAGTGCGTGACGCAGATCCGGTTCAGGTCGTGCGCGGCGACCCCGGCCCGCAGCATCTGGCGCTGCGTGCCCTCGCCGGGGTCGAACAGGATGCCCTCGCCGTCCCAGCGCAGCAGGTAGCCGTTGTGGTTGCGGTGCCGGGTCGGCACCTGGCTGGCGGTGCCGAGGACCACGAGTTCACGTACGGACAAGGCGGACTACCCGGGGGGCCAGTCGAGGCCGCGGCCGCCGAGTACGTGGCCGTGCACGTGCCAGACGGTCTGGCCGGCGCCGCTGCCGGTGTTGAAGACGAGGCGGTGGCTGTCGAGCTTCTCCTCGTCGGCGACGGCCTGGGCCTCGCGGATCACGTCCGCGGTGAGGCCGGGGTCGGCGGCGGCGAGGGCGGCGGCGTTCTCGTAGTGCGCCTTGGGGACGATCAGGACGTGGGTGGGGGCCTGGGGGTTGATGTCGCGGAACGCGACGGTGGTGTCTGTCTGGCGGACGATGGTCGCCGGGATGGTGCCGGCGACGATCTTGCAGAACAGGCAGTCTTCCTGGGGCTCCCCTGCCATGGTCCCTCCGGGGGTTGGCGGAATGTGGTCCTACTCGGGCATCGTATCGTCGTCGTGTGCGGGTGCGTCGTGGCTGGTCACGCAGTTCCCCGCGCCCCTTAAGTCGGCAGGCCTGGGGGCGTTTTCGCGGGTACTGCCTCCAGCGCTTCCAGTGCCAGTCGGATTGCTTCGTCCAGCTGGGCGTCCCTGCCCGCCACGTAATCCTGGGGACGCTGCACGACTTCCACGTCCGGATCCACCCCGTGATTCTCGACGCCCCACTCGTAGCCCTCCAGCCAGAAGGCGTACTTGGGTTGGGTCACGAGGGTGCCGTCCACGAGCCGGTACCGGCTGTCGATGCCGATGACGCCGCCCCAGGTGCGGGTGCCGACGACGGGACCCAGCCCCAGGGCCTTGATGGCCGCGTTGACGATGTCGCCGTCGGAGCCGGAGAACTCGTTGGCTACGGCCACGACGGGGCCGCGGGGGGCGTCCTCGGGGTAGCTGTAGGGGCGCATGCCACGAGGCACGGCCCAGCCGACGATGCGCCGGGCGAGCTTCTCGATGACGAGCTGGGAGGTGTGGCCGCCGCGGTTCTCGCGGACGTCGACGACCAGGCCCTCGCGGGCGACCTCGACGCGCAGGTCGCGGTGGATCTGGGCCCAGCCGGGCGCCTGCATGTCCGGGACGTGCAGGTAGCCGAGGCGGCCGCCGGACTTCTCGTGGACGTAGGCACGCCGGTCGGCGACCCAGGCGTGGTAGCGCAGCGGCTCCTCGTCCGCGACCGGGACGACGACGGCGTGCCTCGGGTCGCCGCCGCCGGACGGGGAGATGGTCAGCTCCACCGGCTTGCCCGCCGTGCCGATCAGCAGCGGGCCGGGCCCGGCGACCGGGTCGACCGGCTGTCCGGCGATGGCGAGGATCCCGTCCCCGGGGCGTACGGCGACACCGGGCGCGGCCAGCGGGCTGCGGGCGTCCGGGTCGGAGGTCTCCGAGGGCAGGATGCGGTCGACCCGCCAACTGCCGTCCTCGTGACGGGAGATGTCCGCGCCGAGCAGGCCCTGGCGGGCGCCGCGGCCGTAGCCGCCGCGCGGGGTGACGTAGGCGTGCGAGGTGCCGAGTTCGCCCTGCACCTCCCACAGCAGGTCGACCAGGTCGTCGTGGGTGGCGAGCCGGTCCACGACCGGGCGGTAGCGGTCGAGGACGCCGGACCAGTCGACGCCGCTCATGTCCGGCCGCCAGAAGTGGTCCCGCATGATGCGGCCGTTCTCGTCGAACATCTGCCGCCACTCGGCGGCCGGGTCGATGAACTGGCGTACGCGGCCGAGGTCGACGGTGATGTTGGAGTCGCTGTCGTCGTCGTTCGAGGCGCGCCGGTCGCTGGGGACGACCTTCAGCCGTCCGTCGGTCCACAGCAGCACGCGCTTGCCGTCGCCGCTGACCTCGAAGTGGTCGGCGTCGATGGCGAGATGCTCGACGCGCTGCTGGGCGAGGTCGTACCGCTCCAGCTCGGACTTGGGCTCCGGGTCGTCCGGGGTGGCCCGGGACGCGCCGAGCACACCGGCGACCGGGTGGCGCAGCCACAGGACGCCGTCTTTCGCTGCCCGCAGATTGGAGTAGCGGGCGGCCTCGACCGGAAAAGGCACGATGCGGTCGGCGAGACCTTCGAGGTCGATGCGGGTGGTGGGGGTGCCCTCGCTGTCGGGGGTCTCCTCCCGGTCGGGCGTCTCGAAGGACCGGCCGTGCCGCTGCGGCCCGAACGGGGAGGGTGTGGTCGCCGCGAGGGTGATGAGATGCGGCCTCGCACCCTCCACGAAGGCCAGGTCGAAGACGTGCTCGTCGTAGACCGGGTCGAAGGAGCGGGTCGACAGGAACGCGAGGTGCTTGCCGTCCACCGTGAACGCCGGCGCGTAGTCCTGGAAGCGCAGCGGGGTCGCCTCGGTGACCGACAGGTCGGTGGTGTTGGCGAGCTTCAGCTGGGACAGGGGCCGCGGTCCGGGGTGGGACCAGGCCAGCCAGGCGGAGTCGGGCGAGAAGACGACGCCCGACACATCACCGTCCTCGCTCCGGTCCACCTCCCGCACCTCGCCCGTCTCCCGCTCGACGAGCAGCAGCCGCCCGTCGTGGGAGGCCACGGCAGCGCGGCTGCCGTCGGGCGCCATGGCGAGGTCCAGCACCCGGCCGAGCTGCCCGGCGGCGAGCCGGCGCGGCGTCGCTCCCGGGGCGAGCCCGGTGGCGGGCGCGAACTCCAGGGCGTCGTCGCCCTCGGCGTCCGTCACCCACACCACCCACTCCTCGCCGTCGGCGCGGAAGGCACGCGGCTGCCGGGCCCGCACGCCGGGCGTCGCGGCGAGGGCGCGGGCGGGGCCGGCGCGGTGGGTGACCCAGTGGACGGAGCCGCGTACGGAGACGGCACTGCCGCGCGCGGTGTGGTCCGGGGACGCCGACCCGAACGACCGGGCGGCGTGCAGCGGAAACGGCTGGAGATCGACGCGCTGCCCGCCCAGCCGCACGTCCAGCCGACGCGGCTCGGCCCCGTCCAGATCATCGAGCACCCACAGCTCACCGGCGCTGGAGTAGACGACCCGAGTGCCGTCGGTCGCGGCGTGCCGGGCGTAGAACCCGTCGAGCGGCGTGTGCCGCCGCAGGTCGGACCCGTCGGCGAGGGAGGAGTAGAGCGCCCCGGTGCCCTCGTGATCGGACAGGAACGCGATGCGCTCACCGACCCACAGCGGATACTCGACGTTCCCGTCCAGCTCCTCATGCAGCCGTACGAACTCCCCGTCCCCTTCCCGGTCGATCCACAACTTGCCCGCGCCACCGCCCCGGTACCGCTTCCACCAGGCGGCCTCGCGCCCCATCGGCGCGGACAGCAGGACCACACTCGGCCCATAGGCGATGTCACCGACGGGCCCGTACGGCAGGGTGGTGGCCGGACCGCCGTCGAGCGGGACGGCACGCGCCCAGCTGCGGCGCAGGCTCGCCTGCCCCTGGGTGCTGATCGCCAGGACCTCGCCGTCCGGGGTCCAGCCGCGCACCTGGGTCTTCGAACTGCCCCAGTACGTCAGCCGCTTGGCGGGTCCGCCGTCGGCCGGGGCGATGTGCACCTCGGGAGCGCCGTCGCGGGTGGAGGTCCAGGCGACGGTGGTGCCGTCGGGCGAGATGCGGGGCTGGGTCACCGGCACGTTGTCGGCGCTGACCCGCCAGGCCCGGCCGCCGTCGAGAGGGGCGAGCCACACGTCGTCCTCGGCGGTGAAGGCGACCAGGTCACCGTGCACGTGGGGGAACCGGAGGTAAGCAGGCGATGCGGACTGAGTCACCCGATCACCCTATGCAGGGACGACGCCGCGCGGACAGACTTCGGATCACTTGCCCTCGACGGGCCGGCAGTCCGGATACCGCTCGCACCAGATGGTCTGTGTGACGGTCACGGTGACGGTGGGCCCGGGCTGCCCGTTCGTGGGCCCGCCTCCCACCGGCGACGGAGTGGCGTCGCAGTCGCCGAGCCCGTCGACCTCGAACCACACCTTGCCGTCGACCTTGGCGGTGATCTTCCCGCGCACGCATTCGCCGTCCACGGCGTGGGTGACCCTGCCGGTGACGGTGATGTCCTTCCCGTCCTCGGTCTCCCCCTCGCAGTCGACGGTCGCGACGGTCCTCTCCCGCGCCGAGGGCGACGCGTTCCCGCCCTTGCCGGAGTCCCCGTACGAGGCGGTACACGTCAGCCAACGCACGCCCGCCTTCTGCCGGTTGAGCTCCTTGGTGACGGTTTCATCAGTGGTGTACGCGACAGCAGCCGAGCTGATCCCGCCCCCGGGTTCACAGGCGACGGCACCGCCCACGCCGACCACAGCACACACGGCCACGGCCGCGACCCTTTGCAATGCCCCCATGAAGGGCAGCCTCCCACCGAAGCGCCCGGCACGGTAGAGCGCAACTGGCCACCAAGGCGATGGCGCCGCTGCCGGGTGGGGTCCGCAACCCGGCGGCACGGGGTACCTCCCCCACCGCCCACCCGTGCCGCCCAGGGGGCACCTCCCAGGCCCTTAAGGCACTGGGGGAGGCACGATTGCCCGCAGCTGGGGCTGATGGCGGGAGCCACGACACGCCCGCACCCGCCGGCCCACGGAAGGGGACGTGTCGGGGGGTGTCCGCCCGCAGCGGTTGGCGCGTCGACGAACAGCGAGTCGGCGTCCAACCCCATCGCGCCGTTCCGAGGACGGACACCCCCCGGCGCGGCCCCGACCCACCACCGGCGAGATGGCGCTACGCGCAGCCCACCCCACCCGCACAGGCGCCGCAGGCATCCCGCACCGGAGACTCAGGACCACCGACCGGTCCGAGCCAGAAGCACAGCAGTCGCCGCAGTCCCGGCGGTCGACGTGCGCAGCACACTGCGCCCCAGCCGGTACGCCTTCGCCCCGGCCTCCTCGAACTGCGCCAACTCCTCAGGCGCCACGCCCCCTTCGGGCCCCACGACCAGCACGATCTCACCGGAGGACGGCAGTTCGGCGGTCGCCAGCGGCTCGTCCCCGCTCTCGTGGAGCACGGCGGCGAAGTCGGCCCCCGACAGCAGCGAAGCGACCTGCTTGGTCGAGGCCGCCTCCGCGACCTCAGGAAACCGCACCCGGCGCGACTGCTTCCCGGCCTCCCGGGCCGTCGCCCGCCACTTGCCCAGCGCCTTCAGCCCGCGCTCGCCCTTCCACTGCGTGATGCAACGCGCAGCCGCCCACGGCACGATCGCGTCGACACCGACCTCGGTCATCGTCTCGACGGCCAGCTCCCCGCGGTCGCCCTTGGGCAGCGCCTGGACGACGGTGACCCGGGGCGGCTCCACCGGCTCCTCGGTCACCGAGTCCAGCCGGACGATCAGCCGGTCCTTGCCCTCGGTGTCGAGCACGACGCAGTCCGCCCAGCGGCCGGCCCCGTCCGTGAGGACGATGTCCTCGCCGGGCCGCAGCCGCTTCACGGAGACGGCATGCCGCCCTTCCGGACCATCGAGGACGTACCGGCCACCACCACCGGCCGCGTCGAGGTGCTCGACCACGAACACCGGCGCGGTCATCGGACGCCGCCCCCGCCCGACAACACCGCGCGTGCCGTGGCGAGTTCACCGGCCAGCACCTCCACCAGCTGCCCGGCGGGCAGCTCCCGCGCCATCCGGTGGCCCTGCCCGGCCCAGAGTGCCATGCCCTGCGCGTCCCCCGCCTTGGCGGCGGCCTTGCGCAGCGGCGAGGTCAGGTGGTGGATCTCGGGGTAGGCGGGCGGCGCGTACGGGCCGTGCTCGCGCAGGAAACGGTTGACGAGCCCGCGCGCCGGCCGCCCGGAGAAGGCCCGGGTCAACTCGGTACGCACGAACAGGGGGTTGGTCAGCGCCTGCTTGTGCAGGGCGTTCGCGCCGGACTCGTGCGTGGCGAGGAAGGCGGTGCCGAGCTGGGCCGCGCTCGCGCCGGCCGCGAGCACCGCGGCGATCTGGCCGCCGCGCATGATGCCGCCGGCGGCGACGATCGGGATGTTCACGGATTCCCGGATCTGGGCGACCAGCGACAGCAGCCCGATGCCGGAACCGTCCAGCTCGGGGATGTCCCGGTGCGTGCCCTGGTGGCCGCCGGCCTCGACGCCCTGCGCGATGACCCCGTCCGCACCCGCCCGCTCGACGGCCCGGGCCTCGTCGGGGGTGGTCGCGGCGGCCAGGACGAAGGTGCCGACGCGATGCAGGGCGTCGATGACCTCACGGCTCGGCACGCCGAAGTGGAACGACACCACCGGCACGGGGTTGTCGCGCAGCACCGCGAGCTTGGTCTCGTAGCCGTCGTCGCGACCGCTGTCGGGGTCGCCGAGCTCGGCCTCGTACCAGGTGGCCTCACCGGCCAGCTGGTGGGCGTAGACGTCGACGGCGGCGGGGTCGGCGTACTCGGGCTGCGGCATGAAGACGTTCACGCCGAAGGGCCTGCTCGTGAGGCTCCGGAGCTGCTTGATCTCCTGGTACACCCCGTCGGCGGTTTTGTACCCGGCGGCGAGGAATCCGAGCCCGCCCGCCTCGCACACGGCGGCGGCGAGCTGCGGTACGGAGACGCCACCCGCCATGGGGGCCTGCACGATCGGGTGCGGGAAGAGATCGGTCAGCGCGGAGGACATGACCGCATGTTGTCACGTCCTCCGAACAACTCCGAAACCGGCCTGCCGTGTGGCATAGACCAGAGGAAAAGGCGCCCAGAGAGCCGGTCAGCGCCCGTTGAACGCGTCCTTCAACCGCGAGAGCAACCCCTGCTGCCCCGGCTGACTGCGCCTGCCGGGGGGCCGGCCCCCGGACCCCCGGCAGCGGCCGGACCGCCGGCGTCAGCGCCCGTTGAAGGCGTCCTTCAACCGCGAGAACAACCCTTGCTGCCCCGGCTGGAACTGCCCCGTGGGCCGCTCCTCGCCCCGCAGCTTGGCCAGCTCGCGCAGCAGTCGCTCCTGCTCGGGGTCGAGCTTCGTCGGGGTCTGGACCTCGACGTGGACGATGAGGTCGCCGCGTCCGCCGCCCCGCAGGTGCGTGATGCCCCGGCCGTGCAGCGGGATCGACTGGCCGGACTGGGTGCCCGGGCGGATGTCGACCTCCTCCATGCCGTCCAGCGTCTCCAGCGGCACCTTCGTACCGAGGCACGCGGCCGTCATGGGGATCGTCACCGTGCAGTGCAGGTCGTCGCCGCGCCGCTGGAAGGTGGAGTGCGGGAGTTCGTGGATCTCGACGTAGAGGTCACCGGCGGGACCGCCGCCGGGCCCGACCTCGCCCTCGCCGGCGAGCTGGATGCGCGTGCCGTTGTCGACACCGGCGGGGATCTTCACGGTCAGGGTCCGCCGGGAGCGGACGCGGCCGTCACCGGCGCACTCCGGGCACGGCGTCGGCACCACGGTCCCGAAGCCCTGGCACTGCGGGCAGGGCCGGGACGTCATGACCTGGCCGAGGAACGACCGGGTGACCTGCGACACCTCACCGCGACCGCGGCACATGTCACACGTCTGCGCACTCGTCCCCGGCGCGGCACCCTCGCCGCTGCAGGTGTTGCAGACGATGGCCGTGTCGACCTGGATGTCCTTCGTCGTACCGAAGGCGGCCTCGTCGAGCTCGATCTCGATACGGATCATCGCGTCCTGGCCGCGGCGGGTGCGCGAGCGCGGACCGCGCTGCGACGCCGTGCCGAAGAACGCGTCCATGATGTCGGAGAAGTTCCCGAAGCCACCGGCTCCGAAGCCGCCCGCACCGCCGCCGGCGGCCTGCGAGAGCGGGTCGCCGCCGAGGTCGTAGACCTGCTTCTTCTGCGGGTCCGACAACACCTCGTAGGCGGCGTTGATCTCCTTGAACCGCTCCTGGGTCTTCGGATCGGGGTTGACGTCCGGATGCAGCTCGCGTGCGAGCCGCCGGAAGGCCTTCTTGATCTCTTCCTGCGACGCGTCGCGGCGCACGCCGAGTACGGCGTAGTAGTCCGTGGCCACTACGACTCCGCCAGGATCTGTCCGACGTACCGTGCCACTGCGCGTACCGCTCCCATCGTTCCCGGGTAGTCCATGCGGGTCGGTCCGACCACGCCGAGCTTGGCGACTGCCTCGCCGCCCGAACCGTAGCCGACCGACACGACGGACGTGGAGTTGAGTCCTTCGTGGGCGTTCTCATGACCGATACGTACGGTCACGCCCGGATCCTTCGCCTCGCCGAGCAGCTTGAGGAGCACGACCTGCTCCTCCAGCGCCTCCAGCACCGGCCGGATCACCAGGGGAAAGTCATGCCCGAAGCGGGTGAGATTGGCGGTGCCGCCGATCATCAGCCGCTCCTCGTTCTCCTCGACGAGCGTCTCCAGAAGCGTGGAGAGCACCATGGAAACCGTACCCCGGTCCTCGTGCTCGAACGCCTCCGCCAGATCCTCCACCAAACTCGGCACATCCGCGAAACGGCGGTTCGCGACACGGCTGTTGAGCCGTGCGCGCAGATCCGCGAGCGAGGCCTCGCCGAAGGGCGCCGGGCAGTCGACCACCCGCTGCTCGACCCGCCCGGTGTCCGTGATCAGCACGAGCATCAGACGCGCGGGCGCGAGGGAGAGCAACTCCACATGCCGCACGGTCGACCGGGTCAGCGACGGGTACTGCACGACGGCCACCTGGCGCGTGAGCTGCGCCAGCAGCCGAACCGTACGCGCCACGACGTCGTCGAGGTCGACGGCACCCTCGAGGAAGTTCTGGATCGCGCGCCGCTCGGGCGCGGTCATCGGCTTGACGCCGGCCAGCTTGTCCACGAACAGCCGGTAGCCCTTGTCGGTGGGGATGCGCCCGGCACTGGTGTGCGGCTGGGCGATGTATCCCTCGTCCTCGAGGGCCGCCATGTCGTTGCGGACGGTGGCCGGGGAGACGCCGAGGCTGTGCCGCTCGGTGAGGGCCTTGGAGCCGACGGGCTCCTCGGTGCCGACGTAGTCCTGGACGATGGCGCGCAGCACCTGAAGCCTGCGTTCACTGAGCATCGCGCGCACCTCCAGAAGTCGTCCGCCTGCTGCCTGCCTGTCGTGGCCTGGCACTCTGCGCGTGCGAGTGCCAGCATTCCCCGGCCCAGTGTACGGCGGTGGGGTGCACCCCCGGCAAGGCTGGTCGTGCGCTGTCGTGCCCGCGACGGGTGTCACCGCTAGCGTCGCCGTATGACGGTGACTTGGGAAGAGCTCGGGTGGGAGCGGGTGGCCGCCGGGGTCGGGCGGTGCCGGCTTCCGGTGTGGGACTGCACGGCGGGACTGGTCGCCGGTGAGGGCGCGGTACTCATGATCGACGCGGGGTCGAGCCCGGCCGAGGGCGCGCGGTTGCGCACGCAGGCGCAGTCGCTCACCGGTCACCGTGTGACGCATCTCGCTCTGACCCATCCCCACTTCGACCACGTCTTCGGCGCGGCGGCGTTCCCGGAGGCGGAGGTGTTCGGCGCCGTGGGCGTGGACGCGGTCCTCACGCGCGTGCGGGACCGCGAGGAGCTGCGCGCGGACGCGGTACGCAACGGCCTGGCGGCGCCCGTCGCGCAGGAGTCGGCGGAGCGGCTGGTCCCGCCCCGCCATCTGGTCTCCGGAGAGTGGACGCTCGACCTGGGCGGCGGCCGCCAGGTGCTGCTGGCGAACGTGGGCCCGGGGCACACCGGGCACGACCTGGCCGTGCTGGTGCCGGGTGATCCGGAGGTGGTGTTCTGCGGCGACCTGGTCGAGGAGTCCGGCGAGCCCCAGACGGGCCCCGACGCGGTGCCCTCGCACTGGCCGGCCGCCCTCGACCGGCTACTCGACCTGGGCGGTGAGGACGCGCTGTACGTGCCCGGTCACGGAGCGGTGGTGCACGCGGCGTTCGTCCGGGCCCAGCGGGACGCGCTGGCGGCGCGTTTCGGCGTGTCGCGGTGATCGCCGTACGCCTTCTCCTATCGTCATTCGAATGCGCCAGTACTCTCCGGACCTGACCCCGCCGTGGAAGAAGCCGAAGCCGGTGCCCGAGGTTCCGGCGGAGCCGGGCCTGGTGGTCGAGGAGCCCGGGAGCGGCTTCTGCGGCGCGGTGATCCGCTGTGAGGCGGGCACGGTGACGCTGGAGGACCGCTTCGGCAAGCACCGCGTGTTCCCGATGGAGCCGCGCGGTTTCCTGCTGGAGGGCAGGGTGGTGACGCTGGTCCGCCCGTCGTCCGGCCCCGCCCGCCCCACGCACACCGCCTCCGGTTCGGTGGCCGTCCCCGGCGCACGCGCGCGTGTGGCCCGCGCCGGCCGCATCTACGTCGAGGGCCGGCACGACGCCGAGCTGGTCGAGAAGGTGTGGGGCGACGACCTGCGCATCGAGGGCGTGGTCGTGGAGTACCTGGAGGGCGTCGACGACCTGCCCTCGATCGTCTCCGACTTCGCCCCCGGCCCGGACGCCCGCCTCGGCGTCCTGGTGGACCACCTGGTCCCGGGCAGCAAGGAGTGGCGCATCGCCGAGTCGGTGACGAGCGAGCACGCCCTGGTGGTGGGCCACCCGTACATCGACATCTGGGAGGCGGTGAAACCGTCGTCCCTCGGCATCCAGGCATGGCCCCGGGTACCACGCGGCCAGGACTGGAAGACGGGCGTGTGCCGGGCCCTGGGCTGGCCGCCCAACACTGGCGCGGCCTGGCAGCGGATCCTGTCGGGAGTGCGGTCGTACAGGGACCTGGAGCCGGAGCTGCTGGGCAGGGTGGAAGAACTGATCGACTTCGTAACGGCACCGGCGTAGCCGCTGAGCTGCGGGCCGCCGAATCCCGCTGAGCTGCGGGCATGCGTGCCTCCCCCGGTGCCTCAAGGGCCTGGGAGGTGCCCCCAGGGCGGCACGGGTGGGCGATGGGGGTACCCCCGCTCGAGCGAAGCCGAGAGTGGGGGAGGCGCCCCGCTACGCCGGGCTGCGAAACCCCCCGCCCCCAGCACCGTCGCCGAGCACCTCAGTCCACGAGATCCCGAACGACCCCATCCGCCAGCAACCGCCCCCTCAGCGTCAGCACAGCCCGCCCCTGCTCGTACGGCCCGGCCTCCAGAAGCCCGTCCGACACCGCCCTGCGCGAGGCAGCAAGCCCCTCCTCCCGCAGCAACGCCAACGGCACCCCCTCCCGCAACCGCAGCTCGAGCAGAATCCGCTCGACCCGCCGGTCCTCATCGCTCAGCACCTCACGCCCGGCCCCCGGCGACCGCCCCACCGCCAGCGCCCCCGCATAAGCCCCGGGATGCTTCACGTTCCACCACCGCACCCCGCCCACATGGCTGTGCGCCCCCGGCCCGGCCCCCCACCAGTCGGCCCCCCGCCAGTACAGCTCGTTGTGCAGACACCGCCCCGCCTCCGAGGTCGCCCAGTTGGACACCTCGTACCACTCGAAGCCCGCCGAGGACAGCGCCTCCTCGGCGATGAGATAGCGGTCGGCGTGCACATCGTCGTCCGTCATGGGGACCTCGCCCCGGCGGATACGACGGGCGAGCTGCGTGCCCTCCTCGACGATCAGCGCGTACGCGCTGACATGGTCCGGCCCCGCACCCAGCGCGGCGCTCAGCGTGGCCCGCCAGTCGTCGTCGCTCTCCCCCGGCGTGCCGTAGATCAGGTCGAGGTTGACGTGCTCGAAGCCCGCCGCCCGCGCCTCCGCCACGCACGCCTCGGGCCGCCCGGGCGTATGCGTACGGTCCAGCACCTTCAGCACATGCTGCCGCGCGCTCTGCATGCCGAACGAGATCCGGTTGAAGCCGCCCTCCCGCAGCGCGGCCAGATACGCCGGATCCACCGACTCCGGGTTCGCCTCCGTCGTGACCTCGGCGTCCGGCGCCAGCCCGAACTCGTCACGGATCGCGCCCAGCATCCGTACGAGATCACCGGCGGCCAGCAGCGTGGGCGTCCCCCCGCCCACGAACACCGTGCGAACGGGCCGCGGATCATCGCCCAGCACCTTGCGCGCCAGGCGGACCTCCTCGACCAGCGTCTCGGCGTAGTTGTCGCGGGAGGCCAGCACACCGCCCGTGCCGCGCAGCTCGGTCGCCGTGTAGGTGTTGAAGTCGCAGTAGCCGCAGCGGGTCGCGCAGTACGGGACGTGCAGATAGAACCCGAGCGGACGGTCGGCGGCCCCGGCGAGCGCGGACGCGGGCAGCGCGCCGTCGTCGGGGACGGGCTCGCCGTCGGGAAGTACGGAAGGCATGCCTTCCATTGTCCAGCACCGGCGCGGCCGCTCCGCCTGCTCACTCCGCCTGGAGCACCAGCAGCGCGAGATCGTCGGCCGGGGGCCGCGCCCCGAACTCGTGCACCAGCCGTTTGATCCGCTCTGCTATCAGCTCGGCGTCCAGCCCCGCGCACCCGGCCAGCGCCGCCGCGAGCCCGTCCTCGTCGTCGAACTGGCGGGAGCCGGAGCGGCGCTCGGTCACGCCGTCGGTGACGCACAGCAGCGTGTCGCCGGGCCGCAGCTCGAAGGTGTCGCTGGTGTACGTGGCGTCCTCGACGACGCCCAGGAGGGTCTGCGGCTGCGCTGTCGCGTGGACCTCGCCGCCCGCCCCGAGCAGCAGGGGCAGCGGGTGCCCGGCGGAGGCGACGGTGCAGCGGACACCGCCGTCGAAGGGGACCAGTTCGCCGTAGAGCAGGGACAGGAAGCGTGTCTGGGGGCCGTCGCCGGGCGGGGTCGGCCGGGCGCCCGCGGCCACCAGCGCCCGGGCCGCCGCGTCGGACGCCTCCGTGGCGTCGTCGAGCAGGAGCTGGTTGAGGCGGTCGAGGACGTCGGCGACCCGGTAGCCCTCGCGGGCCAGCAGCCGCAGCCAGGGCCGGGCCAGGCCGATCACGACGGCCGCCTCGGGCCCCTTGCCCTGGACGTCGCCCACGGCGAAGCACCAGCGGCCGTCTCCGGCCGGGAACAGGTCGTAGAAGTCGCCGCTGGGCCCGCCCTTGTCGTACGGCTCGTAGACGAGCGCGCTGCGCACCCCGGGGATCTCGGCGACGGCGCCGGGCAGGAGTCCGCGCTGGAGTACGGCGCTGATGGTGGCCTGGCGGGCGTACTGGCGGGCGGCGCCGATGGCGAGGGCGACGCGGCGGCTGAGGTCCTCCACGAGGCCGGTGATCTCGTCGGGGAAGCCGGCGGCCCCGGACCGGCCGATGACCAGGGTGCCCAGCGGGCGTCCCCCGGCGACCAGCCGGTACGCGAGTGCCGACCCCGGCTCGCCCGGCGCGTCACCGAGCGCCTCGCCCGGCCAGGGGTAGTCGACGGGCCAGGACCCGGGCGGGTCGGACGGGTGCGGCGGGTCCTTCTCCAGGGCCCGGCGCAGTTCCTCGATGCGGTTCTCGCTGCCGTGCCAGACCCGGGCCAGGCGCGCCCCGCCCGCTCCGGCCCCGCCGCTCCAGCCCCCGCCGGTGGCCTCGTCCTCCAGCCACACCGCGCACCAGTCGGCCAGCCGCGGCACGATCAGCTGCCCGGCGAGAGCGGCGACCAGATCCTCGTCGAGCTGCCCGGCGAGCAGGTCGGAGGCCTCCGCGAGGAAGGAGAGGGCCCCGCGGCCCAGCCAGGCCCCGTCGCGTCCGTCACCGCCGCCCTCGTGACGGTCCCGCCAGTCCCGTACGTCGTTCCAGTCACGCGAGTCCCGTAGGACGCGGGGGTCATGCGGGTCATGCCGGTCCCGTGGGGCGCGGGGGTCATGCGGGTCCCGTGGGGCGCGGGGGCCCTGTGAGCCCTGCCGGTCCCGTAAACCGCGAGAGTCCTGTGGATCCTGCGGGTCCCGTAGGCCACGAGAGTGCTGAGCGTCCCGCGAGTCCTGCGCGTCCCGCGAGCCCCGCCCGTCACGCCGCCCCCGTCCGGCCTCCCTCGACTCCCCCGCGTCCGCCGCACCCGGCGGACCTTCGGCCTCCCAGCCCTGGCGCGGCTCCGGCGCCAGGATCTCCGCCACCCGCAGCCCGCGCGCCAGCGCCTGCTCCTCGGCGTACGCCTCGATCTGCTCGCCCGCCGCGCACCCCCCGGCGGGCAACCGCGCCCACACGGTCTTCCGGCCCGTGCGGTACGTGATGCCCCAGGCCTCGGAGAGCGCGCCGACGAGCCGCAGGCCGCGCCCGTACTCGGGCATGTCGTGCGGTGTCTCCGGTTCGCCGCCGCGCGGGGCGCGTGAGGGGTGGTGGTCGCAGACCTCGACGACGAGCGCGACCGTCTCCTTGTCGTCGCCGCCGTCATCGCCCTCGCCGCCGTCGGCGCCTTCCAGCCGGCACTCCAGCTCGACATCGGTGCCGGCGTGCACGACGGCGTTGGTGACCAGTTCGCTGACGACGAGCGTGGCGTCGTCGGCGAGGCGGTCGGTGAGGTGCTCGGTGCCGGGCAGGCCGAGCCGGGTCCACTCGGCGAGCGCCGAGCGCACAAGGGCGCGTGCGGTGCCCGGCGCGAGCGAGCTGCCGGACAGGGTCGCGTGCGCCCGCGCGCACTCCCGTGCGGGCGCCTGGGATATGGGTGCGGGCGCCGCGCAGGCCGGGGCGCACACGTCAGGCGTGAGCGTCTCGGCAGTCGGTGCGGGCTCCTCGGAGACGAGCGCGTCCTCAACGGACGCAGGCGTCTCCGAAGCGTGTGCAGGCGCCTGCGAGGCACGGGAGGCAGTCTCCCGTTGCGTCGGAATGGCCCCCATGGACGGCTCCCCGGGCAGTTCGTACGAATACGCCACAGTCGATGCCGACAGAGTGACAGACTGACCCCGCCCATAAGCGCCGAGTTACCGAAGTGGGCCGCCATGAGTGAGAACAGTGCTACTCCTGTGGTCGAAGACCGGTACGAAGACGGTCAGATTCGTACATCCGATCTGCGTCCACTGCTTGCCGCGATGACCGCCGCACGCGACGGCGACTTCACCAAGGTGCCGGAATCCGGCCACGGGATGGTGGCCGAACTCACCGCGGTCTTCAACCAGATCATGGACCGCAGCATCCACTTCACCACCGAGACACGGCGTGTGAGACGGGAACTGGTGCGGCACGGCCGGTTGGACGAGCGCCTCTCGGCCAGCCCGGGCCAGGGCCTGTGGACATCCCGCGTCAACGACGTGAACCAGTTGCTCGACGCCCTGGTCGCCCCGGCGGCGAACGCCACGCGCGTACTGGACGCGGTGGCCGGAGGCGATCTGACCCAGCGGGTCGATCTGCACGACGGGACCCGGCAGTTACGCGGCGACCTGCGTCGTCTCGGCCGGGCCGTGAACACGATGGTGGACCAGCTGTCCCTGTTCACGGGCGAGGTGACACGGGTCGCGCGCGAGGTCGGAACCGAGGGCCGGCTCGGCGGCCGGGCCAATGTGCGAGGCCTGTCGGGCAGTTGGCGGGACGTCACCGAGGCCGTCAACACCATGGCGTCCCGGCTGACGGCCCAGGTGCGGGACATCGCGGCCGTGACGACGGCGGTGGCCCGGGGCGACCTGACCCGCACGGTCACGGTGGAGGCGACCGGCGAGCTGCTGGAGCTGAAGCTGACCGTGAACACGATGGTCGACCAGCTCTCCGCCTTCGCCGACGAGGTCACCCGCGTGGCCCGCGAGGTCGGCACCGAGGGCCAGTTGGGCGGCCGGGCTCAGGTGCGGGGCGTCTCCGGGGTCTGGAAGGACCTCACCGACAACGTCAACTTCATGGCGTCGAACCTGACCTCGCAGGTCCGCAACATCGCCCAGGTGACCACCGCCGTGGCCAACGGCGATCTGTCCCAGAAGATCACGGTCGCCGCGCAGGGCGAGATCCTGGAGCTCAAGTCGACCATCAACACGATGGTGGACCAGCTCTCCGCCTTCGCCGACGAGGTGACCAGGGTCGCCCGCGAGGTCGGCACGGAAGGCAACCTCGGCGGCCGGGCTCAGGTCCGGGGCGTCTCCGGCGTCTGGAAGGACCTCACCGACAACGTCAACTTCATGGCGGACAACCTCACCTCCCAGGTGCGGAACATCGCCCTCGTCTCCACCGCCGTCGCCCAGGGCGACCTCGGCAAGAAGATCACGGTGGAGGCCAAGGGCGAGATCCTGGAGCTCAAGTCCACGATCAACACGATGGTGGACCAGCTCTCCGCCTTCGCCGACGAGGTGACCAGGGTCGCCCGCGAGGTCGGCACGGAAGGCAACCTCGGCGGTCAGGCCCAGGTCCGGGGCGTCTCCGGCGTCTGGAAGGACCTCACCGACAACGTCAACTTCATGGCGCTGAACCTGACCTCCCAGGTCCGCAACATCGCCCAGGTCACCACCGCCGTCGCCAACGGCGACCTGTCGAAGAAGATCACGGTCGACGCCCGCGGCGAGATCCTGGAGCTGAAGGACACCGTCAACACGATGGTGGAGCAGCTGCGCGCCTTCGCCGACGAGGTGACCCGCGTGGCCCGCGAGGTCGGCACCGACGGCCGGCTCGGCGGCCGTGCCCAGGTGCTGGGCGTCTCCGGGGTGTGGCGGGACCTGACGGACAACGTCAACTACATGGCCGACAACCTCACCTCCCAGGTGCGCAACATCGCCCAGGTGGCGACGGCCGTGGCCCAGGGCGACCTGTCCCGGAAGATCGACGTGGACGCGCGCGGCGAGATCCTGGAGCTGAAGACCACGATCAACACGATGGTCGACACCCTGTCCTCCTTCGCCTCCGAGGTCACCCGCGTGGCCCGCGAGGTCGGCAGCGAGGGTCAACTGGGCGGCCAGGCCCGGGTCGAGGGCGTCTACGGCACCTGGAAGCGCCTGACGACGAACGTCAACGAGCTCGCGCTCAACCTCACCACCCAGGTCCGCGCGATCGCCGAGGTCGCCTCCGCGGTGGCCCAGGGCGACATGTCCCGCTCGATCACGGTCGAGACGCGCGGCGAGGTCGCCGAGCTGAAGGACAACATCAACCTGATGGTGGCCAACCTCCGCGAGACGACCCGCGCGAAGGACTGGCTGGAGTCCAATCTGGCCCGCCTCGCCGCCCTGATGCAGGGCCACCGCGACCTGATGGAGGTCGCCGACCTGATACTCCGCGAGCTGACCCCGCTGGTGAACGCCCAGTACGGCGCGTTCTACCTGGCCGACCCGGACGAGGACGGCGCGGCCCTGCGCACCACCGTGCCGATCAAGGGCCTGGCCTTCATCGCCGGCTACGGCGCCGCCCAGGACGCGACCGTCGAGACCGGCGGCCTGCCCGTGCACGGCCTGGTCGCGCAGGCGGCCCGGGAGAAGAAGCGGATCCTGGTGGAGGGTGCCCCGCCCGACTACATCAAGATCAACAGTGGCCTGGGCGAGGCGGCCCCCACCACGATCGTCATCATCCCGATCCTCTTCGAGGACAAGCTCCTCGGTGTCATCGAGCTCGCCTCGTTCTCCCGCTTCTCCGATGTGCACCTGGCGTTCTTCGACCAGTTCGTCAACACCATCGGCGTCGCCATCAACACGATCATCGCCAACTCCCGCACGGAGTCCCTGCTCGGCGAGTCCCAGCGCCTCGCCATGCAGCTCCAGGAACGCTCGGACGAACTCCAGAAGCAGCAGGGCGAACTGCAGCGCTCCAACGCCGCACTGGAGGAGAAGGCCGCCCTGCTTGCCACGTCCTCCCAGTACAAGTCGGAGTTCCTGGCGAACATGTCGCACGAGCTGCGCACCCCGCTGAACTCCCTGCTGATCCTGGCCCGGCTGCTCTCCGACAATCCGGACGGCCGCCTCTCCGACCAGGAGGTGCAGTTCGCGACGACGATCCACCGCTCGGGCTCGGACCTGCTCCAGCTGATCAACGACATCCTCGACCTGTCGAAGATCGAGGCGGGCCGGATGGACGTACGCCCCAAGCGGCTCCCGCTGATCAAGCTGCTCGACTACGTCCACGCCACGTTCCGCCCCCTCACGATCGACCGGGGGCTCGCCTTCGAGGTGGCGGTCGGCGAGGACGTACCGCGCGAGATGTACTCGGACGAACAGCGGCTCCAGCAGATCCTGCGCAATCTCCTGTCCAACGCGATCAAGTTCACCGCGTCGGGCAAGGTCGAGCTGCGGGTGGACCGTGTGCAGGACACCGAGCACCGCTCCGTACGGGACACCGACGACGTGATCGCGTTCTCGGTGTCCGACACGGGCATCGGTATCGCACCGGAGAAACTCCCGGTGATCTTCGAGGCATTCCAGCAGGCCGACGGCACCACCAACCGCAAGTACGGCGGCACCGGCCTCGGCCTGTCGATCAGCCGGGAGATCGCGGGCCTGCTCGGCGGCCGGATCATCGCCGAGAGCGAGCCCGGCAAGGGCTCCAGGTTCACCCTGTACGTCCCGGTTGTCAGCCCCGGCCACACGGCGCCGGTTCCCGTCCCGGAGGAGCTCACGGCGCTGCCCCTGCCCCTCCAGCCGACGGTGGGGCCGTACCCGGCCGCGCACGACACGGACGACGCCTGGCCGGCGCCGACGAAGCTGGAGGCGTGGACGTCCGGCAGGCCGGGCCGGATCCTGGCCGGGCGCCGGGTGCTGATCGTCGACGACGACATCCGCAACGTGTTCGCCCTCACCCATGTCCTGGGCCGGGTCGGCATGACCGTGCTGTACGCGGAGAACGGCCGCGAGGGCATCGAGACCCTGGAGCGCAGCGCGGACGTCGAACTGGTCCTGATGGACATCATGATGCCGGAGATGGACGGCTACGAGACCATCTCCGCCATCCGCCGCGCACCCCGCTGGACGGGCCTGCCGATCGTGGCGCTGACCGCCAAGGCGATGCCGGGCGACCGGGAGAAGTCCATCGCCCGCGGCGCCAACGACTACGTGCCCAAGCCGGTGGACATCGACCGGCTGCTGACGGTCGTGTGCGAACTGCTGGACCCGGAGAACGCAGAGGACGCGGAGGACCCGGCGGAGGAGACCCGACCGTCATGAGTACCGACCGCGCCGGAATCCTCCTCGTCGACGACATGGAGGACAACCTGACCGCCCTGGAGGCCGTCCTCGCCTCCCTCAACGAACCGCTGGTACGGGCCCGTTCGGGCGAGGAGGCGATGAAGGCCCTGCTGCGGCAGCCGATCGCCCTGGTCCTGCTCGACATCCGCATGCCCGGCATGGACGGCTTCGAGACAGCCGCCCACATCAAACGCCTCGACCAGACCCGCGACGTCCCGATCATCTTCCTGACAGGGGCCGACGACGACTCGGGCTACGCCTTCAGAGGCTATGCGACAGGCGCGGCGGACTACCTGACCAAGCCCTTCGACCCGTGGGTCCTGAGGGCGAAGGTCAGCGTCTTCCTGGACCTCTACCGCAAGGGCAGAGAGGTGGAACGCCTGCGAAAGGAGATCCAGGACCTCAAACGCCGAGTGGGTTCGGGTACTTAGGGGCGCGGGGAACTGCGCGAGCAACCGCGACCAGCCCGCAGCCGCCCGCGCTCCTTCACCACTCCCTACGCCTCGCGAGACCCCTCGTACATCTCCTCGATCAGATGCTTGTACTCCCGCTCCACAACCGGCCGCTTCAACTTGAGACTCGGCGTGATCTCACCATGCTCCACATCGAGATCCCGCGGCAGCAGCCGGAACTTCTTGATGGTCTGCCACCTCTGAAGCCCCTCGTTGAGCTGCTTCACATACCCGTCGACCATCGCCACCGTCGCGGGCGCGGCCACGATCTCGGCGTACGACTTCCCCCCGAGCCCGTTCTCCTTCGCCCACTCGACGATGGCCGGCTCGTCGAGAGCGATCAGCGCCGTGCAGAAGTTCCGGTCGGCCCCGTGCACCAGGATGTTGGACACGTACGGGCACACCGCCTTGAACTGTCCCTCGACCTCCGCCGGCGCGATGTACTTGCCGCCCGAGGTCTTGATGAGGTCCTTCTTGCGGTCGGTGATCCGCAGGTACCCGTCGGCCGACAGCTCCCCGATGTCCCCGGTGTGGAACCAGCCGTCCGACTCCAGCACCTCGGCGGTCTTCTCGGGCAGCCCGTGGTAGCCCTCCATGATGCCGGGGCCGCGCAGCAGGATCTCCCCGTCGTCCGCGATCCGCACCTCCGTACCGGGCAGCGGCTTGCCGACCGTACCGGTGCGGTAGGCCTCGCCCGGGTTCACGAACGAAGCCGCCGAGGACTCGGTCAGGCCGTAGCCCTCGAGGATGTGGATGCCGGCGCCGGAGAAGAAGTACCCGATCTCCGGCGCGAGGGCGGCCGACCCGGAGACACAGGCCCGCAGGTTGCCGCCGAAGGCCTCACGGATCTTGGCGAACACCAGCGCGTCGGCGACCTTGTGCTTGGCGCCGAGGCCGAAGGGCACGGACAGCGTGCCGGTGCGCCGGAAGTTGTCCTGGGAGACCTTGGCGTACTCGCGGGCGACCTCGGCCGCCCACTGGAAGATCTTGTACTTGGCCCCGCCGCCCGCACGGGCCTTGGCGGCGACGCCGTTGTAGACCTTCTCGAAGATGCGCGGCACGGCAGCCATGTACGTGGGCTGCACGATCGGCAGATTCTCGATGATCTTGTCGACGCGGCCGTCCACGGCGGTGACGTGCCCGACCTCGATCTGGCCGGAGGTGAGCACCTTGCCGAAGACATGCGCGAGGGGCAGCCACAGGTACTGCACGTCCTCGCCGCTGACCAGGCCGGTCGCGGCGATCGCCTTCGCCATGTACGACCAGTTGTCGTGCGGGAGGCGCACGCCCTTGGGGCGGCCGGTGGTGCCGGAGGTGTAGATGAGGGTGGCGAGCTGGTCCTTGGTGATCGCGCCGACCCGCTCCTTGATCAGGTCCGGGTCCTTCTCCAGACGGGCCGCGCCGCGCTTCTCCAGCTCGTCGAGGGTGAGGATCCAGTCGGCGCTCTCCTCGTTCGCCAGACCCGCCGGGTCGACGACCACGACATGGGTCAGCTCGGGCAGCTCGGCGCGCTTCTCCTTCGCCTTGGCCAGCTGGTCGACGTTCTCCGCGATGAGCACCCGGCTCTCGGAGTCCGACAGGATGTAGGCGGACTCCTCGGCGTTGGTCTGCGGGTACACCGTGGTGGTCGCGGCGCCGGCGCACATGATGCCGAGGTCGGCGAGGATCCACTCAATCCGGGTGCTGGAGGCGAGCGCGACGCGCTGCTCGGCCCGCACGCCCAGCTCGATGAGTCCCGCCGCGATGGCGTAGACCCGCTCGGCGGCCTGCGCCCAGCTCAGCGACTTCCACTCGTCCGGCCCCTGACCGGAGGACGAGGGGACCGGATACCGGTAGGCCTCGGCGTCCGGCGTGGCCGCCACGCGCTCCAGGAACAGGCCCGCCACCGACGGCGGACGGTTCTCGATCAGGGTCTGTGTGTCGCTCACGACATCCTCCGGGGCCCGCGTCAGGCGGCTGGCTCAGGTGCGGCTGGTTTTACTCGCGAGCCGTTGTTTAACTCGCGAGTAACTATCGAGCAGGGATCAGAGTAAAGGCCGACCGGTCCCCGCGTAAGGGCCCGCGGCCTGTCTCTTCGTACAGACAGCTACCCCACGTGCGCACAGGGGCCCGCCGTGCTCTCGCACGGCGGGCCCCTGTTCTACCCGGTTTGGGGTGTAACCCACGGTAATCCGTGACTACTTCTTGCCCTTGCCCGACCCCGCGCTGTCATCGCTGGACAGGACCGCGATGAAGGCCTCCTGCGGAACCTCTACGGAACCCACCATCTTCATCCGCTTCTTGCCCTCCTTCTGCTTCTCCAGCAGCTTCCGCTTACGGGAGATGTCACCGCCGTAGCACTTGGCGAGGACGTCCTTGCGGATGGCGCGGATGGTCTCGCGGGCGATCACCCGGGAGCCGATGGCGGCCTGGATGGGCACCTCGAAGGCCTGGCGCGGGATGAGCTCGCGCAGCTTGGCGACGAGCCGTACGCCGTACGCGTACGCCTGGTCCTTGTGGGTGATCGCCGAGAAAGCGTCCACCTTGTCGCCGTGCAGCAGGATGTCGACCTTGACCAGGCTGGAGGTCTGCTCCCCGGTGGGCTCGTAGTCGAGCGAGGCGTACCCGCGGGTCTTGGACTTCAGCTGGTCGAAGAAGTCGAAGACGATCTCCGCGAGCGGGAGGGTGTAGCGGATCTCGACCCGGTCCTCGGACAGGTAGTCCATGCCGAGCAGGGTGCCGCGCCGGGTCTGGCACAGCTCCATGATCGCGCCGATGAACTCGGTCGGCGCGAGGATCGTGGCGCGTACGACCGGCTCGTACACCTCGTTGATCTTGCCCTCGGGGAACTCGCTCGGGTTGGTGACGGTGTGCTCGACGCCGTCCTCCATGATCACGCGATACACCACGTTGGGCGCGGTGGCGATCAGGTCGAGGCCGAACTCGCGCTCCAGCCGCTCGCGGATCACGTCGAGGTGCAGCAGGCCCAGGAAACCGACGCGGAAGCCGAAACCGAGGGCCGCGGAGGTCTCCGGCTCGTAGACCAGGGCGGCGTCGTTGAGCAGAAGCTTGTCCAGCGCGTCGCGCAGCAGGGGGTAGTCCGAGCCGTCCAGCGGATACAGACCGGAGAAGACCATGGGCCTCGGGTCCTTGTAGCCACCGAGCGCCTCCTCGGCGCCCTTGTGCATGCTGGTGACGGTGTCACCGACCTTGGACTGGCGGACGTCCTTCACGCCGGTGATCAGGTAGCCCACCTCGCCGACGCCGATACCGTCGGCCGCCTTCATCTCCGGCGAGTTGGTGCCGATCTCCAGCAGCTCGTGCGTGGCGCCGGTGGACATCATCCGGATCCGCTCGCGCTTGTTGAGCTGGCCGTCGATGACACGGACGTACGTCACGACACCGCGGTAGGAGTCGTAGACGGAGTCGAAGATCATGGCGCGCGCGGGCGCGTCCTTGACCCCGACGGGCGCCGGGACCTCCCTGACGACCCTGTCGAGCAGCGCCTCGACGCCCATGCCCGTCTTGGCGGACACCTTGAGCACGTCGTCCGGGTCACAGCCGATGAGGTTGGCCAGTTCCTCGGAGAACTTCTCGGGCTGCGCGGCCGGCAGGTCGATCTTGTTGAGGACGGGGATGATCTTGAGGTCGTTCTCCATCGCCAGGTAGAGGTTGGCGAGAGTCTGGGCCTCGATGCCCTGGGCCGCGTCGACCAGGAGGATGGTGCCCTCGCAGGCGGCGAGCGACCGCGAGACCTCGTAGGTGAAGTCGACGTGGCCCGGGGTGTCGATCATGTTGAGGATGTGCGTGTTGCCTGGCTCCTCAGTGGGAGCCCACGGCAGACGCACCGCCTGGGACTTGATCGTGATGCCGCGCTCACGCTCGATGTCCATGCGGTCGAGGTACTGAGCGCGCATCTGCCGCTGCTCGACCACTCCGGTCAGCTGAAGCATCCGGTCGGCGAGCGTGGACTTGCCGTGGTCGATGTGCGCGATGATGCAGAAGTTGCGGATCAGAGCCGGGTCGGTACGGCTCGGTTCGGGCACATGGCTAGGGATCGCGGGCACGCAGGGTCCTGATTCTTGAGGCGTCCGCAGTGTCTGCGGTCTCGGGTCGGATCGATACGTAGCCTCCATGGTCCCACGGGTGGGGAGCATGGACGGGTTTGGGCCGTGGATGGGCCCGCTGGTACCGTGGGGGGCTGTGCCTCATGCCCTCTCAGCAGGAGGCACTACCTCAAGAAATCATCGGTGCGGGTCCCGCGCGGTCCCGTGCCAGAACCTGAAAAGGCTCATTCGTGGCGAACATCAAGTCCCAGATCAAGCGGATCAAGACCAACGAGAAGGCTCGGCTGCGCAACAAGGCCGTCAAGTCCTCCCTCAAGACCGCGATCCGCAAGGCCCGTGAGGCTGCTGCCGCGGGTGACGCCGAGAAGGCCAACGAGTACCAGCGCGTTGCCGCGCGTCAGCTCGACAAGGCCGTCTCCAAGGGCGTCATCCACAAGAACCAGGCTGCCAACAAGAAGTCGGCGCTGGCTCAGAAGGTCGCCGCGCTCAAGGGCTGACATCTGATGTGACGCCGGGGGGAATCGAGCGGGCCCTCTCTCATCCGCTCCCTTCCGGCACCCCTGAGGATCCGCGCGCGGCCTGCGTTCGCCACGCGGGCGCGGATCCAGCAGCTTGTACCGAAGGCCGGGTGCCTCTCCTGTTCCCCATGGGAGGGCACCCGGCCTTCGGCCTGTTCAGGACCAGAACGCGTTGTTCTTGTCGATGTCCTCGACGCATTCGTCGAGGTCGGTGACCTTGTCGCCGACGATCCGGAAGATGATGCAGCCGGTGTCGTCGAGGTGCTTGCCGTTGCGCTCGGCCGTGAAGCGGGTCATCCCGACCGCATGGCCCCGGCCGTCGACACAGATGCCGATCAGCTCGGCGTTCATCGTCCCCTTGGTCTCCATGCCGAGCCGCTCGTACATCTCGATGATCGCGTTCACTCCCTTGAAGTCACCCGACAACGGGTGATCTCCGGGTACGTGGTGTGTGGCGTCCGACGCGATCAGTCCGCGCAAGGTGTCCATGTCACCTCGCGAGAAGGCCTCGAATCCCTTGCGGACGAGCGCTGCGTGCGGGTGTTCAGCCATGACCTTCGCCACCTCTCCGTCTCTTGGCGACGTACGGCTGATACACCCGATTCTCCCTCCGGCCGTCGCTCGCGGCACAGTGGAGAGATGAACGGTGACGAAGGGGACGTGCTGGCCCGGGCCCGTGTGGCGACCAGGCTGCCCGCCCAGGACCTGGACCGGGCGCGGCGCTTCTACGCCGAGAAACTCGGCCTGGAACCCGACGACGAACGGCCCGGCGGGCTGCTCTACCGCTGCGGCGGCGGGGAGTTCGTGCTGTTCCGCTCGACGGGCGCCTCGCCCGGCACCTTCACCCAGATGGCGCTGGAGGTCGACGACATCGACGCCGCGGTGGCGGAGCTGAAGCGGCGCGGTGTGGTGTTCGAGGAGGTCGATCTGCCCGGGTTCCGCACGCGGGACGGGATCGCCGAGATCGAGGGGAACTACCCGAGCAAGGGCGCCCGTGGTGAACGCGGCGCCTGGTTCCGCGACAGCGAGGGGAACATGCTGGGCATCGGCGAGCCGGTCGGCTGAGGAGCGGCCCCTACCCTCGTCCCCTGGAGCGGGCCGCCCGCGCGATGGCGACCACCGCCTTCTCCAGGGCGTATCCCGGGTCGTCCCCGCCGCCCTTCACCCCCGCGTCCGCCTCGGCGACCGCCCGCAGCGCCACCGACACGCCGTCCGGGGTCCAGCCGCGCATCTGCTGCCGGACCCGGTCGATCTTCCACGGCGGCATCCCCAGCTCACGGGCGAGATCGGCGGGCCGGCCTCCGCGCGCCGAGGACAGCTTCCCGATCGCCCGGACGCCCTGCGCCAGCGCGCTGGTGATCAGCACCGGCGCCACCCCGGTCGCCAGCGACCAGCGCAACGCCTCCAGCGCCTCCGCCGCCCGCCCCTCGACCGCCCGGTCGGCGACCGTGAAGCTCGATGCCTCGGCCCGGCCGGTGTAGTACCGCCCGACGACCGCCTCGTCGATCGTCCCCTCGACATCCGCGACCAGCTGCGAGACCGCCGACGCCAGCTCCCGCAGATCGCTCCCGATCGCGTCGACGAGCGCCTGGCACGCCTCCGGCGTGGCGGACCTTCCCGTCCCCCGGAACTCGCCCCGCACGAACGCCAGCCGGTCCGCCGGCTTCGTCATCTTCGGACAGGCCACCTCGCGCGCCCCGGCCTTGCGCGCCGCGTCGAGCAGCCCCTTGCCCTTGGCCCCTCCGGCGTGCAGCAGCACGAGGGTGATCTCCTCGGCGGGCGCACCGAGATAGGCCTTGACGTCCTTGACGGTGTCGGCCGAGAGATCCTGCGCGTTGCGTACGACCACGACCTTGCGCTCCGCGAAGAGCGACGGACTCGTCAGCTCGGCGAGTGTGCCGGGCTGCAACTGGTCCGAAGTCAGGTCCCGTACGTCCGTGTCGGCGTCGGTGACCTTCGCCGCGGCCACCACCTCCTGCACGGCGCGGTCGAGCAGCAGGTCCTCTTGGCCCACGGCGAGCGTCACCGGGGCGAGAGGGTCGTCATTCGCAGTCTTCCTGGCCATCGCGACAAGCATCCCACGCGGCACTGACAACGGGGCCGGACGGACTGTGGCGGGCCGGACGGAGGGGTGCGTGCGCGGATGCAGAGGCGCGTGCGCGATGGGAGAGGTGCGTGCGCGGTCAGCGGCCCGGCGCCCTACGGCTCTTCCCGCCAGCCGTCCCACTCCCCGGCGAACCGGTCCAGCTCCCCGGCGTCCAGCCGCCCGTCCTCATCCCTCAGGACGACCAGCCACTGCGCGTCCTCGGCATCGTCCTCACCGGCCAGCGCGTCCCGCACCAGTTGCGGCTCCTCGACGACCCCGAACCGCTCCCCGAGCGCCTCGACCACCTCTTCCGCGGCATCACGGTCGGGCAGCACCAGCACATGTCGCACATCACTCACGCCGGACATTGTCCGACACCGTGTCGCGGCCCGATCCGCCGGATCCGCCGGCTCAGCCCTTGCGGACGACCTGCACATCGAGGTCGATCTTGATGCTCGGCCCGACCACCGCGATGCCCCGCGCCAGCATCGTCTGCCAGCTCACGGTGAAGTCGTCCCGGTGCAGCTCGGTCGTGGCCCGGCAGGCCGCCCGCACCTCGCCCTCCATGCCGTTGCCCAGCCCCAGGTACTCCGTGTCCAGCGTGACCGTCCGTGTGACGCCGTGCAGCGACAGCGCCCCCGTCACGGCCCAACGGTTGGCGCCCTTGTGCACGAACCGGTCGCTGTAGAACTCGAGCGTCGGGAACTTCGCGACGTCCAGGAAGTCCGCCGACCGCAGATGGTCGTCACGCATCTTCACGTTGGTGTCGATGGACGCCGCGTCGATCACCACATGCATCGCCGACCGCTCCAGCGGGTCGGCGACCCGTATGACACCCGCGAACGACTTGAACTGCCCGTGGATCCGGGCCAGTCCGATGTGCCGCGCGGTGAAGCCGAGCGAGGAGTGCGCCGACTCGATCTCCCAGTCGCCGGGCTCGGGCAGCTCCGGCGGCCGGGCCACCTGCAGCGTCACGTCCCCGAGCGACGCGAGCGTGTTCTCGGCGACCTGCGTGGTCGCCCGGTACGGCGTGTACCCCTCCGCCGACACCGCGAGCCGGTACTCCCCCGCGGGCACCGTCGTCACGAACGACCCGAACGGATCCGCTCCCCCGCTGACCACCGCACGCCCCATGGCGTCGGTGACCGCGAACTCGGCGTGTCTGACCGGCTCGTTGACCGGGTCGAGCACCCGGCAGCTCAGCACCCCCGCGCTCGGCGGCGTCGGCACCGCCGCCAGGGGGCTCGTCCGGTGTACCCGGTTGGTTCGGCTTCCCAGCCAGCGGCCGATCATCTGGACACCTCGTGCGACTCGAAGTCAGCGGTTTGATCACTGTTCACCGAGGACGCATTCGACCACCGATGAGGCTTTCGAGGCAACACGCGACCACATCACGGGAATCCAGCACGTCTGATGGGACTACTCCCGAGTAGAACCGACTAGAACCATGTGGAGCATGTGTGGACGGTGTGCCCCTTCTGGTCCGGATCAGCCTTCCTCGGCGCCGCCCCGGACCACAGGCACCGCATCGAGCTCGATCCCGAACCGCTCCCGGTACACCCCGAGCACCTCGTCGTCCGTCCCCAGCTCCCTCACATCCCGCGTCCCGTCGGCCGCCGTCACCGTGAACTTGCGTCCGCTGAGCGTGATCCTCCCCCCGTCCTCCGTGACCCGCGAACAGACCAGCGACCGCGTGAAGTGCGACACCGACGACGTGCTGTGCCACCACGCCCCGGCCACGAAGTCACCGAGCACCCGGGGCCGCATCTCCAGGCGGTACTGCGGTCTGCCGTCACGGATCACATGCAGGTCCGCCGCCTCCACCGTGTCGTGCCCACCGCGCACCCCGGCTGCGTCCGGCCCCGCTTCCACGATCCGGAACGCACCCCCCGGGTCCTCCTGTTCTCCCCTCTCCCCGAACGCCAGCGGAAGGTGACTGTGCGCCCCGAACCCGACGTCGGCCAGCCAGTCGCCCCCGTCCACCGTCCGCACCCGCAGCGCGAGATGGTCGTACGGGATCCCGAGCCGCTCCTCGTCCCCGTACACCCGCCCCGCGAGCAGCGCCACCTCGTAGCCCAGCGCGGCGAGCAACGCCCCGAAGGCTCCGTTGAGTTCGTAGCAGAACCCGCCCCGCCGTGCGCCCACCACCTTGTCCAGCAGCCGCTTCTCCTCCAGCACGATCTCCTCGCCGAGATGGATCGAGAGGTTCTCGAACGGCACGGTCCGCAGATGCCGCAGGTGCAGCTCGCGCAGCGCGTCGACGGTGGGCCACGCCGGGGGCTCGACCCCGAGGCGGTGGAGATAGGCATCAACCTGTGCTGAGTTCATGCCCTCAGTCTCGCGCCACCCTCAGCTCCCCGCCCCCTCCTACGACCGCCAGTGCGCCGTCCCTGTCCGTCCGCAGCACCGCCGCACCCCCGGCGCGCAGCCCCGCCACCGTGCCGGGCGCTGGATGCCCATAGGTGTTGTTCGCACCGCAGCTGATCAGGGCCAGCCGCGGGGCGGCCCGGCGTATGAGGCCGGGGTCCTGGAAAGCCGAGCCGTGATGGGCGACTTTCAGCACGTCCACGCCCTCCAGCACCTCGGCCGCCGGCGACCTGGCCAGTGCCCGCTGGGCCGGGGGTTCGAGGTCCCCGAGGAGCAGCAGCCGCAGCCCCGCCGACCGGACCAGCATGGCCACACTGGCGTCGTTCGGCCCCTCCGGCACGGGATGAGCCGGGAGCACCTGCGGATACGAGCCCGGCGGCGAACTCGCTGACGGCGGTGGCGGGCTCGGGGGCGGCCACACCACCTGCCAGGACAACCCGCCCGCGCGGCGCCGTTCCCCGGCGGCGGCGGTCGTCACGGGCACCCGCCGGGCCGCCGCCTGTCTCCGTACGAACGCCGCCTGGTCCGCGGGTTCCTCGAAGCCCGTCGTCTCGATCGCGCCCACGGCCCGTCCGCGCAGCACACCGGGCAGCCCCGCCACGTGATCTGCGTGGAAGTGGGTGAGCACGACCAGCGGGATCCTGGTGATGCCGAGTGCGCGCAGACAGTGGTCGACGAGCCGCGGATCGGGCCCGGCGTCCACCACCACGCCGGCGCCCTCACCCGCCGCGAGCACCATGGCGTCGCCCTGCCCCACGTCACACATCACCAGCCGCCAGCCCGGCGGCGGCCAGCCCGTGATCACCCGGGTCAGCGGCGGCGGCTGCACCACCGCCAGCGCGAGCAGCAGCCCGCAGACCCCGCACCACCACGGATGCCCGAGCAGCCGCCGCCCCACGAGCAGCACCACCAGGGTCACGGCCGCGAGCAGTCCTGCGCCCGCCCAACTGCCCGGCCAGTCCACCCCCGCCCCCGGCAGCGCCGCTCCGGTCCGGGCGATCTCCGCGATCCATTCGGCGGGCCACCGCGCACACCACGCCAGGGCCTTGGCCACCGGCATCCCCACCGGTGCCGTGGCCAGTGCCGCGAAACCCAGCACGGTGGCGGGCGCGATCGCGAACTCCGCGAGCAGATTGCACGGCACCGCGACCAGGCTCACCCGCGCCGACAGCACGGTGACCACGGGCGCGCACAGCGCCTGCGCGGCGGCAGCGGCGGCCAGGGCCTCGGCCAGCCTGGGCGGCACCCCGCGCCGCCGCAGCCCGGCGCTCCACCGCGGCGCGAGCGTGAGCAGCGCCCCGGTGGCCACGACGGACAGCAGGAACCCGTAACTCCGCGCCAGCCACGGGTCGTACAGCACCAGCAGCAGGACCGCCGTCGCCAGCGCCGGGATCAGCGACCTCCGCCGGCCGGTCGCGAGGGCGAGCAGCGCGACCGCCCCGCAGGCCGCCGCACGCAGCACGCTCGGATCCGGTCTGCAGACCACGACGAACCCGAGGGAGAGCGCACCCCCGAGCACCGCCGTCCCCCGCAGGGAGATACCGAGACGCGGCGCGATCCCCCGCCGTTCGGCATGCTGCGCCAGGCCCGGCGGCCCGAGCAGCAGGGCGAGGAGGATCGTGAAGTTGGCCCCGGACACAGCGAGTGTGTGCGTGAGGTCCGTCTCCTTGAAGGCCTCCTCCAGCTCCGGGGTGATCCGCGAGGTGTCCCCGACCACCAGCCCCGGCAACAGGGCCCGGGCATCCGCCGACAGCCCACTGGTCGCCTCCCGCAGCCCGGCACGCAACCGCCCGGCGAGCCGCTGAGCCCCCGAGGGCTCTCCCACCACCTCTGGTACGCCCTGATCGCGGACCCGCAGCACGGCCGCGACCCGGTCACCGCCCGTCATGGCGGGCGCCAGCCGCGCGCTGACCCGCAGGCGCGTCGACGGCAGCAGCCCGAGCCACGGCGACCGCACCCTCTGACCGGTTGACGGCCGCGGCTGCCCATCCCCGGCGCCCCCGGCAACGCGGTGGGCCGACCTCAAGTCGACGATCATCAGTACCGGCGCCCGCGTCACCGCTGCCCTGCCACCCGCCTCGTGGATCCGCCGCACCTCGGCATCGACCAGTACGGCGGTGGGAGCCACGTGATCGCCCCGGACCTTGGGACGGGTCAGGCGGGGATCGGAGGTGAGCTCGACCTCGGCGGTCACCGTCGCGTAATCCCGGGCCAGGCCGGGCACGGGCCCCCGGCGCAGATCCGCCCCGTGCAGCCCGGCCGAGGCGGCGGCAGCGGCGACGCAGAGCAGCACGGCGGTGGCCGACGCTCGCGGCCAGGACGCCGTTCCGGATCTCCGAGCCAGCGGCAGCAGGCCGACGGCCAGCAGACAGCCGGTCACGATGCCCGTGGTCCACCCCGGCGATGTGCCCAGCGTCAGCGCCGCCGTGCCCCAGGCCGCGAGGGCGGGTGGCACGAGCCGTAGGTCGGTGGGCCCTTCCTGCCGCGGGCGGGCGCTGCCGAGCCGCTGCCCGGACGAGGCGTGCACGGACGACCGGGCCGGATCGGGCGCGGCCCCGGGAGCGGCCTCGTCCCGCCGCACCGGCGGGTCAGGGACCGACCTCATGGCCGTACGAGATTCCGCAGGTCGGCGAAGCGGCGGTCGCCGATGCCGTTCACCTCGCGCAGTTCGTCCACGGAACGGAAGCCGCCGTGCCGCGTGCGGTAGTCGATGATGTGCTGCGCCAGCACCGGGCCCACGCCCGGCAGGGTGTCGAGCTGGTCGGCGGTGGCCGTGTTGAGGGAGACCGGAGCCGCCGGCATCGCGCCGCCCGCCGCCCCACCGGCCGGGCCTCCGGCAGCCGTACCGCCCGCCCCCGTTCCTGCCCCGGTTCCCGCGACGGTGGCCGGTCCCCCGACGACCACCTGTTCGCCGTCCACGAGGAAGCGGGCGCGGTTGAGACCGTCCGTGTTCGTCCCGGGCTTCACACCGCCCGCGGCGCGCAGGGCGTCCGCGACGCGCGAACCGCTCGGCAGCCGATGGATTCCGGGATCACGGACCTTGCCGCCGACGTCCACGACGATCTCGGGCGGCCCCGCGGCACCTGTGGTCTTCGCCGCCCCCACGGGCACGCCCGGTCCTCGCTCCTCCTCGGCCTGCCCGCCCTGCCCCTGCTCCCCGTACGGCGCCGCCGCTCGCACCACCTCGGGCGGCCGCACGGACTGGGTCCGGCCGGTCCAGAAGTGCTGCACGGCAAACGCCGCGGCCACGACGAGCACCACACTCAGAGCGAGGACACTCCGCAGCTCCAGCCCACACCTGGCCTGCAACCACAGCGGCATGCGCTCCCGCAGCGCGAACCCGGCCCGCTCCCGCCAGTCCCCTTCCGCGACGCGGCCCGCCGCCCCGCTGTCCGACTCGACGGGGACGACGTCGGGTTCCAGACCGGGCTCCACAACGGCTCCGTGCCGATCCCGCTCCTGTGGAGCACGATCCCCGCCAGCCGGCTCCACAACAGCCCAGGAAGGCCTCCCCCGAACCGGCGGCCCCTGCCCCGACTCCCGGCGCTCCTCGACCCGTTCAGCCGGCCCGGCCCGCTCGGCAGGCCCAGCCCGTCCGCCGTGTTCTGCGAACAGCACCCCCGCCCGCCGACGCAGTTCCTCCGCCGAAGCGTGACGGTGCCGAGCCCGGCCGCGTGCGACAGGCGGGCGGCGGCGATGGTGCCGGACGCGCCCGTCGGACGTGGGTCCACGGCCCGGGCCGCTGGTCGCAGTCGCTGTACGTGATCGAAGTGCCATGCGACGAGGATCGGCCACCTCGGCCCACCCGCGATGATCATGGTCATTTCCCGGGGACAACCCCCCGGCTGTGGACAACTCCGCCACTCACACGGGTGATCGGAGCCGAGGCCCGCAGCCCCGCAGCAACGTTCACCGCGGCGAAACCACAACTCCCAGCAGCCCGGGCCCCGTATGCGCCCCGATCACCGCCCCGACCTCGCTGACATGCAGATCGGCCAGCCCGGTCAACCGTGTCCGCAGCCGGTCGGCGAGGGCCGACGCCCGGTCCGGGGCGGCGAGATGGTGGACGGCGACATCGACCTGCGCGCTGCCCGCCCGGTCGGCCGCGATCTCCTCGAGGCGGGCGATCGCCTTGGACGCGGTCCGCACCTTCTCCAGCGGTTCGATACGGCCGTCGGCCAGTTGCAGCAGCGGCTTCACCGCGAGCGCCGAACCCAGCAGGGCCTGCGCCGCCCCGATACGGCCGCCGCGGCGCAGGTAGTCGAGGGTGTCGACGTAGAAGTAGGCGGACGTGCCGGCGGCCCTCTTCTCCGCGGCCGTGACGGCCTCGTCCACCGTGCCGCCGGACTCCGCGGTCTCCGCCGCGGCGAGCGCGCAGAACCCGAGCGCCATCGCGATCATGCCGGTGTCCACCACCCGCACGGGCACCGGCGCCTGGCTCGCGGCCACGACGGCCGCGTCGTAGGTGCCGGAGAGTTCGGCGGAGAGGTGGAGGGAGACGATGCCGGTGGCGCCGGACTCGGCGACCTTGCGGTACGTCTCCTCGAAGACGGCGGGGCTGGGCCGCGAGGTCGTCACGGGGCGCCGCTTCTGCAAAGCCTGGGCGAGAGCACGAGTCGAGATCTCGGTGCCCTCTTCGAGCGCCCGGTCACCGAGGACCACCGTCAGGGGTACCGCTGTGATGCCGTGGCGCTCCATCGTCCGGGCCGGCAGGTAGGCCGTTGAATCGGTGACGATCGCGACATGGCGGGACATGAGCTGGAGGTTACCTGCCGTAGTGCCCGGGTGGCAGCCCGGCCCCTGTGCCCCGCGGCGCGCGTGGCCGGATCAAGTGGTGCTCTCGGGGCGGGCCTTCTTCTGCCAGGAGTAGGTGGGGCGCGGTCCCGGCGGCGTGATGGCGGGCCGTGCCGGCTCCTGCTCAGGGCTCGGCTGCGGCGCTTCCGGCCAGGTCTGCCCGGCTGTGGCGGCATCGGCGGCGGGCGCTTCGGGCCACGGCCGGGAGGCGGGCTCGGGCTCCGGCGTCGTCCAGTGCCGCAACGCCCCGGCCTCCACGTCGATCTGGGCGCTGAGCGTGTCCAGGTCGTCCTCGGCGAAGCGGCGGGCCCGGTCGCGGGCCGCCCAGCGCAGTGCGTCCGCGGACTGCGTGATGCGTTCGGTGCGCTCGCGCAGCCCGGGCAGCCGCTGGGTCAGCGCGCCGCGGTCCGGCTCGGTCTCCAGGCGCTTCAGCTCGTCGTCCAGCTCGTGGCCGTGCGCGCTGAGCCGTTGGAAGAGGCCGATGGACTCCTTCAGGGACTCGTCCTCGGCGACGGCCGCGTTCAGCGCGTCCTGGGTGGCGCGCATCGAGGTGCGCAGTTTCAGCCGCAGCTGGGCGATCTCTCCCGCGGCGCCGGGCTGGGCGAAGGACTTGGCCCGCAAGGTGTGGTCCTCGACGGTGCGGCGGGCCTGGGTGAGGCCGCGGTCCACACCACGCTTGGCTGCACCGACCACCTTCACGGTCGCGTAGACGCCGAGCCCGAGAAAGAGCACGAAAAGCAGGGCGAATACTGCGATCACTGCTTCCACCGGCTCCTCCTCAGGACATCGCGGCACACCACACGTCGCTCTTCAACGGTAAACGCAACAGGCAGGTCCGGAGTTCCGGAAGAACCCCGAACCTGCCCGTAGAGGACACCAGAGGACCACTAGGGGGTCACCCCGAAAGCGGTCCCCAGACCCCGCGCCTACGCCGGGACGATGTTCACCAGCTTCGGCGCCCGGACGATCACCTTCCTGATCCCGGCCCCGCCCAGCGCGGCGACGACCTTCTCGTCCGCCAGCGCGACCTTCTCCAGCTCGTCGTCGGAGATGGCAGGCGAGACCTCCAGCCGCGCCTTGACCTTGCCCTTGATCTGCACGACGCACGTCACGGTCTCGTCGACCACGTACTGCGGGTCGGCCACCGGGAAGTCGTGGTGCACCACCGAGTCCGTGTGCCCCAGCCGGCGCCACAGCTCCTCGGCGACGTGCGGGGCCAGCGGGGCGACCATCAGCACCAGGGCCTCGGCGACCGGACGCGAGACGGCGCCGCCCGCCTTGGTCAGGTGGTTGTTCAGCTCGGTGACCTTGGCGATGGCGGTGTTGAACCGCATGCCCTCCAGGTCACCGCGCACCCCGTCGATCGCCTTGTGCAGGGCGCGCAGCGTCTCCACGTCCGGCTCGGCGTCGACGACGGTCACCTCGCCGGTCGCCTCGTCGACGATGTTGCGCCACAGCCGCTGCAGCAGCCGGAACTGGCCCACCACCGCGCGCGTGTCCCACGGCCGGGAGACGTCCAGCGGGCCCATCGCCATCTCGTACAGGCGCAGCGTGTCGGCTCCGTACTCGGCGCAGATCTCGTCCGGAGTGACCGCGTTCTTCAGCGACTTGCCCATCTTGCCCAGCAGACGGGTGACCTTCTCGTCCTGGTAGTAGTACGCGCCGTCGCGCTCCTCCACCTCGGCGGCCGGCACCGCGATGCCGCGGCTGTCGCGGTAGACGTAGGCCTGGATCATGCCCTGGTTGTACAGCTTGTGGAACGGCTCGGCGGACGAGACGTGCCCCAGGTCGTACAGCACCTTGGACCAGAAGCGCGCGTACAGCAGGTGCAGTACGGCGTGCTCGGCGCCGCCGACGTACAGGTCGACACCGCCGTGCGGCTGGCCCTCGCGCGGGCCCATCCAGTACTGCTCGATCTCGGGGTCGACCAGCCGCTCGCTGTTGTGCGGGTCCAGGTAGCGCAGCTCGTACCAGCAGGAACCGGCCCAGTTGGGCATGGTGTTGGTCTCGCGGCGGAACCTGCGCGGGCCGCGGCCGTCGCCCAGGTCCAGCGTGACGTTGACCCAGTCCTCGTTGCGGGACAGCGGCGTCTCGGGCTGGGTGTCGGCGTCGTCCGGGTCGAACGTGCGGGGCGAGTAGTCCTCGACCTCGGGCAGTTCCAGCGGCAGCATCGACTCGGGCAGCGCGTGGGCGATGCCGTCCTCGTCGTAGGCGATCGGGAAGGGCTCGCCCCAGTAGCGCTGGCGGCTGAACAGCCAGTCGCGCAGCCGGAAGTTGACGGTGCCCTCGCCGACGCCCGACCGCTCCAGCCACTCGGTGATGCGCGCCTTGGCCTCGGCGACGCCCAGGCCGTCCAGGCTGACGTCGTCGTTCGACGAGTTGATGATCTTCGCGTCGTACGACCCGAAGGCGTTCTCCCAGGTCGAGGTGTCCGTGCCACGGCCGTCGGTGGGCTCGACGATGCAGTGGATCGGCAGCTCGAAGGCGCGCGCGAACTCGAAGTCGCGCTGGTCTCCGGCCGGGACGGCCATGATCGCGCCGGTGCCGTAGCCCATCAGCACGTAGTCGGCGATGAAGACCGGGACCTGCTCGCCGTTGACCGGGTTGGTGGCGTACGCGCCGATGAAGACGCCGGTCTTGTCCTTGGCCTCGGCCTGCCGCTCCACGTCGGACTTCGAGGCGGCCTGCGCGCGGTAGGCGCTGACGGCCTCACCGGGGGTCGCGTGGCCGCCGGTCCACACCTCGTGGGTGCCCTCCGGCCAGGCGGCCGGGGTGAACTTCTCGACCAGCGGGTGCTCGGGGGCCAGCACCATGTAGGTGGCGCCGAACAGGGTGTCCGGGCGGGTGGTGAAGACCGTGATGCGCTCGCCGTCGACGGGGAAGTCGACGCGGGCGCCCTCGGAGCGGCCGATCCAGTTGCGCTGCTGCAGCTTGATGGCCTCGGGCCAGTCCAGCGCGTCCAGGTCGTCCAGCAGCCGGTCGGCATAGGCCGTGATGCGCATGTTCCACTGGCGCAGCTTGGCCTTGAAGACCGGGAAGTTGCCGCGCTCGGAGCGGCCCTCGGAGGTGACCTCCTCGTTGGCCAGCACGGTGCCCAGCCCGGGGCACCAGTTGACCGGCGCGTCGGAGGCGTAGGCCAGCCGGAACTCACCCAGGACGTCGGCCTGCTCGGCGGCGCTCAGCTCGCTCCACGCGCGCGTGTGTCCCGGAACGGGCCGCTCACCGGAGGCGAACAGCTCGATCAGCTCGGCGATGGGGCGGGCCCGCCCGGCCTCGTGGTCGTACCAGGAGTTGAAGATCTGCAGGAAGATCCACTGGGTCCACTTGTAGTAGTCCGGGTCGATCGTGGCGAACGACCGGCGCTTGTCGTGGCCCAGGCCCAGCCGGCGCAGCTGGGACTTCATGTTCTCCATGTTGGCCTCGGTGGACACGCGCGGGTGCGTGCCGGTCTGCACCGCGTACTGCTCGGCGGGCAGGCCGAAGGCGTCGAAGCCCAGGGTGTGCAGGACGTTGTGGCCGGTCATCCGCTGGAAGCGGGCGAACACGTCCGTGGCGATGTAGCCCAGGGGGTGACCGACATGCAGGCCCGCGCCGGAGGGGTACGGGAACATGTCCATGATGAACTTCTTGGGCTTGGCGACGGTCTCCCGGTCGCCCGCCAGGTCACCCTTCGGGTTGGGCGCGCCGTAGGTGTTGTCGACGTCCCAGATGTCCTGCCAGCGTGCCTCGATCTCGGCTGCCATGGCGGCCGTGTAGCGGTGCGGCGCCGCCACCTCGGCGGCGGCAGCGGGGTTCGTCTCGCTCATGATCCTCAAAGCTCCATCGATCGTCTCTGCCTGCGGCTGTGGGTTCGAGAAACGAAAAATCCCCTCGCACAGGAGGGGACGCCGCGCCGATTCCGGCCACTCGACTCGTCCGGTGGCCGGGACTGATCAGCGCGGCCCGCTAAGCAGAAGGCGTACGGCACGCATGGCGTTAGGGTACCGCAGGCCCCCAGCGCGCCGCGACGCGCTTCTGGACGGCCGTTCGGTACCCGAAAAGCTGAACCAGGGTCAAAGGTTACTTCGCGTAATAGTCACTAAGGGACATCACAACATCCATATTGTCCTTTGATAACAACGCAATAACTCAAACCTCGTACCCATCGGTATGGCTCCGCTTAGAGTGCGGCAGCGGGACCGCTTTCCCGAACCGCTCGGAGTTGCCCCCATGAACCCTCATCGCAGTAACACCTCGCTACCCCCGGCCGCCGGGATGTGGGGAGGCCGGCCGTGAACCCCTACGACTCCACGGCGGACGACTCGTTCGCCGAGTTCCTCAACTTCGGCGCCGGCGTGCTGTCCCTCGTGTGTCTGTCCTGCTCGGTGATCTGGGGACTCGTCGCCCAGGACCGGGTCCTGCTCGACACGCGCAGGCGCATCCTGGCGCAGGCCGTGCACCGGACCACGGCGGTCGCCTCGATCGTCTTCCTCCTGGTCCACATCGGGGTGAAGCTGGCGCTGTCCCACACCTCGTGGGTCGCCGCTGTGGTCCCCTTCGGGCTGCTCCTGACCGAGGACGAGACCGTCACGGGCAGGTCGTTCCTCATCGGCCTCGGCACCGTGGCCAGCATGCTCATGATCTTCGTGGGCGTCACCGGCGTACTGCGCAACCGCTTCGCCTCCCCCGCACCCGTCGCCGCCCGCTGGCGGGCCATGCACATGCTGGCCTACCCGGCCTGGTGCGCCGCCCTGGTCCACGGGCTCTACGCGGGTCGCGCGGCCAAGCCGATCTTCGTCATCCTGTACGGCCTGTCCCTGGTCGGGGTGGCCGCCGCCCTCGCCCTGCGCGCCGCTCCGCGCCCGGTCAAGCGCAAGATCGCCGACAAGTTCGCCAGCCTCATAGGCCCCGGGGAGTCCTCGGCCCGCAGGGACCTGGAGGAGAGCCGCGCCCGGGCGGCCGGCGGCTCCACGCTGCCCGGCTACGAGAGCCGGGACGCGCCCCGGAGGCCCGCGGCGTCCCCGTCGGGGCCGCTGTACGAGAAGGCGGAACGCCCCGCGGCCAAGGAGCCCGCCAACGGATTCGCGGCTGCCTACCGGGCCGTCTCCGGCCCTCCCACGGGCCAGCAGGCCTTCGCGCCGGGGCCGAGCACCCGCACGGAGCTGCCGCTGGACATGCAGCCCACCCAGAACATGCCGCTCGTCGACGGCCCCTCCAGCACCTCGGGCAACTGGCCGATCCCGTCCCCGCCCCCGGTCGGCGAGGCCCCGCCGTCGGCCTACGACCCCCTCCAGGACACGGGCTTCAACATCCCGCCCTACGACCCCCTGCAGGACACCGGACAAAGCATCCCAGCCTATGGCAATCCAGGCGCCGCCGGTTATGGATCGAGTGACGTGTACGACACGGGTGAGTCGAATGCCGCCTTCGACACGTACTACCCGAACGACACGTACAACAGCGGTCCCGCCACTGAAACACTGCCCGGTGCGTCCTACGACTTCGACGCACCGGGATCGGGCGAACCTTGGAACACGCCTTCCGGAGGCTTTAAGTGAACGAGGCTCTGCCCGACGTACCCGAAGTCCGCGTGGTCGGACTTCCTCAGCTCACGTCGGGCTTCGACCTTGTCGATCGGCTCGATCTGCCCATGCACCTGAAGGTGCACGGGCCGCTCGAGCCGATGGGCGGCGAGCAGCTCGCGCAACTCGCCGAACGCATCAACCTGAAGGGCCGCGGCGGCGCGGGCTTCCCCTTCCACAAGAAGCTGCGCTCGGTCGCCGAATCGGCGATCAAGCGCGGCATCCGGCCGGTCGTCGTCGTCAACGGCAGCGAGGACGAGCCGGCCTGCCGCAAGGACACGGTGCTGATCAACCGTGCCCCGCATCTGATCCTGGACGGCGCACTGCTCTGCGCCGAAGCTCTGGGTGCCCGCACGCTCGTGGTGGGGGTCACCCGTGAGTCGACACAGCGCTCCATGGAGGCCGCGCTCGCCGAACGCGGTCTCAACAACGGCCGCCGGTCGGCACTCCGCGCGCGTGTGCAGCGCAATCCGGTCCGTATGGTCACCGGCGCCGCCGCGTCGCTGATCCGTTCGATCGACGGCGGCCCGGCCGTCCCTCCGGGCCGCAAGGTCAGCGCCTCGCAGAACGGCGTCGGCGGCGCCCCCACGCTGCTCTCCAACGCCGAGACCTTCGCCCAGCTGGCCATCGCCGCCCGCATCGGCCCTGAGCGCTACGGCAACACCGGCCTGTACGACGAGCCGGGCACGGTCATGCTCACGGTCTCCGGGGCGGTGGCCCGCCCCATGGTGATCGAGGTCCCGACGGGCGTGCCGCTGCGCTACGTCCTGCAGCTCGCCGGCGCACCGCCGGTGCCGCAGGGCGTGCTCACCGGCGGCTACCACGGCAAGTGGATCGACGCGGCGACGGTCAACGAGGCGATCGTCTCCCGCAACTCCCTGGACGCGGTGGGCGGCGCGCTCGGCGCCGGAGCGATCCTGCCGATCACTCAGGACACCTGCCCGCTGGGCGAGTCGCTGCGGGTCGCCCAGTGGCTGGCCGAGGAGAGCGCGGGCCAGTGCGGCCCCTGCTACCTCGGCCTGCCGGCCGCCGCACGCGGCCTGGAGGACATCCTCAACGGCGGCGGCCCTGCCGCCCTGGAGGCGGTCAAGCAGGTCGCCAAGAACGTGAAGCGGCGCGGCGCGTGCTCGCACCCGGACGGCTCCGCGATGTTCCTCGAGTCGACCATCAAGGCGTTCACGGACGACCTGGCCGCCCATGTCCTCGGCAACGGCTGCGGCAGGCCCGTGGAGGGCGTTCTGCCGCTCTTCGAGGGCGGCAGGGCCCCCACGGGCATCCCGGGCGGCGGCGAGTCCGAGGAGGACGGCCCCAGCCGCCAGAAGATCTACGTCGACTGGACGCTGTGCCGGGGCCACGGTCTGTGCGCGGACATCCTCCCCGAGGTCTTCCAGCTCGGCGCCGACGGCTTCCCCACCGTGGCGCAGGCCCAGGTGCCGCGGTACGCCGAGGCCAAGGCGCTGCGCGCGGTGCGCCGCTGCCCGGCGCTGGCCCTGCGCCTGGAGGAGGACACGCGCTCCCAGGGCGCGCCGTCGTCCCGCAACCTCCCGGTCCTCTCCCAGGGCCGCGGACGGCGCGCTCTCGGCCGCTGAGCAGACGCACGGCGGGCTCCCTCCGGGGAAGCCCGCCGTACTCATACACACAAGAAGGCGGGCCATCCGATCGGATGGCCCGCCTTCTCATCTTCTGTGGAGCTAAGGAGAATTGAACTCCTGACCTCCTGCATGCCATGCAGGCGCTCTACCAACTGAGCTATAGCCCCTCGCGTCTCCGGGTTTCCCCGGCGGCGACGCCAACATTACTGGCCCATCGGGCCCAACACCAAATCGGTTTCACCTTGCCTGAAATGACCGTTTTGACGGATCTCAGGCCGTGACGAACGAATAGAACCGCTTGAGCGTGCAGTGCTCCTCCAGAAGCCGGCCGTAGATCGGCTCGCCCTCCAGCTCGCGGTACGTCTCGATCGGGTCGCCTTTTATGATCAGCGCCCGCGCGCACTCCTCGCACCAGTACTGGTAGTCGGGATTGATCGGTTCCATGTCACGGACGATCGGAGTCCCGCTGCCACACCAGTCGCACTTTCGCCTGTGTGCACCCATCGATCAGCTCCAGCTGTGGCCGCAGGCCGTGCACACGTAGGAGACCCCGCCGTTGTCGCCGAGCATCTGGGCCACGTGCCCGGAACCGCAGGAAGGGCAGCTGAGGCGGGTGGACATCTGCCGTATCAACGCTGCTCCGAGGAGGTGGTCGACCTCCTCGAGGATGCTCGCAGGCATCGCTACTCCTCCCGTCGGGCCGCGCTCCCTTCCGGCCGTTTGATTCTGCCACGGCCGGACCAATACGGTCAGCGACGCCTCAGCACCAGTCCGGACACGGCACGCGTCGTGGCCGTAGAGGTATACGCCTCAGCAGGCCCGAGTGACTCAACCCCGGGCACGAAAAATCCCGCCCCCAGGACGGGAACGGGATCTTGACGTGGAGCTAAGGAGAATTGAACTCCTGACCTCCTGCATGCCATGCAGGCGCTCTACCAACTGAGCTATAGCCCCTCATGTTCCTTCCCCGCTGGCGGGGCGAACAAGAAGAACTTTAGCCTGCGACCTGCCGGAAAGTGAAATCCGAGGTCAGTCGTCGTCACCGAGCACCGGTTCGGGCAGGGTGCCGGCGTTGTGCTCCAGCAGACGCCAGCCGCGGGCGCCTTCGCCGAGGACGGACCAGCAGCAGTTGGAGAGCCCGCCGAGGCTCTCCCAGTCGCGGGGGTCGAGGCCGAGGAGGCGGCCGATGGTGGTGCGGATCGTGCCGCCGTGGCTGACCACGACGAGCGTGCCGCCCTCGGGGAGCTTCTCGGCGTTCCGGAGCACCACGGGAGCGGCGCGGTCGGCGACCTCGGTCTCCAGTTCGCCTCCGCCGCGGCGCACCGGCTCACCGCGCTTCCACGCGGCGTACTCGTCGCCGTGCCGGCTGATGATCTCCTCGTGCGTCAGGCCCTGCCAGACGCCCGCGTAGGTCTCGCGCAGGGCCTCGTCGTGGGTCACGTCGAGGCCGGTGAGCGCGGCGAGTTCGGCGGCCGTGTTCGCGGCCCGCTTCAGGTCGGAGGCGACGATCGTGTCCGGCTTCAGGGAGACCAGCAGCCGGGCGGCGCGGCGGGCCTGGGCGACGCCGGTCTCGGTGAGCTCGACGTCCGTGGTGCCCTGGAAGCGGCGCTCCACGTTCCACGAGGTCTGGCCGTGCCGCCAGAGGATGACGCGGCGGCCCCGGCCCGGCCTGCCGGCCTCGCTGAAGGAACTCACCGCCAGTCTCCGTCCAGCTCCGCCGCCTCCTCGGCCGCCTGCAGCTTGGCGTGCTCCTCGGCCTTGCCGCGGGTGGCCTTGGCGTCCTCGGGCAGGTCGAGCTCGGGGCAGTCCTTCCAGAGCCGCTCCAGGGCGTAGAAGACGCGCTCCTCGCTGTGCTGGACGTGGACGACGATGTCGACGTAGTCGAGCAGGACCCAGCGGGCCTCGCGGTCGCCCTCGCGGCGCACCGGCTTGACGCCGAGTTCCTTCTGGAGCCGCTCCTCGATCTCGTCGACGATCGACTTGACCTGGCGGTCGTTGGGTGCCGAGGCCAGCAGGAAGGCGTCCGTGATGGACAGCACGTCACTGACGTCGTAGGCGACGATGTCGTGCGCCAGCTTGTCGGCGGCCGCCTGGGCGGCGGTGATGATGAGCTCGTGAGAGCGGTCGGTCGCGGTCACTACAAGGCTTTCGATCGGCGGACACTTGCCACCAAGGGTCTCACGGACCGCCGTGGGCCCCCCACGTGATTACGGGGATCACGTGGGGGCAGAGCCCTGCCTGCCGGTCGGACTACGGCTTGTAGTCCTGGCCGAGGACCACGGCGACGTCGGCGTTCGCGGAGATCTTGCCCTTGCCGACCGAGCCCGCGGGCAGGCCGAGGGTCTTGGCGACCTCGGCGGCGTTCGCCTTGTCGCCGGCGTCGGCGTAGACGACCTCGGACGTGGCCTGGGCGGCGCCGGCCGTGCCGCCCTCCAGGAAGGTGAAGCCGCCGTTGAGGAGCACGACGCGGGCCTTCTCCGTGTTGTCCTTCACACCGGTGGCGTTCTGGACGGAGACGCTGACGGCGGCGTCCTTGTCCGGGCTCTTGGCGGTGCCGCCGAGGACGTTCCTGACCACGCCCGCGCTCGCCTGGGCGCTGAGCGTGCCGTCGGCCTGGACGGGCAGCAGGTCCGTCTTGAAGTCGCCGCCCTTGGCGAGGTCGGACAGCCCGGCGAGGAAGGAGCCGAGGTCCTTGTCGGTCAGGGACGGGTCCAGGATCTGCGCCAGGGTCTGGATCGTGGTCGTGGCCGCCTGCGGATCGGAGGACACCTTGCGCAGGACACCCTGCATGACCTGCCCGAAGCGCTCCAGCTGGGCGTTCTGGGCCTCGCCGGGGGCGCGGTAGGTGGCGTAGGCGACGGCCATCTTGCCGCTGAGGGTCTGGTCCTTGCCCTTGTTGACCAGGGGGGCCGTGCCCTTCTTCTTGGCGGCGGGGTCGGGGACGTCGGTGTCCGTGTCGACATCGACGTTGCCGACGAGGTCGACGAGGTTCTGCAGGTAGGGGGTGTCCAGGCGCCAGGTGCCCTGGATGTCGGTGCCGAGGGCCGAGTCGAGCGCGTCGCGGGTGCCGTCGGAGCCGTCGTCCTCGACCGACTTGGCGAGTGTCGTCGTGGTGCCGTCGTCGCTGGTCAGAGCCAGGGAGTTGGGCACGAGGACGGTGGTGCCCCGCTTGGTGGTGGTGTTGTCGACAAGGAGGGCCGTGGAGGTGGGGGCGCCGTTGGTGTCGTGCAGGTGGACGACGATCACGTCGCGCTTCTGGGCGCCCGCCGCCGTCGCGGTGCCCGTCGTGGAGTCGTCGGAGGACAGGCCGGGCAGCTTCCCCGCGTACCCGAGGTAGCCGATGCCGCCGGCCGCGGCGAGCGCGAGGACGACGACCAGGGCGACGATCCGGCTGCGGGCACGGCGCCGGGCCTCCTCACGGCGCTCGGTGCGGTTCTCGGTGAACTTCAGCCAGTCGATGACGTCTTCGGAGTTGGCGTCGGGCTCCTCGACGAAGGCGAACTGCTCGGTGTGGTACTCCGGTTCCGGCCGGCCGGGGGCTTCCTCGTCGGCCGGGCCCGCCTGCTGCGGGATGTGCGCGGTCTGTTCGGCGACGCGGGGCTGCCGGTCCGTACCGGCGCCGGCCGCGTTCTGGCCGTAGGAGTCGTGGGACGCGGGGCCGCCCTGGTGGGTGCCGGCGGCGTACGGGTCGTAGGAGCCGTAGGAGGAGCCAGGCTGCTGTGGGCCGGTCCCGTAGTCGTACGACGGAGGCTGCTGCCCGGACGTCGCGTACGGGTCGTAGCCGTAGCCCTGCTGCTGGCCCTGCTGCCCTTGCTGTCCCGGCTGGGCGTACGGGTCGTAGGTCTGGGTCTGCTGTGCCGGGACCGGGCGGTAGACAGGCCGGCCGTACTCGTCGTAGCCGACGAGCTCGTACTGGTCGGCGCCATATCCCGCGGCCCCCGCGTCGTATCGGTCGTTCACCGGTGCCCCTCTCGGCTCACTCGCCGCGGTACAGCTCGCGCTTGTCGATATAGCGCACGACTCCGTCCGGCACCAGATACCAGATCGGGTCGCCCTTGGCGACTCTCGCACGGCAGTCGGTGGAGGAGATGGCGAGGGCGGGGACCTCGACGAGGGAGACGCCGCCCTCCGGGAGTCCGGGGTCGTTCAGGTGGTGGCCCGGCCGGGTGACCCCGATGAAGTGCGCGAGGGAGATCAGCTCCTCGCTGTCCCGCCAGGTGAGGATCTGGGCGAGCGCGTCGGCGCCGGTGATGAAGAAGAGGTCCGTGTCCGGGTTGAGCGCACGCAGGTCGCGCAGGGTGTCCACGGTGTAGGTGGCACCGCCGCGGTCGATGTCGATGCGGCTCACGGAGAACTGCGGGTTCTCGGCGGTCGCGATGACCGTCATCAGATAGCGGTCCTCGGCCGGGGAGACGCTTCGGTGGCTCTTCTGCCAGGGCTGGCCGGTCGGGACGAAGACCACCTCGTCGAGGTGGAACGCCGCGGCGACCTCGCTGGCCGCGACCAGGTGCCCGTGGTGGATCGGGTCGAAGGTGCCGCCCATGACGCCGAGACGGCGCTTGCCGGGCCGCGACGGGCCGGATCCGGGGCCGTCGGCGCCGCGGGGCTCCGAAGCGGCCTGGCGGGGCTCCGTGGCGGCACGGCGGGGCTCCGAGTGTCGCTCGGTGCCGCTCGCCGTGTCCTGTGCCGGGTCGTGCGGCGTCTCGTTCGCCGGACCGGTAGGCATGTCCTGCTCTCCCATGCGTGCAGACCCTACCGGCCCTGCCTGAGGGGTCCGGTCGCCCCCGTGATCCCCGGGATGCCCTGCGCGGGGCACCCTGCCGGGCTCAGCGGTCGCGGTTGAAGCGGGTGGTGATCCACAGCAGGAGCAGCAGGATGAAGAGGGCGGCGCCACCGGTGAGGTAGGGGCTGAGGCTCTCGTGGTTTCCGCCGTGCTCCTCGCCCTCGGCGGCGAGGGTGACCAACTGGGCAGCGGTGCTGTGGAAGCTCATCTTCGGCAGGACCTATCGCGTGTGGGCGGCATAAAAGACGTCGGCTCATCGTAAGCGGGCGCCCCGAACGCGATCACCCCGACTCCGCATGTCGGTGACGGGGAACCTTCCCGGTGCCTCAGTCGTCCTTCCGTCTGTAGCCACGCAGCAGGAACCACGCGGTCAGCACACAACCCAGGATCATCACGATGAGGACGATCCGGAGCATCCCCGGTCCTTGCCGCTCGGCGGCGCTCGCGGCCTCGGCGAGCCAGGCGGATGCGGGGTGGTGCTCCATGACGGTGGTTCCCTTCGCTGTACTGCCCGACCACCGTAACTCCGCCTAGGCTGGGCTCTGCCTCCGGGAAGCAAAAGGCCGCACAAGGGGCCGCAAAGGTCACACAGACGCATGGGGGAAGACATGTCCGACGGCCACGAGCACAGCGGGCACGAGCATGTGCCCAGCAGGCAGCGCAGGCGCTTCCCCGGAATCTCCTCGCGTACGTACGAGCATCCGGCCGACCGCTCCGCCCTGGTGGCGCTGCGCAAGCTGAGCGGTTTCGACACGGTGTTCAAGGCGCTCAGCGGTCTGCTGCCCGAGCGCAGTCTCCGGCTGCTGTTCCTGTCCGACTCGGTACGGGTCTCGGACCAGCAGTTCGCCCATCTGAACGTGATGCTGCGGGACGCCTGCTACATCCTGGACCTGGAGAAGGTCCCGCCGATGTACGTGAACCAGGACCCGCAGCCGAACGCGATGTGCATCGGCCTGGACGAGCCGATCATCGTCGTGACGACCGGGCTCGTCGAGCTGCTCGACGAGGAGGAGATGCGGGCGGTCGTCGGGCACGAGGTGGGGCACGCGCTGTCCGGCCACTCGGTCTACCGCACGATCCTGCTGTTCCTGACCAGCCTCGCCGTCCGGGTCGCCTGGATCCCGCTGGGCAACCTCGCGATCATGGCGATCGTGACCGGGCTGCGGGAGTGGTTCCGCAAGTCGGAGCTGTCGGCGGACCGGGCGGGGCTGCTGGTCGGGCAGGACCTGACGGCCTCCATGCGGGGCCTGATGAAGATCGCGGGCGGCAACCACCTGCACGAGATGAACGTGGACGCGTTCCTCGCACAGGCCGAGGAGTACGAGGCCGGGGGCGACCTGCGGGACTCCGTGCTGAAGATCCTGAACGTGCTGCCCCGCTCCCATCCGTTCACCACCGTGCGCGCGGCCGAGCTGAAGAAGTGGGCCGAGTCGCGGGACTACCAGCGGATCATGGACGGCCACTACCCGCGGCGCGACGAGGACAAGGACAGCTCGGTCAGGGACTCCTGGCGGGACTCGGCGAACCACTACACGACCCATGTGAAGAGCTCCAAGGACCCGCTGATGAAGCTGGTCACGGACCTCGCCGGCGGCGCCGGTGACCTGGGCGACCGGGTCCGCCGAGGCTTCGGCGGCTTCACGAACTCGGCCCCCGAGCGGCCCCAGGGCCCGGAGACACCGGGCACGTCGGACGCCCCGGGGTCGGACTCCCCTGGGGACGACCGGCCGCCGCGCGACAACAGCTGAGGGCCTGAGCCCCCTCTCACACCTTCGGCTGCGCGCTCGTCGCCAAGGAACCGCACAGGGCCGTCGCACTGCCCGTGGCATAGGGGTCCGTGCCGGCGGGGCCGCCTTCCTTGGCCGTCTGGCCGGCCAGAAGGGGGCGGAGGTGGTTCGTGGAGTCCTCGGCGCAGGAGAGCGGTCCGGCCTGGACGTAGGAGACGACGAGCCGGCCCTGGTGCAGGCGCAGGTCGTCGCGGTCGAAGCGGAAGTGCAGCTCGCGCCGGACGGTGAACAGGGACACCTCGTCCTTGCCGTCGGCCCCGGTCGGCCGCAGCGCGTACACGAACGTGTGGTCCGCGGTGACCTCGAGCGTGGACGAGTCGGCCTCGGCCGCCTGCAGCGTGCCCTGGACCCGCACCTTGCGGTCGGCCAGCTCCGCGCGCGAGGGGTCGAAGCGGACGAGCCAGCCGGTGGGCGCGTGGCGTCCGTCCGCGGTGGGGCGGGAGAAGCTCTGGTCGAACTGACCCAGTTGATCGGGGTCGAGCAGGACACGGACCGCGCGGACCTCACGGCCCGTGAGCACGTCCGGGTCGAGGGCGGACCGGACGATGTAGTCCTTGGCAGTGGACAGGGCGGACACGACCTGGCTGTCCGAGAAGTGCGCGGTGCGCCGCGAGGCGGGCAGCGGCACGCCCTCCGCGCCGCTCTTGAACTGTGCGGCGGGGCTGTGCTCGTACAGATACGCCGTGTCGGCCGTTCCGGGCACCTTGCCCTCGGGAGCGAGCGGGATGACGGTCATCCGCAGGGGCTCGGCGGGCTCCTGGGCCGCGGGGGTCTGGTAGGGGTGCCGTACACCCATGTAGATCGCGGTGCCGAAGGCGAGGGCGATCAGCAGGACCAGGATCAGTGCCTGCCGGGACAGGCCCCGGCGCAGGGGCGGGCGGCGGCGCACGGCGGGCGCGTGGTCGGCGATGCGCTCCTGGGCGGAGAATTCCTGGAGGCGGGCAGCACGAATGAACGATTCGTCGAAGACGACGGATCGATACTCGTCCTCTCCACCTCCGGGAGCGCCCTCGGGGGGCCCCTCAGGTGGGTCGCCAGGCCCGCCCATATCTTCAGGGTAGGTCGCCGGAAGGTCAGGTAAACGCCCCGCTCCATGACAGTTCTGACAGGTTCTCACCAGGACAGGCGGGTTCCGGTCAGGGGGTGCGCGGGATCACCGAGACGGCGGGCCCGGTGTAGTCGGCGGACGCGGAGGGGGTCGGGCCACCGCTCTGTTCCAGCCCGGTCGAGGTGGGCGCCGGCACGGGCTCCTGGCGGTTCGAGGACGCGCCCCGGTAGACCGCCGTGAAGGCCAGCGCGACCATGCCGATGCCCATCACGAGGGCGAGCAGCCAGGCCACCGGGCGGTGCCAGCGGACCTGCTTGCCGTACGGACCCGTGCCGCCGTACTCGTCCTCGAGGATGTCGGGGTCGTCCAGCTCGTCGAGGTCGGGATCATGGCCGAAATCGCCGTGCCCCTCGGAGCCGTACCCGTCGTCGTAGCGCTCGCCTCTGGAGTGGGCGCGGCGCGCCTCCGCTTCGGAGGCCTCGGCTCTCGCCTGTGCGGCGGCAAGGAGGCGCTCCACGGCGGTCGGCTCGTGCACCACGGCCGCGCTGACGAAGGCCTCGTCGAAGACCACGGAGGCGAACTCTTCGTCCGACACCCCGCGGTCGTGGTCGTCGTCGGGCTCCCAGCCGTCCGGAAACGGCGTGCCCCCCACGTCCTCCGGCACGGATCCAGAGTAGACCTGGGGGGTCAATTTGGGCAGACGGTATGGAAATTCATCCGCCGGTTGAGACGGCGTTCACGGGGCTCCGCACGGCGCGCGCCAGGCCGGTCCGCCCCTGCCGCACGCATATGCGCCGCTTCCCATACTCACGCGGCATGCACTCAGCGGCGCACGTGCCCGTCCCCGGTCACGATGTACTTCGTGCTGGTCAGCTCCGGCAGGCCCATCGGGCCGCGGGCGTGCAGCTTCTGCGTGGAGATGCCGATCTCCGCGCCGAAGCCGAACTGGCCGCCGTCGGTGAAGCGGGTGGAGGTGTTCACGGCGACGGTGGTCGAGTCGACCAGCTGGGTGAAGCGGCGGGCGGCCTGCTGGGAGGTCGTGACGATGGCCTCGGTGTGGCCGGAGGTCCACAGCCGGATGTGCTCGACGGCCTTGTCCAGGGAGTCCACCACGGCCGCGGCGATGTCGTACGACAGGTACTCCCTCTCCCAGTCCTCGGCCGTCGCCTCGACGACGGTCGCCTTGGAGTCCTTGGCGAAGGCCTGCACGCGCTCGTCGGCGTGCACGGTCACCCCGGCTCCGGCGAGGGCCTCCAGGGCGCGGGGCAGGAACTCGGCGGCGATGTCCTGGTGGACCAGGAGGGTCTCGGCGGCGTTGCAGACGCCGACCCGCTGGGCCTTGGAGTTGATCAGGATGTCGACGGCCATGTCGAGGTCGGCGGCGGCGTCGACGTAGACGTGGCAGTTTCCGGTGCCGGTCTCGATGACCGGGACGGTCGACTCCTGCACGACCGTGTTGATCAGCGAGGCGCCGCCGCGCGGGATGAGCACGTCGACCAGGCCGCGGGCGCGCATCAGCTCGCGCACGCTGTCGCGGCTCTCGCCGGGGACGAGCTGGATGGCGTCGGCGGGCAGCCCGGCCCCGCCCACGGCGTCGCGCAGGACGCGCACGAGGGCGCTGTTCGACTGGTAGGCCGAGGAGGAGCCGCGCAGCAGGACCGCGTTGCCGGACTTCAGGCAGAGGGCGGCGGCGTCGACCGTGACGTTCGGCCGGCCCTCGTAGATGATCCCGACGACGCCGAGCGGCACGCGGACCTGGCGCAGGTCGATGCCGTTGGGCAGCGTGGAGCCGCGGACCACCTCGCCGACGGGGTCGGGCAGCGCGGCGACGTCGCGCACGTCGGAGGCGATGGCGCGGACCCGCTCGGGGGTGAGGGTGAGCCGGTCGATCATGCCCTCGCTGATGCCGGCCTCGCGGGCCTTGGCGACGTCCTTGGCGTTGGCCTCGACGATCTCGCTCGTACGGACCTCCAGCGCGTCCGCGATGGCGAGCAGCGCGTCGTCCTTGTCGGCCCGTGGCAGCGGGGCGAGGCTCGCGGCGGCGGCCTTGGCGCGGTAGGCGGCCTCGGTGACCGGGGACATCGAGTCGTACGGCGAAAGCGTGGTCATGAAAGAAGGGTAGTGCGCCGGGCCGGTCCGTTCATCGTTCGTTTCACACCCCGAGACACCCCCGGAACACCCCGGGACACCCCCTGGACCAGGTCAGAACGGGTGAACTCCGACCGGGGACGCCGGTGGCGGTCCGTACCCCTCGGCGACGCGCTGGTGGTAGGTCGCGCGGTCGATGACCTCCAGGCCGACGATCTCCCAGGGCGGCAGCCCGGCGGTCTGCCGGTGCTCGCCCCACAGGCGCAGGGCGACGGCGGCAGCGTCGTGCAGGTCGCGGGCCTCCTCCCAGTAGCGGATCTCCGCGTGGTCGACCGCGTAACGGCTGGTCAGGAGGAAGGGGTGGTCGTGGGCGAGCTGTTCCAGGGCGCGCCGGACCTCGGTGAGCGGGGCCTCCCGGCCGGAGACGCTGAGGGTGACGTGCCACAGGCGCGGGATGTCCCCGGGGTCCTCGCCCTGGAACCGGTCCCCGGCCGCCACACTGGTCAGGGCGCGCTCGTCACCGGCCGCGCGGGAGCCGGCACCACCACGGGACGCCGTGGCCCCAGGGCGCACTCGTCTCACGACGGCCTCCTTTGCACAGTGGTGCTCCTGCGGAATATTGCCCTGAGACAAAGTTCAGCAGGCCGCAAGGGATCGCGTGGCGGTTTTGCGGAACGTCCACCACCGGGGGCGGATGTTTCGGCCCATTACGGGTGGAGGACCACCAGGTCGTCCCTGTGTACGACCTCGCGTTCGTAGGCGGGGCCGAGTTCGCGGGCCAGTTCGCGGGTGGAGCGGCCGATCAGCCGGGGGATCTCCTTGGCGTCGAAATTGACGAGCCCGCGGGCCACCGCCCGGCCTGTGCCGTCCCGCAGCTCGACCGGGTCGCCGGCGCTGAACTCGCCCTCGACGGCGGCGATCCCGGCCGGCAGCAGCGACTTGCGGCGGTCCACGACGGCCTGGACGGCACCGTCGTCCAGAGTCAGCGCGCCCTGCGGGGTGGAGGCGTGCTGGAGCCACAGCAGCCGGTCGGCGGAGCGCTTTCCGGTGGGGTGGAAGTGGGTGCCGGTGTCCTGGCCGGTCAGGGCGTCGGCCGCGTGGATGGCGCTGGTGAGCACGACGGGGACACCGGCGGCGGCCGCGATCCGGGCGGCCTCGACCTTGGTGACCATGCCGCCGGTGCCGACGCCGGCCTTGCCCGCACTGCCGATCTCGACGTGCGCGAGGTCGGACGGCTCGCGCACCTCGGCGATACGGGAGGTGCCGGGCCTCGCGGGGTCGCCGTCGTAGACGCCGTCCACGTCGGACAGCAGGACCAGCAGGTCGGCGTGGACGAGGTGGGCGACCAGGGCGGCGAGGCGGTCGTTGTCGCCGAAGCGGATCTCGTCCGTGGCGACGGTGTCGTTCTCGTTGACGATCGGGAAGGCGCCCATCGCGAGGAGCTTGTCGAGGGTGCGTGAGGCGTTGCGGTGGTGGGCGCGGCGGCTCATGTCGTCGGAGGTCAGCAACACCTGGCCGACGCGGACGCCGTAGCGGGCGAAGGAAGCGGTGTAGCGGGCGACGAGCAGGCCCTGGCCGACGCTGGCGGCGGCCTGCTGCCGGGCGAGGTCCTTGGGACGGCGGCGCAGGCCCAGCGGGGCGAGGCCGGCGGCGATGGCGCCGGAGGAGACGAGGACGATCTCTCGCTCGCCCCCGCTGCGGACCTTGGCGAGGACGTCGACCAGCGCGTCCACACGGTCCGCGTCCAGGCCGCCCGAGGCGGTGGTCAGCGAGGAGGAACCGACCTTGACGACGATTCTGCGGGCCTCGCCCACGGCCTGCCTTGCCCCTGCCACGTCCCCGTCCGCCCCTCGCGTCGATTCGGTCCCTCACCAGGAAATCTACGGGACGGCGAGGCGAGGCGCGGCGCCGGTCCACGCTACGGACGGTGCCGCCCGCGTCACGGACGACGGCCGTACGCAGATCCCCCCACCCCAAGACAGGAACGTGATCTTCCGCTACGGTCCGACGACACAGCGGGCCGACAGGCCCCCTACGCTCCGGCGACACGCGCGTGTCGTCAGGAGGTCGCCACGCGTTAACCCGGACGGCCGACCTGCGCCGACACCCGACGCTCCTGGAGTGACCGCAGTGCCCGTACCTCTTCCCCGTCCACCGGCCCTGCTGAAGGGGCTGGTCACCGTCGTCCTGGCCGCCGCGTTCGTCGCTCAGGCGGTCGCGGCGCTGTTGCCCCACGTACCGCTGCTGCTCGCCGCGACCGCCGTCTCCCTGGCCGCCGAGGGCGCCCTGTACCGGTGGCAGCGCGAGGTGCTGTCGCTGTTCGCCAAGTCGCACGCGGACATCACCGTGCGGCACGTCCTGCGCGATCTGCTGCTGGTCGTGGGCCTGCTGCGGCTCGGCGAGCAGGACCGGGAGACGGTGTACGCCCCGCTGGTGGCCGGGCTGCTCGCCTTCTACGTACTGCACTGCGCGATCCAGGCGGTCTCCGTCCTGGTGCGCCGTACCCGCACCCTGCCGGTGGTGACCCGGAACATCGACGCCTCGGTGCTGCGGCTGTCCCCGGCCCCGGCCGTGCTGCTGCGCCGCCCCGGCCACCGGCTGCTGGCGTTCGGCCTGCCCGCGACGGCCGGGCTGCTGGCCGCCGCGCCGGGCGACGAACCGGTGTACGCGGCGGCGGGCATCGCGCTCTCCCTCGCCCTCGCGCTGACCGGCCTCGGCGCACTGCTGCTCCGGTTGCTGCCGGGCCGCCGCCCGGCCGGTGAGCAGGAGGTGCTCGAGTGGTTCGACGCGTGGCTGGCCGCGTACCGGCCGACCGTCGGTCTGTACTTCTCCGGCGGCGCCGCCTCGGCCTACCAGGCGAACATGTGGCTGGAGCCGCTCGCGCAGGTGGACGGCAGGCCGGTCATCGTGCTGCGCGAGCGGTTCATGGTGCAGAAGATCGCGGCGACGGACATCCCGATCGTCTGCCTGCCGAAGGTGTCGACGCTGATGCGGCTGGAGCACTCCACGCTGCAGGTCCTCGTCCACCCGTCGAACTCCGGCAAGACCTCCCAGGTGCTGCGCATCCCCACGATCAAGCACACCTTCGTCAACCACGGCGAGAGCGACAAGCTGTCCTCGTGCAACCCGTACGCGAAGGCCTACGACGAGGTGTGGGTGGCCGGGCCCGCCGCGCGCGAGCGGTACGCGCTGGCCGAGGTGGGCGTCGAGGACAAGGACGTGGTGGAGACCGGCCGCCCGCAGCTGGACGCCGTACGGCCGTACGCGGGTCCGCCGGCCGGTGCGTGGACGACCGTCCTGTACGCGCCGACCTGGGAGGGCTGGGACGGCAACCCCGGCAACACCTCGGTGATCGCGGCCGGCGAGAACCTGGTGCGGGCGCTGCTCGCCGACCCGGGCGTGCGGCTGCTGTACAAGCCGCATCCGCTGACGGGGTCGGTGGACCCACGCGCGGGCGCGGCCGATCTGCGGATCCGGGAGCTGATCCGGGCGGCGAACCGGGAGCGGACGGGGGCGCGCCCCTCGGGCGCCGCCGGACTCGACCGTCTCACACGGGAGTTGGACCGCCTCACCACCGCCGATTTCCGCGCCGGGGCCGACACGGTGGAACGCATGCGGGTGCAGTCGGCGCCGGAGCCGGGCCGGGCCGAGGCGGTGGCGCGGGCGACGGCGGCCTGGGAGGAGGCGTACTGGGCGTCGCTGCCGGAGGGTGAGCACCAGATCATCACGGACGTCCGGCCCGCGCTGTACTCCTGCTTCGATGTGGCCGACCTGCTGGTCAGTGATGTGTCGAGCGTGATCAGCGACTTCCTGGCGAGCGAGAAGCCGCACGCGGTGGCGAACACCAGCGGGCTGAGCGAGGACGCGTTCCGTACGGCGTTCCCGACGGTGGCGGCGGCGACGGTGCTGTCGCCGGACGCCGACGGGGTGCCTGCCCTGCTGGAGGCGGTCCGGCACCCGGAGAAGGACGAACTGGCCGAAGCGCGCGCCGCGTTGAAGCTGCGTCTGCTGGGCCCGGCCGAGCCGTCGTCGCAGGAGCGTTTCAACACGGCCGTACGGGAGCTGTGCGAGACGGCCCGGGACCACCGGGCACGGGTGGCGGAACGACTGACGGCGGAACTGCCCGGCCAGCGCACGGAGACGACGCTCCCGACCGCACCGCGCTGAGCGACCGCACCGCGCCGAGCGGCGGTACGGGCGGGACGAACGCGGGGGCCGTGCGAGAGCCGGCCCCCGCTTCCGCGTTCACGCCGCCGACCGCACCTCACGCGACGTCAGCACCCGCCGTGCCTTGCGTACCGCCCGGCGTACGAACGTGTGGGCGCCGCCCTCGCGGTAGCCCGGGAAGGCCCGGGCCTCGCGCGGCTCGGCGAGGTACACCGAGTCGGGGATGCCGGCGGCGCGGTCGCGGAAGTGCGGGTAGGCCAGGTAGACGCGGCGGCCCTTCCGCTCCAGGAGCGCCGCCGCCTGCTTCTTGGCCTTGACGAACTTCACGACCTCGATGAGGAGTTCGGGCCGCTGCTCGGCTACCAGGTGCAGCCGCAGCCGCTCGTGGACCCTGAGGCGCTGGGCGGCGCCCTCGGTCCAGTGGGCGTCCAGCAGGGGCTTGGCCAGCTCGAACTTGTGCCGGCGGATCTCCTCGCTGTCCGTGAGGTACTTGGGCCCGAACTGCGGCAGCAGCGTGACCAATAAGGGCCGGAGCATCAGCTGGTCGCGCCGGTCGCCCGCGGGGACGTGCTCGGCGATGAGGTTCATCAGGGCCCGCGCGGAGTCGAACCGCAGCGTGTAACTGCCGCTCTTGGTCACGTGCTTGCCGTCGTCGCGGCCGACCAGGTAGTAGCAGGTGTGGTCGGCGACCACGGAGACGCCGTTCGCCCGGAGGTAGGCCTCCATGGTGAACAGCGCGTCCTCTCCGGTGAACAGCGACTCGTCGAACCGCATGCCGTGCCGGTCCAGCAGCTCGCGGCGGAACAGCTTCTGCGCGCTGAGCGTGAACTTGATGTTGGAGGAGAAGACGTCGGTCCGCTCCACCGTCTTGCCCCACATGGACTTCGGCGCGGAGCGGTTGACGCCCTCGACCTTGCCGAGGACGACGTCCGTGCCCGCGCGGTCGGCCATGCCGACCATCCGCTCCAGGGCCTCGGGGCCCAGCCGGTCGTCGGCGTCGAGGAAGAAGACGTAACGCCCGGTCGCCTTGGACAGGCCGACGTTGCGCGGGCCGCTCGGGCCGCCGGAGTTCTCCTGCCGGATCACCAGGACGTGCATGGGAGCGCGCTCGGCGAACTCCTCCAGGTACTCCCCCGTGCCGTCCGTCGATCCGTCGTCCACCGCGATGACCTCGACGCGCTCTGGATCGATGGTCTGTGCCTCGACGGACGAGAGGCACTCGATCAGATACGGCATCGCTTCGTACGCCCCGATGATCACACTCACATCAGGCTGCGCAACGGTCACGTTTCCCCCTAGTCAATGAGATATTCCCCCCGTATCGCCTCATTCGCTACTTGGTAGACGGGTGATCGAGGCAAGCGGTTGCCTCGCACGCACGTGTTAGTGGGATACGTCACACAATGAATTGACAGGCAGCGGGCACACGAAAGGGCTCGGCCCCCGAGGAAGACGTTCCTCGGGGGCCGAGCCCTGAATCAGGCTGGGGCGGGTCAGCCCGCGCCGACACCGTCCGTGTCACCGGCCGCGGTCGCCCGCTGCCCGGGCACGGCGTTCGCCAGCTCGGCATCGGCCTCGGCATCCACCTCGGCCAGGGCGGCCGCCACCCGTGACTCCTGGCCGACGTTGCGCGTCTCGGCCTTGAGCGCGAGGTCCGCGACCGCGGTGTTGAACTGGACGAGGGAGGTCGGCTCGTCCGGGCCCAGCAGGTACTGCTTGAGCTCCTTGCGGTCCTCGGCCAGCGGATCGGCGGCCCGGTCGCGGACGGCGCCGAGCAGCTCGCCCAGCTCGGCCGCGCTGTTGGACAGGATCACCGCGGCGCGCACCGCCGTGTTGTTCCGCTTGAACTCCTCGACGCCCACCTCGGCGGAGTCCGTGACCGCGTACGGCTTGCCGCTGGCGATGAAGTCGGAGACCACGCTGGAGATGTCGGAGACCATCGCGTCAGAGACGTTGAAGCAGTCGTACAGCCGCGGGTCGGCGCCGGTGATGACGCGGTGCTCCCAGGCGGGGAAGGAACGCCAGTAGGCGTCGTTCCACTCGGCGCGCAGCCGGGCGACCTCCTCGTGCCGGGCGACGTCGACCAGCCCGTCACGGGTGGCCTCGGCCTCGTCGCGCCGCTCGCCGCCGGAGCCGGACAGCTGCGCGAGCCGGGCCTCGATACGGGCCAGCTCGGTCTTGGCGTCGGCCTGTACGGCCGTGTCGGCGACGAAGCGCGTGTCGATGGCGCGCTCGGCGGCGGCCTTCTGCACCAGGGCGACGATCCGCCGGTGCGCGGCGCCGGCCTCCTTGCTGACGTTGCCGGTGAACGGGTGCGGCTTGTACAGGACGCGGACCGGCGGGTCGGCCTGCACGAGCTGCTTCACGATGTTCTCGCCGGCCAGCACGACCGAGGTGTTGCCCGGGTTGCCGTCCCAGCCCTCCCAGGTGGGGGCGTACAGGACGGTCGGGATCCGGCCGTCGGGCACGCCCTGCCAGGTCTGGATCGGGGCGAGCTGCGGGCGGCCGACCTCGACGATGTCGTCGTCGCGGACACCGACGTCGGCGATGGCGTAGCGGTCGCGGCCCGCGCGGCCCGCCGTCCACACCTCGTCGTAGACCTTGCTGTACGGGTTGACGCTGGCGAGCTTGTCGCTGTCGCCGTGGCCGATGAAGACGTGCTTGATCGTGGGCACGCGCAGCATGTGGATGTTCTTGCCGACGTTCGCCGCGTAGAGCGCGACGCGCACCGTGGACAGGTCCATGTTCATCAGGTGCACCCCTCCGGGCACGCAGATGACGGGGACCGTGGTGGGCGCCAGGTTGTTCAGGATGGCCCGCTCACGCAGGATGATCAGCGGCTTGGAATCCAGGTTCTCCATGGTGTCCAGCCACATGTTGACCTGGTAGGCCGAGTCCTTCGAACCGGAGAAGTACAGGACCGTCTCCGGCTGGTACTCGCCCAGCCAGTCGTCCACGGCGGCCAGGACCGTCTCGGCCTTCGGCGGGATCTTCCGGCCGCGCACGAGCGGCACGAGCGCCAGCACGTAGAGCGTGCCGAGTGCGACCGTGATGCCGATGCCGACGAAGCCGACGAGGGCGGACTTCACCTGCGCGGCGAGCAGGACGCCGGCGACCGCGAAGAGGTCGATGTGCAGCATCTTCTCGGCGGAGCGGTGCAGCAGCTTGCGCGGCGGGGCGTCCGGGATGCGGATCCGCGACTTCAGGTCGACGTTGCGGGTGGCGACCGGCATGCGCCGGCGGTTGCGGATCAGCTGGACCAGGGCGCCGTGCGGGGCCTGAAGACCGTAGAAGGCGATGAAGCAGGCGATCGCCCCGTAGTAGATCAGGTTGTCCGCGAGGGACAGCCGGGCCAGCAGCAGGACGAGGAGCAGCTGCCTGATCAGGAAGCGGATCGAGAGGCCGGCCCGCACCTTGCTGAGGCGGTTGATCAGATAGCTGCCCTTGCGGTGCAGATAGTGGTCCGCCAGGTACGTCACGGCGGCCGCTGCCGCGAAGGCGGGAACGCTCGGGACGAGCGCGGCCAGCATGAGGGCGGGGTAGCCCGCCATCATGAGGACCGCCGCGGCCAGCTGGGCCGCACTGCCCACCCGGGCGACGCGAATAGCGGTGGATATCACGGAGAAACCTGCTCTTGGGAGGGGTGTGCCGGTCTGGTTCGGAATTGCGGCTGGTCTGTGAATATTCGCGGGACGGTATGGATTCAGGCCCCTGCGAACACTCCTGTCGACGAACTTCGTGAACAGGAGAGCGCAGAGGCCTGAATTACCGGGGTCTATTTGGCGCCAATTATTACACGCCGTCCTGCCGGTCCAGAACCGTGGCGAGCGCCTGCTCGAAGCCGGACGCCCGGGCCGCGCCGGCCGTCGGGTCCTGCTGGCGGACGTCGATGACGTGGCCGGTCAGCTCGGACAGCAGCACGTCGAGCGAGGTGCGGGCCACGGCCTCGGAGGACAGCAGGGAACCCGAGGGCTCCTGGCCGAAAGCCTTGGTGCGCATGGGGGTGGCGGTGCGCTCGGGGTTGATGCAGTTGACGCGGACGCCGTCACCGGCCCACTCGTCGGAGAGGGCCTGGGTGAGGTTCACCATGGCCGCCTTGGTCGAGGAGTACAGGCTGTACTCGGCGCGACCGCGGGTGTAGCTGCTGGAGGTGTACAGCAGCAGCTGGCCCTTGGTCTCGGAGAGGTACTTGTACGACGACCGGGCGATCTGCACCGGGGCCAGGTAGTTGACCTTCAGCGCCTCCTCGATGGTGGCGTTGTCGGTCTCGGCGAGCTTGCCTATGCGCAGCACGCCCGCGGTGTTGACCACGTAGTCGATCCGGCCGGTCTCGGCGTACGCCTTGGACAGGGCGTCGTCGACCTCCTCCGGGTTCTCCACGTGGGTGCCGGTGGTGGAGCGGCCCAGCGCGTAGACCTTGGCGCCGTAGGACTCGGCGAGCTCGCCGATGTCCTTGCCGATGCCGTAGGAGCCGCCGAAGACGACCATGGTCTTGCCGGTGAGGAGCTCGCGGTAGGCCTCCTCGGAGACCTGCTCGGGCGCGGCGGTCGAGGCGAGCTGGAAGAGCTTGTCGGCGATGAAGACGTCGACGGGCTGCGTGACCTTCATGTTGTACTCGTCACCCGCGACGACGTGGATCGGCACGTCCGGCAGGTACTTGAGCACGACGGAGCAGTCGTCGGTGGCCTGGAAGTTGGGGTCGTTCGAGGCGACCTCGTAGGCACGCTTGATCGTGGACAGCTTGAAGGCCTGCGGGGTCTGGCCTCGGCGCAGCCGGGAGCGGTCCGGGATCTCGGTGATGAACTCGCCGTCCTCGCCGTGCGTGCGCGTGACGATGATGGTGTCCGCGGACGGGATGGCCACGTCGACGGCCTGGAAGCGCTCCAGGGCGACGACGCAGTCGTCGATGACGCGCTGCGACAGCAGGGGGCGCACGGCGTCGTGGAAGAGGACGTTGGCGTCCTCGCCCTCGGCCAGGCCCTCGCCCAGCGCGGCGATGGCGCGCTCGGTGGTCTCGTTCCGCGTGGAGCCGCCCTCGATGACCTTCGAGACCTTCTTGAATCCGGCCTTCGCCACGATCTTCTCGATGTCGGGCACGTAGCCCTGCGCCATCAGCACGATGACGTCGTCGATCGAGTCGGCGTTCTCGAAGGTGGTCAGCGTGTGCTCGATGACTGCCTTGCCGGCGATCTTCAGCAGCTGCTTGGGGATCGACAGACCCACGCGCTGACCGGTACCACCAGCCAGGATCACTGCGGTGGTACGGGGCTTGGCTATGTGCTGGGACACAGGTGACCTACCTCGGGGCAACAGGGAACTTGGAAATGGTCCCACTTGTGGTTACCGCAGTGCAAGGTGAGCGACCTTCGCCACATATGTGCGCGCAACCTGTCATTCACCTGGGAGTGCCGGTGATTGGTGAGACGACTCCGTGAACGCCCTCGAAATGCGCTGTGAGTAACTCCACAGGAGCACAGCGACGTCGGAGCCGCGTGGGACAGCGGCGGCCGGGGGCCTTCACCAGTTCCTCGGACGATGTCTGGGACGATGTCTGGTGCACGGTACGCGCCTTGGCGGTGCCGCGTGGCGCCCGATCGCCGTGTCAGTCGTCACGGACCGGTGACCGCGGGCCGGTCTTCACCTTCCCGGGCACGGGACGGCACGCGTTCTTCATAAGCGTCGTCGCGGACAAGTCCCGAATACCGCCCGTCCGGCCGCCCATTGCCGCGGAATTCACGGTAAAGATTGCGCAGCATTTCGGTCTCGGTCGGAGCAAGAGAGCCATTCGCCGGGTGCGGAACGCACGCGATTCGGCCCGGGACTCGTCGAGTCCCGGGCCGAATCGCACGGAAAGGGGTCAGACCACCTCGACGCCCGGCCGGCCCGCCTCGACCCGCAGCGTCGCCACCGTGCTCGGTGTCGAGGTCGGCTGCCGTACGGTGTCGACCACCCTCACCTGCGCGTCGATGCCGTCACGGCGGACGTCGAAGAGGTGGTAGCCGCGGTGCGCGTCGAGCAGCTTCCAGTGCGGGTTGTCCGGGCGCCGCGGGTCCCACTCCTTGCGGAACGCCTCCTGGTCCTGGTCGCCGTTGCTGGAGATGGAGGTACCGACGAACTCGGCGCCGACGACCGCGGAGTCCGGGTCGGCGTAGTCCTCCCTGAGGTCGCTGATCATCGTCAGGTGCCGGTCGCCGGAGAGCACCACCGGGTTGCGGACCTGCTTGAACTCCTGGAGGAACGCGTTGCGTTCGGCCTGGTAGCCGTCCCAGGCGTCGTAGAACCAGAGCTTGCCCTCGCCGACCTTGAGGTCCGTCTCGGCCATCATGATCTGGGAGGCGATCAGGTTCCAGCGCGCGGGCGAGTCCTTGAGCCCGTCCAGCAGCCACCGCTTCTGCTGCGCGCCCAGCATGGTCAGCGACGGGTCCTGCGCCCCGGCCTGGCTGGTGGCCTGGTCGCTGCGGTACTGCCGGGTGTCCAGGACGTTGAGCCGGGCCAGGCGGCCGAACTCCAGGCGGCGGTGCATCCGTATGTGCGGGCCGTCCGGGACGGCGGTGGCGCGGACCGGCATGTGCTCGTAGAACGCCTGGTAGGCCGCGGTCAGCCGGGCCACGAACGCGTCGTGCGGCTGCTTGTCGGGGTCCTGCGGGATCTCGCCCGCGAAGTCGTTGTCCACCTCGTGGTCGTCGAAGCTCACCACGAAGGGCGCGTTCGCGTGCATCGCCGCGAGGTCCGGGTCGGTGCGGTACTGGGCGTACCGGTTGCGGTACTGGACGAGGCTGAAGGGCTCACCGGTGCCCTCGTGCCGTCGTACGCCCGTCGCCGAGGGCGTGGACTCGTAGATGTAGTCGCCGACGAAGACCACGACGTCGGGGTCCTGATCAAGCATGTCCGCGTATGGCGTGAAATAGCCGTGCTGCCAGTTCTGGCAGGACGCGAGAGCCATGCGCAGGGAGCCACCGGAGCTGTGGGGGTGGGGCGCGGTGCGGGTGCGGCCGGTGGGCGAGAGCTGCCCGCTGGTGCGGAAGCGGTAGTAGTACGCACGGTCCGCGCGGAGCCCGCGTACGTCCACGTGAACGCTGTGCCCGTACTCGGGCCGTGCCTGGGCGGTGCCGCGTCGGACGAGCTTTCTGAACCGGTGGTCCTCCGCGAGCTGCCACTCCACCGGCACCACCCGGTCGGGCATGCCCCCGCCGTTCAGCGGGTCGGGGGCGAGCCTGGTCCACAGCACTATGCCGTCCGGCAGCGGGTCGCCGGAGGAGACGCCGAGGCTGAACACACCGTCGGGGAGCGGCGTCTCGGCCGCGCGGGCGGCGGCCGGGAGCCACAGTTGGGCGGAGGCGGCGGCGCCGAGCACCGCGGCGCCGGCGGTCAGAAAGCGGCGTCGGTCGGGCGATCCTGCTGTCATCGGCTGACTCCCTTACCTCGCTGGCCACATGGACTCTGGGAAGCTTCACGCTCGCGGGCGACCCGCCCGCTGAACGCCGGGGTTCACGTACATGACAACTAAGCAGACAAAAAGAGACTCGCCGCCAGCATCGGAACAAGCCGTTGCTGGGGCGAGTCTGACAGGTGATCAGCCGGAGAAGCCGGTGCCGAGCCGGGCGTCTGTGGCGGTGGTGCCGAGGAGGGTGTTTCCGAAGGTCGTGGTGCCGTTCGGGCTCACGACGGTCGTCGCTCCGGACCGGAAGTACCAGACGGACCCGGCGTTGCCGTTCTCCCCCGGCGCGCCGGCGGCCAGGTCGGCCAGGCCATCGCCGTTCGCGTCGGCGAGGTGGACGGCCTTGCCGAAGGTGTCGCCCTTCTCTGCGGCACCCGGCACGTTGGGCGTGTTCTGCGTGACCACCTGGGCGCCGGTGCCGGTGAGCCCCTTCGCGGTGCCGCGCAGCACGACGACCGCTCCCGCGTCGGCCACACTGCCCAGGTTCTCCCCGGGCAGCCCGGTCGCCACGTCCGGATAGCCGTCGCCGTTGACGTCGGCGACTCGGACATCGGTCCCGAAGCCGTCGCCCGCCTCGGCGCTGCCGGGCACCCCGGGGCTGTCCTGGTTGAGGTGCGTGGCCCTGGTGCCGTCCGGTCCGTTCGAGGTGCCCGGGATCCAGGTGACCCGGCCGCCCTTGGCGGCGGGGGTGTCGAGGTCACTGTCGTACCCGGTGACGGCCCTGCCGACCACGATGTCGTCGACGCCGTCCTGGTCGACGTCCCCGATGTCGAGGTTCTCGCCGCCCTGGATCCGGTAGCCGTCGGCGCCTTCCACGGTGACGTACGGCTTCAGTCCCTGCCGGGAGCCCGGCCAGTACACGACCCGGCGGGCGTCCCACTCGTCGCCGTCGTTCTGGGTGGCGGCGACGTCCGTGACACCGTCGCCGTCGACGTCGCCGGTGGCCAGGTCGAGGATCCGGCTGTCGAACTCGTCCTTCAGGACCTGCTCGCCGTGGGCCGTGGAGCCGTCCCGGGAGAACGGGCCCTTCAGCACCCGAAGATCGTGCTGGTCCTGCACGGTCACCAGGTCCTCGGCACCGTCGCCGTCGACGTCCCCGAGGACCAGACCCGCCTGATTGTTGATCCCGTCGTACTCCTTGCCCGTGGCCAGTACCGCACCACCGGACAGGCCCTTGGGACCGCCCCACAGGACCTCGACCAGCCCGGATTCGGCACCGCCGTCGGTCGTGTCCTCGCCGCCGACGCCCACGACCAGGTCCGCGTATCCGTCGCGGTCGAGGTCGGCGGTGTCGAGCGCGCCGCCGAACTCGTCGTTTGTCTCGGCGCTGCCGGGCACACCGGCCGTGTTCTGGCTGAACACCTGCCGCTTCGTCGTGTTCAGCCCGTTCGCCGTGCCGTAGATGACGGCGACGTAGCCGGCGCCCTTCTTGCCGCCGACGGTCGCGGTCGGGGCGGCCACGGCGAGATCCGCGTAGCCGTCGCCGTTGAAGTCGTCGCGCGGACGCTCGGCGGCAGCGGGTGCGGCGCTCACCGGCGCGGCGGGGACGGCCAGTGCGCCCGCCAGGAGGGCGACGCCGGTGGCGAGGGCGAGTCGGCCGCGGTGGGACCGGAGCCGGGCGGTCATCGGGCGAAGCCCGAGCCGAGGGCGGAGCCGCCCGCGACCGTGCCGAGGGTGCCCGCGCCGAAGCTGACCGAGCCCGTGGCGGTGGGCGCGTTGACGGGGTTCGGGAACGCCCAGACTCCTCCGTCCCGGTTCTCGCCGGTCGCACCGGCGAACAACTCGGCCCGGCCGTCGCCGTTGACGTCGAGCAGCTTGGTGTCGGCGCCGAAGAAGTCGTTCTGCTCCACGTCGCCCGGGACGTTCTTGGTGTTCTGGCTGATGCTGTAGGAGCCGTCACCCGTCAGCCCGGACCTGCCGCCCTTCAGAACGGTGATCTGGCCGGCCGCGTACACCTCGCCGATACTCTCGATCGGGCTGCCGGTGGAGACGTCCGCGTATCCGTCGTTGTTGACGTCGGCGACCGAGATGCCCCGGCCGAAGCCGTCGCCCCACTCCGAAGCGCCGGGCACGTACGGGGTGTCCTGCGTGAGGATCGTCGTACGGGAGGTGTCGGGTCCGTCGGCCGAGCCGTACACGACTCCGATCTGACCACCCTTGAGCTGCGGTTCGACCTCGACCTCACCGGAGCCGTCGACGGGCCGGCCGATGACGAGGTCGCCGTACCCGTCCTTGTTCACATCGCCGATGCCGAGGCTCTCGCCGCCGCGCATCCGCGTGCCGTCGGCGTTCTTCAGCGGGGCCGGGGCGCTCAGGCCGTCCGGGGTGCCCTTCAGGTAGACGGCACGGCGGTGCCTGTAGTCGGGGTCGTGCATGTCGTCGTTGTTGCGGTCGTGGATGAGGGCGACCAGGTCCGTGATGCCGTCGTGGTCGACGTCGCCGGCGGCCACGTCGTCCGTGAAGTACTCGGCCTCGAAGGCGAGGGTCCGGCTCTTCGCGGCGCCGGTGGTGCGGTCGAACGGCCCGGACAGCAGGCGGTTGCCGGTGGCGAGGTCCAGGTTGCCGTCGCCGTCGAAGTCGCCGAGCGCCGGGGTCTTGGCGTCGACCCGGTCCTCCTCGGTGCCGGTGGCGACGGCCGTACCGCCGGACAGTCCCTGCTTCCCGCCCCACAGCACGGCGAGCGTGCCCGCGGCGATGACCTCCCCGACGTCCTCGCCCGGGGCGCCCACGACCAGGTCGGCGTAGCCGTCGCCGTCCAGGTCACCGGCGGCCAGACCGTCGCCGTAGTCGTCGTTGGTCTCCGCTGCACCGGGTATGCCCGGGGTGTCCTGGCTGAGGACCTGCTTGTGGGTCAGGTCGAGGCCCTTGGCCGAGCCGTACACGACAGCCACGTACCCGGCCTGGGCCTGCCCGCCGACCTTGCCGCGCGGGGCGGCGACGGCCAGATCCTGGTAGCCGTCGCCATTGAAGTCGTCGTGGAGCTTCGTCGCGGCGGACTCGGCGGCGCCTGCATCGGTGGCGGCGTGCGCGGCCACCGGGGCGGTGACGGCGGCAACGACGGCGATCGCCGCCGCGACTCCGATGCCTCGGCCGATCCCGCGCTTGCTCGTGGACTGGGGCACGTACGTCAACTCCGTTGATCGTATGGGCAGTTACTGCACGGCGAGGAACAAGATCCTCATCCGCTCTGCCCTGTACGACACCCCGGAGAACGACTTGGTTGCATCAAAGTCGGTCGCGAATTTGCGCTTTGTTAACTCAGAACGGCTCGAAGTCGTCGAACTCCTGCTGCGCCTCGTCCCTCTCGGCCTGCCGGTCCCTACGGCGCTGCGCTGCCGGGCGATCCCCCTCGAACCGGTGGTCCTCGCCCCGTCGGCCGAGCATCTCAGCCCCGGCCGTCAGGGACGGCTCCCAGTCGAAGACGACCGCGTTGTCCTCGGGCCCGATGGCGACGCCGTCGCCACCCCGGGCACCCGCCTTCACCAGCGCCTCTTCGACACCGAGCCGGTTGAGCCGGTCCGCCAGGTACCCGACCGCCTCGTCGTTGTTGAAGTCGGTCTGCCGCACCCACCGCTCGGGCTTCTCGCCGCGCACCCGGAACAGGCCGTCGGCCTCGAGGGTCACGGTGAAGCCCGTGTCGTCCACGGCCTTGGGCCGGATCACGATCCGGGTGGCCTCGTCCTTCGGCTTCGCGGCCCGGGCCGTGGCCACGAGCTCTGCGAGTGCGAACGACAGCTCCTTCAGCCCCAGGTGCGCCACGGCCGACACCTCGAACACGCGGTACCCGCGCGCCTCCAGGTCGGGCCGCACCATTTCGGCCAGGTCCTTGCCGTCCGGTACGTCGGTCTTGTTCAGGACGACGATCCGCGGACGCCTGTCCAGCCCGCCGTACTGCCTCAGCTCCTCCTCGATGACGTCGAGGTCGGAGGCCGGGTCGCGGTCCGACTCCAGCGTGGCGGTGTCCAGGACGTGCACGAGCACACTGCACCGCTCCACGTGCCGCAGGAACTCCAGGCCCAGGCCCTTGCCCTGGCTGGCCCCGGGGATCAGCCCGGGCACGTCGGCGATCGTGTACACGGTCGAACCGGCGGTGACGACACCGAGGTTCGGCACGAGCGTGGTGAAGGGGTAGTCGGCGATCTTCGGCCGGGCGGCGCTCAGCACCGAGATCAGGGACGACTTCCCGGCGCTCGGATACCCGACGAGCGCCACGTCGGCGACCGTCTTCAGCTCCAGGACGACGTCCCGCAGGTCCCCCGGCTCGCCGAGCAGCGCGAAGCCGGGCGCCTTGCGTCGCGCGGAGGCCAGCGCCGCGTTGCCGAGCCCGCCCCGGCCGCCCTGCGCGGCGACGAAGGACGTGCCGTGCCCGACCAGGTCGGCGAGGACGTTGCCCGCCTTGTCCAGCACCACCGTGCCGTCCGGCACCGCCAGCACCAGGTCCTGCCCGTCCTTGCCGGAGCGGTTGCCGCCCTCGCCGGGCTTGCCGTTGGTGGCCTTGCGGTGCGGGGAGTGGTGGTACTCGAGAAGCGTGGTGATGGACTGGTCGACGGTGAGGATCACGTCCCCGCCGCGACCTCCGTTGCCGCCGTCCGGTCCGCCCAGCGGCTTGAACTTCTCACGGTGGACGGAGGCACAGCCGTGGCCTCCGCTACCCGCGGCGACATGCAGCTCGACGCGGTCCACGAAGGTGGTCATGGGATGTGCCTCCAGTTACGTACGGGGTGTTCTCTGAGAACCAACACGCGAAAGGCGGACCCGCTTCCCGTGAGGGAAGTGAGGTCCGCCTCGCGAAAGCTTCCGGTCAGGCGACCGGAACGATGTTCACGACCTTGCGGCCACGGTGGGTGCCGAACTGCACCGAACCGGCGGCCAGGGCGAACAGCGTGTCGTCGCCGCCACGGCCGACGCCGCTGCCCGGGTGGAAGTGGGTGCCACGCTGACGGACCAGGATCTCACCCGCGTTGACGACCTGACCGCCGAAGCGCTTCACGCCGAGCCGCTGGGCATTGGAGTCGCGACCGTTCCGAGTGGACGATGCGCCCTTCTTGTGTGCCATTTCTCCTCAGTCCCTTACTTCGCAGCCGCGGGGATCTCAGTGACCTTGATCGCCGTGTACTGCTGGCGGTGGCCCTGGCGACGGCGGTAACCGGTCTTGTTCTTGTAGCGCAGAATGTCGATCTTCTGGCCCTTGTGGTGGTCCACGACCTCGGCCTGGACCTTGATGCCGGCCAGCACCCACGGGTCGCTGGTCACGGAGTCGCCGTCGACAACGAGCAGGGTCGAGAGCTCGACCGTGTCGCCAACCTGGGCAGTGGAAATCTTGTCAACCTCAACGATGTCGCCGACAGCAACCTTGTGCTGGCGACCACCGCTGCGCACGATGGCGTACACGCGGAACTCTCTCTCGCTCGGGGAAACGGCACCCCCGCAGGCCAGCCGCCCGACTCAGCGGGCAGCCTCTCCTGGGCGCCAGGCGCCCGGAGGGTGAGGTTTACGGGGATGTGACGCGTCATTCGACACGCCGACGGTCTAGGTTACGGGGCCCCGGCCAAGGGGGTCAAACCGAGGCCGGTCCGCCGCCTGTGCGACCGGTCACGCCGGTCGCACAGGGGCGGGATGTCAGCCCTCGTCGGTGGAGGCCGAGACGGAGGACGCGGACGACACCGTCTGCTCCGCCGCCACGGTCTTCTTCGACGCGGTCTTCTTCGCGGCGGTCTTGGTGGTCGCCGCCTTCTTGGCCGTCGTCTTCTTGGCCGCGGTCTTCTTCGCCGCCGTCTTCTTGGTGGCGGCCTTCTTCGCCGTGGCCTTCTTGGCCGTCTTGCGGGCCGTCTTCTTGGCCGGAGCCGACTCCTCGGCGGCCTCGGCGCTCTCCGCGGGCACCTCGGCGGCCGGGGCTCCGGCGTCCGACGGCTCCTCCGCGGCCGACGACACGACCACGACGGCCGCCTCCTCGGACGCGGTGGACGCGGTGGGCTTGCGCACGGCACGGCGCCGCGGACGGGCCGGGGCGGCGCTCTCGGCGGGCACCTCGGCGGCCGGCTCGGGCTGTTCGGCCCGCTCGGGCGCCTCCGTGGCCTCGGACGCGGCGGGCGCGGTCTCGGAGACCGTCACCACGGTCGCCTCCGCCCCCGCGGGGGAACCGGCCGGCGCGGACACCTTGCGCGTCGCCCGCCGACGGCCACGGCCCTTGGGCGCGGCCTCCTCGGCGGCCGGGGCCTCCACGACCGGGTCCTCGACGGCCATCGGCTCGGCCTGCGCCTCGGCGGCCGGCTCCGGCTGCACCGGACGGGCGACCTCCTCGGCGGCGGTCACGTCCTGAGCCGTCGGCACCTCGGCCTCGGCCTGCTCGGCCTTGTTCCGGCCCTTCCTGGCCTTCGGCTCCGCCGCCTCACCGCGCGGCGCACCCGCCGGAGCGGACGCCCGCCGGCTCGCCCGGCGCCGCGTACGCCCACGCCCGGCCGCGGCCTCCGCCTCGGCGGCGCTGCTGTACAGCTCCTCGTCGGGCTCGAAGGACGGCTCGGGCAGGGCGATCGGCTCGGCGATCTCGGCACCGACCTCCGCCTCGGTCTCCGCCTCCTGCTCTGCGGTCTCGACGGCGGCCGCCTCGTGCACGTGCGGCTGGTCGGCGGCACCGGCACGCGCGCGCTTCTTGCGCTTGCCGCCGCCTCCACCACCGGCGGCGGTCGGCTGCTCCATGTGCACGATGACACCGCGGCCGTTGCAGTGGACGCAGGTCTCGGAGAAGGACTCCAGCAGCCCCTGCCCGACCCGCTTGCGGGTCATCTGGACCAGCCCCAGCGAGGTGACCTCGGCGACCTGGTGCTTGGTCCGGTCCCGGCCCAGGCACTCCAGGAGGCGCCGCAGCACCAGGTCCCGGTTGGACTCCAGCACCATGTCGATGAAGTCGATGACGATGATGCCGCCGAGGTCGCGCAGCCGCAGCTGGCGCACGATCTCCTCGGCCGCCTCCAGGTTGTTCCTGGTGACGGTCTCCTCGAGGTTGCCGCCCTGACCGGTGAACTTGCCGGTGTTGACGTCGACGACGACCATCGCCTCGGTCCGGTCGATCACCAGCGAACCGCCGCTGGGCAGCCAGACCTTGCGGTCGAGGGCCTTGGCGAGCTGCTCGTCGATCCGGTACGTGGCGAAGACGTCGACCTCGGAGGTCCACTTCGACAGCCGCTCGGCCAGGTCGGGGGCGACATGCGAGACGTACCCGTGGATCGTCGACCAGGCGTCGTCACCGCTGACGACGACCTTGGAGAAGTCCTCGTTGAAGATGTCGCGCACGACCCGGACGGTCATGTCCGGCTCGCCGTACAGCAGCGTCGGCGCGTTGCCGCTCTTGGCCTTCTTCTGGATGTCCTCCCACTGCTGCTGCAGCCGCTCGACGTCACGGCGCAGCTCGTCCTCGCTCGCGCCCTCGGCGGCGGTGCGCACGATGACGCCCGCGTCCTCGGGGACGATCTTCTTGAGGATGGTCTTCAGCCGGGCCCGCTCGGTGTCGGGCAGCTTGCGGCTGATGCCGGTCATGGAGCCCTCGGGGACGTACACGAGGTAGCGGCCCGGGAGGGAGACCTGGCTGGTCAGACGGGCGCCCTTGTGCCCGATGGGGTCCTTCGTCACCTGGACGAGCACGGACTGCCCGGACTTCAGGGCGGACTCGATGCGCCGCGGCCCGTTGGCCATGCCCAGCGACTCGAAGTTGACCTCACCGGCGTACAGCACGGCGTTGCGGCCCTTGCCGATGTCGATGAAGGCGGCCTCCATCGACGGCAGCACGTTCTGGACCTTGCCGAGGTAGACGTTGCCGACGTACGAGGTCGACTGCTCCTTGTTGACGTAGTGCTCGACGAGCACGTCGTCCTCGAGGACGCCGATCTGCGTACGGTCGCCGTGCTGGCGGACGACCATCACGCGCTCGACGGCCTCGCGCCGGGCCAGGAACTCGGCCTCGGTGATGATCGGGACGCGCCGGCGGCCCTGCTCGCGGCCTTCGCGGCGGCGCTGCTTCTTGGCCTCCAGACGGGTCGAGCCCTTGATGGACTGCACCTCGTCGGACGGCTCCGCCTTCGGCCTGGGCTCGCGGACCTTGACGACCGTGCGCTCCGGGTCGTCGTCGGAGGTCTCGGGCTCGGTGCCGCTGTCACCGGCACGGCGACGGCGGCGACGGCGCCGGCGGCTGCTGCTGGAGCCGCCCCCGCCGGACGACTCGTCGCGGTCGGCGGCCTCGTCGGACTCCTCGTCCTCCTCGGCCGTGTCCTCGGCGTCCTGGGTGGCGGCGTCCTGCTCGGACTCGTCGTCCGTGCTCTCGTCGGAGTCGGCGGAGTCGCCACGACGGCGGCGGCGACCGCCCCGGCGACGGCGACGGCGCGAGCCGCTGCCGTCGGACTCCTCCTGCTCGTCGGAGTCGGCGGAGTCCTCGGCGTCTTCCGGCTCGTCCTCGGCGCTCTGGGCGGCTGCCTCGGCGGCCGGGGCCTCGGACTCGTCGCCGGCACCACGGCGGCGACGTCGGCGGCGCGTCCCGCCGGACTGCTCCTCGCGGGGAGCCTCGGCCGTGGCGGACGCCTCGGTCTCCTCGGGCTCCTCGGCCACGGCCGCCTCGGCGGCGGCAGCGGCGGCGGCGCGCTCCGGCGTCTGGAACTGGGGCTCGGTGAACACGGGTGCCTGGAACACGGCGACGGCCGGACGCGCGGGGCGCGCGGCCGACTCGCTCTCACCGGCGGCCGTGTCCGTGGCCGCGGCGGCGGACTTCGAGGACCTGGAGGACCTGGAGGTCTGGGCAGGCTCGGCGAAACCGCTGGCGGCCCTGCGGGCGACCCGACGACGACGCCGCGGGGCTGCGTCCTCGGCGGCCTCGGCGGGTTCCGCGGCAGGGGTGGCTTCGGCGGGGGCCTCGGGCGCGGGCGCGGCCTCGGAGGCGGGGGCCTCGGTGGCACGGGCGGGCTCGGTGGCGGGGTTCTCGGTCACAGGTGCCTTCGTCTCCTCGGCGTTGCCTTCCGGCGCACCGGCAGGCGCGGACGCCCGCCGCGAGGCACGGCGACGGGTCCGACGCGGGGCGGCGTCCTCGGAGACCTCGGCTGGTGCGGCGGCCTCGGCCTCTTCGGCGGGCCCGTCGGTGACGACCGCCGGCGCCGTCTCGGGCGTCTCCGCCGGAGCCGCAGCAGGCGAGGTCACCGTGCGCGTCGCACGACGCCGGGTACGCCGGGGAGCGGCGTCCTCAGACACCGCGGCGGACGCGGCGGGAGTGGAGACCTCGGCCTGCTCCGACGCCTCGGAGCCGGCCGGAGCGGCGGCGGTCACCGGGACCACGGTCTCGGCGGCCTCCGTGGCCTCCGGAGTCCCAGCGGGTGCGGATGCGCGACGGACCGCGCGGCGCCGCTTGGGAGCGGCGGGTGCGGCCTCGGACGTCTCGTCCGCCTCGGCAGCGGCTGCCTCGCCGGCGTCTACGACCTCGGTCGCGAGTTCGTCGGGATCGGCGGCCGGTATGGCCGGCGCGACGGTCTCCACCGGGGCGTCGGAGGTGCCGCCGACGGGGGGACCCGCCGGGCGGGACGCGGCACGGCGCCGCCGGCGAGGCGGCAGGGTGTCGCTGGGGGTGTTCTGTTCGGAGCCCGTTGAGGACTCTGCGGTTTCGGTCGGTTCGAGCATGCGGGCTTTTCTCCCGTCAGGCTCCCGGGCGCCGCACCTGGTCCGGCGATGCCGGTGACGTCCGCGGCGCGCGCTCTGCGCGTTCGCCGCCGTCCGGGGCGCGGGCGCCGCACGGGAGCTCTCCGTGTCCTGTCTCGCCGGTTCCGTACGCCGAATGCGTACGGCCTGGCGAAAGTCTGCTGGTCGGTACGCTGCCCGACCCAGGTGGCTCCCGAGTCCGAGGGCGGCGCTACGACGTCCGTCCCTTCGCGGAACCTTCCTTACGCCGGCGCCGTCGCGGCGGCAGTCGGTTCGGCCGTTGAGTGGGCCTCCGCTGCCTCGCGGTCGGGCGCGAGCGGGTCGGTCACCGTGCCGGTCTCTTCATCGAACAGCCCCTGCGCCAGCCTGGTCACCGCTGCGGGGACCGGCGGCGCCAGGTCGGCCACGGCGCGGAGACCGGACAGGACGTCGTCGGGTCGTACGGCAGGCGTCACGTGCCGAACAACCAGCCGCAGTATCGCACAGGGCTGGTCGGTCGGCCCAGCAAGGAGCGCGGCGCCAGCCGCTCCGGTGGAGCCGACGCTTGCGGCGGGCTGCGAACTGTGCGTTTCCGTGAGGTCTGGGATCTCCAGGCTCACGACGGCGGCGCGGGCGTCGAAGGTGCGGATGCCGTTCTTGGCTTGGCGCTGGACCTCGACGGTCTCGGCCGCGGTGAAGGCGTCCACCGCGCGGCGGGCCTCCTCCGGCGGCACACCGTCCAGCCGCAGCTCCCATACGGAAGCCGTCAGCCGGTCGGCGAGTCCCGAGGTCCGGGCCTCGACCGCCTCGACGATGTCGAGCCCGGTGGGCATCGACGCGTCGAGAAGGGCCCTGAGCTGCTCCGGATCACGCGGTGCGGTGAGCGCGATCTCCAGGAATTCCGCCTCACTGCCCGTGCCGGTGGGTGCGGCATTGGCGTACGACACCTTCGGGTGCGGTGTGAAGCCCGCCGAGTAGGCCATCGGCACCTCGGCACGGCGCAACGCACGCTCGAAGGCGCGCTGGAAGTCACGGTGGCTGGTGAACCGGAGGCGGCCGCGCTTGGTGTAGCGCAGTCGGATGCGCTGCACCGCGGGTGCGGGCGGCGGGCCTTCGGGCTGTCGCTTGCCCAGTGTCGTTCAGTCCTTCGTGAGAGCGGTCGTACTGCTACCAAGAGTACGTGTCCCGCGCCCCGAAGGTTCCCCGCGGTCGACCGGCCGGGGCCGCCTCGGCTCGCCGAAGAGCATCCGCCGGAAGTCGGCACGCGCCTGCCGTACGGACTCCCGGGCGGTGGCCAGGGCCTGCCGGGTGGCGCGCCCCACGCTGCGGGCGGCTTCGGCGACGGGCCGCAGGACGGTGTCCCGCACGACGTGTCCGACCGGTGTCAGCACGCTGCGGTACACCCACCGCACCGGCTCGACGAAGATCCACCGGAAGAGGGTGCCGAGGAACCGCCCGACGGCGAGGGAGATGTGCCCGGCGACGCGCCACGCGTGCCCGAGGGCGTCCCCGATCTCCCGTCCGATGACGGCGAGGATCCTTCCGACGGGGGCGAGAACCCAGCGCCAGAGGGCGAGCGCGGGCAGGACGAGCAGGATCCGGGTGATCCAGTAGAGGGCCGTTCCGATGCCGGTGACGATCGCGCTCACCAGCCACACCAGCCCCTTGCCGCACCAGGCGATCGCGCGCCCGACGGGTGCGAGCACCCAGGTGTACAGCCACAGGGCGGGTACGACGACGAGGTACCGCGCGAGCCATGCCAGGGCCGTGTACACCCCGATCCCGGTCGCGGCGAGCACGGCGCCGAGCCCCTTGAGCACCCACATCACGGCACGCCCGACCGGCGCGAGCAGGTACGCGTACACCCAGCCGAGCGCGGCACCGACTCCCCTTGCGACCCAGGCGATCGCGTGCCCCACGGGCGTCAGCACGAACCGGTACAGCCACCCCAGCGGCACGACCGCGAGCACGTACCCGAGCCACCCGAGGGCCTTGCCCACCGGCACGACGACGTACCGCCACAGCCCCACGAACGGCCAGACGAAAACGGCCCGCCCGAGCCACAGCAGCGCCCGCCCCACCGGCCGGAACAGCGCGTCGTTCAGGAACCGCCCGGTTACGACGAGCGCGTCCCACACCATCCGCACGGGGACGACCAGCACGAGCACTACGATCCGCACGGGAATGCGGATCGCGACGGCGAGACACCCCTCGGGCGCGGCGCCCTCACGTACAGGCGGCGCAGTCGGTTCGGGCACCCTCTTGCGCAGGTCGACCCGCGCCACGGACCCCTCGCGGGCCGGCTTCTCCACATCCATACCGTCGAAGACGCCTCAGCGCCCTGTCCGGATCCAGCACCGCACAGTCCCGCCCCGTTCTCCCGCGGATCCTCCACCTGGCGCCATGATCATACGAGTCACCCACCCGCGACCCGAGCCTGCAGCAGCCGGGGCGACTCCTGGAAACCACTCCGGGCGTACGCGGGGATCGCCCGCGGAGACGAGTGCACGGTCACCCGCTCCAGCCCGAGTTCCCGGGCCCGGTCCAGAACCGCCTGGATGAGCCGCCCGCCGAGCCCGCCGTCCCGCGCCCCGGGTACGACGTACACGCACTGCAGATCGCCGGAGGCGCGCCGCATCGCTCGGGGTGTGGGCACCCGCTGCACCACGGCCAGCCACGCCATGCCGATGACCACGGCGTCGTCACGCACGACCACCATGCACCGGTGCGAACCGGCGTTCTCCCGGGCCCAGGCGGCGAAGTCCCGTACGAACTCCTCGCGTTCGCCGGGGGCCTCGTCGCCGTTCTCGACGAGCCACTCCCATCGGAGCCCGGCGACAGCGGCCAGTTCGCCCGGCCGGACGGGCCGGATGCTGATGTTGTCCATCACCGCATTCTGGAGAGCGGCGACCTCACCCGTCCACACCGTTGGACTCCCAGCGGAGCAGGTCCCCCGGCTGGCATTCGAGTACTTCGCAGAGCGCGGCGAGGGTCGAGAAGCGGACCGCCTTGGCGCGGCCGTTCTTGAGGACCGCCAGGTTGGCGGGGGTGATGCCGACGCGTTCCGCGAGCTCGCCCACGGACATCTTCCGTTTGGCCAGCATCACGTCGATGTCGACGGCGATCGCCATCAGATGACCTCTTCCAACTCGGCCCGCATCCGGGCCGCCTCGATGTCGCGTGCGACGGCCTGCGCGAGCAGCATGCGCGGCACGAGCACGACCAGCGCGACGCCCGGCACGGCCACGACGACCCCGCACAGCAGCAGGACCGCCCCGGGAGCGACGGCCTCGCCGGGCGCGAGGACGACCGCGAGGGCGAAGACCAGCAGGGCGGCCGCCACGGACGCGCCGATCACGATGTGCACGTACCGGAAGGCGGCGGTGGAGAACACCGCCCCGCGGCGCACCATCGTCCCCAGCCGCCACACACAGACCACAACGACCTGGTCCGTCACGATACCGAGGATCGTGATCACGAGGATCGGGGTGCGGAGGTACGCGTGATCCGGGTTCAGGCCCTCCAGATCGGCGGCCAGCTCCCCCATCACCACGCATCCAATCGATCCACGATGGAAATCTATCGAAACTCGATAGATAACGCAATGGAGCGGCCCTACCTGGGGAAACGTGGCACCGTGGGCAGAGAGCACGCCGAGGCGACGAACGAGGGAGAAGCACCGTGGAATGGCGCGTGTTCGCGCAGGAGATGGCCTTCATGGCGCGGGACCTGCTCGCTCAGCACTCGGTCGATGCCACCCTCGAGCACATCACCGACTCGGCCACGAAGCTCGTGGCGGGATGCGACGCGGCCGGCATCCTGCTCCTGCACGGCAAACGGGTGGAGACGCTGGCTCCCACTTCCGATCTGGTCGTCAAGAGCGACCAGTTGCAGGAGCGCCTGGCGGAGGGCCCCTGCTTCGACGCGGCCCGCAGCGACACAGCGGAGCGGATCTACCGCATCACCGACTTCACCGACCCGCAGCCGCGCTGGCCCGCGTACGCCGAGCAGGCCCGTGACCTGGGCGTGGGCAGCATGATGGGCTTCCTGCTGTACACCGAGGACGAGGATCTCGGCGCCCTCAACCTCTACTCCGGCCGCCCGGGATCCTTCACGGAGGACAGCGAGACGGCGGGCTGGCTGCTGGCCTCGCACGCCGCCGTCGCCTTCTCCAGCGCCCGCAGCCACGCCCAGCTGGAGCAGGCCGTCGCCACCCGCCACGTCATCGGCGAGGCCATGGGCATCCTCATGGGCAGCCACCACCTCACCGAGAAGGAGGCCTTCGACGTGCTGCGCCGCTTCTCCCAGGAGAAGAACATCAAGCTCCGCGAGGTCGCCCGGCGGGTCTGCGAACAGGGGCGCCTCGCCTGACGGCTCCCCCAGCACATGGCTGAACTGGGGGAACCTTGGCCGGGCCGGTCCCCCGGGGGAGCGTCACCGACCCCGCCTGCTCAGCGGGTCCCCCGGAGGAACGACCTCACCCCTCGGTCCGCTCAGTCTTCTCGCGCGTACGGCACGACGGTGATCCGGTCGATCAGCGGCGCGTAGCGGGAGCGGAGCAGCACCCCGGGGAAGGTGTCCGAGGCGTAGGTGGTGCCGTCGTGGTTCGGCAGCTCCTCGGAGCGGAAACCGACCGTGTTCTTCCCCTTCCTGAGCTGGACCGGGACGGTCAGCTCCCAGAAGTTGTTCCGGTGGAAGCTGTGCGGGAAGCCGACGCGCCGCGGCGCGCCGCCGTTGACGCTGATGTCGGCGTGGCGGGCGAGCGGGTCCGGGTTGTAGTGGGTGGCCTCGGACTGCTCCGGGTTGGAGTAGCGGACGCGCAGCGCGTACAGGCCGGCCCGGTCGGCCGTGACGGTGAACGTCGCGGTGTTGCCGTTGCCGGGGTCGCCGCCGATGCCCGTGATCGCCGTGCCGTCGGTGGCCAGGGAGAGCGGGGTGAGCGTGGCCGAGCCCGCGAGCCTGGCGTCGCCGGCCTCGTAGGTACGCGTGGGCAGCTTGCCCTCGGTCGGTGTGACCGTCAGACGGTCGAGGAGGGTGGTGGCCCGGCCGCCGGTCACGGTCACCTTGTTGACGCCGCCCGAGAGAGACACGGCCACGCTGCTCCGTTTCCCGGCCAGGCGCAGGACGTCGTGCCCGTTGACGGAGAGCCGGGCGCCGGTGCCGCCGAGGGTGTCGGCCCTGAGGGTGGCCTCGCGGTCGGCGGGTGAGTAGACCCAGAACGTGGCCGTCTGGTCCTTCGCCAGCCGGAGCGCGCCCGAACCCGACTGGTTCGGCAGGTCGTAGACGGGCCGTGCCCCGCCGGCCGGCCAGGCCAGCTCGCCCTCGTACACCTGGGTGCGGGCCGAGGCGTCCGGCAGGGACAGGGTGAGGCGGTCGACGATGGCGTCACCCCGGGTGGCGCGCTCGCCGTCGAGACTCTTCGCGGCGAGCGTCAGGGTGTGCCTGCCCTTGGTGAGCTTCACCTCGGTGTCGGTGTGGTCCCAGACCACCCACTTGTAGCCGAGCGGCAGGTGCAGCTCCCGCTCGCTCTCCGCCTTGCCGTCCACGCGCAGGAAGACATTGGTCGGGCCCTGCTCCTTCACCTTGTCGAAGGTGTTGAGGGAGTTGGCGAAGACGCTCAGGTCGTAGACGCCGTCCTCGGGCACGTCCACGGTGAAGTCCAGGGTGACGTCCGAGCCGGTGCGCAGACCGCCCACGTCGTAGCCGCCGGAGGTGTAGAACTTCGACACGTCGCGGGGCGAGCCCTCCGGGCCGTTCTTCGACCAGCCGGACCCGGTGTGGGCGGCGTCCTCCGCCTCGTACGAACCCTGCCAGCGCACCGGCGGGGACTGGGTGCTCTTCGCCTTCCCGGCCGGGCTGAGGACGATCTCGTAGGCCGAGGACTCCTTCAGCGCCGGCAGCCCGCCGTCGCCGAAGTCGACGACGACCGTGCCGTCGTCACCGACCTTCAGGTTGCGCTCGGTGAGCAGCTTCGGGCCGGAGTTGTCGCCGACCTGCCCGCTCCACTCGACCTCCTTCACCCAGGCGTGCACGCGGTCACCGAAGAGCTTCTTCGGGACCTTGTCGAAGGTGATGTGGCCCTTGCCGGAGGAGCCGCCGAAGAGCAGCCGGGCCTGCTTCCGCCGCTCGTCGAGCGTGGCGACGCCCTGCATCGTGTAGTTCTCGCCCGGGAAGGGCGGAGTCACCTTCACGGTGTGGCCGCTCATCGAGGCGTACGAGTTCAGCAGCCACCACTGGCCGTTGCCGCGGTTCGACTGCACCGCGGAGTCGGAGAGGTTGCCGTCGATGTTCCAGTACGCGATGTCGGCGTCGACCTTGGACTCCTCGATCGCGGACACCCACTGGATCATCTGGCCGGGCACCGAGGTGTGGTAGTTGAAGGCGTACTCGTTGATGTTGACGGGCAGTTCGGTGCCCGCCTTGTCGGTGCCCTTGAACAGGTCCTTCTCCCACGCCTGGTACTTGGCGACGCTCGCCCGCACCGCCTCCGGGTGGCTCAGCTCGTGCCAGGTGATGACGTCCGGGAGGGTGCCGGCGGCCAGGGTGTGGGTGAGGAAGCCCTTCACCTGGTCGTACAGGACGCTGGTGTTGGGGCCGGCGATACGGGCCTCGGGCATCTTGCCCTTGATGAGCCGGTAGAAGTCGTCCCAGGCGGCGAGGAAGTCGTCGGGGTCGTCGAGCCAGCTGACCTTGTCGTAGCTCCACTCGCCGGTGCCGAACATGTTGCCCTCGGGCTCGTTGAACGGCACGAAGACGATGTTGTCCTGGTACTGCTTCGGCAGCTTGAGGACCTGGTCGACCTGTTTGGCGACCTTCTCCCGGTAGAGCTTCAGCTTCTCCTCGGGCGTGTCGCCCGGCCACTGGTACGGGAAGCCGCGGTGGATGTCGGTCATGTAGATGTACACATCGCCGTCGGTGGAGTCGGCCAGCGGCTTGACCACCTCCAGCGCGTCGGCACCGGGGTGCTGCGGACCGTCCTGGGCCTTGGTGGAGACCGTGCGCAGGCCCATGCCCTCCATGAGGTTGTTGGTGGGCACGTCCGGTCCGTACACGCCGTAGAGGGTGCCGGACGCGCCGCCGTGGAACGCGCCGGTGTCCGAGCCGAGGTCGACGGTGAGCTGCCCCTCGCGGACCACGGTGACGGTGGCCCGCACCGCGCGTCCGGCCGCGGTCCCGGCGACGGTGAACGTCCCGGGCTTCGCGTACTTCTCGGACGGTACGGCGTCCCAGGTGACCGGTATGTCCCGGTCGTAGCCGTCGGAGAAGGAGGCGCGGGCGGCGGCCGGGAGGGCCGGGGCGGTCCCGGTGGTGGTACGGACCTCGAAGGACGTCTTCGAGAGCTCCTGGACGGTCGGCACGGCACCGACCGTACCGGCCACCTGCTCGGCGCTCAGCGCCGCGTGCCACACGGTGAAGTCGTCGATCGCGCCCTTGAGCAGCGGGTCCGGGTAGAGGGACTTGCCGATGTAACCGGCGGCGGTGGCCGAACTCTCCAGCAGATCCTTGGCCTTGATGCCCGTCTCGGCGGAGGAGACCGCCACGCCGTCGAGGTAGGTGGTGAGCCGGCCCGCGGAGGTGTCGAGGGTGACGGTCACCGTCCGCCACTCGTCCGCGGGGAGCGGCGCGTAGCCGCGGACCTGTGCCTCCGCGCCCCCGCCGCCGGTGGTGACGGAGGTCTGGAGCAGCCCGCTGCCGTTGTACGGGGTGCTGAAGAGGTACTTGGTGGTGTCGGTTCCCAGGTCGAAGATCCGCTGCCAGGGCGACGTGCCGCCGCTCCACTTCACGCGCGCGGAGACCGTCAGGTCGGCCGCTTCACCGACCACTTCGCGGGGCAGGCGGACGTACGCGCCGCTGGAGTCGGCCGCACCGCCGGGCAGGGCGAGGGCCTTGCCCCCGGCCGTGCCCTCGACGGACCGGGCGGTGGAGGCGTTCACCAGGTCTGCCGTCAGGCCGTTGCCGGAACTGTCGGCGATCTTCCCGGAGGCCACGTCGTCCTGGTCGAAGGTGTAGCGGGCGGCGGGCCGGGGTGGCTCCGCCGCGTGCGCGGGGGCGACCGGTGCGGCCAGCAGGCCCGCACCGAGGGTCAGCGCCACGGCGGCCGGGGCCCGGCGCCGCGTGGATCTGTCAGCGGATGGCATGGATGGCGTCCTCAATCGTCGGGGGATCATCGAACCGGTTCGATTCGGGCGGCACACGGAGACGCGAGGTGGGTGACGGTGGCGGGCTCGGGGAGGGGAAGGGCAAGCCCGGGAAACGGGATCGCCACGTCGAACCGGTTCGGGAAGCTAGCACCGGTGCCTCGGGCCAGCAATCCCTTCGACACCAGGATCTTGTCGGCCGCAGCGCCCGGCCTGCGAAGTTCGGTCCGGGTGTTGACAGGCGTCCGGCCAGTTCCTACGTTCCCTCCATGCGAACCGGTTCGACGACGACCCGGTCAGCGTCGAACCGGTTCGAGCACCTTCGAGCAAGGAGTGGCCGTGAACATCGGTGAGATCGCCCGCCGGGCCGGTGTCTCGCGGAGCACCGTGTCCTACGCGCTGAGCGGCAAGCGCCCGGTGTCGGACGACACCCGCCGGAAGATCCAGCAGGTCGTAGACGAACTGGGTTACCAGCCCAGCGCCAGCGCCCGCGCCCTGGCCAACGGGCGGACCAGCACCCTCGGCCTGGTCTTCCCGCCGGCCGGAAACCACTACACGGGGATGCAGCTGGACTTCATCGGCAGCGTGGTGGAGGCCGCCGCGGTCTACGACTACGACGTGCTGCTGTCCCCCAGCGACGTGGACAGCGACCGTTCCTTCCAGCGCCTGCTGGGTGAGCGGCGGGTCGACGGCGCGATCCTGATGGAGATCAGGCTGGAGGACGACCGGGCCGACCATCTGGCCGCCCTGGAGTTCCCCTCCGTCGCCATCGGCCGTACCGCTCACCCCGAGGGCAGTTGGTGGGTGGGCCTGGACCACATCGCGCTCGTGGAGGCGTGCGTCCATCACCTGGCGGATCTCGGCCACCGCCGGATCGCCTTCGTCAACCGTCCTGAGCAACTGCTGCGGGCCGGCTACGAGTCCGCGCACCGCGGCCTCGACGGTTTCACCAAGGCCGCGGCCGAGCGCGGGCTGACCGTCCGCACCTACTGCTGCGGTGACGACGCCGCCTCGGGCCAGGCGTGTGTGGAACGGATCCTGCACGACGACCCTGACACCACCGGCCTGGTCACCCTGAACGAGGCCGCGCTGGGCGGCCTGTACCGGGGGCTGGCCCAGGCCGGCCGCCATGTCCCGCGCGACTTCTCCGTCACCGGGGTCGTGGCCGCCCGCTGGGCGGAGACGGTGACCCCGCAGCTCACGGCGGCGGACGTACCCGCGGCCGACCTGGGCCGGCTCGCCGTCGACCTGCTGGTGGAGCGGCTCGACCACCCCGGCGCCCCGCCCCGGAACCACCTCCTCACCCCGCCCATCTCCCTGCGGGCCAGCACCGGGCCCGCGGGAGCCGCGCCCGGCGCGGACACTCCCTGATCAACACCCACCTCCTCTCCTCCCGTCACACGCCCTGACGGCGGTGCCGTTCGGCGTGCCCACCTTCGGCAGCCCTCGCCTCGGCACCCGCATGCCCAAAACAAAGGACCCCGCGATGAACAGCTTCTCCAGACGGCGCCGACTGACCGCAGCGGCCCTGACCGCCCTGGCCGTCGCCACCAGTGCCACCGCCTGCGGATCCGGCTCGGCAGGCACCGGGACCAAGGCGGCGGACGACGGCACCTACACCATCTGGGACCCGTACCCGCAGTTCGCCAAGGGCTCCGCGTGGGTGAAGCTGCTGGACGCCTGCGGCAGCGAGGCCGGAGTGAAGATCAAGCGGACCGGCTTCGACACCAGCGACCTGGCCGGCAAGACGCTGCTCGCCGCCCAGCAGGGCAACTCCCCGGACGTCCTCGTCGTCGACAACCCGGTGGTGTCGACGCTGGCCGAGGCGGGCGTGCTCACCACCACCGACGACAGCGAGCTCGACACCTCGGGCGTGGACCCCAACCTGCTCGCCGCCGGCCAGTCGGGCGGCAAAACCTACGGCACCCCGATCGGCGCCAACACCCTCGCCCTCTACTACAACAAGAAGGTCCTGAAGGAAGCCGGGGTGGACATAGCCACCGTCAAGGACTGGGCGTCGCTGACGGCCGCGCTGGCCAAGGTCGAGCAGGCCGGGAAGAAGGGCATCACCTTCTCCGCGATCGGCACCGAGGAGGGCAGCTTCCAGTTCCTGCCGTGGTTCTGGGGCTCCGGCGCCGAGCTGACCGACGTCGACTCCCCCGCGGCCGTCTCCGCGCTCTCCCTGTGGAAGGACTGGCTGGACAAGGGCTACGCCCCCAACTCGGTGCTCAACAACACCCAGACCACCAGCTGGCAGGAGTTCGCGACCGGCGACTACGCCTTCGCGGAGAACGGCACCTGGCAGCTCGCCGCCGCCAAGAAGGCCGGCTTCGACTTCGGCGTCCTGCCCATCCCCGCGTCGAAGGGAGGCAGCGCCGCGGCCCCGACGGGCGGCGAGTTCGTCACCGTCCCGGTGCAGAGCGACACCGGCCGCTATGCCACGACGCGCAAGCTCACGACGTGCCTCACCAGCACCAAGAACCTGTACGACACCGACACCACCCTCTCCTACGTCGCACCCACCAGCGAGGTCCAGGACAAGCAGGTGGCGGCCGACCCCGACCTCAAGCCATGGGTGGACGCGGTCAAGTCGGCCAAGGGCCGCACCAGTGACGACCTCGGCACCAAGTACCCCAAGATCTCCGAGCAGTTGTGGAAGGCCGTGCAGTCCGCGCTCAGCGGCTCCAAGTCGCCGAAGGACGCGCTCACCACCGCCCAGTCCGCGGCCAAGTGACCGTGAACCGGGGCCTTTCGACGATCCACACGAGGCAGTGGGCCGCCTGGGCCTTCCTCACCCCGGTGACGCTGTACCTCGTCCTCTTCTACGCCTATCCGCTCTACCGCAACCTCGACCTGAGCCTGCGCGACTACACCGTCCGCTCCTTCGTCCAGGGTGACGCGCCCTTCACCGGCCTGCACAACTACCGGACCGTCTTCGACGACCCGGCCTTCGCACCCGCCCTGCTCCACACCGTGGTGTTCACCGCCGTGTGCCTGGTCTTCCAGTACGTCATCGGCCTGGCGCTCGCGGTCTTCTTCCACCAGCACTTCCGGCTCTCCGCCACCCTGCGGGCCCTGTTCCTGGTGCCCTGGCTGCTGCCGCTGATCGTGTCCGCCTCCACCTGGTCGTGGCTGCTCAACAGCGACTCCGGGCTGGTCAACGCCCTGCTGAGCGCCGTCGGCATCGACCCGGTGAACTGGCTGACCTCACCGTCCTGGTCGCTCGCCTCCGTGATCATCGCCAACATCTGGATCGGCATCCCGTTCAACCTGGTCGTGCTCCACAGCGGCCTGCAGTCCATCCCGGCCGGCCTGTACGAGGCCGCCGCCCTCGACGGGGCGGGTGCCTGGCGGCGGTTCTGGAGCATCACCTTCCCACTGCTGCGGCCGGTGTCCGCGATCACCCTGCTGCTCGGGCTGGTCTACACGCTCAAGGTCTTCGACATCATCTGGATCATGACCAAAGGCGGCCCGGCCGGAGCCTCCACGACCCTCGCCACCTGGTCCTACCAACTCGGCTTCGGCAATCTGCTGCCCGCCTTCGGCCCGGGCGCGGCCGTCGGCAACCTGCTGGTGGTGGCCGCCCTGGTGTTCGGCCTGGTCTACGTCCGGGTGCAGAGAAAGCAGGCGCTCTCATGAGCCGGAACGGCAAGCGCACGGGCGTGAACAGAGCGGGAAAGACGACCCTCGGTGTCCTGCTGACCGGGATCATGCTCTTCCCGGTCTACTGGATGCTGAACGTGTCCCTCACCCGCCCCCAGGACCTGCGCAAGAGCCCGCCGGACCTGTTCCCCGACCACGGCACCCTGGCCGGCTACCGCACCGTCCTCGACGAGCAGTTGCCCTATCTCGCCACGAGCCTCGTCATCGGCCTGGGCACCGTCGCCCTGACCGTGGCCCTGTCCGCCCCCGCCGGCTACGCGCTGGCGAAACTGCGCCCACGCGGCGGCGGCATCCTCACCTTCGTCCTGCTCGCCGCCCAGATGATCCCCGGCATCATCATGGCGATGGGCTTCTACGCCATCTACCTGCAGCTCGGCCTGCTCCAGTCCGTCCCCGGCCTGATCGTCGCCGACTCCACCCTGGCCGTCCCCTTCGCGGTCCTCATCTTCACCGCGTTCATGTCCGGCATCCCCGACGAACTCCTCCAGGCGGCCCGGACGGACGGAGCAGGACCATGGCGCACCTTCCGGTCGATCGTCCTGCCCATGAGCCGCAACGCCGTCGTCACCGTGTCGCTGTTCGCGTTCCTGTGGTCCTGGTCCGACTTCGTCTTCGCGAGCACCCTCGTCAACGGCGGCGCGCGGGAGCCGATCACCCTCGGCATCTACCACTACATCGGCAACAACAACCAGGAGTGGAACGCCATCATGGCCACCGCCGTCGTGGCCTCGCTGCCGGCCGCGGTCATCCTCGTCCTGGCCCAGCGCTATGTCGCCGCCGGCGTGACGGCCGGCGCGGTCAAGGACTGACCCAGGACCTCCCGACGATCCCTGCTCGAGAAACGAGTGCCCCTTCATGACCGCCGACCGCTCCGGCCCGGCCTTCTCCGTCCAGGACATCCCGTTCAGCACGTACGGGTCCTGGTTCGACATCTCCCCCGTGGTGGCGGAGAAGACGTACGCCGAGGACCTCCACCTCGTCTCGCACCAGAACGGCATGCACGCCGTCCTGACCCTGACGCCGCTCGACCGGGCGACGGGCGAGCGGACCGAGACCCGGGTGGAGGCCACCCCGGGCCTGCTCAGCTGGATCAGCGTCAGCGGGCCCGGCCGCGTCGACCTCGCCTACGAGTCGCCGGACACCGTACGCCTGCGCGGCACTGAACTGCCGCTGCGCGTCTCCGCGTCAGCCCGCACCCTGACCCCCTTCAGCGGCACGTACTTCTTCCGCGACGCGGCCACCGACGCCTACGTCTTCACCTCGTACGAGACCGGCCGCCGCTACCGCGTCACCGTCCTGTCCGGCACGGTGACCCACACCCACGGCGACCAGACCCTGGGCACCTCCGACCGCGGCCTCACCGTCACCGCCGGCCCGGACGACTCCTGGGAGATCGCGGTCGAGGAACTCGACACGGCCCGCCCGCCGTACGTATCGACGTCACTCTTCGGCAAGATCGTCGAGGCGGCGCGGAACGCCTTCGCGGACTTCGTCGACGCGGTGGCCCCTTGGCGCTCTCCGGCCACCCCGGCCGCCGAACTCGCCGCCTACGTCCTGTGGTCCGCGACCGTACGCCCGGCAGGGCTGGTCCCCCGGCCCGCCGTCCTGATGTCCAAGCACTGGATGGACAAGGTCTGGAGCTGGGACCACTGCTTCAACGCGCTGGCCCTGGCCCCCGGCCGCCCCGAACTGGCCTGGGACCAGTACCAGCTGCCCTTCGACCACCAGGACGAGACCGGGGCGCTCCCCGACTCGGTCACCCACTCCGAGGTCCTGCACAACTTCGTCAAACCGCCCATCCACGGCTGGGCCCTCGGCCACCTGCGACGCCGCCTGCCCACACCCCCCGACCGCACGGAACTGGCAGGCACCTACGACCGGCTGGAACGCTGGACGACCTTCTGGCTCACCGCCCGGCGCACCCCCGGCGCGGCACTCCCCCACTACCACCACGGCAACGACAGCGGCTGGGACAACGCCACCACGTTCGACCCCGAACGCGTGGTCGTCACCGCGGACCTGGCCGCCTTCCTCATCCTCCAGCTGCACGAACTAGCCGCCCTGGCAGCACACCTGGACAGACCCGACGACGCCACGCGGTGGACACGAACCGCCGAGACGACCCAGGCGGCCCTCCTGGACGAACTCTGGACCGGCGACCGATTCACGACCCGAGGCGTCCACAGCGGGAACACCTGGACCAGCTCCAGCCTCCTCGACCTGATGCCCATCGTGCTGGGCGAGCACCTCCCGCCCGAGATCAGCGCACAGCTGGCCGACCGCATCGCGACCCACCTGACCCCCCACGGCCTGGCCACGGAGCTGCCGACCTCACCGCACTACCTCTCCGACGGCTACTGGCGCGGCCCGATCTGGGCCCCCGCCACGGTCCTCATCGAAGACGGCCTGCGCCGCGCCGGCCACCACCGGCTGGCAGCCGACATCAGCACCCGCTTCCGCGCCCTGTGCGAAACCCACGGCTTCGCCGAGAACTTCGACGCCCTCACCGGCACGGGCCTACGGGACCGCGCCTACACCTGGACCGCCGCCGGCTACCTTCTCCTCGCGGAGGCAGCCGCCGACGACACACTCAGTGCGCGTGCCCGCTCGAAGCAGGCGCCGGACCGGCGTTCTTGACCGACAGAGGCAGGAGCTTCTTCCCCGTCGGGCCGATCTGGATCTCCGTGTCCATCTGCGGACACACCCCACAGTCGAAGCAAGGAGTCCACCGGCAGTCCTCGACCTCCGTCTCGTCGAGGGAGTCCTGCCAGTCCTCCCAGAGCCAGTCCTTGTCCAGGCCGGAGTCGAGGTGGTCCCAGGGGAGGACCTCCTCGTAGGTGCGCTCGCGGGTGGTGTACCAGTCGACGTCGACGCCGAACTCCGGCAGCGTCTTCTCGGCGCACGCCATCCAGCGGTCGTACGAGAAGTGCTCGCGCCAGCCGTCGAAGCGGCCGCCGTCGTCGTAGACCGCGCGGATGACCGCGCCGATGCGGCGGTCGCCGCGGGAGAGGAGGCCTTCGACGATGCCGGGCTTGCCGTCGTGGTAGCGGAAGCCGATGGAGCGGCCGTACTTCTTGTCGCCGCGGATCTTGTCCCGCAGCTTCTGCAGCCGGGCGTCCGTCTCCTCGGCGGAGAGCTGCGGGGCCCACTGGAAGGGGGTGTGGGGCTTGGGGACGAAGCCGCCGATCGAGACCGTGCAGCGGATGTCGTTGGAGCGGGAGACCTCGCGGCCCTTGGCGATGACCTTGGTCGCCATGTCGGCGATCTGGAGGACGTCGTCGTCGGTCTCCGTGGGCAGGCCGCACATGAAGTACAGCTTCACCTGGCGCCAGCCGTTGCCGTACGCGGTGGAGACCGTGCGGATGAGGTCGTCCTCGGAGACCATCTTGTTGATGACCTTGCGGATGCGTTCCGAGCCGCCCTCGGGGGCGAAGGTGAGGCCGGAGCGGCGGCCGTTGCGGGTCAGTTCGTTCGCCAGGTCGATGTTGAAGGCGTCCACGCGGGTGGAGGGGAGGGACAGGCCGATCTTGTCCTCCTCGTAGCGGTCCGCCAGGCCCTTGGCGACGTCGGCGATCTCCGTGTGGTCCGCCGAGGAGAGGGACAGCAGGCCCACCTCCTCGAAGCCCGTCGCCTTCAGGCCCTTGTCGACCATGTCGCCGATGCCCGTGATGGAGCGTTCGCGGACCGGGCGGGTGATCATGCCGGCCTGGCAGAAACGGCAGCCGCGGGTGCAGCCGCGGAAGATCTCCACCGACATGCGCTCGTGGACCGTCTCGGCCAGCGGGACCAGGGGCTGCTTGGGGTACGGCCACTCGTCCAGGTCCATGACGGTGTGCTTGGAGACCCGCCACGGGACACCACTGCGCTTCGGTACGACACGGGCGATCCGGCCGTCCGGCAGGTACTCGACGTCGTAGAAGCCGGGGACGTACACCCCGCCCGTCCGGGCCAGGCGGAAGAGGAGTTCCTCGCGGCCGCCGGGGCGGCCTTCCGCCTTCCAGGCGCGGATGATCGCGGTGACCTCGAGGACGGCCTGCTCACCGTCGCCGATGACCGCGCAGTCGATGAAGTCCGCGATCGGCTCGGGGTTGAACGCGGCGTGCCCGCCAGCCATGACGATCGGGTCGTCCAGGCCGCGGTCCTTGGACTCCAGCGGGATGCCGGACAGGTCCAGGGCCGCCAGCATGTTCGTGTAGCCGAGCTCCGTGGAGAAGGAGAGGCCGAACACGTCGAAGGCCTTGACGGGCCGGTGGCTGTCCACCGTGAACTGCGGGACGTCGTGCTCCCGCATCAGCTCCTCCAGGTCCGGCCACACGCTGTAGGTGCGCTCGGCGAGGACGCCCTGCTGTTCGTTCAGGACCTCGTAGAGGATCATGACGCCCTGGTTGGGCAGACCGACCTCGTAGGCGTCCGGGTACATGAGCGCCCAGCGGACGTCACAGGAGTCCCACTCCTTGACCGTGGAGTTGAGCTCCCCGCCGACGTACTGGATCGGCTTCTGCACGTGCGGGAGCAGAGCTTCGAGCTGCGGGAAGACCGACGCAGCGACTTCGGCAGGCATGTCGCGCACCTTCGTGAGCTGGACTGTACTGACAGGGGTGACCATCCAGCCTAACGTGACCGCGGGGCGTCTCCGTACGCCCGAGGCTCAGAGGCTCGCCGCCCCGTCCTTGATCCCGTCCCAGAACCCGGGCAGTTCGGCCTCCACGCGCAGGGCCCGCTGCTCTTCGCGCTCGTGGAGAAGGCCGTAGGTGAAGGCGTTCTCCCCCGCCGCGTGGGCGACCGCCGACAGCTCGCGCAGGGTCTGCCGGGCCATGACGCTGTCCTGGTGCTCGCCGAGCAGGTTCTGCAGCGCCTTCATGGACTTGACCAGGTTCTTGGCCGGCTTGCCGAGGGCCGGTTTGCCCGCCTCCGCCGCGTAGCGGGTGCGCTTGGTCTTCTTGCGGGCCTCGTGGATCGCGACGTCCCGGTCGGTGCCGGGCTCCAGTTCCCGTGCTTGCTGGACCAGCCCGGTGACCTTGCGGAAGTCCTTCTTCACGGCCTTGGCGATCACCTTGCGGGGCTTCTTGCCGGCCGCCTCGAGGAGCGGCGGGTCGGCGATCAGCGCGTCGAGGGTGTCGAGCAGGGCGAGATAGCGGTGGGAGTCCAGGACGCCGAGGAGCCGGCCGCGGGCGCCGCCGTGCTCGGCGCTCGACCAGGTGTGCAGCCGCTCGGACACCGGGCCGCGGACCAGGTCGGCGGGCACCTCGTCGAGGGCCGCCGTCAGCCGTTCGGTCAGCACCTCGCGGTCCCGGTCCCGGCCCAGCTCACCGGCCAGCCACTTCAGCTCGTCGCCGACCGGGTCGGTGGCGGTCCGGTCGAGGACCGCGCCGTACGACTTGAGGGTGCTGCGCAGCCGCCGGGTGGCCACGCGCATGCTGTGCACGGAGTCCTCGGCGTCCCGGCGGACGGCCGGGTCGAGTTCGACGATGGCGTCGCGCTGGGTGCGTACGTAGGCGAGCACGTGGTCCCCGGCGGTCACCGGGTCCCCGGCGGAGGCGGCCGGGCGCTTCGTGGCCGGCGCCGTCTCCGCGAGGGCACGGGCCAGCTTCGATGCCGACGCCGACGGCCGTACGCCCGCCTTGCGCAGTCGTTTCTCCACCTTGTCGAGCACGGCCGGGTCGCCACCGTCGGCGAGTTCCACCTCGATCTCGGTCCACTGGGTCTCGGCGCCGCCGGGGGTGAGCCGCTCGGCGTGTACGGCGTCGACGGCGACCTCGGCGAGCAGTCCGCCGTCGGCGTCGACGAGGTGGCGTACGTCACGGTCGGAGCGCAGCCGGACCACGGGCAGCAGTTCGCCGCCGCGGACGCGGGAGCGGACGAGCCCGGCGAGGTCGTCGGGGAGGGTGTCGGAGAGCGGGGCGTGCAGCTCGTCGCGGACGCCCGGGGCGACCGGGAACTTCAGGTGCCAGCCCGCGTCGGAACCGCCGGTGCGGCGGCGCAGGGTGACGGACGACGCGGCGAGGCGTTCGTCCACGGTGTCGTAGTAGGTGGCGTCGAGGTGGGCGACACCCTTGTCGACAACGGCCGCGACCCCGGCGACGCCGGTCAGGTCGGGAAGCCCGCTCTCGTCGGATTCGTACTTGCGCTCGATCTCGCGTTTCGTCTCCGCCATGAAACAAATCTAGTGGCTGACCGGCCGGGACAGCAGTGGTGAGCGCCCCCGAGAGGGTCGTGACGTTCAGGTCGTCAGCAGGGCCCGCATCTCCTCGCCGTCCGGGAACGGCGCGTCCTTCGCCGTCCGGGAGACGAGGTACACATGGGCGTCCTCGAACTGGTGGTACGACAGCGGCTCCGGGCCCTGTCCGACGATCAGCACGTTGTGCTCCAGGCGCCAGCTGACGTACCGGGTCTCGTACCTGGGCTGCCGGATGTCATGGTTCGGCAGGCCCAGCCGCTCGGTGAAGCGCTGCACGACGGTGCCGAAGTGGGCGTCGAACTCCGGCCGCCAGGCGCCCTCCTCGCTGGTCCAGCCGGGCAGGGCGCCCCAGCAGTCCTCGTCGAGCAGACCGCCGTCGACCGAGTAGAGGTAGGCGAACGGCAGGTAGAGGGAGCCGTCGCCGTCGCAGGTGACGAAGTGGCCCTGCGGGGTGACGTGGGTGGCGTCGGGGACATCGGGGGTGTCCTCGTACGCCGGTCCCCGCACCGCCTGCGACCAGTCGGGCCAGCCGGCCTCACGCATCCGCGCCTCGATGGCGTCGTCGTCGGTCAGGTCCAGCTCCGCCAGCGCGAGGAGATGGCTCACCAGTTCCTCGGTCACCCGGCACTGGGCCACATACTCCCCGGACATTCCGCTCCCCCGTTCAGGTTGCTAGGCCGACAACGGCCGCTGCACCCGGATCGACTGCAACAACCCGACCGCTATCCACACGGCGAACATCGACGAACCGCCGTACGACACGAAGGGCAGCGGCAGGCCGGTGACGGGCATGATGCCGAGCGTCATGCCGACGTTCTCGAACGTCTGGAATCCGAACCAGGCGACGATGCCCGCGGCCACGATGGTGCCGTACAGGTCGCTGGTGTCCCGGGCGATGGCGCAGGCCCGCCACAGGACGATGCCGAGCAGCAGGATGATCAGGCCGCCGCCGAGGAAGCCCAGCTCCTCGCCCGCCACGGTGAAGACGAAGTCCGTCTGCTGCTCGGGCACGAACTGGCCGGTGGTCTGCGAGCCGTGGAAGAGGCCGGAGCCGGTCAGTCCGCCGGAGCCGATGGCGATCCGGGCCTGGTTGGTGTTGTAGCCGACGCCCGCCGGGTCGAGCTCGGGGTTGGCGAAGGCGGCGAAGCGGGCGATCTGGTAGTCGTCGAGCACCCCGAGCTGCCATACGGTGACCGCCCCGAGGGTGCCCGCGCCGAGCAGGCCGAACACCCAGCGGTTGGACGACCCGGAGGCGAGCAGCACACCGAGCACGATGATGACCATGACCATGACCGAGCCGAGGTCGGGCATGAGCATCACGATCAGCATGGGCACCGTGGCCAGGCCCAGGGCCTGCACGACCGTGCGGTGATCGGGGTACTGCTTGTCGCCCGCGTCGACCCGGGCCGCCAGCAGCATCGCCATGCCCAGGATGATCGTGACCTTCACGAACTCCGAGGGCTGCAGGGAGAAGCCGCCGGGGAGCTTGATCCAGGAGTGGGCGCCGTTGATCGTGGAGCCGAGCGGGGTGAGCACCAGCAGGATCAGCAGGACCGAGAGGCCGTACAGGATCGGCACGGCCGTGCGCAGGGCGCGGTGGCCGAGCCAGATCGTGCCGGCCATCAGGGCGAGGCCGATGCCGGTGTTCAGCAGGTGCCGGACGAGGAAGTAGTACGGGTCGTCCTGGTTGAGCTCGGTGCGGTTGCGGGTCGCCGAGTAGACGAGGAGCGTGCCGAGCAGCGACAGGGCCAGCGCCGACAGCAGGATCGGCCAGTCGAGCCGCCGCACGACCGAGTCACGGGCGAGGAGCCGGGTCCAGCCGGAGCGCTCGGGCCCGTAGCCGGAGACCTGGAAGCTGTTCACACCGCCGGTCATGCCGCCCACCTCCGGCTGCCCCGCCGGCGCCGCCGCCTTCGGGTGTCACGGTTCTCCGGCGTCGGCGGGGCGGCCGTCGCCGGCTGGAGCGGGTCGGCCGGGGCGTTGGGGTCCTTCTTCTTGGCCTGCTGGTCCTTGGCCGGGTCCTTGGAGACCTTCGGGGAGAAGATGGTGCCGTCGGTCTTGACCTTCGGCAGGGCCTCCTGCGGGGTGGGCAGCAGGGCCTTCTTCTTGTCGATCTTGCCGTCCTCGGAGACGCCGTACAGCGCGTTGTAGATGTTGCGGACGGCGGGGCCCGAGGCGCCGGAGCCCGTACCACCCTGCGCGATCGTCATGACGATCGCGTAGTCCTTGGTGTAGGTGGCGAACCACGAGGTCGTCTGCTTGCCGTAGACCTCGGCCGTACCCGTCTTGGCGTGCATCGGGATCTTGTCCTGCGGCCAGCCGCCGAACCTCCAGGCGGCCGTACCGCGGGTGGCGACTCCCGCGAGGGCATCGTCTATCCGGTCGCGTGTCGTCTTCGTCATCGGCAGCTTGCCGTGCGACTTGGGCTTGATCGGCGTGACGGTCTTGCCGTCGGCGCTGATGACGGCCTTGCCGACGGAGGGGTCGTAGAGGGTGCCGCCGTTGGAGATGGCGCCGTAGATGGTGGCCATCTGGATCGGGGTGACGAGGGTGTCGCCCTGGCCGATGGAGTAGTTGACGGAGTCACCGGCGCGCAGGCGGTTGCCCTCGAGGCAGTTCTCGTAGGCGATCTTCTCGGCGTAGCTGCCGTTGCGCTTGCCGGTGCGGCACCAGACGTCCTTGTTGGCCTTCCAGTAGTCCAGCTTCCACTGGCGGTCGGGGATGCGGCCGGTGACCTCGTTGGGCAGGTCGATGCCGGTCTCCTTGCCGAGGCCGAACTGGTGGGCGGTCTTGTAGAACCAGTCGTTGGTCTTCTTCTTCGGCTTGGCGCCGCCGTCGCGCTTCCACTCCTCGTGGGAGAGCCGGTAGAAGACGGTGTCGCAGGAGACCTCCAGGGCGCGGCCGAGGCTGATCGGGCCGTATCCCTTGGACTCGAAGTTCTTGAAGACCTGGCCGCCGAGGGAGAACGAGCTGGAGCACTGGTAGGGGCCGTCGAAGGAGTAGCCGGCGTTGATCGCGGCGGCCGTCGGGACGACCTTGAAGATGGAGCCGGGCGCCGACTGGCCCTGGATCGCGCGGTTGAGCAGCGGGTAGTTGGAGCTCTTGCCGGTGAGCCGCGCGTAGTCCTTGGCGGAGATGCCGCCGACCCAGGCGTTGGGGTCGTAGTTCGGGTTGGACGCCATGGCGACGACCCGGCCGGTCTTGGCCTCCATCACCACGACGGCACCGGAGTCGGCCTTGTAGTTGGTGCCGGTGTTCCGGTCGTTCTGCTTGCGGGCTTCCTTCATGGCCTCGTTCAGCTGGTACTCGGCGATCCGCTGGACGCGGGAGTCGATGCTGGTGACGAGGCTGTCGCCCGGGTGGGTGGGGTCGGCCTCGGCCTGGCCGATGACGCGGCCGAGGTTGTCGACCTCGTAGCGCGTGACGCCGGCCTTGCCGCGCAGCTGCTTGTCGTACTGGCGTTCAAGACCGGAGCGGCCGACCTGGTCGGAGCGCAGATACGGCGAGTTGGTGTTCTGGGCCTGCTTGATCTCCTCGTCGGTGACCGGCGAGAGGTAGCCGAGGACCTGGGCGGTGTTGGCCTTGCCCGGGCTCGGGTAGCGGCGCATGGCCTGCGGCTCGGCGGTGATGCCGGGGAAGTCCTCGGCGCGCTCGCGGATCTGCAGGGCCTGCTTGGGCGTGGCCTCGTCCGTGATGGGGATGGGCTGGTACGGCGAGCCGTTCCAGCAGGGCTGGGGCGTCTCGGAGTCGCACAGCCGGACCTTCGCCATGACCTCCTTGGGCTTCATGCCCAGGACCTTGGCGAGCTTGGCGAGGACGTCCTTGCCGTCGTCCGGCATCTTCAGCAGGTCGGTACGGGACGCGGAGACGACCAGCCGGGTCTCGTTGTCGGCGAGGGCCACACCGCGCGCGTCCAGGATCGAACCCCGGACGGCGGGCTGGACGACCTGCTGGACGTGGTTCCCGGACGCCTCCTTGGCGTACGCCGCGCCCTCACGGATCTGGAGGTACCACAGGCGTCCGCCGAGCGTGAGCAGGAGCGAGAGGACGAGAACCTGGATGACGACGAGCCGGATCTGGACCCGGGTGTTCCGGCCGGTCTCGGGAATGTTGGTCACGGGTGCTGCCTCCCCCTCTCCCTACGTGTACGAGTCTGTGATGACGGGATGAAGTCCCCTGCGTTCACAGGCGCTTGACCCCCTTGATGCGCCCGGCCCGCGCCATCCGGGCCCGGGCCGCCTTCACCCGCAGCCCGTTCCGCTGGCTGCCGATCTTCAGGCCCGTGCCGCCGGAGAGCCAGCCGGAGGAGATGTCGGAGGCCTTGGCGCCGGAGCCGGAATCGGCGAGCGGATCGTTCTCGGCGCGCCGGGCCAGGGCCATGATCCCCGGCACGACGAACGGGGCGAGCAGCAGGTCGTACAGGGCGGCCGTGAACAGCAGGCTGCCCAGGCCCACATGGCGGGCGGCGGTGTCACCGACGAGGGCGCCGACCCCGGCGTACAGCAGGGTCGAGCCGATGGCGGCGGCGACCACCACGACCATGGGGCCGGTGGCGGACTTCAGCCGGCCCGTCTCCGGCTTCGCCAGGCCGGCGAGATAGCCGATGACACAGAGCACGAGGGCGTACCGCCCGGCGGCGTGGTCGGCGGGCGGGGCGAGGTCGGCCAGCAGGCCCGCGCCGAAGCCGACGAGGGCGCCACCCATATGGCCGTACACCAGGGCCAGGCCGAGGACGGTGAGGAGCATCAGGTCGGGCACGGCGCCCGGCAGGTGCAGGCGGGCGAGGACGCTCACCTGGATCACCAGGGCGACGACGACCAGGGCGGAGGAGAGCAGGATCCGGTTGACGCGCATGAGGTGACAGCTCCTACTGCTCTTGCTGGTTCTGGCCGTCTGCGGGTGCCTCGGCGGACGGCGTCACGGTCACCGTCACCGTCGGCCTGGGGGTGGGCTTGGGTTTGGGCGGGAGCACCGTGTCGCGCGGGTCCTTCTTCGGGACCTCGACGACGACACCGACGATGTCGAGCTTGGTGAAGCTCGCGTACGGCGTGACATAGAGCGTGCGGGTCAGGCCGCCGCCGGACGGGTCGACACGGGAGACCACGCCGACGGGCACGCCGGGCACGAACGGCCGGTCGGCCTGCGAGCCGAAGGTGACCAGACGGTCACCCTTCTTCACCTCGGCCTTGCCGTTGAGGAGTTCCACGCGCAGCGGGCGGTCGCCCTGCCCGGAGGCGAAGCCGAGCTCGTCGCCGGCCTCCATCCGGGTACCGACCGTGAAGTCGGGGTCGCTGGCGAGCAGGACCGTGGCGGTGTTGGGGCCGACGGTGGTGACCCGGCCGACGAGCCCGTCCCCGTTCAGGACGGTCATGTCGCGCTTGATGCCGTCGTTGGCGCCGACGTCGACGGTGATGGTCCAGGAGAAGCCCTGCGCGGCTCCTATGGCGATGACCTGGGCGCCCTTGATGCCGTACTGGCCGGTGCCCGCGACCTTCAGCATCTTGTCGAGCTGCTTGAGGCGGCTGCGGCTGCGGTCGTCGCTGCCGAGTCTCGCCTTCAGGGCCGCGTTCTCCTCCTCCAGCACGGCGAGCCGGTCGTGCCGTTCGCCGGATTCACGGATGGCGGAGACCGCGTTGCCGACCGGGTCGACCGCGGCCGAGACACCGCTCTCGATCGGGCCGAAGACCGTCGCCGCGCCCTGCCGGGCACCGTCGACGGGCGAGTCCTCTCCACCGCGGATGTCCACCGTGATCAAAGCGAACGCGATGGCGATCAGCAGCACCAGGAGCAGCCGACTCTCTCGTGTGTCCCTCACGTGCGGCGGCCGTGCCCTTCCTCATAGGAATTCGGGGAGCCCCAGGGAAACCCAAGGGGCTGCTTTGTGGGAGCTTATGCCTCTATATCAACGATCCGCCGTACGAGAGGAGATCGTCCCGTACGGCGGAATCGAAGAGTTATGTCATCTGCGCGGCTGGGCGTCCAGCACCTGCTGGAGCGCCTCGAACTCCTCGACACACTTACCGGAACCGAGAGCCACGCTGTCCAGCGGATCCTCGGCGATATGGATCGGCATGCCGGTCTCGCGGCGCAGCCGCTCGTCCAGGCCCCGCAGCAACGCCCCGCCGCCGGTCAGAACGATTCCCCGGTCCATGATGTCGCCGGACAGCTCCGGCGGACACTTGTCGAGGGTCGTCTTGACGGCGTCGACGATCGCGTTGACCGGTTCCTCGATCGCCTTGCGGACTTCGCCGGCGGAGATGACGACGGTCTTCGGCAGCCCGGACACCAGGTCCCGGCCGCGGATTTCGGTGTGCTCGTCGGAGTCGAGGTCGTACGCCGAACCGATCGTGATCTTGATCTGTTCGGCCGTGCGCTCACCCAGCAGGAGGGAGTACTCCTTCTTGATGTGCTGGATGATCGCGTTGTCCAGTTCGTCGCCCGCCACCCGGATGGACTGGGCGGTGACGATGCCGCCGAGGGAGATGACCGCGACCTCCGTGGTGCCGCCGCCGATGTCGACCACCATGTTGCCCGTGGCCTCGTGGACCGGCAGGCCGGAGCCGATGGCCGCGGCCATGGGCTCCTCGATGATGTGCACCTGGCGGGCGCCGGCCTGGGACGACGCCTCGATGACGGCGCGGCGCTCGACGCCCGTGATGCCCGAGGGCACACAGACGACGACCCGCGGACGAGCCAGATACCTCCGCTTGTGGATCTTCAGGATGAAGTAGCGGAGCATCCGCTCGGTGATCTCGAAGTCGGCGATCACGCCGTCCTTCAACGGACGAACGGCAACGATGTTGCCGGGCGTGCGCCCGATCATCTTCTTCGCTTCGGCCCCGACCGCGAGGATGCCACCGGTGTTGGTGTTGATCGCGACGACGGACGGTTCGTTGAGTACGATCCCGCGACCCCTGACGTACACCAGCGTGTTGGCGGTCCCGAGGTCGACAGCCATGTCACGGCCGATGAACGACATTGAGTTCCCCATCAGGATTCGTCTGGCCTTCCCACTAGCTTTTGAGGGCTTTTCAGGTAGGCAAAGGTGGGTGCTGTGACGTGAAGGCTTCCATCGTAGACGCGCCTTCGCGAACACTGCGGGAGGGTCTCCGCCAATGTCAGCAGATGCTGTGCGGGTTCGCTTGTGGAGACGGGCGTTCGGGGGCGATCGTTCCCTCGATCGGCACGTATATGCCAGGAAAGTCCGGGAGCGCCGCTCCCGGACTTTGCTCGCCCTTCGCGCTTTAGGCGCGACCCGGGAAGAAGATCTTCACTTCCCGCTCTGCGGACTCCTCCGAGTCCGAGGCGTGGATCAGGTTCTCGCGGACGATGACGCCGTAGTCGCCGCGGATGGAGCCGGGCGCGGCCGCGATCGGGTCGGTCGGGCCGGCGAGCGCGCGCAGCCCCTCGATGACCCGCTCACCCTCCACGATCAGCGCCACCACCGGACCGGAGGCCATGAACTCCACCAGCGGCTCGTAGAAGGGCTTGCCCTTGTGCTCGCCGTAGTGCTGCTCCAGCGTGTCCTGGTCCAGGGTGCGCAGTTCCAGCGCGGTGATCCGCCAGCCCGCCTTGCGCTCGATGCGGCCGATGATCTCGCCGGTCAGGCCACGCCGGACGGCGTCGGGCTTGAGCAGGACGAGGGTGCGCTGGGTCACGACGGGCTCCTTATGCGTCAAGGTTCAGGAAAGACGAGATTACCCGGCGTGTCGGGCCGCTCGTTACGCAGCGTCAGGTGTGGAGGAGCCCGAGGGGCCCGCCTGGGCCGCGAATCTCGCCTTCGCCTCGTCCACCTTCCGCCCGTAGTGCACGGACGCCCACCACAGGGCCGCGAAGATCGCGCCCAGGAAGAACATGATCGGCACGACGAAGCCCGACGCGATGAGCGCGAGCTGCAGCGCCCAGCCGAGCACGACCCCGCCGGGGCGCGTCACCAGTCCGCACAGCACCAGGCACAGGAACATCGCGACACCGCTGACCGTCCACACGGTCGCCATGGACAGATCGGGATCCTTCATGGCGACCAGACCGGCGAAGCCGATGACGAAGAACTCGCCGATCAGGGTCGAAGAACAGAGCGTACGCACGGGTCTCAGCCCTTCCCCAGGAGCAGTCGGGCCTCGCCGACGGTGATGACGGAACCGGTGACGAGCACACCGCCACCCGCGAACTCGCCCTCCTCCTCGGCGAGCGTGATGGCGGCCTCGAGCGCGTCGGGCAGGCGCGGCTCGACCTGGACGCGGTCGTCGCCGAACACCTCGACGGCGATACCGGCCAGTTCGTCGGCGTCCATCGCGCGGTGGCTGGAGTTCTGGGTGATCACGACCTCGGCGAACACCGGCTCGAAGGCCTCCAGCAGCCCCCGTACGTTCTTGTCGCCGCTCGCGCCGACGACCCCGATGAGGCGGCTGAACTGGAAGGCCTCCCCGACGGCCTCGGCCGCCGCCCGGGCGCCCGAGGGGTTGTGGGCGGCGTCGAGCACGACGGTGGGCGACTTCCGCACGACCTCGAGCCGCCCCGGCGAGGCCACGGCGGCGAACGCCTTGCGGACCGCGTCCAGGTCCAGCGGCTCGGCCCGCTGCGCGCCGACCCCGAAGAACGCCTCGACGGCGGCGAGCGCGACCGCCGCGTTGTGCGCCTGGTGCGCGCCGTGCAGCGGCAGGTACACCTCGGGGTACTCGCCGCCGAGGCCACGCAGCGTCACCAGCTGCCCGCCGACGGCCACCTGCCGGTCGACGACGCCGAACTCCAGACCCTCCCGGGCCACGGTCGCGTCCACCTCGACGGCCTTCTTCAGCAGCACCTGCGCCGCCTCGACCGGCTGCTGCGCCAGGATGACCGTCGCGCCCTGCTTGACGACGCCGGCCTTCTCCGTGGCGATCTCGGCGTGTGTGGTGCCGAGCCGGTCGGTGTGGTCGAGGTCTATGGGCGTGACGACGGCGACGTCACCGTCGATCACGTTCGTGGCGTCCCAGGAGCCGCCCATGCCGACCTCGACGACGGCGACGTCCGCGGGCGCGTCGGCGAAGGCCGCGTAGGCCATGCCGGTGAGCACCTCGAAGAAGGACAGCCGGTACTCCTGCTGCGCGTCGACCATCTCGATGTACGGCTTGATGTCCTCGTACGTCTCGATGAACCGCTCGGCGGAGATGGGGGCGCCGTCGAGGCTGATGCGCTCCGTGATCGACTGCACGTGGGGGGAGGTGTAGCGGCCGGTGCGCAGCTCGAAGGCGCCGAGCAGGGCCTCGATCATGCGGGCGGTGGAGGTCTTGCCGTTGGTCCCCGTGATGTGGATCGACGGGTACGACCGCTGCGGCTCGCCCAGGATGTCCATCAGCGCGGCGATACGGCTGACGGAGGGCTCCAGCTTGGTCTCGCCCCAGCGCGTGGCGAGCTCCGCCTCGACCTCGCGCAGGGCCTTGTCCACCTCGGGGTCGGCGGGCCGGGTGGGAATGTCGGCCTCGGGCGGGCCGCCCTGGGTGCGGAGGGTTCGGCTGCCGGCTTCGATGACCGCGAGGTCGGGGTCGCGGGTGGTCTCCTCCGCGATGATCTCGTCGAAGTTGTCGAGGGGGTCGGGCTGGTCGTCGCTGTGGTCTGGAGGGAGCTCGCTCACGGGGCCCAGTCTACGGAGGGGCGGTGACATTGGTCGGGGGTGGTTTGTGTCGTCGTGTTTGTGCGGGTGCGTCGTGGCTTGTCGCGCCCACGCGGCGGAGCCGCATATCGATACAGCCCCGCGCCCCTGAGTCCGTGCCCCGCAGCTACGTGTGAGGCCCCCGGGCCTGACAGCACCGGGGGCCTCACACACCGTACGAACGCTTACGCCTGCGGCAGACGATCCAGCTGTGCCTGAATCCGGGCGATGTCCTCCTCCGCCTTGGCGAGGCGGGTGCGGATCTTGTCCACGACGTGGTCGGGGGCCTTCGCCAGGAACGCCTCGTTGCCGAGCTTGCCGGTCGCCTGCGCCTTCTCCTTCTCCGCCGCCGCGAGGTCCTTCGCGAGGCGCTTGCGCTCCGCCGCGACGTCGATCGTGCCGGAGAGGTCGAGGGCGACCTCGGCTCCGGCGACCGGGAGGGTCGCCGTGGCCGTGAAGGCGTCGCCCTCCGGCTGGAGCCGGAGCAGCTGCCGGATGGCCGCCTCGTGGGTCGCGAACGGCGTGCCGTCCAGCGTCAGCCGGGCCGGAACCCGCTGGCCCGGCTGGAGGCCCTGGTCGGCGCGGAAGCGGCGGACCTCGGTGATGACCGACTGGAGCGACTCGATCTCCTGCTCGGCGCCCTTGTCACGGAACCCGCTGTCGCTCGGCCACTCGGCGATGACGACCGACTCGCCGCCGGTGAGCGTGGTCCACAGGGTCTCGGTGACGAAGGGAACCACCGGGTGCAGCAGCTTCAGCGTGACGTCGAGGACCTCGCCGAGGACCCGCTTGCTGACCTCGGCCGCCTCGCCGCCCGCCTGGAACGTCGTCTTGGACAGCTCGACGTACCAGTCGAAGACCTCGTCCCACGCGAAGTGGAAGAGGGCGTCGGACAGCTTCGCGAACTGGTAGTCCTCGTAGAACGCGTCGACTTCGGCGACGACCGAGTTGAGCCGGGACAGGATCCAGCGGTCGGTCGACGACAGCTTCGCCGGCTCCGGCAGCGGGCCGTCCACGGTCGCGCCGTTCATCATCGCGAACCGCGTCGCGTTCCAGATCTTGTTGGCGAAGTTGCGGGAGCCCTGGACCCAGTCCTCGCCGATCGGGACGTCGACGCCGGGGTTGGCGCCCCGGGCCAGGGTGAAGCGCAGGGCGTCGCTGCCGTACTTGTCCATCCAGTCCAGCGGGTTGACCGCGTTGCCGAAGGACTTCGACATCTTCTTGCCGAACTGGTCGCGGACCATGCCGTGCAGGGCGATGGTGTGGAACGGCGGGGTGCCGTCCATCGCGTACAGGCCGAACATCATCATCCGGGCGACCCAGAAGAAGAGGATGTCGTAGCCGGTGACCAGGACGGAGTTCGGGTAGAACTTCGCGAGCGACTCGGTCTGTTCGGGCCAGCCCATCGTGGAGAACGGCCACAGGCCGGAGGAGAACCAGGTGTCGAGGACGTCGGTGTCCTGACGCCAGCCCTCGGCCTCGGTCCCGGGCGGCTCCTCGTCGGCGCCGACACAGACGACCTCGCCGTTCGGCCCGTACCAGACCGGGATCCGGTGGCCCCACCACAACTGCCGCGAGATGCACCAGTCGTGGAGGTTGTCGACCCAGTCGAAGTAGCGCTTCTCCATCTCCTGCGGATGGATCTTGACGCGCCCGTCACGGACGGCGTCACCGGCGGCCTTCGCGAGCGGACCGACCTTGACCCACCACTGCATGGACAGACGCGGCTCGATGGTGGTCTTGCAGCGCGAGCAGTGGCCGACGGAGTGGACGTAGGGCCGCTTCTCGGCGACGATCCGCCCTTCGGCGCGCAGGGCCGCGACGATCGCCGACCGCGCTTCCAGCCGGTCCAGGCCCTGGAAGGGGCCGTGGGCCGTGATGACCGCGTGCTCGTCCATGATCGTCAGGGCCGGGAGGTCGTGGCGCTGGCCGATCTCGAAGTCGTTCGGGTCGTGCGCCGGGGTCACCTTGACGGCGCCCGTGCCGAACTCCGGGTCGACGTGCTCGTCGGCGACGACCGGGATGGAGCGGTCGGTCAGCGGCAGCTTGACCAGCTTGCCGATCAGGTGCTTGTACCGCTCGTCCCCGGGGTGAACGGCGACGGCCGTGTCACCGAGCATGGTCTCGGCGCGGGTGGTGGCGACGACGATGGTGTCGTCCCCGTCGCCGTACTTCATGGAGACGAGCTCGCCGTCGTCGTCCTGGTACTCCACCTCGATGTCCGAGATGGCCGTCAGACACCGGGGACACCAGTTGATGATGCGCTCGGCGCGGTAGATGAGCTCGTCGTCGTAGAGCCGCTTGAAGATGGTCTGGACGGCCTGGGACAGGCCCTCGTCCATGGTGAAGCGCTCACGGGACCAGGCGACACCATCGCCCAACCGCCGCATCTGCCCGCTGATCTGCCCGCCGGACTCGCCCTTCCACTGCCAGACCCGCTCGACGAAGGCCTCACGGCCCAGGTCGTGCCGGGACTTGCCCTCCTTCGCCAGCTCCCGCTCGACGACGTTCTGCGTGGCGATACCGGCGTGGTCCATGCCGGGCTGCCAGAGCGTCTCGAAGCCCTGCATGCGCTTACGGCGCGTCAGCGCGTCGATGAGGGTGTGCTCGAAGGCGTGCCCGAGGTGCAGGCTGCCCGTGACGTTCGGCGGCGGGATGACGACGGTGTACGGCGGCTTGTCGCTCTTCTCGTCCGCCTCGAAGTAGCCCCGCTCTACCCAGCGCTCGTACAGCGGCCCCTCTACGTCGGCCGGCGCGTACTGGGTCGGCAGGTCGGTGCTGGGCGCTGGTGGCTGCTGCTGAGCGTTCTCGGTCACGGGGGTCAGTTTAGAGGTGTCACTCCCCCGTCCCGAAACTCGTTTGCTTTGTAACGGTGGGGGCCCCGATGCCATGCACACGACGGGTCTGCGCCAGGATGTCTGGAACACATAAGCATCTGGAGGGGAACCCAGAACATGAGCTACAACCAGCCGGGCCCGTACGGCGGGCAGCCCCAGCAGCCCGGACCGTACGGCCAGCCCGGTCCGTACGGCCAGCCGCCGCAGGCGCCCCAGCCCGGCTACGGCTACCCCCAGCAGGCCCCTCCGCCCCAGCCCGGCTACGGCTACCCGCAGCAGGCCCCGCAGGGCGTCCCGCCCCAGCAGCCCGGCCCCTACGGCCAGCAGCCCCCGTACGGCCAGCAGCCGCAGCCGCCCTACGGCCAGGCCCCCTACGGCGTCCCGCAGCCCCCGGCCCCGGGCGGCGGCGGCAAGAAGAAGACGGGCATCATCCTCGGCGCGGTCGCGGTCGTCGCGGCCATCGGTGTGGGCGCGTACTTCGTGATCGGCGGGGGCGGTGGCGGCCTGGAGGACGACGGGCCGCACAAGATCGCGACACCGGCGAAGGTGCTCAGCGAGTACAAGCGCACCACGAAGGACGGGCAGACCGCCGGAAACGCGTCGGATCTGGAGAAGAGCGGCGTCAAGAACGCCAAGACCGCTGCAGGCCTCTACACCACGGTGGACCTGAGCGACTACGACCCCGACGATCCGTCGTCCGCGGCGAAGATGGCGTCGGCCAAGACCCTTACGGTGGCGGGTGCCTACGGTGAGATCTCCGACCCGGAGGCGACGCTGGACTTGTTCTTCGCCAACTTCAAGAAGTCGGCCGAGAAGGATGCCGCGTCCGGGTCCGGCAGGCCCGAAGTGATCGGCGAGCCCGAGGAGGCCGAGCTCGACGGCGCGGCCATGAAGTGCCAGTCGGCCAAGAGTCAGGACGAGTTGACCAAGAAGCCGAAGGTCAACTGGTTCTGCGCGTGGGCCGACTACAGCACCATCGCCATCGTGTCGCCGGCTGAGGCGGCGCAGGGCGTCACCAAGGACGTGGCGATCGACCTCACCACCAAGGTCCGCGAGGAAGTCCGCGTCGAGGCCTGACGCCGGCAACGACGAAGGCGCCCAGCAACTGTGCTGGGCGCCTTCGCGTGCCGTGGGTGACTGACTAGGCGGTCTTCTGCTCGCCCGGCCCCCGACCCCGCGCATCCCGCGGAATCAGCGTCGGGTTGACGTTCGACTGGACGACGTCCGCCGTGATGACGACCCGGGCCACGTCCTTGCGGGACGGGACCTCGTACATCACGCCCTGGAGGACCTCCTCCATGATGGCCCGCAGGCCACGCGCGCCGGTCTGGCGGAGGATCGCCTGGTCGGCGATGGCCTCGAGGGCCTCACGCTCGAAGTCCAGCTCCACACCGTCGAGTTCGAAGAGGCGCTGGTACTGCTTGACGAGCGCGTTGCGCGGCTCGACGAGGATCTGCAGCAGGGCCTCGCGGTCGAGGTTGTGGACCGAGGTGATGACCGGGAGCCGGCCGATGAACTCGGGGATCATGCCGAACTTGACCAGGTCCTCCGGCATGACCTCCTGGAACTGGTCCTTGGACTCCATCTCGCGCTTGGAGCGGATCTGCGCGCCGAAGCCGATGCCCTTGGCACCCGCCCGGGACTCGATGATCTTCTCAAGACCGGCGAAGGCGCCGCCCACGATGAACAGCACGTTCGTCGTGTCGATCTGGATGAACTCCTGGTGGGGGTGCTTGCGGCCGCCCTGCGGCGGGACCGAGGCCGTGGTGCCCTCAAGGATCTTCAGCAGGGCCTGCTGGACACCCTCGCCGCTCACGTCGCGCGTGATCGACGGGTTCTCACTCTTCCTCGCGACCTTGTCGATCTCGTCGATGTAGATGATCCCGGTCTCGGCCTTCTTGACGTCGTAGTCGGCGGCCTGGATCAGCTTGAGGAGGATGTTCTCGACGTCCTCGCCGACGTATCCCGCCTCCGTCAGCGCCGTGGCGTCGGCGATCGCGAAGGGGACGTTCAGCATGCGCGCGAGGGTCTGCGCGAGGAGGGTCTTGCCGGAGCCCGTGGGGCCGAGGAGGAGGATGTTGGACTTCGCCAACTCGATGGCGTCGTCACGGCCGTTGCCCCCGCCGTTCTCACCGGCCTGGACGCGCTTGTAGTGGTTGTACACCGCTACGGAGAGGGCCTTCTTGGCGGCCTCCTGGCCGACCACGTACCCCTCGAGGAACTCGTAGATCTCGCGAGGCTTCGGGAGTTCCTCCCAGCGGACCTCGCTGGTCTCCGCCAGCTCCTCCTCGATGATCTCGTTGCAGAGGTCGATGCACTCGTCGCAGATGTACACACCGGGCCCTGCGATGAGCTTCTTGACCTGCTTCTGGCTCTTGCCACAGAACGAGCACTTGAGCAGATCGCCGCCGTCACCGATGCGTGCCACGGTGTGCTTCCCCTTCGCCTGGGAGACGACTGGACGTCGACGTCCAGCGGCTCCTGGTGCAGCCTTATGTCCGACGGTACCTTGCCGGGCCCCTCGTTCGGGCCCCCCTTGGCGCGGTTCACTTTGACGTGCACCGTGCCAAACCGTGCCAAGGGGCGGCAGACGATACAGCCTCTCGCCTCAGCGCAGGCTCGAGTTGTCCATCTTCCGGGTGCTGATGACCTGGTCGATCAGTCCGTAGCTCAGCGCGTCCTCGGCCGTGAGGATCTTGTCGCGCTCGATGTCCTCGCGGATCTTCTCGACCGGCGTGGTGGAGTGCTTGGCCAGCATCTCCTCCAGCTGCGAGCGCATCCGCAGGATCTCGTTCGCGGCGATCTCCAGGTCGGACACCTGACCGCGGCCGGTCTCGCTGTACGGCTGGTGGATCAGCACGCGCGCGTTCGGCAGGGCCATGCGCTTGCCCGCCGTGCCGGCGGCCAGCAGGACGGCGGCGGCGGAGGCGGCCTGGCCCATGCAGACCGTCTGGATGTCCGGCTTCACGTACTGCATCGTGTCGTAGATCGCGGTGAGCGCCGTGAAGGAGCCGCCGGGGCTGTTGATGTACACCGAGATGTCACGGTCGGGGTCCATCGACTCCAGGCACAGCAGCTGCGCCATGACGTCGTTGGCGGAGGCGTCGTCGATCTGGACGCCGAGGAAGATCACGCGCTCCTCGAAGAGCTTCGCGTACGGGTCGTACTCGCGGATGCCCTGGGAGGTGCGCTCGACGAAGCGCGGAATGATGTAGCGGGACTCGGCCTGCGGGCCGGTGTAGCGGCCCTGCGAGGCGCTCATGTCCTGCACGGCGTTCATACGGTCGTAGATCCCGCTGCCGGGGAACTGGTTCACGGTGTCTCCTGAAAAGGGCTGAGGCGGTCGGCTGGGGCTGTCTGGGGTCGCTTGGGGCCCGGGAGGGCTCCGGGGGCCTCACGGGGCGCCACAGGCCCCGTGGGGACCTCTCAGGCCCCGGTGCCGCCGCCGCCCGGCATACCTGCGGCCGTGGGGATGACGTCGTCGATGAGGCCGTACTCCTTGGCCTCGAACGCGTCGAACCAGCGGTCGCGGTCCGAGTCGCGGGTGATCTGCTCGACCGACTGCCCCGTGTGCTGGGACGTGAGCTCGGCCATGCGCTTCTTGGTGTGCAGCAGCCGCTCGGCGTGGATCTTGATGTCCGAGGCCGAGCCCGCCAGGCCGGCGGAGGGCTGGTGGATCAGGATCTCGGCGTTCGGCAGCGCGAAGCGCTTGCCGGGGGTGCCCGCGCTGAGCAGGAACTGGCCCATCGAGGCCGCGAGACCCATGGCGATCGTCACCACGTCGTTCTTGATGAACTGCATCGTGTCGTAGATCGCCATACCGGCCGTGATCGAACCGCCGGGGCTGTTGATGTAGAGGTAGATGTCCTTGTCGGGATCCGCGGCAAGGAGCAGCAGCTGTGCGGTGATCTTGTTCGCGATGTCGTCGTCGACCGGCTGGCCGAGGAAGATGATCCGCTCGTTGAGCAGCCGGTTGTAGACCTGGTCACCGAGGCCACCACCGATGGAAGGCTCGCCGGCGGCGGAGGGCATCAGATTCGTCACGTATCCACCTGCTCGTCTTACGACGGCGCCGGGCCGTCTCACGTTTCCCTGCGGGGCTGGAGCCGTTCGCAGACTCCACTGCCCTCGTATTCATGGACCCTAACGCGCGGGTCCCTTCGGGGAATCCCGGAGATGGGAGTGTTCGCCGGGGGCGTAGCGACTTGGGTGCTTCGGTCCGCACCTGGGTCGGTGACGCCGACGGGCCCCGAGAGGCACTGGTGTGTGTCTCTCGGGGCCCGTCCTTACGGCGTTACCAACCAGGTACCGGGGCTCAGCCCTCGGTCTTCTCCTCGGCGGCCTCGGTGGCCTCGGCCTCGGGGGCCTCGGTCTCCTCGTCCTCGTCGTCCAGGTCGACGACCTCGCCGTTGGTGTCCTTGACCGCGGCCTTCTCGACCACGACGGCCAGGGCCTTGCCGCGGGCGACCTCGCCGACCAGGAGCGGAACCTGACCGCCCTCGACGACGGCCTGGGCGAACTGGTCGGGGGACATGCCGGAGGAGGCGGCGCGCCGCATGAGGTGCTCGGTGAGCTCCTCCTGGCTGACGTTCAGCTTCTCCTGCTTGACGAGCTCGTCGAGCACGAACTGCGTCTTGATGCCCTTGACCGCGGCTTCCTTGGTCTCGGCGTCGAACTCCTCGACCGTCTTGCCCTGGATCTCGAGGTACTTCTCGAGATCGAGGCCCATCTGGCCGAGCTGGTGGTGCTCGAGGTTGTGCTTGCGGGTGTTGACCTCGTCCTCGAGCAGCTTGTCCGGGACCGGCACCTCGACCAGCTCGAGCAGCTTCTCCAGGACGCGCTCCTGGGCCTGCGTGGCCTGGTCGTACTGCTTCATGTTCTCCAGGCGCTTGCGGCTGTCGGCCCGCAGCTCCTCGATGGTGTCGAACTCGGAGGCGAGCTGCGCGAACTCGTCGTCCAGCTCGGGCAGTTCACGCTTGGCGACCTGGGTGACCTTGACGGTGACCTCGGCCTCCTTGCCGGCCGCCGAGCCGCCCTTGAGCTCGGAGGTGAAGGTGGCCTCGCCACCGGCCTCCACGCCCTTCACGGCGTCGTCGATGCCGTCCAGCAGCTCGCCGGAGCCGATGGTGTAGGAGACGCCGTCCGCGACGCCGTCCTCCAGGACCTCGCCCTCGACCTTGGCCTCCAGGTCGATCGTCACGACGTCGCCGTCCTCGGCGGCACGCTCGACCGGGGCGGTGGAGGCGAAGCGCTCGCGCAGCTCCTCGACCGCCTTGTCGACGTCCTCCTCGGTGACCTCGACCGCGTCGACCTCGACCTCGATGCCGGAGTAGTCCGGGATCTCGATGGAGGGACGGATGTCGACCTCGGCGGTGAAGTTCAGCGTCTCGCCGTCCTTCAGCTCCGTGATGTCGACCTCGGGCTGGCCCAGCGGGTTCAGCTCGGCCTCGTTGACCGCGTCGGTGTAGAACTTCGGCAGCGCGTCGTTGACGGCCTCCTCCAGCACCGCACCGCGGCCGAACCGCTGGTCGATGACCCGGGCCGGGACCTTGCCCTTGCGGAAGCCCTTCACCGTGACCTGCTGGTTGATCTTCTTGTACGCCGCGTCGAGGCTGTCCTTGAGCTCCTCGAAGGGCACCTCGACAGTGAGCCGAACCCGAGTCGGGTTCAGGGTCTCCACGGCGCTCTTCACGGTTCGGTCTCCTTGTGGCTGACTTCTTGGGTTCTGCCGGGGCCAGAACGGCCCGGCGGATTTCGCCGCCCGGAGACTTCAGACGCTGAGACACACGGGCGTGCAGCTTGCATAGTAACGGCAGCGACTACACCGCCCAAAAGGCGATCACATGAGTGACCGGGCGACGATCACTCAGGTGACTCGAGATGATCGGATGGCTGGTCGGGGTGGCGGGATTTGAACCCACGGCCTTCCGCTCCCAAAGCGGACGCGCTACCAAGCTGCGCCACACCCCGTTCGGTGCGACACGTAGGGTACATGGCGCAAGGCCGTACGGCCGCCGTATTTCCGCTGCGTCGGCGCCGGGAAGGCCCGGACGCGAATGCGGTGTGCGACGAGGGCGCACAACCCGCTACGATGCTTGCGTGCCGAGGTCACCCGACCTGCGGCGCGCACCGTGCGGGCGTAGCTCAATGGTAGAGCCCTAGTCTTCCAAACTAGCTACGCGGGTTCGATTCCCGTCGCCCGCTCTGAACGGCTCGGGCCCGGTTCTTCGGAACCGGGCCCGAGGTGTTTTCCGGATTCAGAGGCCGCGTACGTCCACCGTGTAGACGGAGCGGACGCCGTACGGGACGTACAGGGCGTCGCCGACCAGGACGAGCGGGGCGCCCGAGGTGACGAGCACGCTGTCGGTTCTGCCGCCGTCGTCGCGGCCGTCCAGGGTGGCCTCGACCTCGCCGGTGCTCGCGTCCAGGGCGGCCAGGCGGCCGCTGGGGGACGCGAAGTACACATGGGTGGCGGAAGCGGTCGGCGGCCCCTGCTGCTCCACGCTGGAATTGGATTCCCACAGCGTCCGGCCGGTGCGCGGCGAGACCGCGCGGACGCCGCCGCTTTCGCGTGTGAAGTAGACCGTGCCGCGGACCAGGTACGCCTGCGCGTCCTCGGGCCGGGGCTGCGCGAGCCGGCGCACGGTGAGCACGCGCGAGGAGACGTCGATCAGGGTCAGGCCGCGGTCCGTGGCGAAGGAGTCCGCGAGGACCAGACGCCCGTCGTGCTGGCCGAGCAGGTACTGGGCGCCCTTGGCCTCGACGGTCCAGCGGGCCTTTCCGGTGGCCGCGTCGATCTGGGAGACGGTGGTCCGGGAGGCTCCCCGCTCCGACAGGCCGATCACGCAGAGGAGGTAGGCGCGGTCGGCCGCCGAGCGCAGCAGGCAGTCGACCGGGCCGTCCGGGTCGCTCGGCTTCGGGCGGCTCCAGCGGACGTCGCCGGTCTCGGCGTCGAGCAGGGCGTACCGGTCGCCCTGGGAGCCGTGGAAGGTGACGACACCCTCGGGGACGGCCGTGGCGGCGTCCTGCGTGCTGTCGGGGACGGACGCCGACTCGCCGGTGCCCGTTTCGGTCCGCCAGAGCTCCTTGCCGGTGTCGGCGGCCAGGGCGTACACCGTGTAGCTGAACCGGGGGCCGGCCGCCGTCTCCCCCTCCTCCGCCTCGTAGGCGTAGACGTGACTGTCGGTGGTGCCGATGAGCGCGCCCTCGCTGCTGCTGGAGGAGCCGTCGGGTGTGGGGTCGACGGACCGGCCCCAGGTGGTGCGGCCGTCGGCGAGATCGAAGCGGGTCGCCATGAGGCCGGAGCCCGCGCACACGAGGGAGGTGTCGACGGCGGCGCAGCCCGCGAGAGCGCTGTCGGCGCCGCCGAGGAGGCGCTCGCTGCCCTTGGGGGCCTTCGCGGCGGTGGCCCAGGGCTTCCAGCCGTCGGGGAGGTCGCTGGGTGCGGAGGCCGAGGTGCCGGGGTCGGTGTCGCGGGAGAGGGCGCCGGTGAGGACCACGGTGGTGGCGGCCAGTACGGCGGCCACGGCCGTCCCGGCCGCCGCGGTGAGGAGGTAGCGGCGTCTGCGGCCGCCGCGCGGCCCGGCGGGCTCGGGCGGCGGGTCGGCGAGCGGGGTGTCGCGCGGCGGCGTGGCCGCGGGGACCCGCCGGGGCGGAACGGTTCTCGACTCTTCGGCGGCCGGGGGCACCGCGGCCGGGTCTCCGTCGCGCAGCAGGGTCAGGAGTTCGTCGGCGGTCACGCGGGACTTGGGGTGCTTCTCCAGGCAGAGGCGCACGAAAGGGAGCAGTTCGTCCGGTACGCCGGCGAGGGCCGGTTCGCCCTCGACGACCCGGACGGCCGTCTCGTAGGGGCTCGGGCTGTCGAAGGGGCCGCGGCGGGTGGCGGCGTAGGCGAGGACCGAGCCGAGGGAGAAGATGTCGGCGGCCGGGCCGACGTCCTGCGGGGAGGAGAACTGCTCAGGCGACATGTAGGGCGGGGTGCCCATGACGCGGCCGGTCTGAGTGAGGACGTCGGCGGCGGCGAACTCGGCGGCGCGGGAGATGCCGAAGTCGATGACGCGGGGGCCGTCCTCGGCGAGCATCACGTTGGCCGGCTTGAGATCGCGGTGGACGACTCCGGCGCGGTGGATGTCGCGCAGCGCCTCGGCGAGTCCGGCGGCGAGTTCACGCAGCCGGAGCACGGAGAGCGGGCCGTGCTCGCGGACGTGGGTGCCGAGGTCCGCGCCCGGTATGTAGAGGGTGGCCATCCAGGGGCGTGACGCGTCGGCGTCGGCGTCCACGACGGGGGCCGTGAAGGCGCCGCTGACCTGTCGGGCCGCGGCCACCTCGCGGCGGAAACGGGCGCGGAACTCGTCGTCGTCGGCGTACTGGCCGTGCACCACCTTGACGGCGAGGCGCCGGCCGGAGGCCGAGCGGGCCAGGTAGACCACACCCATGCCGCCGGAGCCGAGGCGGTCCTCGATGCGGTAGCCACCCACCTCCACCGGGTCAGAATCGCGCAGCGCCATCCCCGTACGTTCCCCCCGTCACGCACTGTCCCGTCGGGAGGAGGGTATCCGCACGCCCCTCGGGCCCGGGGCACCGGCCCGGGAGGGGTGCTCCCGGCCCGGTCAGAAGCTGATGGAGTTGACCGTCTCCGCTATCGAGTTGAGGAAGCGCTGGATGGACGGGGCCATGCCGGTCGAGGCGAGGAAGAAGCCGAAGAGGATCGCCACGATCGCGGGGCCTGCCTTGATGGATCCCCCTCTCAGCAACACCACAAGGATGATCGCCAACAGCAGCACCACAGACAGTGAAATGGCCACAACTGATCACACCCTCGGTCGGTCCGCTCTCCCGGCCCGGGGGCGCCACTGCGCGCACCCCGCCAGAACCATCGTGCCACCAACGCGGCCGGGCTATGCGGCCGGTGACGCATCGACCGCCCCCGTGTCGTCCGGGCCCGTGTACGGCGCGTGTGGGAGGGGACCCGACGGCGGGGACTCGTACGGCAATTCGAAGGGCCACCCGCACAGGGAATTCGTCCGGATCGTTTCCGTCTCCACACAACGCGTTCGCAGCTAATTCGAATTACTACCCAAGGCTCCTCAACGACCCTGCGGAGAGGCTCTCGGAGAGCGCTGAAGCGGACATTCCACTGGAGTCGCCCCCTGGTCTTATGCACTGCTTAGTCCGGAAGTGTCCTGACAAGCAGGGCACCTGTGACGGACACAACTCGATACCGAAGATGTGTTGGTCATCACGCCGACAGCGACGTCAACTACCCGAAATCCGGGGTACCCACAGCGAATAGCCAGGAATCACGTCCGGCGTTTTACGAATAGCTGCAGGGAAGGCTAGGGTGCCTCAGATGTTCCACGCTGCCTCGTCCCCCGCAAGCGCAGCGAGGTCCCGGATCGTCTCCCCGAGTTCTTGGTGGGAGGGTCTGTGACGAACTCGCTGCGACCGAACGGCGACCGCAAGGCGCCACTTCCCCCGGCACAGTCGCCGGCAGGCGGAGTGCCGAGCCCGCGCTCGCCGCAGAGCCCCCAGAAGAAGCAGAACGGCAAGCAGCGCGACGCGTTCTTCGACAACGCGAAGTACCTCGCGATCGTGCTGGTGGCCATGGGCCATGCCTGGGAGCCGCTGAAGGGCGACAGCCGGATACTCGAGGCGGCGTACCAGGTCGTCTACGCGTTCCACATGCCGGCGTTCATCATCATCTCCGGCTACTTCTCGCGCAGTTTCGACATGCGGCCCGACCGGCTCAAGCGCCTGATCACGGGCGTGGCCGTGCCGTACATCATCTTCGAGACGGCCTACCCGCTCTTCAAGCGGTGGATCGACGACGACCCGGGTCAGGACATCAGCCTCCTCGACCCGTGGTACCTGACCTGGTTCCTGGTCGCGCTGTTCATCTGGCGGCTGACCACCCCCATCTGGAACATGGTGCGCTGGCCGCTGCCGCTGGCGCTCGGTCTCGCGATGCTGGCGACCGTCACCCCGGAGATCGGTGACGACCTGGACCTGCAGCGCGTCCTGCAGTTCCTGCCGTTCTTCGTGCTGGGCCTGGTGATGAAGCCCGAGCACTTCCAGATGGTGCGCCGCCGTTCGGTGCGGATCGCCGCCGTGCCCGTGTTCGCCGCCGCGCTCGCCTTCAGCTGGTGGGCCGTGCCGCGCATGAACACCGCGTGGTTCTACCACCGTGACGCCGCGCAGGAACTGGGCGCGCCGTGGTGGGCCGGCCCGGTCATGGTGCTCGCGATGTTCGGCTGCTCCCTGGTGCTGACCGCCTGCTTCTTCGCCTGGGTGCCGCGCCGCCACATGTGGTTCACCGCGCTCGGCGCGGGCACGCTCTACGGCTACCTGCTGCACGGCTTCCTCGTGAAGGCCGGCGACTACCAGGGCTGGTTCGAGGCGGCCTGGTTCCACCAGCCGGCCGGGCAGATCGCCGTGACCGTCCTCGCGGCCGCCGTCGTGACGGTGCTGTGCACCAAGCCGGTGCAGCGCATGTTCCGGTTCGCGATGGAACCGAAGATGGCGTGGGCCTTCAAGCAGGACGCGGCCGAGGTCGCCCGCGAGCGCCAGAGCGCCGAGAGGCGCGAGCGCGAGAAGGTGGCCGTGGGCTGACCCACCTGTCCACGTACGGACGGCCCCGCACTCATCGGAGAGTGCGGGGCCGTCTGCTTGCCGACGTAGTCGCTGCGTCGGCGGGGCGGAGGAACTAGCTGCCCTTCAGGTGTCTCATCAAGCGCTCGAAGTCCTGCCAGCCCGACAGGTCGGACGGGTTGCCCGGAAACGCGTAGTACAGAGCCGGACGGGTTTTCGGACCCAGCTCTCGCGGGGCCTCGGCGAGCGTGGTGCGGCGGGCCCGGTCGCCCGGCATCTCGCGGACCTCCTCGGCGCCCAGGACGAAGGCGTAGGGCACGCCGGGGCCTTCGAAACGGGGCGGGACGGACAGGTCACGGCGGGCCCGGCGGATCTGGACCAGCATGGACTGCAGATGGTGCCGGGTGGCCAGGGCCTCCGCAGCGGCGACCACGGCGTCCGTCGGGACCTGCTCGCCCGGTCCGTAGCCGAAGACCATCGTGACGTCCTCTTCGACACCGGCTTGCGTCCGGGTGACGCGAACCGTCGCGAGACCGGGACGTTCCGGGGTGCCGACGACCACCAGCCAGGTCGGTTCGGGTGCGCGTTCGTGGGCCACATCGGTCAACTGCCGAAGGGACCATGGGAGGTTCGCGGGCTCCTCGGTGCCCCAGCCGGCCGGCGGCCCACCGGTGATCTCCTGCCAGACGGCTTCCACGGCACCGCCGAGAACGAGCCGGTCGTCGGCCGGGTGGACCGCGCGGAAGGAGATCGCCAGCTGGCGCTCACCTGTGTCTCCGGCGCCCTGCTGGAAGGAAGCGGCGATGGGTGTCCGCGGATCCTCGGGGGTGGCCTCCGGCGAGTCGACCGTCACGAACAGACCGTCGCTCCACCGCAGGACCGCCCCGGTCAGACCGTCGTAGTAGCCGTCGCGCTCGTCCTGCACCACCCAGCGGGAGGGCCAGCCCGGCAGGCTGCCCCGGACCGCCGGGGAGAGGCGGGTGCCCGCCGGGGTGACGATCTGCAGGCCGAGGCCGGCGTTCGCGACGGCACGGAAGGCATCCGACAGCCAAGCCGTCATCGCGACCACGGGGCGGTCCTGGATGACGACGGCGACCTTGTCGGTGAGCACGTCCACGGCGGGCTGGGCGGCGGCCGGAGCCGGCGCCACGGTCATCCCGTCCGTCTCGACCACGGCCAGCGACCACGCGGTCTGCGGCGGCCAGGCCGTACCACCGACCAGCGTGGCGACGCGGGCGGCGAACGTTCCGGCGAGTTCCTCGGCCTCCTTGACCCCGGTCGTGGCACGGGCCTCGGTCCACCAGTACGGCACCTCGGGCTCGAGCGCCCCGAGCAGCCTCTCGGCCTCTCCCCTGACCTGTACGAGCAGCGGCGCCTCGACGGAGACGAGCGGCCGCCCCTGTGGGTCGCAGAGCTGCACCACAGCCCCTTCGCCCTCGGCACCCACCAGCAGGTCCGGGCCGCCGGAGAGCAGGCCCGCGAGGACACTGAGCGGGTCGGGCATCTTCTTCGTGAGGGCGATGACATCCTTCGTCACGCGTTCACCTGGTCCCCTGGTAGACGGTCTGGATGAGCCGACTCGGTTCACCCCTGCGGACCAGCACGCCGCGGCCGGGCGGCTGGTGACTGGCGTACACGCCGGAGAAGAGCTGCCCCTCGCCGCGGTCCCCCGCCATCACCAGCGCCGAGGCGCCGGACTCGTGCAGACCCTGCTGCAACGGCTCGTACATGCCCCGGGAGGCCCCCGCGACTCGGCGGGTGAGGACGAAGTGCAGTCCGATGTCGACGGCCGACGGGATGTAGGGCACGAAGGGCGCCAGCGGCTGCTGCCCCGCGGTGGTGAGGACGTCGTAGTCGTCGACGAGGATCACGATCCGCGGGCCGGAGAAGCTGCCCGGTTCCAGGTCGGCGCCATCGGCGGTCTCGTCGGGCAGCCGCTTGTCCAGTTCGGCGGCGATGCCGGCGGCGAGTCCGGCGCACAGCTTGGTGTTGTACGCGTAGCCGCCCCGGTACTCCTCCGGAATGACGCCGCGCAGGCCGCGGCGCGGATCGAAGACGCCGAAGACCAGTTCGTGGTCGCCGTAGCGCTCGATCAGGCTCTGGGCGATCACCTTGAGCAGGTTGGTCTTGCCGCACTCGCTGTCGCCCATGATCAGCAGGTGCTGGTCGCGGTGGAAGAGGTCGAGCAGGACGGGAGCCAGCTGCGTCTGGTCCAGGCCGATCGGGACGCGGCGCGGTTCGGCGGCGGGGCCGGGCAGCTGGCGCGACTCCAGCACGTGCGGCAGCACGCGGACGGGCTGGGCGACCTCGCCGGTCCAGGTGGCGCGGATCGTGCGGGCGGTGGTCTCCAGGACCGCGCCGAGGTCGGCGGTGTCGGCGAGGCCGTCGGTGCGGGGCAGGGCGACCTGGGCGAAGAGCTTGCGGTCGAGGAGGACGCGCCCCTTTTCCTCGGGTGAGAGGGTCTCGCCGAGCTTGCGGTCGATACTGGACTCGCCCGGGTCGTTCAGGCGCAGTTCCACTCGGGTGCCGAACTGGGACTGGGTGGCGATGCGCACGTCGTTCCAGCGCAGCATGCCGGCGACGACGTGGATGCCGTAGCCGCTGCCCCGCTTGAGGATGTCCACGACCGGGTCGTCGAGGTCCTCGAAGTCGTCGCGCAGCGCGCCGAACCCGTCGATGAGCAACACGATCTCGGTACTGGCCAGTTCAGGCACCCGTCCCGCCGCACGCAGGGTGCGCAGTTGCTCCAGCGAGTCGATGTTGTGGACGCGGAAGAGCTCCTCGCGCTGGTCGAGCATGGCACGCACCGAGTCGATGGTGCGGGCGGCACGCTCCCGGTCCGCGCGGCCCGCGATCCCTCCGACGTGCGGCAGCCCGGACAGGGCCTGCAGGCCGCCGCCGACCAGGTCGAGACCGTAGACGCCCACCTCCTGCGGGGTGTGGGTCAGGGCCAGGGAGAGCGCGAGCGTACGCAGCAGGGTGGTCTTGCCGGACTGGGGACCGCCGATGATCGCGGCATGACCGCCGGCCAGCGTGAGGTCCAGGTACCACTGGCCCTGCCACTGCCTGGTCGGGTCGTCGAGGACGCCCAGCGGCACCTGGAGCGGGCCGGGGCGCTGAGCGAACTGCATGCCGCGCGGACCCACTTCGACGGCACCGGCGACCTTGTCGAGCGGGACCGCGGCGGGCAGCGGCGGAAGCCAGATCTGGCGGACCGAGCGGGCACCGGAGCGCTCCAGCTGGTCGATCATCACGCCCATCTCCGTGGGGCCGGTCTCCCGGCGCCGCATCTGCGGCTCCTCGGGGGAGGCGCTGCCTTCCTGGCCGAGCGTGTTGTAGGCCTCGTACTCCAGGACGATCGGCCCGGTGTCCTCGGTCTCGCGCCGGACGGGGCCTCGGTAGGCGCCGGAGACATAGCCGGCCTTGAACCGCTCGTAGTGGCTGGTGTCGACCTTGAGGTAGCCGAAGCCGGGCAGCGGGGGCAGGTGGAAGGCGTCCGTGGTGTCCAGGACGGTGCGCGATTCGTCCGGGGAGAAGGTGCGCAGACCCAGCCGGTACGACAGGTAGGTCTCCAGCCCTTTCAGCTTGCCGGCTTCGATGCGCTGGCTGGACAGCAGCAGGTGCACGCCGATGGACCGGCCGATACGGCCGATGGAGAGGAACAGGTCGATGAAGTCCGGCTTGGCGGTGAGGAGTTCGCCGAACTCGTCGATCACGACGAAGAGGTGCGGCAGCGGCTCCAGGTCGGGACGCCGCTCGGCGCGCAGCGCGGCGTAGTGGCCGATGTCGGCGACGTTGCCCGCGTCCTTCAGTACCTGCTGACGGCGCTTGACCTCGCCCGCGAGGGACGCGTGGACGCGTTCGACCAGGCCGGCCTGGTTCTCCAGGTTGGTGATGACGCCGGAGACATGTGGCAGGTTCGCGAACGGGGCGAAGGTGGCGCCGCCCTTGTAGTCGACGAGGACCATGGCCAGGTCCTCCGGCGGGTGGGTGGCGACCAGGGCGAGGACCAGGGTGCGCAGCAGCTCGGACTTGCCGGAACCCGTGGCGCCGACGCACAGGCCGTGCGGTCCCATACCGAGTTCGGAGGATTCCTTCAGGTCGAGGAGCACCGGTTCCTTGGCGTCGCTCACGCCGATCGGCACGCGCAGGAAGGCCCGTTCACCGCGCGGGGCCCACAGGCGGCTCAGGTCGAGTCCGGCGACGTCGTCGACACCGAGCAGGTCGGCGAAGTCGACCGGGCCGGAGAGCGGTGCGTCCGCCATCGACTCCGCGGACAGGCGCAGCGGGGCGAGCATCCGGGCCAGTCCCTCGGCGAAGGGGACGCCGATCTCGTCGACCGTGCCGTGCGCGCTGACGGGCTCCTTCGCACGCAGGTCCTCGATGACGACGCGCTCGCCGTCGACCGTGATGCGGACACCGACGCTGCCGGGCTCCTGCACGCGCCGGTCGAGCAGGTGCAGCACGGTGACGCTCATGTCGCGCAGGCCCACCGCGTCGTCGGGTCGCGGCAGGTCCACGGCGTCTTCGCCGTGCGCGTCGGCCACGACGAGCAGCCGGGAGGTCATGGCCAGGGCGTCCCGGTCGGACAGGCCACGGCGTACCTCGGCCGCGTACGAGGCGCGGCGGCGCAGTTCGGTGCCGATCTGCCGAGCCAGCTGCGGCAGGGACGGCGCGAACCGGCGAGCGGCGACGGGGCCGTCGAACTGCTCACCGTCGAGCAGATGCGGCAACCACTTGGCCCATTCCCAATCGGCCATCCGGTCACCGGGGACGGCCAGCGCCATGGCAACGTCATCGGGCGCGTGGGTCGCCGCGGCCTGCGCGATCAGCGCGCGGGCGACCTGGAGGGTGTCCTCGCGGTCGCCGATGACGGTGATGTTGCCGACGCGGTCGAGCGGGACGGTGAGCGGGAGTTCGGTCCCGTTCCCGAAGCGGGCGACGAGGGCGGATGCCTCGTTCAGCATGAACTCGTCGGGCGGGGAGAGCACGGACGATCCCGGCGGGGCCACCTTCAGATCGCGCACCGGCATCTCACCGGTGCCGACGCGTACCCGCAGGAAGTCCGCGTCCATGCGGCGCCGCTCCCACAACCGGGCCGGGTCGCGCACGATGTCGTAGAGCGCGTCCGGCGGAGGGCTGAGCACCTGGGTGCTCTCCCGCCGCTCCCGCTCTTCCTTCGACAGCTCCTCCCGCAGGTCCTCCAGGTAGGAGAGGTAGGCCTCGCGTTGGGTACGGCGCGTGCGCTGGGCCTTTCCGCGCTGGGAGAAGACCATGACGAGGGAGCCGAGGACGGTGACGACGAGGATGATCGCGCCCAGCCCCGCGAACTGGCTGTTGCGCACGACCGTCATCATCACGACGGAGGACATCACACCCGCCACGGGCAGCAGCGCGGTCGCTATCGAGCCCGTCTTGCCGTCCGGCAGGTTGGGCGGCGCCTCGATGGTGCGCGCTTCGGGGGCGGCCGGGGGCCGTGTAGTGCGGGCCGGCCGGTGGATCAGTCGGGTGCTCATCGTTGTTGCCTTGTCCTGTGAGTCCTCGTGGTCCCTTCGCGCAGGGCGATCTCAGCGGCGCCTGTGGGAGAGCTGGAAGGCCTCGGCCGCCAAGCGGGCGGCGGCCTGCCGGGTGTCCCGCGCGAGAAGCTCGGTGCGGATGGTGCCGCCCGCCGCCAGATGGCGGTCGTAGGGCAGGACGCACACACTGGCCCCCGTCGCCTTCAGCTGCTCGGCCGCCTTCTCGATGTCGATACCGGTGTGCGGCACGGTCTCGGTGAGCACGACGACGGTGGAGGTGGTGATGTCGCGGGGCAGGCCGCGCATCCATTCCAGGACGGCGTGGGTGCTCGCGATTCCGTCGAGCGTGGCGGGCACCGTCAGGATCCGGGCCTGGGCGGCGGACAGGGCGGTGCGGGCGACCTCGGCGGGCAGCGTCTCGCAGTCTGCCACGGTCACGCCGAAGTAGCGGCGCATCGCCACCATGATCCGCTCGTACCCCTTGGTGTCGAGCATGGCCCCGACCTGCCCCTGGCTGCCGGGCAACAGCCAGGCGTTCTCGGGGAGTTGCACCAGATATCCGGTGATGTCGAGGAGTGTCATCTGCGGTTCGACGACATCGGCGAGATCGCCGGTGGTCCAGCGCAGGCTCTCCGCGCCGAGCCGCAGCGGCAGCGACCCGAGCGCCGGGTCGGCCTCGACGGCCAGGACCGGGTCCTGGCGGTAGTGGGCGTAGGTGGCGGTCAGCAGCGCGGCGACCGTGGTCTTGCCCGAGCCGCCGCGGATCGAGGTCACCGCTATCTGGCGGCCGGTGGTGACCGGCTGCTGCAGTGTCTCGGCGGTGGCGGTGGTCTCGGCGACCTCACGGGACGCCGAGGACGCGATGGTTCGGCGTACGGCGCGCAGAGCGCGGGCGGCGAACGGCTCTCCGCGCCGGGGCCCCTTGTCCGCACCGAGGAGCTTCTTGTCGACGACCGGGCGGCTGCCGGGGGCGGAGCGTGAGGTGCGGGCACGCGGGGCGGGGGCAGGCTCCGCGTACTGCTGCGGCCGGCTCTGGTTCAGGTCCTGCTGGGCGGACTGCGGCTGCGGCTGGCCGGAGGCGGCCTGCTGCTGGGCGGCGTACTGCTCGGCGTAGGCCTGCTGTTCGGCGTAGGCCTGCTGCTCGGCGTAGGCCTGCTGCTGCGGATGGGCTTGGTGGGCATAGGCCTGGCCGGGGTGCGGCTGCTGGCCATGCTGTTGAGCGGCGTACTGCTCGGCGTACATCGGCTGCTGCGCGTACTGCTGATCCGGGGCAACGGGCTGCTGGTATTGCTGCGGGTAGCCGTAGGCCGGTGCCGGTGCTTGCCCCTGCCCCTGGGGGTACGGACCGGCCGTGCCCTCCTGCGCCTGCTGGGGCGTGTGTGGTGTCTGTCCGCCCTGTTGCACGGCACTCCGCTGAGGCGTGCCGCCCCTCAGGTCGCGCAGCACGTCGTTCTGCCAGTTGTCCCCGCTCGGCATGTCGCCCTTCTCTCCTGCCACACCCCGCCTTGCCGTTCCGCGGGAGCGACAGCTGGTGGGCGTCTGGTCTTCGCAGTCTCAGAACTTGTTGAGCAACTGCCCGTAGATGCCGAACGCCCCGATGGCGAGCGGGAACAGCCCGATCACGCCCAGGGACTCGATCAGGTCGGCGAACCTGCGCAGCCGGACCCGTACGTGATCGGGCGGCTCGATGCCGAGAACCAGCAGAGGCAACAGTGCCGCGGCACCCAGCAGCACCAGGGCTCCGGCGCCCCCGGCGTGGTCCAGCCACAGCACCGCGAGGCGTACGACGAGGAACGCCGCCGCCGCGAACAGCGCCACGACCTCGGCGACCAGAGGGAAGGCCCGGGCCCGGGACAGCAGCACGACGGCCACGAGGGAGGCGAGGCCGACCGTCCAGACCGTCGGTTCCTTCGCGGTGGTCAGCATCCAGCCGCCGAGGGCGGCCGACGCCGCGGTGACGATGGTGGCGAGGGCGAGCCCGCGGTGGGTGGCGGCGAGGGCGTTGGCGACCTGGTGGCGGCTCACGGACGTCCCCGTCGAGCGTTTGTCGTCCAGCGCGGTGAGTCCGGAGGCCATCAGTGCGAACCGGGGCAGCAGCCCGAGCAAAATGATGGAGAACACGGCCATCACGGCGCCGATCCGGTCCGCCCGGTCCTGGAGGAGGGCGACCGCCTCCCACACCAGGGCGACGACCACGATCGCACCGGCCCCGATCAGTCCGCCCCTGCCGAGCGGCGAACAGTAGGACAGCAGTACGAGGGTGATCACCAGTGCGGCGGCGACCCCGGCGAGCCGGGCCGTTCCACCCCAGTCGTAGGCGTCGGCGGCGGTCCAGGCGGCGAGCAGGCCCAGCCCGCCGGAGGCCAGCAGCAGAGCGGTGGCCAGGCCCTGGTTGCCGTCGCCGATCCTGGCGATGGCCGCACCGGCGACAAGGAACAGCACGGTGACGACCGCGAGCCCCGTGGTGAGGGACTCCAGTGAGAACTCCTGCCGGGCCAGGACGGCCGCGGCCACGGCGAACACCACGGTCGCCACGCCGGCGCTGATGCGGCGCGCGGCCGGGCGCCAGCGCCAGGTCCGCAGGTCGAGGTCGTCCGCGACCTGGTCGGTGACGTCGTGCACGACCGGCGCCGGCGGCGCGGCATGGGCCCGCACGAGGCGCAGCACGGCACCGTCGGGCACCTCGGCCGAGGACAGCGTCGCGTCATGGGGCAGCGCCGAGCCGTCGGACGTGATCAGCTGCCGGGTGGTCGGCCGGGCGGCGGCCCGGTCGTCCAGCAACTGGAGTATGTCCGGAAGCAGTTGGCCGATCGGCGTGTCGGACGGCAGTACCAGGTCGGCTCGTCGTCGCTCGCCGATCAGGGTGACCCGGCTCAGCTGGGTCCGGGACATCGTTGCTGCGCTCACCACTCGCCGGAACCTACCATCGCGTCGTTTCGGCCACGGCCGCGCTCCGATCCGGTCGCGCCGACCGCACACACCCCGTTCACTGCTTCTCCGCACCCTTGCCGCCGGCACCGCTCGCGGAGGCGCTGGGCGTCGGGTTGTACAGCTGCTGTTGTTGTTGCTGCTTCTCCTCCGCCTTCTGCTTCGCCAGCGTGGCCTGCAGGAAGGACCAGCCGATACAGCCGGCGCACAGTACGGCGGCGATCGCGATGCCCGCGAACATCTTGCCGAACCGCTCGTCCACCGTCCGCCGAGCGCGCTGCGCGCCGAACAGCAGTGCGTCGCGCATCCGGCGCCGGCGCACCGCCACCGACTCCAGCAGCTGGCTGTCGTAGTCCCGTGCCATTCAGTCGTCCTGTGCCTTGTTGGTGCGTGGTCAGTCGGCCGGGGCCAGACCGAGGTGCTTCCGCATGGCGGCGTACTTCTGCGTGAGCCGCCGGGCGGTGTGCTCGTCGAGTGCGGCGAGGCGGTGGGGGTCGGCGTTGTGCGCGAGGTCGGCGGTCTTGACCAGCCGGGCGCCCGGTGTGGCCAGAATCCGGCGTGCGTACGCCTCCGGCTCCTCACCCGGCCGCTTGGTCATGGCTCGTACGACGTCCTTGGTGTGCTGCGTGAGCGCGGCCGCGTCGAGCCACTCCTCACTGAGGACGCCGTCCTCCAGCGCGTCGTGCAGCCAGGCGGCGGCGACCAGCTCGTCGCCTCCGCCCCGGGCCCGCACGCCATCCGCCACGGCGCACAGATGCTCGGCATACGGCCGCCCGGCCTTGTCCGTCTGTCCGGCGTGCGCGGCGCGAGCGACGGCCTCGACCTCGGCGAGACTCATCTCCTGTGGCATGCGTTCCCCCTAGCTTCGCTTCCGCAACATAGGACACGAACGCGCCACCCGTACAACCGGTGCGGCCGTCCCCCCGAGCGTCTTCACACACCTCCGGACAGCCCCGTAACGATCATGAAGAGCACCCACAGCAGGGGGATGAACGCGATGTACGCGCGGGGCCGTCGCCGCACGGGTACGCCGGGGTCGTAGCGGGGGCCGAGCGTGCCCGGCCCCGGTGCGGGGAGTTTTCGCACCTTGCGTACGGCCAGGACGTTGCGGATCAGCGTCAACGGTGCGAAGACGAAGAGGGACAGGGGGCTCCACCAGCCCCAGGCGAGGGTGTGGGTGGTCAGCGCGCGGTACACGGCCAGCCCGCAGGTCAGGCACATCGGACCGTCCGTCTTGCGGAATCCCATGACGACGAGGAGGCCCCGGTGCGCGCGGAACGCGATGTCCGCGGCGGGAGAACCTCCGCAGAACCTGCACATGAGGGAGGACGGATCCGGGGGTTCCGGGAGGTCCTGATCAGGGAGGCGGCGGGCCTGGCCGTTGTCGGGTCGGGCGTCGGCCGGCGCATATGGGGGCTGCACGGCGGAAGGGTCGGCGTACCAGGCACGGAGTGATGCGACGACGGCGTCCAGGAGGCCGCTCTTCAGAGCATTGCCGATGGACCCGTCGCAGAACTTCTCCCCACGGATCACGGCGGTGGCGGCCCGGACGGCGTCGGCGGGCCGCAGCGTCCCCTCCGGCGAGGGCGTCGGCATGGGGTTGTCCATCCACCGGTGCTCGGGCGTGACGGCACCGACGCGGCGGAGGGCGTCGACGGCCCGGTGCACCCCCTTGCTGTACATGGGGAACGGTACGTGGATGACCCCGCTCGGCGACTTCTGCCCACCGCCCCACCGCACGTCCCGGTCCTCGTCCGTGAGCCCGTCGAAGGCTTCGGCGAGCTCTCGCCACGCCTCGGGGTTGTCACGGTCGAGCTGGTCGAGGAGACGCTGGTCGTCGGCCGGGGTGACGATACGGGCGAGTTCCTCGACGGCATCGGCGCCGATGGCCTCGGTGACGGGGCCGACACCGGGTTCGTGGCTGAGCAGGTGGAGGACGCCGAGAGGGGTGAGGCCACGGTCGCGGGCTTCACGTATCCGGCTGTACCACGCCGTGCTCGCCTTGTAGGCGCTGACGCTGCTCGCCTTCCGCTGGATCCACTCGACGTCATCGGAGTTGGCCTCCGCCCAGGCGTATCCGATCACCTCGCCGTCGGGGGCGGTGACGGTGATGTAGTGCACGGGGTTGGTCATGCTGACGGCGTCCTCAGCAGCCGGACTCAGCCACCAGACGCCCGCTCCTTGAGAACAGCAAGCGTCGGCGCCTCAGCGAGAGAGCTTGGAACTGCGTGGCTCTGCTTGCCGTCGTTCACGCCGCGCGCCAGCTCGGCAAGGAGGGCAGTGGGAGCGAGCTGCCGGTCCTTCCCTGAGCGCAGAGCCCGTACCCACCTACCGCCGGCGTTCACGGCGTTGGCCGACAGACCTGGCGGCACGACCCAGCCAGCCGCATCGTCCTCGTCGTTCGCCCATACGTAACCGATGACGGTGCCTGTTTGGTCGGCGACGCTCAAGTACATGACGGGCCTGTCCGTGGTGACGCTGTACGTCTCCGGGCCTGCCACCTGCTTGAATTGCAGGTTCTCCTCGAAGCGTGACGTGATCGGCTTCTCACTGCTCATGAAGTTCATTCTCCTGTGTTTCGGCACGGCGACAACGTCTCTCCGGAGGCGGGCGCTAAGGCCGCCTCGGCATGACCTCTGCATAGACGTGCCACTTGTCGGCCGTGTCCTGGAAGACGCGCGTCACCTTGTACTGCGAACCGCGAGCGAGCAACAACTCCCGCTCACCCTTGTTGAGGGAGATGTGGTCGATCCAGAGGGCCGGTGTGCCCTTCGGTACGCGGAGGTGCATGATCATCGGCTGGTGCTCGAAGGCTGCGGTCTTGCCGAGCGACGTGGAGGTGAACCCGTCGTCCGTGAACGTTCTGCCCTCCATGTCCAGTACCGAATTCACTTCCTTGAGGATGTGGTCGTATTCCGTCCCTCGGACGACCATGACGTCCTCGGGGACTGGGCGGCCACCCATGACCCGGTCCATATCGTCGACGAGCTCCCGCACCTGTGGTTTCAGGGGCTCGTCGATGTTCCGCAACTGGCCATTGATGCTCTTGTAGTAGAAGCTGCTGTACCTCTCCAGCGCCCCCTTGGCCTTGGGGTCGAGGTTGTCCAGGAAGTCGTTCCAGTGCGTGTCGCCGTACGCCTTACCCGCTTCGTCGCTGCTGCTGGGGTAGGGGTTGGTGCCCCGCTCCAGCTCCGCTGTGGCCACCGCATGCCGCTCCGCGTCGGTGGCCAGGTCGTCGAAGTCGTCCGCCGACATGATCGGCTTGTACTCGAACGGCTGAGCAGCCGTGCTGCCCGGCACATCCGCGCCCTGACCGCCCGGAGCGATCGGGGCGTCGTTGCCGTGATGTGCGGCGGCATCCGCCAGACCATGTCCGAGGTCCGCATGCCCACCGGCGTGCGCGGCATCGTCCACGTGGTGACCGGCATCGGCGTCACCGGGTCCGGCACTGTGAGAGGCATCGTCGGCATGCCCAGCTCCCGGGAAGCCGTCGCCCGGGGCATGGGGCATGCCAGGACCATGCTCTCCGTGGTGCGGCATGGTCGGCGCATCGTGGACCGGGTTGGACCCCGCGCCCTGGCTGTACCACGGTGTCCCGGAGCCGGGATGTCCGCCAGCGTGGGGCGCGGTGGGCGGGGCCGTATCGTGCGCCGACGGCGACGGCGCGTGGTCGTAGGCCGACGGCGTCGGTGCATGCCCGTAGGGAGAGCCGGCAGGCGCATGTCCGTACGGAGACCCCAGCGGAGGGTGCCCGTACGAGTCCGGTGATGACGGCACCTGGCCATACGGGGACGGGGCCGGAGTCGGGTCGAAGGCGCCCCCCGGGGTGTGGATCGGGGCTGTGGGCGGCGTGTTGTAGTGCCCACCACCGGCCGCGTTGTCGACCGTGTGCGCGGCACCGTCGACGCCTGCGTGCGCCCCGGCGTACGACGGTGTGGAAGCACCTTGCGTCGTCCAGTGGGCGGGCAGGGTCGGAGTGGTGCCGTGCGGGGCGGTCGGGCCCGCGCCGTGCGGCACCGGCGTCGCGTCGATGGTGCCGGTGGGCGCGACGAGGTTGCCGTTCGGGGCCAGTTGGTGGCCGTCGGGGAGGTGGACCGAGCCGTCGGGAAGGGTGGGGATGTCGATGTTGCCGACGCCCTTCAGGCCCTTGGTGATGTCGCCGATCTTCGACAGGCCCGCGCCCGCGCCCTTGGCGATGTAGGTCATCGGGTCGATGACCCGGCCCGCCTTGCCCGCCACCGAGAGGGCCTTGGCGACCGCGCCCGCCTTGCCCGCACCCGCCGCCGCACCACCCGCACCACCGGTGAAGACAGTGGTCAGCACATTGAAGGTGACCGCACCGGCCGCACGGGCGGGGTTCTTGCCCCACTCGTCCCACGCCACCAGCGCCTTGCCGGTCTCCTTCATCGCCGTGCGCGAGTCACGCAGCCAGGACGGCAGCTCCTTGTCCGACGCCGTCCAGAAGGCGGCGTTCGCCCCGGGGATCGCGGTGATGACCAGGCCGGTCGCAAGCTGCGCCAGGCCCTTCCAGGCCTGCTTCATCGCATCCCAGCCGCCGAAGCCGACCAGTGTGCCCAAGCCCTTGATCGTGCCCCAGACACCGTCGACGATCAGGCCGTCCCACACGAAGGACTTCACCCAGTGGCCGACGTCGTACCAGTGGTGCTTCTCCTCCACCGGGTCGCCCCAGGGAAGCTTCGCGTTCTTCATGTCCCCGGCGTTGAAGCCGTACTGGTTCTTCTTCTTCGAACCGTCCCCGGCCACCATCTGCGTCCCGCCCCACAGGGCGGTGATCTTGTTGTGGCAGGTCCGCTCCGCCGTCCAGAACGCCGCCACCGTGGCGGTGATGTCGTCGCGCAGCTGATTGTGCTCGTCGACCTTGTCCTCGTCGTACTCCCACTCGTCGTCGTCCTTCACCGAGGCGACGAAGGCCGCGGCGTCCGTCTTCAACCGCTTCAGCTTCGCCACCAGCGGCCGGACTTCCGTGGCGTACGACGACAGCGCGCCCGACACGGTCTCCAGATCGTCGGCGAACGCGTCCGCCTTCTCCTTCACCGGCTTCGTCGTGGCGAACAGCCGCTCCGCCTCCGGAGCCGTGTAGAACGCCGACAGGCCCTGGAACCGGGAATGGACGTCGGCACCGGTATCCCGGATATGACCCGCGTCCTTCTTCAGATCCGCGTAATCCGTCTCCAGCTGCTCCAAGTTTCCCGTGAACTGCGGGATCTTCTCCGGCTGAATCACTTCTTACCGACTCCCGGCAGATCCACCGGGGGCGCCTTCAGCGTGTTGCGCTGCGCCTCCGCCGCCATCTCCTCGTCACCGTTCAGATATGCCGTGGTCGCATCCACCGCGCCCTGCAACGACTTACCCGTCCGTGCCGCGACGAACTTCAGATCCTTCGCCGCGTGTTCCGCGAACTGCGACAACGCGAGAGCCACCAGCCCGCCCTGCGCCTTCTCGCCGCCCTCACCGCCGCCCTCGGCGGAAACCGTGCCCGCGCTGGACGCCGCCGACGTCAGATGCTCCCCGAACGACGTTGCGTACTTCTCCAGCTTCGACGCCGCGTCACCCGTCGTCGTCAGCACATGAGAAATCCCCTGCGGCTTCAAATCCCAGCCGGGCACCACAAACCCCCGTCACACACCACTACCGACTACACCGAACAGAAAACGGACACGAAACCAGCGGCGCTTCAGCCGATGTTGTCCACGGCCGCCTTCGCCCGCTGAATCGTCGACTGCGCCGTGCCGTCGTTCTTCTCCAGCGTCGACTTCAGCAGATGAATGATGTTCTTCACCTCTTGCGAGGCGTTGTTCCACCGCTTTTCCTTGCCGTGGTACTCATCCGCCACACCATCCGCCGTGAAGTCCGCCATCGCCGCCTTCACCTGCTTGTCACGCTGGGCGATCAACGATTCCAGACGGCCGATCACCACCTGAATGTTGGACTGTGCATCCGTCGACGCACCCAGGTCATACGACCGACGATCCGAACCCGCGCCTGCCATCACAGACCACTCCCCGAAAAACGAACAGACAGAACCAAGCAGAGAAAGAAGAGACGGGTCAGCGGAAGCGCGCGGCGTCGAAGTTCGCCGCCGACATCTGCTGACGCGCGTTGTCCCCCTGCTCCTGGTCACCCGAGGAGAACGCCGAGTCCATGCCGGACTGACCGCCCAGAATCGCCGACAGCGACGAGTTCAGATCCGACGCGATCCGGTCCGCCCTCGTCTTGAACTGGTCGAACGTCACCCGACCAGCACCGTTGAACTTGCCCTCCAGCGGCTGCGCCGCCGCCACCAACTGCCGGACCAGACCACCCAGGTCATCCGTCGAACCACGTGTGTCACGCTGCAACGACGACAGTGTCTGCGCACCCATGTCGAACTTCATCCTGCTGGCTCGCCTCCCCCGTATGGGCCCCAACGGCAGCCCTCAAAGCCACCTCAAGTCTCTCTGTAATCTCTATCAACACGACAGTTGCCAATGCAATCTGGGTCCGAGCCGCTCACAGAAGCGGCACGGAACCATGACCAAGTGTTGGTTTGCAGTGCCGGGCGTCAGCGGGCGGACGCCGCCGTCGGGCCCTCTCGGCAGATCAGCAGGAGGGCGCGGTCGTCGTTGACGTCCTTGGCGACCGCTTCGATGAGGTGCCAGGCCGCGCCGTGGAAGCCGCCGGCGACGTAGCGGTCGGCCTCGCCGGTGAGGCGGTCGATGCCCTCGACGATGTCGCGGTCGGAGGTCTCCACCAGGCCGTCCGTGAACAGCATCAGTACGTCGCCCGGGCGCAGCGAGCCCTTCACGGGGTCGAACTGGGCGCCGTCGTACACACCGAGGAGCGGGCCCTCGGCGGCCTTCTCCTCCCAGCGTCCGGTGCCCGCGCTGAGCTGCAGGCCCGGCGGATGGCCTGCGGAGTAGAGCTCGTAGTCGCCGGAGTCCAGGTCGAGGACCAGGTGGATGGAGGTGGCGAAGCCCTCGTCCCAGTCCTGGCGGAGCAGATAGCCGTTCGCGGCGGGGAGGAAGGCGTGCGGCGGGAGGGAGCCCAGCAGGCCGCCGAACGCGCCGGACAGCAGCAGGGCACGGGAGCCCGCGTCCATGCCCTTGCCGGAGACGTCGGTGAGGACGACCTCGAGCGTACGGCCGCCGTTGGTGCGGGCCGCGACGACGAAGTCGCCCGAGAAGGACTGGCCGCCCGCCGGGCGCAGCGCCATCTCCTGGTGCCAGCCGCCCGGCAGGTCGGGCAGCTGGCTCTGCACCCGGATGCGTTCGCGCAGGTCGAAGAGCATGGTGCCGCCGCGCCGCCAGGGCACACCGACCCGGCTGCGGAACTGGGCCAGCAGCAGCCCGAAGAAACCGCAGGCCGCGACCACCAGCACGATGCCCGGAGTGACCCTGGAGGGCCCCTCCGTGTACGGGCCCAGTTGCACCGACTCCACGATCAGCGCCGTGGCCGCCGCCGCGTACAGGCCGAGCAGGCTGGCCGGGCGCAGCACCAGGCCGCCCACGACGACGGGCAGGACGAGCGCGGCCGGCGAGAACCACACCGAGTTCCCCAGCGTCGCCGCCGCGATCAGCGGGACGGTCAGGAGCAGACCGGCCAGGGCGATCCAGTCCGAGCCGTCACCGCGGAAGTAGTCCACGGCGGCTCGGCGCACGCCGACGCGGGCCCGGTGCCACTGCTTCTTCAACCGGGCCGTGAACGTGTCGGCTTCCGCGCGCCGCTCTCGTCCTGATGCCATTAGTTCGGGACCCTATCCATCGGACCAGCCGCTTGGCACGGGAGGTCCCACTTGTCCCCCGTCCGAGGGCCGACTTCACAGTGAACTTCACCGCGCGCCGCCCCGCCGCCACCTGAGAGAAATTTGCTCGCTCGTCCCGCATTGCCCTGGTAGGCATGGTCCATGGCGACTGACGCGACCGGCTCCGCGACCGAACTGCGGGTGCTGCGGCGGGATGATTGGGACAAGTGGTACGACACCCTGATCCGGGGCTTCGGCGGGGTGCCGGAGTCCGCGGAGGAACGGGAGTTGTGGAACTCGCTGACCGAGCTCGACCGTTCGCTGGGTGTCTGGGACGGGGACGAGTGCGTGGGGACGGCCGGGGCGTTCAGCTTCCGGCTCACGGTGCCCGGCGGCGCCTCGGTGCCGGCCGCGGGCGTCACCATGGTCAGCGTGGCCGCGACGCATCGCCGGCGCGGGGTTCTGACGTCGATGATGCGGCGGCAACTGGACGACGTCCGTGCCTGGGGTGAGCCGCTGGCCGTTCTCACGGCCTCCGAGCCGGCGATCTACGGCCGGTTCGGATACGGAAGCGCCACCTTCCAGTTGAACGCCGAGATCGACACGACCCGGGTGCGGCTCACGTCGCTGCCGGCGGGCACGGATGACGTACGCGTGCGGTACGCCGTTCCGGCCGATGTCCTCGACGCGTGCGAGGCGGTCTACGCCCGGCTGGTTCCGTCGCGGCCCGGGATGCTCGCCCGGCAGCCCGGCTGGGAGCGGCTCTCGCTGCTCGATCCGGAGGGCGAGCGGGAGGGGGCGTCGCCGCTGCAGTGCGTCCTCGCCGAGCGGGACGGCGAGACGGTCGGGTACGCGCGGTATCGCGTCAAGCCGAGCTGGGAGACCGCCGGGCCCGACGGCACGGTGATTCTGGAGGACTCGGCCGCGCTGGACCCCGCGGCGGACGCGGCGCTGTGGCGGTTCCTGTTCGGCATCGACCTGACGTCGTCGCTGGTGGTGCGGGGGCGGGGGCGGCCGGTGGACGACGCGTGGCGGCACTGGGTGTCCGACATCCGGCGGTGTCGGCCGCGGTTGGGGGATTCGCTGTACCTACGGCCCGTGGAGCTGGGGGCCGCGCTGGAGGCGCGGACGTATCAGGCGCCGGTGGATGTGGTGTTCGAGGTGGAGGACGCGTTCTGCCCCTGGAACGCCGGGCGTTGGCGGCTCAGCGGGGATGCGAAGGGGGCGTCCTGCGAGCGTACGGCGGATGCGGCGGATGTCGCCCTGTCCGTACGGGAGTTGAGTTCCGCGTATCTCGGGGGCGTGTCGCTGGCCTCGTTGGGGGCGGCGGGGCGGGTGCGGGAGATACGGCGGGGGGCGTTGGCGGAGGCCTCGCTGGGGTTCGGGGCGGCCGGTCTGGCGCCGTGGTTGCCGTACGGCTTCTGAGGCCGGGGTTGCCGTACGGCTTCCGGGGGTTCCTCAGGGGCGGACTTGGCAGGTCGGGCACCAGAAGAGGTTGCGGGCGGCGAGGTCGGCGGTGCGGATCTCGGTGCCGCAGAGGTGGCAGGGCTGGTTGGCCCTGCGGTAGACGTACACCTCGCCGCCGTGGTCGTCCACGCGGGGTGGGCGGCCCATCGCCTCCGGGGTGTGTTCCGGGCGGACGGTGTCGATGCGGTTGTTGCGGACGCCCTCGTGCATGAGCTCGACCAGATCGGTCCAGATCGCGTGCCACTCGGGTGGGGTGAGGTCCTTGCCGGGGCGGTACGGGTCGATGCGGTGCCGGAAGAGGACCTCCGCGCGGTAGACGTTTCCTACGCCTGCGATGATCTTCTGGTCCATGAGGAGGGCGGCGATCGTCGTACGGCTGCGGGCGATACGGCGGTACGCGGTGTCCGGGTCGGCGTCCTCGCGGAGGGGGTCGGGGCCGAGGCGGTCGTGTATCGCCTGCTTCTCCGGGGGTGTGATCAGGGCGCAGGTGGTGGGGCCTCGGAGGTCTACGTACGCGGTGTTGTTCGCGAGGCGGAGGCGGACGGTGTCGGTGGGTGGGGGTGCGGGGGCCGGGCCGAAGGTGACCTTGCCGAAGAGGCCGAGGTGGATGTGGATCCAGTCGGTGTCGCGGAAGCCGAGGAAGAGGTGCTTGCCGTGGGCTTCCGTGTGGGTGAGTTCCGTGCCGGTGAGGATTGTGGCGGCGTCGGTGAACTTGCCCTGGGGGCTGGTGGTTTCGGGGGTTGTGCCGAGGAAGGCGGCGGCGTAGTCCTGGGCCAGGCGGTGGATGGTGTGGCCTTCTGGCACGGGTTCTCCCTGTGATCGTTGCCTTTGCCCACCCACCCGCCCGACTCGGCCGGTCAAGAGGCCGGACTCGAACAGCCTCGGGGCTCCGCCTCGGACGGGGCTTTCCCACCCACCCACCCGAAGCAGTTCGTTGAGGGGTTGCGGTCGAAGTGGTCAGTCGGGGACCAGGGCCGCATCGGTTCGGTCAGAGGACTGGAGCGAGACCCTCGGGGCTCCGCCCCAGACCCCGGCAGGGAGTGCGTCCCCCGCACCCCTCGCGGGGCTCCGCCCCCACACCCCGCCAGGGGCTGCGCCCCTTGGACCCCCTGGGCCGGGGCTCGGACACTGGGCCCGCGTCCGACTCGGCACTGGGCCGACTCCAACTCACCGCTGACCTGGGTCCGACTCTTCTACTGGCCTGCGCCAGACTCGGCACTGGCCCGACGGTGGGCCCGGCGCTGGACCCTCGGCGGGCTCGGGCCCCGGATCTGCGGCCGACTCGGCCCTGAACCTGCGGCGGGCTCGGACACTGAGCCTGCGTCCGACTCGACCCTGAACCCGTAGCGGGCTTGGGCCGTGTCCGGGTCGGGGCGGGGTGGAGCCGTGGGGCTTGGCCGAAGGCGCGGGGCGGGCGCTGGGTCCGCGGCGGGCTCGGGCTGAACCCCGCTGGGGCGTTGCGCCCTCGTGCCCGTGTGCCGCGAGCCCGGCCCCGGCCCGGCTCACATGGTCGGTCTCAGCAGCTCAGGCGTCCGGGCCCTGCTGGGGGTGGTGCGGCGGGATCGGGGGGAGGGCCGACGTCGTTTCGTACTCGTTGAGCATGTCGATGCGGCGCATGTGACGTTCGTCACCGGAGAACGGTGTCGCGAGGAACGTCTCGATGAAGGCCGTCGCCTCGTCCCGCGAGTGCATGCGCGCGCCCACGGCGACGACGTTGGCGTTGTTGTGCTGGCGGCCGAGAGCCGCCGTCTCCTCGCTCCAGGCGAGGGCCGCGCGGACGCCCTTGACCTTGTTCGCGGCGATCTGCTCGCCGTTGCCTGAACCGCCGATGACGATGCCGAGGGCGTCGGGATCCGCGGCCGTGCGCTCCGCCGCGCGGAGGCAGAAGGGCGGGTAGTCGTCCTGGGCGTCGTAGATGTGCGGGCCACAGTCGACGGGGTCGTGACCCGCCGCCTTCAGCCAGTCGACGAGGTGGTTCTTGAGTTCGTAGCCGGCATGGTCCGAGCCGAGGTACACGCGCATGGGATGAGTGTGACACGGGTGTTTCGGGGAAGGCGCGCGGGGTGGCGCTCATGAAAACGTGAGGCGAATGTGAGCCGCATTACGGAACCTCAGGAAAATCTCAAGTAACAATCCGGATTCAAAGGTTCTCGAAAACGTTCGCCTCCGATTCACTGGACCGGCTCGTACACCCGCTCGTACGAGGACCCGTACACCGTCATGCCGCGACACACCCCGTTCGTACGGCTGGTGCGGCCCCGTACGGAAGAACAACTCCCCGGCGCAAAGGAAATCCGTTCCATGACCTCGCAGCCGACACTGAAGACGACCGGAAACGACCCCGGAGGCCCCGGAGAACCCAGCGGGCCGGAGGGCAACTCCGGACTGCAGGCCGGGCTCAAGAACCGGCATCTGTCGATGATCGCCATCGGTGGCGTCATCGGAGCCGGGCTCTTCGTGGGGTCCAGTTCCGGTATCGCCACCGCAGGCCCCGGCATTCTCCTGTCGTACGCCCTCGTCGGCACGCTCGTGGTGCTGGTGATGCGGATGCTCGGTGAGATGTCGGCCGCCAACCCGACCTCGGGTTCCTTCTCCGCGCACGCCGACCGGGCGCTCGGCCCCTGGGCCGGTTTCTCCATCGGCTGGCTGTACTGGTTCTTCTGGGTCGTGGTGCTCGCGGTCGAGGCCACCGCCGGTGCCGTGATCCTGGAGGGCTGGATCCCGGCCGTGCCGCAATGGGCCTGGGCCCTGATCGTGATGCTGGTGCTCACCGCGACCAACCTGGTGTCCGTCGGGTCGTACGGCGAGTTCGAGTTCTGGTTCGCCGGGATCAAGGTCGTCGCGATCGCCGCGTTCATCGTCATCGGTGGGCTTGCCGTCTTCGGGCTGCTGCCCGGCGTGGACAGTGAGCAGGCCGGGCTGAGCAACCTCACCCAGCACGGCGGCTTCCTTCCCCATGGCGCGGGCGCCATCCTCACCGGTGTGCTCCTGGTCGTCTTCTCCTTCATGGGCAGCGAGATCGCCACCCTGGCCGCCGGTGAGTCCGAGAACCCGCAGCAGGCCGTCACCAAGGCCACCAACAGCATCATCTGGCGAGTCGGCGTCTTCTACCTCGGTTCGATCTTCGTCGTGGTGGCCCTGCTGCCGTGGGACAGCAAGTCCATCACCGACGACGGCTCCTACGTCGCCGCGCTCGACTCCCTGGGCATTCCGCACGCCGGTCAGATCATGAACTTCATCGTGCTGACCTCGGTGCTGTCCTGTCTCAACTCCGGTCTCTACACCGCCTCCCGCATGGCCTTCTCCCTCGGCCGGCGCGGCGACGCGCCGAAGTCCTTCGCCCGCACGACCGGCAACGGCGTGCCGCGGACCGCGATCCTCGCGTCCGTCGCGTTCGGCTTCGTCGCCGTCTTCTTCAACTACAAGTTCCCGGACTCCGTCTTCCTCTTCCTCGTGAACTCCAGTGGCGCGGTCGCCCTGTTCGTGTGGCTGGTGATCTGCTTCTCCCAGCTGCGGATGCGGAAGATCATCCAGGCGGAGGCGCCGGAGAAGCTCGTCGTCAAGATGTGGCTGTACCCGTATCTGACCTGGGCGACGGCCGGACTGATCGTGTTCATCCTCGGTTACATGCTCACCGACACCGAGCACGACGGGCGCCAGACCATCCTGCTGTCGCTGCTCGTCGCGGCCGTGGTGCTCGTCATCGCCTTCGTGAAGCAGAGGGGCCGCGGTCGGCGGGGCGCCGACGCCGCGCGGGTCGAGGTTCCGGACGAGGGCCGGGACGAGGTCTCGGCCGGCTGACGCTGACCGGCGGGCTCTCGCCTCTTGATCGTGTGAGGCCTGCGGTGCGTGTTCTGGCTTTCAGGACGCGCACCGCAGGCCTCTTTTTGCGCCCTCTACAGCACTGTGAAGCTGTCCTTGACCTTCTCGTACGTGCTCAGGGCCTCCTCCTCGATCCCTGCCTGGTACCAGGTGTTGACCTGGTACGACTTGCCGCCCACGTTGAAGCCGAGCAGACGGGCGTGCCAGCGGACGCCCTCCAGCGTGAAGGTGTACTCCCAGACCACCGCCGGGTGGCCGCGGAACGTCGTCTCCTCCAGGCGGATCTTGCTGTAGTCCTGGCCCTGGTGGGCGTTGCGTTCCGAGGTCTGCCAGGTCTCCAGGAGGTCGCCGTGCGCCAGGGCGGACTTGCCGACCAGTTCCTGGGTGCCGTCCGGGGAGGTGTAGTGCACCTCCGCGCCCGTCTTCACGTCCCGCCGCCAGCCCTCCGGTGTCGCCCAGGCGAACCCACCGGCCTCCCGGTGCGTACCCGGCGGCAGGCTCTGCGGCCGGGCTGTGCCCTCGACGGTGGATGTGGATGTGGGTGTGGCCGTGGGTGTCGGGGTGGGGCCTGTGGTGGGGGGTGCGGAGGCCGAGGAGCCTGCTCGGGGGGCGTCGTCGCCCGGTGAGCCGGACGATGTCGCCAGGATGATTCCCGCGACGGCACCGGCCGTCGCGACCGTGGCCGCCGCGGCGGCGAGCATCCTACGGCGGTGGCCTGCGCGGGGGCGGGACAGGGCCGGGACCGCGGGGCCGGGGAGTTCGCCCGGCGGCATCGGGGAGGGTGGCGGCGTGGGGCGGGGGCGGCACTCGGTTGCTGCCTGTGCGCGGGTGAGGGAGACGGGGCTCGGGCGGGGGGTGGTGGTGGCACGGCTGTCGGGAAGGGGCGTGTTCGGCTGCGCCTTCGCGGCGGCTGCCGTGGTGGGAGCGGTGGTGGCCGTGGCCGAGGGGTGGTGGTCGAGGGTCGGGAGTGGTGTCGCGTCCAGGACGGGGGCGGGTTGGCGGGGGTCCTGGGGCGCGGCTTGCGCGTGGGCCGGGGTGGGTGGTTGCTGTGGGGTGAGGGCTGTGAGGGGTGGCGGCGCCGTCGTAAGGGCCGGTGTCCGGGGTTCCGGTTCAGGGGTGGGTTGCTGGTTCTTCTCGGGGGCCGGTTCCGGAGCGCGTTGCTTTTCCGGGTCCGGGATGCGTTGCGGTTCCCTGTCCGTGTCCAGGTCCGGCCTCGGTCCCGGTCCCGGCTCCCCCTCGGTGTCCAAGTCCGGCCTCGGTCCCGGTCCCGGCTCCCCCTCCGTGTCCAAGTCCGGCCTCGCTCCCGGTCCCGGCTCCGGTTCCAGGTCCGGGGTACGTTGCCGATCCGGTTCCGGTTCCGGTTGCGTGTGTAGGTCCGGCTCCGGCCGTCCCTCCTCAAATCCCCCTCCCCCCAGGGTTTCCTCGAGGCCGACCGCCCCCCACCCCACCGACACCGTCGGCGTGGGAACCGGGAACGCCACCGCTTCCAGGGCCGTTTCCAGGTCCTCCAGGTTCGGGCGGGTCGACGGGTCCTTTTCCAGGAGGGATGTGAGGATGTCGCGCAACGGGCCGGAGGCGGCGGGGAGTTCGGGTTCCTCGTAGAGGACCGCGTGCAGGGTCGCCAGCGTGGTGTCGCGGGCGAAGGGGGAGCGGCCGCCCAGGGCCGCGCAGAGGGTCGCGCCGAGGGACCAGTTGTCGGAGGGCGGGCCCTGTGGGCGGCCGGAGATGCGCTCGGGGGCCATGTAGTCGGGCGAGCCGACCAGCATCCCGACCATCGTGAGGGCCTTGGCGTCCTGGATCGCGGCGATGCCGAAGTCCGTGAGGACGACGCGCCGTTCAGGGGAGCCGGGTCCCGGGCGCCGGCCGGAACCCGGGCCGCCGCGGCGTCCTGATCCGGCCGGCCCGGCCGCGTTCTCCACCAGGACGTTCCCGGGCTTGATGTCCCGGTGCAGGACGCCCCGCGCATGCACCTGCCGTAGCGCCGCGACCAGGCCGAGCCCGATCCGGGCCGTCTCGCCGGGGCTCAGGGGGCCGTCCTCCGCGAGGATCCGTTCCAGGGAGCGGCCGGCCACCAACTCCATGACGATCCACAGGCGTTCGCCCTCGTCGACCACGTCGTAGACCCGTACGACGTTGGGGTGGTCGATCCGGGCCGTGGCCCTGGCCTCGCGCAGGGTGCGTTCGCGGCGCGTCCTGTTGTCCTCCGCGTCGATACCGTCGATCCGCATTTCCTTGACGGCGACCGGCCGGTCGAGCATTTCGTCGGCGGCTCGCCACACCCGCCCCATTCCCCCCTGGCCGATACTTTCGACCAACCGATAGCGCCCCGTCACCAATATCCCTGGAACACCGCCGCTATTCACATTCCCCGGCAATCCGCTGCACCCCCTCCACGACGCCGCGACCGCCTCCAGTGAAACACAACGGTCACACTTCACGCCGTACCAGGATAGTGCGACGAAATCTTGTGGTACCTCTTTCAGTGCTGCGAATTCAGGCGCAGCCAGGGGGACGCAAGGGGGGCGAACATGAGTTCTCGTCGTACGGCCGTGGTCGTGGGGCCGCTGGTCGCGGCATCATTCTCGGCGGTGCTGATCCTTTCCGGCACTGCCGGCGCGGAGGACGGAGGGCCCGCAAGCGGCAAGGGAGGAAAGGCAGTCGACGAAGCACCGGCCGGGGTGAAGCTCACCACGCTGCTGCCCGAGAAGATCTCGGTCGACAACGGTTCGAAAAAGACGGCGATTACCGCCACCGTGAAGAACGAGGGGAGCAAGGACAGCGGGAAGATCAGGCTGCTGGTCGTCGGATTCGACGGGCTTGTGGTCAAGAGCGTCGAGGGCTGTTCCGCGATACCCGAGAACGGCCTTCCGGAGGGTTCGAACAGCGGTTTCGCCTGCGCCGTCGACAATCTCGCGGCCGGTAAGTCGAAGTCCTATGCCGTGGACGCGACGTACGACCTGAGCAAGGCCGGAAAGATCTGTCTGCCCGTCCAGACCGCCGACGGGAAGAAGACGTTCTGGCAGCAGGGCCCGGTGCCGTTCGGCACGACCAACCCGTCGCCGGACGCCCCGGCCACTCCCCTGCTGCTCGGTACCGACAACAAGCCGGTGTCCCCGGGCGGCAAGGAGCTGGCGGAGACCGGTCCGGTACGTGATCTGCTGCCGTTGGGCGCGGCCGGGGCCTCGCTGCTCGCGGCGGGCGCGGCCGGAATGTGGTGGTCCAGGCGGCAGTCGGGGCCGCAGGCGGACTGAGACCCCGGCCTCAGGCGGTCTGAACCCGCCGCGCAGCGCCACGACGCACGAGAGGCTCGCCGGGCTGAGGGAAACCCCCGGCGAGCCTCTCGTGCGCGACCGATACGTCAGCCGCGACCGTCGCGTCAGCGCTTGTCGGCGAGCTTCCAGGCCATCGGCAGCGCACCCATCGCCAGCGCCGCCTTCAGCGCGTCGCCGATCAGGAACGGCGTGAGGCCGGCCGCGATGGCGGCGGTGGCGGACATGCCGGTGGCCAGGGCCAGGTAGGGCACGCCGACGGCGTAAATGATGGCCTCGCCCACCAGCATCGTGCCCGCCATGCGCAGCATCGAGCGGTCGGCACCGCGGCGGGCCAGGGCGCCCACGACGGTGGAGGCGAGGATCATGCCGAGGATGTAGCCGAAGGAGGGGAGGATGCCCGAGGTGCCCTGCGCGAACCACGGCACGCCCGCGATGCCCGCCACGGCGTACAGCGCGAGCGCGATGAGGCCGCGGCCGGCGCCGAGGGACGTGCCGACGAGCAGCGCGGCGAAGGTCTGGCCGGTCACCGGCACCGGGGAGCCCGGCACGGGCACCGAGATCTGGGCGGCGAGGCCGGTGAGCGCGGCGCCGCCGAGCACGAGGGCCGCGTCCCGGACACGAGAGGCGGGGAGCAGGTCGGCGAGGACCTGTCCGATGGGGGTCCCCCCGCTCGAGCCCTTTCGAGAGTGGGGGAGGGCGGGGACGGCAGCGGTGCTCATGGGGACTCCGCGAGGGTGAGGGTGGGTCGGGACACGGTGACGCTATCCCAGCGTCCTCGCCCTGATCACCGTCAGCGCTCGACAAAGGGGCGAACGCGCGGTTGGTTGGCTCCGGACAAAAGGTGGGCGTTACACCAAGCATGACGTGATGCCGGTCACGGTGGCAGCGAGGCTTCGGTCACGGACCCGGCGGAGAAGCGGACTGTAGGGTTTCGCCAAATAGCCTCCAGGACGGGTGCCCGTGGCTTCCGCGACGGGCGTCCACCCTCCGTTCCCGGGGCCTCACGGCGTGCGTTCCATATGTCCGCATGCTGGACACCCCTCCCTCCTGGGCGAAGGGACCACCCAGACTGGCGGCGTTTTTGCCCTCTCTCGCCTCTCACGCATTGGACGAGCCGCGCCCATGCCCAGCACCACCACCGGGACGCCGCCCAGCACGGACGACGCCTCCCTCTCCCATGGCCTGAAACAGCGACACCTGTCGATGATCGCCCTCGGCGGGGTGATCGGCGCCGGTCTGTTCGTCGGCTCCGGCGCGGGTATCGCCGCGGCCGGTCCGTCGATCGTGGTCGCCTACGCCCTCTCCGGTCTCCTCGTGATGCTGGTGATGCGGATGCTCGGCGAGATGTCGGCCGCGTATCCCTCGTCGGGGTCGTTCTCGGCCCACGCGGAGCGGGCGATCGGCCCCTGGGCCGGGTTCACCGCCGGGTGGGCGTTCTGGGTCCTGCTCTGTACGGCCGTCGGCCTGGAGGGCATCGGGGCCGCGAAGATCGTCAGCGGCTGGCTGCCGGGCACCCCGGAGTGGGCGTGGGTGGCGCTGTTCATGGTCGTCTTCTGCGGCACGAACCTCGCGGCCGTGAAGAACTTCGGCGAGTTCGAGTTCTGGTTCGCGGCTCTGAAGGTCGGTGCGATCACCCTGTTCCTGGCGCTCGGCGTCCTGGCGATCCTCGGCGTCCTGCCCGGCACGGACTCGCCGGGCACGAGCCACCTCACCGACTTCATGCCGAACGGCGGTGAGGGCCTCGTCATCGGCCTGCTCGCCTCGGTCTTCGCCTACGGCGGCCTGGAGACGGTCACCATCGCGGCGGCCGAGTCGGAGAACCCCGTCAAGGGCGTGGCGAGCGCGGTCCGTACGGCGATGTGGCGCATCGCGCTGTTCTACGTCGGCTCGATGGCCGTCATCGTCACCCTGGTGCCGTGGGACTCCAAGGAGGTCGTCGAGAAGGGCCCGTACGTCGCCGCCCTGGACGAGCTGGGCATCCCCGGCGCCGGGCAGCTGATGAACGTGGTCGTGCTGGTCGCCCTGTTGTCCGCCATGAACGCCAACGTCTACGGCGCCTCGCGCATCGGCTACTCGCTCGTGCAGCGCGGCCAGGGCCCGAAGGTGCTGGGCCGGGTCTCGGGCGGGGTGCCGCGGATCGCCGTACTGGCGTCCTCCGTCTTCGGGTTCCTGTGCGTGCTGCTGAGCTACTGGCGGCCGAACGACGTCTTCGCCTGGCTGCTGAACATGATCGGCGCGGTGATCCTGGTCGTCTGGATCTTCATCGCCGTCTCGCAACTGCGCCTGCGCCGCCGCCTGGAGCGCGAGACGCCGGAGAAGCTGGCCGTACGGATGTGGGCGTACCCCTGGCTGACCTGGGTCGCCCTGGCCGGCATGGCCGCGGTCTTCGTCCTGATGGCCCGGGAGCCGGACACGCGGGTGCAGTTGTACTCGACGGGCGGGATGACACTGGTGCTGGCGGCTGTCGGGTACGCGTGGCAGAAGGCGCGCGCCAGGCAGTAGGAATCTCATCGTGAAGGCCCCCGCGACACACGCGGGGGCCTTTTCGTGCGCCCGGGCACCCACCGTCGCCATCCTGCTGCTAGCGTGCAGTTGCAAGCTAATTGCAATAAGAGGTTCGAAGGGGTCCCGCCTTGCCCGTCTACACGTTGCCCGAGCTCCCGTACGACTACTCCGCGCTCGCCCCCGTGATCAGTCCCGAGATCATCGAGCTGCACCACGACAAGCACCACGCGGCCTATGTGAAGGGTGCCAACGACACGCTGGAGCAGCTCGCGGAGGCGCGGGACAAGGAGACGTGGGGGGCGATCAACGGGCTGGAGAAGAATCTGGCCTTCCATCTGTCCGGGCACATCCTGCACAGCATCTACTGGCAGAACATGACCGGCCCGAAGGACGGTGGCGGGGAGCCGCTGGCCGCCGACGGTGTGGGGGAACTCGCGGACGCGATCGCCGAGTCCTTCGGTTCCTACGCGAACTTCAAGGCGCAGCTGACCAAGGCCTCCGCGACCACGCAGGGCTCGGGCTGGGGTGTGCTCGCCTATGAGCCGCTGAGCGGGCGGCTGATCGTGGAGCAGGTCTACGACCATCAGGGCAACGTCGGCCAGGGCGCCACCCCGATCCTCGTGTTCGACGCCTGGGAGCACGCCTTCTACCTGCAGTACAAGAACCAGAAGGTCGACTTCATCGAGGCCATGTGGCAGGTCGTCAACTGGCAGGATGTGGCCCGGCGTTACGAGGCCGCCAAGTCCCGCGCGGACGTGCTGCTGCTGGCGCCCTGACGGCGTGCCGTCGAGTCGTCCTGCCTCGTGATCGTCTTCTCACCCTTCACGGCGGCAGGCGGAAAGAAGGAAGCCCCCGCGAGGACCTGACTCGCGGGGGCTTTCCCGTGCGTGGGCTACGGCTTGCGGCCCAGGCCGCCGTGCTGGCCGATCGCCTCCGTGGACGCGCCCGGCTCGGGGCGCCACAGCGGTACCGAGACCACGCCCGGTTCCACCAGCTCCAGGCCCTCGAAGAAGGCCTCGATCCGCTCGACCGGCCGCAGGAAGTAGGGGACCGCGCCGGTCTCGTTGTAGGCGTCCTGGGCCTGTTCGTAGGCCGGGTCGGTGCCGCGGGAGCCCTCGTTCAGGGAGAGGTGGCTGCCTGCGGGCAGGCCGGCCAGGAGGCGGCAGACGAGGTCGCGGGCCTGTTCGTAGTCGGCCACGTGCCCCAGGATGCCGCTGAGGATCAGGGCGGTGGGGCGGGTGAGGTCGAGGGTCTTCCCGGCCGCCTCGATGATGCGCTCCGGCTCGTAGAGGCTGATGGGCTCGTACGCCGTCGCGCCCTCGGGCGTGGAGGTGAGCAGGGCGCGGGCGTGCGCGAGGACCAGGGGGTCGTTGTCGACGTAGACGACGCGCGACTCGGGGGCGAGGCGCTGGGCCACCTCGTGGGTGTTGTCGACGGTCGGCAGGCCGGTGCCGACGTCGAGGAACTGCCGTACGCCCGCCTCCTGGACGAGGTGGCGGATGGTGCGGCCGAGGAAGGCGCGGCTGCCGCGGGCGATGGTGACGATGCCGGGGAACACGGCGGTGTAGGCGTCACCGGCCGCCTCGTCCACCGGGTAGTTGTCCTTGCCGCCCAGCCAGTAGTTCCAGATCCGGGCCGAGTGCGGCACCGAGGTGTCGATCTGCGTCATGGGCCCATAGTGCTACGGCACTTCCGCCTCACAGGGCACATTGAGTGAGAGGAGTGCGGCGGAACCGTCGGAGTTCATGCGCAGTTCGCTGATCGCCGCGTTCCGCAACCGCGGGAGCACTCTGCGGTACTCCCGGGGCGGGATCGACAGCAGCGTGCACAGCACCAGCCGCAGCAGGGTGTTGTGGGCGACGACCAGGACGCGTCCGCCGGGGTGGGCGGCGGCGATGTCCCGCAGGGCACGGGTACCCCGGGCCGCTGCCGCCAGCGGATCCTCGGCGCCGGGGAAGGAGTGGGCCACCGGGTCGGCACGGTAGGCCGCGGCCCACTCCGGGTCCTCCGCCTCGAACTCGGCGAGTGTGCGGCCCTCCACCACCCCGAAGTCGCACTCGATGAGGCCGGGTTCGCGCTGCGGGGTGAGGCCCAGGGCGCGGCAGGCGGGCTCGGCGGTGGCGCCGGCCCGGGACAGCGGGGACGTCCAGATCGCGTCGACGGGGTGGGCGGCGGCCCACCGGCCGAGGGCCTCGGCCTGGGCGCGTCCGGTGTCGGTCAGCTCGATGTCGCTGACCCCGGCGTACCGGTTCTCGGCGTGCCAGACGGTCTGCCCGTGGCGGGCCAGCAGGAGGGTCGTGGTCATGGGCCGGTCCGTTCGTACGTGGTCGGGCCACCGACGCGGGTCGGCAGCCAGGTGGTCGGAGCGCCGATGCCGGGCGGCGCCAAGGTGCTCGGGCCGCCGGGGCGAGGCCGCGCCAGGCCACTCCGGCCGGCGGGGCCAGGCGGCGCCACGACGGCCGGGGCGCCCGCTCGGGGCCATGTCAGGGCCGTCAAGACGCGGGGCAGCAGCCAAGTGGCCCGAGCACCCATGCCGGTCGACGCCAAGGTGCTCGGGCCGCCAGGGCGAGACAGCACCAGGCCGATCCGGCCGGCGGGGCCAGGCGGCGCCACGACGGCCGGGGCGCCCGCTCGGGGCCATGTCCAGGGCCGTCAAGACGCGGGGCAGCAGCCAAGTGGCCCGAGCACCCATGCCGGTCGACGCCAGGGGGATCGGGCCACCGGGGCGAGGCCACACCAGCCCGCTCCGGCCACCGGGGCGAGACGGCGCCACGATGGCCGGGGCGCCCGTGCGGGGCCGTGTGAGGGCCGTCGTCATGACTGCGCCGGGTTCAGGTGCAGGCGGGCGCGGGCGTGTTCCGCGACGGATGGGGGCAGCCAGCCGCGGGCCTCCAGCGTGTTCACGAGCCGAGCGTACGGCTCGGCGAAGCGGGCCGTGCGCTCGGCGCGGGGTTCGAGCACCGTGCGGACGCGGACCATGCGCTCTGCGACGTCCGCGAGATCCCCGGCCCCCGACACCCCGTACGCCGCCAACGCCGCCATACCCAGGGCCGGTTCCGTCTGCTCCGGGATGCGGGCCGGGCGGCCGAGGATGTCGGCGCGCAGCTGGTTCCAGTACGGGCTTCGGGCGCCGCCGCCGGTGAAGGTGAGCGGGCCGTCGAGGGGGGCGCCGAGGTGGTGCAGGTAGTCCAGGCACAGGCGTTCCGCGAAGCCCACACCCTGGAGCAGCGCGGCCCACAGCTCGGCGTCGTCCCCGGGGTCGCCGAGGACGAACCCGGTGGCCTCCGGCGCCAGGAACGGGAACCGCTCCCCCGGCGACACCAGCGGGTACGCGACCGCGCGGGACGGCTCGAAAGCCGCCGCCCGCTCGTCCATCGCGGCCGGGTCGGCCTCCGGGAAGTGCGCCGCGAGTGCCCCGGCGCCCACGCTCGACGCCCCGCCGGGCAGCCAGGTGCCGTCGGGGGCGCGGTGGTTGTAGACCACTCCGGTGGGGTCCCGGACCGGGTCCCGGGCGGCTCCCTTGAGCACGAGCGTGGTGCCGAGCACCGAGTTCCAGGAGCCGGGCCGCAGCGCGCCCGAGGCGATCTGGGCCGCGCAGCCGTCGGTCATGCCGGCGAGCACCGGGGTACCGGCGGGGATGCCGGTGGCCTCGGCGGCCTGCGCGCAGACCTCGCCGAGGCGGGTGCCCGGGCGTACGACGTCGGGCAACAGGCGGTCGGGAAAGCCCAGTTGGGCCAGGGCCGCCTCCGGCCATGCCTCGCGACGGAGGTCGTAGCCCGTCTTGAGGGCGTGGCTGGAGTCGGCCGGGGGCGGTTCGCCGGTGAGGCGGGTGACCATCAGGTCGGGCTGGTGGGCGAGCCGCAGGCCGGGGCCGTACTCCCCCACCAGCCACAGCGCCTTCGGCAGCGCCCAGGTGTCCTGCACCGCGAGCCCCGCGTCCCGGGCCCGTGCCGCCTCCGAGGCCGCCCGTCCGTCGTCGTACATCAGCGCGGGGCTCACCGGCCGGCCCGAGCCGTCCGTGAGCAGGACCGTGCCGGACGTGCCGCACACCGCGAGTCCGCCGATCGGCAGGCCCGGCGGGGCGGAGCCGAGTGCCGCCCGGGACGCCGTGCACAGCGCCTGCCACCAGCGCACCGGGTCCTGCTCGTGCCGCACTCCATCGCGGCGCCCGGTCAGCGGGGCCGAGCCGCTGCCGAGGACCGTGCCGTCGGCGGTGACGAGCAGCACCCGGACGCTCTGTGTGCCCAGGTCGATCCCCAGCCAGCCCGCGCCCCTGCCCTCCCCCTCGCCCGCACCCTCGTCCACCATCCGGAACCTCCCACGCCGTCGCAGCCGGATCTGTGAACTTCTCACTGTGCCCCGATATTTTCCCGTGCGCGAGGGATTGACGCCCAACTTCAGCCGTTCCACCCTCTGTTAACGAGTCGACTCGACGTGTTAACCAGGCTCCACGTGGAGGTACGGATGGACACGCACGTGCACGACCGCCGGCGCTTCCTCGCCCTCGCCGCCGGGGCTGCCGCGGCCCCGCTGCTCACGGCCTGCGGCTCCGGTTTCGGCGGGAACGACAGCAAGAGCGACGGGTCGGCGGCGGACGACATCACCGGTTCCTTCGACTGGAAGCGCGAGAAGGGCACCACCGTCAAGGCGTTGCTCAACAAGCACCCGTACACGGACGCCCTGATAGCCGACCTGAAGTCCTTCACCGAGAAGACCGGCATCAAGGTCGAGTACGACGTCTTCCCCGAGGACAACTACTTCGACAAGCTCACCGTGGACCTGTCCAGCGGGCGTGCCTCCTACGACGTGTTCATGCTCGGCGCGTACATGGTGTGGCAGTACGGGCCGCCGAACTGGCTGGAGGACCTCGGCCCCTGGATGCGCAACTCCTCGGCGACGGGCGCCGAGTGGGACCAGGGGGACTTCTTCCCGAACCTGCTCCAGGCCGACCAGTGGTCGCTGAAGGCGGGCGCGCCGCTCGGCCAGGGCGGGCAGTACGCGCTGCCGTGGGGCTGGGAGACGAACGTCGTCGCCTACAACACCGAGGTGTTCAAGAAGCTCGGTGTGAAGCCCGCCGAGTCGTTCGACGAGCTGGCCGAACTGGCCGGGACCATCAAGCGGAAGGCGCCGGGCGCCGGTTTCGACGGGATGTACGGGATCGCCGTACGCGGATCCAGGAGCTGGGCCACCATCCACCCCGGCTTCATGACGATGTACGCCCGCAACGGGCTGAAGGACTTCACGGTCGACGGCGGGAAGCTCACGCCCGCCATGAACAGTCCCGAGGCCGTCGCCTTCACCGAGGACTGGGCCCGGATGGTCAAGCGGGGCGGGCCGCCGTCCTGGACGTCGTACACCTGGTACCAGTGCTCAAGCGACCTGGGCGCCAAGAAGGCCGGGATGCTGTTCGACGCCGACACGGCCGCCTACTTCCAGGCGGTGAAGGGCGCCAGCCCAGCCTCCGGGAAGATCGCCTTCCACCCGGGGCCGAAGGGGCCGGACGGGTCGCTGGCCACCAACATGTGGATCTGGTCGCTCGGCATGAACGCCAAGAGCAAGAAGAAGAGCGCCAGTTGGCTGTTCCTGCAGTGGGCGACCGGCAAGGAGCACCTGCGCAAGAGCGCGATCACGCACAACCACATCGACCCGGTGCGCAAGTCGGTCGCCGACGACGCCGCGTACAAGGACAAGATGCGGCATCTGCCGGGCTTCCTGGAGACCTTCGAGACGGTCGTCGACCAGACGAAGATCCAGTTCACCCCGCAGGCGCAGTTCTTCGACGCGACGACCAGCTGGGCGGCGGCCCTCCAGGAGATCTACGGCGGCGAGGGCGCGAAGTCGGTCCTGGACGGGCTGGCGGACGACCTCGCCGGCAAGGTGGGGTAGCGCATGCGCCTGGCCCTGCGCCCGTACCTCCTGATCGTCCCGGCCCTGCTGCTGACCTGCGGGATCCTCTACCCCTTCGGGCTCGGGCTGTACTACACGCTGTTCGACTTCTCGGCGAGCAAACCGCAGCCGGACATGGTGCGGTTCGAGAACTACAGCGCCGTCTTCACGCAGGAGGCGTTCTGGAACTCGGCGTGGGTGACGGTGCTGTACGCGGTCGGGGCGGCCCTCGTCGAGACCGTGCTCGGGGTGGCCGTCGCCCTGCTGCTGCACCGCTCGACGCTGCTGGGCCGGGTCCTGGAGAAGATCCTGATCCTGCCGCTGATGATCGCCCCGGTCATCGCGGCGATCATCTGGAAGCTGATGCTCCAGCCGTCGGTCGGGGTGGTCAACCACCTGCTGAGGCCCTTCGGCCTGGGCGGGGTGCAGTGGACCGACACCCCGACGGGCGCGCTGCTGTCGTCGATCGCCGTGGACGTGTGGGTGTACACCCCGTTCGTGGCGATCCTCGCCCTCGCCGGTCTGCGGTCGCTGCCCGCCTCCCCGTTCGAGGCGGCGGCCGTGGACGGCGCGGGGTGGTGGTACACCTTCCGGCGGCTGACGCTGCCGATGCTGTGGCCGTATGTGCTGGTCGCGGTGATCTTCCGGTTCATGGACTCGCTGAAGGTGTTCGACATCATCTACGCCCTGACGGAGGGCGGGCCGGGTGACTCGACGGTGGTGCTCCAGATCCGGGCGTACCTCGAGGCCATCCGCTTCCAGCGGTACTCCTTCGGGATCAGCTACACGATCGTGCTGTGGGCCGTGGTGTATCTGGCCGCGATGGTGCTGGTGAAGCACCTGGGGAAGATCCAGCGGAAGGCCGCGGAGGTGACCACATGAGGAAACGCCTGGTGGGGTGGGTGTGCGACACCGCCCTCGTCCTCTACTTCGTCTTCGCGCTGTTCCCGATCGCCTGGATGGTGATCCTGTCGCTGAAGCCGACCGACCAGCTCTTCTCCACCTACTTCTCCTTCTCCCCCACCCTCGACGGCTACCGGACGGTCCTCGGCGACAGCGAGGGCATCCCGTTCGTGCGGTTCTTCGTCAACAGCCTGGTGGTGTCGGTGGGAGCGGTCGCGCTGTCGCTGGTGGTGGGGCTGCCGGCGGCGTACGCCTCGGCGCGGTGGCGGTTCAAGGGCTCCGAGAACCTGATGTTCACGCTGCTGTCGTTCCGCTTCGCGCCCGAACTCACCGTGATCATCCCGCTGTTCGTGCTGTACCAGAAGCTCGGCCTGTTCGACACGTACGTCGGCATGGTGTGGGTGCTGCAACTGGTGACACTGCCGCTGATCGTGTGGATCATGCGGTCCTACTTCGCCGATCTGACACCGGAGCTGGAACAGGCGGCCCTGCTGGACGGCTACACCCGCAAGCAGGCCTTCTTCCGCGTCGCCCTGCCGCTGGTCAAGCCGGGCATCGCGGCCGTGTCGCTGCTGGCCTTCATCTTCGCCTGGAACAACTTCGTCTTCCCGCTGATCCTCACCTCCAACGAGGCCCAGACGGTGACCGTGGGCGCGCTGTCCTTCCTGGGCGGGGACCGGCCCAAGTACAACCTGACGGCCGCCGCCGCGCTGGTCTCCGTCGTACCGCCGCTGCTGCTGGCGCTGACGATCCAGCGGTATCTGGTGCGCGGTCTGTCGTTCGGGGCGGTGAAATCGTGATCACGCTGAGCGGGATACGGAAGGCGTACGGCAAGACCGTCGCGCTCGACGAACTCGAACTGGAGGTCAGGGAGGGCGAGTTCTTCTGTCTGCTGGGCCCGTCGGGGGCCGGTAAGACGACGACGCTCAAGACGATCGCCGGGCTCGAACCGCCCGACTCCGGCACGGTCGTGCTCGACGGCGAGGACATGCGGGGCGTGGAGCCGTACGACCGGGGCGTGGCCATGTGCTTCGAGAGCTACGCGCTCTACCCGCACCGCTCGGCCTACGACAACCTGGCCTCGCCGCTGCGCTCCCCCCGGCACCGGCTGCCCGCCGACGAGGCCCGGCAGCGGATCGGCGCGGTCGCCGAGCTGCTCGGCATCTCCGCCCTGCTCGACCGGCCCGTGGGCCAGTTGTCCAACGGACAGCGGCAGCGGGTCGCCCTCGGGCGGGTGCTGGTGCGGCCGGCCCGGGCCTTCCTGCTCGACGAGCCGCTGTCCCACCTGGACGCCAAGCTGCGCCAGCAGATGCGGGCCGAGCTGAAGGCGATCGGGGCCGTGCAGCACACCACCACGCTGTACGTCACGCACGACTCCGTCGAGGCGCTGGCGCTCGGCGACCGGATCGGGGTCATCCGTCAGGGGCGGATCGTGCAGACGGGCACGCGGGAGGAGATCTGGTACACGCCGTACGACACGGAGGTCGCGCGGGCCTTCGGGCGGCCCCGGATCAATCTGCTGCCGGGGGTGGTGACGGAGAGCGGGGTGCGTGCGGACGGCGGGGTGGAGCTTCCGGTCCGGGCCCAGGCCGCGCCGGGCACGGACGTGCTGGTCGGTCTGCGGCCCCGGGACATCGCCCTGCACGGCGACGGGCACGAGCTCACCGGGACCGTGTACGTCACGGAGGTGCTCGGACGGTCCGTCGAGGTCACCGTCCGGCTGGGGACCGGGGAGCAGCGGGTGTCGCTGGTGGCGCCCCGGGCGGACGCGGCACGCCTTCGTGCGGACGAACCGGTACGGCTCGCGGTCCGGCCTGAGAACCTGCTGCTGTTCGAGGCCGACCGGCCGGAGCGACCGGGACGACGGATAGAGACACGATCATGAGCAGCAGCAGTGGTGGACAGCAGGGGCCCGCGGCGCGGCAGGCCGCCATGGCCGAGCAGGTGCTGGCCGACGGTTCGGCGACGGCGGCGGAGCTGGCCGAGCGGTTCGGGGTGAGCCTGATGACCATCCACCGCGACCTCGACGAGCTCGAACGACAGGGCATCGTACGCAAGTCCCGGGGCGGGGTGACCGCGCAGCCGTCGGGGGTCTTCGAGTCGAACGTGCAGTACCGGCTGAAGACCATGCGGGCCGAGAAGGCCGCCGTCGCCGAGCACGCGCTGCGGATGGTGGAGCCCGGCATGGCGATCCTGCTGGACGACTCCACGTCCACCCTGGAGATAGCCAGGCGGCTGCGCACGGGCGAGGTCACGCCGCTGACGGTCGTCACCAACTTCCTGGAGGCCATCAACCTGCTGTCCGACCAGCGGGGCATCCACCTGATGGCGCTCGGCGGCGACTACGATCCGCTGCACTCCTCCTTCCTGGGGGTGTCCTGCGTGGAGGCGGTCGAGCAGCTGCGCGTGGACGTGTGCTTCGCGTCGACGTCGGCCGTGCACGGGGGTTACGCCTACCACCAGGAGCAGCACATCGTGTCCGTGAAGCGGGCGATGCTCGACGCGGCGGCACGGAACGTCCTGCTGATCGACCACACCAAGCTCGGCCGGGTCGCCCTGCACCGGGTCGTCCCGCTGTCCCGCTTCGACACGCTCCTGGTGGACGACGGGGCGTCGGCGGAGGCGCTGCGGGATCTGGACGAGCACAAGGTCCGTTACGAGGTTTGCCCGACGCCCGGAAAAGGGGACGGCCATGACGGGAACCGGACTGGAGCTACGTGAGCTGCGTAAGACGTATCAGTCGCGGGGGCGGCCATCGGTGGATGCCGTTCGCGGGATCGACCTGAGCCTGCGATCCGGGGAACTGCTCGGGCTGCTCGGGCCGTCCGGGTGCGGCAAGTCGACCACCCTGCGCATGATCGCCGGGCTGGAGTCGGTCACCGGCGGGGACATCCTGGTCGGCGGGGACTCGGTGGTCGAACGGCCCGCCCAGCAGCGGAACATCGGGGTCGCGTTCGAGAACTACGCGCTGTATCCGCCGCTGTCGGTCGCGGAGAACCTGGCGTTCGGGCTCAAGGCGCGCAAGAAAGCCGCCCGCGGTTCCCGGGGTGACGTCGACCGCAAGGTGAAGGAGATCGCCGAGCGGGTCGGGCTGACCGACCTCCTGGACGCCCGCCCGGCAGGCCTCTCCAGCGGCCAGAAGCAGCGCGTGTCGCTCGCCCGGGCCCTGATCCGCGAGCCGGACGTGCTGCTCCTCGACGAGCCGCTGTCCCACCTGGACGCGGCCCAGCGCGACACCACCCGCCGGGAACTCAAGCGCATCCAGAAGGATTTGGGCCACACCACGATCCTGGTCACCCACGACCAGGAGGAGGCCCTCTCGCTCGCCGACCGGATCGCCGTGATGAAGGACGGCGTGATCCAGCAGCTCGGCACCCCGTACGAGATCTACGACAGCCCGGCCAACCTGTTCGTCGCGGACTTCGTCGGCGAGCCCGCGATCACCCTGCTGCCCGGCATCGCCACCGGCGACGGCGAGGCCCGCCTCTCCGGCTCGGTGCGGATCGCGCTGCCCGTGCCGGTGGAGCAGGGGCGGGAGGTGGTGGTCGGGATCCGCCCCGAGGACGTCTCGCTCACCGCCGAAGGCGGCCTGCCCGCCCGGGTCGTCGCGCACGAACCGCTCCTGGAGTCGGGCCTGGCGACCCTCGCCCTCGACGGGGTCGAACGGCATCTGGTCGTCCTCACCGACCCCGAGGTGCGGCTCGCCCACGACGATCGGGTCCGGGTCGCCGCCGATCCCCAGCACACCCATGTCTTCGACGCCGAGACAGGAGCCTCACTGCGATGACCTCCGAAGAGAACGTGCGTGTCGTGGCCGCCGGTGACCACTTCGTCCTGCCGTCGCTGATCACCCGGGCGGTGGAACACGAGGTGGAGCGGGCGCGGATCAGGGAGCTGGAACTCGGCTGGCCGCTGGAGCCGTTCGGGCCGGTCGCCGAGGTGCAGGAGGCCAGTGACGCCGAGGACGAGCTGATCGAGGCGCTGGCCGGGGCGGAGGTCCTGGTCACGCAGATGGGGCCGGTGACGGAGCGGGTTCTCGCCGCCTGTCCGGACCTGAAGCTGGTCGTGGTGTGCCGGGGCGGGCCGGTGAACGTCAACCTGGACGCGGCGAAGAACCGGGACGTGCGGGTGTGCTTCGCGCCGGGCCGCAACGCCGCCGCCACCGCCGAGTTCACCGTCGGCCTGATGCTGTCGGCCCTGCGCCGCATCCCCCAGGCCCATGACCCGCTGGCCCGGCAGGGCAGCTGGGAGGGCGCGACCTACTACACGTACGAGCAGAGCGGTCTGGAGCTGGAGGACCTGCCCGTCGGGCTGGTCGGATACGGGGCCGTCGGCAGCCGGGTCGCCCGGGTGCTGTGCGCGTTCGGGGCGCGGGTGATGGTGTACGACCCGTATGTGCACGGGGAGATCCACGGACTGCGCGTGAACTCCCTCGACGACCTGCTGCGCGACTCCCGGGTGATCACCCTGCACGCCCGGCTCACGCCCGAGACCCGGGGGCTGATCGGCGCCCGGGAGCTGGGGCTGCTGCCGCCCGGCGCGGTGGTGGTGAACGTGGCCCGGGGCCCGCTGCTGGACGAGGGCGCGCTGTGCGACGCGCTGGAGAGCGGTCGGCTGTCGTCGGCGGCGCTCGACACCTACGAGCGGGAGCCGCTGCCTGCGGAGTCCCGGTTGCTGGGGCTGGGTGACCGTGTCGTGCTGACCCCGCACCTGGGCGGGGCGTCGCGCGCGGTGGCGGAGAAGGCCGCGCGGATCGCCGCCGAAGAGGTGGGCCGCTGGGTGCGCGGGGAGCCGCTCGCGCACTGCCTGACCTGAGGACCGGGAGGAGAGCCGCATGTACGTCGGTATCGATGTGGGCACGTCCATGGTCAAGGCGGCGGCCTTCGACGCGGCGGGCCGCCAACTGGCCGTGGAATCACGGTCGGTGGCCCTCTCGCTGCGCGGCGGGGTCGTCGAGCAGGACATGGAGGAGGTGTACGGGGCGGTCGTGGCCGTCCTCCGTGAGGTCACCGAACGTGTCCCGGAACCGGTCGAGCTGGCCGGGCTCACCGGGCAGGGCGACGGGGTGTGGCTGGTCGACGGCGAGGGGCGGCCCGTGCGGCCGGCGGCCTCCTGGATGGACGGCCGGGCGCACGAACTGGTCGACCGGTGGCTGGCCGACGGCACCTTCGAGACGGTGTTCCGGCGGACGGGCAGCGCGATGTTCCCCGGGTGTCCGGGGCCGCTGCTGGCCTGGCTCGACAGCAGCGAACCGAAGACGCTGGATGCCGCGAAGGCCGCCCTGTACTGCAAGGACATGGTGTTCCAGCGGCTGACGGGGGCCGGTCCGACGACGGATGTGTCGGATGCCTCGATGCCCTTTCTGGATCCGCGGACCCGGACCTACGACAACCGGGTCGTCGAGCTGCTGGGGCTGGCCCACCGCCGCGGTCTGCTCGCCCCGGTGAGCGACCCGGTCGCGACGGCCGAGGCGCTCGGTGAGGGCCTGCCGTCCGGCACCCGGGTCGCGAACGGCCCGTACGATCTGCCGGCCTGCGCGCTGGGCGCCGGGGTGACGTCCCCCGGCGACGGGCTGCTGATCGTCGGCACCTGTCTGGCGAGCCTCGTCGCCACGACCGAGCTGGACCTGACCGGCGAGCCGGCGGGCCTGTACATCTCCACGGACCGGCCCGGTCACTGGCTGCGCGCCATGCCCGCGATGGTCGGCACGGCGGCGCTGGACTGGGTGCTGTCGACGACGGGGGTGCGGCACGACGAGGTGGACGGCCTGCTGGCCGAGACCCCGCCGGGCGCGAACGGCGTCCGGGTGCTGCCGTACTTCGCGCCCTCCGGTGAACGCGCCCCCTTCGTGGAGCCGCGGCTGCGGGCCGAACTCCTCGGTGTCTCCCTGGAGTCGACCCGGGGCGATCTGGTCCGCGCGACCTGCGAGGGCATCGGGTACGCGGCCCGGCACTGCCTGGAGGCGGCGGGCCTCGACGGGAACCTGGCCGTCTGCGGCGGCGGCACCCGCAGCCCCGCCTGGATGCGGCTGCTCGCCGATGTGCTCGGAAGGCCCCTGCGGGTCGTCGAGGGCGAGGTGGGCGCGCGGGGCGCGGTCCTCGCGGCGGCCGAGCGGTACGGGGTGCCGCTGGAGGCGGAGGTGTGGACGCGGCCGACGGAGGTCGTCGAGCCGGATCCGGGGCGGGCCGCGTTCCACACGCGGGGCTATGAGGAGCACCTGGGCCGGCTCGCCGAGGCACGGACCCGCGCGAGGACCTGAACACCCTTATGACGAGAGGGACTTGGATGCACCTGAGACGCCGATCTCTCCTGCTCGCGGCCGCCGCCACGCCGGCGGTCGCGGCCGTACCCGCCCACTCGGCCCCCGCCGAGCGGCGCCCGGTGGTCATCGGCCATCGCGGCGCGGCCGGCTGGCGCCCCGAGCACACGGCCGCCTCGTACACGTACGCCGTGCAGACGGGCGCGGACTGGATCGAACCCGACCTGGTGCCGACGAAGGACCATGTGCTCGTCGTCCGGCACGAGAACGAGATCTCCCAGACGACCGACGTGGCGGGCCGCCCCGAGTTCGCGGACCGCCGTACGACGAAGACGGTCGACGGCCGTGCCGTGACGGGATGGTTCACGGAGGACTTCACCCTCGCCGAGCTGAAGACGCTGCGGGCGGTGGAGCGGCTGCCGCAGGTCCGCGACCGCAACACGGTCTTCGACGGCCGTGAGGAGGTGATGACCTTCCAGGAGGTCGTGGAGCTGGCGCGGCGGCTGTCGCGGACCCACGGCCGGACGATCGCCGTCTTCCCGGAGACCAAGCATCCGACGTACTTCCGGTCCATCGGGCTGCCGTTGGAGCCGAAGCTCGCGGCCGTGATCCGCCGCAACCGGCTCGGCCGGCGCGAGTGCGTCGTGCAGTCCTTCGAGCCGACGAGCCTCGAGCGCATGACGGGCCTGGGTGTGCCGCTGTGGCAGGCGCTGGGGACGACGGGCGGGCCGTACGACCTGCCCGGGAGGACCTACAAGGAGATGATGACGCCCGCGGGCCTGGCGGAGATCGCGCAGTACGCGGACTGGATCGGTCCTGACAAGTCGTCGGTCGCCGCCACTTCCCTCGTCGCGGACGCGCACGCGGCGGGGCTGCGGATCGGGCCGTACACCTTCCGCGCGGAGAACCAGTTCCTGCCGGCGGAGTTCCGGCGCGGGAGCGGAGCGAACGATTTCGGGGACGCGTTCGCCGAATACGCGCTGTACTACCGCATGGGAGTCGACGCGGTCGTGACCGACTTCCCTGACCTGGCGGTGATGGCTAGGAGGGGTTGATGTTCTTCAAGGACAAGCACTGCCCGACCTGTGGCGGCAGCGGCACGCAGGTGTTCACGCAGCTCAAGCCCGAGGAGAGGAAGGCGCTCGGGACGCACCGCACGGACCTGTGGCGCTGCACCGCTCCGGGGTGCCGGTGGTATCAGCCCTGGGGTCATACGGGCGGCGGGGGACGGCTCCCGGAGGAACTGCAGAACCCGGGAGCCGACGCCGCGGTGTGAGCCCTACAGGTTGGAGAAGTCGGGACCCTTGGTGCGCGTGCGCTTGATCTCGTAGAAGCCGGGGACCGAGGCCACCGCGAGGGTGCCGTCCCAGAGGCGGCCGGCCTCGTCGCCCAGCGGGGTGGGCGTGACGACCGGGCCGAAGAAGGCGATCTGCTCGCCGTCGGAGCCGGGCACGGCGATGACCGGGGTGCCGACGTCCTGGCCGACCTTGTCGATGCCCTCCTTGTGGGAGGCGCGCAGCTCGGCCTCGTACGGGGTGGAGCCCCAGTGCTCCAGGAGGGACTCGGGCAGGCCCACGTCCTTCAGGGCGGCGGCGACGGTCTCCTTGCCGGGGCCCTCCTCCCGGTTGTGGATGCGGGTGCCGAGCGCGGTGTAGAGGTCGCCGAGCACCTCGGGACCGTGCTCCTGCTGCGCGGCTATGACGACCCGGACGGGGCCCCACGCCTTGGTCTCCAGCAGCTCGCGGTACTCCTCGGGCAGCTCGTCCAGCTTGGGCTCGTTGAGGACGGCGAGACTCATGACGTGCCAGCGCACCTCGATGTCCCTGACCTTCTCGACCTCCAGCACCCAACGGGAGGTCATCCATGCCCAGGGGCACAGCGGGTCGAACCAGAAGTCGACGGGGGTCTTGTCCGACATGTCTCTCCTCATGAGGAAACCGTTTCCTCCGGGAACGCCGGTGCTCGCTCCGGTCATTCCCGGCCCCTGGTGTCAGGGGCACGTGGCAGGATCGGTGCTGTTCAGCAGTACCCCACGACATATGAGGAGTGCCGCCCGTGCCCGGTGAGAATCTGTCCCGCGACGAGGCCCGGGAGCGGGCCGCCCTGCTGAGCGTCGACGGGTACGAGGTGTCCCTCGACCTGCGGTCCGCGGTCGGCGAGGACGACGGCGCCGGGCCCCGCACCTTCCGCTCGGTGACGACGCTGCGCTTCCGCTGCAACGAGCCGGGCGCGAGCAGCTTCGCCGACCTGATCGCGCCGAGTGTGACGGCCGTCTCACTCAACGGCCGTGATCTGGACCCCGGTGAGGTCTTCGACGGCTCCCGGATCACGCTGGAGGACCTGGCCGCCGACAACGAGCTGGTCGTCGACGCCCAGTGCGCCTACTCCCGCACCGGCGAGGGCCTGCACCGCTTCGTCGACCCCCAGGACGGCGAGGTGTACCTGTACACGCAGTACGAGCCGGCCGACTCCCGCCGGGTCTTCGCGAACTTCGAGCAGCCCGACCTCAAGGCCCCGTTCCGCTTCGAGGTGCGGGCGCCGGAGGGCTGGACGGTGTGGAGCAACGGTGTCGGTGAACTCGGCGACGGGGTCTGGCGGTTCGCCGAGACCAAGCCGATCTCGACGTACATCACGTGTGTGGTGGCGGGCCCGTACCACTACGTGACGGACTCCTACACGCGTACCTTCGCGGACGGCACGACGCTGGAGATCCCGCTCGGCGCGCTGTGCCGCAAGGGCCTCGCGCCCCACTTCGACTCCGACGACGTCTTCCTGGTCACCAAGCAGGGCCTGGACTTCTTCCACGACCACTTCGACTACCCGTACCCGTTCGGGAAGTACGACCAGGCGTTCGTGCCCGAGTACAACCTGGGCGCGATGGAGAACCCCGGTCTGGTGACGTTCCGGGAGGAGTTCATCTTCCGCGGGAAGGTGACGCAGGCGTCCTACGAGGGCCGGGCCAATGTCATCCTGCACGAGATGGCGCACATGTGGTTCGGCGACCTGGTCACCATGGAGTGGTGGGACGACCTGTGGCTGAAGGAGTCCTTCGCGGACTTCATGGGCGCGTTCTCGCTCGTCGGCGCGACCCGCTTCGTCAACGGCTGGATCACCTTCGCCAACCGCCGCAAGGCCTGGGCCTACCGCGCCGACCAGCTGCCCTCCACCCACCCGGTCACGGCGGACATCCGCGATCTGCAGGACGCCAAGCTGAACTTCGACGGCATCACGTACGCCAAGGGCGCGTCGGTGCTGAAGCAGCTCGTGGCCTACGTCGGGCAGGACGCGTTCCTGGAGGGCGCCCGGCGCTACTTCAAGCGGCACGCGTACGGCAACACACGCCTGGGTGACCTGCTGTCGGTGCTGGAGGAGACCAGCGGCCGGGACATGAGCGCGTGGGCGCGGTCCTGGCTGCAGACGGCCGGGGTCAACTCGCTGACGCCGCAGGTGCTGCTCGGCCCGGAGGGCCGTGTCGAGGAGCTGGCGGTGGTGCAGGAGGCCGCCGAGTCGTATCCGGAACTGCGGCCGCACCGGGTGGCGGTGGGTCTGTACCGGGTGACGGACGGCGGCACGCTGGAGCGGTACGCGCGTGCCGAGACCGATGTCGACGGCGCGCGGACGGTGGTGGCGGACCTGGCGGGTGCCGACGCCCCCGACCTGGTGCTGGTCAACGACGACGACCTCACGTACTGCAAGATCCGCTTCGACGCGACCTCGCTGGCGACGCTGCGCGAGCACCTGGGGTCGGTGACCGATCCGCTGGCGCGTGCCCTGTGCTGGTCGGCGCTGTGGAACATGACGCGGGACGCGCTGCTCCCGGCGCGGGACTTCGTGGATCTGGCGCTGCGGTTCGCGGGGCGCGAGTCCGAGATCGGCGTGCTCCAGATGCTGCACGCGTGGGCCGAGTCGGCCGTCACGCACTACACGGCGCCCGCCCGGCGGGAGGCGGCCGGGCTGCTGCTCTCCGAGGGCGCGCGGCGTGAGCTGTACGCGGCCGGGCCGGGCAGCGAGCACCAGCTCGCGTGGGCGCGGTTCTTCGCCCGGGTGGCCGCCGCCGACGCCGACTTCGAGCTGCTTCGGGACCTGCTGACGGGCGCGGTGGCGGTCGAGGGCCTCGACCTGGACCAGGAGCTGCGCTGGGCGTTCCTGGAGCCGCTGGCCGCGCACGGGGTGGTGGACGAGAAGGTGCTGGCCGAGGAGCTGGCCCGGGACGACACCGCCTCCGGCAAGCGTCACCAGGTGCGCTGTCTTGCCGCCCGCCCGTCGGAGGCGGTCAAGGCGCAGGCGTGGGCGCAGGTCGTGGAGTCGGACGCGCTGTCCAACGCCATGGTCGAGGCGACCATCTCGGGCTTCGAGCAGGGCTCGCAGCGGGAGTTGCTCGCGCCGTACACGGAGAAGTACTTCGCGGCGATCGAGCGGGTGTGGGCCGAGCGGTCGATCCAGATCGGGATGCACGTGGTGCAGGGCCTGTTCCCGTCGCTCCAGCAGTCCCAGGAGACCCTCGACGCCACGGACGCCTGGCTGGAGTCCCACCGGGACGCGGCCCCGGCCCTGCGCCGGCTGGTCCTGGAGGCCCGGGACGATCTGGCGCGGGCCCTGCGGGGGCAGGCGTGCGACGCTGCGGCCGGATAGCCGGGGCCATGACACCTTTGGCCTGAGATTCGGGGTTCCGTGACCGTTACGGAATACAGGCAATCACAGCCGTAACCCCTGGTCCGCACCCGAACGGACCAGGGGGTTTCGGCATCCGAACATCCGTCCTTTAGTGCCGGATTGTCCGTATGTGTCGACGGGCCTGTAACAGGGGTTAAAAGGCGGGCCGGGCGCGGGAAATTGCCGGTCATGACGCACAACACCCCGCTCTCCCCCCGCCCCCTCCACGACCTGTCCGGCCGCGGCCGGCTCCGGGTGATGACGGTCGCGCAGCTCCGCGCGCACGGTGTCTCGACGGCCCAGGTGAACGAGCAGTGCACCCCCGGCGGCCCCTGGCAGCAGCTCCTCCCCGGCGTCGTCCTGCTCCACCCGGGCCCGCCGACCAGCGAGGAGCGGCTGCACGCGGTGCTGAGGTACGCGGCGCGGGAGCGCGCCACGGGTGTTCCCGCCCAGCCCGGCGCGGACGGCTCCGGCGCCCCCGCCCAGCCCGAGGCGATGATCACGGGCCTGGCCGCGCTGACGCTGCACGGCTTCTCCTCCACTCCCTCGCTGCCGGCCCTGGACGCGATCGACGTCCTGGTCCCGCGGATGCGCCGGCTGCGCTCGACGGGCTGTGCGCGCATCGTCCGGGGTGTGGCGCTGCCGGCCCCCGAGCAGGTCACCGGCCTGCCCGTCGCGCCGGTCGCCCGTGCGCTGGCCGACGCGGTGGCGGGCCTCACGGACGCCGTCGTCGTGCGCCGGCTGATGACGGAGGCGGTGCGCGGCGCGTACTGCGAGCCGGCCGCGGTGGTGCGGGAGCTGAACCAGGCCCGGCTGCTGAGCCGCCCGCACGTGGTGGACGCGGTGGATTCCCTGCTGGCCGAGGGCCGGGCGATCGCGGAGGACCGCCTGTACCGGATGGTGCGCGAGTACGGCCTGCCCGACCCGGTGTGGAACGTGGACCTGCGCCTGCCCGGCGGCCCCTACCTCGGCGGCCTGGACGCGTACTGGCCGGACCAGGCGGTGGCCCTGGAGCTGGACACCCGGGCGCCCCGGCAGAACGACGAGGCGCAGTGGTCGGAGTACGCCCGCAAGCGCGAGCACCTGGAGCGGCTCGGCATCACGGTCGTGCACATCACGCCCAGGAAGCTCCGCGACTCGGTGGAGCAGCAGGCGACGGTGGTCCGCACGGCCCTGATGGCGGCGGCCGACCGCGAACCGGCCGCGTATGTCGTGGTGCTGCCCCGGTAGGGACGGGCCCGGGGGGGCGGGGCCAGGAGGGGGAGGAGGGGTCGCCGGAGTCGCCGGCGGCCCCTCCTCGTGTTCCGGCGGCCCCTGATCTTGATCTGTCGGGCCGACAGCCACGAACCAGCAGTGGAATACGCGCCGCCTCGCCGCGCGTGAGACCGGCCGGACGTCTGCTGCGGCAGACAGGTGAATCTGTCAGACGTACGGGTTCGGACCGGATGCGCCACCCGTGGAAGAGGGCCAGTGTCGAGCTGAGCCGAGGAGGCGCGATGGACCGAGGAGCCGGAGCCCAGAGGGAAGGTGACACACAAGGGGGACGAGCGGGGGCCGCGGACGACCCCGGCCTGGACCGGCTGCTCATCCGCGCCGCCGACGGCGACGAAGGGGCCTTCGCCGAACTGTACGACGCCCTGGCTCACACGGTGCTGGGACTGGCCACCCGCGTGGTCAGGGACAAGGCGCAGGCGGAGGAGGTGACCCAGGACGTGATGGTGGAGGTGTGGCGGACCGCCGACCGGTTCCGGCCGGCGCGCGGAGCCGCCCGGAACTGGGTGCTCACCCTCGCGCACCGCCGCGCGGTGGACCGGGTACGGTCCGTCGCCGCGGGCCGCGCCCGCGAGCTGCGCGCCGCGGTCCGGGAGCAGGAGCGGTCCTTCGACACCGTCGCCGAAGAGGTCGAGACGCGGGAGGAGCAGCGGGTGGTCTTCCGCTGCCTGACCCGGCTGACCCGCGAGCTGAGACTGCCCCTGGTGCTGGCCTACTACGAGGGGCTGACGTACGCGGAGGTCGCCGAGGCGCTCTCGATGCCGGCGGGCACCGTCAAGTCGCGGATGCGTCAGGGGCTGCGGCGCCTGCACGACTGTCTGGAGGCCGGCTCGTGAACCTCACCGACGACCCCCACCTCGATGTCGGCGCGTACGTGCTGCACGCGCTGCCGGCCGAGGAGGAAGCCGCCTTCGAGGAGCACCTGGCCGGTTGCGCCGCCTGCCGTGCGGAGGTCGATCAGCTTTCCGGGGCGGCCTTCGAAATGGGGGCGGCCGAGACGGACACGCCCTCGGCGGACCTGCGCCGCCGGGTGCTGGAGCGGATCGCGGCCGTACCTCAGGACCGGTCCGGCTCAGCCGAGGCCCGGCGCCGGCCGCAGCGGGGGCTCCAGCTGGCGCTGGCGGCGTCCGTGGCGGCAGCAGCGGCTCTCGGAGGTGTCGCCTGGTGGCAGAGCTCCGAAGCCGACAACGCGCGTGAGCAGTCCGCCGAGGAGAGCGCCGAGTACCGGCAACTCGCCGACGTCCTGACCGCCCCCGACGCCACGATCAGCACCAAGGAGCTCACGCACGGCGGGACCGCGAGCGTGGTCGCCTCCCGGACGGAGAACCGGTCCGCGGTGTTCACGTCGAGGCTGCCGCCGCTCGCCGACGACCGGGTCTACCAGCTCTGGTACGCCCAATCTGGGCAGTTCCGGCCGGCCGGACTGCTGTCCACAGCGGACGGAGGTCATGCGGATGTGCTGGACGGGCGCCTCGGCGGGGCCACCGCCGTCTGTCTCACGGTGGAACCGGCCGGCGGCTCCCGGCAGCCCACCACCCGCCCCGTCGGCGTCATCTCCGTCCCCGCGTGACGATCACCGCCGCGTGACGATCACCGCTCGGCCACCGCGACGGCGGCCGCGTGCCCCCTGCCCACCGCCACGTCGTCGACCGTCCAGCCCGGCATCCGGCGGGGCCCGCGCGCGGAGGCGCCGAGGTGGTCGGAGCGGAGGTCACGTCCGAGTCCGGTGCCGAGCCCTTTCAGATACGCCTCCTTGCGGGTCCACACCCGGGCGAAGGCGGCCGGGCGCCCCTGCGGCGGACACGCGGCGAGCTCGGCGGCCTCCCCGGGGTGCAGCGTGTCCGTGAGGGCTGCGACGACGTCCGAGCCGGGCAGCCGCTCGATGTCCGCGCCGACCGCCGTGTCCGCGAAGGCGAGAAGGCAGAGGCCTTCGGTGCGGGAGAGCGAGAAGCACAGGGGCACGCCGGGCACGTCGGGACGCCCGTGCGGGCCCCGGCACACCGGGCAGGGGCGCCGTACGAACGTCACGTCCGACGGCTCGACCCCGAGGTAGGCGCCGAGGAGCAGGCGCAGGCACACATGGGCGACCCGGTAGCCGTCCCTGTCCGCCGCCCGGCGCAGTGCCGCGGCCCGCGCCCGTTCCCCGCTGTCCAGCAGCGTGCCGGCGAGCGGGGCCACGGCGTCGCGGAGGCCCTCCACCCGGGCCAGCCACACGCGGGGCCGGCCGGCGCGAGGCGGCTCCGGAGGCCGGGTCCAGGCCGCGGACGTCAGCCGCTCCGGACGCAGGACCGGTCTCGCGGGGAGGAGACACATGGCACAGCCGTCCTCGGTCAGTCGGAGGACGCCCGCACGGCGCGAGGGTCAGCGATGGCGTCGCCGCCGTACAGGGCCTGCACCCAGTTGCTCTGGTAGATCGTGTCGAGATAGCGCTCCCCGAGGTCCGGGGCGATCGCGACGGGCGTGATGCCCGGCGTACCGTGCCGGGCGAGCCAGCTCGTCGCCCCGCTGACGACCGTGCCGGTCGACCCGCCGAACAGGAAGCCCCGCCTCGCCATGTTCCGGCAGGTACGGATGGCATCGGCCTCCTCGACGCGGACCGCCTCGTCGACGTAACTGTCGTCGAGCAGCGGAGGCCTCAGGCTCATGCCGAGGCCGGGGATCATCCGCCGTCCGGGCGGGTCGCCGAAGATGGCGGAGCCGACGCTGTCCACCGCGACGATCCGCACCGGCCGGTGCCAGGAGCGGAACCAGCGGGCGCAGCCCATCAGGGTGCCGGTCGTGCCGACGCCAATGAACAGGACGTCCAGGCGCGGGAACCAGCGGGCGATGGCCGGGGCCGTCCTGAAGTAGTGCGCCCTCCAGTTGTCGGGGTTGGTGTACTGACTCAGCCACACATAGCGGTCGTCCGAGGCGCACAGGGCGCGCAGGTGCGCCAGCCGCGCGCCCAGCAGACCGCCGGTGGCGTGCTCGTCGGAGACGACGTGGACCTGGCTGCCCAGGGCCTCCATCATCAGCCGGGTGGCGAGGTTGCACCGGGAGTCCGTCACGCAGACGAAGCGGTAGCCCTTGCTCGCGGCGATCATGCTCAGCGCGACGCCGAGATTGCCGGAGGAGGACTCGACCAGGATCGAGTCCGGCCTGAGGGTTCCGCCACGCTCGGCGGACTCCACCATCTCGGTCGCTGCCTTCAGTTTGATCGAACCGGCGAAGTTGAAGCCCTCGCACTTGAGGAAGAGCCGGTGTCCCGTCATCGGCCCGAGGTCGACGTACAGGTCCTCCTCGTTGAAGGCGTGGGGGACGGATATGACTGGCACGATGGTCTCCTCGTACAGGGCCGGGTGGTGGACGGAAGCCGTCCTCAGCCGTGCCGGCTCAGTTCGTGAAAGAAGTGGTCGATGACCCGCAGTCCGCCGGACCGGGCCACCTCGTCGTAGACGTAGCCGCCGACCGCGAGGTCCAGTACGCCCAGGCCGAACGGTGAGAAGACCGCCGGGCGGTCGGCGGGGACCGTCACACGGCCGGCCATCACGTCGTCGAGCGTGCCGAGCAGGAAGTCGCGGTTGCCGGTGAGGCGTTCGGTGAGGTGCGGTGAGGTGGCGGCCCGGAGGCAGTGGTCGATGTCGTCGACGACGTTGGTGGCGCCGAGCAGCACCTCGGGTGCGAGGTCGCGCAGCGACACGTGCAGCACCACCGGGTTGTGCCGGAACCACGACGGCTCGGTGATGTGCGGCCGGTCGGCGACCGTGGCGAAGACGATCAGGTCGCTGAGGCGGATCAGTTCCTCGGCGCTGCCGTGCACGGTGACGCGTCCGACGGCCCCGGACTGCTCCAGGTAGGTGCGGAAACCGGCGGCGCTGTCGGGGGACAGGTCGTGCACGCCGATGGCGTCGAAGGACCAGCCGGTGCCCTCCAGATAGGTGTGGATGTAACGGGCGATCAGACCCGCCCCGACGAACCCCAGCCGGGCCGGGCGCGGCCGTCCCCTGCTGAGCCGGTCGGCCGCCGACGCGGCGGACGCGGCGGTCCTGGCGGCGCTGATGATCGAGCTCTCCATGCAGGCGAAGGGGTAGCCCGTGACGGGGTCGTTGAGGATGAGGACGGCGGACGCCCGGGGGATGCCCGAGGCGACGTTGGCGGGGCAGCTGGAGATCCACTTCAGGCCGTCCACCCCGCCCTCGCCGCCCTCGCCGCCGAGCGAGGCGGGCAGGGCGATGATCCGTGCCGTCGGCCGGTCAGGGAAGCGCAGGAAGGAGGACGGCGGATTGACCGTACGGCCGGCGCCGTGCAGGCGGTACGTGGCCTCGACGACCTCCACCACGGTCTTCTCACGGCCCTGGAGCACCTCCTTGACCTGGTTTCCGGGGATGACGGCGAAGGACGGCACCACCGGGGCGTCCGCCCGGGTGGTCCGCGGGACGGTGTGCACGGTGGTCATGCCGCTTCACTCCCCCTCTGCGGTCCGGGAAGGCCGGGACGCACGGGGTCGGCCATCGCCACCACGACGTTCCGCGGCCCCCGGTACGCCTCCCGGCTGTGGGCGGTGCGGATGTTGTCCACGAGCATCAGGTCCCCGCGCTGCCAGGCCCGGCGTACGGTGTGGGCCTCGTAGGTCTTGTTGATCTGCTCGACGACGTCCGGGGGCACCGGATCGCCGTTGCCGTACAGGGTGTTGAAGGGCAGGCCGTTCGGCCCGTACTCCTCGATCAGGAACTCCCTGACCTCGGGCGCCATCGTCCACTCGTTCAGGAACGCGATCTGGTTGAACCAGCAGGGCCGGCCGGAGACCGGGTGCCGCAGAACGGCGTGCCGGTGCTGCCAGGTCCGCAGCGAACCGTCCGGCTGCCAGGACCAGTCGATCGCGTGGGCGCGGCAGTAGGCCTCGACCTCGCCGCGGTCGTCGGTGCCGAAGGACTGGCCGAGTGTCGCGCCGATCCCCTCGTTGTAGGCCCTGGTGAGCAGCCAGCCCTCCCGGGCGAAGCGGTCGACGAGGTCGGCGGGCAGCGCGTGCAGCACGGCGGTCGCGTCGGCCAGGGCGGTGGCACCGCCTTCGACGGGCGGCTCCAGGCACGCGAACAGCAGCAGGCCGGGACACTCGAGGGCGTAGCTGAGTTCGTGGTGCATGCACATGGGCTGGCTGGGCGGCCAGGCCGACGACGAGTAGACGCCGTCCGCGTGGCGGTCGCGGGCGGCGAAGGCCTCGCGTTCGGCCAGGGGGCGCTCGGCGACCCGGCGGAGGACCGACTCGACGTCGGCCGGGGTGCGCAGGCCGAGGCCCCGGACGGTGACCGCCCCGTGCTCGGCGACGAGTTCGCGCAGCGCGCCGCGCCGGGCAGCCGCCCAGGCCGCCGCGTCGACGGCGTCCGTGGTGTCCACGGTGTCTTCCGCGTCGAGTACCGGAAGGCTGCCCGGGGCCTCTGTCGTGGTGGCCCTGTTCTTGCGGAAGAGTGCCGACAGCATGTCGATCTCCCTCTCGTGTCTCGTCCTGCTCGTGTCTGTCACGGTCGTCCCGGTTCTCCGCCGGTGCGGGTGTCGATCAGGTGGGCCAGGTCGGCCAGTACGGGGCGGCCGGCGAGGTCGCGCGGGGAGATCACCCGGTCCAGCGAGACCGCGAGCCGTACCGCCGAGAGGGACGTTCCGCCCAGATCGAAGAAGTTGTCGTCGCGGCGGATCCGTCCGGGCGGCAGGCCGAGTTCCGTGGCCCACTCCGCCGCGAGCCGCCGTTCGGACGGTGTCCGCGGGGCGCCGTGGGAGTCCCGGGCCGGGCCGAGGTCCTCGGCGAGTGCCGCGAGCACCCTGCGGTCGGTCTTGCCGTTGGCGGTGAGCGGCAGGCGCTCCAGCCGGTGGAAGGACGCCGGGACCATGTACGCGGGGAGCAGGTCCGCGAGCCGCTCCCGCAGGTCCTCGGCGGTCACCGCGCCCTCGCTCGTGCAGAAGGCGGCCAGTTGGCGGCCGTGCCCTTCCGCGCCGGTCACCACGACCGCGCAGTCCGTGACGCCGGGCACCCGCAGCAGCGTGTTCTCGACCTCGCCGATCTCGACCCGGAACCCCCGGATCTTGACCTGCGCGTCCCGGCGGCCGAGGAACTCCAGCTTTCCGTCGGGCCGCCAGCGGCCGAAGTCGCCTCCCCGGTACAGCCGTTGGCCGGGACGGTGGGGGTCCTCCAGGTAGGCGAGCGCGGTGCGCTCGGCGTCGTTGACGTAGCCGCGGCCGACGCACACCCCGGAGAAGACGATGGCGCCGGGCGCGCCGAGCGGCACGGGGAGCAGGTTCTCGTCGACGACGTACTGGTGGACGTTGGCGATGGGCCGGCCGAGCGGGATCCGGTCGGTGGCGGGCGACCGGTCGATCACCTCGTGGTGGGTGTCGTCGGACGTCTCGGTCAGCCCGTAGGCGTTGACCAGGCGTACGGCGGGTCCGCCGGCGAACCACCGCTGGACCAGCTCACCGCGCAGCGCCTCGCCGGTGACGGAGACGCACCGCAGGTCCGGCAGGTCCCGGGGGACGCGTTCCAGCGCGGACAGGATGACGTCGAGATAGGACGGCACCACCTGCAGGACGTTGACGCGTCCCTCGGCGATCCGGTCCAGGAACCGGTCCGCGTCGACGATGGCGTCCTGCTCGACCAGCAGGGTCCGCCCGCCTGTCAGCAGCCCGGCGAGCAGCTGCCACAGCGAGATGTCGAAGCACTGCGAGGCCGTCTGCGCCACCACGGTGCCCTCGCCGATGCCCAGATCGTCGATCTTGGCGTACAGGTGGTTGAGCAGACCGGCGTGCTCGCACAGCGCGCCCTTGGGCTCCCCGGTGGAGCCGGAGGTGAAGAAGACGTACGCGAGCCGGTCCGCCGGTATGTCCAGGCCGAGGTCCGTTCCGTCGGCGGACCCCTCGGTGAGGTCCGGGACGAGCAGCCGCCGGGTTCCGGGCAGCGTCGCGAGCGCCCGGTCCAGCCGAGAGGTGCTGCCGGGTTCGGTGAGGACGTACGAGCAGTCGGCGCGGGTCAGCATCGCGCCGATGCGGCCGGGCGGGTGACGCGGGTCGACGGGCAGGTACACGCCGCCGGCCTTGAGGACGCCGAGCACGCCGGCCGCCCAGTGGAGGTCGCGCTCGGTCACCACGGCGACCGTGTCCTCCGGGCCGAGCCCCTCGGCCAGCAGGGACCGGGCCACCCGGTTGGCCCGGGTGTCGAGGTCCGCGTACGTCAGGCCGCTGCCCTGGTGGACCACGGCGACGGCGTCCGGATTCCGACGCACCCGTTCCTCGAACAGCTCGTGGAACCGGCGGTCCGGCAGCGCACGGCGCGGCCCCGCCGCCAGCCCGTGGAGCTGGAACCGGAGTTCGTCCGCGGACAGCAGGCTGCCCCGGTCGTGGCGGGCGTCGGGGTCGGTGGCGATCGCCTCCAGCGCGGCGCGGTGGTATCCCCCGATCCGGGCGGCACAGTCCGCGTCCAGCAGGTCCGTCCGGTGCCGCAGGCGCAGCACGAGCCGGCCGTCCTCCTCGCCCGCCGCAACGCCGAGCAGCACACCGCCGTCGTTTCTTGGCGGGACGTCGCCCTCGTGCCCCGCGGGGGCGAACACCGCCTCGGGGCCGCCGGCCGGGGACGGTGAGCCGGTCCCGGGCGACAGCGCCGCCGCCTCGGCCCGCCGGGCGTCCAGCACCAGTCGGCGCCAGGTGCCGGGCCCGACCGCCATCTCGAAGGGCAGCGGCGCGGTCCGGCCCGGGGCCAGGTAGCCGCTGCGCACCTCGGGGTCGCCGGAGAGCAGGGCGAGCACCTTCGCGTGGGCCGCGAGGAGGGTCGCGGTGAGCGGCACGCCGAGTTCACGGGCCCGTGCCCGCAGGGCCGCCGTCACCTCGCCGGGGACGCGGCTGATGTGCTCCCCCGTGCCGGGCATCGGATCCCGCGCCCATCGGGGTACGGCAGTGAAACCGCCGTCGGCACGGCTGTCGCTTCCGGGGACGCGGGCCTCGGTCGCTGTCGCTGCCATCACCGCGCACCTCCCCTTTCCCTTTCGTCCCGTTCGTCGAGGGCCGGGCGGGCCGGATTGCCCGCCCAGCGGGTGTGCTCGGGGAGCGTCTCGCCCTTCATGAGGAAGGAGTCCGCCGCCAGCACGGCGCCGTCCCCGACGCTCACGCCGTAGTGCACGAACGCTCCGACGCCGAGGGTGCAGCCGGCACCGAGCGCGCTGCGGTCCGACTTGAACGTGCCGTCCTCCTGCGAGTGGCACTGCAGGACGCTGCCCGAGTTGAGGGTGCAGTCGTCCCCGATCCGGACCATGGGGCGCTCGGTCACAGCGCAGCCGTCGTCGAAGACCCGCGCCCCGATCCGGACGCCGAGCAGCCGCCATACGACACTCTTGAACGGCGTGCCGTCGAGGATGTGCATGTATGTCTCGGAGGGGACCTTCCAGTACCGCTCACGACGCCAGAAGCGGCGGTCGTAGATCGAGCAGAACAGCGGCTCCGGTGGGTGCACGGCCGTGACGGCCCGCTCGAGGAGGACGAAGTACAGCAGCGTGAACGGCAGCACGACGGCGTTGGCGAGCGCCAGGACCGCCGTGCCCCACACCGGGTACTGGCTCGCGGCGAGCGCGAAGAGCAGGACGACGCAGAAGAAGAACAGCCATGTCGTGAGCAGGTGCCATGCCATGGTCACGACGTTGTGCCGGTTCTTGGCCGCGAGACGGCGGCCGAAACCGTTCCCCTCCTTGAGCTCGTCGAAGGTGCTGTCCCGCGCCACCGACCGCGGGATCTCGAAGCAGGGCGAGCCGAGAAGTCCCACATCGTGCCGGAGCGGCCCGCTGACGGGGACCGCCACCTTGGTACCGAGCAGGCAGTTGTCGCCGGTCCGGCCGCCGACCGGGTAGGCGATCCGGTTTCCGAGGAAGTTGTGCGCCCCGATCGCGGTCTGCGACAGCCGGAAGGAGGTGCTGGAGTACTCGGCGTTCATCAGGGACAGCCCGTCCGCGACCATGGTCCCGGTGCCGACCCTGCTCAGGAAGGGACTCTCGTGCTTGACCCCTGTGCCGAAGTTGGAGCCGGTCTGCTCCACCGGGGAGAGCCGATAGCCGATCCAGCGCAGGTAATGCACGATGCAGCTGCTGTCGCCGAACAGCCGGGTCAGGGACTTCCTGTTGGTCATCAGGACGATCGTCCGGTGCACGGTGTGGCGGAAGCCGAAGAGCGGGTACGTCCGGCCGGGCGGGACGAGCCTGCCCAGCAGCCGGGGGACGGTGGCCAGGACCACCAGAGCGGCGAGGACCCCGCCGAAGAAGAGGACGACCGTGACGACCAGCAGGTCGACCCAGAGCACCGTCGCCCCGCCCTTCAGTACGGCGGATCCCTCCAGCATCCGGGAGAGCAGCACGTCCAGGCAGCCCACCGCCAGCGGCAGATACACCAGCAGCGCCGTGAGCAGCGTCAGGAAGCCGTGCACCGCTCGCCGTGGAGTGCCGCACCGGGCGGGCTCCACCTCCGGGAACGCCCCGTCCGCGGGCTGGGCCGGAGAGCCGTGCCAGTGCTCGCCGTCGGGAACCGTCTGGCCGGTGTGCAGGGAGGACGCGTGCCCTAGCCGGGACCCCTCCCCCAGCCGGGTCCCGATGTCCAGCACCGTCACCTCGCTGACGACCGCGCCCCGGCCCAGGGTGACCGGCCCCGTCTCGATCACACCGTCGACCGCGCGGTAGCAGCTGAGCAGCGCGTCCTTGCGGACGAGTGCGCCGTCACCGACGGTCAGCAGATCGGTGCAGACGGGGGCGCTGCGCGAAAGGATCGTCACCCCCGTGCCGATCCGCGCGCCCAGGGCCCTCAGATAGAGCGGGTAGAGCGGCGATCCGGCGAACAGGACCAGCGGGCTCGACCGGATCAGCGTCTTGACCAGCCAGAACCGGAAGTAGGTGAGGCTCCAGACGCGGAACCGCCGTGGCGTGAACCGGCCGATCAGCACCCACTTGGCGACCACGGGCAGGGCGCACAGCACGACGAACAGCGCGGCGCCGAAGACGACGCTCCGCAGATAGGCGTCGAGCAGGTGTCCTTGCGCGGAGATCCATTCGTAGCCCCGGGCGGCGACGGCCGCGAGGAGGAAGGCATAGCCGAGGAAGGCCAGCAGCTGGAGTGCCCCGCAGAGCACCCGGTGCGGGCGGCCGGTCGGCGGCGCCGGTGCCGGTACCGGGGCCGCGGGCAGTCCCGATGGGCTGCGCGCCCCGGATTCGGGTGGTGGCGGGGTGCTGTCGACCAGCGCGGCCGCCAGTCCGCCTGCGGTCGGATGCCGGTAGACATCGCGCATCGACACCGCCGGCAGCTCCGGCCGGTTCCTCACCCGCGCGCAGAAGTGCGCCATCACCAGGGAGTCGGCACCGAGATCATCGAAGAAGTCGCTGTCGACCCGCACCTCGTCCAGGTGCGCGACCTCCGCCAGCAGCGCGGCGAACCGCTCCGCGGCAGCGGATGTCGCTGGATCCGGCGGCGCCGCGCAGGGCCGGGCTTCCTCCACGAGGCCCTTGACCGCCTCCTGGAGCCGCTGTCCCGTCATGAGGACCCCCTCGACTGCCGACTGTCGCGTGCTCTGCCTCACCAGGGATTCGTAGCCAGGCAGCCGAGGTATGGAAGGTCCGGCCCACTTCTCGAAACGTGAGCGGGTGTCTCACCAGCCGGATGCCGCACGGCCCGGCGATCGGGGCACATCGGCCACCAGCGACTCGGCCCGCCTGGGGTCATGCTCTTCGAGAGCGCCCAGACGCTCCGATCACGCTCCGGGGGCGGCCCCGACAGTTGTGTCACCTACCGGCCGCAAGGCGTGCCCGCACCGTCTTGCCGACCTCCGCGCGCAGGAACCAGTCCAGTTCCTCGGCGATGCGGGACACCACCACCAGACCCCGGCCGGTCTCTCCTCCCGCCCACTCCCTGACCTCCGGAAACACCCGTACCGGGTCCGAGACCTCGATGGACAGCCGGCCGTCCTCCAGCACGGCCTGCCGCAACCACAGTTCGTGTCCCACGACCTTGCCGTGCAGCACCGCGTTCGCGACGAGCAACGGCACAGCGGGCGGACTGGGATTGCAACTGCGCCAGTTACGGGAGAGCTGCGGCCTCGGTGATCGAGGGGGCGGGCTCACCCGTAAGCAAGCGGTGCAAGGGCTGCGTATCTCCGAGGCCTCGCTGCTGCGGATCGAGCAGGGCGCGCTGAACTTCCGGAACATCGGTGATCTACGGAAGCTGCTGGACAAGTACGGGGTCTCCGACGAGGACGTCATCGAGTCGCTGATGAGCCTCAACAAGGAGTCCAATCAGCAGGACTGGCTGACCCAGTACCGAGGGCTCATGCCCGCCGGGATGCCTGCGTTCGTCGGGCTCGAGCCCGAATCCCGCAGCATGAAGGTGTATCACCCGACCCTGGTCTACGGCCTGCTCCAGACGCAACCGTATGCAAGCGCTCTCCTGGAGGCTCACAAGCCGATCGAGGACACCACAGCGGAGTTCGTACGCAGTAGCGTTGAGCTACGGATGAAGCGCCAGGAAGTACTCACCCGTGAAAGCCCCGTCAAGCTGCACGTCATCCTCGGGGAAGCCGCTCTTCGGTACCCGGTCGGAGGGTGCGAGGTGATGAGCGAGCAGTACACGAGGATCGAGAAGATGTCGGGCTGGGAGCACATCACGATCCAGGTACTGCCCTTCCGCCCCGGCTATCGCTCGACGAACGACTTCGCGATCCTCGACCTCGGGGACGAACTGCCGCCGCGCGTCCAGATCGACAGTCCGTGGGGGGCCACCCACACCTCGGACAAGCGGCGCGTGGTCGACCGTTTCATCCGTCGGTTTGAGGCCATGACAGCATCAGCCCTGCCGCCCGAGGACACTCCCGACTTCCTGCACCGACTACCACGAGAGCTGTAGACCATGCCCACGCACCCTGCCGCGCATGAACTCGCCTCCGCCCAGTCCTGGTTCAAGTCTTCGTACAGCGACCCCGGCCAGAACTGCCTGGAAGCAGCCCACCTCACCCCCTCCCCCTCCATAGCCATCCGCGACTCCAAAACCCCCACCGGCCCGGCCCTGCTCCTCCCCCCGGCCGCGTGGAAGGCGTTCCTCACCCACGTCGGCCGGGAAGAGCAGGCGTAGCGGCGGCTAATTGCCGCAGAACTCCGCCTCGATGATCGCGTCGGTGCTGCCCGACCAGTCGCCGTTGAAGTTGACGGCCAGGGAGTGCCGGCCGTCGTCGGACGTCACCGCGTCCGAGTTCGAGCCGAAGGAGCCGCCGTCGTGACCCCAGACGTGGACGCCACATTTCAGCTCGCGGTGGCTGAGCCCCAGGCCGTAGCGGCTGGACTCCCCGCCGGAGGGGACCGTGGTCTTCATCTCCTTCAGCTGCTCGGGCGAGAGCAGCCGGCCCCGCAGCAGGGCCGAGTAGAAGCGGGTCAGGTCGGCCGAGCTGGAGACCATCTGGCCGGAGCCGTAGGCCACGCGCGGATTCAGTTCCGTGACGTCGTACGTCGGGCCCGTTTTCGTCTTGGCCAGCTTGGAGTAGGCGCGGCTGCTGGGCCGGGGCAGGGTGACCCGGGTGGTGGGGACCGAAGTCGAGGTCAGGTGCAGGGGGGCGATGATCCGGCGCTCGATCTCGTCGCCGTAGTCGTCGCTGCCCGTGGCCTTCTCGATCACCCGCGCGGCCAGGACGTAGTTGGTGTTGGAGTAGTTGAACGGCTCGCCCTCGCCCGACTCGGGATACGGCTCGTTCGCCATGGCGAAGGCGAGCAGCTCCTCGGGCGTCGCCTCGTCGAAACGGTGCTTCATGAAGCCGTCCGCGGTCATGTACTTCTGCTGGAAACCAGTGTCCTCCACGTAGTCGTAGATGCGGCTGGTGTGGTTCAGGAGCTGGCGCAGGGTGACCTTCCGGCCGTCGTAACCGTTGCCCCGGACCAGGCCCGGCAGCCACTTCTCCACCGTGTCGTCGAGAGAGAGCTTCCCCTCCGCCTCCAGTTGCAGGACGACGGTCGCGACGAACGTCTTCGTGATGCTGCCGACGCGGTAGTGGTCCGCCGTCGAACGCGGCTTGCCCGTCTGGGTGTTGCCGACTCCGGCCGTGGCAGCCCAGGTGCCGTGCCCCCGCCGCACGGTCATGGTCACGCCCGGCACGCCGTCGGCGACCGCGGCCCGTACCGCCTGCCGGGTCGCGTCATGACCCCCGTCGGACGGGGCGGCGAGCGCCGGGGCGGCCAGCGCCGCCGTCAGGGCCACGGCCGTCGCCGCCGTCAGGGCTGTACGCAGGTGTCTCTTCATGTCCCCGTTTCCCCCTGTCACATCGATCTCTGTCAGGGGGTGGGACCTCGGCCCCGCGGCCCGGGTTGACCGGGTCCGGACGGTTGAGCGGTAATCAGCCCTTCTTGAGCACCAGCTCGGTGTTGCGGTCCTCCGGGTCGCCGCCGAGGTTCGCGTTCGCGCCGGGGGCGTTGAGGGACAGCTCGCGGTAGAGGGCCGCCAGGCCGGTCTGGGAGAGGTCGGAGAAGTCCGTGCGGTGCGGGGCCGAGGACTCCACCAGCGTGGTGAACAGCGAGATCGTGCCGTCCTTGTTGTCGGTCAGCTCGATGACCCGGGCGAGCTGGGGGAAGTCGACGTGGGAGGCGGTGGAGATCTCCCAGAAGGTGCCGCCGCCGGACATCGAGTGCGGGGTGATGACGTTCTTGTGGATGTGGCCGTTGACCCAGGCGAGCACGTTGCGGTGGCCTCCGAGGAGGGCGAGGACCTCCTGGCCGTCGTGCCGGCGCTCGTCGGGCCGGGCCGGGTCGCTGCGGAGGTTCGTCATCGTCTTGCTGGTGTGATGGCTGAAGATCACCGCGTGGGAGTCCTTGTTCTCCCGCAGGGTCTTCTCCAGCCACTTCATCTGGGTCGTGCCGAGGGAGCCCTCGTAGTGGCCGCCCGCGTCGGTGGTGTCCAGGCTGATGCCGATGACGTCGTCGGAGATGCGGAAGGCGTAGTACTGGGTGCCCGAGTCGAGGTTGGCGGAGGAGTAGCCGTGACCGGCCGGGCCGATGCCGCGGTGGGCCGGGTCCAGGTGGGCCTGGAGGTACTCGGCCTGGGTGAAGGGGGCGCGGCTCTCGTCCGGCGTGACCGAGCGCATGGAGCGGGCGTGGGACTTGAGGAAGTCGTGGTAGCGGACGCCCTGGGGGTCCCGGGCCTTCTTGATCTGCGCCTGGAGCTGCTGCGCCTCCGCCGCGGACACGTCCATCAGCTTCTTGCCGCCGACGGCGAGTTCGGTGAGGTAGGAGTCGCCGTGCGAGGCGTAGCAGCCCATCGGCAGGGAGTCGTGGTTGCCGACGGTGGAGTACCAGGGCAGGTTGAGGCCGGGGCTGCGGACCTCACGGACGGCGGCCTTCAAGAAGCCGTCGAGCTTCGGGAAGCCGACCTGCTTGTCGCTGTCGCGGACCGCGGCGTCCGGCTGCCAGTACTGCTTGAGGCCGCTGTTCTGGACGCCCTCGTACTGGCGCGGGTCCCCGGTGTTGGGCGTGATGCGCCCACCGCTCATGATCTTCAGGAACCAGTCCAGCTCGGACTTGGCGTTGTTGTCCGTGTTGTCGCCGGTGGTCATGGCGAAGTGCAGCGGGGCGCCGGTGACGGGGGCGCCCCGGAGCGCGTTGATCCGCTCCACCAGCGCGATGGCGCCCTGCACGGTCAGCGCCTCGTGCGGCCGCCAGGCGTGGATGTCGGCGGAGCGGAGGTACTCCAGGCGCAGCGGGTGCTGGGCGTCGATGATGTGCAGGTCGGTGAGCTGCACGAACGCAGCGAGCGGGGTACGCCGCCCGGCGCGGCCGGACTTGGGCGCGGCCAGGTCGGAGCGCACGACCCGCTGCCAGCCGGGCCCGTCACCAAGGCGCCGATAGCCGGAGCCACCGCTGCCGCGCGGGGCGGCGACGGAGGCGAGGGTGGTGCCCTTGGTGTAGGGGGCCAGCGGCGCGGCCGGCGCCTGGCGCGAGGAGGCCGCTACCGCCTCGGTCGCCTCCTTGGCCGTGGCGGCCTGGCTGTCGCTGGGCCGCAGGGCGTAGCCGACGCCCGCGGAGAGGGCGACCGCGCCGCCGGCGGCAAGGACGGAACGACGGTGGATGCCCTGGCCGGAGCCTGCGACTGAGCGTGTGCGCGACATGCGCTTCTCTCCCCGAGTACGAACGCGTCGGCAGTGGTCGCGGGGCGTTCGTCAGACGAACACCCCGCTCACACTGGATCGTTGGCTCGGGGAATGACCTGCGCGTAAACGCGGTGGCAACGGGCAGCGCCGATCACCGTACGTGGATCTTGGACTACCCCGCGCGTCGACGACCGCTCCGGGAACGGCCCGGAGTCGGTCACTCGGCGTTCATCTTCCTGGGTACTGCAGCTACTCCACGGCCTCTGCCAGCCGTCCGGTGACGGGCCGCTCGCGCCACATCCGCAGCGCCGTGTCGACCAGCCCGATGCGGGCCAGTCCGGGCACCGCGTCCAGGTCCTGCCAGGCGGCGAGGTCGGTGGAGCCGCCCACCTCGTTGCGCAGTTCGCCGCCGGTGATACGGCCCTCGTAGACGAACCGGACGCCGTGATGGTCGACGGGGCGTCCGAAGCCGTCACGGAAGACGCGGTGGGAGGAGTCCACGCCGAGCAGTCCGGTCACTTCTATCCGGTACCCGGTCTCCTCCTCCACCTCCCGTCGCACGGTGTCGTAGGGATCCTCGCCGTGCTCCATGCCGCCGCCCGGCATGACCCACTCGGGGGTGCCGTCCTGGGCGGGTGAGCGGGCGAGCAGGATCTGTCCGTCGCGGACGCATACGGCGTAGGCCGCCACCCTCAACTTCTCTCGCACTCCGGGACGTTAACCGATTTCGCCGTCTTCAGGACTCATGCCCGCAAAACGCATCGCGGGTTTTCCCCATACATCCATCTCGTTTCGGTCAACAGTCCCCAAAGAGCGTGCCCTTACGCAAAGCTGTGCGATCGTCCGGGCTCGCGTTCGGACCGTTGCGACCAGGGTCGATCGGTCCTGGTCGTTCCCGCTCGTTCCTTTACCCAACAAGGGATGCCGATGACCCTCACCCCCCAGCGCGACCCGATATCGGGCCCGAGACGCGTGGCGCGCATAGCCGTGGCCGCCGGTCTCGTCGCCGCGCTCTCCGCGGCCGGGCCGATCCCCCTGGCCTTCGCCGCCGACGGCCCGGGCGCCTCCGCCCCCGCCGACCCGGACGTCAAGTCCGCGCCCGACAAGCTCGGTTCGGACGACGCGGACCTCCTCGCGGAGGCCAAGGCCGACGGCGACAAGTCCGTCACGATGATGATCGCCACCGCGCCCGGGAAGACCGAGCAGGTCGCCGGGCAGCTGGACGCGGTCAAGGGCGGCACGGTGGGCCGGGCCGACGACAAGCTGGGCTACGTCCGCGCCACCGTCCCGACCTCCCGGGCGGACTCGGCCATCGCCGCCGCCGCCAAGCTCTCCTCCGTGCACGGCATCGACCTGCGCGAGGAGATCCCGCTGGACGACCCGACGCCGAGCGCGGACGCCGCCAAGGGCGCCGAGGCCGCGAAGGGGACGTACCCGGCGCCCGGGAAGAAGACCCCCGCCGAGAACCCGTACAACCCGTCCTTCGAGACGGGGGCGGTCGACTTCGTCGAGGACCACCCGAAGGCGGACGGCCGCGGCATCACCATCGGCATCCTGGACTCCGGCGTGGACCTCGGCCACCCGGCGCTGCAGAAGACCACCACCGGCGAGCGGAAGATCGTCGACTGGGTGACGGCGACGGACCCGGTCGTCGACGGCGACCGCACCTGGCGCCCGATGACCACCTCCGTGTCCGGGCCCACCTTCACCTACGGCGGGAAGACCTGGACGGCCCCGGCGGGCTCCTACCGGGTCAGCACCTTCCTGGAGTCGTACACGACCGGCGGCGACGCGGCGGGCGACGCCAACCGGGACGGCGACGCCACCGACGCCTGGGGCGTGCTGTACGACGCCGCGTCCGGCACGGTCCGCGTCGACCTGAACAACAACAACGACTTCGGTGACGACACCGCGATGAAGCCGTACAAGGACGGCTTCCAGATCGGGTACTTCGGCGCCGACAACCCGGCCACCGACATCGCCGAGCGGCAGCCGTTCGTCGTCGAGATCCGCAAGGACGTCGTCACCGCGTCGGGCGCGAAGGCCGACTTCGTCAACATCGGTGTCATCGAGTCCGAGCACGGCACGCACGTCGCCGGCATCACCGCCGCGAACGGCCTGTTCGGCGGGAAGATGGACGGCGCGGCTCCGGGCGCCAAGCTGGTCTCCTCTCGCGCCTGCACCTGGTCGGGCGGCTGCACCAACGTCGCGCTCACCGAGGGCATGATCGACCTCGTCACCAAGCGCGGCGTCGACATCGTCAACATGTCCATCGGCGGCCTGCCGGCGCTGAACGACGGCAACAACGCGCGCGCCGAGCTGTACACGCGCCTGATCGACGAGTACGGCGTCCAGCTGGTGATCTCCGCGGGCAACTCCGGCCCCGGCACCAACACCATCGGCGACCCGGCCCTGGCCGACAAGGTCATCTCGGTCGGCGCGTCCGTCTCCAAGGAGACCTGGGCCGCCAACTACGGCTCGGTCGTGGAGAAGAAGTACGCGCTGATGCCGTTCTCCTCGCGCGGCCCGCGTGAGGACGGCGGCTTCACGCCGACCCTGGTCGCCCCGGGTGCCGCGATCAACACCATCCAGACCTGGATGCCGGGCGCCCCGGTCGCCGAGGCGGGCTACACCCTGCCGGCCGGCTACGGCATGCTCCAGGGCACCTCGATGGCCTCCCCGCAGGCCGCCGGTGCCGCCGCGCTGCTGCTGTCGGCCGCGAAGCAGAAGGACATCGACCTCACGCCGGCGACCCTGCGCACGGCCCTCACCTCGACCGCCGACCACATCAAGGGTGTGCAGGCGTACGAGGAGGGCGCGGGCCTCATGAACATCGAGGACGCCTGGGACTCGATCCGCGACGACGCCACCTCCCACGCCTACACGGTGAAGGCACCGGTCGACACCGCGATCGACCAGTTCCTGAAGACCCCGGGCTTCGGCACGGGCCTCTACGACCGTGAGGGCGGCCTGAAGGCCGGCCAGAAGAAGACCTACGAGGTCACCGTCACCCGTACGTCCGGCGCCGACAAGGCGATCCGGCACGAGCTGCACTTCGAGAACAACGCGGGCGGCACGTTCCGCATCGTCGGCTCCGACGAGGTGAGGCTGCCGCTGAACCAGCCGGTGACCGTCAAGGTCCAGGCCGCGCCGAAGTCCGCCGGGATCAAGAGCGCGATCCTGGAGGTCGACGACCCGAAGACCGAGGGCATCGACAGGCAGGTCCTGAACACGGTCGTCGCCGCCGAGCCGCTGAAGTACACGTACTCCGCCTCCGGTTCGGTGCAGCGCAACAGCTCGCGGCACTACTACGTCACCGTGCCCGAGGGCGCGAAGACGCTCGAGGTCGCGATGAGCGGGCTGAAGGACAAGAGCCAGACCCGGTTCATCTCCATCCACCCGTACGGCGTCCCGTCCGACCCGACGTCGACGATCAACTGCTACCCGAACTACGCCAACCCGGCCAACACCTGCCGCCCCGACCTGCGTTCGTACGCGAACCCGCAGCCGGGCGTGTGGGAGATCGAGGTCGAGTCCCGCCGTACGTCGCCGCTGCTCGACAACCCGTACAAGCTGGATGTCGCCGTGCTCGGCGCGGCCTTCGACCCGGAGACCGTGACCGTGCCCGAGGCGAAGGTCGGCACTCCGGCCGCCGCCTCCTGGAAGGTGACGAACGGCTTCGCCGCGCTGGAGGGCAAGCTGGTGGGCGGCCCGCTCGGCTCGGCGAAGACGACCCGTCCGTCGATCAAGCAGAGTGAGACGCAGACCACGACGGTCGAGGTGCCCGCGGGCGCGAAGTCCCTGGACGTCGCCATCGGCGGTGTCTCGGACACGGCCGCGGACCTGGACCTCGCGGTCTACAACGCCGCCGGCACGCAGGTCGGCAGCTCCGCCGACGGCGACTCGGAGGAGTCGGTCTCCATCCCCTCCCCGGCCGCCGGCAAGTACACCGTCGAGGTCGTCGGCTACTCGGTGCCCGCCGGCGCCACCGCCTACGACTACCAGGACGTGTTCTTCTCCCCGTCCCTCGGCAGCGTCGGCGTCGACGGTTCGGCGCCGGTGAAGCTCGGCACGGGCGCGTCGGCCACGGTCTCGGGCAGCGTCACCGCCGCGGCGGCCGCTCCCGAGGGGCGTGAGTTCTTCGGGCAGGTCCAGCTGGTCAACGCGCGCGGCACGGTCGCGGGCCTGGGCAGCGTGAAGATCGAGAAGGTCGTGCCGTAACAGCGGCTGACGGTCTTTGTGGGCGGGCGTCCGTACGGGCGCCCGCCCTTCTTCATGCGCCTCTACGGGCAGGGGATCGTGCGCGACTCGGGCAGGGCGGCGGTGATCCACGCCCGTTCGCGGGCGATCTCCCTCTCTCCGACGCTCCACAGGTCCGGTGCGGCCTGCCCGCCCGTGATCCCTACGAGGACGTGATCGCCCGGCCGCAGCCGGGGGTCGACGTCCTCGCCCATCGGGAAGACGACCCGCTGCTGGCCCTTGGCGGGCTTGTAGGAGCGCTCCACGTCGAGGGTGACGCGGTCCTGCCCGGTGCCGGCGACCGGTTCGACCTCGGCGACGGTGCCCTCGACGACGATCCGGGCGCAGGCGAGATAGCCGGCGTGACCGAGCTTGGCGCTGCCGTGCTGCGGACTCGCCGCGGTGTCGGCGGCCGAGCTCCCCGCCGAGTCGTCCCCGGCACCGGCCCCGACACCGCCCTGCACGACGAGCCAGCCCATGCCCACGACGACCGTGGCGGCCGCGGCGGCGACGAGGCCGCGCAGGGCCAGGGAGAGGGGCCGGGGGCGGTTGCGGCGCGCGGCCAGCGAACGGACTCCGGCCTCCTGCCCGGGCAGCGAACCGGTACCAGTCGCCTGGCCATGCCGCGAACGGACATCAGTCCCCGGCCCAGGCTTCGGCCCGTCCTCCTGGCCCCGCACGGGCAGCGCCTTCACCGACGCGTCGGCGGCCGCCCCCGGCCCGGCGCCGTGCGCGGCAGCCCGCGGGCCTGCTGTGGGCCCGGCCGCCACGGTTCGCCCCGCCGGGTCTGCCGCTTCCCCCGGAGTCTCAAGCCGGGCCTCGTCGCCGTGCGCCAGCGTGTCCCCCAGCAGCGTGAGCTGCTCCCGCAGCAGGGCGACGTCGGTCGCGGCCGCGCGGTGGGCCGCCATGTAGTCGGCGTCCCGGCGGGCGCCCTCCGGCACGGGGTCGCCGACGATCGCCGCCATCAGCGCGTCCATGCCGTCGTACTCGGCACCGCCACAACCGTCACTGCCGTCACGCCCGGCGGCATCGTTCTCGTTGTTCTCGTTGTTCTCGTTGGTCTCGTTCCGGGCGGTCATGTCACACCACCTCGTCCTCGTGCAGGCGGACGCGCAGAGCCCGTACCGCCGTGTGCAACCTGCTCTTGACCGTGCCCTCCGGGACGCCGAGCTGCTCGGCGATGGACCGCACCGGCAGATCGGCGTAGAAGCGCAGGACGACGACCTGACGCTGGGCGTCGGGCAGCTCGTCCAGGCCCTGGGCGACGGCGACGGACAGCACGCTGGTGTCCTCGCCGGAGGGGTGCGCCGCCGGCTGGCGCAGGGCGGCCAGCCGCTCCCCGAGCCGCTCCTGGCGGCGCTTGGCCCGGTGCCAGTCCATGGCCAGGTTGGAGGCGACGACCGCCGCCCACGCCGAGACGTCCCGCGGCGCCTCCCGCCCGCTCGCGGCCCGCTCCAGCAGCCGCAGGCGGACCTGCTGCACCCCGTCCGGCAGGTCCGCCTGCGGCACCCCGCCCAGCGCGAGCACCGCCCGCACCCGGCGTTCCTGTGCCGCGTCCAGCGGATCAGCCGCGCTCCGCGGATCGTCGCCGGTATCGGCCCGCGGTGTCTCCCGGCCCCGCCGGGCCCTTCCGCGCAGCAGCACAAGCCACCCCCTCGCCGTGTTTCTCCTACGACGCCGGCCCGGCCCGGAACGTTCGGTCGTCCTCCGAAGGATTTCCGGCAGGGCGACAGAGGTATACGTCACACTCCCGTGTGGCGGAGGAAGGGAGGGGCAGGTGAGCTTGCGGCGCACGACCCCTGTCGAACGAATTTCTCCAGCTCAGAGCGGTTGACACCGCAGGTCCGCAACCGAGGAGCGGGACATGTCGTCCCACTCACCGGACTGCCGGGGGAAAGAAGTGGACAGATGGGCCGTGGTCGGCCGCATGATGGAAAAGCCTCGGCCAAGCAACGAGCATGTGAAGAGACGCAGGAGAGGGAGTCACCGTGAGGGTCGGAATCGTCGGAGCCACCGGACAGGTCGGCACGGTCATGCGCAGGATCCTCAAGGAGCGGAACTTCCCGGTCACCGAGCTGCGCCTGTTCGCCTCGGCCCGCTCGGCGGGCTCGGAGCTGGACGGTGTGACGGTGGAGGACGCGGCGACCGCCGACTACACCGGCCTGGACATCGTGCTGTTCTCCGCGGGCGGTGCCACCTCCAAGGCGCTGGCCGAAAAGGTCGCCTCCCAGGGCGCCGTCGTGATCGACAACTCCTCCGCGTGGCGCAAGCACCCCGAGGTGCCCCTGGTCGTCTCCGAGGTGAACCCGCACGCGATCAAGGACCGCCCCAAGGGCATCATCGCCAACCCGAACTGCACGACGATGGCCGCGATGCCGGTCCTGCGTCCGCTGCACGACGAGGCGGGCCTGGAGGCCCTGGTCGTCGCCACGTACCAGGCGGTCTCCGGTTCCGGTCTCGCGGGCGTGGCCGAGCTGCACGGCCAGACGCAGAAGGTCGTCGCCGACGCCGACCAGCTCACCCATGACGGCGCGGCGGTCGACTTCCCCGAGCCGGGCGTCTACAAGCGCCCCATCGCCTTCAACGTGCTGCCCCTCGCGGGCAACATCGTCGACGACGGTCTGAACGAGACCGACGAGGAGCAGAAGCTCCGCAACGAGTCCCGCAAGATCCTGGAGATCCCCGAGCTGAAGGTCTCCGGCACCTGCGTGCGCGTCCCGGTCTTCTCCGGCCACTCCCTCCAGGTCAACGCCCGCTTCGCCCGGCCGATCTCCCCCGAGCGGGCGACGGAGCTGCTGGCGGACGCCCCGGGCGTCGTCGTCACCGACATCCCCACCCCCCTCCAGGCCGCCGGCCAGGACCCCTCCTACGTCGGCCGCATCCGGCGCGACGAGACGGTGGACAACGGCCTGGCCCTCTTCCTCTCCAACGACAACCTCCGCAAGGGCGCGGCCCTGAACGCGATCCAGATCGCGGAGCTGGTGGCGGCGGAGCTGAAGGGCTAGCTAGGGCCTGCGCACCTCGTAGTAGAAGCAGCCGTACTCGACGGCCCGGACGTGGACCAGCTCCACGGCCGGGTCGTCGAATGCTTCCCTGAAGGCCTCGTCGAAGGCGGCGGGGTCCCCGACGACCAGCCGACCGCCCAGGATGCGCCCCGCGGCCGAGTAGCGGCGGACCGTGCGGTGGCTGTTGGTGAAGGGCAGGGCGTCGGTGTCCGGCCCCCCGCACTCCTCGGCGTGGATGAAGACCGGGCCCTGTTCGTCGTAGGCGCCCGGGTCGACGTCCTGCTCCGACGCCCAGCGGCGCAGCGGGGCGTACGAGACCAGGGCGATGCGCTCGCCCGGTTCGGCGCGGCGCAGGCAGCAGCGGAGCGGTGCTCCGCCCTCGGCGTCGGTGAACGGGGTGGTGGGTCGGCCCGCGTCGTCCGTCGTGCGGAGGTCCTTGAGGGCGCGCGGGGTGATGGGCAGTGCGCTGTAGTTCGTCGTCGTCATACTCATCAGGCTCGCTCGCGCGGGCCCGGAGGACCGGCGGATTCCGGACGTCGCCCTCCCCCGGTGCGCCCGGCCCGTACGGCTGCCCGTGCGGCCGCCGGTTCGGTGCGGGACCGGGGCGGGGAGACGGCGGCGGTACGGGAGTTCGCCCGTACCCGCTCGAGGGGTTGTGAGCTGTTGGCGGTTGAGTGCATCGGAAGGCGCGCCCTCGGGCACCCGATCCGGCGACGGACGGCACCGCCCCATGACGACCGGAGCGATCGTCATGGGCATCGGACCGCCCAGGCCGGACCGGGCACCCAGGGGCGTGAGGAACCCCGCCCCCGCATTCCCGGACCACGGACACGATCCGACGACGCCGGGTGCGGAGCGAAAGCGGGGAACCAGTGTGCCCAACACCGTTCGGGGCACGTGGCTGAGCATGGGTTCTGGGAACAGGACTCACTCCCGCTCAGTCTCCAGGCACGGTATCCCTAGGAGACGCCCCAGTCGTCGCCCGATGCGAAGCTGCCGTGGAAGGATGGCGCAACCCACCCATGACGAGGAGATGACCGCGTGCCTGGCACAAACCTGACCCGCGAAGAGGCGCAGCAGCGGGCGCAGCTGCTCGCCGTTGACTCGTACGAGATCGAGCTCGATCTCTCCGGCGCGCAGGAGGGCGGCACCTACCGGTCCGTGACCACGGTGCGCTTCGATGTGACCGCCGAGAACGGTGCCGAGTCGTTCATCGACCTCGTCGCCCCGGCCGTGCACGAGGTGACCCTGAACGGGGACTCCCTCGACCCCGCCGAGGTCTTCGCGGACTCCCGGATCGCCCTGCCCGGGCTGCTCCAGGGCCGCAACATCCTCCGGGTGGTCGCCGACTGCGCGTACACCAACACCGGTGAGGGCCTGCACCGGTTCGTCGACCCGGTCGACGACCAGGCCTACCTCTACACCCAGTTCGAGGTTCCGGACGCCCGCAGGGTGTTCGCGAGCTTCGAGCAGCCGGACCTCAAGGCGACCTTCCAGTTCACCGTGAGGGCGCCGGAGGGCTGGACGGTCATCTCCAACTCGCCCACTCCGGAGCCCCAGGACAACGTCTGGGCGTTCGAGCCGACGCCGCGCATCTCGTCGTACATCACGGCGCTGATCGTCGGCCCGTACCACTCCGTGCACAGCGTGTACGAGAAGGACGGCCAGTCCGTCCCGCTCGGCATCTACTGCCGTCCCTCGCTCGCCGAGTACCTCGACTCGGACGCCATCTTCGAGGTGACCCGGCAGGGCTTCGAGTGGTTCCAGGAGAAGTTCGACTACACGTACCCGTTCGAGAAGTACGACCAGCTGTTCGTGCCGGAGTTCAACGCGGGCGCGATGGAGAACGCGGGCGCGGTGACCATCCGCGACCAGTACGTGTTCCGGTCGAAGGTGACGGACGCGGCGTACGAGGTGCGCGCGGAGACCATCCTGCACGAGCTGGCCCACATGTGGTTCGGCGACCTCGTGACGATGGAGTGGTGGAACGACCTGTGGCTGAACGAGTCGTTCGCCACGTACACGTCGATCGCCTGCCAGTCGGCCCACCCCGAGTCGCGCTGGCCGCACTCCTGGACCACCTTCGCCAACTCCATGAAGACGTGGGCGTACCGCCAGGACCAGCTGCCGTCGACGCACCCGATCATGGCCGAGATCAACGACCTGGACGACGTGCTCGTCAACTTCGACGGCATCACGTACGCCAAGGGCGCGAGCGTGCTGAAGCAGCTGGTCGCCTACGTCGGTGAGGACGAGTTCTTCCGGGGTGTGCAGGCGTACTTCAAGGCGCACGCGTTCGGCAACACGCGCCTTTCCGACCTGCTGGGCGCCCTGGAGGAGACCTCGGGGCGTGACCTGAAGGCCTGGTCGAAGGCGTGGCTGGAGACGGCCGGCATCAACGTTCTGCGCCCGCGGATCGAGACGGATGCCGACGGCGTCGTCACGTCCTTCGCCATCCGCCAGGAGGCCCCGGCCCTGCCCACGGGCGCGAAGGGCGAGCCGACCCTGCGGCCGCACCGCATCGCCGTCGGCCTGTACGAACTGGACGACGAGAGCGGCAAGCTGGTCCGCGAGGAGCGCATCGAGCTGGACGTGGACGGCGAGCTGACGGCCGTACCGCAGCTGGTGGGCAAGCGCCGCCCGGCCGTGATCCTGCTCAACGACGACGACCTGTCGTACGCGAAGGTCCGCCTGGACGAGCGGTCCCTGGCCGTCGTCACGGAGCACCTCGGCGACTTCCAGTCCTCCCTGCCGCGCGCCCTGTGCTGGGCGTCGGCCTGGGACATGACCCGCGACGCCGAACTCGCGACCCGTGACTACCTGGCCCTGGTGCTGTCCGGCATCGGCAAGGAGTCCGACATCGGCGTGGTGCAGTCGCTGCAGCGCCAGGTGAAGCTGGCGATCGACCTGTACGCCGACCCGGCCGCCCGCGAGGCGCTGCTGGCCCGCTGGACCGACGCGACGCTGGCCCATCTGCGGGCGGCGGCGCCGGGCAGCGACCACCAGCTGGCGTGGGCGCGCGCGTTCGCCGCGACGGCTCGCACGCCCGAGCAGCTGGACGTGCTGGACGCGCTGCTGGACGGCTCGCAGACCGTCGAGGGCCTGGTCGTCGACACGGAGCTGCGGTGGTCGTTCGTGCAGCGGCTCGCCGCGGTCGGCCGGTTCGACGAGGCGGAGATCGCGGGCGAGTACGACCGTGACCGTACGGCCGCCGGTGAGCGGCACGCCGCCACCGCCCGGGCGTCCCGCCCGACCGAGGAGGCCAAGGCGGAGGCGTGGGCGTCGGTCGTCGACTCCGACAAGCTGCCGAACGCCGTGCAGGAAGCGGTCATCGGCGGTTTCGTCCAGACCGACCAGCGTGAGGTGCTCGCCCCGTATGCGGACCGGTACTTCGAGGTGGTCAAGGACATCTGGGAGTCCCGCTCCCACGAGATGGCCCAGCAGATCGCCGTCGGCCTCTACCCGACCGTCCAGGTCTCCCAGGAGACCCTGGACAAGACGGACGCCTGGCTGACCGCGGCCGCCCCGAACGCGGCCCTCAGGCGCCTGGTCTCGGAGTCCCGCGCGGGCGTGGAACGCGCACTGCGGGCCCAGCAGGCGGACGCGGCGGCCGGCCAGTAGGCAGCGGGTACGGCTGAGGGGCGCCCGGCGATGTGCCGGGCGCCCCTTTTCATGTGCCGGGCGCCCGCACCCCCGTGCCGGACGCCCGCTCCCCGCCGTGCGCCGCTAGGGGCGTGCGCCAGGCTTGTTCACCACGCCCCAGGCGGCGCGGGCGCTGACCATCGCGGCGGAGTCGTAGCCGGACGGGCTGGGCAGCGTCTGCCCCCTGGTCGGTTCGATCGGCGCGGCGTGTTCGGCCTCGCCGAGGTAGGCGTAGGTCTTCGGGTCGAAGAGGATCTCTTGCGTGCCCTGGGCGCCCGACGCCGTGCGCTCGGCGTAGTGGACGCTGACGCTGATCGCCGCACGGCCGAGGGGATCCCTGACGCCCTTCGTGACGCGGGCGTCCGGGATCTTCGCCAGCGCCCGGAACAGCCCCGCCTGGACGTTGGACGGGATGAGCACGGAACGGTAGAGGACGTGGATCTCCCGCCAGTCGCGTTCCGCGGGCGTCTCGCCCTCGATGTCGCCGATGGCGTGCTCCTCACGGATGCGCCGCATCATGCGGTCCGGGTCGCCGGGCAGGGTGACGAGGAAGCGCCAGAACTGCCGCTGGGACCGGTCGTCGTAGCCCTCCTTCTTCCATTTCTCCTCCTGGTTGGGCCCGTACCAGACCTGAAGCTCGTTCGGGTCGAAGTCCGAGACGGGGCCCGACGGAGGAATGCCGGGCAGCCTGGCGTGGCCTGTGCCGTCCCAGCGGGTCCACGACTCCGCGCTCTGCGGTTTGCCCTGGACGAAGACCGTGGTCTCTTCGTACACCCACTGCTTCGGCTCGGGCTCGACGACCGGCGTCTTCTCCACGGTCGCCGCGGCCAGTTCGAGGGCGGCGGCGGAGGCCCGCGCCGACAGGAGCTGACGGCCGGCGGGGGCGTCTGCGGGGGTGTCGCCGGGGAAGGTCGCGACGATGCCGCCGGTCACGGAGAGGGCCGCGGTCGCCGCGACGCCCACCAGGACGACCCGGCGACGCGGGAGGGCATGCCGCACGCCGCCCGGGGCTTCCTCCCGGAACACCTCGGTGACCCGGACCCGAGCGGGGGCGAGGCGATCACTGTCGGGCAGAGGGGCGTCGGCGCGCAGTTCACCGAGCGCGGTCAGCTCGTTCATGCGGGGTCACCTTCGTGTACACGGGGTTCGAGGACCGGACCGTGCGCCTCCGTCACGGCGCGCAGCTTCCTGCGGGCCCGGTTGAGCCGGGACCGTACGGTTCCTACGGGGATGTCGAGGGCCTGGGCTATCTCCTGGTAGGTGAAGTCGGCCCAGGCGAACAGCAGCAGGGTGTGCCGGTCACCTGCGGACAGCTTGGCCAGGGCCTCGGCCAGGGGCCGGGACACGGCCTGTGCGGCGACGCGGTCGTCCGCGGAGTCGGTCCAGCTCTCGGCGACCGGGTCGCTGCCGGTGCGGGCAAGGATCTTCAGAGCCCTGACCTCCTCACGGCGGTGCCGACTGATCTGCTTGGCGGCGATTCCGTGCAGCCAGGGCCGCACACCGGCCCGCTCCGCGTCGAACCGCTCGCGTATCCGGAAGGCCGTCAGAAAGGTCTCCGCTGTGACGTCATCGGCCGCGTCCCGCCCGAGCCGCCGGGCGACGTACCGGTGGATGGCGGGCGCGTGCCGGTCGAAGAACACGGCGAAGCGCTCCGGTTCCTCGAGGGACGCCGCGATCAGAGCGGCGTCGTCGTCCGCGGTATCGCCTTCTGCTGAAGGGCGACACGGTGCATCAGTCATGGACGGTCCGTGGGGTGTCGTGGGTGAGAGGGTCAGCGTTCACCCGTACTTGCCCGGCGGACGGGAAAGGGTTCACGGTCCGCTCCGAGCGCATCGAGAGGCAGTGGGGGGTGTCCGGGTCGCTCAGCCCTCTTCCGCACCGCCGCGGCGACATGCCGCGGCGGCGTGGGCCGAGCCCCGATCTGCCCCGCCACCGTCGCCCCGAACGCCAGCCCCATGCCCACCAGCTGTACCGGCGTCAGCGCCTGACCGAGCGCCGCCCAGCCGACGACGGCCGCGGTCAGCGGGGAGAGCGGGCCGAGGAAGGTGACCTGGGTGGCGGTGAGGCGGCCGATGCCGCGGAACCACAGCCAGTAGGCGACCGCCGTGTTCGCGACGGCGAGGTAGAGGTAGCCGCCGGCCGCCCGGGCGTCCAGCACCGGCGGCGCGCCCTCGGCCAGGAAGGCGAGCGGTGCGATGAGCAGGCCTCCCGCGGTCAGCTGCCAGGCGGTGAGGGCGAGCGGGCCGACGCCGGCGGGGCGCCCCCACCGCTGGGTGAGGACGGTTCCGGCGGACATCGAGACGGTGGCGGCGAGGGCCGCGAGCAGGCCGAGCGCGTCCAGCGCCCCGGCCGCGCGCAGGACGACGAGGCTGACGCCGAACGCGGCCACGGCCCCGGTCAGCAGCGTGCGTACCGTCGGCCGCTGCCCGAGCAGCAGCGCCGCGAGGCCGGCCACGAAGAGCGGCCCGGCCGAGCCGACGACCGCCGCCATGCCACCGGGCAGCCGGTACGCCGAGAGGAACAGCAGCGGGAAGAAGGCGCCGATGTTCAGCGCGCCGAGCACCGCCGCCTTCCACCACCAGGCACCGCGCGGCAGCACCCGGGCGAGGGCGAGCAGCAGCAGTCCGGCGGGCAGGGCGCGCATCAGCCCGGTGAACAGGGGGCGGTCGGCCGGGAGGAACTCGGTGGTGACGGCGTAGGTCGTGCCCCAGGAGACGGGAGCGAGGGCGGTGAGGGCGATGAGCGCGGGGCGGGAGGAGGCCACGGGAGGCACCCTTCGAAGTAGGTCGGTAGAAAGTAGCTTAGCCCTAAGCAACTTTTCGTCAAGCAACTTCCCGCCAAGCTACTTTCTTGCGGGTGACCGAGCGGCGGCCGATACTCGTGCCATGAACGAACGCCCCGAGCAGCGCAGGGACCCTGTCGACGCGATCATCGACCAGTGGGGGACGGTCCGCCCCGAGCTCGACACCCGGGCGATGGAGGTCTTCGGCCGGGTCTCCCGGCTGGCCCGCGCGATGGCCGACCGCCTGGAGGACACCTACGCACGGTTCGGGGTCTCCCGCGGCGAGTTCGACGTCCTGGCGACCCTGCGCCGCTCCGGCGAGCCCTACACGCTCTCACCGCGCCGGCTGTCGGAGACGCTGATGCTCACCACGGGCGGGATGACCGGCCGCCTGGACAAGCTGGAGCGGGCCGGGTTCCTGCGCCGCTCCCCCGACCCGCACGACCGGAGGGGGCTTCAGGTGACGCTCACCGAGGAGGGGCTGCGCCTCATCGACGAGGCGGCCGTCGCGGGGCTGGCCGTCCAGACGGAGGCCCTGTCCGGCCTCGACGAGAAACAGGCCGGCCAACTGGCCGGCCTGCTGAGGGAACTGCTGGCGGGGACGGAGGGAGCAGCCGGGCGGTGACGCCCCCTCCACAACGCCCCTGATCAGGCCTTGGAGCCGGCCTCGGCCTCGGCTTTGGCCTTGGTGTTGATGTTGGAGCTGGTCGTGTCCTTCTTCTTGTGCGTCTTGTCGCCGATCACCACCAGACCGTGGATGACCAGGTACAGCACGAGGGGGGCCACGACGAAGAGGCCCAGCGTCTCGATGACGCTCAGGCCCGGGCCGGGGTCGTCACCGTCGTCGCGGCTGAGCGCGGAGGCGGGGGACGACATGAGCAGCATCATGAGCGTCGTACCGGCTGCCAGGGCGCCGGCGCGCAGGGCGTTCTTCTTGTCCACGGTGTCAAAAGTATCCAACGCCCCCGGGGGCCGCGCGCCCGGGGTGCCGTAAGAGTCGCCCTCAGCCGCCGGACGGGCCGGCCGGTTCCCGCAACACCTCGATGAGGGCGTGCAGTCGGGGCGAGGCCGCCAGTTCCTCCAGCGTCACGGGGCGTCCCCCCGCGTCCGCGATCGGGAGCCGCCAGTTCGGGTACTGGTCCCAGGTGCCCGGGAGGTTCTGCGGGCGGCGGTCGCCGACCCCGTCCGGGAGCCAGACGCCGACCATGCGGGCCGGGGTGCGCACCAGGAAGCGGTGGACGGCCTGGATCTCGGCCTCCTCCGAGGAGGTGTCGGTGCCACCGCCGGTGCCGTGCAGCAGGCCGAGGCGGGCGAGCAGGGACAGCCACTCGCCGGTGTCGGCGGCGGCCTCGGCGCGCTCCTCGTCGAGCGGGCGGGCGAGCAGGCCGAGGCTGTCGCGGAGTTCGACGTGCTCGCCGGTGAGGCGGGCTGCCGTGGACGGCAGGTCGTGGGTGGTGGCGGTGGCCAGGCAGTCGGCGCGCCAGTCATCGGGGGGCAGGGGGAGGCCGTCGCCCTCCCAGTCGCGTTCGAACCACAGCACCGACGTGCCGAGCACCCCGCGCTCGCGCAGCGCCTCGCGGACGCCGGGCTCCACGGTGCCCAGGTCCTCGCCGATCACCGGCGCCCCGGCCCGGGATGCCTCCAGGACGAGGACGGCGAGCATGGCCTCGGCGTCGTAGCGGACGTAGGTGCCCTCGGTGGGCGGCCGGCCCTGGGGGACCCACCACAGGCGGAACAGGCCCATGACGTGGTCGATGCGCAGCGCTCCGGCGTAGCGGAACAGGGCCCGCAGCAGCTCGCGGAACGGGGCGTAGCCCGAGTCGGCGAGGCGGTCGGGGCGCCACGGCGGCAGGCCCCAGTCTTGGCCGCGCGCGTTGAAGGCGTCCGGGGGCGCGCCCACCGACATGCCGGCGGCGAAGTACTCCTGCTGTGCCCAGGCGTCGGCGCCGCCGGGGTGGACGCCGACCGCGAGGTCGTGCACGATCCCGACCGGCATCCCGGCCTCGCGGCCTGCGCGCTGCGCCGCGGTCAGCTGGGTGTCGGTGAGCCAGGCGAGTCGGGACCAGAAGTCCACCCGGTCCATGAGGCCGCCCCGGGCTCGGTCGGTGTCGGCCGAGCGGGGGTCGCGCAGGCCGGTCGGCCAGCGGTGCCAGTCCGGGCCGTGCACCTCGGCGAGCGCGCACCAGGTGGCGTGGTCCTCCAGGGCCTGGCCCTGAGCGGCGAGGAAGTCGCAGTAGGCGGCGCGTCTGCCGGGGCCGAGCGGCACCTCGCACAGCAGCCCGAGCGCCTCCCGCTTGAGCTCCCACACGGCGTCCCGGTCGATCAGCGCGCCCTTCTCCAGCACGGCTTCGCGCAGCCGTCCGGATCTCTCCAGCAGCGCGCGCAGCCGCTGGGGGTCCTCGACGTAGGCGCACTCGGGGATGTCCTCGATCCTCAGGTGCACGGGGTCGGGGAAGCGGCGTGAGGAGGGGCGGTACGGGGAGGGGTCGGTGGGGACGCCGGGCACGGCCGCGTGCAGCGGGTTGACCTGGACGAACCCGGCGCCGAGCGACCGCCCGGCCCACCCGGCCAGTTCGGCGAGGTCGCCGAGGTCGCCCATGCCCCAGGAGCGGCGGGAGAGGAGGGAGTAGAGCTGGACGAGCAGTCCGTACGAGCGTCCCGGGGGCGTGGGCAGACGGGCCGGGGCGATGATCAGGTGGGCGTCCGCGGTGCGGCCGTCGGGGGCCGTGGCGGTCAGCCGGTGGACGCCGGGCGGGAGCTGCCCGGCCGAGTCGCGTGTCTCGCCCTGCTCGGTCTCGATGCGCAGCAGGGTCCCCTCGGGGAGCGCGGCCAGGGCGGTCGGGGGGCCGGTGCCCCAGCCGACCACCGTGGGCGGCAGCAGTCGTGCGCCCTGTTCCCGCTCCCGGGCGGCGAGCGCGGCGCGGACGGCGCCGGGCGTGCTCGCGTCCACGCCGAGAGCGGCCAGGGTCAGGGTGACCGCGGTGGCCGAGGCCGCGACCGTGCGGTCCGGGGACGGGCTGTAAGAGGTCGCGACGCCATGCAGCTCGGCGAGGCGGGACAAGTCCTCGGAGGGCGGTTCGGCCGGCCGCGGTGCGGTCATTGAGGCCCCTAGATCCCCGGGAAGTCCGGGATGAAGGCGGAGGGCTCGCTGGTCAGCGGGGCGGATTCGGCGAGCGGCGGCTCGCTGGTGAGGGGCTCGGCGTCAGGGAGCGGGGGCTCGCTGGTGAGCGGGGGCTCGGCGCAGGTGTTCTCAGAGCTGAAGACGCAGTAGTGGGGGTCTTCGTAGCGCGGATCGTCGTAGTGGGGGTCGAGGTCGGCGGACGTGTCCGCCACGGGTTTGGACGGGGCCGGGAGCGGAAGGAAAGTCATCGCAGCCACGGGGGCCTCCTAGTCGAGCTTGTCGGTTTCAACTTTCGATGGTTACCGCAGCCCTACCCAGTCGACGCGATGGCAGACGTCCCAGGCCGAACATCGTGCTCCTGCTCACATTCCACTCCCCTCCACTCTGTCAAGATTCCGGTAAATCGGTCACAACGGCCACTCTCGTTGACACCTTCACCAGGCGGGTGGTGGGCTCGTCGTCCCGGTCGGCACATCTGTCGGACAGCTGTCGGACACATCTGGAGGGGGCCTGTGGGACTGCGGCGTGGAAAGCGGGCAGTCGCCCTCGCGGTCGCCGTCGTCGCCGGAAGCCTCGGCGCCCCGCCCGCCGCGGTCGCGGCTCCGCCCGCCCCCGGCAAGGCCGCGACACCGACTCCCGACACGGCCGGAGCCGACCTCTCCGTCTGGCCGCGCCCGCAGTCGCTGCGCGCGAACGGCGCCCCGGTCGAGGTCACCGACGAGGTCGCGCTGCTCACGGACCCGTCGGCGGACCCCTACGCCGTAGAGGCCCTGCGCGAGCTGCTGCGGCGGGCCGGGGCCCGCCGCGTCACGGACTCCGCCGCGCCCGGCGCCCTGGTCGTGCGGGCGGGGACGGAGCCCGTCCGCCGGAACGACCGCCGCGCCCTCCCCTCCGGGGGCTACGAGCTGTCCGTCGGCCGGGGTGCCGTCTCCCTCACCGGAACAGGCGAGGACGGGCTGTTCCACGCCGTGCAGACGCTGCGGCAGCTGCTGCGTCCCGACGGCACGATCGCGGCGGCCGTCGTACGCGACTGGCCGGGCACCGCCGTACGCGGCATCACGGAGGGTTTCTACGGCACCGCCTGGACGCACCGGCAGCGGATGGCGCAGGTCGGCTTCATGGGGCGTACCAAGCAGAACCGTTACCTGTACGCCCCCGGCGACGACCTCTACCGGCAGGCCCGCTGGCGTGAGCCGTACCCGGCGAGGCAGCGGGCCGAGTTCCGGGAGCTGGCCGAGCGGGCCCGCGGCAACCACGTGAAGCTCGGCTGGGCGGTCGCCCCGGGCCAGGCGATGTGCTTCGCCTCGGACGCCGACGTGCGGGCGCTGACGCGCAAGCTCGACGCGATGTGGGCGCTGGGCTTCCGGGCCTTCCAGCTCCAGTTCCAGGACGTCAGCTACAGCGAGTGGCACTGCGAGGCGGACGCCGACCGGTTCGGCTCCGGCCCGCGGGCGGCGGCGGAGGCGCAGTCCCGGGTGGCGAACGCGGTGGCCCGGCATCTCGCGGAACGGCACCCCGGCGCCGCCGGTCTGTCGCTGATGCCGACGGAGTACTACGAGGACGGCACGACCGACTACCGGCGGGCGCTGGCGAGCGAGCTGGACAAGGCCGTCGAGGTCGCGTGGACGGGCGTCGGGGTGGTGCCCCGCACCATCACGGGCGGTGAACTGGCCGACGCGCGGGAGGCACTCGGGCACCCGCTGGTCACGATGGACAACTACCCGGTCAACGACTACGACCCCGGCCGTATCTTCCTCGGCCCCTACCAGGGCCGTGAGCCGGCCGTCGCGACCGGCTCCGCCGCCCTGCTCGCCAACGCGATGCAGCAGCCGGAGGCGTCCCGCATCCCGCTGTTCACCGCCGCCGACTACGCGTGGAACCCGCGTTCCTACAGCCCCCGGGAGTCCTGGCGCGCCGCGATCGCCGACCTGGCGGGCGGGGACCGGCGCCGCGAGCAGGCCCTGGCGGCGCTCGCCGGGAACGACGCGTCGTCGGTGCTGGACGACGAGGAGTCGGCGTATCTGCGCCCGCTGACCGAGGCGTACTGGCGTGACCGTACGTCGGGCGGTGACGCCGCGCGGCGGCTGCGCGAGGCCTTCACCGTGCTGCGCGAGCTGCCCCGGCGGCTCTCGGACACCGCCCTCGCCTCCGAGGTCACCCCCTGGTCCGAGCAGCTGGCCGGCTACGGCGAGGCGGGCACGGCCGCGCTCGACATGCTGGACGCGCAGCACGCCGGGGACACGTCGGCGGCCTGGACGGCGTACCGCAGACTGGGCGCCCTGCGGGCCGGGCTGGAGCAGGCCCGGGTCGAGGTCGGCACGGACGTCCTGGACCCCTTCCTGCGGCGGGCGCAGAAGTCGTACGCGTCCTGGGCCGGCATCGACCACGAGCCGCCCCGCAACCCCGGCGCCCCGTCGGACGACCGCACCCTGCGCTTCCCCCGCCCCCGTCCCCTGACAGCCGTGACGGTCCTCACCGACCCCGGCACCGAGGGCACGGTCGAGGCACACGTACCGGGCCGGGGCTGGCGCCCGATCGGCCGCCTGGCGGGTTCGGGCGCGACCGAGGTGCGGGTGCGGGGCCAGGGCGCCGACGGGACCGCCGGTCGGACGCCGGGACGGCAGGAGCGGGACTCCGGCTCGCCGGTGGATGCCGTCCGTGTCGCCGGCCCCGCTCCGGCCCGGGTGCGTCACCTCGTCCCCTGGTTCACGGACTCCCCCGCCACCTCGCTGGAGCTGAAGCGCGACGAGGTGGACGCGGAGACCGGGCGGGCCCTGCGGCTGACGGCCGGGCTGGGCTCGCTGCGGCCCGCCGACGCCCGGGGCAGGCTCACCGCCGAGGCGCCCGAGGGCGTGCGGGTCCGGGTGCCGAAGGGCGAGCTGACCGTGAAGCGCGGCTCGACCGTGGAAGTCCCGGTCGAGGTGACCGTCGAGCGCGGCACGCCGATCCGGTCGTACGACATCCGGCTGGGCTTCGCGGGAGCGACCCGCACGCTCACCGTCCACGCCTACCCGCCCACCGGCGGCCCCGACCTGGCCCGCACCGGCACGGCGCGTTCCTCGGCCGACGAGACGCCCGACTTCCCGGCGTCGGCGGCGAACGACGGCGACCCGGACACGCGCTGGTCGTCCCCCGTCGACGACGGCGCCTGGTGGCAGGTCGAGCTCCCCCGCCCGGCGCGGCTCGGGCAGGTCGCGCTGCGCTGGCAGGACGCCCACCCCTCGGCGTACCGCGTCCAGGTGTCGGCGGACGGCCGCCGCTGGCGCACGGCGGCGACGGTACGGGACAGCCGGGGCGGCCTGGAGAGCGTCCGCATGGACGAGCGGGACGTGCGTTTCGTACGGGTGCAGGGCGAGAAGCGGGCCACGCGGTTCGGGTATTCGCTGTGGTCGGCGGAGGCGTACGCCATCACCGAATGAGCAGCCGCGCACCCGCGGCACGCATCTTTTCGCCGAGCACTATTCACTCAGTACATGTACTCAGTACATAATGATCGGCATGAGCACCCGCCACATCCTGCTGGGCCTGCTCGCCTCGGGTCCGAGCCACGGCTACGACCTCAAGCGACGCCACGACGACCGCTTCCCGCAGGCCCGCCCCCTGGCCTACGGGCAGGTCTACACGACCCTCCAGCGCCTCGTCCGGGACGGCCTCGCCGAGGTCGAGGGCACCGACTCGGACGGCGGCCCGGAGCGGACGATGTACCGCGCGACGGACGAGGGGGCCGGTGAACTGGCCCGCTGGGCCGGGGAGATCGCACCGCCCGCCCCCTTCGTGGCGAACGAGATCTTCGCCAAGGTCGTCGTCGCGATCCTCTCGGGCGGCGACCCGGCCGGCTATCTGAGCGCCCAGCGTGCCGCCCACATGGAGCGGATGCGGGAACTGACGGCGCTCAAGGCCGCCAAGGGCGCGGACCTGGCGACCGTGCTCTCGGCGGACTACGCCGTCAACCACCTCGACGCCGACCTCCGCTGGATGACCACCACGGCGGCCCGGCTCACCACCCTGACCGCGGAGGTCGACGCATCATGAGCAGACCCGTGCCTCTCCTCACGGCCCGTGGCCTCACCAAGGCGCACGGCAGGACACCCGCCCTGCGCGGCGCGTCCGTCGAGCTGCACGCCGGCGAGATCCTCGCCGTGACCGGCGCGAGCGGCAGCGGGAAGTCGACGCTGCTGCACTGCCTCGCCGGGATCGTCCGCCCGGACGAGGGCTCGGTGACGTACGACGGACAGCGGCTGGAGGACCTGCCCGAGAAGCGGCTGAGCGAGCTGCGCCGCACCGAGTTCGGCGTGGTGTTCCAGTTCGGGCAGCTCATCCCCGAGCTGACGGTCCTGGACAACGTCGCCCTGCCGCTGCTGCTGGCCGGCACCGACCGCACCCGGGCGCGGGCCCGGGCCGGTGAGTGGCTGGAGCGGTTCGGGGTGCGCGGTCAGGAGGACCTGCGGCCGGGCGAGCTGAGCGGCGGCCAGGCACAGCGGGCCGCACTGGCCCGGGCCCTGGTCACCGGCCCGAAGGTGGTCTTCGCCGACGAACCGACGGGCGCGCTGGACTCCCTGGCGGGCGAGCAGGTCATGACGGCCCTGGTGCACACGGCCCGCGAGTCGGAGACGGCGGTCCTGCTGATCACCCACGACGCCCAGGTGGCGGCGTACGCGGACCGGGAAGTGCAGCTGCGGGACGGCAGCGTGGCGCCGACGGGGGTGGCGGCATGAGCTCCCCGCACTCACTGCGCGCCGATCTGCGCCTCGCCTGGGAGCTCACCCGTGGTTCCGACCGTGGGGAGTGGTGGCGGGTCGCGCTGACGGCGACGGGTGCGGCGCTCGCGACGGGTTTCGCGCTCGCCGCAGTCGCCCTGGCCTCGCTGCGGGGCTACCACGACGTGCCCTACGCCGCCGGCCTGCTGGACCAGCCCGGCACGCGCTCCGGCGTGATCGTCAGCCTGCTGCTCCTGCTCGTGCCGGTGCTCGGGTTCCTCGGGCAGTGCGCCCGGATCGGGGCGGTGCACCGCGACCGGCGGCTGGCCGGGCTGCGGCTGGCCGGGGCGACGCCCTGGCAGGTGCGGCGGATCGCCGCGCTGGAGACCGGGCTCGCCTGTCTGCTGGGCTCGGCGGTCGCCACCGTCTTCTCGGTGCTGCTCCTGCTGCGCCTGTGGGACCGGCCGACCGCCCTGGCCTGGGCGGGGATCGCCCTGGTCGCCGTCGGCGTACCGCTGCTGGGCGCGACGGCGGGCGCGCTGGCGCTGCGCCGGGTGGTGGCCTCGCCGCTCGGCTGGGTGCGCCGGTTCGGGCCGCGCTCCGGACGGGGGCCGGGGCTGCTGTTCCTGGGCGGCATGCTGCTCGTCGCGGCGCTGGCGCTGCTGGCCGTGTCCACCACCGCCACGCCCGCCGCCAACCGGCCGAACGGCGGACCGCCGCTGATGATGGCGGGCGCGGTCCTCGCGGTCGGCGCGGGCTCCGTGTGGCTCTCCGGGGCGGCCGCGAAGGCGACCGGGCGGCTCCTCGCGGTCCGGGCCCGGTCGGCGGCGACGCTGATCGCCGCCGAGCGGCTGCGCGACGACCCCTGGTCGGCCGCCCGCACCCACGCGGCGGTGCTGCTGGTCACGGTCGTCGGGACCGGCTTCATGGGCATCCGGCAGGTGCTGGGGGACGTGGTGCGCACCGAGAAGAACCTCGCCGAGTCCGTGTCCTACTACACCACCGGCCTCGACCTCACCGGCGCCGCCATCGCGGTCGCCTTCGCGATCACGCTGTCCGGGCTCGCCGTCGGCACCGCCGAGTCCCTGGCCACCCGCCGCCGCGGCCTCGCCGCACAGGCCGCCGCCGGAGTGCCCCGCACGGTGCTGGGCCGGGCCCTGCTGCTGGAGACCGCGCTGCCCCTGGCCCCCGCGGTGCTGCTCGCGGGCCTCGGCGGCCTGGCCATCGGCACCTGGTACGCCCTGCTCTCCGGCCGTCCGGTGCCCTGGGCGACCGCCCTGGTGCCCCTCGCCTTCTACGCCGCCTGCCTGCTGGCCGCCGCCACCTCGCTGCCCCTGCTGCGCCGCTCGGTGCGCCCGGGGGAGCTGCGGTACACGTAGGCGCCCTCCTCATGGCCGGCCCGGGGGAACGGGGGTTCCCCGGGCCGGTCGAGTCGGCCGCACGCGGCAATACGAAAGCCCGGATCGTCGTCAGGCAGGAATGCCGTCGATCCGGGCCATGGCGTCCTCCGCGCCGTACGGCTGCAAGTACGGCAGCCAGCGCGGGTCCCTGTGGCCGGTCCCGATGATGCGCCAGGCGAGACCGGAGGGCGGGGCGGGTTTGTGGCGCAGCCGCCAGCCGATCTCGAAGAGATGTCGGTCGGCCTTCACGTGGTTGCAGCGGCGGCAGGACGCCACCACGTTGTCCCAGACGTGTTTGCCCCCGCGGCTGCGCGGGATGACGTGGTCGACGCTGGTTGCGACGCCACCGCAGTACATGCACCGGCCCCCGTCACGGGCGAACAGCGCCCGGCGGGTCAGTGGAACGGGCCCCCGATAGGGAACCCGGACGAATCGCTTGAGCCGGACCACGCTGGGTGCGGGGACTGTGACGGTCGCGCTGTGCAGAAAGGCGCCGGACTCCTCGAGGCATACGGCCTTGTTCTCGAGGACGAGGACGAGCGCGCGGCGGAGCGGTACGACACCTAGCGGCTCGTACGACGCGTTGAGGACCAGGACATGCGGCACGGATGCCTCCTTGGACGCCGGCGGCGCGTGGCTCGCGCCGGGACGATTCGTAGTCAGTCTCTCCTCATGCCTGGTGGAAGCGCCACCATGTCCCGGTAACGGGCTGGGAGTGTTTTCGACCACATCTGATTCATCCCCCAGAGCATGGCCTGTTCAAGCCCAGGTGAGCACGGTCTCTCCTTCACACATTCCGAGGGAGCACACACAATGCCCCGTTAGTGTGGTGGTTCTGCCCCTTCGGTGACCCAGTCGTGACCTTGACCCCCCGAACACCCCCGAACCACCCCACCGGGGCAGACCGCTGCACCTGGAGGTACCCGCCGTGTCCATGTCCCCCGCGGACGCCGTTCTGATGGCCGCCGACCCTACGCCGTCGCCGACCCCCTCGGATACGCAGAGCCCGAGAGTGCCCTCGCTGCAGGACGCCCACGAGAGCGCGACGAACGCCGCCGGCTGGATCGAGCAGAACTGGTCGACATGGCTCGCGATCGGCCTGCGGGTGCTGCTCATCGTGGTGATAGCGGTGGTGCTGAGGGTCGTCGTACGGCGGGCGATCACCAAGCTGATTGACCGCATGAACCGGAACGTCCCGTCCCTGGACGGCGGCGCGATCGGCGGACTGCTGGTCAACGTCGAACGCCGCCGCCAGCGTTCACAGGCCATCGGCTCGGTGCTGCGCTCGGTGGCGTCGTTCCTGATCATCGGCACGGCCGCGCTGATGATCCTGGGCACCTTCCAGATCAACCTCGCCCCGCTGCTGGCCTCGGCCGGTGTCGCCGGTGTGGCGATCGGTTTCGGCGCCCGCAACCTCGTCACGGACTTCCTGTCCGGCGTCTTCATGATCCTGGAGGACCAGTACGGCGTCGGCGACACGATCGACGCGGGCGTCGCCTCCGGCGAGGTGATCGAGGTGGGCCTGCGCGTGACCAAGCTGCGCGGCGACGGCGGCGAGATCTGGTACGTCCGCAACGGCGAGGTCAAGCGCATCGGCAACCTCTCCCAGGGCTGGGCCACCGCCAACGTCGACGTCACGGTCCACTCCGGTGAGGACCTGGACAAGGTCAAGGCCACGCTGGACGAGGTCGCCGAGAAGATGGGCGCCGAGGAGCCCTGGAACGAACTGCTGTGGGGCCCGATCGAGGTCCTCGGCCTGGACAGCGTCCTGCTGGACTCCATGGTCGTGCGCGTCTCGGCCAAGACCATGCCCGGCAAGTCCCTGACCGTGGAGCGCGAGCTGCGCTGGCGCATCAAGCGGGCCTTCGACGCGGCGGGCATCCGGATCGTCGGCGGCGCCACGGCCCCGACGGAGGAGCAGATCGCCGATCCGACGGCGGGGATGGCGGCTCCGTCGGTGTACGCGAACGCCACGTCTCCGCAGTCGGCGGCGGCGTCCCCGCTCGCGCCCGCGGCGCCGACGAGCACCACGAAGTAGCGAAGCAGCGGCCTCCCGGGAGGGCGGCATCCGGCTCGGCCGGGTGCCGCCCTTTCGCATGTCCGGATAAAGACAAGGCGTCCCCTATTGACGCCCGCGCGGCGCCGGGCTTACCTTCCTCCCCACCGATAGGAAACTTTCCTAACAGTATCGGGGCAGGCCTCGAAGGGCTTCCCCTCGATGGACTTCTCCCCGCGATCACTGAAAAGCTGAGCAGCCGAAGGGCAGGTGTGGACACGCATGGCAGGAACCGCCGGTACGCCGGGCACCCCACGCGTCCTGCGCGCCATGAACGACCGGGCCGCCCTCGACCTGCTGCTGGAGCACAGACAGCTCTCCCGTACGCGGATCGGCAAGCTCACCGGCCTGTCCAAGCCGACCGCCTCGCAGCTTCTGGCCCGTCTGGAGGCGGCGGGCCTCGTCCTGGCCACCGGCACCACCGAAGGCCGGCCGGGCCCGAACGCCCAGCTCTACGAGGTCAACCCGGCCGCCGGTTACGCCGCCGGGCTCGACGTCACCCCGCAGCGGATACTCGCCGCGGTCTCCGACATCACCGGCCGCACGGTCGGCCGGCACGAACTGCCCACCCCCGGCAGGCGCACCGGCACCCCGGTCGTCCAGCAGGTCACCGACGCCCTGGACGGCGCGGTGAAGGCGGCGGGCCTCGCCCGGGACGACATCCACCGTCTCGTGATCGGCACCCCCGGCGCCTTCGACCCCACCACGGGCCGCCTGCGCTACGCCTCCCACCTCCCCGGCTGGCACTCCCCCACCCTCCTGGACGAGCTGGCCGCCGCCCTGCCGATGCCGTTCGAGTACGAGAACGACGTCAACCTGGTCGCGCTCGCCGAACAGCGGCTCGGCGCGGCCCGGGGCCACGCGGACTTCGTGCTGCTGTGGAACCAGGAGGGCCTGGGCGCCGCCCTGGTCCTCGGCGGCCGGCTGCACCGCGGCTGGAGCGGCGGCGCCGGCGAGGTCGGCTTCCTGCCGGTGCCGGGCACCCCCCTGGTCCGCCAGGTCACCAAGGCCAACAGCGGCGGCTACCAGGAGCTGGCCGGCTCCCAGGCCGTCCCCCGGCTGGCCCGTGAACTCGGCATCGAGGACGTCCCGCAGGGGCCGTACGCCGAGGCCGCGGCGGAATTGGTGGCCCGGGCCGCGGAGGCCGACGACGAACCCCACCGCCACCTCCTGCAGACCTACGCGACCCGGCTGGCCACCGGTCTGGCCTCCCTCGTCTCGGTCCTCGACCCCGAGCTCGTCGTGCTGAGCGGCGCGTCCCTCACCTCGGGCGGCGAGGCGCTGCGCGCCCTCGTCCAGGCCGAGCTGGAGGAACTGGCCGCGTCACGCCCCCGCCTGGTCGTGGGCGACGTCCGTGAACATCCCGTGCTGCGCGGCGCACTGGAGAGCGCGCTCGCGTCGACACGCGACGAGGTCTTCGACACCTCCCGCTGACCCCACCCCCCTCCCCGCATTCCCTTCCCCCTCCTTCCCTTCCCCCGTGCCTCAGGGAGCTCCACCATGCCCGGAATATCCAGAAAAACAGCCATCGCGCTCGCCGCCTCCGCCTCCCTCGCCCTCCTCGCCACCGCGTGCACCGGCCAGTCGGATTCCGCCGCGAGCGACGACGCCTCGAAGGACACGACCATCAACTTCTGGCACGCCTGGAGCGCGCCCAACGAGGTGAAGGCCGTCCAGTCCCTGGTCGACGGCTTCGAGAAGGCGCACCCCAACATCCACGTCAACGTCGTCGGCAACATGACCGACGACAAGATCAACCAGGCCCTGCGCACCGGCGGCGCCAAGGCCCCGGACGTGATCTCGTCCTTCACCACGAACAGCGTCGGAAAGTTCTGTTCCTCCGGCGCCCTGGTGGACCTCAACCCGTTCTTCGAGAAGTCCGGCGTCGACCCGGAGAAGACCTTCCCGAAGGCGATGAACGAGTACACCCAGTTCGACGGAGACCGCTGCGCGGTCCCGCTCCTCGGGGACGCGTACGGCCTCTACTACAACAAGACGGCGTTCGAGAAGGCCGGCATCGCCGGCCCGCCGAAGACCTGGTCCGAGTTCGAGCGGGTCGCCAAGAAGCTCACGATCACCCAGGGCGACACCTACAAGCAGCTCGGCTTCATGCCGAACTACCACGGCTGGGAGACCACCACCGAGCACTACCTCGGCCAGTTCTCCCCCACGTACTTCGACAAGAACGGCAAGTCGAACGTCGGCAAGGACCCCGCTTTCGAGGCCGCGTTCACCGTCCAGAAGAAGCTGGTCGACGAACTCGGCGGCTACCGCAAGCTGGAGACCTACCGCTCCAAGCTGGGCGACGAGTGGGGCCCCAAGCACCCCTTCCACACCGGCCAGGTCGCCATGCAGCTCGACGGCGAGTGGCGTCTGGGCATGGCCCTGGACACCAAGCCGAAGTTCGACATCGGCGTGGCCCCGCTGCCCGTCCCCGACGACCAGGCCGACCAGTACGGCAAGGGCTACATCACCGGCACCATCGCGGGTATCGCGGCGACCAGCAAGAAGCAGAACGCGGCCTGGGAGCTGGTGAAGTACATGACCACGAACACGGACGCGGTGGTGAACTTCTCCAACGCCATCCACAACGTCCCCTCGACGCTCGCGGCGCTGAAGTCCCCGAAGCTGAAGTACGACCCGCGCTTCAAGACGTTCCTGGAGATCGCCGCCAACCCGAACTCCACCACCGCCCCCGCCTCGATCAACGGCGGCGTCTACCTCACCACGGTCCAGGAGTTCGGCTACGACTACGAGAGCGGCAAGGCGACCGACCTCAAGGCCGGCCTGAAGAAGACGGCCGCGCAGATCGACACGGACATCGCGCAGGCGAAGTAGTCATGAGCACTCTGAGCACCGCGAGCCCTGGCGGCACCGTGAACACCTACACGCTGCGGGCGAAACACCGCCGCTCGACGCTACGCACCCTGGCCTTCCTCTCCCCCTGGCTGATCGGCTTCACGGTCTTCTTCGCCTACCCCCTGCTCTCCACCGTCTACTTCTCCTTCATGCACTACGACGGCTTCAAGCCGCCGGCCTGGTCGGGCACGAAGAACTGGACGTACGTCTTCGAGCACTACCCGTTCTTCTGGCCCGCCCTGCGCAACACCCTGTGGCTGGTGGTCATCATGGTCACGCTCCGGGTCGCCTTCGGCCTGGGCGTGGGCCTGCTGATCACCAAGATCAAGACAGCGACGGGCGTCTTCCGCACCCTCTTCTACCTGCCCTACCTGGCCCCGCCCGTGGCGGCCACCATGGCCTTCGCCTTCCTGCTCAACCCCGGCACGGGCCCGGTCAACTCCCTCCTGGAGAAGGCCGGGCTGCCCACCCCCGGCTGGTTCAACGACCCCACCTGGTCGAAGCCCGCCCTCACCCTGCTGGCCCTGTGGGGCATCGGCGACCTGATGGTCATCTTCATGGCAGCGCTGCTCGACGTACCGAAGGAGCAGTACGAGGCGGCCGAACTGGACGGCGCGACGCCCTGGCAGCGCTTCCGCTACGTCACGCTCCCGAACATCTCGCCGATCGTCATGTTCGCGGTCGTCACCGGCGTGATCCAGACGATGCAGTACTACACGCAACCGCTGATCGCCGGAAAGGTCGCGTCGGGCGTGATCCAGGGCGCGGGAACGCAGTTCCAGCCCGGCTACCCGGACAAATCCACGCTCACCCTCCCCCAACTCGTCTACAACCTGGGCTTCCAGCGCTTCGACTACGGCTCCGCCTGTGTGGTCGCCCTGGTCCTCTTCGCCCTCTCCATGGCCTTCACCGCACTCCTGATGCGCCGCAAGGGCGGCCTGATCAACGCAGGTGAACGATGACGCAACTGCTCGACAGACCCCTGGATCTGAAGGCGCCGCCTTCCCCCGCGGAACGCACGGCCCACCGAAGGGCGTTGCTGGAATGGATCGCGATCCACTCCCTGGGCATCGCGGCGGCCCTCTTCTTCACCCTCCCCTTCGTCTTCGTCTTCCTCACCTCGCTCATGAGCGACTCCCAGGCACTCAGCCGCGACCTGATCCCGCACACCTGGGAGTGGGACAACTACCGCCGGGTCTTCGACACCCCCGGCTTCCTCACCTGGTGGAAGAACACCCTGTTCTACGCGTTCCTGGGCACGGCGCTCACGGTGGTCTCCTCGATCCCGGTGGCCTACGCCCTGGCCAAGTTCCGCTTCCGAGGCCGCAATCTGGCGTTGATGCTGGTCATCTCGATGATGATGCTGCCGCCGCAGGTCATCATCATCCCGATGTACCTGTTCTGGGCGAAGCAGCTGGACCTGTCCGGCACGCTCTGGCCGCTGATCATCCCCATGGCGTTCGGCGACGCGTTCTCGATCTTCCTGCTGCGCCAGTTCCTCACCACGATCCCCGACGAGTACCTGGACGCGGCGAGGGTCGACGGCTGCGGCGATCTGCGCACCCTGCTCAAGGTCGTCCTCCCGATGGCGAAACCGGGCATAGCCGCAGTGGCCCTCTTCCAGTTCTTCTACGCGTGGAACGACTACTTCGGCCCCCAGATCTACGCCTCGGAGAGCCCGGGCGCCTGGACGCTCTCCTACGGCCTGGAGTCGTTCAAGGGCGCCCACCACACCGACTGGAACCTCACCATGGCCGCCACCGTGCTGGTCATGGCCCCCGTGATCCTCGTGTTCTTCTTCGCCCAGAAGGCGTTTGTAGAGGGTGTCACGCTCACCGGAGTAAAGGGTTAGACGCACATGAAACTCACCGTGGTCGGCGGAGGCTCGACCTACACCCCCGAACTCGTGGACGGTTTCGCCCGCCTCAGGGACACCCTGCCCATCGAGGAACTGGTCCTGATGGACCCGGCCGAAGACCGCCTGGCCCTGGTCGGCGGCCTGTCCCGCCGCATCTTCACCCGCCAGGACCACCCCGGCCGCATCACCACCACGACCGACCTCGACCGCGCGGTCGACGGCGCGGACGCGGTCCTCCTCCAGCTCCGTGTGGGCGGCCAGGCGGCCCGCGAACAGGACGAGACCTGGCCCCTCGACTGCGGCTGCGTGGGCCAGGAGACCACGGGCGCCGGCGGCCTGGCGAAGGCCCTCCGCACGGTCCCGATCGTCCTCGACATCGCGGACCGCGTACGCCGCACCAACCCCGACGCGTGGATCATCGACTTCACGAACCCGGTCGGCATCGTGACCCGCGCCCTGCTGGAGGCGGGCCACAAGGCGGTAGGCCTGTGCAACGTGGCGATCGGCCTGCAGCGCAAGTTCGCGGCGCTGCTCGGCGTCGACGCCCCGGAGATCCACCTGGACCACGTAGGCCTCAACCACCTGACCTGGGAAACGGGCGTACGCCTGGGCGGCCCGGAGGCCGATGACGTCCTGCCCGAACTCCTGACGGACCACGGCGACACGATCGCGAGCGATCTCCGCCTGCCACGCGCTCTGTTGAATGATCTGGGCGTGATCCCGTCGTACTACCTGCGCTACTACTACGCGCACGACGAGGTCGTACGAGAACTGCGGACAAAACCGTCGCGGGCGGCCGAGGTGGCGGCAATGGAGAAGGAACTGCTGACGATGTACGCGGACCCGGCCCTCTCCGAAAAGCCGGAGCTGCTCGCCAAGCGGGGCGGCGCGTACTACTCGGAGGCGGCGGTGGACCTGGCGGCGGCCCTGCTGGGCGGCGCCGGCACGCCGTACCAGGTGGTGAACACGTACAACCGGGGCACGCTCCCGTTCCTCCCCGACGACGCGGTGATCGAGGTACAGGCGGCGGTGGGCGCCAAGGGCGCGTCCCCCCTCCCCGTCGCCCCGGTGGACCCCCTCTACGCGGGCCTGATGGCGAACGTGACGGCGTACGAGCACCTGGCCCTGGAGGCGGCCCTGCACGGCGGCCGAAGGCGCGTCTTCCAAGCTCTCCTCTCCCACCCCCTCATCGCCCAGTACGAGTACGCCGGGACGCTCACGGACCGATTGATCGCACACAACCGGGAGCACCTCGCGTGGGCCTGACCGCGACCGTCCTCGCCATCGACGCCGGCAACAGCAAGACGGACGTGGCGATCGTGACGGCGGACGGAGAAGTCCTGGCCACGGCGCGTGGGGGCGGCTTCCGCCCGCCGTCGGTCGGCCTGGACACGGCAATGGGCATGCTCGCCGACGCGGTCACCCAGGCCCTCACCACCGCCGGACTCACCTCCGTCACCCACGTCTCGGCGTGCCTGGCCAACGCCGACTTCCCCGTCGAAGAGGACCAGTTGACGACGGCGCTGCACGCACGCGGCTGGGGCGAGACGGCAACAGTCCGCAACGACACGTTCGCGATCCTGCGCGCGGGGGTGACGGAACCCCGGGGCGTCGCGGTCGTCTGCGGCGCCGGCATCAATTGCGTAGGCATGCACCCCGACGGCCGCACGGCCCGCTTCCCGGCCCTCGGCAGGGTCTCCGGCGACTGGGGCGGCGGCTGGGGCCTCTCGGAGGAGGCGATGTGGCATGCGTCACGCGCGGAGGACGGCCGCGGGCCTGCCACGGCCCTGTCCCGGACGCTCCCCGCCCACTTCGGCCTCCCGACCATGTACGCGCTCATCGAGGCGCTGCATCTGGGCCAGGTAGCGCAATCCCGCCGCCACGAGCTGACGCCGGTCCTCTTCGCGACGGCGGCGGACGGCGACACCATCGCCCGCGCGATCGTCGACCGTCAGGCGGAGGAGGTGGTCTCCATGGCCGTGGTGGCCCTCACCCGCCTTGACCTGGTGGACGAACCGACCCCGGTCCTCCTGGGCGGCGGCGTCCTGGCTGCCGAGCACCCCCAACTGAACACCATGATCCAGAACTTGCTGGCCGACCGGGCCCCCAAGGCGATCCCGCAGGTGGTCACGGCCAGCCCTGTCCTCGGCGCGGCCCTCCTCGGGCTGGACAGGGTGGGGTCGAGGGAGGGGGCGCAGGGGCGGTTGCGGGCGCATTTCGGGGTGTGAGACGGGGCTGGGGGCCCTTGGTGGGCGGGCGCTCGAACAGCCTCCCGTGGACGGCCGCTGTGACTGGGGTACCCGCGGGCGCATACTGAGGCAATGACAAAGCCTTCCGCGAAGCGTCACCTGCCCACCAGCCCCTTCAAACCCCCGGTCGTGCCGGCTCCCAAGCACTTCGCCGTCGGCGACCAGGTCACCCACGACATCTATGGTCTCGGCCGGGTGGTCGGCATCGAGGAGGGAATCGCGGCGCTCGTGAACTTCGGCGGCTCGGTGGAGCAGCGGATCCTGAGCCCGTACGCGAAGATGACCAAGCTCTAGTACGACCGCAGCACCCGCTCACCGCACGCCAGGTCCCAACGGGGGGCTTGGATTCAAAGGGAGACCTCTCATCGACCTGACCTCGCCGTTCTCCGCCCCGGACGGACCGCCCAGCTGCCCTGCCACAGCATCGCCCCCGCCCGCCAGGAACCCCTTCCAGGCCCCGGACTTCGGAGAGGACGAGCCCTTTGTAGCCCCAGGCCAGGACCTCGGGCCTGTATCGGTTACCCGCCAGGGGTAACGGTCGCCTCAGATTCGGGCGCCAGGCGGGCACGTCGATCACGGCGCGATCCGTGAGGGTGACGGCGAATCCGGACGTTGCGATCGGAGACACGAGACATGTCTCCGGCTGCCCTGGCAGCCTCCCGCTGACTGCCGAACCGCTGGCACTCCGCACAGCCGCTCACGGGCTCCGGCTCGGCGAGCGGCAGCCTCCGCCCCACCGCGCTCTTGATCCTGTTCACCGGTCCCCTCCCCGACCGGCGGCACGGGACACCTGCCGATACTCCTCGTGCAGCCGGTCCCGCTCCGCACAGGGGAGGTTCAGATCGGCGCCCTCGTCGTCCATGGCACGGCGCGTCCGGCAGGTGGCGCAGGCTCGAATGCGCGCTCCAGGGCATCGAACACAAAGCCCAGGGCTACGAACTCGCCCAACGCTGGATCGACAACACAACGACGGGCCACGACCCAGCGGCGGGGCAGCACCTGAACGCCGGTGACATCGTCGTTGCGGCGGACGATGTCGAGAACGAGTCCGAGGTGCTGTGCGGTCCAGTCGGCGAGGTGGCCGGTGTAACCGCCGTCGGCCCAGATGTGTGACAGTCGTCGCAAGCGGCTCTTCGCCGCTGGCAGCAGCATCCGGGCGGCGTCCCGGTCGGTCGTGGAGGCCGGCGTGACCAGTACGGCCAGCAGGAGTCCGAGGGTGTCGGTGAGCAGGTGCCGCTTGCGTCCGTTGATCTTCTTTGCGGCGTCGTATCCCCGGGAGGCGAGGGTGACGGTGGCGTCCGCCTTCACCGACTGCGAGTCCACGATGGCCGCGCTGGGCTCCGGGCGGCGGCCCTCTGTCCAGCGGAAGGCATCGCACGCCATTTGATGCCGTTGTCGACGAGGTAGCGCACCGCGTCGATCATCTGCCGGTGGCAGTAGCCCTCCGGGGCGGCAGGTGCCCAGCGTGCGGTGCAGAGACGGTAGCCGGGTTCCTCGCCGCGCTCGGTGCACGCCTCGGTGATGTCGGTGCAGTGCGCGGCGAGCACCTCATTCACGATCGTTTCGCCCAGGCCGGGTTCGCGGCGGCGGCCGCGCTGGACGAGGGCGAGGTGGCGGCGGGCCTCGGCGAGCAGGTGACGGCGGTGGAAGCAGCCGTCCTTGTTCATCACGAACACCGTGGCGGTGACGGCGACGGCCGCCAGGGCGACATCGACCAGGGCCGTGGCCCGGGCCCGGATCGCGGCGGCCGCGGCGCTGGCCCGCCAGTCCTCCCGCAGCTGCACCAGCGAGCGAGCCCGCGGCTTGGCGGGGCGGGTCTTACGTGCGGCGACCCGGTTCAGCTTCGCCCGCGCCCGCTCAGACACGACGGGCGCGAACTTCAGGTTGCCGTCGTCGTCAGCTCGTTCGGGACGCCGGCGACTTCTTATGACCGGTCGGCGCCCGGCGGTCACAAGGATTTCCCTTTTCCTCGCTGTCACACCTTCGCTCCACCGATGAGGCCGCCGACCGCGGCGCGGAGGCCTGCGTTTTCGGTCTCCTCGGCATCCCCAGTCGCGTGTACCCGCCCGCGGGCACGCGTGGGGAATGACCCCCGCTCACACGGTGGTCCGGGGTGAGATCGAGGGAGGTTCTGGGTGCGCCAGTAGGAGGCCCCATCAGGATGGGTGACCCCCTACTGGTGTCCCGCCTCGGTTCAGCGCCTACGAGCAACGTAGATGCAGGCTGCTATGCCAGGAGCCGCCCCTACCAGACAAAGCATGGCCGTTCTTTTCTCCCCCAAAGCGAAGGCCAGGAGCAGGAGGGTGATCATCACTACTGAGTAGCCCACCATGAGCCATCTCAATGGGCGACTGGGAGACCAGTTCTGCATGCGGCGCGCTCCACGAAGCTAGTTCCTCAGCTTGACTACAGCCACGATCCCGCCGATGACTCCTGCAGTGCCTCCAATCGCGGTGCCTGCCACAGCACCCGCACCACAGCCAGGAAGGGTCGCTACAAAGAAGCCCACTCCGCAGCCGATACCGGCACCCGTCATGCCACCCGCAGTACCCGTGCCTACGACCGTCGCCACGTCCGCGGCAAAGTCATCGATGCTGTAGAGCCCACTGGGGTCGCTGTTGTTGATGAAGTCGCCTGCGGCGTACAGGTAGGGGTTGGTCTCCTGCCCCGACGGGTCGGGTTGGGTGAAGCGGGCGAGGGACGGGTCGTAGTAGCGGTGGCCCATCTTGTACAGGCCCGTCGGGTCGAGGTACGTGCCCGCGTAGCGGTACGGCTGGGGGACTGCCTCGGTGGTCGTGCCGCGCAGCTGGCCGGTGGGACCGTAGGCGTACGTGTGGGTGCGCTTGCCCGTGTCGTCGGCGAGGCCGAGGACGTTGCCCGTGGCGTCGGTGAGGTAGTAGTAGGACTTCCCCCCAGTCGTCATGGAGTTCAAGGTGCCCGCCGGTTCGCGGATGAATCCGGTGTCGACGCCGTTCGTGGTCGTGGAGGCCAGGCCGAGTGCGGTGTGGTGGAACCACGTCGAACCCAGCTTCGTGCGCTCCGAGTTGTCCGTGCCCGCATGGACCAGGTCGTAGCTCTTGCCGCCCGTGGTGATGGAGGAGAGCTGGCTGTGGTCCGTCCACGTTTCGTTCGTGCGGGCGGTGGGGCTCGCGGCGGCGGTCTCGTTGCCGAGCTTGTCGTAGGACCAGCCCGTCGTCGAGCCGTTCTTCCCCGTCAGCTGCGAGGCGTCGTCGTAGGTGTACGTGGTGCCGCCAGGGCAGGCGTTCTTGGTGCCGTCCTGGCTGGTGAGGTTGCCGGCCTTGTCCCAGCAGTACAGCCACGACGCCTTGCGCGTGCCCGCAGAGTCGGCTTCCAGGGTGTAGCGCAGGCGGTCCTGGGAGTCGTAGTCGTAGGTGGTCTTGTACTTGGTGAGGTTGTCGGTGCGGGTGCGGATCTTGGTGGTGTCCTTGCCCGCGGTGTTCTTGTAGCCGTAGGTCAGGTCGATCAGTGTGGTCGTACCCGAGGTGGTCTTGACGGCTTCGGGGCGGCCGTTGTCGTCGATCGTCACCGACTGGGTGGTGCCGCCGGGGTAGACGGTCTTGGTGCGCTTGTCGTTGTTGTTGTGGTCGAAGTCGGTCTTCTTGCCGTCCGGGGCGATCAGGTGGTCCAGGCGGCCGGCCTTGTCCCAGGTGTAGTCGGTCCTGCCGGTCGGGTCGGTGTAGTGGTCGACCTCGCCGCCCGGGGTGTAGGCCAGCGCGGTCTGGGCGCCGTTCTGCAGGGTGCGGACGCTTTCGCGGTTGAGCTTGTCGTAGGTCCAGCCGGTGGTGCCGGAGGCGTCGGTGCGGGACTTGACGTTGCCGTCGCCGTCGTAGGAGTAGGTGACCGTGGCGTTGGTGGAGGACACCTTCGTCACGCGGTCGCGGTTGTCGTAGACGTAGACGGCCTTGATGCCGCGTCCGTCAGTGACGGTCTCCACCCGGCCGAGCGCGTCGTAGGTGTACCCCGTTTTACCCAGCGGCGCGGGCGGGGTGACGGTCTTGAGGTTGCCCTTGGCGTCGTACGCGAACGAGGTGACCTTGCCACTGCCGTCCTTGGCGGTGCAGCGCTGGCCCTCGAAGCCGCCGCAGGTCGGGGTGTCCTTGTTGTAGGTGTACTCGCGGGTGCCGCCCCCGGTGCCGGAGGTGGTCACCGACATCGTGTTGCCGTTGGCGTCGTACTTGAAGGTGTCCTTGCGCCCGTCCGCGCTGGTGAAGTCGTTGGGCAGGTCCGTGCCTGCGATCGTCTGGTACGCCGTCACCGAAGCCGTCGCCCCGAGCGGGAGCTTCTGCGAGACGGCGTTGTTGCGGCCGTCCCAGCCGTAGGTGGTGGTGTTGCCGCCCGTGCCGTCCGCTCCCGTGCCCATCGCGTCGATCGCGGTCTGCACCAGGTGGTTGGTGTACTTGGCATGGCGGGAGTGGCTCAGGGGGTCGGTGACCTTGGTGACCTCGCCGTCCGCGTTGTGGGCGTACTGCGTCTCGTCGCCGTCGGGGTCGGTGACCGTCGTGGTTCCCGCGTCGGCCGGGGTGGCGGCCGTGTAGTCGTAGCGCCAGGTCGGACCCGTGTGGCCGCCGCCGGAGGACTCGGTGGCGCGCTGCATGGAGGTGACGCGGTTGTGGTCGTCGTAGGTGAACAGGGTGACGGTGCCCTCGGGGGTGGTCACCTTGGTCAGGCGGCGTGAGGAGTCGTACGCGTAGGCGGTGGCCTTGCCGTCGGTGTCGGTGACCTTCGCCAGGTTGCCCGCCGGGTCGAGGTCGAACACCGCTGTGCGGCCCGTGTGGTCCTTGGCCTGCCACTGGCTGGCGTTGGTCTTCACCAGGTCGATCCAGCGGCCCGATCGGGTCTCGGTGAGCTTGAAGCCCTTGTGCTCACTGCCCTCGTCGTGCTGGTCGACGGTGATCGTGCCGTCGTTCTTGTCCGTGACCTTCGTCAGCGTGCCGTGCGCGTCGAAGGTGTCCTTCGTGCCGGACTTGCGGTGGGTCAGGGTGTAGGTGCCGTCCGCGTTCTTCTTCAGGTCCTTGGAGTAGCCCGTCGGCGTGGTGTAGCCGCCGGTGGACGTCTCCTTGAAGCGCAGGGCGTCGCCGGTGGCGTCGTAGACGACCACCTCACCGTCGCCGGTCTGGAGGTAGCGCTCGTACGCCTGCCACCAGCGCTGCGACACCTTCCCCCAAGGCGCCTCAAGGGAGTTGTACGTCCGTGTCAGCTGCAGCTTCTGACCGACACCGGCGATGTCGAAGTCCGTCGCGGCGAGCATCAGGTTGCCGTCGGAGACGTTCACCCGCGCCACGAGTGCGTCGTTCAAGCGCGTGTCGATGATCCGGTGCCAGGGCACCTCGCCCTGTCCCTCGGGAACGAACGGCGTGGCCTCGGCGGCGGCCGTCGCACGCTGGGCACCCGCCTTGCCGCCCGTACGGGCCTGCTGTGCCGCCCGCCACGCGGCGACCTCGGCCGACGGCTTGGCCTCAGCCTGTGACTCCGGTGCCTTCACCGACCCGGCCGGCGTCGCAGGAGCCTCCACCTTCGTCGGCTTCGTCCACGGACTCTCCGGCTCCGGCAGCTCCGGCTTCGGTGCAGCCGCCAGACCCGGCGTCGCGGCGATCACCACGGCGGCCGTGATGATCGCCGCGGTAAGAGCGGTTCTGTGTGTTCTTCGGGCACGCCAGAGCGACGTGCTCTTCGCACGTGAATGCATCAGCTTCCCCCCACAGGAAGTCAGACAGACAGTCAGAACCGGTGATCCACACGGTCACCTCGGCCACACAAGCTGCCAGAAGAAGCGCACAAACGAGCGGGCGGTGCCCCGCAACACCCATCCCATACGGCCCGGAATCAGCCTCACCGCTTCGACTGGGCGAAAGTGGACACGACGGAACAACCCACCACCACTCAACGAGGGAATTGTCCATTCCGTAACCAATCCGGACGGGCACACTGACCGAAATCCTGCGACCGCATCTCAATCAGTGCGTCCTGACCGGCTACTGACTACTTTTCGGTCAGGTTCAGACCTGGCCGAGGAGTGCGCAGAGAGCGCTTACCAGCTTTTGAACGCGAAACCACACCGGCACAACTTGTCTCAGAGCCAGCGGCTAGCTGGCGGGGTTGCTACAGGCACAACCGCACTCCATGCACACTGACGGCGTCCGGCACCTTCCGACATTGTCCACGCCCTTGTGAAGGACTCCCCCGCGATGAGTGAACCGGGCAGAACCCTGCCCTCCTCCCGCACCCACCCCGCCTCCGACCGGCTCACCCGAGGTGTCCCGCACGCCAGCCGCCTCACATGCTGGAGCCTGGCCACGGGAATGGCCACAGCCGCCACTGACCTGATCCTCGAACCACAGACCCCTTGGTGGTCCGCGCTCTGGCTCATCCCCTGGTACCTCACCGGCCTGTTCATCCCACTCTGGGCGGTCCTGCGCGCCCGCGAGAAGGCCGCTCAGCAATCCGACCAGGGCGACGACGAGCCACCCCGGCACTGGGACAAAGCCGCCTGACCCACCAGATCCGCCGGGGCCACGAGGACGTCCAGATCGCGATGCCGGCCCCGGCCAAGCAGACACTCGACGAGCAGCGCACCGCGCGAGTCCAGGACATTCGGCGCGCGGCCTACGCCGACTTCCTGATGGCCGCCGATCATGTATACGCCGAACGCAAGGCCCAGGCCGTATACGGCCCGCAGCCAGAGCGGCCTGAGCGTCTCCTTCTGTCGAAGTCCTTCAGCAGCAAGCAAGGCGGTTGGGCGATCCCGCGACCCCAGTACAAGCAGCGACGCCTGACGGCACCTGTTGACGGCATCGTGCAAGAACGCGGTGCTCAGACGGCCGAGGATATCCGTGGACAGGATCGGGAAAGCCGGACCGACGCCAAGGTCCCCGCCCCGGCCGACATCGCTACGCGGCTGGGCATCGCCGAGGGCGACCTGTGCGTCAGAGTTCCTGGCGGACGGCAGGCCGGTGCAACTGTCGACGAGTTGGGAGCCGTACGACCTCACCGCAGGGACTCTCGTAGTTCTCCCCGAGGGAGGCCCGCACGCCGGGGCCGGTGTCGTGAACCGCATGGCCGCGATCGGCGTCACCGTCAGCCACGCCGTGGAGCAACCGGAGCCAAGGCAGGCCACCGCCGAGGAGGCCTCTCTTCTGGGAATCCAGAAGGCCGCGCTCGTCACGCACATCCGGCGGACGTACTACAGCGACGACGGGCGCCCCGTCGAGACAGCGGACATCGTGGTGCCCGCCGATCGCTGCGAGATCGTTTACGAGATCCCGATCAACCGGTAGGCGCGTCTTTCGCGGGCGGGCTGCGGTTAGCGCTTCGGGAGCATCTGCGTCTATCGAGCGGTGCGAACGGTCTGCCGTGCCATTCACCTAGCAAGGCGGCCCACTCCGATGAGGGCTGCCCCAAGCGATCACCCCTGGGCCGTCCCTGGGCCGTGCGAGGGTGCCCGAGGCCGACCAAAGGCGACCGACAGTGGCAGTCGCCCAGCAGTCGGCATCCGAGAAAAGCCTGGTCAGCCGCCCACAGCCATACGCGTTTCCGCCCAGGGGTGGCGGTACGGCAAGATGGGGTGTATCTGCCCACTGCCAGTTTCAAGCTGCCGGACGGTTTCTCTTGGCTGAGTTCATTTACACCATGCGCAAGGCGCGCAAAGCGCACGGCGACAAGGTGATCCTCGACGACGTGACGACGAGCTTCTACCCGGGAGCGAAGATCGGCGTCGTCGGCCCGAACGGCGCCGGCAAGTCGACGATCCTGAAGATCATGGCGGGTCTGGAGCAGCCGTCCAACGGTGACGCCTTCCTCACCCCTGGTTACACCGTCGGCATCCTGCTGCAGGAGCCGCCGCTGACCGAGGACAAGACCGTCCTGGAGAACGTCCAGGAGGGTGTCGCCGAGGTCAAGGGCAAGCTCGACCGGTTCAACGAGATCGCCGAGCAGATGGCGACCGACTACACCGACGCGCTCATGGACGAGATGGGCAAGCTCCAGGAGGAGCTCGACCACGCCAACGCCTGGGACCTCGAGGCGCAGCTTGAGCAGGCCATGGACGCGCTGGGCTGCCCGCCCGGCGACTGGCCCGTCACCAACCTGTCCGGTGGTGAGCGCCGCCGTGTCGCGCTGTGCAAGCTGCTGCTGGAGCAGCCCGACCTGCTGCTGCTCGACGAGCCCACCAACCACCTCGACGCCGAGTCGGTGAACTGGCTGGAGCAGCACCTGGCCAAGTACCCGGGCACCGTCGTAGCGGTCACTCACGACCGGTACTTCCTCGACAACGTCGCCCAGTGGATCTGCGAGATCGACCGCGGCCGCCTCTACCCCTACGAGGGCAACTACTCGAAGTACCTGGAGACCAAGGCCGCGCGCCTCAAGGTCGAGGGCCAGAAGGACGCCAAGCGGCAGAAGCGTCTGAAGGAAGAGCTCGAGTGGGTGCGGTCCAACGCCAAGGGACGTCAGGTCAAGTCCAAGGCGCGTCTGGCCCGCTACGAGGAGATGGCCGCCGAGGCCGAGAAGATGCGGAAGCTGGACTTCGAGGAGATCCAGATCCCGCCGGGCCCGCGTCTGGGCAGTGTCGTCGTCGAGATCAACAACCTCAGCAAGGCCTTCGGCGAGAAGGTCCTCATCGACGACCTCAGCTTCACGCTCCCGCGGAACGGCATCGTCGGCATCATCGGCCCGAACGGCGCCGGTAAGACGACCCTGTTCAAGATGATCCAGGGCCTGGAGGAACCGGACTCCGGTTCCATCAAGGTCGGCGACACCGTCAAGATCTCGTACGTCGACCAGAGCCGCGAGAACATCGACCCGAAGAAGACCCTGTGGGCCGTTGTCTCCGACGAGCTCGACTACATCAACGTCGGCCAGGTCGAGATGCCCAGCCGTGCCTACGTCTCCGCCTTCGGCTTCAAGGGCCCGGACCAGCAGAAGCCGGCCGGGGTGCTCTCCGGCGGTGAGCGCAACCGGCTGAACCTCGCGCTCACCCTCAAGCAGGGCGGCAACCTGCTGCTCCTCGACGAGCCGACCAACGACCTGGACGTCGAGACGCTCAGCAGCCTGGAGAACGCGCTGCTCGAGTTCCCCGGCTGCGCCGTGGTCGTCTCCCACGACCGGTGGTTCCTGGACCGAGTCGCCACGCACATCCTCGCCTACGAGGGCGAGTCCAAGTGGTTCTGGTTCGAGGGCAACTTCGAGTCGTACGAGAAGCACAAGATCGAGCGGCTCGGCCCGGACGCCACCCGTCCGCACCGCGCCACCTACAAGAAGCTGACCCGGGGCTGATCGATCTTGCGGCACATCTACCGCTGCCCGCTGCGTTGGTCGGACATGGACGCGTACGGCCATGTCAACAACGCGGTCTTCGTGCGCTACCTGGAGGAAGCCCGTATCGACTTCCTCTTCCGGCCGGAGAAGGATTTCCAGCAGGGGTCCGTGGTGGCACGCCATGAGATCGACTACAAGCGGCAGCTCGTCCACCGGCACCACCCGGTGGACATCGAGCTGTGGATCACCGAGATCAGGGCCGCGTCCTTCACCATCACCTACGAGGTGAAGGACGACGACGTGGTCTACGTACGGGCCTCGACGGTGGTCGTGCCGTTCGACTTCGAGGCACAGCGTCCGCGCCGGATCACCGCGGAGGAACGGGAGTTCCTCCAGGAGTACACGGATGACGCCGAGGAGGAGGCCGTCGCCGCATGACGGTCCTGCACCTCGTCGACGAGGGGGAGGCGGCGGATCTCGCGGCCTTCCTCTCCCGGCTGCTCCACTACGACCGTGGAGCCGCGGTGCGCCTGCAGGCGGCGGGCACCGCACTGGCCGTCTTCGGACGGCCGCCCTCCTTCGAGGTGCTGGCCGTGCGCGCGGTGCGGCTGGCGAAGCCGTACGAGAACGGGCTGGACGTCACGCTCGACGTCACCGTGTCCGCCGGTGAGCTGCTGGAGTCGGTGGACGAGACGGCTGCCACGGCTGTCGTGCCGGGTGCCGTGACCGGTCCGCCGTGGGCCGGTGTGCTGCCGCCGCGCGGCGGCTGGCGGCCCGAGCCGGGGCTGCCCGCGCCGGACGCCCTGCGGTCGCTGGTCGCCGCCGTGGTCGCCGAGTTCCGGTCCCGTACGCAGGAGTTGCCGTCCGAGCGGCGCACCAGGGCCGAGCTGGACGGGATCGGGCGGGACATCTGGTCCCGTACGGTCGGCGACACCGGCCTCCCCGTGCGGGTCGTGCACGCCGCGCAGTCGCTGGGCTTCCTGCGGCCGGGGGTACCCCTGGGGCTGTTCTCCTCGGGCGCGTGGCTCCGGCTGCGCACGCCGTACGGATCGGTTGCCGTACGACGTGCCGGGCTCGGGGCGCTGGACGTCAGCGTCCGCTGAACCCACCGCCGTCCCTCACCCTCAGCCCGGCGCGTTCACCATCGAGGCGGCCGCGTACGTCAGGTAGTTCCACAGCGTGTGCTCGTGCTCCTCGGACAGCCCGAGTTCGTCGACGGCGACCCGCATGTGCTTCAGCCAGGCGTCGTGCGCCGCACGGTCGACCGTGAACGGCGCGTGCCGCATCCGCAGGCGGGGATGGCCGCGGTTGTCGCTGTACGTCGTCGGGCCGCCCCAGTACTGGATGAGGAACAGCACCAGGCGCTCCTCGGCCGGGCCCAGGTCCTCCTCGGGGTACATGGGCCGCAGCAGCGGGTCCTCGGCGACTCCCTCGTAGAAACGGTGAACGAGCCGGCGGAAGGTCTCCTCCCCGCCGACCTGCTCGTAGAAGGTCTGCTCCTGAAGCGTGCCGCGCCGAATCTCATTCACGCCCTCCATGCTCTCAGACGCGGGGACATAGGACTCAAGGCCTAGGACCGCCCCCGCTGCCCTTACTGTGGGGGTATGGGCGGGCATGCTCCCGACAGGGAACCGGAACCGGACGGGCTCGCCGCCTCCGCGCGGGCGGCACTGGTACGCCGGATCGACGCGAGCGGGGCCTGGGCCGCCGACCCGCTGTGGCGCGAGGCGTTCGCGGCGGTCCCCCGTCATCTCTTCGTGCCGTACTACTACGTCGGCGTCGCCGGCGGCTACGAACGACGCTGGGGCGAGAGCCCCGACCCTCGGGCGCGTGAACGGTGGGTGCTCGGTGCCTACGAGGACACCCCGCTGGCGACCCGGCTGCGCGACGGCGAACTGCTCTCCTCCAGCAGCCAGCCCTCCCTGATGGCGGACATGCTGGCCGCGCTGTGCGTGACGGACGGGGACACGGTCCTGGAGATCGGCGCCGGCACCGGCTACAACGCCGCGCTGCTCGCCCACCGGCTGGGCGACGACAAGGTGACCACCGTCGATCTCGACCCGGAGATCACCGAGTCGGCCCGCCGGCACCTGGCCGCGGCCGGATACCGGCCGGTCGTCGTCACCGGCGACGGCGCCCGGGGCGTGCCCGAGCGTGCGCCGTTCGACCGGATCATCGCCACCTGCGCCCTGAACACCGTGCCGCGCGCCTGGCTCGCGCAGAGCCGTCCCGGCGGCCGGATCCTCATGCCGCTCGGCACCGGCCTGATCGTCCTCACGGTGAGCGACGCCGGGCATGCCGAGGGGCGGTTCCTGCACACGCCCGCCTACTTCGTGCCGCTGCGCGGAGGGAACCGGCCCTGGGGCGAACCCGCCCAGTTGGGCGGGGTGCCGCGCAGGGCCCGGGAGGACGACCTGTTCCGCTTCCTGCTGACGCTGACCCGCGGCAGCCTCGATCCGCAGGAGGCGCACGCGCTGTGGGAGCAGGAGGGCATGCCGCAGCGGGAGCGCTACGGCATCACGGTCAGCGGCGACCATGAGTGGGCCTGGCTGGACGACCCGGAGGGGCCGTACGCCTGGCCCCTCCCGTCCTGATCCGGAAGGGCTCGCTCAGCCCCGGCGGATCGTGATCGTCGTCCAGGCGCCCACGTGCACCCGGTCGCCGTCCTGCAGCGGGACGGGGACGAACGGCTGGATCGGTTCGTCCGAGCCGTTGACCGTCGTGCCGTTCGTCGAGTTCTGGTCGACGACCGCCCAACTGCCGTCCGGCTGCTGGACCAGCACCGCGTGCTGGTGCGAGACGCCCGGGTCCTCCGGCGGCACCGCCAGATCGACGTCGGGGGTGTCGCCGGTGGAGTGCCGGCGGCGGCCGATCGTGATCTGGTTGCCGGTGAGCGTGCGCTGCTGCTCGGGCGAGTACGCGGGCAGGTTGAGGCCCGCGGCCTCGGGGCCGGAGCGCTGCATCATCGCCATGAAGTAGTCGCGGTCCGGGCCGATGGTCGCGGTCCAGGTCGACGGTCCCTGCGGCGCCTGGGGCTGCTGCGGGAAGCCGCCCTGACCCGGACCGGGAGGAGCCTGCGTCGCGCCCGGCTGCGGGTAGCCGTAGCCACCGCCCTGACCGGGACCGGGAGGGGCCTGGGTGGCGCCGGGCTGCGGGTAGCCGTAGCCGCCCTGCCCCGGACCGGGAGGGGCCTGCGTCGCGCCGGACTGGGGGAAGCCGTAGCCGCCGCCCTGACCGGGGCCGGGGCCGCCGGGGCCGCCCGGACCACCAGGACCGCCCGGGCCGGAGGTCGGCGGGGAGATCACCCAGTCGTCCTCACCGCCGCCGAACGGACCGCCCTGCCGCGGCGGCCGCTGGGTCTCCTGCGGGAATCCGGGCGGGGCCGGCGGGCCGGACTGCTGGAAGGCCTGCGGAGCGCCGGGCGCACCGGGGCCGCCGGGACCACCGGGGCCACCAGGTCCACCGGGGCCGGGCGGCGGCGGGACCGGCCGCGAGGGGTCGGCTCCGAATCCGGGCGGGCCGGGGGGACCACCGGGTCCGGGGTGACCGCCAGGGCCGGGAGGACCACCAGGTCCGGGAGGACCACCAGGACCGGGAGGACCACCAGGACCGGGAGGACCACCAGGACCGGGAGGACCACCAGGACCGGGGTAGCCGCTGGGGCCACCGGGTCCGCCGGGACCACCGGGTCCGCCCGGTCCGGGGAAACCGCCGCCGGGAGGAGGCGGAGGGCCCGAGGGATCGCTGCCGAACGGCGGGATCGGCTCGGCCGGGCGGTTCATCTGCGACGGGCGGGAGCCCTGGTAGTCGTACGAGTCACCGCCGCCGTAGGACGGACCCGACGGGCCGGGACCGGGCTGGCCGGGAGGCTGGAAACGTACGCCCGGGCCGGGCGCCTGCGGGGGCGGGGCGGCGGGGGTGTACGAGGTCGCCGTGTTCGTCAGGAAGTTCCACCGGCACTCCTCGCAGAAGGGCGCGCCGCCCTCACGCGGCGTACGGCACTGCGGGCAGAGCTCCGGCTCGGCGTTCGGCACGGCGGACAGGTGCGGAGGGCGTCCACCGGGACCACCGGGCGGGCCACCAGGGCCACCGGGTCCACCGGGTCCACCCGGACCGCCGGGGGGCGGGAAGCCGTAGCCGCCGGGCGGGGGCGGTGGAGGGGGCGGAGGCACGGCACCCGCCATGCGGTGACCGCAGACCTCGCACCAGTCGTCGGAACCCGACTGGTGTCCGTTCGGGCAGGTCGGCATGTCGGCCCGTCCCTCCTTCGATCTCTTCTAGGTCACTTCTTTACACGAACGGTCTTGGTGGACCGGGTCTCGAGCGTCATCTCGTCGGCCTCCTGAACCTTCGCCTTCAGTCGCACAGTACCGGTCGCGGCATCGACCACGTCCACCACCTTCGCAAGCAGTTTCGCAGTATCGGCGTTCCCGGAGGCACTCGCGAGCTGAACGGCCCGGCCCAGTTTGGCCGTTGCTCCGTCCATATCCCCCGCTTTGCGAAGGTCCAGCCCATGCTGGATGGCCTGTGCCAGTTCGGCCTGGCCGGTGTAGTGGGCGACCTGGGGGTTGATCGACGTCGAGGCGACCATGTCGTCGGTCCACACGGCCCTCACCAGGCCCTGCGCGCCGAGGTTCTGGACGCTGCCGTCGGGCTGCGGAATGACCAGCGAGATCCGGGCCGCCAGCATCTCCTGCCCGATGTGCGCGGCCGGGACCTCGACACAGACGTGGTAGTCACGGGACTCATCGCCCCAGGAACCAAGGGGGTAGTCGCCCGCGCGGGGGCCCGCCTCGGTACGCCTGCCGGTCAGCTCCTCGACCGTCGGCGCGACCTGCTTGACGAACTTCACGGTGGTGTCGACCGGGGTCCACAGCCGCAGGGAGACGTCCGCGACCTCCTTACCCATCGCCGTCTCCATCATCTGCGTGAAGTCGGCGGCGAGCCCGGCCGGATCGGCGACGATGTCGGCGGTGCCGAGCAGGGCGGAGGCGATCCCTGTGACTTCTTTCACTTCCCAGTCGGTGCCCACGCCACGCGCGTCACAGGTGAAGCGCCCGGCGCACGCGTCGAGCGCGGCCTTCAGGTCCTCGGGCGATTCGTGCTCATTGCGGCCGTCGGTGAGCAGGATGCCGTGCCGGATGGCGACGTCCGCGGAGGAGAGCAGGCGGTCGGCGAGTTTCAGCCAGGTGCCGATGGCCGTGCCGCCGCCCGCGCTGAGCGAGCGCAGCGCCTGCTTGGCCTGCTCGCGCGTGGTGGCGTCGGCGACCGCGACGCGCCCGCCGCCCGGGTAGACCTCCTTGGCCACGTGCGTCCCGCCGATCACCGCGAAGTGCACGCCGTCGCGCAGGGTGTCGATCGCGGCGGCCGTGGCGTCCCGGGCGTTGCGCATCTTGGTCGGCGGGTAGTCCATCGACCCCGAGCAGTCGACCATGACCGCCACGGCCGCGGACGGGCCCTCGCCGGGCGAGTAGAGGTGGGGTGCCGCGACCGCGCTGCCGATCGTGCCGCCGCCGGTCGCCGTCACCGTGACGATGGCGTTGACCTCGCCCGCGCCTTCCGGCAGGTACTCGTTCTGGTACACGTCCACCGAGAACTGCGGCACGTTCGACTTCGAGAAAATGGCCATGCCTGCTTCGATCCCCCTCGAAAGCCCCCACCGGAGCGGGGTGATGACGGTAGGCGGACCGGTCCCCTCCGGTCCGCCGAGGCGTCCCCGTACGTGGCCTCAGGCCGATCCTGCCCCCTGGGGCACGGCGGGGAACGGCACGAGGGCCACTGTTACGTTGTCGTGGCCCCCACCGTCCAGGGCGTGGCCGACGAGCACCCGGGCGCTGTGCAGCGGATGCGCGGCGGCGTCGAGCGGGAGGACCCGGGCCAGCTCCTCGGCCGCCTCCGCGTAATTCCACAGGCCGTCCGTGCAGACCACCACCACGCCCGGCCGGTCCGGCTTGAACGCGGCGGTGTGCGGTTCCAGCTCGTAGGCGTCCGCGCCGAGCCAGCCGGTGATCGCGTGGGCGCGCTCGTCGGCGTAGGCCTCGGCCTCGTTCATGAGGCCCGCGGCGACCATCTGCGCGGCCCACGAGTCGTCCTCGGTGAGCCGGGCGGGGGGAGCGCTCCGGTCGACCGGGACCCAGTAGGCGCGGCTGTCGCCGACCCAGCCGACGATCAGCAGGCCCGACGTCACCACGGCGCCGACGATGGTGCACGCGGGGGCGTTCTGGTGCGGGGCCTGCTCCAGGGCCGTGGCGGGCTCGGCGGCGAGCGAGTTGACGGCGCGTGAGGCGGCGACGATCGCGTCGTGCATCGCCTGCTGCGGGTGCGCACCGCGCGGCAGGGCGGCCAGCACCGCCTCGCTCGCGGCCCGCGACGCCGCCTGGGAGGCGTCGTCGGGACGGGTCGCCGAGGAGACTCCGTCGCAGACGATCGCCACAGAAGCGGGGGTGCCGTCGGGCAGCGCGGTGGTGCCGATGGCGAACGCGTCCTCGTTGCGGTGGTGGCGCAGGCCGCGGTCGCTGACCGCGGCCACCGGGCCGGACTCCTGCTCCATGTGGTCCCGTTCACGCGGCTGGGCGTGGCCGCAGTTCTCGCAGTAGCCGTCGTCGTCCACGCGGCCGGCACGGCAGGCCACGCAGACCTTGCCGCCGGATCCGGCGGCCGGGGCCGCGGGCTCGGCGGACACCCGTGGGTCCGGTGCCTGGAGGAGGTACTCGTCGGGCTGCATCTGATCGGGCTGGGGTTGATCGGGCTGGGTCTGATACGTCTCCGGCGGCGCGGCATGTCCGTCGGGCTGCGGCCTCCGGTCGAACCGCACGCCGGAGGCCGGGGGCGACTCCGGCGGCATGGGGCCGCCCGTGGCCGGGACTTGAGGGGCCGCCGGTCCCGATGCCGGCCAGGGCGCGCCGGCGGGTGGCGCCGGCGGGCGCTCGGGATACTCACCGGCCGGAGCGCCCTGGCCGGGCACCGAGCCGTTCATGGTGATGGTCGGGTTGTCCTGCGGCCGTTCGGGCACGGCGGACAGGTCATATCCGCACGCGCCGCAGAAACGGTCACCCGATTCGAGGGGTTCCTCGCAACTCGGGCAGGCGGACAACTGGGGCATCTGCGACATCAACTACACCCACGTCCGGGGGCGGTAACGATTGGCACGTTCCACCAGGTCGATCCTCTCCTCGCCGCCCCGCGCCAGCCGGGCCAGCGTGCGGTACGAGCGTTCCAGGCCGAAACGCAGGCCCCGCTCGTCCAGGCCGCTGCCGAGCAGCGTCCGTCCCCCGGCGGCGGGAGGGACGGAACCCTGGCCCCCGGAGAGTACCCAGTCCAGGGCACTGCCGAGGACTTCGGCCGACAGTTGTTCCCGCCGCGCCGGATCCAGACCGTACGCCTCCAGCGCTTCGACCTGCGCCGCGGCGGCCGTGAGATCCTCCAGGAACGGTACGTCGGAGGCGGCCGCCGTGCGTTGCCTCAGCCGCGCCCGTACGGCCGCCACGCGCGCGGCCGTGTAGTGGATGGAGGACTCCGGGACCGACTCCAGCGTCCGTACGGCGCTGCGCCGGTCCCCGCTCGCCAGTTGTACACGGGCCAGCCCGAACGCGGCGCTCACATAGCTCGGGTCGGTCGACCACACCAGCCGGTAGTACTCGGCGGCGTTGTCGAGCTGGCCCAGCACCTCCGCGCACAGGCCCAGCGCCAGCTTGGGCGCGATCTCGCCGGGGAAGGCGTCGTAGATCGCGTCGAAGGCGAGCGCGGCGCCCTCGTCGTCGCCGGTGACCAGCGCGGCCACGCCCCGGTACCAGACCACCCGCCAGTCGTCGGGCCGCTCGCCCTCCAGCGTGACCAGTGCCTCCAGCGCGGCGGCCGGCTCGCCGGTCTCCAGCCAGGCCCGGATCTGCCGCAGCCGCGTCTCGGTCGACGGGGCCGGGGCCGCCGCGAGGGCTCCGAGCAGCTCGGCAGGCGCGGAGGTCATCAGGCCCGCCAGGAAGCCGGCGTTGGGGTCGGACGGGTCGACCCGGGGGACGGGCAGGGCGAGGGCTGCGGCGGGGGCGTCGACGGGTCTGACGAGGCCGGCGGGAAGGGGGACGTGGGATTGCCCGCCGCCTGCCGGGAGCTGAGCCGCGGCCGGTCCCTGCACCCCGCCGGCGGGCAACTGGGCGACGGCCGGTCCGGAAGCGGTGGCGGCGGGCAGCGCGGCGGCGGTCGGGGAACCGCGCCGCGTCCGCACCACCCGGGCCCCCAGCCGGGACACCTCACCGTCCAGCCGCGGGAACAGCTCCGTGTCCGTGACCCGCAGCTCGGGTCCGAACAGGGTGGACAGGGCGGGCCGGGCGCGGCCCGTCTGCAGGGAGACGACCTCCCGCAGGACGCCGGTCAGCTGCTCGGTCATCTCCTGCGCGGAGGCGAACCGGCGGGCCGGATCGGGGTCGGTGGCGCGGACCAGCAGGCGGTAGAACGACTCGTACTGCCGGAAGACCTCGATGTGGTCCGGGTCGGGCAGGGAGTCCGCGTAGACGTTCGTGTAGCCCTGGAAGTCGAAGGTCAGGACGGCGAGCGTGCGGGCGACGGTGAAGAGGTCGCTCGCCACCGACGGGCCGGCCTCGGCCACCTCCGGCGCCTGATAGCCCACCGTGCCGTAGATGGCCGACTCCTCGTCGTCCATCCTGCGGACCGCGCCCATGTCGATCAGCTTGAGCTGGTCCTCGGTCTGGATCGCGTTGTCGACCTTGAAGTCGCAGTACAGCAGGTTGCGGCTGTGCAGATGGCCGAGCGCCTCCAGCGCCTCGATGCCGTACGCGCAGGCCTGCTCCACCGGCAGCGGATCGCGCCTGCCCTGCGCGGTGCGGCGGCCGTTGGCGATCTCCTTCAGCGACTTGCCGCCGACGTACTCCATGACGATGTAGCCGTCGAGGGAGCCCGTGCGCTGGTCCAGGTGCTCGACGAAGTTGTAGATCCGCACGATGTTGGCGTGCTCGATCTCCGCGAGGAAGCGACGTTCGGAGATCGCCGCGGCCATCGCGTCCTGGTCGCCGGTGTCCAGCAGGCCCTTGAGGACCACCCAGCGGTCCGAGACCGCCCGGTCGACGGCCAGGTAGATCCAGCCCAGACCGCCGTGCGCGAGGCAGCCGACCACCTCGTACTGGCCGTGCACGACGTCACCGGACTTCAGCTTCGGCACGAACGAGTACGGGTGGCCGCACTTGGTGCAGAACCCCTCCGTGCGCCCCGGCCGGTCACCGCGCGCCCGGCCCACCTGGGCTCCGCAGTCGGAGCGCGAGCAGAACCGCTTCCGCTCGGGCACCTCGGGGTTGTCCAGGACCATCTCGCGCGGGTCGGGCCGCGGGATCGGCGGCACCTCCACCAGCCCGGCACCCAGCCGGCCCCGGGACGAGGAACCGGAGCCGGAGCCGGAGCTGCGCACCGACACCGAGCGGCTCGTCGACTTGCCCGACAGGGACCGCGAGAGGCGTCCCGACACCGAGCGGCGGGACTTCGACGACTGGGACGACGTACGGGAACTGCGGCTGCTGGAGCGGGAGCTGCCGCCGGCGCCCGAGCCGCGCGAGCCTCCCTTGCCGCCGGCGGTGATGCCGGTGGGGGGCGAGGCGACCATGCCTCCCCCAGAGGGGGGACCCCCAGCCGCGACGACCGGGGCGAGGCCGCAGGTGTCGCAGTACAGTTCGCCGGCGCCCACGTCTTCGTAGGTGCCCGTGCAGGTGGGGCGTTGACATGTGCGTGCCTCGGTCATGGACTCCCCCTTGTCGCTCATGCGCCCGGCCCCCTCCGGTCGTCCTCGACTGCGCCCTGGTCCGGCACCCTCGGGCCGCCGAGCAGCTCCAGGGCAGCCTGCTGGTAGCGCAGCACGGCTCCTTCGGCGGCGCGCAGATCACAGGGTGCGCTCCACAGCATGCGGCGCGCCTTCTCGTACCGCTCCACCAGCAGCGCGTCCTCCGCGAAGCCGTGCCGCGCGACCTTCGCCTTGTACGCGTCGAGCCGGCCGCGCAGCTCGGCCCGGACCGCCAGGGGCGCGGTGACCGCGGTCAACGACTCGCGGGCGCGCAGCAGTTCGTCCTCGGCCTTCTGCTCCAGCGACTCCAGCAGCGGGGACAGCCGGTGCCACTGCCCCTGCCTGCGGTACTCCGCGGCCGCCGCCACCTGCTCCTGCAACACCGTCGGCGGTCCGCTGACGACCGGCACCTCCGTCGCCGCGAGCTTCGCGAGGACCTCGCCGCGGGCGATGCGCGCCTCGGCCAGCGTGCGGTCCGCGCGGCTGAGGATGTCCCGCAGCCTGACGATCCGCTTCTCGGCGTCCTGCCGGACCGTCAAGACCGCGTCGATCTCCCGGCGTACGTCCTCCAGGGCGCGCGCCTCACGGTCGTACACCGTCGTGTCCGGCCGGCCGCCGCCCGGAGCCGAACTGCCCTCCGCCGACAGCCAGAACTCCAGCGGGTCCGAGATCACCTGCTCGCGCAGCTTCGTCAGCGTGCGCGTGATGCGCTCCAGGTCGTCGCCCGCCGGGTGCTCTCCGGGGCGCACACCCACCGAGTGCGCGAGCCTGCGGGTGCGCTGGAGTTCGGCCGCCAGCAGGTCGATCCGGGCGGGCAGGGCCGACCAGACCGCGTCGGCGGCGACGACCATGTCCAGGCTCGTCGCGTACAGCTCGTTCATCCGGTCGACGAGGGTGATGAGCGAGTAGCGCTCGCTGAGCTTGTTCGCGGCGCCGTGCAGGGTGGGGGCGTTGGCCGTCGCGGTGGCGCTGCCCGCGACGGTGACGGACTCGCCGGTCAGCAGTTCCGTCAGCTCCACCAGGTCCTCGCGGCTGGACCAGCGGCGGCGGGAGCGGATGTCGCGGGCGGTGCGCAGGGCGTCCGTGTACGCGTCGAAGTAGGTCCACAGCAGCGTGATCGACGCCTCCGTGGACGTCCAGCGCTCCTGGGTGACACCGGTGAGCTCCGCGCCCTCCAGGAGTCTGCGGCCCGCGTGGTCCTGCAGGGCGAGGAGCGAGGTCTCGATCGCCTCGTGCTCCGCGCCGAGCCGCGCCAGCGCACGGTCCACCTCGTCCCGGTCCATCACCGGCCCGGTGGATCCCGTGACGCCCATCGATCACCTCTCGCTGCGGTAGTGCCGGTTGGCTTGGCGGTTGGATTGGCGGTTGGGTTTGGGTCGGCTTGCCGGTCGGGGATTCGGTCGGGTTGTGGGGCCGGGTGTCGGTCGAGCGGTCAGGTGCTGCGGAGATACTGCGGAGCCGGTGGTTCCGACTTCTTCGCATCCTTGCCCAGTGTCGCCGACAGCCATTTCTCGTACGAGGCCTGCCAGCCGTTCGCGGTGTCCTTGCGGTAGTCCACCAGGATCTGGTTGACCCGGCGTACCAGATCGTCGGCGTCCTTCTTCATCGCCACGCCGTAGTACTCGGCAGTGAAGGCGTCACCCTTGAGCTGGACCGTCGGATCCTGTGCCGCCTGGCTCGCGGCGAGGGCGCCGTCGGTGACCACGGCGTCGACCTCACCGAGCTGGAGCCTTACCAGGCAGTCGAGTTGGTTCGGGACGGTCGTGGAGATGTCGGTGGTGGCGGGGAGTTTGCCGTCCTTCTGGTCGGCCTCCAGCGTGGAGTACGCCGTCGAGCCGGCCGCCGTGCAGACCTTGCGGTTCGCGAGCGTGTCGTCGTAGCCCTTGACGGGTGAGGACTTCGGGGCGAGGACCTGCTGTCCCGTCTTGAAGTAGGGCGCGGAGAAGGCCACGTCCGCGATGCGATCGCAGTTGATCGTCATCGTGCGGACGACCATGTCCACGCGGCCGTCCTGGATCGCCGGGATGCGCTGGTCGGTGGGGATCGCCTTGAACTGGACGGCGTCCGGGTCGCCGAGTATGTCCTCGGCGATGCGGTGGACCAGGTCGATGTCGAAGCCCTCGAGCTCCGCGGTCTCGCCGCTGTTGGGGTCGCGGTAGCCCCAGCGGTAGCTGTTCTGGTCGACGCCGACGATCAGCTTGCGCTTCTCGCCCTCGCGGTCCTTGATCGCCTGGATGGTGTCGCCGTCGGCGGAGGAGGGGGACAGCGTCTGCTTCTCGGGGGCCTCGCAGTCCTCTTCGGCCTTCTCGACCGTGGCCTGGGAGGCTTGGGTGACGGCCCGGCCGTCGCCGATGCCCGGTCCGGACAGCGGGACGCACAGCGCGAAGACCGCCACCAGGGCGCAGACGACCGCCATCGTGGCCACCCCGCCCCAGCCCTTCAGGCTGGCCCGCAGACGTCGTGCTCGCATGCTCGCGCCCCCTTTCACGTCTCCCCTTGTATCCCGTGCCCCGTTCATCGGTACTCCGACAGCCTGCGGCCGATGCCCAGCACCGCGCCCGCGGCGCCCAGGACCGCGAGGACGGCCGCGCCCGCCGACAGGCCCGTCAGGGCGTCCCGGCCGTCGTCGGCCGCGCGCTTGAACTCGATCTCCTCGTGCGCGAGTGCCGTGCGCAGGTTCTCGTCGACGCTGTCGAAGCACTCGCCGGTCGCGTCCCGGGTGCCGATGACCCTGTCCAGCGCCTGCTGGTAGTTGCCGTTCTCGTCCTGCTCGCGGGCGGCGGTGTGGCGCTTCTTCCACTCCGTCATGTTGCCGACGGCGGCGGTGACGGGCTGTTCGCCCGAGGTGTCGTCGGCGAGGTTCGCGGCGTCCGCCAGGTACTTGCCGAGGTCGGCCATGTCCGTGCGGAAGTCGTAGTCGTAGGCGTCGAAGGTCCGCGCGCCGACCTTCTTCGTCTCGGCGCCGCGGGCCACCAGGGTCAGGTTCTCGTTGCCACGTGCCTTGAGGGAGGCGATGCGGGCGTCGTGCAGCACGTTCAGGGAGCGGACGCCGTGGTCGTAGGAGTCGTTCAGGCCCGCGCGGGCGACGCTGTGGCCGACGACCAGCCAGAGCAGGACCACCGTCGCGGTGGCGGTGGCGGCGACCAGGCCCTGGTTCAACACCCGGTTCGTACGTCGGTAGTTGCGGTGCTGGGCCCAGGCGAGGGCGGCCAGGGCGGCGAGGCCGAGGGCGATGGCCGCCCAGGGGTAGGGCGTGGCGTCCGCGTAGTCCGCGCGCAGGCGCTGGTTCTCCTTCTTGTACAGGTCCTCCGCCGCCGGGAGCATCTGCTGTTGCATCTTCTCGTTGGCGTAGCGGAGATAGGCGCCGCCGACCGGGAAGCCCTGGCGGTTGTAGGTGCGGGCGCGTTCGACCAGGCCCTTGTACTCCGGGAGGAGCTTGTTGAGCTTGGCGATCGTCGCGGTGGACGGGGAGTCCGGGTCGGCGTTGGCGGCCGCGTTGACGAGTTTGTCGGCGGCCGTGCGGATGTCCTTCTCGTAGCGGTCGCGGGAGGCGGCCGTTTCCTGGCCGCCGGCGAGGAAGCCGCTGGAGGCGGCGGTGTTGGCGTCCGCGAGGGAGCGGTAGATGTCGGCCGCGTCCGAGCTGAGGGGCTGGCTGCTGGTGAGGACGTCGTCCGCGGCGGCCGCGCGGTCGGTCATCTGCCAGGCGGTGACGGCGCCGAAGGCGACGACGAGCAGGGCCAGGAGGGCGCCGATGATGCGCAGGCGGCCGGGCTCGGTGGTGGCGGCGGCGCGGAGTTGGTCGAGGCCCTCGGCGAAGGCGGTGCGGCGGGGCGCAGGGGGTGGGGATGCGGCGGGGCCGCTGCCCGGAGGCCGAGCCGGCGTTGGTGGTGCCGGCTGCGCCGGAACTGCCGGGAGAATGGGCAGGCTCGGGCCCGGTGGTGGTGGGCTGCTCTTCGGCAGGTGTGTCACTGTGACCTCCCCCATGGTCATCCGTCACCGCAAGTATCTCTGCCGGCACTGACATCCGCACCGGCCTTGCCTCGATCTTGATCGGATCGCAGCGTGAACCACCACCCCTGCACAGGAACACGTCAGGGCGATCGGTTCGGTTCCGCGTGCGGATGCGCGCGGCTGGTGAATGCGCGCGGCTATTCGACGTAGCGGCGAAACCCTTGCGCCAGGGCCTTGAAGCCGCACGCTTCGTAGAAGCTGTGGACGTAGGCGTCGTCCGCCGCGAGCAACTGCACCTTGTAACAGCCGGCGGACTCCCCCAGCCGCACGACCGCCTCCATCAGCTGCCGTCCGACGCCACGCCGCTGGAAGCGATCGGCGACCACGACGTTCTCCACGAACAGGATGGCCCGGCCCCCGCGCGTGAGGTTCGGCATGACGACACAGTCGGCAGTCCCGGCGACAGCGCCGTCGGCATCAGCCACCAGAACGGTCCGCCCCTGCTGCCCGGATATGGCCGCCCATATCTCATCTGCGGCCGCTTCGGACAACGGCGCGTCGTCCGGGTTCAGTTCCCGGTAGAGGACCAACAGTGCAGACAGGTCCGTGTCGGTTGCTGGTCGCACCGTGATCTTCATGGGCTGAGCCTATGGCGAGCACAGCTCCGAGCCGCCACAGGCCCCTCCGGCCCCGTCAGTCGTTCGTCGGTGTCGCCTTGCGTCGGAGGACGATCAGGGTCGCTCCGCCGATGACGACGAGGGTGAGGGCGATGCCCGCGATCAGCGGGGTGACGCCGGTGGAGCCGGTTTCGGCGAGGTTGGTGTCGGAGGCCGTGCCGCCCACCGTGGCCGGGCTCGGTTCGCTGAGGGTCTGCGTGGCCGTGCCCGTCTCGCTGCTCCGGGTCTGGCAGTCCAGCATGCCGGTGAAGCGCTGGGTGAAGCCGCCTGGGCCGTGGATCGTGAAGTCGTACGCCTGGTCCTCCTGGAGCGGGACCGTCACCGTCCTGGTCTCGCCCGCGGCGATGGTGTGCTCAAGTCCGGCCAGTTCGAAGGTGAACGGCTCGTCGCCCTTGTTGGACGCGATGATGTCCACGCCGCCCTTGGCGCAGTTCTTCGCTGCCGACAGTGCCGGTATCGCACCCTGCTTCGCCCAGGTCGCCCCGGCCGTCGCGGACACCGTCGACTCGCTGGAGCCGGCCAGGATCTGCGTCTGGCTCCGGCTCTCGGAGGCGAAGGCCCGGCCGACCGGCACGCTGGTCGAGGCCTGCACGGTCAGTTCGGCCGTACCGGCCGGCGCGTCCTCGGGAACGTCGAAGAACACCTGCCCGCCGTCGGCCGCGGACGTGATGGCCCTGCCCTGCTTGTCGACGATCCGCACCCCGCTCGTGGCGGCGTCCGCGGGCGGCGCCACCGTCACGCCGCTCGCGTTGGTGTGCACCGTGACCGGGCCGAGCCGCTCGCCCGGCCGGCCGGAGACCGCGGGCGGGTCGAGGGTGAGCGAGGCGCGGGGCTCCGGCAGATTCCGGGCGTTCTTCTCCAGGAAGTCCGCGAGCTGTTCGGCCTGCGGGTCGAGGGCGTCGACGGCCACGTCGTCCGAGTAGCGCCAGATCGCCACCTGCGTGCCGGCCGCCGCGTCCTGCTCGGTCAGCGCACCGCGCACGCCCGCCTTCCGCGCGAGCGCCGCGAGGTTGTTCACCTGCGGGTAGGAGTTCTGCAGTATCCAGCGGATCCGGCCGGCGTCCTTGTTGGCGCCCAGGGACGTGCCACCCCAGGGCGTCTCGTGGTACTTGGCGTCCCGCTGCGTGGGGTTGTGGAGGTCGACGCAGTACGTCTGCAGCATGCCGCCGCCCTCGACGGACATCTCGAACAGACCCGCCGACACCTGCTGGTCCCCGGTGCCACCGTGTATCACCGCGGTGCCGTACGTCTTGAGTCCGGCTATGGTCGCGGTCGCCCCGCCCTCACTCTGTGTCGTCTCGTCGGCGGCCGCCTGGCCGGCACCGGCCAGCACGCCCGCGGCGACGAGCCCGGACACCAGCGTCGCGGCGCCGAGGCGGGCCGCCCCTCGCCTGCGTACGAACACCGCCGAGAACGAAGCAAACACCAAATTTCCTTTCGAGCAGGACCCGTTGACGTGGGGGGTACGGTCCCACCAGCAGAAATCAGAAGCCTCACAGGCATCGAGAGCCCCGAGAGCCATGTCCCGGCATCCTAGGGAGGCGTCGGACCCGGCCCGCCGGTCAGACGGTCGGATGAGTGATCCGACTCGGAATCGTTATCGCCAAGATCCCCTGCGGGCAGGTCTTATCGACAAATCCACCCCTGGTCGTACGGTGCGCACTCGCCGATAAGCCGCAGTCCGGACAGGGCGATGGTGACTGACGTCACGTCAGCACGGCTGACTCTGGCTGTCGTTGAGCCGGTGCGTCTGCGGGCTGCGCTGAATCGTCCGGCGGCGTTTCCCAGTTGGGCTCCGGTGATGCCGGCATGACCGCCGTCTCCGGCTTGCCTCCGCGCCGGAAGGCCGAGGTGCCCCAGGCGAGATCGTGGCCGATCGCGACCGCGTCGAGGTCCGCCGAGGTCCAGCTCTGGCCCTCGCGCACATCGGTCCGCACCTTCAGCCTGCCCTGCACGATCACGGGCTCGCCCACCGTCAGCGACGCCGCCGTGTTCGTGGCGAGCTGGCGGTTGGCCCACACCGTGAAGAAGTTGGTGTGCCCGTCCGTCCACGTGTTCTTCTCGCGGTCCCAGTAGCGCGCGGTCACCGCCAGCCGGAACCTCGCCGACGGGCCGGACGCCATCTCCCGGTACACCGGCTGCGTCGCCACCCTGCCGACCGCGCAGACCATCGTCTCGTTCATCGCGAACCCCCTCCCTCGCCCGGACTCCGACACCGGGCCGAGCCCCGTACGGGCCCGTCCCGTACGGCTGTGTCCGCCAGACTGCCGCGACCGGGCCGAGCCCGCTGAGCGCTGTGGACCACCGCCCACCTGTGGAAAACTCCGCCACCCCGACGGGTGACGCCGAGCCACACGTCCATTCACACGTGCAGAGCCACACGCCCGGCCACACGTCCAGCCACACACAGACGCGGCGAGGGCGACGCCCGACCGGACGCCGCCCTCGCCGTACCCGCGCACGCGGCCCGTCACAGCCGCCACGCCCCCGCCGTCATCGCCCGGCCCCCACCACCCTCCCGTACTGCTCCCGCACCTCCAGGTACCGCAGCAGCTCCGCTGCCACCGGATCCAGCACCCGGGCCCTTCCGCACCCGGCCGCCGCCTTGCGTAGTCGGCGTTCCGCCTCCAGTCCGTAGCGGCGGGCCGGGCCGCGGGCCGCCATCCGGCAGCTCCACTCGACCAGCGGACCGCCGACGATGCCGATCACCATCAGCAGCACCGGCACGCCCAGGTTCGGCGACATGATCTGGAAGATCTGGCCCAGCAGCCACAGGCCGCCCAGGAACTGAAGGATCGTCATGGAGGCCTGGGACAGCACGGCCACCGGCCACCACCCCGGCCGCGGCGGCCGCCCCGTCGGCACCCCCGCGCGCACGGTCAGCTCGTCCAGCGCCTCGGGCAGCCCCTGGGAGCCGCGGACGGCCGCCTCGCGCACCGCCTGCGCCCAGGGCGCGGGCAGCCCGGCCGAGGCCCGGTCGGCCACCGTACGGACCGCCTGCTCGACCCGCTGCCTGGCGGTCGCCTCCTCGTCGGCCTGCGTACGCGAGGGCAGCCGGCCCGTGGTGGGCTCGCCGTGGTCCTGGTACCAGCGCCACAACCGCAGCCAGGGCGTACCGCACGCGCGGTTGGCGTTGCGCAGCCACGCCCGTTCGGCCGCCTCCCCCGCCGCCGTGGCGCCCACCGCGTCGGCGAGCCGGTCCGCGAACTCCTCCCGGGCCTGTTCGCTGAGCCCCGTCCGGCGCCGGGTGGCGTAGACGGGCCACAGCCGCGCCGCCGCGATGTCCACATCGGCCGAGACACGACGGGCCGGCGCCCCGCGCTCCCCTACGAACTGGCCGAGCGCCTCGCGCAGGTCCGCGATGCCGTCCCCGGTGAGCGCGGACACCGGGAGCACGGTCGTACCCGGTTCGCCGTACTCCCCGAGGGCGATGCCGTCCTCGTCCAGGAGTCGCCGCAGATCGTCGAGGACCTGGTCGGCGGCCTCCCCGGGCAGCCGGTCGATCTGGTTGAGGACGACGAACATGACCTCCGCGTGGGCCGCCATCGGCCGCAGATAGCGCTCATGGAGGACGGCGTCGGCGTACTTCTCCGGGTCGACGACCCAGATGACCGCGTCGACGAGCGCCAGAATGCGGTCCACGTGCTCGCGGTGCTGTACGGCCGCCGAGTCGTGGTCGGGCAGGTCGATCAGGACGAGCCCCTGCAGCCGGGACTCCGCGTCCCCGGTCGGCAGCGGCCGTCGGCGCAGCCGGGGCGGGATGCCGAGCCGTTCGATGAGGCTCGCCGCCCCGTCGCTCCAGCTGCACGCGATGGGCGCCGCGGTGGTGGGACGGCGCACTCCGGTCTCCGAGATGGCCACGCCGGCGAGCGCGTTGAACAGCTGTGACTTGCCGCTGCCGGTGGCGCCCGCGATGGCGACGACGGTGTGCTGCCCGGAGAGCCTGCGCCGCGCGGACGCCTCGTCGAGCACCCGGCCCGCCTCCGCCAGCGTCCTGCTGTCGAGCCGGGTACGGGAGAGCCCGACCAGTTCGCGCAGCGCCTCGAGGCGGGAGCGCAACGCCCCGTCGTACACCAGTGGTCTCATCGCGGGCGGGGCGGCGGAACGGCTGTCCACGGCGGCGAACTGACTTCCGTCCGTCGTCTCGTTGACGCGGCGCGCGATGAGCCCGTCGTCCCAGGCGCCCGTGGAGTCCGTACGGGCGTCCTGCACGCGCGCGTGGGAGCCGTTCTGGGCAGCCTGAGAGGGCTGTGCCGAGGCACTCCCGGCGGACCCTCCGGCGGACCCTGCCTTGTCCCCGTCGTCCGGCTGATCGGCGTGCTCGGTGTGGTCCTGGTCAGTGACGGCGGTCACCGGTCACCTCTCCTTCTGCAGTACGGACAGCGCGGCGATGAGTTCGGCCTGGTGCTCGGGGTGGACGTCGAGCGCGTCGAGCGGAGCGAGCCGGCGCTCACGTTCGGCGTACAGGACCCGGTCGACGTGCTGGGTGAGCAGCCGTCCGGCCCGGTCGCGGAGCCGCAGTGCGCCGTGGGCGCCGATCCGCTCGGCGAGCCCCTCCCCCGCCATCCGTCCCCGGCGGCCGCCCAGCAGGCCGGTGGCGACCAGGGCGGCGACCAGCTCGGGGTCGGGCGCGACGTTCCGTTCGAGCTCGCTCACCTCGTCCTCGGCGTACTCCTCGAGCTCCCGCCGCCACCGCCGTACGGCCAGGCCGATCCGGTGCTCGACGCTCTCGGCCGCGGAATCGCCGGGCGCGAGCTCCGGGGCGGCCGCCGCCGGTTCGCGCCGCCAGGCGTCGTCCACGCGCTCGTCGGCGGCGGTGACGGCGCACAGAAGCACCGCGCTGAGGCTCTCCACGAGCGCGTCGAGGAGTTCACCGGCGGTGCAGTCCAGTGGGAAGGCGCGCCACCGTTTGAGCGCGTCCCCGGCGAGCACCGCCCCGGTCTGCAACCGGCCCCGCACGCGCTTGTGCTCGCTGTCGTACGCCCCCTCGACGGCGCTGGTGAGCCGCAGCGCGGCCGAGTACTGCGCCGCGGCGGCGCCGGCCAGCTCGGGCATCCGGGACTTGAGCGAGTCGAGAACGCCGTACGCCGTACGGGCCAGGACCTGCTGGCGGGCCGCCGGCTCCTGGGCCTGGTGGATCAGCCAGGTGCGCAGCTGGGCGACGGCGGTGAGCGGCAGCAGGCCGCCGCCGAAGGCCGACTCGGGCAGTTCGGGCACGGTGAAGCGCGGCACGTGTCCGAGACCGGCCTTGGTGAGCAGGGCCCCGTACTGCCGCGACACCTCGGAGACCACCTGGTGGGGCACCCGGTCGAGCACGGTGACGAGGGTGACGTCGTACTCCTTGGCGGTGCGCAGCATGTGCCAGGGCACGGCGTCGGCGTAGCGGGCGGCCGTGGTGACCATGACCCAGATGTCGGCCGCGCAGATGAGCTCGGCGGCCAGGACGCGGTTGTCGGAGACCAGGGAGTCGATGTCGGGCGCGTCGAGCAGGGCGAGGCCGGGCGGCAGCGTGTCGGCGCTCTCGACACGCAGCACGCGCGCGGGATCCTCGCCGGGGAGCAGCAGGTCGTCCGTGTCGTTCTGCTGGGGCGCCCACACGCGCGTGAGATCGGGCAGCACCCTCATCCCGCCGAACCAGTGATGGTCCTCCGGATGGCAGACGAGCACGGGGGTGCGTGTCGTCGGCCGCAGCACGCCCGCCTCGCTGACCCGACGCCCTACGAGGGAGTTGACCAGCGTCGACTTGCCGGCTCCGGTCGATCCGCCCACGACGGCCAGAAGCGGCGCTTCAGGCTCCCGCAACCGGGGCACCAAGTAGTCGTCGAGCTGCGCGAGCAGTTCGTCGCGGTTGGCACGCGCGCGTGGGGCCCCCGCCAGGGGCAGCGGGAAGCGTGCGGCGGCGACACGGTCGCGCAGGGCGGAGAGTGCGTCGAGCAGCTGAGGCCTTACGTCCAAGGTCACCACATGTGAAGAATGCCCAATTTTAGGGGAATTCTGAAGCATATGAGCATGTCTGCGCGCCGACAGGACACAAGGGATGGAAGGGGCGACTGGGACACAGGCACACTCCAGGCATAACGAGTGCACAACACCCGATGCCTCTGACGCCAAAAGCGGTGCACGATTCGTACCTGCCTGCGATTATCAGGACCGCTTCACCGAACCTCCACATCGAGCCACGGAGGCGAGGCAACAGGGGCAAGGACGCGGGAGCCCTATCCTTGTCCCCGGCAACGTCACGGATCAGCCCACACCAGGGCACCACGACAGAGGCCACCACACCGGCCCCCGTAGCTCAGTGGATAGAGCAGGCGCCTTCTAAGCGCTTGGCCGCAGGTTCGAGTCCTGCCGGGGGCGCAAGTCTCCGCCCTCCCATTTGGGAGGGCTTTTTGCTGGCCAGGGCACATGCCAGGCGGCATGGCGAAGCCCCGGACGCCCCCTTGGTGATCAAGGGCGGGCTCCGGGGCTGTCCGGCTGTTACCGGGTTTTTGCGGGTAGCCGTGTCGAAGTTCTGGGCCGAGGGGTCAGCCGGCGGATGGCCGTCGCTCAGGGAGATCTCCGGCAGCTTCGAGCCGCCTCTTCGGGTCGGGCAGCTGGCCCTCGACACAGCGGGCGTAGGTCGCCAGGAGCACGGCAACGCTGTTCCCGGCCCACTCGGCCACCTGGGCGGGCGGGATCCCGTCGTTCAGCCACTTCGTCAGGCGCGTGTTCCGGTTGTCGTAGACGCGCCGTCCGGTGGGTGACTCGAAGATGTGCGGGGGCAGTACGGCCTTGCGGGCGTTGCGCCACGCCCGACGGATGACGGAACCGGCGAGGATGCCGCCAGACTCGCCTTGGAACAGCAGGTCACCTGGCTTGAGCTGTTCGTCCTCGATGTGCTGCCGAATGATGCGCGTGAGGGCGGGATGCCCCGGGACAGTGCGGGTCTCACCCTCCGCGCGGCCTTTCAGGTCGCGTTGATTCGTGGATCTCCCCCGTGTCTGTCCACTGCTTCCCGACCTCGGGGGTCGCGGTGTGGATCAGCAGCTCGCACCACTGGTCGTCAGCGTCGGACTCGGGCAGGGCCACGTCCTCCACGCGCATGGCTACGGCTTCCTCAGGCCGTGGGCCGCAGTAGTACAGCGTGGCGAAGAAGGCGTGGAGCCGCTTGCCGCCCCGCGGTCGGCGCCGTAACCAGTCGAGGATCGCCGCCGCCTGCTCCGGGTTCAGCAAGGACCGTTTGTCCACGGCGTTCGTGGTCTTTACGGCGGCTGTCGACTCCTTCCCCTTGGGCAAGGGGTTGGCCCTCAGGATGCGCCGCCGGACGGCGTACTTCAGGCGACGTTGAGAATCCGGCGGTTGCGCTTGCGGGACCAGGCCGCCGCCTGCTTGCCGTCGAGGCGCGTGTCGATGGCGCGCAGGACCTGGTCGACCTTCTCCGGGTCCTCCCAGGCCGAGACGGGCAGGGAGTTCCGCTCGACCCATCGGAGGATGGCCGCCACGTCTCGGGGTGCGTCGCGGCGTCGGTTGGTATTGAACGCCCATTCCCGCAGCGCGGTGCGCACGGCCGCAGGTACGAACTGGGTGGGCTTGGCCCGCAACAGCGCGATGTGGTCCAGGGCAGTACCCAGGTCTGGGTCATCGGCGCCGCGGCGGACACCGCAGCGGCAGACGCCCCGGTCGGGCCGGTTGTGGACCGGGCCGAACGAGGGGGGCGGTGAGGGTGGTTCTGTCGGCGAGGAGGAAGCCGCCGAGCAGCAGGACGGCGATGAGCCAGGCGGGCAGGCGGGCGGATGAGCTTGACGCCGAGGTAGCCGACGACGAGCAGGGCGAGTGCGGCCGTCGATGGTCGGGCCGTCCACTCGGACCTTGGCGGCGGCAGCGCGGATGGCGTCCGTGAGACGAGCGCAAAGCCGAGCACTTCCTCGGTTTCGTCGGCCTCGCCGCAGCACTCATCGGCTACCGCCGACTCAACGGATGACCTGCACTGCGCCCAGCCGTCCTGCCATGCTCGACGTTATGGAATTCGAAGGCTTCCCGGTCAGCGGCTGGCGAACGAGAGCCGTACCCATCCAGAGGCCTGCCGGGTCTCCAGCCATCCTGATCGTGCGGTCACGGGGTCCGTTGACCAGTTTCATCGTCACGCCCGTCGTCGACACACCCAGGGTGAAGAAGGAAGGGGGCTACTTGTTCCGGACGTTCGGCACCGCACCCCATATGTTCGTGCTGCCCGGCGAATACACACACGTCAAGGTGGAGAGAGCCGGAAAAGAAGGAAACGGCTTCGCCCGATGGCACCTGGATCGAGTCGCCGTCGACGATCTGCGTCCCTTGAAGGGCCAGGTCACCGGAACAGGTGGAGAGGTCTTCACCTGGCACGGCGACGAGGGTGACGTCCGCTTCAACTTCCCAGAAGAGAAGTACGGACAGCGTCTGTTGAATTTCTTCTCGTTCGAGGAAGGAAAGCAAGAGCGCGTGGAGCGCGACGGAGACACACGCGGTACGGCCACCATACCCGGCCCTGGTTTCGTGAGAATCCAGGGAATGGGCACGTGGCAGGTCACCACCATCTGAAAATTCTGGAACCCAGCAGCCCTTCGCGGAGCAGCCGCGAAGGGCTGCTCGTTTTCAGGAGGAAAAATTGGAGCCCATGACGATGTCAGGGCCTCCGGAGCCGCTTGCCTGGTTGCTGGCGTTCCGAGAGGGGAACGCAGGGTGACCCCTCCTCTTGGAGGAGGGGTCACCCTGGCTAGTACTCGCCGCCGTCCCGCAGCTCCTGGGTTACCTTGTCCACCTGGTCCGGGCAGTAGGCCTTCACGCCCATCAACAAGAGCTCGTTCGCCTCGGGCTTTCTCGTACCCCAGTCCCCGCCCGATGGGTACAGGCCGCCCTCGCTGAAGAGGAACGCGACACTGTGACCCTCGGCGAGCCCGTCGCACCACATCTGTGGGAACTCGATGAGGTCCCCGTCTGCCGGCTGAGTCTCCTGCTGGTGCCGCTCAGCATCGCGGTGACCGGTTCCGCGGTTCCGGCCCTGGCCGGCGGGCCGTTGGCCGCCCTGGCCTTCGGCGCGGTCGTGGTCGCCGTCGCCACGGTCACGGTCGCCGGCCGCCTGGCCATGCGGAGCGCGGCGGCCACACCGGGGGGCCTGGCCAGGGCCGTCTCCTGACCGCCCCGCTGGAACATGCGCGCCGTCCGCCCGACGTCCGGCTCGGCGAACAGAGACGAACAGAAAGGTGAGGCCTTCCCGCCGCCCGCCCCAGGCCCGATCATGGTCCTGGAACCGGACCGAGGGCCGTGGGCCGAGGAAGGGGCGCGACGTGCGGCTGCGCTGTGCTGTGCTGGACGACTTTCAGAAGGTGGCGACCGAGGTCGTCGACTGGTCGCCGATCGCGGGCGAGGTGGAGGTTGTCTCCTTCGACACCCATGTGGACGGCGAGGACGCCCTGGCCGCCGCGCTGGCCGGGTTCGACATCGTGGTGACCCTGCGCGAGCGCGTGTCGTTCCCCGGGTCGTTGATCGCCCGTCTGCCCCGGCTGAAGCTGATCGTCGCCTCCGGGATGCGGAACTCGGTCATCGACTACGCGGCCGCCGAGGAGCACGGCGTCACCGTGTGCGGTACGGCCAGTTCTTCCACTCCTCCCGTGGAGTTGACCTGGGCGCTGCTGCTCGGTCTCGCCCGCGGTGTCGTCGAGGAGAGCAACGCCCTGCGCTCCGGCGGCCCCTGGCAGTCCACCGTCGGCGCCGACCTGCACGGGCGCCGCCTCGGGCTGCTCGGTCTCGGGAAGATCGGCAGCCGCGTGGCCCGGGTCGGCCTGGCCTTCGGTATGCACGTCAGCGCGTGGAGTCAGAACCTCACCAAGGAGCGCGCCGACGAGGTCGGCGTCGAACTCGCCCCCTCCCGGGAGGACCTCCTCGCGAGCAGCGACTTCGTCTCGGTCCACCTCGCGCTGAGCGACCGCACCCGCGGACTGCTGGGGCCCGCCGAACTCGCGCTCCTCAAGCCGACCGCGTATCTGGTCAACACCTCGCGCGCGGCCATCGTCGACCAGGAGGCCCTCCTCGCCGCCCTGCACGAGGGCCGGATCGCCGGTGCCGGCATCGACGTCTTCGACGTCGAACCCCTGCCCGCCGACCACCCGATGCGCACCGCCCCCCGCCTCCTCGCCACCCCTCACCTGGGCTACGTCTCCGACGCCAACTACACGACGTACTACGGCCAGGCGGTGGAAGACATCCGCGCGTTCCTTACGGGCGCGCCCGTACGGCGGCTGCCCTGACGCCGGTGTGAAATACAGACACAACAATGGCCGGGACCCGGTATCGAGTCCCGGCCATCCTCCGCTGCGCGGGTGGACTCATACGAGGGGCGCCGCCGCGGACCAGGCGCCTCGGACTCGGCGGGAGTCAGGTCCTCTTGCCGGGGACGACGGTGCTGCTGACGCAGGAGACCTGGCTGTGCGCCGTCGGGCAGTCCTGCGACGAGTTGTTGGTGACGGTGACCTTGCCACCCTTGTCGGTGGTGTACGTGTACTGGCTCAGTTCCACGCAGCGCACCTGACCGTTGCCGTCGTCGACGCACTTGCCGGGGTCACCGAGGGCGGAGGCCTGGGCGGCACCGACACCGATCAGAGCGAAGCTCCCCAGAATTCCCGCTGCCGCCGCGATCTTCTTCGAGTTGAACATCTACCTTTTCCTTTGCGGTCGACTCCCCGCCGCTGGGCGAGGAGTCGTTCCGGACGCATATACGGCTGAGAAGCCAAGAGGCAGGCCCCGGGGCTCGGACACCTGGTTCGAGCCCCGGGGCCTGCCTGTATCACCTGGTGGGTGATTACTTGCCCAGGGAGAAGGTCTGCGAGCAGGTCACAGACTCGCGCTCGCTGTTGTCCTGGTTGGCGAGACCCAGGATGGCGAGGTTGACGTTGATGTCGTCGATGTTGATGAGACCCTCACGCGAGTCGTTCTGCTCGCACGACTGGGCCTGCTTGTTGTCGAGCTTGAACTGCTCGTCGCCGTCCGCAGCGTGACCAACGCCAGCGCCGAGGAAGCTGACGCTGCCGAGCATGGCCACGACGACCGCGGCCTTCTGGTACTTGCGCATTACTTCTCCGATTTTTCTCGAGTTGACACAGACCGTGATGGACTGGTCACCGACAGTTGCCAACCTTAGGCGGCGTGTACGCCTCTTGCCGGGGCGAAACGCCCAATCACGTAACTTTCTGGATAAAACCTGTTGTACGACCGCGCCGACCGCCGGAGTCGTCAGCCCCTCGGGGCGGGGGCCGTGACGCTGTCGACGCAGCTGACCTGACTGTGAGCGGTCGGACAAGTCTGCGTCGAGTCGTTGCGGACGGTGACGTTGCCGGCCTTGTCCGTGATGACCTGGTACTCACTCGTCTGCACGCAGCGGACGTTGCCCTTGCTGTCCTGGACACATGTGCCAGGACCCTGCGCGGAGGCCTGGACGGCGCCGACGCCGATCAGGGCGAAGCTCCCCAGGATTCCCGCCGCCGCCGCGATCTTCTTCGAGTTGAACATCTACCTTTTCCCTTTAGCCAGGCGGCAGGCCCCGGGGCTCGAATCGAACCCCGGGGCCTGCCTGGATCACATCTGATCAGTGGCCGCCGCGCAGCGAGAAGGACTGCGAGCAGTTCAGCGACTCGCGCTCGCTGTTGTCCTGGTTGGCCAGGCCGAGCAGGGCGGCGACGTTGACGTTGACGTCGTCGACGTTGACCAGACCCTGGGTGCTGTCGTTCTGCTCACAGGACTGGGCCTGCTCGTTGTCGAGCTTGAACTTGCCGTCCCCGCCCGCAGCGTGGCCCACGCCGGCGCCGAGGAAGCTGACGCTGCCGAGCATGGCCACGACGACCGCGGCCTTCTGGTACTTGCGCATTACTTCTCCGATTTCTCGAATCGACACAGACCGTGGTGGTCCGGTCACTGACAGTCGCTAAGATAAGCGGCGTTTGCGGCTTTTGCCACACGAAACGCCTCGTGGCGTGGGTTTCTTGTGAAAGTGCACGTAGCAGCGCTGCGGCGGTTGCGCCAGGTGGTCCATTCGGGGCCGCCACGCCGACCCAACTCCCGTTCGGGCAGCCGCCGCTCACGACGAGCGGGAACTGCCCGGTCGCCCGCGCGCAGACGACGGAGACGACAGTCCCGGCCAGTAGACAGGTCGAGGGGCGGGGATACGCAGACGGCCGCCCATCAGCACCCATTTGGCGGAGCCCCTGTTCAAGATGGGTGATCCGGAGAAGATTTCTCGTGACCGGTTGGGGGCCGCCGCGTTGAACGGGCAGTGCGGCAGCGCGTACTGCTGCCGCGCTTACCTAGTCAGTAAGGGAGAACGTGATGTCTCGCATCGCGAAGGTTGGCGCTGTTGCTCTCGGCACGAGCGCCGTGGTGCTCAGTGGGGCCGGTCTCGCCGCGGCGGACGCCGGCGCCAAGGGCGCGGCCATCGGCTCGCCCGGCGTCCTGTCCGGCAACGTGGTTCAGGTGCCGGTCCACGTTCCGGTCAACGTGTGCGGCAACACCGTGAACATTGTCGGCCTGCTGAACCCGGCCGTCGGCAACGAGTGCAAGAACGATGACGGCCACAAGAAGCACGGCAAGAAGCACGGTCACCGCCACTGACCTCTGCTTGACCCGAGAGCCCCGGCCCCCCGAATGCCGGGGCTCTCCCCATGTCCCCTCACGCGTAGCGGTAGATCCGGCCGACGTCCTCCAGTTCCTGCGGCGTCACGTCCCACGGCGGCAGGCTCTGGCGCCGGGCCACGATCCGGCCGTGCTGCCGGTCGCCCCGGCCCGGCGGCGTGGCGGGGAGGTAGCGGGCACCACGGTGCCGGCGTTGCCAGCGATACCACTGCAGGTCGATGAAGGCGTGGTGCAGCCAGAACACGGGGTCGTTGACGGAGGCGCCTCCGAGCATGTCCCCTCCGACCCAGCCGTGCACCCGGTTGTGGTTGCGCCAGGACGTGTTGTCCCGGCCGGTGCCCCAGCCCTCCAGCTTGTTGCGGAAGCCTCGCGTGACCGTCGAGTCCCAGGGCGCCACGTCGTAGACGGGGTCCTTCAGTGCCCGGGCCAGCTCGCTCTTGGTGGGCAGGTCCATCGGTCTGCGGGGGCGTCCGAGCTCCCGGGTGAGGAAGTCCCGGTCGGTCACGTTCACCTTGATGGTCCAGTTGCCGTGCCGGTAGGCGAACGGACCGGTCATCACCTGGTGGTCGGAACGGCGCCCGTCGCCCCCGAGGAGACGGTCCGTCCAGGGCGCGGAGGTGGTCGTGCGGTCCCGCGTCCAGTCCCAGTACGGCACCGTCACCGACGAGTCCACCCGGCGCAGCGCGCGCTCCAGGTCGAGCAGGAACCGGCGGTGCCAGGGCAGGAAGGAGGGCGCCATGTGTGCGGCGCGCAGCCCGTGCTCGCCGTCCGCGGAGAAGTACTCGACGTGCGTCCGGACGAACTCGTCGTACTCGCCCCGCCGTTTGACCTCCAGCAGCGCCTTGACGAACCGGCGCTGCTCGGCCCTGGTGAGCGTGGCGGCGTCCCTACGTACGTACGCCACGCCGGTCCTCCGTGTGCGCGTGCCCCGCGCTTCCCGGCCCCGGAGCCGGCGCGCGCAGCCGCTGACCGGGGCCGAGGGCGTCGACGGCGGCGCGGGCGGCCTCGAGCGGGGTCCGGTAGGAGCAGTAGTGGTCGACCATGCTCAGCCAGGTGCCGTCGGCCCGGCGCATCAGGTGCAGCGGGCGGCCGTCCACGGTGACGTGCCACCGGCCCTGCCCGGCCGGGCCGTGCGACGGGGTCCACGCCACGCCGATGCGGCGGCCGCGGTAGGTCTCGGCGAAGGCGGTGTCCTTCCGAACGCCTTCGGGGCCGAGGCGTCGCGGCCAGAAGGCCAAGGCCGAGGCCACCGGGGCCGCCAGGCCCGCGGCGAGGGCGCAGACACGCAGACCGCGTGTCACCTCCCGCCGCGTCACCTCCCGCCGTGTGCTACCCGCCGGCAGGGGGCCCGCCGGGGCCGGCGCCCCGTCCCCCGCCGGTCCTCCGCCGATGCTGACGGCCATGGCCCACTCCTCGTCCGGTTCCGGTGTCGTAGCCGTAACGCCGGACGTCCCGCGCGGTCACCGCCGCGCGGCCAGACAAGTGATCACCGATGTCCGTCCCGGCGGGGAGGGGCCCGCGTCAGTGGCCGGACACAGCGGAGGGCCGGTCCTCGGACTTTCCGAGGACCGGCCCTCCGCAGGGCGTGGTTCCAGCCCTAGAACCACAGGTTGCCGTGCAACGGCTTGGCGTCGTTGACCGTGGACGCGGCGTTCTTCGCCGTGTGGACCAGCGACTCCTTGCCTTCGGCGGTCACGTCCAGGGGGACCTTGGTGCTCACGCCGCCGGTGAGGTCGGTGGACGCAAGGTCGCGAGAGTTCTGAGCGGCCGGAGCGGGCTCGGGGGCGGGGGCGGGGGCGGGCTGAGCGGCCGGAGCGGGCTGCGGAGCAGGCGGAGCGACCGGAGCACTCTGAACAGCCGGGGCAGGCTGGGGAGCCGGAGCAGGCTGAGCGACCGGAGCGGGCTGCGGAGCGGGCTGCGGAGCGGCCTGGGCAACCGGAGCACTCTGCACAGCCGGAGCGCTCTGAGCGACGGGAGCGCTCTGCGCCGGAGCGGACTGGGCAGCCGGGGCGGCCTGGGCGACCGGGGCGGCCTGGGCGACCGGGGCGGCCTGGGCGGCCGGAGCACTCTGGGCCACCGGAGCGCTCTGCACATCCGGAACGCTCTGAGCGGCGGGGGCGCTCGGGGCGACCATGGCGTCCTGGGCGAACGCCGGGGTCGCGGAACCGGCGGCGATCAGGGACCCGGCAAAGACGGCGGCAGCCTTCAGAGACTTCATCGTGTTCCTTTCTTCGGCAACGCACGTCGCCGGAGTGGTTTCTGTCGCCGTGCCTAACGAGCCCTGGCCTGGGCGGAAACCGGAACTGCCGAAGATTGCCAATACCTCATACGAGATCTATTAAAAGACCGGACCTCGGGGTGTAAAAGAACAAACAGTCGTGGCGCCGCTCCCTGAGGCCGGCACCACGACTGGACGGGCTCATGGGGCCGGCGGCAGCAGCGGCGTCAGCACCGAGGTCTGGGGCGAGAAGAAGGAGTCGGGCTCCGCCTCCGAGGTCGACGTCGTGCTGGACGTCACCGTCGGAACGGCATCCTCGTCCTGGAGCGCCGGGTCGCCCGAGGTCAGTTCGGCGAGGAGCTCGTCCACCCCGCCCAACAGGTCGTCGACCAGGGGAAGGAGGCCTCCGGCACCACCGGTGATCCCTTGCAGGAGGCCGTCGACAGCCCCCAGCACGAGGTCCAGCAGGTCGGTCACGGGGTCGGCGGCGCGCCGCTCGGGCACCAGGGCGGGAGCGGGCAGGACCGGAGCCGGCAGCACGACCGGCGCCGGGGTCAGGGGCTCCACGGGGGACGGGGTGTACTCGTCCTCGGCGGCCGCCTCGGCCAGGGCGGCCTTCGCGGCGTCACCCAGCCTCGTCGCCTCGGCCGCGGACAGTCGGCCGTTGTCCCGGAGTACGGCGTTCAGCAGGTCGGCGACGGGGGTGAGCGTGCCCCAGTTGATTTTCCCGATCTGCACGAGGCGCACATCGGCGCCGGGAAGCCGGGCATCGGAGGCCACATGGCCGTGCCCGCGGGCCGAGTCGGCCGCCATGGCGACGGGGCCGGTGATCCCGACCAGAAGGGCGGCGCACAGTGCGCTGGACGCGATGCGCCGTGCGGGCAGAGCACGCATGGGTATTCCTTTCGACGGCGATGGATCTTGAGCCCACCGTGAAAGCACCGAGGACGTCCCGCAACCGCTCATACGCTTTTCGGGAATCCATAATTCCCTCTTTCGCCGCGTCCAGCCTGATCAGACGCTTTGTCAGGTCGTGTCGACTCGACCCCTGACGGAGTAAAGGCCCGGCCACCGCCGGGCGGAGGCGCGGCCCGGCGCCGGAGCGGCGGTCGGAACCAGCAAACACTTGCGATTTCACGATTCCGACACACTTGTCAGACTTCACCGAATTTCATCGACTATGTCCGATTGATGACTAGAGTTGCGAACCGCCCGACGCACTCCTCAGCGCGGACACATCGCACTCGTGGCGCTGCCGCCACGGCCACCTGTTCCGAAAGGGCAACGACCGGTCATGCGCCATTCCCTGGGCCCGCTGTTTCGCCGCGCGACCGTGGGCGCCCTCGCCCTTGCCGCCATGTGGGCAGCCAGCAGTTCCCCGGCCGCCGCGCCGGCCGCGGCGCCCTCGCCGGAGGCCGAGTCCCTCGCCTTCGCCGAGCGGTACCGCGCGCTCCAGCACGGCGGCATCGTACGCGCTGCCAACGCCTCGATCACCTGCCGCGTGGCCCAGCGGCCTTCCTGCCCGGACGCGCAGGCGGGCGGTATCGCGGCGAACGGCGACTTCGACATGTTCTACGTCGACGTCGACCGCGACCCCAACACCTACAACTCCTCCCGCTCCGAGGTCCGCCTGCCCAGCGGCTCCCGGGTGACGTACGCGCGCCTCTACTGGGGCGGCAACCTGCGGGTGGGCGAGCAGAAGCCGCCGGAGGACAACGGGCGTGTGCTGATCGCCGAACCCGGCGGAGAGTACAAGCAGTTGCTCGCCGACACGATCGTCGGCCACCGCGTACTGGACGGCATGGACGCCTTCCAGGCCTCGGCGGACGTGACGGGGCTGGTGCGGGAGGGCGGGTCGGGCCTGTACACCGTGGCGCAGATCAACATCGCCATGGGCAGGTCGGCGGCCGGGGCATGGGGCGGCTGGACCCTCGTGGTGGCCTACGAGAACCCGTCGGAGCCGCTGCGGCACCTCGCGGTCTGGGACGGCTTCACCCCGCTCAGGTCCGGTGCCCAGGAGGTCCGTGTGACCGGTCTGGGCTTCGCGGCGGGCGCGTGGGGCCGTGCGGGCCTGGTGACGTACAACGGCGACCGCGGCACCGGCGGCGACTCGCTCACCGTGGCGACCGGCCAGTCCGGGACCGCTCTCACCAACGACGCCAACCCCCGCGACGACGTCCTCAACTCCACCATCAGCGAGCCCGGGGCGGACGCGTCGCGGGTGCCCGCCCACGCCAACACCCTCGGCTACGACTCCGATGTGTTCGACCTCGGAAACGGTCTGCAGCAGAGCGGCGACCAGGCGACCTTCCGGATCCAGTCCCAGCACGACGCGGCGTGGGCCGGCGTGCTCTTCGTCGCCGTCGACGCACGGCGGTGAGTCCGTCGCCGTACGCCCCGAACGCCTTCGCGAGCGAGGAATCCGCGCACATGCATCTGTCATCCACCGCCCCCAACCCCAGAGTCCTGCACCTCACCCAACCGGTGGACGGGGGCGTGGCGCGCGTCGTGACGGACCTGGTCGCGGCACAGCTGTCGGACGGCCTGGACGTCACCGTGGCCTGCCCCGACAGCGTGCTCACCGCGAGACTGCGCACGCTCGGCGCGCGCGTACGGCACTGGCACGCGACGCGGTCGCCGGGCACGTCGCTCATCCGGGAGGTACGGCATCTGGCACGGGTGATCGACGAGGTGCGTCCCGATCTGGTGCACGCGCACAGCGCGAAGGCCGGACTCGCCGGACGCCTCGCGGTACGCGGGCGGATCCCGACGGTCTTCCAGCCGCACGCCTGGTCGTTCGAGGCGGTCGGCGGAGGCACCGCGGCCCTGGCGCTCATGTGGGAGCGCTGGGGGGCGCGTTGGGCCTCGCGCACGGTGTGTGTGAGCGAGGCGGAGCGGGCGACCGGCATGGGCGCCAGGATCACCGGCCGCTGGACCGTCGTCCCCAACGGCATCGATCCGCAGCGCTTCCACCCGGCCACCGCCGGCCTCGTGCGCTCCGGGCTCGCACCGCTGGCCGGCCTCCACCCGGCGGCACCGCTCGTGGTGTGCGTGGGGCGGCTGTGCCGGCAGAAGGGGCAGGACGTCCTGCTGCGGGCCTGGGACGACATCGTGCGCAGGGTGCCCGACGCCCGCCTCGTCCTGGTCGGCGACGGGCCGGACCACGACCGGCTGCGCGAAGGCGCCCCGGAATCCGTGGTGTTCACGGGAGCCGTCACCGACGCCTCCCCCTGGTACCAGGTCGCCGACCTCGTCGTCCTGCCGTCCCGCTGGGAGGGCATGGCCCTGGCGCCGCTGGAGGCGATGGCCTGCGGGCGGCCCGTGGTGGTCACGGACGTCGACGGTGCCCGCGAGAGCCTGCCGCCCGCCTTCTCCGCCCGGTGCCTGGTCCCGCCGGAGAACCCGGCGGCGCTGGCCCGGGCCGTCACCGAGCTGCTGATCGACCCGCTGCTGCGCGAGTCGCTCGGCGACCAGGGCCGCCGGCACGTGCTGTCGACCCACGACGTGCGGCACACCGCCGAGGCCGTCTCGGACGTCTATCGCGATCTGCTCGGCCCATGGACCGCCGCCATCCCCGGCGCTGAGCACAGTCAGCGGCTCGACACCGGACGTGGCGCCGAACCGAACCGGACGACGCAGCGCGTCGAGCCCACCGAGTACAGGGAGTCCATCCACTCGTGACCGCCGAACGTACCGTGCCCTCCCCCGGCGTACCGCCACGGGAGCACGGATCCTCACCAGTCTCGGTCATGCCGCCCCGCGGCACCGCCACCGGTTTCCGGCTGTCCGCCCCGCGGGGCCCCGCCCGGCCGGCCTCGCCCGTCCCGCTGCTCGCCGCGGACGGCGTCGCCGCCCTGGCGGGCGCGCCGGTGCTCGCCGAGGCCCCGCGCCAGCCACTGCTCGTCACCCTGCTGATCCTCCTCTCACTGCTGCTGCGCCGGCGCGACAGGCGGCCGCCCGTACCGGGGCTGCTGGAGGAACTGCCCGCCGTGTGCGGCCGCGTCGCGGTGGCCTGGCTGGCGCTCGCGGCGCTCCTCGCGGCGTACCGGCCGGAGCACGCGCTGTCCCTCCGTACCGTGCTGACGGGGCTCGCGCTGCAGGCGACGGCCGGCTGTGTGCTGCGCGGAGCCGTGCACGCGCGGCGGCGCGCCGCGCTGCTGCGCCACCCGCACACCGCGCTCGTCCTCGGCCCGGTCGCGACCGCGCAGCGCGTGGCCGCCGCCGTCCTGCGTCAACCTCGCTGCGGCGTACGGCCGGTGGGGATCGTCGCCGAGCAGCCGGACGGCACCGAGACCCTGCCGGTGCTGACGACCGCCGAGGAGGTCGAGCGGGCGGTCATCCAGAACGGGGTGCGGGCGGTGCTGGCCGTGCACCCCTCGGTACGCGCCGAACAGGAGCCACTGCTGCGGGCGCTGGCCGAGTCGGGCTGTGTGGTCTGGGAAGTCGACGCCGACTCCCCGTCGTACGCGACGCGGGAGCGGCTGGCCGGGTTCTCCTGCCGGCGTCTGGACATGTCCCCCGCCCGGCACGGCAGCGCGGGCAAGCGGGCCCTCGACATCCTGGTGTCGGGGGCGCTGTTGCTTCTGGTCAGCCCGCTGCTGCTGACCTTCGCCGCGGCGCTGCGGCTCAGCGACGGGCCGGGCGTGGTGTTCCGGCAGGAGCGCATCGGCAGGAACGGGGAGCCGTTCACGCTGCTGAAGTTCCGTACGCACCGCCCGGTCGACGAGCACGAGTCGGCGACCCGGTGGAGCGTGGCGAACGAGGGCGAGATGCGCTGGTTCTGCCGGATGCTGCGGCGCACCTCGCTCGACGAACTGCTCCAGCTGTGGAACGTGCTCCGGGGCGACATGAGCCTGGTCGGGCCGCGGCCCGAACGCCCCTACTTCGTCGCCCAGTTCGGCCAGACCTACCCCGGCTACTCGGTCCGCCACCGCATGCGGACCGGCATCACCGGCCTCGCCCAGATCCACGGGCTGCGCGGTGACACCTCGATCGAGGACCGCTGCCGGTTCGACAACGCCTACATCGACGACTGGTCCCTGTGGCAGGACGTGTGCATCCTGCTGCGCACCGCGGCCACGGTGGTACGTCCGACGGGGAGCTGAGCGGTGAGCCTCGCACTGACACCGCTCCCGCGCCGCGTCGTCGCGCTGACGCCGGCCCTGCCCGTGGTGGCCGTACCCGCCCTGCTGGCCCTGCCGCGGACACCGGACGGCGCGGGGCCCGCCGACGTGCTCTCCGGGCTCGTGGTCGTCTACTGCGTGATCCGTCTCCTGCGCGAGCGGCGGCGCCCGCTGTCGCCCGCCGCGGCCGTGGTGCTGGGCCTGCCCGTCGTGGGGCTCGCGATCGCCGCCATGGGGGCGTTCTCGCCCCAGGCCGGACTCACCGGCCTCGGACGCTATCTGCAGACCTTCGTCCTCGTCCCGGCGGCCGTGCTGCTCCTGCTCCGCGACCGGGCCGGCTTCCGGATGGTGGCCTGGTCCTTCGTGGGGCTCGGGCTGTGTCAGGGGGCCGTCGGCGTCCACCAGTTCGTCACCCGGACCGGCGCCTCCTACCAGGGCGCGAACATCCGCGCGGTGGGCACCTTCGGGCCGCAGGACGTGATGGGCATGGCGACGGCGGTCTCGCTGGGCCTGGTGTGCGCGGTCGGGATCGCGCTGGGCCGGGTGTCCGTACGGCAGCGGGTCATCGCGGCCGGGTGCGCGCTGGCGCTGATGCTGCCGCTCGCGCTCTCCTTCAGCCGGGGAGCCTGGATCGCGACCGCCCTGACCTGCACCATGCAGCTCGTGCTGGCCGGATGGCGGCGCGCGCTCAAGGTGGTCGCGGCCGCGGTCGCCTCGGGCGTGATCCTGGTGGGCGGGTTCGGCGTGGGCTCGGCGCTGCTGCAGCAGCGGATCGACAGCATCGCCCAGGTCGCCGACACTCCCGACCAGTCCGTCGTCGACCGGTACACCCTGTGGGCGTCCGCCACGGACATCTGGCGCGGGCACCCGCTGACCGGCGTCGGGCTGAAGGGCTTTCCCGAGTACCGGGACGGGCACGCCACGCTGGCGCTGTCGTCGGGCAGCGAGACCGACGGCGCGGGAGTGGCGTACCAGCGGCAGCCGCTGCTGTCGCCGCACAACATGTACCTGCTGGTGCTGAGCGAGCAGGGCCTGATCGGGCTGCTCGCGCTCGCCGGGAGCTGGCTGGCGCTGCTGGTGTGCGGGGTGCGGCGGCTGCTGCGCGTCCGCGACCGCGGCCCGGGCCTCGACTGCGGGCTCGTCGCCTGCGGACTGCTGGTGTGGCTGCTGACCGACTTCGTGTACGGAGACATCGGCGGTCCCTCGACCGTGCTGATCGCCGTGGGCTTGGGGCTCGTGGCGTGGTGGGCGCTGGCCGGCGAAGCGCGGGCGGACCTCGCGGACCTGCCCCGGGCCGGGGTGCGCGAGCGGGCCGAGGAGGCCATGGCGCGATGACGGTGGTGCCTTCGCATACCCCCGGTCCCGAGACGGACGGCGCGACGACCGTGCCCCCGGCGCGTGCCGCCGTCAAGGCCGGGGACGGTGCCGACCCGGCCGCCTCGGCGTCGGCGCAGGCCTCCGGAAGCTTCCTGGCCAGGGCCGCGCTGGTGACGGCGTCGCTGTCCATCGCCGGCTCGCTGCTCGGCCTGGTGCGCGACCAGTCGCTGGCGCGGCTGTTCGGCGCCGGGAGCGACACGGACGCCTTTCTGGTCGCCTGGACCGTGCCGGAGTTCGCCGCCACGCTGCTCATCGAGGACGGGCTGGCGATCGCGCTGATCCCGGCGTTCAGCATGGCGCTGGCCCGCCGCGCCCGGGGCGCCCCGGGCGACCCGGTCCGCGCCCTGGTCGGCGCCACCCTGCCCCGGCTCTGCCTCGCCCTGACCGCGGTGGCCGCGCTGGTCGCCGGCACCGCTCCCTATCTGGTCCAGGCCCTGGCACCCGGCCTGCCCGACCCGCGGCTCGCCGTCGACTGCACCCGGATCACGGCGACCTGCGTGCTGGCCTTCGGGCTCGCCGGGTACTGCAGCGCCGCCCTGCGGGCCCACCGCTGTTTCCTCGCGCCCGCGGCGATCTACGTCGCCTACAACACCGGCATCATCGCCGCGATGTTCCTCCTCGGCGAGGGCTGGGGCGTGCGCTCCGCCGCGGTCGGGGTGGCGGCGGGCGGCTGTCTGATGGTGGCGGTGCAGGTGCCGGCGCTGTGGCGGCGGCTGGCCTCGCGTACGCAGCCCTTCGCCAAGGCCGGGACCGTCGTCGAGGAGCGGCCGATGCAGGTCGCCCTGGTCGCCGCCGTCCTCCTCTTCGCGCTGTGCCGCCAGTCGCAGGTCCTCGCCGAACGCTTCCTCGCCTCCGGCCTGCCCGCCGGCGCCATCTCGCACCTGAACTACGCGCAGAAGGTCGCCCAGATCCCGATGACGCTGTCGCTAATGGTGTGCACGGTCACCTTCCCGGTGGTGGCGCGGGCGCTCGCGGACGGCGACACCGCACGGGCCCGCAGCCGCGTGGAGCGGGATCTGGCGCTCGCCGCCGCTCTGGTGCTGCTGGGCATGTGCGCGGTGATCGCCTGCGCCCCGCAGATGATCGAACTGCTCTTCCAGCGGGGCGCGTTCACCGCGAGCGACACCGCGGCGACGGCGGAGGTCATGCGCGTCTACGCCCTCGGACTGCTGAGCCAGACCCTGGTGGGCGCCCTCGTGCGCTCCTACTTCTCGGCGGGCCGACCCAGTTGGTATCCCCTGGGCGCGATGACGGCGGGCATCGCCGTGACGTCCTTCATCGGCGCCGCGAGCGTGCACTCCTGGGGCGTGGCGGGGATCGCCGCCGCCAACGCCCTCGGCATCACCGTCACGGCCGCCCTGCTGCTCGCCGGGCTGCGCACGGGGCGTCGCGACAGCCCGCACAGCGTCTCGGTCCGTGTCCCGCAGGTCCTGGCCGAGCTGAGCAGGCTGGTGGGCGCGGCCGTCGTCGCCACGCTCGCGGGGGCGTTCGCCGCGAGCCTGCCGGACTCCCCCGCGGCGGGCCTCGCGGCCGGCTTCCTGACCGTGACCTTCGTCTTCGTCCCGCTCACCTGGGCCCTCGGTGCCCAGGGCCCCGCGTCCGCTCTGCGCTCCCTACGCGCCGTCACACGAAGGCTCACACATGGCCGCTTCCGTTGATTCCCTCGACACCGGCAGACCCTCGGCCCCGCACAAGGGCCCCGTCCCCTGGGTGGCCATGTACCACTCGGTGAGCGACTGCTCGGACGACCCGTACCGCATCACGGTCACGCCCGAGCGGCTCGACCGGCAGCTGGCGTGGCTGCGCCGCCGGGGGCTGCGGGGCGTGTCCGTGGCCGAGCTGCTCGCCGCCCGCGCCCGGGGCGAGGCACGGGGCCTGGTCGGGCTCACCTTCGACGACGGGTACGCCGACTTCGTCACCGAGGCCCTGCCGCTGCTGCGCCGCTACGACTGCCGCGCGACCCTCTTCGTGCTGCCCGGGCGGCTCGGCGGCGACAACGCCTGGGACCCGCTCGGCCCGCGCAAGCCGCTGCTGACCGCGGACGGCATCCGGCACGCGGCCGCCGAGGGCGTGGAGATCGGCTCGCACGGGCTGACGCACGTCGACCTCACCCGGGCGGACAACCTCACCCTCAGGGCGGAGGTCGGCGAGAGCCGGGCGCTGCTCACGGAGCTGACGGGCGCCTGGGTCGACGGCTTCTGCTATCCGTACGGGACGGTCGACGCCCGCGCCGTCGAGGCCGTACGGGAAGCGGGATACACCTACGCCTGCGCCATCGATCCGGGTCCGCTGACCGGTCCGCACGCCCTGCCGCGTGTGCACGTGGGCCAGAACGACACGGCCATGCGTCTGCACCTCAAGCACCGTCTGCACCGGCTGCGCCGGCGCCCGGTGGAAGGCCTGTGAGATGAGGGCTCTGCACATCATCACCGGCCTCGGCGTCGGCGGCGCCGAGCAGCAGTTGCGGCTGCTGCTGCGTCATCTGCCCGTCGACTGCGACGTCGTGACGCTCACCAACCCCGGGGCGGTCGCCGACGGCCTCACCGCCGACGGGGTCCGCGTCACGCATCTCGGCATGGGCGGCAACCGCGACCTGGGCGCGCTGCCCCGCCTGGTCCGGCTGATCCGCGCCGGCGGCTACGACCTGGTGCACACGCACCTGTACCGGGCCTGCGTCTACGGGCGGTTCGCCGCACGCTTGGCCGGGGTCCGGGCGGTCGTCGCCACCGAGCACTCCCTGGGCGACTCGCAGATGGAGGGCCGCAGGCTGACGGCGGGGGTGCGCGGGCTGTACCTCGCCAGCGAGCGGCTCGGTTCCGCGACGGTCGCCGTCTCCCCGACGGTGGCCGGCCGCCTGGAGCGCTGGGGCGTGCCCGCGCCGCGCATCGAGGTCGTCCCGAACGGCATCGACCTGGACCGGTTCCGCTTCGACGCGGAGCGGCGCGAGCGCACCCGCCGCCAGCTCGGCCTGCCGGAGGACGCGTGGGTCGTCGGCGGCGTCGGCCGGCTCAGCCGGGGGAAGCGGTTCGACGTCCTCGTCCGCGCGCTCACGCTGCTCCCGAAGGACCACTGGCTGCTGCTGGTGGGCGGCGGCCCCGAGGAGCCCCTCCTGCGCCGCACGGCCCAGGAGGCCGGTGTGGCCGGGCGCGTGGTGTTCACCGGCGAACGTCCCTACGTGCCCGACGGTTCGCCAGGACCCGACCTGCCCTCGCTCACCTCGGCGATGGACCTGCTCGCCTCCCCGTCCACCGAAGAGGCCTTCGGCCTGGCGGCCGTGGAGGCACTGGCGGCAGGACTGCCCGTGCTCTACGCCTCCTGCCCGGCCATCGAGGACGTGCGGCCGCCCGCAGCCACCGGTGTCCGGCGGGTGAGCGGCGGCCCTGAGGCATACGCCCGCGCGATCGCCGAGGTACGGGCGGCCGGTGCCCGGCCGCGCACGGCCTCGGAGGTCGCGCGGCACTACAGCATCACCCACTGCGCGGCCCGTCTCACGGACGTGTACGCGGCAGCGGTCTCCAGTTCGACGTCCCCCTCTTCTCCGGGAGCCAACTCCTCATGACCGACACTCCGATCCGTCAGCGCCGCCTGTCCCTGGCTCGCCTCAGGGAGCTTCCCCTGTGGTCCGTGGTCGCGGCCGGCACCCTCGCCGGGGGCCTGCTCGGCGGTTCGTACGGACTGCTCACCCCCGCGACGTACACCGCCACCAGCTACGTCATCGCCGTGCCCGCGGGGAAAGCCTCGCCGGACGCCGCCCTAGGGTTCGCCCAGGCCTACGGCCGGGTCGCCACGCAGCTCGCGGTGCTCGGGGACGCGCAGGTGTACGCGGGCGTGCCGGTGCGCACCCTGCAGCGCAGTGTGCGCACGGCGACGTCGCCGGACGCGCCGATGGTCGCCGTCTCGGCCACCTCCTCGCGCCCGGGCCTCGCCGTCGACATGGCCAACGCGGTCACCCGCTCGCTGACCCGGCACGCGGACGACACCCGGGGCAACACGCACGTGCGGCTCGTGCAGTTCTCGCGGGCTGTGGAGCCGAGCGAGCCGACCTCCACGTCAACGGCGGTGACCGGTCTGGTCGGTGCGAGCGCGGGCGGTCTGCTGGGCGGCCTGGCCCTGCTGGCGCGACCGCGGAGGAACGGCCAGGAGGACGAACCCGCCCCGGCCCCCTCGGTGCCGAGCCCGGCCGCCGCCGCCGATGTCCGCGGACAACGGTGACGACGGCGGGTCTGAGCGGACCAGCCGGACTACCACCAGTCGAAGCGCAGGCAGAGCTTCCCGCCGAGCCACTCCTCCACCCAGCTGCCGAGGTCCAGCGGCGTGCAGTCCGCCGGGGGCGGCGGTGTGCCGGGCGGGGTCGGCTTCGGCGTGGGCTCGAGGGGCGGGGCCGCCTGGTCGGTACGGCCGAACAGGACGGACCGGTAGAGCTGGGACGACTTCGGGTTGTCCCCGCACTGCCACACACCGTGCGGGCAGTAGTCGGTCAGCGTGTTGTAGAGCGGCTTGTGCTCCTCCATCCAGGCGAGCATGTCCCGCATGTAATCGGCATTGTCACCGTTGCGGAAGAGCCCCCATTCCGGATAGGAAATGGGCTTGCCGTGAGCCTTGGCGAAATCCACATGGTCCTGCAACCCGTAGGGCTCTTTCACCTGTTGTTCGAACGACATCCCGGCCGGTTGGTCGTAGGAATCCATGCCAATGATGTCGACGGTGTCGTCCCCCGGATAGCATTTCGTCCAGGGAACGGCGTCGCGGCCACGGCTCGGCGTGAAATCGAACCGAAAATTCTGGCCCGGCACGGAACGCATGGTGGTGACGATCCTGTTCCAGTACTTCTTCCAGGCCTCCGGGTCCGGCCCACAGCGATGGGTGTACGTGGTGCCGTTCATTTCCCAGCCGAGCACGAGGACCGTGTCCGGCACCTTCAGCTCCACCAGCCGTTCGGCGAGGACACGGAAGTGGTGATCGAACTCCCCGGCGGCGCCCCGTTGCAGCAGCCGCCGGACCTCGTTGTCGGAGACACCCTCCTCGTTGCGTTCCTGCATGGGGACGTTGAGGACGAGCATCCGGTCGGCCTTCTTGTTGCGCCAGTGCGCCCATACGTCGAGGAACCCGGGAGCACCCTCGATGTCGCGCCAGCGGTGGCCCGGCAGATAGGTGTGGCCGGCGCGCAGCTCCGTACCGCCCAGCCAGTGGCTGAACAGCGGCATCCGGGCCACGCCACGGGCGTCGGACTTGAGGAAGACACCGACGGCCGGGGCCTCCTCGCCCGCCGCCGGGGTGCTGGCGGCCGGGGTCGGCGTCGACGGCTCGGGGACGGCCGGCGGCGTGAGGGCCGAGGGCGTGGCCACGGGCGGCGGCGGGGTCGGCGCCGGAGCCCGGGGTTCGGCGGCTCGCGCCACCCCCACCCCGGCCACAGAGCCGGACGCCAGGGCGGCCGACGCGGCGACCGCCACCGCCCCCAGGGCCAGCCGGCGGACACCGGCCCGCTTCTGCTGTGGGGCCATGCCTGCTCCTTTTTTCGCTCTCGTCCGGACCGCTGCCTCGGCTTTTGTTATTGACGGGCAGTCATACGAAGTCAGTCACAGAAAAGCCAGTGACGCCACCGCCGTTGCGGCTTTCGAGTGCCGGGCTCGCCCGAGCGGGTGAGCCGAACGAAAAGAAAGAGAGAATTCGTGTCGCTGCTCGACACCCGCGTCCCCGCTGTAGTAATGCGGATCGACCGGAACCCTTTTCACCACGGAACGCTGGGGGCCGCGCGTTCACTCGGCAGGGCGGGCGTGGACGTACACGTCGTCGCGGATTCCGCGGGAAGTCCCGTCGGCGCGTCACGATACGTACGCCATATGCATTCCCCGCCACCGCCGGGAGCCTCCCCGGACGACATCATCGCCGTGCTGCGCCGCGTGGCCGACCACATCGGGCGGCCCGCCGTCCTGGTCCCGATGGACGACGCGACCGCGATCGCCGTGAGCCGGATGCGGGACGAACTCGCGCCCGCCTACCTGCTGCCGGCGATGCCGAACGCCCTGGCGGAGCGCGTCGCCGACAAGGCGGAGCTGGCCGCCGTCTGCGCGGCCACCGACGTCCCGTACCCGGAGACGCTGGTCCCGGACAGCCCCGCGGAGGTCTCCGACGCCATGCGGCGGCTCGGGCTGCCGGTGGTGGCGAAGTGGAGCCGGCCCTGGCTGCTGCCCGCCGGCAGCGGGCTGCGCAGCACGGTGCTGGTGCGGTCCGTGCAGCAGGCCCGGGAGCTGTTCGTGCGCACCGGCGAGGCGGGCAGCCGGCTGCTGCTCCAGGCGTATCTGGCGCCGGGGCCGGACCGGGACTGGTTCTTCCACGGCTACGCCGACCACGCGGGGACCGTGCGCGCGGGCGGTCCCGGCCGCAAGCAACTGGCCTGGCCGCGCGGGGCGGGGCTGACCGCGGTGGGCTGCTGGACGCCCAACGCCCAGGTGCAGGCGCTGGCCGAGCGGCTCGTCGACGCGCTGGGCTACCGGGGCATCTTCGACCTCGACTTCCGCCGCTGCGGCACGACGGGCCGCTACCACCTGCTCGACTTCAACCCGCGCACCGGCGCCCAGTTCCGGCTCTTCGCGGACAGCGCGGGTCTCGACGTCGTCCGGGCCCTGCACCTGGACATGACGGGCTGTCCGCTGCCGGACGGGTCCCCGCTGCCCGGGCGGACCTTCGTGGTGGAGAACTACGCGCCGCTGGCCGCCCTGAGCGCGGCGCCGGGCGGACGCGAACGCGAACTGGCCTGGTACGCCGGGGACGACCGCTCCCCCGGACGGGTCATGTGGGCCCTGTGGTGCCGGCATGTGTCCCGCCGGCTGCGTGAACGGCTGGGCACGACGACGCCGGCGGTGGCGGAGCCGGCGCCGCGGCTGATCCCCCGGGCAGCCTCGCCCTCCCTGACCGACAACGAGAAAGCGAGCAGTTGATGGTGTACGACCTTCTGGTGGTGGGCGCAGGCCCGTACGGCCTGTCGATCGCGTCCCACGCCGCGGCCGCCGGGCTGAACCTGCGCGTGTTCGGCCGGCCCATGGCGTCCTGGCGGGACAACATGCCCCGCGGCATGTTCCTGAAGTCGGAGCCGTGGGCGTCCAACCTCTCCGACCCGGCCGGGCGGTGGCGTCTGGACGTCTACTGCGCCGAGCAGGGGCTGACGGCACGGCACGCGAAGCCGATCCCGGTCGAGGCGTTCGCGCAGTACGGCCTGTGGTTCGCGCGCAACGCCGTACCGGGGGTGGACGAGCGCACGGTGACCCGTGTGTCGGCCGGGCCCGGCGGCTTCACGGCGATCGCCGAGGACGGGGAGGAGGTGCACGCGCGGGCGGTGGCCCTGGCGGTCGGTGTGATGCCGTTCGTCGAGGTACCGCAGGCCCTGCGCGGACTGCACCCCGCGCTGGTGACGCACAGCAGCCACCACAGCGACCTCGACCGCTTCCGCGGCAAGGACGTCACGGTGATCGGCGGCGGTCAGGCGGCCCTGGAGACGGCGGCGCTGCTCGCCGAACAGGGCACGCGCGTGCGAGTGCTGGCCCGGGCGGAACAGCTGGTGTGGAACGACGTGCCGCCGGCCTGGGAGCGCCCCTGGTGGCAGTCGGCGCGCTCCCCTCACAGCGGGCTCGGCCCGGGCTGGCGGAACTGGTTCTACGCGGAGCGTCCGGGCCTGTTCCGGCGGCTGCCGGAACCGACCCGGGCCCGCATCGCGACCACGGCGCTGGGACCGGCGGGCGCGTGGTGGGTGCGGGACCGGGTGGAGGGTGTGGTGGAGCTGCTGCCGGGCCATGAGGTGGCCGCGGCGTCCGCGGTGCCGGGCGGGGTCCGGCTGGACACGGTGAGCCGTACGGGCGCCCCGCGCAGCCTGGAGACCGAACACGTCATCGCCGCCACGGGGTTCCGGGCGCGCTGCGACCGGCTCGGACTGCTCGCCCCCGAGCTGCGCGGAACGCTGGCGGCACTGCCCGACGGCTCCCCGTTGGTCGGGCACAGCTTCGAGTCCTCCCACCCGGGCCTGTTCCTCGCGGGCCTGGTGACGGCCTCGGGCTTCGGCCCGGCCATGCGCTTCGTCCAGGGCGCGGCCTTCACGGCGTCGACGCTCGTCGGAGGCGTACGCCGCCGGCTCGGTGCGATGCCTGCGGCCGGCACCGTCCCCGCGCCCGTGGACGGCAACCGGACCGAGACGCCCTCGCCGGTGCGCCGCTGACGGCGCATCGCACGGTGGCCCAGGGCCGCTGACGGCTACGGAGCCGTCAGCGGCCCGTTTTCCTGTGCGGGGACCCGCGGCCGGTGCATGAGGGTGCCGGGACGGCCGACACCCCCCGGATCGCGATCGACGGGGGGTGCGGGTGGGGCGGGGTGGGTGCCGGACGGATCGCGTCCGGCACCCGGGAGCGGCTACCGGGACGCGGTGGTGCGCCCGCGGCGGTACATCATCACTCCGCCGACGATCAGGGCGGCGCTGGCGGCCGACGCGGCGGCCAGGGCCTCACTGCCGGTCTCGGCCAGCTGGGGCAGCGTGCCCTCCTCCACTTCCTCTCCCTCGGTGATGGAAGAGTCCTCGGTGTCCGGCGTGGAGCTCGACGGCTCGTCCTCGTCCGGGGCGGGGACCTCCTTGACCGGAGGCGTCTTCTCCTCGTCCGTCGACGGGGTGTCGTGGTCGTGGCCGTAGCCGCCGCCGGACGACTCGTTCTCGCAGTCGTTGCCGTACGTCGAGTTGAGCGCCGCGGCTCCGTCGACGGAGTTGCCGCACGCGTTCAAGGGCAGGTCGACCGGCGCCTGCACGTTGTTCCCGGAGAGCACGCCCGGGGACCCCTTCACGACCGCCGACGCGTCCGCGCCCGCGCCCCCGTCGTGGTGCTTCGGCTTGTGCGAGGTGTTCTTGCAGGAGTTGCCGATCGCCTTGTTGAGCGCCGCGAGTCCGTTGACCGTGTTGCCGCACAGGTTCACCGGCACGTGGACCGGAACCTGCACGCTGTTCCCGGAGAGCACACCAGGGGAGTCCTTCGCCACTCCTGACGCATCGGCGTCAGCCAGGGCGGGGCTGCCGTACAGGGACAGAATCCCGGTGGCGGCGGCCGCCGCGAACGCTCCCTTGCTCAGGGTCTGTCGCAATGTAGTTGTCCTCCTGCTTGAAGAATGGGGCAGCGGTGAAAGATCGCAGCGCCGCATGCTCTACTGCCTCATCAACCCGGCGCGGGAGGATTGGTTCCGCAGGTTCACCCGGTTGGCCCGCCGTGCGGGCCCAAGGGCGAGAGACTTCTCAGCCCCGCCTGCGGGCCGCCTGTCCGATGGCCTCGGCGAGTTCGTCCACCGCCCCGTCCCCGGTGCGGTCGGCCAACGCCCGTGCACGGTCGGCGAGTTCCCCGAAGCCGCCCGGTGCTCCCGGGACGCGGTCGCCCCCCGAGCGCAGGGCGTCGGCGAAGTAGGCCGCCACCGCGGTGACCTGGAAGCGGCTCGGGGCTTCACGGAGAGAATCGTGGAGGGCGTCGGTCTCGAGATCGCCGGACTCCTCGTGGGGGTCGCGGGTGCCCGGGTCGAGCCAGCGGACGGTGGCGGTGGCGAGATGGCCTTCGGCACCGGGCTCGGTACGGACGGCGTACAGGGCGGTGACGGTGTGGCCGGGGCCGACCTCGCCGCCGTCGACCCGGTCGTCGCGGAAGTCCTCGTCGGCGACGCGGCGGTTGTCGTAGCCGATCAGGCGGAACTCCTCGACGGTCTCGGGGTCGAAGGCGACCTGGGCCTTGGCGTCGCGGGCGGTGAGGTCGATGTGGCGCGGTAGTTGCTCGCAGAAGACCTTGCGGGCCTCGCCGGGGTCGGACACGTAGACGGTGTGGCCGTCGCCCTTGTCGGCGAGGTTCTCCATGAGGGCGTCGCCGTAGTCGCTGCCCACGCCGACGCCGAAGAGGGTGATGCCGTGCTCGCGGCGTTCGCCGGAGATCCGCTCCAGGATGGCGTCCGCGTCGGTGTCGCCGGTGTTGGCGAGGGCGTCGGAGACGAGGACGACCCGGTTGGTGGCGCCCTCGCGCAGGCCCTCGACGGCCTGTTCGTAGCCGGTCTCGACGCCCGCGCCGAGGTTGGTGGAGTTCCGGATCTCCAGCTCGGCGATGGCGTCGTGGATCTCGTCGCGGTTGCCGTCGAGGCGGGTCATGGGCAGGACGGTCTCGGCCTCGTCGCTGAAGGCGACGAGCGCGACCGAGTCGTCGTCGCGCAGCCGGTCCGTCATCACGGCGAGGGACTCCTGGGCGAGGTCCAGGCGGCCCGGTTCGGCCATGGAGCCGGAGACGTCGATGACGAAGGTGAGGGCGGCGGGCGGGCGTTCTCCGGTGCGTTCCGCGGAGCGGGTGGCGAGGCCGACGCGGACCAGGGACCAGTCCTCGTCGTCGGTGCGGGCGCCGTCGACGGTGACCGAGAAGCCGTCGCCGTCCGGGCGTTCGTAGTCCTGGCGGAAGCTGTTGACGAACTCCTCGGGGCGGACCGTCGAGGGGTCGGGGAACCGGCCGTCGGCGAGAGCGCGGCGGGCGTAGTCGTAGGAGGCGGTGTCGACGTCGAGGGCGAAGGTGGAGAGGTGGCGGGGGTTCTCCCGGCGGTCGTCCTCCTGTTCGCTGAGTTCGTCGCCCCGACTGGGCGCGCTGTAGCCGTCGCGGTCGGCCGCCTTGCTGTCCCCGCTGCTGTCGGCGCCTCCGCTGCACGCGGTGAGTAGCAGTCCGCTCGCCGCCGTGAGCGCGAGCAACAGGTTTCGTGTCCGGTGCCGCTTCATCGTCCGTGCCCCCTGGGTCCGTTGGTGTCGGCTTCTTGCGACTGTGACGGCGCAGGGGGTGAGAACGTGCGGTACGGGGCGTTGCGGAAGCGTCTCGAAGCGGCCACGGAGACCGCCCGTCGAGACCGGTGGGAGACCCTCCGTTGACCTAGGAGACGACGTCCTTGCGGGCGAAACCGCGGAAGGCCAGGGCGAACAGCACGAGCGCGTACGTTACGGAAATCGACGTGCCCTGGATCATGTCCGACCACTCCAGCTGCGGCCGGACGGCGTCGAGCCAGGCGTACTGCCAGTGCGCGGGCAGGAAGTGGCGCCAGTCGCCGAGGGCCGTCACCTCGTCGAGGACGCTGCCGATGATGGTCAGGAACACCGCGCCGCCGACCGCGCCGAGCGGTGCGTCCGTCCGGGTCGACAGATAGAACGCGAGGGCCGCGGTGACCAGTTGGGACACCATGATGTAGGCGACGACGATCAGGATGCGCTGGGCCGACGTGCCCGTGGACAGACTGCCGCCGGTGGGGAGTTCGAGCGGGCCCCAGCCGTAGGCCGCCGTGCCGACGGCGAGGGCGACGACCGGAAGCAGGACCATCGCCGCGAGGCTCAGGCTGAGTCCGACGGCGAGCTTGGACCACAGCAGCCGGGCCCGGGGCACGGGCGCCGCGAGCAGATAGCGCAGGGAGGACCAGCTCGCCTCCGAGGCGACCGTGTCGCCGCAGAACAGGGCGACGGGGATGACGAGCAGGAAGCCGGCGGCGGAGAAGAGGTTGACCGCGGCGAAGTTCGCCCCGGACGCGGTCGCCGTGTCCATGAGGTTCACCCGGTTGTTGTTGCCGCCCGGGTTGCCGCCGACCTGGAAGGCGATCAGCAGGATGATCGGCAGGGCGAACAGGACGCCGCCCATGACCATCGTGCGGCGCCGCTTCAGCTGCCGGACGAGCTCGACCCGCAGGGGCAGGGTGCGGCCCGCGCGGTAGCCGTCGGCGACCTCGACGGGCGGCTCGGCGAGCTTGCTCATGCTTCGGCTCCGATCAGGGTGAGGAAGGCGTCCTCCAGGCGGCGGTGCGGGCCGACCGACCGCACGGGCACGTCAAGACGTACGAGTTCGGCGACCAGCCGCTGCGGGGAACCGTCGGCGTCGAGCTGGACCAGGAGGCCCTCGTCGGTACGCACGGCCGAGGCGACGCCCGGCAGGGCGGTGACCTTCTCCACGACGGGCTCGTCCACCGGCGTGGCCGTGCCGACCAGGAGGGTGTCGCCCGAGCCGACGATGTCCTCGACGGGGCCCGCCTGGACGAGCTGTCCGTGGTCCATCACGACCAGGTGGGTGCAGGTCTGCTCCACCTCCGCGAGGAGGTGGCTGGAGACGATGACCGTACGGCCGGCTGCGGCGTAGCGGATCATCACCTCGCGCATCTCGCGGATCTGGGGCGGGTCCAGGCCGTTGGTCGGTTCGTCGAGGATGAGCAGGTCCGGCAGGCCGAGCATGGCCTGGGCGATGGCGAGGCGCTGGCGCATGCCCTGGGAGTAGGTGCGCACCGCGCGGGCGAGCGCGTCGCCCAGGCCCGCGATCTCCAGGGCCTCCTCCATGTGCGCGTCCTCGGCGGGGCGGCCGGTGGCGCGCCAGTACAGCTCCAGGTTCTCGCGGCCGGACAGGTGCGGCAGGAAGCCCGCGCCCTCGACGAAGGCGCCGACCCGGGAGAGGACCGGGGCGCCCGCGCTGATGGCGTGGCCGAAGACGCGGATCTCGCCGCCGTCGGGCTTGATCAGGCCCATCAGCATGCGCAGGGTGGTCGTCTTGCCCGCTCCGTTGGGGCCGAGGAGGCCCAGCACCTGGCCCTTCTCCACGCGGAAGGACAGGTCCTTGACGGCGTACCGGTCGGAGGACTTGGCGTACCGCTTGGTCAGGTCCGTGATCTGGAGCGGGACTTCGGCCATCTCGGGGTCGGGCGGGGCGGGGGCCGCGGTGCGGCGGCGGCCGGTGATGATCAGGCCCAGGGCGATCACGGCGCCGGCGATCGGCATCCACCACACCCAGGCGGGCAGCCCGCCCTCGGTGTCGCGCTGGCCGAGGGCCGAGGGGACCTTCAGATCGCCCTTGAGGGAGACGGTGTACGTCGCCGGGGAGACCGGGGAGGCATAGCCGAGGTCCGTCGAGGCGAGGACCAGGCGCAGCCGGTGGCCGTCGTCGATCTCGTGGTCGATCGCCGGGAGGGTGATCGTGACGTCCTTGCCGGCCTTGGCGCCCTCGACCCTGAGGGGCGTGACGAGCTGGGAGGGCAGGACCTGCTGGGAGCCGCCGCCCGGGCCGACGTCGTAGACCTTCGCGAAGAGCACGGCGTCGTCGCTGGTGGACTTCACGTGGACGGTGGCCGTGGGCGAGCCGGTGATCTGGACGTCTTCGCTGAAGGGCTTCGACTCGAACGCGGCGAACTGGCCGGGGAAGTCCAGCGAGATGCCGATGCCGAGCGTGGAGAGCTGGCTGAGGCCGCCGGCGCCGCCGAGGCCGGGCAGGGCGGAGACGCCGGGCGGGCTGGCGCCGGGCGGGTTGTCGAAGGTCTGCTCACGGCCCGCCAGGGCGATGGAGCGCTGCTTGGCCTCCAGGCCGGGGTAGCCGTCCGAGGTCACGCCGGTCAGGCGGGGTTCGCCGTCGCCGGAGCCCGTGCCGAGGGTGCGGGTGACGCGGAAGGCGGGGCCGGTGTCGGCGGCCTTGTCGTCCTTCAGGTAGCGGTCGAACCAGGTCGTGACACGGTCCTGGACGCGGCCGGTCTCCATGTCGCCGCCGTCGTGGCCGCCCGCGATCCAGTCGACGTCGACAGGGGCGCCGTTGGCGCGGATGGCCTTCGCGGCCTGGTCGGCCTGGCCGAGCGGGAAGAGGGAGTCCGACTGGCCCTGCATCAGCAGGGTCGGCACGTCGATGTCCTTCCCCACGGCGGACGGCGAGCGCTCCTCCAGCAGCTTGCGCGCCTCGGCGTCGGGCTTGCCCGACTCGGCGACCCGCTCGTACATCCGGCACAGCGCGGGCTCGAACTTCTCGCAGCCGCCGCCGGAGTTGACGAAGATGCCGGCCCACAGCTTCTTGAACACGCCGTTCGGGAACAGCGCGTCGGCGAGATTCCAGTACGTGATCGCCGGGGCGATGGCGTCGACCCGGTCGTCGTGGCCCGCCGTCAGCAGCGCGATGGCTCCGCCGTAGGAGCCGCCCGCCATGCCCACGCGCGGATCTCCGGCCTTGTCGAGCTCGACCTGGGGCTGCTTCGCCAGCCAGTCGATGAGCTTCGAGACATCGGCGACCTCGCCCTTCGGGTCGTTCAGACCGATCTTCCCGTTCGACTTGCCGAAGCCGCGCGCCGACCAGGTCAGCACCGCGTAGCCGTCTCTGGCGAGGCCCTCGGCCTGCTGCCGGACGTCGTTCTTGCTGCCGCCGAAGCCGTGGCCGAGCAGCACGGCGGGGCGGCGGCCGTCGCCGCCGGAGGTGAAGTACGACGTGTCGATGCGCACGCCGTCGCCGGTGGCCAGGGTCCGGTCTTCGCGGTGGACCGGGGGCGTCTCGTCGTTCGCGACGGCCGTCCACGTTCCCGCGCCCGCGAGCACGACGACGGCGGCCCCGGCGGCGAGGAGCCTCCGGGGCCTCCGAAGCAGCCCGTTCAGTCCGGGCAGTCGAAGATCCATGCGTCAACGGTACGGGGTGAACCTGTCGAACAGTTGTCGACTTGAGGCTGAAGTGGGTGTACTGCGGGTGCGGTACGGCGGGCAGCTCGGGTGGTCCTGTGGTCTGCCGGGTGCGGGTGCGTTGGGGTTGTTCGCGCAGTTCCCGCGCCCCTTAGGGCGCCCCTCAGGGCGCCCCCCGGAGAAAAGACCTCAGTGGTTGCGCGGGAAGCCCAGGTCCACGCCCGCCGGGGCGTCGGCCGGGTCCGGCCAGCGGGTGGTGACGACCTTGCCGCGGGTGTAGAAGTGCGTGCCGTCGTTGCCGTAGATGTGGTGGTCGCCGAAGAGCGAGTCCTTCCAGCCGCCGAAGGAGTGGTAGCCCACGGGGACCGGGATCGGGACGTTCACGCCGACCATGCCGGCCTCGACCTCCAGCTGGAAGCGGCGGGCCGCGCCGCCGTCCCGGGTGAAGATCGCGGTGCCGTTGCCGAACGGCGAGGCGTTGACGAGGTCCAGGGCCTCCTCGTAGGTCTCGGTGCGCAGCACGCACAGGACCGGGCCGAAGATCTCGTCCTGGTAGGCCTTCGCCGACGTGGGCACCTTGTCGAGCAGCGAGATGCCGATCCAGTGGCCGTCCTCGAAGCCGTCGACCGTGTAGCCGGTGCCGTCCAGGACCACCTCGGCGCCCTCGGCCGCCGCGCCCTCGACGTACGACGCCACCTTGTCGCGGTGGACCTTGGTGATGAGCGGGCCCATCTCGGAGGTCGGGTCGTCGCCGGGGCCGATCTTGATCTTCTCGGCGCGCTCGCGGATCTTCTCCACCAGTTCGTCGCCGATCGCGCCGACCGCGACGACGGCGGAGATGGCCATGCAGCGCTCGCCCGCCGAGCCGTAGGCGGCCGACACGGCGGCGTCGGCCGCCGCGTCCAGGTCGGCGTCCGGGAGCACCAGCATGTGGTTCTTGGCGCCGCCCAGGGCCTGGACGCGCTTGCCGTTCGCCGAGGCCGTGGTGTGGATGTAGCGGGCGATCGGGGTCGAGCCCACGAAGGAGACGGCCTTGACGTCCGGGTGCTCCAGGAGGCGGTCGACGGCCACCTTGTCGCCGTGCACGACGTTGAAGACGCCGTCCGGCAGCCCGGCTTCCGCCAGCAGTTCGGCGATCTTGAGGGACGCCGACGGGTCCTTCTCGGACGGCTTCAGCACGAACGTGTTGCCGCACGCGATGGCGATGGGGAACATCCACATCGGCACCATCGCCGGGAAGTTGAACGGCGTGATGCCCGCGACGACCCCGAGCGGCTGGCGGATGGACGAGACGTCCACGCGGCTCGCGACCTGCGTGGACAGCTCGCCCTTCAGCTGGACGCTGATGCCGCAGGCCAGGTCGACGATCTCCAGGCCGCGGGCCACCTCGCCGAGCGCATCACTGTGCACCTTGCCGTGCTCGGCGGTGATCAGCTCGGCGATGGCGTCCCGGTTGGCGTCCAGCAGCGCCCGGAACTTGAAGAGGATCGAGGTCCGCTGGGCCAGCGAGGACTGGCCCCAGGTGGCGTAGGCCTCCTTGGCGGCGGCGACCGCCGCGTCCACCTCGTCCACCGAGGCGAACGCGACCTTCGTCGTCACCGCGCCGGTCGCCGGGTTGGTCACCGGCCCGTGCGTGCCCGAGGCGCCTTCGACGGTCTTGCCGCCGATCCAGTGGTTGACGATCTTCGTCATGGCCGGGAACTCCTTCACAGATGGCGGCGTCGGGTGGAGACGTGCCGTTCGTACAGCTCACGGGCCTTGACCGCGGACGGTCGTGTCGCGGTCTCGGCCACAGGTACATCCCACCAGGCCTGGGCGGGAGGCGCGCCCGACACTGTGTCTGCCGTTTGGGTCTCGACGTAGACACATGTGGGAGTGTCGGCGGCCCGGGCCTCGGCGAGTGCCTCGCGCAGGTCCCGTACGGTCTTCGCGCGCAGTACGCGCATGCCGAGGCTGGCCGCGTTGGCGGCGAGGTCCACCGGCAGGGGCGACCCGGTGCAGGTGCCGTCCTCGGACGGGAAGCGGTAGGCGGTGCCGAACCGCTCGCCGCCGACCGACTCGGACAGGCCGCCGATGGACGCGTAGCCGTGGTTCTGGATGATCAGGACCTTGATCGCGATGCCCTCCTGCACGGCCGTGACGATCTCGGTCGGCATCATCAGATACGTGCCGTCGCCGACCAGCGCCCACACGGGCCGGTCGGGGGCGGCCAGCCTCACTCCGATCGCGGCCGGGATCTCGTAGCCCATGCAGGAGTAGCCGTACTCCAGGTGGTACTGGTCGTACGAGCGCGTCCGCCACAGTTTGTGCAGGTCGCCGGGGAGGGAACCGGCGGCGTTGATGAGGATGTCCGACTCGTCGGCGAGCTCGTCGAGGGCGCCGAGGACCTGGGGCTGGGTGGGGCGGGTGTCCGGTTCGTCCACCTCGTAGCAGGCGTCCACGCGCTGCTCCCAGCGCTCCTTGTCCTCGGTGTACTCGGTGGCGTAGGAGTCGGCGACCCGGTACGCGTGCGGGCGGAGCGCGTCGGTGAGTTCCGTCAGGCCGCTGCGGGCGTCGGCGACGAGGGGGTGCCCGGCGAGCTTGTGGCCGTCGAAGGGGGCGATGTTGAGGTTGAGGAACCGGACGTTCTCGCCGGTGAAGAGGGTGCCGGAGGCGGTGGTGAAGTCGGTGTACCTGGTCCCGACGCCGATCACCAGGTCGGCGGTGCGGGCGAGTTCGTCGGCCGTCGCCGTGCCGGTGTGGCCGACGCCGCCGACGTCCTGGGGGTGGTCGTGGCGCAGGGAGCCCTTGCCTGCCTGGGTGGAGGCGACCGGGATGCCGGTGGTCCCGGCGAACTCGGCGAGTGCCGCCTCGGCGCGGCTGTGGTGGACGCCGCCGCCCGCGACGACCAGGGGCCTTTTCGCCGCGCGGATGATCCGTACCGCCTCGGCGAGTTCCGTCGGGTCGGCGCCGGGACGCCGTACGGTCCAGACGCGCTCGGCGAAGAACTCCTCGGGCCAGTCGTAGGCTTCGGCCTGGACGTCCTGGGGCAGCGCGAGGGTGACGGCGCCGGTCTCGACGGGGTCGGTGAGGACGCGTATCGCGTTCAGGGCGGAGGGGATCAGGGCCTCCGGCCGGGTGATCCGGTCGAAGTACTTCGACACCGGGCGCAGGCAGTCGTTGACCGACACGTCGCCCGCGTACGGCACTTCGAGCTGCTGCAGGACCGGGTCGGCGGGGCGGGTCGCGAACACGTCGCCGGGCAGGAGCAGCACCGGCAGGTGGTTGATCGTCGCGAGGGCGGCGCCGGTGACGAGGTTGGTGGCGCCCGGGCCGATGGAGGTCGTGACCGCGTGCGTGGACAGCCGGTTGGACTGCCGGGCGTAGCCGACCGCGGCGTGCACCATGGCCTGCTCGTTGCGGCCCTGGTGGTACGGCATCGCGTCGGGGTACTCCAGCAGCGCCTGGCCGACACCGGCGACGTTGCCGTGGCCGAAGATGCCCCAGGTGGCGCCGATGAGCCGCTGCCGTACGCCGTCACGCTCGGTGTACTGGGCGGCCAGGAAGCGCACGAGCGCCTGTGCGACCGTCAGCCTCGTCGTCATCGGCGTCCCTCCCGCCTGGTGTGGGGGACCTCCGGCGCGGGGCCGTAGCGGGCGGGGAGTTGTCGCTCGCACTTCGCTCCTGCCAAAGCAAAGCGGCCTCCCGCGCCGGAGGCGATCTGGGCCCGGGCGTCACGGGGCGCGTACGCGAAGCCGGCGGCGGCCCACGCGTACACACTCTCCCCGCCCGGGAGGGGGGAGTTCTCCTTGAGGACGTACGGCTCACTGGTCATGAAGCGGCCCTCACAGCAGTCCTACGGCGGTGTCCACGGCGGCGGCCACATCGCCGTCCGCCGGGTACAGCAGGGAACGGCCGACCACCAGCCCGCGCACGGTGGGCAGTTGGAGGGCGCCGCGCCACTTCTCGTACGCCCCGTCCTGATCGTCGCCCACCTCCCCGCCGAGCAGTACGGCGGGCAGCGTGGAGGCCGCCATGACCTCGGCCATGTCGTCGGGGTTCGCGGTGACCGGCACCTTCAGCCAGGTGTAGGCCGAACTGCCGCCCAGGCCCGAGGCGATGGCGATGGACCTGGTGACGGCCTCGGCGGAGAGGTCGTTGCGCAGCCGGCCCGTCTCGTCGCGGCGGGAGATGAAGGGCTCGACGAAGACGGGCAGCCGGCGGGCGGCCATGGCGTCGACGGCCCGGGCGGTGGACTCCAGGGTGGTGAGGGAGCCCGGGTCGTCGTAGTCGATGCGCAGGAGCAGCTTGCCCGCGTCGAAGCCGAGGCGCTCGATGTCCTCCGGGCGATGGCCGGTGAAGCGGTCGTCGAGTTCGAAGCTCGCCCCCTGGAGGCCGCCGCGGTTCATCGAGCCCAGGACGACCTTGCCGTCGAGGGCGCCGAGCAGCAGCAGATCGTCCAGGATGTCGGCGGTGGCGAGGACGCCGTCCACGCCGGGGCGGGACAGGGCCAGGCAGAGGCGTTCGAGGAGGTCGGCGCGGTTGGCCATGGCCATGCTGCGGCCGCCGACCCCGAGGGCGCCGCGGGCCGGGTGGTCGGCGGCGACGATCATCAGCTGGCCGTTGTCGTTCAGCAGGGGCCGGCGGGAGCGGCGGGCGGCGGCCTCGGCGATCGCCTCCGGGCGGTGGCTGCGCAGGCGGACGAGTTCGGAGACGTCTACGGTCACTTGACGGCCCCCGCGGTGACGGCCGCCTCGATCTCGGCCGGGGTGGGCATCGCGGAGGAGCACTCCAGGCGGGAGGCGACGATGGCCCCGGCGGCGTTGGCGTGCCGCATGGTCTTCTCCAGGTCCCAGCCGGCCAGCAGGCCGTGGACCAGGGAGCCGCCGAAGGCGTCGCCGGCGCCCAGGCCGTTGAGGACGTTCACGGGCAGCGGCGGGACCTCGGCGCTCTCGCCCGCGCGGTTGACGGCCAGGACGCCCTTGGGGCCCTGCTTGACGACGGCCAGTTCCACGCCCGCGTCGAGGAGGGCGCGGGCGGCGGCGTGGGGTTCGCGCACGCCGGTGGCGACCTCCACCTCGTCGAGGTTGCCGACCGCGACGGTGGTGTGGCGCAGGGCCTCCGCGTAGAAGGGGCGGGCCGCGTCGGGGTCGGTCCAGAACATGGGGCGCCAGTCGAGGTCGAAGACCGTCGTGCCGGACTTGGCCCGGTGGGCGAGGGCCGCGAGGGTCGCCGTACGGCTCGGTTCCTCGCTCAGGCCCGTGCCCGTGACCCAGAAGACGCGGGCGTCGCGGATGGCGTCGAGGTCGAGGTCGTGGGCGTCGATCTCCAGGTCGGGGGCCTTGGGCCGCCGGTAGAAGTACAGCGGGAAGTCGTCCGGCGGGAAGACCTCGCAGAAGGTGACCGGGGTGGGCAGGCCGGGTACCGGGGTGACCCAGCGGTCGTCCACGCCGAAGTCCCTCAGGGCCTCGTGGAGGTAGGTGCCGAAGGGGTCGTCGCCGGTGCGCGTGATCACCGCGGTCCGCCGTCCCAGGCGGGCCGCGGCGACCGCGACGTTCGTCGCCGAGCCGCCGAGGAACTTGCCGAAGGACGTGACCTGCGGCAGCGGGACGCCCGTCTGGAGCGGATACAGATCCACTCCGATCCGCCCCATGGTGATCAGGTCGTACGCCATCGGATACCCCTCGGTGTCGGCTCTCCCCGGTTTTGTAGCCCCCTTCGCGAAGCCCTGTCAATGTTTTGTCCGGACATTCGGACCAGATCATGACAGCGCTTTCCGCGCGCCCTGGTCCGGGTCCCACGGTTCCGTGGGTTCAGGCCTCGGTGCCGGTCCGCCTCTCCAGACGACTGCCGCGCGGCAGGGTGACGGACATGATGTCGCTGGGGGCGTCCAGGGCGATCCGGTGCCAGCGGCCTCGCGGCACGATGACCGCGGTCCCTGCCGCCAGCCGGATCTCCTCCTCGTCGTCCTCCGGCCGCTCGGGGCGGAGGCAGAGGCGTATCCCGCCGGTGAGGCACGAGACGACCTCGTCCGCGGCGGTGTGGATCTCCCAGTGGTCGCCGTGGACATCGGCGTCGGTCTCCACGTGGAAGGTCATCACCTGCCAGCCCTCCCGCCCGGGGTCGAACACAGGCTGCTCGGCGCGCACCCGGCCGCCTTCGTCGAGGTGGAGGAAGGAGGCGTAGAGATCGATCGGGGTGACGGTCATGTCAGGGATGTCCTTTCACTCGGTCCACTCGGTTCACTCGGTTCACTCGGCCAGGGCGCGGCGCAGGGCCGCGGTGAGTTCGGCGATCTGCCGCTGGGAGATCTCGGCGGAGAGGATCGCCTGGGAGCCGTGGAAGGTGCCGGGCCACTGGTGCAACTCGACCGGGACGCCCGCCTGGAGCAGGCGCACCGCGTACTCGATGCCCTCGTCGCGGTTCGGGTCGAACTCCGAGGTGGCGACATAGGCCGGGGGCAGGCCGGACAGGTCGGTGGCCCGGGCCGGTGCGGCGTAGGGCGTGGCGGGCGTGGAGCCCAGGTAGTGCCCGAGCGCCGCGGTGGCCACGGCGCGGGTGTTCCAGGGCGTCTCGGTGAAGTTCCGCGCCGACCACGACTGCTGCCGGTCGTCGAGGATGGCCTCGTTGAGCAGCTGGAAGCGGATCGGCGGCCCCTGCTCGTCACGCGCACGCAGCGCCGTCGCCGCCGCGAGGTTCGCGCCGGCGCTGTGTCCCCCTACGGCGATCCGGTCCGGGTCGATGCCGAGTTCGGCCGCGTGCTCGGCCGTCCAGTTGAGCACGGCCCAGACGTCGTCCAGGGCGGCCGGGAACCGGTGCTCGGGGGCCAGACGGTAGCCCACCGAGATCACCACCACGCCGGAGGCGGCCGCGATCCGGACGGCCCAGTGGCGGTCGGCGTCCAGATCGCCCATGACCCACGCGCCGCCGCGCAGCCAGACGAGGGCGGCCCGCGCCCCCTCCGGGCGGTAGATCCGCACCGGCACGTCCGGATCGGCGGGCACCGTACGGGCCTCGATCTCCAGGCCCGTGGTGTCCGGCCCCGGCGCCGCTGCGGCACGCTCGGCGTAGTTCTTGCGCGCGGTGGCCAGGTCGGTCAGGTCGGGGCCGGCGAGCATCGGGATGAAGGGTTCGAGTTCGGGATCCATGCCGGACATCCTCACGGCCGACCGCCCCGGGATCATCCGCCAACTGTCGGGCATTCCCACCCGGTTGCGCGCCGCTCGGCGCCTGCCGTCTCCACGCGAGGGCACCTATCCTCCTGTCATGGAGGCACTGGCCCAACGGCTGTCCCAACTGGACCCGCACGTCCAGGGCGCGATCCGCGTCATCGCGTTCTACGACACCCTGATGCGCCGGCGCGTGGACCTCCCGGCGCTGGCCCGGGCCTCGGCGGGCCTGGCCGAGTGCGCGGCCGGGATCCGGTTGCACGGCACGGGGCGGGCCATCCGCGTCTCGCCCGAGGGGCGGGAGGTGTCCGCCCCGCCCGTAGCGGCTTCCACCACGGTGCCGATCACCCTCGACGAGGAGGAGATCGGCACGGTGTGGCTGGAGCGGCCCGGCACTCCCCTGCCGCTCGACGAGGTACTGCTGGAGCGGCTCGCCCTCGCCGCCGCGGCGGTCGTCGAGCGATACGGACCGGCCCGCACCACCATGGCCGACCCCGCTCTCGTCGAACTGGTCGTCAGCTCCGACTGCGACGAGGCGGGCAGAGCCCGGGCGTTACGGCTTCTGGGTTTCGCCGCCGACCTGCCGGTCCGCGTCGTCGCCGTACGGTCGCCGCTTCCACTCGACCGCATCGGCGCTCTGCTCTGCCCGTCCCGCCCGGTGAAGGCGGCGCCGGTCGCCGACGTGGGTGTCATCCTGGCCACGACGGTGGACCGGGCCCGGTTCCCGGCCGGTGTCCGCGCGGGCATCGGCACCGCCGAGAGCCCCGACCGGTCCTGGCAGCAGGCCCGCACCGCCCTCCGCTTCACCACTCCGCGCCGGCCGGTCGTCGACCACGACAGCCTGGGGGCGCTGGCCCTGCTCGCCCAAGTACCCCCGGACGCCCTGCGGGACAACGCCGACGTGGCCGCGATCGCCCGCCTCGCCGACGCCCCGGACGACCTGCAGACCCTGGACGCCTACTGCGCCACCGGCTCCCTGCGCCGGGCCGCCGACCTGCTCCACCTGCACCACAGCAGCGTCGCCCGCCGGCTCGAACAGATCGGGAAGACCCTGGGCATCGAACTCACCGAGCCGGCGGGCCTGTTGCGGGCCGGTGTCGCTCTCACGACATGGCGGCTGCTCGACGACTGAGGCACCGTGGACGAGCCGACGCCCCGGCGCCGCGTCAAGGCACCCCGCCGACGATCCGGCGCGCGCCTTTGCTCCGGCTGTGTCACAAACGCCCCCTTCCTGTCACACATGTCACGCGTCCACAGGTCTTCCGTCACACCCGGCACACAGGCCCTGCCCCGTGTCACCGAGCGTCGTTGACCGGCCACAGGCTTGTTGATCGCCAGCGCAGCGCCCGGCTCCCCCGGACGGCCGTCCCCGGCCCCCGCCGTGGTGCGCGCGGGGAGGTGCATGTCATGACCGAACGAAAGCTCTGGTCCTACAAGGAGATCGCGGCACACATCCGGGTGCAGCCCGACACCGTGCGGTCCTACCGCAAGCACGGTCTGCTGCCGCCGCCCGACCATGTCGAGAGCGGCAAGCCCTACTGGTACGCCGACACGGTCCGGGCCTGGGTCGCCTCCAGGCCCGGCAACCGGGGGCGAAGAGACGACTGACCGGCCTCGCGCACCGATCCCCCTGCCCCACCCTCGCGTGGGGCACAGTCTTCTGTTCTTCGGCGGGGGCGTCAGCTCCACGGCTCGATGACCGTGGCCCCCGCTCCCGGCGCCGTTCCCATCGCCGCCAGCGCGGCCGGGACCTCGTCCAGCGTGATCCTGGACGTCACCAGCAGATCGGGGCGCAGCACACCGCCGCGGACCAGCTCCAGCATCGGCGGGTAGCTGTGCGCCGCCATGCCGTGGCTGCCGAGGAGTTCGAGCTCCAGGGCGATCGCGCGGGCCATCGGGACGGGTGTCGTGCCCGTCGGTGAGGGCAGCAGGCCGACCTGGACGTGGCGGCCGCGGCGGCGCAGGCCGTTCACCGAGGCGGCGCAGGTGGCGGGTGAGCCGAGGGCGTCGAGCGAGAGGTGGGCGCCGCCGCCGGTCAGGTCGCGGACCGCCGCCGCGGTGTCCGGCACCGCTGTCGCGTCCAGGCACCGCGCGGCCCCGAACCTCCGCGCCAGGTCCAGTGCCCGGGCCGATACGTCGACGGCCACGACCCGCGCTCCCGACGCCGCCGCGATCATCACCGCCGAGAGCCCGACCCCGCCGCAGCCGTGCACCGCGACCCACTCCCCCGCCGCGAGGCGGCCCTGCCGCACCACCGCCCGGTACGCCGTGGCGAACCGGCAGCCGAGGGAGGCCGCCGTCGCGAAGGACATGTCCCCGGGGAGCGCCACGAGGTTCACGTCGGCGTGGTCCAGCGCCACGTACTGGGCGAAGGAACCCCAGTGCGTGAAGCCGGGCTGGGTCTGGCGCTCGCACACCTGATGGTCGCCCGCCGCACAGGACGGGCAGGTGCCGCAGGCGCAGATGAACGGCACGGTGACCCGGTCGCCGGGCCGCCATCCGGTCACCCGGGCGCCCACCGCCTCGACGACACCGGCGAGTTCATGCCCGGGCACATGCGGCAGGGCGATGTCCGGGTCGTGGCCCTGCCAGCCGTGCCAGTCGCTGCGGCACAGGCCGGTGGCCTCGACCCGCACGACGACGCCGTGCTCCGCGGGCTCCGGATCGGCGACCTCCCGCACCTCGGCCGTCTCCCCGTACCGCTCGAACACCACGGCCCGCATGATCCACCCGCCTTTTCGTTCACGCCCGGTTCGCGCATGTCCGGTTCGCGCATGTCCGGGATCCCGAGGTGCTCCTACCTTCCCGGGCGATCATGCATGCGACGCTCCGACCTTGTCTCTGGCCTGTTCGGTCTCCTTCGCCCGTTCCGGTTCGCCCTCGCTCAGACCGAAGCGCTCGTGGAAGCGTCGCAGCGGGCGAGGGGCCCACCAGGTCGCGCGGCCCGTGAGGCGCATGACCGCCGGGACCAGGAGGCTGCGGACGATCATCGCGTCCATCAGGACCGCCAGCGCGATGCCCAGGCCGAGCATCTTGGTGTTGGTCACCCGGGAGGTGCCGATGGCGACCATGACCACGGCCAGGATGACCGCCGCCGCGGTGATCAGCCCGCCCGTGCGCGCCAGGCCGTGCCGGACGGCCTGGTCGTGGTCGCCGGTGTGGTCGTACTCCTCCTTGATGCGGGAGAGCAGGAACACTCCGTAGTCCATGGACAGGCCGAAGGCCACACAGAACATCAGGACCGGCAGGGTCGTCTCTATGGAGCCGGGACTGGTGAAGCCGAGCAGGCCGGACAGGTGGCCGTCCTGGAAGACCCAGACGACCGCACCGAACATGGCCGTCAGACTGAGCGCGTTGAGCACGACCGCCTGGATCGGTATCAGCACGCTGCCCGTGAGGAGGAAGACCAGGAGCAGGGTGACGATGGTGATGAAGACGGCCGCGAGCGGCAGGCGCTCCCCTATGGCGTCCTTGGAGTCGACCAGGACGGCCGCCATGCCGGTCACCTCGGTGTCGAAGGGGGCCCGGAGCTCACGCAGTTCACCGACCAGGCGCTGGGCCGGATCGTCGACCGCCTCGCCCTTCGGCAGCACCGTGAAGTACGCCGAGTCGCCCTTGACCAGCGGCCCGTCGACCCGCTGTACATCGGGCAGTTCGGCGATCCGCTCCTTGTAGGCGCCGTACTGCGCCTCGGTCGCGCGGCCCTGGGCGAGCACTTCGAGGCCGCCGTCGGGGCTACCGGGGAACCCCTCCCGGATGTGCTGCTGCACGACATGGGACTCGGAGGTCGAGGGCAGCTGGCGGTCGTCCGCGGTGCCGAACCTCACGCCCAGGAAGGGCAGGCCCAGCAGGACGAGGACGGCTGTGGTGCCCAGGGCGAAGAACGGGGCGCGGCGCATGACGAGCGTCGCCGTACGCGCCCACCTTCTGCCCTCTTCCCCGGCGGACTTCGGCCGGTGTCCGCGCCGGAACACACGGCGCAGGTCCAGGGCGTTGACCCGGTGCCCGAGCAGGATCAGCGCCGCCGGGAGCAGGATCAGCGCGGCCGCCGCGGCCAGCAGCACCACGGCGATCCCGGCGTAGGCGAAGGACCGCAGGAAGTACTGCGGGAAGACCAGCATCGCGGCCAGGGACACCGCGACCGTGAGGGCGGAGAACAGCACTGTGCGGCCGGCGGTGCGCAGGGTCGTGCCGATCGCCGTCAAGGGCTCGGCGCCCGTGGACAGTTCCTCGCGGAAGCGGCGGACGATGAACAGCGCGTAGTCGACGGCGAGGCCGAGGCCGAGGGCCGTGGTGAGGTTGATCGCGAACACGGACACGTCGGTGAGCTCGGTGAGGCCGCGCAGGGTCGCGTTGGTCCCGAGGATGGCGACGATGCCGATGCCGAGCGGCAGCAGGGCCGCGACCGCGCTGCCGAAGACCATCACCAGCAGCACGAGCGTCACCGGCAGGGCGATGAGCTCGGCCCGGGTCAGGTCCTCCTGGATGATCGTCTGCATCTCGTGCCGCACGGCGACCGGGCCGCCGACGGTGACCTCCACCGGGCCGTGCACGCCGCGGTAGTGGGGTGCGATGCGCTCCAGGGTCTCGGCGGCGGTCTTCTCGTCACCGGTGATGCGGGCGGCTATGAGCGCCTCGTGGCCGTCCTCGGCGCGCAGGGCCGGGGTGCCGGACTGCCAGGAGGAGCCGATGCCGGTGACGCCCCGCTCGCTCGCCAGCCGCTCGGCGAGACCCTTGGCCCGGGCGGCCACGGCCGGGTCGTCGACCGAGGCGTCGCCCGCGTCGACCAGGAGCAGCAGGTTGGGCTGGGAGCCGGGGAACTCGCGCTCCAGGATCTTGGTCGCACGCGTGGACTCGGCGGCCGGATCCTCCCAGCCGCCGGCGCCGAGCCGGTCGGCGACGCCGCTGCCGGCCAGCACCGCGAGCGCGGTGATCACCAGTGCCACCAGCAGCGACAGTCTGGGCCTGGCGGTCACGAAGCGGGTCCAGCGTCCGACGCGTGGTGGTGTGTTGACTTCGGTCATCGTGCGGTGTCCCCTTCACCGTGACCCGTGTCCAGGCGCAGCCTGACAGCACGGAGCTGCCATAGACTGGCAAACACGAGAGTTCGCTCGCATTTCTGCCGACTCCAGAATGCGAGCGACCACTCGTGTTTGTCAATCGCGTGATGAGACCTGGGGATAACGCGTGCCCGAGAAGACCGAGAAACCCGCGACGGAGACCACGACAGCGGCGGCCGAGGACCGGCCGCGCCGTCGCCAAGCCCGCGGCGAGCGCCGGATCACCCAGCTGCTCGAAGCCGCTGCCACGGTCTTCGCCACGACCGGCTACACAGCCGCCAGCACCAACGCCATCGCCCGCGAGGCGGGCGTCTCACCGGGCACGCTGTACCAGTTCTTCCCGAACAAGGAAGCGATCGCGATCGAGCTGGGCGGGCGGCTCATGCACGAGATGCGGCAGTCCTACGACGAGGTCCTCAGCCCGATCGACCCCGCGGTGACCCCGATCGAGGAGGCGATCACCGGAACCGTCGACCGCTTCATCGAGTTCAACTGCCTCCACCCGGCCTTCTTCGTGCTGATGCACGGCCCCGACATCCCGGGGCGCATCGCCGAGGAGCACGACGCGCTGCACACGACGCTGGTCACCCGGGTCGAGACACTCCTCGCCCCGTTCGTGCCCGACGCGCCCGCCCCGGCCGTCACCCGCACCGCCCAGATGTGCGTGGGCATCTACAAGGCCGGTCTGGAGCTGATCCTGGCCCACGAGGGCGACGAACGGGAGGCGTACGTCCAGGAGCTGAAGGACGTCCTGCTGCGCTACCTGCGCCCCCTGGCCGAGGGCGTCGTGTACTGATACCCCCTAGGGGTACAGTGGGGAGGTGTGCGGGCCCCTCGTGGGCCCCCACAGCCCCACATGCCTCGACGAGGAGTAACGACATGACCGCCCAGACCGACACCACGGGCTCCGTCACCACCGTCTACAAGGTGAGCGGCATGAGCTGCGGACACTGCGAGGGCGCCGTCTCCGGCGAGATCTCCGAGATCTCCGGCGTCAGTTCCGTGACGGCCGTCGCCAAGACCGGCGAGGTCACCGTCGTCTCCGCGGCCCCGCTCGAGGACGAGGCCGTACGCGCCGCCGTCGACGAGGCCGGCTTCGAGCTGGCCGGCCGGGCCTGAGCCCGTACGAAACCCGACCCGCCGGGCCTGAGACGCTCCAGACCTGGCACTCGTACCGACGTACGGGCCGTACAGCCGCCGCCCCGGCCCGTACGGCCCGTTCCGCTTTCCGGGCGCCCCCGCCACCTCCTGGAGTGAAGGACATGACCAGCACCACCGCCCAGGCGCCGCCGGACCCCGAACCGGCGCTCGCCGAGGTCGAGCTGCTCATCGGCGGGATGACCTGCGCCTCCTGCGCGGCCCGCGTCGAGAAGAAGCTCAACCGCATGGACGGCGTCACGGCCACGGTGAACTACGCGACGGAGAAGGCCAGGGTCAGCTACCCCGCGGGTACCGAGGTCGCCGATCTGATCGCCACCGTGGTGAAGACCGGGTACACCGCCGAGGAGCCCGCACCCGCGCCCGAGGAGGAGGCCGCCGCCGAAGAGGACCCCGAGCTGTCGGCCCTGCGCCGCCGCCTCACCGTCTCGGCCGCCCTCGCCGCGCCCGTCGTCCTGCTGGCCATGATCCCGGCCCTCCAGTTCGACAACTGGCAGTGGCTGTCGCTCACCCTCGCCGCGCCGGTCGTCGTCTGGGGCGGACTGCCCTTCCACCGGGCCGCCTGGACGAACGCCCGGCACGGCGCCGCCACCATGGACACACTGGTCTGTCTCGGCACCCTGGCCGCGTTCGGCTGGTCCCTGTGGGCGCTGTTCCTCGGCGAGGCGGGCATGCCGGGCATGCGGCACCCCTTCGAGCTCACGGTCTCGCGCGGCGACGGCGCCTCCCAGATCTACCTGGAGGTCGCCTCCGGCGTCACCGCCTTCATCCTGCTGGGCCGCTATCTGGAGGCCCGCTCCAAGCGCCGCGCCGGGGCCGCGCTCAGGGCGCTGCTGGAGCTGGGCGCCAAGGACGTGGCCGTCCTGCGGGACGGGCGCGAGGTGCGGATCCCGGCGCGGCGGCTGGCGGTCGGCGACCGGTTCGTCGTACGGCCCGGCGAGAAGATCGCCACCGACGGCACGGTGGTCGAGGGAGCGTCCGCGGTGGACGCCTCGATGCTGACCGGCGAGTCGGTCCCGGTGGACGTGACGCCCGGGGACACGGTCACCGGCGCCACGGTCAACGCGGGCGGCCGGCTGGTCGTCGAGGCCACCCGGGTCGGCGCCGACACCCAGCTCGCGCGGATGGCGAAACTGGTGGAGGAGGCACAGAACGGCAAGGCCGAGGTGCAGCGGCTCGCCGACCGGATCTCCGGGATCTTCGTGCCGGTGGTCCTGCTGATCGCCGTCGCCACGGCCGGGGCGTGGCTCGGGCTGACCGGCGACGGTGTCGCCGCCTTCACGGCCGCCGTCGCCGTGCTGATCATCGCGTGCCCGTGCGCGCTTGGCCTGGCCACCCCGACGGCGCTGATGGTCGGCACGGGCCGCGGCGCGCAGCTCGGCATCCTCATCAAGGGCCCGGAGGTCCTGGAGTCCACGCGCCGGATCGACACGGTCGTCCTGGACAAGACCGGCACGGTCACCACGGGCCGGATGACCCTCCAGGAGGTGTACGTCGCCGAGGGCGCCGACGAGAAGGAGGTGCTGCGGCTCGCGGGCGCCGTCGAGCACGCCTCCGAGCACCCCGTCGCGCGGGCGATCGCGCTGGGCGCCGAGGAGAGGGCCGGACGGCTCCCGGAGGTCGAGGGGTTCCGGAGCGTCCCCGGGCGGGGCGTACACGGGCGTGTGGAGGGCCGTGAGGTCGCCGTGGGGCGGCTCTTCGACGACGTACCGCCGGAGCTGGCCCGCGCGCGGGACGAGGCCGAGCGGGCCGGGCGTACGGCCGTCCTGGCGGGCTGGGACGGGACGGCGCGGGCCGTGCTGGCCGTGGCGGACGCGGTCAAGGAGACCAGCGCCGAGGCGGTGCGCGAGCTGCGCGCGCTGGGGCTCACGCCGGTGCTGCTGACCGGGGACAACCGGGCCGTGGCCGAGACGGTGGCGAAGGCCGTGGGGATCGACCAGGTGGTCGCGGAGGTCCTGCCCGAGGACAAGGTCGACGCCGTACGGCGACTGCGGGCCGAGGGGCGGGTCGTCGCCATGGTGGGCGACGGCGTCAACGACGCGGCCGCGCTCGCCACCGCCGATCTGGGCCTGGCCATGGGCACGGGTACGGACGCGGCGATCGAGGCGGGCGATCTGACGCTGGTGCGCGGCGACCTGCGGGTGGCCGCGGACGCGATCCGGCTGTCGCGCCGGACGCTGGCCACGATCAAGGGCAATCTCGTGTGGGCCTTCGGCTACAACGTGGCCGCGCTGCCACTGGCCGCCGCGGGACTGCTGAACCCGATGATCGCGGGGGCCGCGATGGCCTTCTCGTCGGTCTTCGTCGTCACGAACAGTCTGCGACTCCGGACATTCCGGTGAAGTCCCCTGAATTCGCCCTAAGTTCGCGGCGAACCTGATATGAGCCCCTCTGGAGTCCCGGGCCCGGCTCACATAAGCTCTTCACAAGGCTCGCGCATCATCCTTACGCTTGAGTCCCGGACGGCATTTCCGGGCTCTTGCGTAGCTAACGGACATATGCAAGAGACGCAGATCACAGTGATGTGAACGTAACCATCGAAGGGGTTCGAAGGTCTAAGTTGACGATGTCAGGGAGCGTCTTGGGGGGCGTGACCTGACATCTGGAGATGTCTTGGGGGACTTCTCCAGAGATGCGTTGCCGGGGCACGCACACCGGGAAGCTTTGAGCGGCCCTCCCGGACGTGCGCTGTCCCGGCAGATCGCACACGACAGAGGTACGACGAGTTTTGCTCGTTGTGCTCACAGCGATTCAGGCGCTGTCCTCACAGACGCCCGGCCGGATCCCGTGGGGGGAATCCGCACCGGGACTGGGAAGGCGCCCTGGCCGTCGGCCCGTGGGGGGACCGACGTTCCGGGGCGCCTTCTTCATTGCGTAAGAAATCACGTAAGAGATCACGTAAGAGATCGCCCCCCGCAGGGGATGCGCGAGAGCCCCCGCATCCGACTGCCGGATGCGGGGGCTCCTGCGGTACGCGCTGCGCCTCAGCGGCCCTCGACGGGAACGAAGTCGCGCTCGACCACGCCCGTGTAGATCTGGCGCGGGCGGCCGATGCGGGAACCCGGCTCCTTGATCATCTCGTGCCACTGGGCGATCCAGCCCGGCAGCCGGCCGAGGGCGAACAGGACCGTGAACATCTCGGTCGGGAAGCCCATGGCCCGGTAGATCAGGCCGGTGTAGAAGTCGACGTTCGGGTAGAGGCTGCGCGAGACGAAGTAGTCGTCGGAGAGCGCGTGCTCTTCCAGCTTCAGCGCGATGTCCAGCAGCTCGTCGGACTTGCCGAGCGCGGACAGCACGTCGTGCGCGGCGGCCTTGATGATCTTGGCGCGCGGGTCGAAGTTCTTGTAGACCCGGTGGCCGAAGCCCATCAGGCGGACGCCGTCCTCCTTGTTCTTCACCTTGCGGATGAAGGTGTCGACATCGCCGCCGGAGTCGCGGATGCCCTCCAGCATCTCCAGCACCGACTGGTTGGCGCCGCCGTGCAGCGGGCCCCACAGCGCGTTGATGCCGGCGGAGATCGAGGCGAACATGTTCGCCTGCGAGGAGCCGACCAGGCGGACCGTGGAGGTCGAACAGTTCTGCTCGTGGTCCGCGTGCAGAATCAGCAGCTTGTCGAGCGCCGAGACCACGACCGGGTCCAGGTCGTACTCCTGCGCCGGGACCGAGAAGGTCATGCGGAGGAAGTTCTCGACGTAGCCGAGGTCGTTGCGCGGGTAGACGAACGGGTGACCGATCGACTTCTTGTACGCGTACGCCGCGATCGTCGGGAGCTTGGCGAGCAGCCGGATCGTGGAGAGGTTGCGCTGGCGCTCGTCGAACGGGTTGTGGCTGTCCTGGTAGAACGTGGACAGCGCCGAGACGACCGAGGACAGCATGGCCATCGGGTGGGCGTCACGCGGGAAGCCCTTGTAGAAGTTCTTGACGTCCTCGTGCAGCAGGGTGTGCTGCGTGATGTCGTTCTTGAACGTCGAGAGCTCGTCGACGGTCGGCAGCTCGCCGTTGATCAGCAGGTAGGCGACCTCCAGGAAGGTGGAGCGCTCGGCCAGCTGCTCGATCGGGTAGCCGCGGTACCGCAGAATGCCCGATTCGCCGTCCAGGTAGGTAATGGCGGATTTGTACGCGGCGGTGTTGCCGTAACCGCTGTCCAGTGTCACCAGACCGGTCTGGGCGCGGAGCTTCCCGATGTCGAAGCCCTTGTCCCCGACGGTGCTGTCGATCACCGGGTAGGTGTACTCGCCGTCGCCGTACCGCAGTACTACAGAGTTGTCGCTCACGTCTTCCCTCACCGACGTTGTGCCTCATCTTCGAGGTTGCCCTGACTGCTTCTACCATCCCCCACTTGGCTCAGGAGAGTGCACTCGGGGTCGACCATCGGGCCTATTGACGGCACTGAGTGCCGCCAACTTGCTCATCCTGCCCCCTGTGTTCCCCATCCGGAAGCCTCTGTGACCTTCACGACTCATTTGATCGATCATTTTTTTGCGATCCGTGCGATCCGAGCCGGAAATCGAGTGCCGTGCACCGCCGGCCGGCCGACACCGTGCGCACCGCCTGGCCGATCGCCTTGCGCGAACCGATGAGGACGACCAGCTGTTTGGCCCGGGTGACCGCCGTGTAGAGCAGGTTCCGCTGGAGCATCATCCAGGCGCCCGTGGTCACCGGGATGACGACCGCCGGGTACTCGCTGCCCTGGGAGCGGTGGATCGTCACGGCGTAGGCGTGAGCCAGCTCGTCGAGCTCGTCGAAGTCGTACGGAACCTCCTCGTCCTCGTCCGTCAGCACGGTCAGCCGCTGCTCGACCGGGTCGAGCGAGGTCACCACGCCGACGGTGCCGTTGAAGACGCCGTTCTCGCCCTTCTCGTAATTGTTGCGAATCTGCGTGACCTTGTCCCCGATCCGGAAGACCCGGCCGCCGAACCGCTTCTCGGCCGTGTCGGGGCGGCCGGGGGTGACGGCCTGCTGGAGCAGTCCGTTCAGGGTGCCCGCGCCCGCCGGGCCCCGGTGCATGGGGGCGAGCACTTGGACGTCCCGGCGCGGGTCCAGCCCGAACTTGGCGGGGATACGACGCGCCGCCACGTCCACGGTGAGCCGCCCGGCGGCCTCCGTGTCGTCCTCGACGAAGAGGAAGAAGTCCTTCATGCCGTCGGTGACCGGGGGTTGGCCGGCGTTGATCCGGTGGGCGTTCGTCACCACGCCCGACTGCTGGGCCTGCCGGAAGACCCGGGTCAGGCGGACGGCGGGGATCGGCCCTCCGTCGGCGAGCAGATCCCGCAGCACCTCCCCCGCGCCCACACTCGGCAACTGGTCCACGTCGCCGACGAACAGCAGATGCGCTCCCGGGGGCACGGCCTTCACGAGCTTGTTGGCGAGCAGCAGGTCCAGCATGGACGCCTCGTCGACCACCACCAGGTCGGCGTCGAGCGGACGGTCCCGGTCGTAGGCCGCGTCACCGCCGGGCTTCAGCTCCAGCAGGCGGTGGACCGTGGAGGCCTCGGCGCCGGTGAGCTCGGACAGGCGCTTCGCGGCCCGGCCGGTCGGGGCGGCGAGCACGACCTTCGCCTTCCTGGCGCGGGCCAGCTCCACGATCGAGCGGACCGTGAAGGACTTGCCGCAGCCGGGGCCGCCGGTGAGGACGGCGACCTTCTCGGTCAGCGCCAGCTTGACGGCGGCCTCCTGCTCCGGGGCGAGGTCGGTACCCGTGCGCCCCTTGAGCCAGGTGAGGGCCTTGTCCCAGGCCACCGTACGGAAGCCCGGCATCCGGTCCTCCTCGGTGCGCAGGAGGCGCAGCAGCTGGGCGGCGAGGGAGAGTTCGGCGCGGTGGAAGGGCACGAGGTAGATGGCGGTGACGGGTTCACCGCCGTCGGGTCCCGGGACCTTCTCCCGTACGACGCCGGGGTCTTCGCCGTCCTCCGGGGGTTCGGCGAGTTCCGCGAGGCACTCGATGACCAGGCCCGTGTCGACCTGGAGGAGTTTGACCGCGTCCTTGATCAGCTGCTCCTCCGGGAGGAAGCAGTGGCCCTGGTCGGTGGACTGCGACAGCGCGTACTGCAGGCCCGCCTTGACGCGCTCCGGGCTGTCGTGCGGGATGCCGACGGACTGGGCGATCTTGTCGGCGGTGAGGAAGCCGATGCCCCAGACGTCGGAGGCGAGGCGGTACGGCTGGTTCTTCACGACCCCGATCGAGGCGTCACCGTACTTCTTGTAGATGCGCACGGCGATGGAGGTGGACACCTCGACGGTCTGGAGGAAGAGCATGACCTCCTTGATGGCCTTCTGCTCCTCCCAGGCGTCGGCGATCTTCTTGGTCCGCTTGGGGCCGAGGCCCGGGACCTCGATCAGCCGCTTGGGCTCCTCCTCGATGATCTGGAGGGTGTCCAGCCCGAAGTGCTGGGTGATCCGGTCGGCGAAGACCGGGCCGATGCCCTTGACCAGACCCGAGCCGAGGTAGCGGCGGATGCCCTGGACGGTGGCCGGCAGGACGGTCGTGTAGTTCTCCACGTGGAACTGCTTGCCGTACTGCTGGTGCGACCCCCAACGCCCTTCCATACGCAGGGACTCGCCGACCTGCGCGCCGAGCAGCGCGCCGACGACCGTGAGCAGGTCGGCGCCGCCTCTGCCGGTGTCGACCCGGGCGACCGTGTAGCCGTTCTCCTCGTTGGCGTACGTGATGCGCTCGAGTACGCCTTCCAGCGTGGCCAGTCGGCGCTCGCCCTGATCGGTCATGCTGGGACCGTACCGCCTGGGTAGGACAACGCCCTCGGATAAAGCGACCGATCAGTATGCGGCCGGGCTCTCACATTTCACGCTGGATTCACATGAAAGCCCGAAGCTTTACAGTTCAAGCATCAGTGTCGCCCCTTTTGATCTCCTTACCCGTGGGAGGATCCAGGAGTTCATCAAAGGGGGGCGGATTCGATTCCGGAGCGACCGTGATGCCGATGCGTCCCCCAGGCCCGAACGCCCTTCGGCGCGCGCACTCCGCAGGAGCCCTTCTCGTCGGCCTGTGCGCCGTCAGCACGTTGACGCTGCTCATGATGGCTCCGGCGATTTCCGGGGAGCACGCGATCGTGGCTCCCGGACCTTCCGCGCCGGGGGAGAACACCCCCGGCTCTCCCCCGCCGGACCGGACACCCGCGCCTGAATTCCGCCCCCTTCCGAGCCCGGGGCCGGGTTGATTCCGACCCGCCCAGTGAATTCCCCCCGGACCGAATGACGACGAGGAACGATGTCACCCCAGGCCCAGAGCGTCGCCCTGTGGATCATGTCTCTGGCCATTAACATCACGGCGGCGTGCGCGGGGATCGTGTGGGGCTGGGAGGCCTTCGCACAGTTTCTGCTGCCGGCGTTCGGGTCGGTGGTGGGGGCGTCGTTGGTCAGCTACAGCTTGCGTCGGTGAGGTGGCCGTCCTTGAGGGCGGTGACGAAGGCGGTCCAGCCGGTTGCCGAGAAGCTCAGGGTGGGGCCGTGGGTGGTTTTGCTGTCTCGGACGGGGATGTCGGGGTGGCCGTGAGCGACTTCCAGGCATTCGCCTTGGTCGCCGCCGCTGTAGCTGGACTTGTACCACCCGGTGAGGGTTCGCTCACTGGTGACCATTCGCGTGTTCCTCCGCTGCCGCCCTGACTAGGGACAGTGACTGCTGCTGCGACAACGAGTCGCTCAGGGCCAGAGCGTAAGCGGTCTGACAGGCGGTCACCAGGGCAGGATCGTCCATCAAGTTCCCGGTCTGGAAGCCCTCGACGTAGGCCACCGGGGCCGAGTCCTCGAATGTCATGAGCGTGAGCAGACTCTGCATGAGCGCGTGCGCTCCCACGCCGTAGGGAAGGACGTGCACACGCAGCCGTCCCGACTCGGCCATGTCCGCGATCCTGTGCAGCTGTTCCGCCATGACCTGCGGACCGCCCACGCAACGTCGAAGAACCGCCTCGTCAAGCAGTGTCCAGACCACGGGCTGTGCCGGCCCGTCGAGGATTCGGCGCCGCTTTGTTCGGATGACAACGAGCTCGTCAAGTTCCTCGGGCGTGTGATTCGGCCGGTACGCACGGAACAGAGCGCGGGCGTAGTCGTCGGTCTGCAGCACCCCGGGGACCAGCGAGAGCGCGAACTGTTGGATCAGCAGAGCCAGTTGCTCAAGCTCGGCTACGGCGGCGAAGTGATCGGTGTACTTCGACTCCAGATCCTCCAGCCACCGCGCGAAGAACCCGTCCGTCCCCAGCGCCCGGTCGATCCGCAACGCGTCATCCGGCTTCGGCAGGCGCCTGCCGGCCTCGAAGTGGCTGATCAGCGTGGGAGAGCACACGACCTGGTCGCCCAGTTCCTCCTGCGTGAGGCCGACTGCTGTCCGCCGCAGCCGCAGTTCCTCTCCGTACTTCTGACGCGGCGTTCGAAGTGCGCGGCGTTCGTCCATGCGGCCAACTCCTACTCTTGACAAGCGCGATGTCAAGCTCCGACCCCTGGCAGCGTAGCGAGGGCCGGCCCCACTCTGTGAGTGATTCACCACAGACCGCAGTCACCGCAGGTGAGAAGGCAGGCCGACAGACATGACAGACCGAATCGCCCGGCTCCTTGAGCCGATCCTCCGCTTCCTGCTCCCGCCTCGCGGGCGGCGACGGCGATCACCGGCACCAGCCCCGTGCCCGTACTGCCAGGTCCGCCCCTACCTGATGGCGGAGGCCGGCGTATGACCAGCGCAGCGCAAGGGCGACTGCTGCCATGGACGAGTCCTGAGGGCAGGCCGTGCTACCTCGTCGGCGACGGGACCGGCTACGTCTCCCGTCTCGCCGACGACATCGAAGACGTACAGCTCGGTATGGCGGGCGATCTCCTCGGCCATGCCGACGAACTCCTCGCGGAACGCCGGGTGACGAGTGCGGAACTGCACTACCTGGCCCGGCGGCTCACCGAGTCCCTGCGGGACGTCAAGCGGGTCGCGGAGAGCAGAGGGGCACGCCTCTGCCCGCGCGAAAGACCATGACTTGGGAGGTGATCAGCCGGGTTCAGCCGGCGGGGCCGGTCAGGAAGTCGGTGATGCGGCGGCTCGCTTCGGCCGGGGCGGCGTGCGGCAGGGCGTGGTGGGAGACGTTCGGCAGTGTGGCCGTCGTGGCGCGTGGCAGCAGTTTCCCGGCGCGGGCGGCCACCTTGGACGGGTTGTGGGTCCGGGTGTTCTCGGCGAGGAGCACGAGGACCGGCAGGTCCAGGGCGCGCAGCGCGCCCGACTTCGGGCGTGGTCCGAGGACCGGCCGCACGGAGGGGAAGCCCACGGCCGCCTCCTGGAGGGCGAGCCAGTCGGGGTCGAGGGGGGCGCCCCCGGTCTCCCATTCCAGGAAGGTCCGGACCCGGCGGGGCGTGGGCCGCAGCGCCATCCGCACCGCGTGCCATCCGTAGGCCGACTTCAGCTTGGCGAAGCACAGGATCGGGTCCAGGAGGACCAGATGGCGCACCCGGTGGGGCGCGCGCAGGGCGTACTGCAGCGCGATCCAGGCGCCGTACGAGTGCCCGCCCAGGTCGGTCTCCGCGAGGCCGAGGCCCTTGAGGAGTGCGTCCAGCCAGGACACCAGGTCGGCGGTCGTACGGGGGTGGCGACCGGGGGCCGGTGTACTGCGGCCCGGGGCGCCGATCAGGTCGACGGCGTACAGCCGGTGGACGCGGGAGAGTTCGGCGGCCTGGCGGTACCAGGAGGCGGAGGTCGGGCTTCCGCCTCCCGGCAGCAGGAGGAGGGGAGGGCCGTCCGCCGGACCGCAGATGTTCACGTGCGTCTCACCGAAGAGCGTGGGCACGGTCACGGCCTCACGCGATGTCGGCCACTTGGCCATGACCTTGTCGTAGGCGGCGAGGAAGCCGTCGATGTCGTACGTATCGCGAGCGCTCATGAGCCGGGACCCCCTTATTATCTCGCTCAGTGAGATACTTGTTGAGCGAGATGATAGTCGGAGGCTGCGGGTGCCCGACCAGAGGTACGAGGAGATGGAGATCGTCCATCTGTTGCGCGCTGTGGCCGTCGACCTGGGGCGGCACAGCGCCCGGTTCGCCCAGCGCAACGGCATGCATCCCACCGATGTGCGGGCGCTGATCGTCCTGATGGACGCCTACCGCGCGGGCGAGGAGACCACGGCGGGGCGACTCGGTGCCGCGCTCGGTCTGAACTCGGCGGGGACCACGGCACTGGTCGACCGCCTTGAGCGAGCCGGGCATGTGAGGCGGGCGCGCGGCGAGCGGGACCGTCGCAAGGTCACCATCGAGGTGGACGAGCACGCGATCGCCCTCGGCCGACAGCACTTCGGCCCCCTGATCGACCGGGCGGTGGGCCTGTTGAGCGGGTACGACGAGCGGGAACTGGCCGCGATCAGGGGCTTTCTGACCGGGGTGCGGGAGGCCGCGGCCGAGGAGAGCGACTAGCAGCGCGCGGCGACCATGGGCAGGTGGAGCGATCGGGCCGTCCCTGACCGCGAAAGCCCAGGCAGGCAGACTCCCCGTTGTCCCGAACGCTCCACTCGCCTCACCGCCTCCAGAACAAGTGGTGTGTCACCCCGCTCGGGCTCGGCACCACATCGCAGTGGAAGCGGTCCAACAGCTCGTCGGGCGACTCCCAGAGCCGTGAGCCGGATCCGAGCTTCACGGCCGGCGAGACCGCCACATGCAGCGTGTCGACCAGGTCCGCGTCGAGGAACTCCCGGATGGTGGCGGCCCCGCCGCCGAGGCGGACGTCCTTGCCCCGCGCCGCCTCCCGCGCCCGCGCGAGGACCTCGGCCGGGTCTCCGCCGACGAAGTGGAACGTGGTGTCGGAGAGGGTGAACGAGGGGCGCTCGTGGTGGGTCATCACGAACACCGGCGTGTGGAACGGCGGTTCCTCGCCCCACCAGCCCTTCCAGTCGTGGTCCTGCCAGGGGCCGCGCTGGGGACCGAACTTGTTGCGGCCCATGATCTCGGCGCCGATGTTGTGGGTGAAGTCGCGCGTGAGGTAGTCGTCGAGGCCGCGGCTGCCGCCGGGGGCGGTGCGGTTCGGCCAGCTCGCCGTCGCCCCGGCCCACGCGAACATCGTGCCGGGATCGGCGTGGCCGAACGGCCGTTCCAGGCTCTGGTTCTCACCGGCGCCGAATCCGTCGCTGGAGACGTTGAAGTTCTGCACGCGCAGTAGCTGAGGCACGGGGCTCCTCCTGTGGTCGATGAGGGGTGGACCACTCCGGCCGGCGGAACTCATCGGTCCTCGGCGACTCCCCTTCTCGTCTCACCCGGACTGTGCCACCACGTGCTCGATCACCTGCTTGAAGTCGTCGGCCGGGGAGAACTCCACCAACTCGCTGTCCTCCAGTGCGAGCGGCACATGGCCCGGAGCCCAGTAGTACGCCTGCCCCGCCTCGTACTCCTCCTCGCCGGAGGGTGTGCGCATCCTGATCCGGCCCTTCAGCAGATAGCCCCAGTGAGGGCACTGGCACGCGTCGTCGGGCAGGCCCTTGAGGGCCGGGCCCATGTCGGTACCCCGGGGCAGGCTGATGTAGCTGACCGACATATCGCCCCCGATCGGCATGTTGCGCACCTCTACACCGTCGCCGCCGAAGGTGACGGGTACGTCGTTCCGGGTCGCCGCCGTCATGGCTCCTCCGCTCGCCCTGGAAACGGACCTCCTCCTTCCACCCTGAACCGCCGGGGAGCCTCCCGCGACATCACGATCCGGTTGCGACGTGCCCCGGGGGTCTTGATTTACCGGCGTGTAATCGATTCCATCCACCCGTCGATGTAATCGATTCCATGTGTGACCCGAGTGCCCGCACGGGCGCTCCCACGACTGATCCACAAGGAGGTGGAGCGGCGGTGGCCAGCATCAAGGACGTCGCTGCCGAGGCCGGCGTCTCCGTCGCCACGGTCTCGCGCGTCCTGAACGACCACCCGTCGGTCAGCGCCGACGCACGCGCACGCGTGCTGGCCGCCGTCGGGGCCCTGGGCTACCGCCCGAACGCCGTCGCCCGCTCCCTGCGCACCGAGAAGACCCACACCCTCGGCCTGGTCATCAGCGACGTCCTGAACCCCTACTTCACCGAACTGGCCCGCTCCGTCGAGGAAGAGGCCCGCGCGCTCGGCTACAGCGTCATCATCGGCAACGCCGACGAGCGGCCCGACCTCCAGGACCACCACGTACGGAACCTGCTGGACCGGCGCATCGACGGGCTGCTCGTCTCCCCCACGGACGGCGGCTCGCCGCTGATGCTGGACGCCGTGCGGGCCGGGACGCCCATGGTCTTCGTGGACCGGTGGATCCCGGGCGTGGACGTGCCGGTGGTGCGGGCGGACGGCCGGACCGCCGTACGGGATCTCGTGGCGCATCTGCACGGGCTCGGGCACCGGCGGCTCGCGATCATCGCGGGACCGGCGGCGACCACGACCGGCCGGGAGCGCGTGGAGGCCTTCCGGGAGGCACTCGGCGCCTACGGTCTCGAACTCCCCGACGCCTACATAGGGCAGGGCGACTTCCAGGCCGAGAGCGGGCGCCGGGTCACCGAGGGGTTCCTCGACCTGGCCGAGCCGCCCGAGGTCGTGTTCGCGGCCGACAACCTGATGGCGCTCGGCGCGCTGGACGCCGTACGCGCGCGAGGCGTGCGCGTGCCGGACGACATCGCGCTGGCCGCCTTCGACGACATCCCGTGGTTCGTGCACACCGATCCGCCGGTCACGGCGATCGCCCAGCCGACCGGTGAGCTGGGGCGTGCCGCCGTGCGCGCCCTGGTCGCCCGGATCGAGGGCCGGCCCGGGGAGTCCGTCACCCTCCCCGCCCGGCTCGTCGTACGCCGCTCGTGCGGCGAGCCGTACCCGGCCTCCCCGGAGCCGGACCCTGCACAGGCCCCCGCTGTGCAGCACCCCGCCAAGAACAGGAGCCACACGTGAGCAACGCGGACGAGTTGCTGCGCATCGAGGGCATACGGAAGACCTTCCCGGGTGTGGTCGCGCTGGACGGCGTGGACTTCGACCTGCGCCGGGGCGAGGTGCACGTGCTGCTCGGTGAGAACGGCGCGGGCAAGAGCACCCTCATCAAGATGCTCTCCGGCGCCTACACCCCCGACGCCGGACGGATCCTGGTCGGCGGCGAGGAGACGCGCATCCAGGGTGCGCAGGACTCCGAGCGGCTCGGGATCGCCACCATCTACCAGGAGTTCAACCTCGTTCCCGATCTGACGGTCGCCGAGAACATCTTCCTGGGGCGCCAGCCGCGCCGGTTCGGGATGATCGACCGCAAGCGGATGGAGGCCGACGCCGAGATCCTCCTCGCGCGCGTGGGTGTGAAGGTGTCGCCCCGCGCGCGGGTACGCGAACTCGGTATCGCGCGCCTGCAGATGGTCGAGATCGCCAAGGCGCTGAGCCTCGACGCGCGCGTGCTGATCATGGACGAGCCGACCGCCGTGCTCACCTCCGAGGAGGTCGAGAAGCTCTTCGCGATCGTGCGCAAACTGCGCGAGGACGGCGTCGGGATCGTCTTCATCACGCACCACCTGGAGGAGATCGCCGCCCTGGGCGACCGGGTCACGGTCATCCGGGACGGGAAGAGCGTCGGGCAGGTGCCCGCCGCCACGCCCGAGGACGAGCTCGTACGGCTCATGGTGGGGCGGTCGATCGAGCAGCAGTACCCGCGCGAGCGGCCCGAGAAGGGCGACGCGCTGCTCACCGTCGAGGGGCTGACCCGGGACGGGGTCTTCCACGACGTCGGCTTCGAGGTGCGTGCCGGTGAGGTCGTCGGCATCGCGGGGCTCGTGGGCGCCGGCCGTACCGAGGTCGTGCGGGCGGTCTTCGGGGCCGATCCGTACGACAAGGGAGCCGTGAAGGTCTCCGGGGCCGCCCTGAAGGGTCACGACGTCAACGCCGCCATGACCGCCGGCATCGGCCTCATCCCCGAGGACCGCAAGGGCCAGGGCCTGGTGCTGGACGCATCGGTCGAGGAGAACCTCGGCCTGGTGACGCTGCGGTCGGCCACCCGCGCGGGGCTCGTCGACCTGAAGGGCCAGCGCGAGGCCGCCGCGCGGATCGCCGAGCAGCTCGGCGTGCGGATGGCGGGCCTCGGCCAGCACGTGCGCACGCTGTCCGGCGGCAACCAGCAGAAGGTCGTCATCGGCAAGTGGCTGCTCGCCGACACCAAGGTGCTGATCCTCGACGAGCCGACGCGCGGTATCGACGTCGGCGCCAAGGTCGAGATCTACCAGCTCATCAACGAACTGACGGCGGCCGGTGCCGCCGTGCTCATGATCTCCAGCGATCTGCCCGAGGTGCTCGGCATGAGCGACCGGGTGCTGGTGATGGCCCAGGGCCGGATCGCGGGCGAACTCTCCGCCGACGAGGCCACCCAGGACGCCGTGATGGCGCTCGCCGTAAGCAACCCCAGCACTCAGAAGGAGGCCTCCCGTGGCCACTGACACGCTCAAGAGCACGACGGGCGCGGGAGCCGCCTCGGGAGGCCTGCGCCGCCTCCTGCTCGACAACGGCGCGCTCACCGCGCTCATCGTCCTCGTCATCGCGATGTCGGCGCTGTCCGGCGACTTCCTGACGACGGACAACCTCCTCAACGTCGGCGTCCAGGCGGCCGTCACCGCCATCCTCGCCTTCGGCGTGACCTTCGTGATCGTCTCGGCGGGCATCGACCTGTCGGTCGGCTCGGTCGCCGCGCTGTCGGCCACGGTGCTCGCGTGGACCGCCACCTCGGCGGGCGTCCCCGTCTTCGTCGCCGTCCTGCTGGCCATAGCCACCGGTATCGCGTGCGGCCTGGTCAACGGCATCCTGATCTCCTACGGCAAGCTGCCGCCGTTCATCGCCACGCTGGCCATGCTGTCCGTGGCCCGCGGCCTGTCCCTCGTCATCTCCGAGGGCTCCCCGATCGCCCTGCCCGACTCGGTCTCCCACCTCGGCGACACGCTCGGCGGCTGGCTGCCCGTGCCGGTCCTGGTCATGATCGTGATGGGTCTCGTCGCGGCGTTCGTGCTCGGCCGTACCTACATCGGCCGCTCGATGTACGCGATCGGCGGCAACGAGGAGGCCGCGCGGCTGTCCGGCCTGCGCGTGAAGAAGCAGAAGCTCGCCATCTACGCCCTGTCCGGCGTCTTCGCCGCCGTCGCCGGTGTCGTCCTCGCGGCCCGGTTGTCCTCCGCGCAGCCCCAGGCCGCCGACGGCTACGAGCTGGACGCGATCGCGGCGGTCGTCATCGGTGGTGCGTCCCTGGCCGGCGGTACGGGCAAGGCGTCCGGCACACTGATCGGCGCGCTGATCCTGGCCGTGCTGCGCAACGGGCTGAACCTGCTGAACGTGTCGGCGTTCTGGCAGCAGGTCGTCATCGGCGTCGTCATCGCGCTGGCCGTGCTGCTCGACACCGCCCGCCGCAAGGCCGGGGCGATCCCGACGGCGGCCGGCACGGGCGGCGGCGGCAACAAGGGCAGGCAGGCGGCGACGTACGGGCTCGCGGCCGTCGTCACCGTCGCGATCGTCGGCGCCACGTCGTTCCTGCACAACGGCTCCTCCGCCACGAGCAGCCCGAAGATGGGCCTGTCGCTGTCCACCCTCAACAACCCCTTCTTCGTGCAGATCCGGGCGGGCGCCCAGGCCGAGGCGAAGAAGCTGGGCGTGGACCTGACCGTCACGGACGCGCAGAACGACGCCTCCCAGCAGGCCAACCAGCTGCAGAACTTCACCAGCTCCGGGCTCGGCGCGATCATCGTCAACCCGGTGGACTCGGACGCGGCCAGCAACTCGGTGAAGGCAGCCGACAAGGCTGATATCCCGGTCATAGCCGTGGACCGCGTCGTCAACAACGCCAAGCTGGACACGCTGGTCGCCTCCGACAACGTCGCCGGCGGTGAGCTCGCCGCCAAGTCGATCGGCGAGAAGCTCGGCGGCAAGGGCAAGATCGTGATCCTCCAGGGCCAGGCGGGCACCTCCGCCGCCCGCGAGCGCGCGCAGGGCTTCGCGAACGGCCTCAAGGCCTACCCGGGCATCCAGGTCGTCGCCCAGCAGCCCGCCGACTTCGACCGCACCAAGGGCCTCGACGTCATGTCGAACCTGCTCCAGGCCCACCCGGACGTCCAGGGCGTCATCGCGGCGAACGACGAGATGGCCCTCGGCGCGATCAAGGCCCTGGGCTCCAAGGCCGGCAAGTCGGTCTCCGTGGTCGGCTTCGACGGGACGCCCGACGGGCTGAAGGCGGTCGAGGGCGGCAGCCTGTACGCGTCGGTGGCGCAGCAGCCGTCGCAGCTCGGGAAGATCGCCGTGGACAACGCACTGCGGGCCCTGAAGGGCAAGAAGGTCGAGGAGACGGTGAAGGTGCCGGTGAAGGTGGTCACGAAGGAGAACGTCGCCGGCTTCAGCGGCTGACATCGCGACATCGGGGAACGGCCGGGCGGCACCCAGCGCATGGGCCCGCCCGGCCATGTCACTCACGTGGGGAGACAACTCATGTACGACTACGACCTCCTGGTCGTGGGGTCGGCCAACGCCGACCTGGTGATCGGTGTCGAGCGCCGGCCCGGTGCCGGCGAGACCGTGCTCGGCTCCGATCTGGCCGTCCACCCGGGCGGCAAGGGCGCGAACCAGGCGGTCGCTGCCGCCCGGCTCGGGGCCCGTACGGCGCTGCTGGCCCGGGTCGGCGACGACGCGCACGGCCGCCTGCTGCTGGAGTCGCAGCGGGAGGCCGGTGTCGACACGGTGGGTGTCCTGGTGGGCGGCGCGCCGACCGGGGTCGCGCTGATCACGGTCGACCCGTCCGGGGACAACAGCATCGTCGTCTCGCCGGGCGCCAACGGCCGGCTGGCCCCGGAGGACGTGAGCGCCGCCGGGTGCCTCTTCCAGAGCTCCCGGGTGGTGTCGGCACAGCTGGAGATCCCGCTGGAGACGGTGGCGGCGGTCGTACGGAACCTGGCTCCGGACAGCCGTTTCGTACTGAATCCGTCGCCGCCGCGCCCCCTCCCGTCGGAAGTGCTGGCGGCCTGCGACCCGCTGATCGTCAACGAGCACGAGGCGAAGGTGATCCTGGGTTCGGCCGCCGTGGGGGACAGCCCGGAGGACTGGGCCCGGATCCTGCTCGCGAAGGGGCCGCGGTCCGTGGTGGTGACGCTGGGCGCGGAGGGTGCGCTGGTGGCGTCGTCGGAGGGGGTCTCCCGGGTCGCGTCCGTGAAGGTGAGTGCCGTGGACACGACCGGCGCGGGCGACGCGTTCACCGCGGCGCTGGCCACCCGGCTGGGGGCGGGCGCGTCCCTGGCGGAGGCGGCGGAGTACGCGGCCCGGGTCGGGGCGGCGACCGTGACGAAGGAGGGCGCGCAGGCGTCCTTCCCGACGGCGGCGGAGGTCGCTGCGCTGTGAAGAAGGCCGGAATACTGAACCGTCACCTCGCCGGTGCGCTGGCCGAGCTGGGCCACGGGGACGGGGTGCTGGTGTGCGACGCGGGTATGCCCATCCCGGATGGCCCCCGGGTGGTGGACCTGGCCTTCCGGGCCGGGGTGCCGGCGTTCGCCGAGGTACTGGAAGGGCTGCTGGCCGAGCTGGTGGTCGAGGGGGCCACGGCGGCGACGGAGGTGCGGGAAGCGAACCCGGAGGCGTCGGAGCTGCTGGCGGGCCACTTCCCCGGGCTGGACCTCGTATCGCACGAGCGGCTCAAGGAGCTGTCGGCGGGTGCGCGGCTGATCGTCCGCACGGGCGAGGCACGGCCGTACGCGAATGTGCTGCTGAGGTGCGGCGTCTTCTTCTGAGACCGTGAAGGGCTCGCTCGGTGGCCCTGGAAGGTTTCGAGGGGGCCCGGTCCGTCGACCGGGCCCCCTCGGCTTTTCCCCTCCCGTCAGGAACCCCCGCGATCCCCCCAGATCGCCCCCCAGAAGTCCTGACACCATGTACGACCGCCGTGGGGGGCAAAGGGTTGCACGACGGAGTAAGAAATTCTTGCCGGAAAAACTGAGATGTGACTGGAGTGCTGCTGTGCCAGGCTGGCGGACCATGCCCAGGCCAGTTCGACGCAGGAGTGTCTGATGGCGACCCCGTCCCGCCTGTCTCCACTGCTGGAGCAGTTCGACTTCACACGTGAACGTCTCGCCAGCCGGATGACAGGGCCGGTCATGGACAGCGGCGACGGGTCGGACACCAAGGTCGAGCCCATGACCGACGAGGAATATCTCTGGGAACCGGTGCCTGACTGCTGGTCGGTACGCCGACGGGTGGACGGACCAGGACCGCGCGCGACGTCACTGGCCGGCACCGGCGCCTGGGGACGCGACGCCGCCTCCTATCCGCACCCCTGGCCGCCGCCCTTCACCACCATCGCGTGGCGACTGAGCCACCTCAGCGAAATGCTGGCACTGCGCGCCGAACACACCGCCGGCGGACACGCGCTGACCCGGGACGACCACACCGTCAGCGGGGACGCCGGAGGGGCCATCGCGGCCTTTGACGCCAGTGCCGCGGCCTGGCGGAAGGCACTGCTGAGCGTCGACGACGCCGCGCTCGACACCGTGGGGTACTGCACCTACCCGCACGGCAGCGACTCGGAGGAGCCGTTCATCGACATCGTGTGGTGGGTCAACCAGGAATTGCTGCACCACGGGGCCGAGATCGCCCTGTTGCGTGACCTGTACCGCGTCCGACCGCGCTGACCCTCGTCACCAGCGGCCGCACAGCGCGGCAGGCGGCCGGGGCTTGCCGCGTGGTCAAGTTCGTGCGGTAGTGCACCGCGGCCATCAGGACCCGCTCGGCCGTAGGTTGACTCCATGGGCCTCTTCGACAAGCTGACCGGAACCATGCGCCCCGCGGCGGGGATCGTTCCGCGCCCGGCCGCGGACGTACGAGGCGGCCTGCTCGGCCTCAACCGGCCGGACGCCCTGTACGTCATCCGCGCCGGCGCCGCAGGGGAGGCCGACCTCGTCGCCGAGTGGCGGCTGACGGAGCCCGCCTGGCATGCGCTCTTCGTCGAGTCGCAGCTGACGCGCGCCGTCCGGATCCGGATGCGGTTCGTGCACGAGGATCATGAAGTGCGGGTCCTGGAGGAGGGGCGCGAGGTCACCCGGGTCGGGAACCCGCCCAGGCTCAAGATCTCCCAGCAGTACACACGGGGGCCTGACAGGACCGTCTCCCGCCACTGCGCGGTCGGGCGCGGGGAGAGCGGCCGACTCGAGGCGACGGAGACCTTCCGCTTCGACAGCGCGGAGCTGCGCGATCCCCTGCGGGACGTCGTCCTCAGGTCGGGCTGGACCTGGCGTGGCGTGGTGTTCGGCAAGCTGTGAGCACTCGGGTACGGCCGCCGTCGTCCTCCTCGACGTCCCTGACGTGCTCGAACCCGATCCGGGTGAGCAGACGCAGCGAGGCCTCGTTCTCGGCGGCGACGGTGGCGTGGACCTCGGTCAGGCCCAGGGTCTCGAAGCCGTACGCCACGAGCGCCTCGGCCAGCTCCGTCCCCAGGCCACCGCCCCAGGCCTCGGGAGCCAGCGCGTAGACGATCTCGTGGCCGTCGACCGCGTCGGTCCGCTTGATCTCCGCGTGCCCGATCAGCCGCCCGTCGCGCCGGACCGCCCACACGTCGAACAGGTCCTGGGCGTAGACCTTGGTGAAGATCCGCCCGAACAGCGCCCGGTCCTCCGGCTCCGCCGCCGGCCCGTCGCCCATCCAGCGGGACACCCGGGTGTCCTGGAACAGGGCGACGAAGCGCTCTTCGTCCTCCGGGGTGTAGGGGTCGAGGAGGAGGCGGGGGGTGCGGAGTGTCGGGGGCATGAGGGGACGCTAGTGACGTGGAGGCGGGGCGGCAACGCGGTTTCCGCCGGACCGCCCGTCACGCCGAGTCGTTCAGCAGCCTGCCCAGATGCTCACGCCCGGGCCCGAGCAGGTCGGGCAGCGGGGCCGCCTGCTCGTACCAGCGCTTCTCGTACTCCCAGCACAGCCAGCCGTCCCAGTTGTGGCGGGAGAGGACCTCGACGCACTCGGCCAGGGGGAGGACGCCCGCGCCGAGGGGCAGGGGGGTGGTGTCCTCGGCGGAGGCGATGTCCTTGACCTGGACGTAACCGAGGTGGGGGGAGAGCGCCGCGTAGGTCTCCGAGGGCTGTTCGCCGCCCAGCCAGGTGTGCATGACGTCCCAGAGCGCGCCGACCTGGCGGTGGCCGACGAGGCCGAGGACGCGCATGGCGTCGGCGGCGGTGCGGTGGGAGTCGTGGGTTTCCAGGAGGATGCGTACGCCCAGGTCGTTGGCGTACTCGGCGGCCGTGCCCAGACGCCGGGCGGCCGTCGCGTCGGCCTCCTCGGGGGTCTGGACGTCCAGGTCGCCGCCGGGGAAGACGCGGATGTACGGGGCGCCGAGGTCGCGGGCCAGGTCGAGGAGTGCACGGATCTCGGCCAGGACGGGTTCGTCGTCGCCCGGCGCGGCGACGCGCGCGTATCCCGCCAGGCCCAGGATCTCTACGCCCGACCCCTTGAACTCGGCCGCCACCTCGGCCCGCTGAGACGGGTCGAGGTCGGTGTGGACCGGTTCCTCCGGGTGGGTGCGCAGCTCCACGCCGTGGTAGCCGTGCGCGGTCGCGAGCCGCAGGACGTCGGGCAGGGGCATGCCGGGGACACCGAGGGTGGAGAACGCGAGCTTCATGTTTTCGGACCCTACCCGGCACCACCGCCCGCGACTCCCCTTCATCACTCGGGCGTTGCGGAAAGATCCAGTCGCCAGTCCTGGCCGTTCAGGTCCTGCCCGAAGGAGTGGTGTGGCTTCTCCGCGACCAGCTCGAAGCCGTGGCGCTGGTAGATGCGGCGGGCCGCGCCGAGGATGTCGTTGGTCCACAGGACCACCTCGCGGTAGCCGACCTCGCGGGCGAAGTCGACCAGGGCCCCCACCAGCCGGTCGCCGATGCCCAGGCCCCGCGCGTCGGGCTCGACGAGCAGCAGCCGGAGCCGGGCGGCCCCGGGCGCGTCGTCCCGTACGCACATCACGCACCCCACCCGCCGGCCGTCCAGCTCGGCGATCCAGGTGCGGTCCAGACGCGGGTCATGGTCCTCGCCGTAGTCGGCGACGATACGGGCGACGAGGCCCTCGTACTCGAGGTTGAAGCCGTACTCGGCGGCGTACAGCGCGGCGTTGCGCTCCACGATCCAGCCGAGGTCGCCGGGGGTGGGCTCACGCAGGACGACGTCCTCGGGACGCGGGGCGCGGCCGTCGCCGAGCAGGGTCCGAACGGTCCGCAGGGCCTCCGCCAGCCGGGGCCGGTCCTCGGCCCGTACGGTGTCCAGCAGCGACCCGACCGTCTCCCGCGCCCGCTCGTCGAGCAGCGCGGCGGCCTCGCGGCCGGGCGAGGTGAGGGTGATGCGGCGGCGGCGCGGATCCTTCTCGGACGGGCCGCGCTCGATCAGCCCGTCCTCCTCGAACTTGTTCAGGATGCGGCTCAGGTATCCGGCGTCCAGGTGCAGCTGCGCCCGCAGGTCGGCGGCGTCCGTGCGCGGTGCGTGGGCCAGCTCGTAGAGCACGCGGGACTCGGTGAGCGTGTAGGGCGCGTACATGTGGCGGCCGTAGTCGAGCGCGCCGATGACGTTCGTGTAGAAGCGGTTGAAGGAGCGGATGTCCTGGACGGTCATGGGCCACGACCCCCGTATCGATAGTTGACTCAGTCAGAGATTCAATGGGCCGAGCCTAGACCGTCCAGGACTTCCAGGGCTAGCCCTCCTTCCGGGCCGCCGGCCGGTACACGCACACCTGGGCGCCGGTCTTGGCGGTGGTCGTGGAGACCAGCTCCATCGGGCGCTTCGCGCCGTCCCCGGGGAAGATCGTCTTGCCGCCGCCGAGGATCACCGGCATGACGATGAGCTGGAGTTCGTCGACCAGGCCCTCGGACAGCAGCGTCCGCACGAGCGTCGGGCTGCCCATCATCGCGAGGTCGCCGCCATCGGCCTCGTGCAGCTCCCGGATCCGGGCTACGGCCTGGTCGCCGGGGATGAGCGCGGTGTTGTTCCAGGTGAGGTCGGCCTCGGTGAGCGTGCTGGAGACGACGTACTTCTTGAGGGAGTTCATCCGGTCGGCGAACGGATCCCCGGCCCGCTCGGGCCAGGCCCCCGCCATCGTCTGCCACGTACGCCGCCCGAACAGCAGCGCCTCGGCTCCGTTGAGACCGGCGTCGAAGGCGCCGCCCAGCACCTCCTCGTCGAAGTACGGGTGCGACCAGCCGCCGTGCGCGAAGCCCCCGTCGGTGTCCTCCTGCGGCCCGCCCGGCGCCTGTACGACGCCGTCCATGCTGATGAACTCGGTGATCACGATGCGCATGGGACTCACTCCGCTTTTCTCGCTCGGGCGATGACGGCACTGCAGACCGGCCTACGACGCGAAAGTCATCGGTGCCGGGCACCCGGGTGCGTCACGCTCGCGGCGAACGCCTCCGCGGGGCTCGCCCGGGGGCATTAGCGTCGGGCCATGGTGACCTCGAGGACGACGGCGGTGTACGACGAACACGCCGATTGGTACAACGAGTTGATGTCCCCGGCGGGCAGCGACTACATCCGTCGCGTCCATGCCACCCTCGGCGACCTGCTGGGCCGCGGCGACGGAAGCACCTGCCTCGACGTGTGCTGCGGCACCGGCGCCCACGCGCCGACCGTGGCCGCCCTGGGCTGGAGCCCTGTCGGGTTCGACCTCTCCCGCAACCAGCTGCGCCACGCCTCCCACCGCCTGCCCGTGGCCGTCGCCGACGCGACCGCACTGCCCCTCGCCGACGGCTCGGTGCCCGCCGCGGTATGCGTCCTGGCCAGCACGGACGTGCCCGACTACGCCGCCGTCCTCCGCGAGATCGCCCGCGTTCTCGCCCCCGGCGGCCGCTTCGTCCATCTCGGGGTGCACCCGTGCTTCGTCGGCGCCTTCGCCGACCGCAGGGACGCGTCCAGGACGGTGATCGACGCCGGTTACACGGACCGGTCCCACACCTTCGCCTCCTGGAACACCACCGGCGTCCGCGCCCGCCTCGGCGCCTGGCACATCCCGCTGGCCGACCTGCTCAACGGGGCGGTGACAGCGGGCCTGCGCATCGAACGGACGGTGGAGGCGGGGCCGGACGGGGTGCCGGATCTGTTCGGATTCATCGGGGTGAAGGCGTAGGCCTGCCCGCCCGGTCGGCGGGCGCGAACAACGCCGACCAGCCGCACCCCCAGGGCCCGTCCGGCCCACACCCAACAACGCCGACCAGCCACACCCCCAGGCCGCCCGGCCCACACCCGACCAACGCCGACCAGCCACACCCCCAGGCCGCCCGGCCCACACCCGACCAACGCCGATCAGCCACATCCCAGCCCGTCCGGCGATTGAGGACGAGGCCGTTCAGGCCGAAGCGGGGGCCTGGGGGCGGCAGCCCCCAGCAGGCCCGGGCAGCAACACCCAGGACTAGGAAACCCGCGGCACCCCGGAGGACCCCCGCACCATCAACTCCCCCCGCACCGAAGCGATCCCCCCGGGCGGAGCCTCCTCCCGCCCCATCGCGATCCGCCCGGCCCGCGCCCCGGCCTCCGCCAACGGCAACCGCACCGTCGTGAGCGAGGGCACCGCGTCGATGCTGAAGGGGAGATCGTCGAACCCGGCCACCGACACGTCCTCCGGGATCCGCCGCCCGGAGTCGCGCAGCGCCGCGCACGCCCCCAGCGCGACGGAGTCGTTCGCGGCAACGACCGCCGTCAGCGACGGGTCACGCCGCAGCAGCTCCAGCGTCGCCTCGTAGCCGGACCTGCGGTCGTAGCGCCCGTGCACCGTCCACCGGGGGTCCTCGTCGATGCCGTGCGCGGCCAGCGCGGCCCGGTGCCCCTCCAGCCGGTGCCGGGTGGTGGTCCGCTCCTCGGGGCCCGCGATGTAGCCGAGCCGCCGGTGGCCGAGGCCGATGAGGTGCTCGGTCAGTTCCTGCCCGCCCCCGCGGTTGTCGAAGGTCAGCGCGATCGCCCCGGTCTCCGGCGCCGGCGGCCGCCCGCACAGCACCACCCGCGTCCCCGCGTCCGTGAGCTTGCGCACCTTGGTGTCCATCGCCGTCTTGTGCGCCGTGTCCTCGATCGCCCCACCGGTCAGCACCACGGCCGCCGCACGCTGCCGCTGCAGCAGCGTGAGATACGTCAGCTCCCGCTCCGGGGAGCCGCCCGTGTTGCAGACCACCGCGAGTCTCTCGCCGCCCGCGCGGCCGCCCGGGCCGCCGATCTCGGCCTGGATCGCGCTCGCCATGATCCCGAAGAACGGGTCGGCGATGTCGTTCACCAGGATCCCGACCAGGTCGGAGGTGGCGGCGGCCAGGGCGCTCGCGGGCCCGTTGAGCACATAGTCCAGCTCGTCCACGGCCTTCAGCACCCGCTCGCGGGTGGAGGCGGCGACGGGATAGTTCCCGTTCAGCACGCGCGACACCGTCGCGGGCGAGACCTGCGCGCGGGCCGCCACGTCCGCCAGGGTCACCGTCATCTCGTCGTCCTCCGGTCGCGCATCTCGTCGTCGCCCTCGTACACACCCGGAGCCATGACTACGGTTCCGAGCAGGTCGAAAGCCCTGGCCTCACCGAATCCATGGCCAAGGTTCCGACCAGACCTTAAGCCCCCAACCCCCGGTTGTTCGCCCCCTCGAACAACTCGTCCTGGTCACGGTCTTGTCCGGACCAGGGTTCAGAGGCTAGCTTCTCCGTATGTAGAAAGCGCTTGCTGCAACGCTCACCAGTGGGCGTACGCGGCGCGACGACCGCGTACGAAGGGAACGACGTGACACGCAAGACGGTGCGTATCGCCATGAACGGCGTGACCGGGCGCATGGGCTACCGCCAGCACCTGGTCCGCTCCATCCTGGCCCTGCGCGAGCAGGGCGGCCTCGACCTCGGCGACGGCACCGTGCTGTGGCCCGAGCCGATCCTGGTCGGCCGCCGCGAGCACGCGCTGAGGGCGCTGGCGGAGCGGCACGGGCTGGAGCACGTCTCGACCGACCTGGACGCGGTCCTCGCCGACGAGACCGTGGACATCTACTTCGACTCCCAGGTCACCTCCGCCCGCGAGGAGGCTCTGAAGAAGGCGATCGCGGCCGGCAAGCACATCTACACCGAGAAGCCGACCGCCACCGGCCTCGCCGGCGCCCTGGACCTGGCCCGGCTGGCGGACGAGGCCGGCATCAAGCACGGCGTCGTCCAGGACAAGCTCTTCCTCCCCGGCCTGCTGAAGCTGAAGCGCCTCATCGACGGCGGCTTCTTCGGCCGGATCCTGTCCGTGCGCGGCGAGTTCGGCTACTGGGTCTTCGAGGGCGACTGGCAGGACGCCCAGCGCCCGTCCTGGAACTACCGTGCCGAGGACGGCGGCGGCATCGTCGTCGACATGTTCCCGCACTGGGAGTACGTGCTCCACGAGCTGTTCGGCCGCGTGAAGTCCGTCCAGGCCCTCACCGCCACCCACATCCCGCAGCGCTGGGACGAGAACGGCAAGCCGTACGACGCCACCGCCGACGACGCCGCCTACGGCGTCTTCGAGCTGGAGGGCGGCGCGATCGCCCAGATCAACTCCTCCTGGGCCGTCCGCGTCAACCGCGACGAGCTGGTGGAGTTCCAGGTGGACGGTACGGAGGGCTCGGCGGTGGCGGGCTTGCGCAACTGCCGCGTCCAGCACCGCTCGGCCACCCCCAAGCCGGTCTGGAACCCGGACATCCCCGCCACGGAGGTCTTCCGCGACCAGTGGCAGGAGGTCCCGGACAACGCCGAGTTCGACAACGGCTTCAAGGCCCAGTGGGAGCTGTTCCTGCGGCACGTCTACGCGGACGCGCCCTACCACTGGGACCTGCTGGCCGGTGCCCGCGGTGTCCAGCTCGCCGAGCTGGGTCTCGCGTCCTCGGCCGAGGGCCGTCGTATCGACGTACCGGAGATCTCGCTGTGACCATCCGGCTCCCGGACGCGAGCGGGGCCTTGAGGGCGTACGAGCCCCGCCAGGAACCGCTCGCCCTCAGCACCGGTTCCCCGTTCACCTCCCGCACGGTCTTCTCGGCGGCGCACGTCGTCGCCGACCCGTTCGCGGACGTGTCCCCCGACTCGCCCGCAGCCGTCGACTGGGACGCCACCCTCGCCTTCCGCCGGCATCTGTGGTCGCACGGGCTGGGGGTCGCCGAGGCCATGGACACCGCGCAGCGCGGCATGGGCCTGGACTGGGCGGGCGCGGCGGAACTGATCCGCCGGTCGGCGGCCGAGGCCAAGTCGGTGGGGGGTCGTATCGCCTGTGGCGTGGGCACCGACCAGCTCACCGGCCCGGCGTCCCTGGCCGAGGTCCGCGCGGCCTACGAGGAGCAGCTCGCGCTCGTGGAGGAGTCCGGCGCCCAGGCCATCCTGATGGCGTCCCGGGCGCTCGCGGCGACCGCCTCCGGCCCCGGGGACTACCTGGAGGTCTACGGCCAGCTGCTCCGCCAGTCCGCCGAGCCGGTCGTGCTGCACTGGCTCGGCCCGATGTTCGACCCGGCGCTGGAGGGCTACTGGGGCTCGTCCGACCTGGACGCGGCGACGGACACCTTCCTGGAGGTGATCTCGGCCCACCCCGACAAGGTCGACGGCATCAAGGTCTCCCTGCTGGACGCCCAGCGCGAGGTCGACCTGCGCCGCCGGCTCCCCGACGGGGTCCGCTGCTACACCGGCGACGACTTCAACTACCCGGAGCTGATCGCGGGGGACGAGCAGGGCTTCAGCCACGCCCTGCTCGGCATCTTCGACCCGCTGGGTCCGCTGGCGGCGGAGGCGGTCCGGGTGCTCGACACGGGGGACGTCGCGGGCTTCCGCGCGCTCCTCGACCCGACGGTCGAGCTCTCCCGCCACCTCTTCCAGACCCCGACCCGCTTCTACAAGACGGGCGTGGTGTTCCTGGCCTGGCTGGCGGGCCACCAGTCGCACTTCACGATGGTCGGCGGCCTGCAGTCGGCCCGCTCGCTCCCGCACTTCGCGAAGGCGTACGAACTCGCCGACGGTCTCGGTCTGTTCCCCGACCCGAAGCTGGCCGAGGAGCGGATGAAGACCCTGCTGAGCGTGTACGGGGTGAACCAGTGAGCGCCGCGGAGCTGGAGCGCTTCTCCATCAACCAGATGACGGTGAAGCAGCTGTCGATGCCGGAACTGGTCGACACATGCGGCCAGTTGGGCATCCGTAACGTCGGCCTGTGGCGTGAGCCGGTCGAGTCGTACGGTCTGGAGGCCACGGCCAAGCTGGTCCGGGACGCGGGCCTGACGGTGACAACGTTGTGCCGGGGCGGCTTCTTCACGGCGATCGACCCGCGGGAGCGGGCCGAGGCCCTGGCCGACAACCGCCGCGCGATCGACGAGGCGGCGACGCTCGGCACGGACACCCTGGTCCTGGTCTCGGGCGGCCTCCCGGCCGGCTCGAAGGATCTGCACGGCGCCCGTGAACGCATCGCGGACGCGTTGGCGGAACTGGGGCCGTACGCCGAGGAACATGGCGTCCGCCTGGCCATCGAACCGCTCCACCCGATGTACGCCTCCGACCGCTGCGTGGTGTCGACGCTGGCCCAGGCCCTGGACCTGGCCGAACGGTTCCCGGCGCAGCAGGTCGGGGTCACCGTCGACACGTACCACATCTGGTGGGACGACACGGCTCCCGCGCAGATCGCCCGCGCGGGCGCGTCCGGCCGTATCCACACCTTCCAGCTCGCCGACTGGACGACTCCCCTGCCGGAGGGCGTGCTGACCGGCCGGGGCCAGATCGGCGACGGCGCGATCGACATGCGGGAGTGGCAGCGGTACGTGGAGGACGCCGGGTACACCGGCGCCATCGAAGTGGAGCTGTTCAACGACGGCTTGTGGGCACGCGACGGCCGCGAGGTGCTGGCCGAGACGGCGGCGAGGTTCGTCGAGCACACCTTGTGATCCAGCCCTGAACCGCGCTCACGCTGCCCCGCCCGGCTGTTCCGGGCGGGGCAGTGGCCGTGTGCGGGCGCCGGGGGAAACCGGACGTCAGCGCCACCCCGCCCACCAGCAGCGCGGCGGCGCACCACCGCAGCGGGCTCACCGGCTCCCCCAGGAACAGCGCCGCCGACGACATCCCGAAGACCGGGACCAGGAGGGAGAAGGGGGCCACCGTGGAGGCGGGGTGGTGGCGCAGGAGCAGGCCCCACACGCCGAAGCCGAAGACGGTCGTGATCCAGGCGACGTAGACGACCGTGCCCGCGCCCTGCCAGTCCATCGCGCGCAGTGCCGCCAGGTCACGAGGCGGGCCCTCCACGAGGAGGGAGAGGGCCAGCAGGGGCAGGACCGGGACGGTGCTCACCCAGACCATGAAGTTCAGGGAGTCGCGGGGTGCCGCCTTGCGGGTGAGGACGTTCGAGGCGCCCCAGCAGGCCGCCGCCGCGACGACCAGCGCGAAGGCGCCGAGCGGGCCCGAGGCGCCCTCGTCCACGGCCGCCACGGCGATCCCCGCCAGGGCGATCAGCATGCCCAGCAGCCGGGTGCGGGAGGGCCGTTCACCGAGGGTGAGGGCCGCGATGACCGCCGTGAAGACGGCCTGTATCTGCAGGACCAGGGACGACAGACCGGCCGGCATCCCGGCGTCCATGCCGACGAACAGCAGGCCGAACTTCGCCACGCCCAGGACCAGGCCGACCGCCACGATCCACTTCCACGCCACCTTCGGGCGGCCCACGAAGAACACCGCGGGCAGGGCCGCCGCGAGGAAGCGCAGGGCCGAGAAGAGCAGGGGCGGGAAGTGGTCCAGGCCGACCTCGATGACCGTGAAGTTGACGCCCCAGACGGCGGCGACCAGCACGGCGAGGGCGAGGTGTGTGGGGCGCATGCCGTGAGCATCGCGCCCGGCGACCGTGAAGCACCAGCGATGATTGCTGCAGAGTTGGATGAAGCATCGCTGAATCATGGAAGTGGGGAGTCCCATGCTCGACCTCCAGCGGCTGCGCGCCCTGCACGCCGTCTCCGTGCACGGCACCGTCGGGGCCGCCGCCGTCGCGCTCGGGTACACGCCCTCCGCGGTGTCCCAGCAGATCGCCAAGCTGGAGCGGGAGACGCGGACCGTGCTGCTGGAGCGGGAGGGCCGGGGTGTGCGGCTCACCGACGAGGCCCGTCAACTGGCGGCGACCGCGAAGGAGTTGCTGGCCATCGTGGAGCGGGCGGAGACCGACCTGGAGGAGCGGCGGGGGCTGCCTGCCGGGCGGCTGACCGTCGCCGCGTTCGCGTCGGCGGCGCGCGGGCTGCTGCCGGGCGTGCTGGCCGAACTGGGCCGCAGGCATCCGGCCCTGGACGCCCGGCTCACGGAGGTCGACCCGCATCTGTCGGTCGACCTCGTGGCGAAGGGAGCCGTCGACCTCGCCGTGGCGCACGACTGGGACATCGCGCCGCTGCCCGCCCCGCCGGGCGTGGAACAGGCGGTCATCGGGGACGACCTGTGCGATCTGCTCGTGCCGGAGGGGCATCCCTTCGCCGGGCGCACGGCCGTACGGCGGGAGGAGCTGGGCGGTGAGCGGTGGATCTGCCAGCCGCCGGGGCGGGTCTGCCACGACTGGCTGCTGCGGACGCTGCGCACGGCCGGGCACGAGCCGGACATCGTCCACCAGGCCGAGGAGAATCCGACGCTCGTCGCCCTCGTCGCGGCCGGGCTCGGTGTCGCGCTGATCCCGCGGCTGGGGCGCGGGGTGCTGCCCGCCGGGGTGGTGGAGGTGCCGCTCGACCCCATGCCGGTGCGGCGGCTGTACGCGCTGTGGCGGACGGGGGCGGCGCGGCGTCCGGCCATCGCGGAGACCGTGCGGGCACTGGGCGAGCAGTGGCCGAAAGTGTCGGCTCACACGCCCCGTTGAACCACTGGTTCACCCTGCGCACCGACTTCCGGAAATCCGGCCCGCGCCGGGAACCCGGTCCGGATCCGGGCCGTCCAATGCGCAGGCCTCCGGAGAGTCACCACGGTGCGGTGTCGGCCCTCGCTCCTGGCTGCGATCGCTGACCACCCTCTCCGCCGTACCGCGACCGGCGGCCCCGTCGCCACCGGCGCGCCCCCCCCTCCAACCGCGCCGGTGGCGGCCCCTGCGCGTTCCCTTGACTGGCAGAAACTTCCCGGTTATTGCTGACCTCTGGAAGTTTCCTTCAGCGGATCCCAGCGGATCATCTCCGGAAGGAGCGCACGTGCACGACACCGGCACGGGAAGCACGGGAAGCACCGCACAGCCCTCCAGACGCACCGTTCTCGCCGCCACGGCCGGGGTCACCGCCGGTCTCGCGGCCGCCGGGCCCTCGTACGCCTCCGGCTCCTCCGGCTCTCCGGACGACACGCGACTGCGCGCTCACGTCTCGCGGATGACGCTGGAGGAGAAGGTCGGCCAGCTCTTCGTGATGCGGGTCTACGGCCACTCCGCCACCGCCCCCGACCAGGCCGACATCGACGCCAACCTCAAGGAGATCGGGGTCCGTACGGCCGCCGAACTGGTCGCGAGGTACCGGGTCGGCGGCATCATCTACTTCGCCTGGGCGCACAACACCCGTGAGCCGCACCAGATCGCCGACCTGTCCAACGGCATCCAGCGGGCCTCCCTGGGACTGCCCCGCGGGCTGCCGGTGCTCATCTCCACCGACCAGGAGCACGGGATCGTCGCCCGGGTGGGGAAGCCCGCGACGCTCTTCCCGGGGGCCATGGCCGTCGGCGCGGGCCGGTCGCGGTCCGACGCGCGGGCGCTCGGCCGGATCGCGGGCGCCGAGTTGCGGGCGATGGGGATCCGGCAGGACTACTCCCCCGTGGCCGACGTGAACGTCAACCCGGCCAACCCGGTCATCGGCGTACGGTCCTTCGGCGCCGACCCGCGGGCCGTTGCGGCGCTGGTGGCCGCCGAGGTCGCCGGGTACCAGGGCTCCGGGGTCGCCGCGACCGCCAAGCACTTCCCCGGGCACGGGGACACCAACGTCGACAGCCACACCGGCTTCCCCACCATCACGCACAGCCGGGAGCTGTGGGAGAAGCTGGACGCACCACCCTTCCGGGCGGCCATCGCCGCCGGCATCGACTCGATCATGACCGCCCATCTGATGGTCCCGGCCCTCGACGACTCCGGCGACCCGGCCACCCTCTCCCGCCCCATCCTCACCGGCATCCTGCGCGAGCGGCTCGGCTACGACGGGGTCGTGGTCACCGACTCCCTCGGCATGGAGGGCGTACGGACCAAGTACGGCGACGCCCGGGTGCCGGTGCTCGCGCTGAAGGCGGGCGTGGACCAGCTGCTCAACCCGCCGGATCTGGACCTGGCCTGGAACGCCGTCCTGACAGCCGTGCGTGAGGGCGAGCTGACGGAGGCTCGGCTCGACGAATCGATCCTGCGGGTGCTGCGGCTGAAGGCGAAGCTCGGGCTGTTTCGTTCTCCGTACGTCAGTCAGGGCGGCGTCGACCGGACCGTCGGCATCCGCACGCACCTGAAGACGGCCGACCGGATCGCCGAGCGGACGACCACGCTGCTCGTCAACGAGGGCCGGCTGCTGCCGCTGTCCCGGCGCCGCCACCCCAAGGTGCTCGTCGTCGGAGCCGATCCGGCCTCGCCGTCGGGGACGACCGGCCCGCCCACGGGAGTGCTCGCCGGCGCGCTGTCGGAACTCGGCTTCACCGCCACCGCCCTGTCGACCGGCACCGCCCCCTCAGCGGCGACCATCGCCAAGGCGGTAGCGGCCGCCCGGGACGCGGACGCCGTGGTGGCGGCGACCTACAACGTCACGGCGGGCAGCAGCCAGAAGGCGCTGGTCGAGCAGCTCGTGGCGACCGGGAGGCCGGTCGTGGCGGTCGCGATCCGCAATCCCTACGACGTGGCCCAGCTGCCGTCCGCCCCGGCCTGCCTCGCCGCCTACTCCTGGACGGACGTCGAACTGCGGGCCGCCGCACGGGTGATCGCGGGCCGGGTGAAACCACGCGGGAAACTGCCGGTCGCCGTACAGCGGGCGGATGATCCGGAGCAGGTGCTGTACCCGGTCGGGCACGGTCTGTCGTACTAGACATACGCTACGGACCGGGCGCACCACCCCCAACGTGCGCAAACCGCCCCATGTGCCTGGCGTGCGCCCTTGATCGCGGTCACGCTGGGTCAGGGCCCCCAGGGCCCTGAGCACTCAGGGGGACGGCAATGCGCAAGACGGGTTCGGCGGGGGTGATGGGCGGGCTGCTCCTGCTGGTCGCGCTGCTGGCCGGGTGTCAGAGTCCGTCGGCGGGTGTGGCGGAGGACGGCCGGCTGGGCGAACCGGCGACGAGGACGGAGACGGGTACGAGTGTCGCGGTCTCGCCGTCGGCGACCCGGCCTTCCGGGTACGGGGCGGTGTTCCTCGCGGTCGACGAGTGCAGTTCGTTCGGCACGACGAGCTTCACCGAGGTGCCGTGCGCCGGTGAGCGGGCGGCGGCACGGGTCGTGGCGCGGCACGACGGCGCGGTGCGTGACGGGCCACGCTGCCCGGCGACCACGGACTTCGTGCTGCACATCAGCGAGCAGCGGCCCGCGTCCGACGAGGACGGCGACGGGGCGGTGCCGCGCGGCTACGCCTGTATGCGCAACCTCCAGCCGCCGCACCCGGGCGACCCGGGCGGCGGGGGCGGGCCGCGCACCGTCGTCGGCGACTGCGTCTACAGCTCCGGCGACGGGCAGGTCCGCGAGACCGCGTGCGACGGGACGGGCGAGCGGGAGCCGGAGTACCGGGTGACCCGGGCGGTCTCCGGACGGGCCGACTGTCCCGGCTCGACCGCGCTGTACGTCCGGCTCGGCGGCGATCGGCCCGTGGGGTGTGCCCGGCCGCTGTGAGCGACGGCCGGGCGCACCTCACCGCGTTACGGCCGCAGCGTCATCTCCCGCCGCGTGTCCCGCTTGTCGAGCTTGGCGTCGAACTTCGCCAGCGGCTTCGCCGCCTGCGGGTCGGCCTGCACCGCGCCGGAGGCGACGCCGGCCCAGTCGAGGATGCGGGCGGTGGCGAGGGCCTTCTGCTCGGGCACGAGGCCCGCGACGTTGGCCCCGTGGTTCATGCCCGGAGCGGTCATGACGTAGGAGTCCTTCGCGCCCTTGCCGACGTGGAACGGCTCGGCGCCCCACGGGTCGTTCTCGCCGTAGACGAAGAGCATCTGCCGGGCGTTGTGCCGGACCCAGGTGTCGACGTCCCGCATCGCCCCCGGCTGGAACTTCATGGGGATGTCACGCGGGACGAAGTCGCGGGGCGGCTGGTAGCCGTAGCGGATGTACTTCTTCTCGATGTGCGGGAAGCGGATCGTCGGCGCGCCGAGCTGCGTGCCGGCCTGGTAGTAGTACGGCGTGTAGGTCGCCAGGCCCTGGTCGGCGTAGGCGGAGAAGCCGGAGATCGTGTCGACGGAGTCCCAGATCTCGTCGTCGGTGGCGTTCTTGGCGTCGGCCGGGATCTGGTCGCAGTCCTTCAGCAGGCTGTACTGCCAGTAGCCCCACACGTAGTCGAGGACGGTGGCCTCGTAGGCCTTGTCCAGGCTGCCGATGGTCTCGAAGGTGAGGTCGTTGTCCTGCGCGTAGGCCGCGTACTTCTTCTCCAGCGGCTCGCGGCGGACCAGTGCCTCGCGCTGCACGGCGTTCAGCCGGTCGCGGCACTCCTTGGTGCCGACGCGCGCGAAGAAGCGGTCGTAGGCCGCGTCCTGGTTGTTCACGACGTCGTTGGGGGCGACGTACGCGACGACGCCGTCCATGTCGCGCGGGTAGAAGCGCTCGTAGTAGGTGGCGGTCATGCCACCCTTCGAACCGCCTGTGGAGAGCCACTTCTTGCCGTAGACGCTCTTCAGGGCCTTGAAGACCCGGTGCTGGTCGCTGGCCGCCTGCCAGATGTCCAGCTTGGACCAGTTCGCCGGGTCGGGGCGGGACGGGGTGAAGAAGCGGTACTCCAGGGAGACCTGGTTGCCGTCCACGATCTGGGTGGGCTCGCTGCGGCGGGGCGTGGTGGAGACGTTGTAGCCGCTGGTGAAGAAGACCGTCGGGCGGGAGACGTCCTTGTGCAGCACGGTGATGCGCTGCTGGAACGTGCCCTTGGACGGCTTCCGGTGGTCGACCGGCTGGGTGTAGTTCAGGACGAAGAAGCGGTAGCCGGTGTACGGCTTCTCCTCGACCAGGCTCATGCCCGGTACGGAGAGCAGCCTCTCCTTGATGTCAGTGGTGCTGCCGGTGCCGGTGGCCTCCGGCTCGGCGGCGGTGGCCGCTGACGCCGTGCCCAGTGTGCCTATGAGCACCGTGAGCGCCAGCAGCCATCTGAGCGCCTTGCGCATGCGCACTCCCCTGTGAGACAGATGTGCGCCGGAAGCTAGCGGACCAACTCACCGGAGCACCAGGGGACATAGGGAAAACCCTGTGCGCGGGCGGGGAATCAGCACAGGATCCAGCCGGTGCTGACGGACTTGGGGCCGACCCTTCCCTTGAGCCAGACGCAGCGGCGCCCGGCGTGCACGGTGACCGGGCCGGCGAGGTAGGAGTACCGTCCCTCGTCGACGACCGGCCGGTTGCCGCGCGCCTGCACGCTCACCGACATCTTCTTCTTCACGCCGGGCTTCTTGGTCACGGTCACGGCGCAGACGTAGCCGCCGCGCTTGTAGACGTACACGGTTCCGGTGGAGAACGGCAGGGTGCGGACCTTGCGGCCGGGACAGGACGCGGTGGTGGCGGCCTGCGCCTCGCCCGGCGCCGCCACGGCGAGCAAGCCGGAGGCGGTCAGCACGGCCAGGCCGAGCGCGAGCCGCCGGCGTATCGCTCCACTGTCCACTGTTGTCCTCCCGTACCGCATCGTGCGCGACCATCGGCGTATGGCTGTACGGACGCATGACGTATGTCGGACGGTTGCACGACCGTCACCGACACACCGCTCCGGCCCCGTCAGCGGGACGCGCCGACCGGCTCCTCCGGCTCGGCGGTGCCGATGAACGTCCGCCACAGGTCGGCGTACCGGCCGCCGCGCGCGAGCAGCTCCTCGTGCGTGCCGTCCTCGGCGACCCCGCCGTGGTCCATGACGACGACCCGGTCGGCGCGGGCGGCGGTGGTGAGGCGGTGGGCGACGACGAGGGTGGTGCGGCGGCCTGCCAGGCGGTCGGTGGCCTGGTTGACCTGGGCCTCCGTGGCCAGGTCCAGCGCGGCCGTCGCCTCGTCGAGCAGCAGGACGTCCGGGTCGACCAGCTCGGCACGGGCCAGGGCGATCAGCTGCCGCTGACCGGCGGACAGGTTGCGGCCTCGCTCGGCGACCTCGTGGAGATAGCCGCCGTCCAGCGTGGCGATCATGTCGTGCGCGCCGACCGCGCGGGCCGCCGCCTCGACCTCGGCGTCGGTGGCGTCCGGTCGGCCGTAGGCGATGGCGTCACGGACGGTGCCCTGGAAGAGGTAAGCCTCCTGCGGGACGACCCCCAGACGGTGCCGGTACGAGGTGAGGTCCAGGGAGCGCAGATCGGTGCCGTCGACGGTGACCCGGCCGCCGGTGGGGTCGTAGAAGCGGGCCACGAGCTTGACCAGGGTCGACTTCCCGGCGCCGGTCTCGCCGACGAAGGCGACGGTCTGCCCGGCGGGGATGCGCAGGTCGACTCCGCCAAGGGCTTCTTCGTCGTCGCCATAGGCGAAGTGCACGTCCTCGAAGGCGATCTCGCCCCGCAGGGACAGCACTTCCAGGGGTTCGTCCGCGGACTTCGTCGACGTCGGCTCCTGGAGCAGCTCCTGGATGCGGCCCAGCGAGACGGTCGCCTGCTGGTAGCCGTCGAAGACCTGGGACAGCTGCTGCACGGGCGCGAAGAACAGGTCGATGTAGAGCAGGTACGCCACCAGCGAGCCGATCGCCAGCGTGCCGTTGTCTACCCGGGCGCCGCCCACGATCAGCACGGCCGCCGCCGCCACCGACGACAGGAACTGCACGAAGGGGAAGTAGATCGAGATCAGCCACTGGCCCCGGATACGGGCCTGGCGGTAGTCGGCGCTGCGCTCGGCGAACCGCCGCCCGCCGTCCCGCTCGCGCCGGAACGCCTGCACGATCCGCAGCCCCGACACCGACTCCTGGAGGTCGGCGTTGACCACCGACACCCGCTCACGGGCCAGCTCGTACGCCTTCACACTCGCCCGGCGGAAGAAGAACGTGGCGATGATCAGCGGCGGCAGCGTCGCGAAGACGACCAGCGCGAGCTCCACGTCGATCACCAGCAGGGCGACCATGATGCCGAAGAAGGTGACGACCGAGACGAAGGCCGTGACCAGGCCCGTCTGGAGGAACGTCGACAGCGCGTCGACGTCGGTCGTCATCCGGGTCATGATCCGGCCGGTCAGCTCCCGCTCGTAGTAGTCGAGCCCGAGGCGCTGGAGCTGGGCGAAGATCTTCAGGCGGAGCGAGTACAGGACCCGCTCCCCCGTCCGTCCGGTCATCCGGGTCTCGCCGATCTGCGCCGCCCACTGCACGACCACCGTGAGCAGCCCGAGCAGGGCGGCCGCCCAGACGGCGCCGAGCGCGGCCTGGGTGACGCCGGAGTCGATGCCGTGCCGGATCAGCACGGGCAGCAGCAGGCCCATGCCCGCGTCGGTGGCGACCAGGGCGAGGCTGACCAGCAGCGGCAGCCCGAAGCCGCGCAGCAGCCGGCGCAGGCCGTAGGACTCCTCCGGCTGGACGGCCCGCGACTCGTCGATGTCGGGGACGTCGGTGGCCGGGGGCAGCGCCTCGACCTGGGCGAGCAGCTCCGGGGTGGCGGGGCTCTCGGCGAGGGCGAGGTCCTTGCGCTCGCGGTCGCCGGTCCACAGCCGTGGCGTGACCCCGCGCTCGGCGTCGAACTCCGCGTCCAGCTCGTCCCGGACGGAGGTGTCCTCCTGGGGACAGGCCGGCGGGGTGTGGCCCGGGGAGACCGCGCCCAGCTCGTCGGGGTCGGTGAGCAGCCGCCGGTAGAGGGCGGAGCGGCGCTGGAGCTCGTCGTGGGTGCCGATGTCCGCGAGGCGGCCGCCGTCCAGGACGGCGATGCGGTCGGCGAGGTTCAGGGTGGAGCGGCGGTGGGCGATCAGCAGGGTCGTACGGCCCCGCATGACGCCCTTCAGCGCCTCGTGGATCTCGTGCTCGACCCGGGCGTCCACGGCGGAGGTGGCGTCGTCCAGGACCAGCAGGCGCGGGTCGGTGAGGATCGCGCGGGCCAGGGCGACGCGCTGGCGCTGGCCGCCGGAGAGGGTGAGGCCGTGCTCGCCGACGGTGGTGTCGTAGCCGTCGGGGAGTTCCCTGATGAAACGGTCCGCCTGGGCGGCTCGGGCGGCCTTCTCGATCTCCTCCTGGGTGGCGTCCGGGCGGCCGTAGGCGATGTTGTCGCGGACCGTGTCGGAGAAGAGGAACGAGTCCTCCGGGACCAGCCCTATCGCGGACCGCAGCGACTGAAGGCTCAGCTCGCGCACATCGTGGCCGCCGACCAGGACGGCACCGCGGGTGGCGTCGTAGAAGCGCGGCAGGAGGAGGGAGACGGTGGACTTGCCGGAGCCGGAGGAGCCGACGACGGCGAGGGTCTCGCCGGGGCGGATCTCGAAGGAGAGCCCGTCCAGGACGGGGCGGTCGGCTTCATAACCGAAGGAGACGTCGTCGAACTCGACTGTCGCGGGGGCGTCGGCGGGGAGGTCCTTGGAGCCGTCCTGGAGCGAGGGCTCGGTGTCGATCAGCTCCAGGACCCGCTCGGTACCGGCCCGGGCCTGCTGGCCGACGGTGAGGACCACGGCGAGCATGCGGACCGGGCCGACCAGCTGGGCGAGGTAGGTCGAGAAGGCGACGAACGTGCCGAGCGTGATGTGCCCGCGTACCGCCAGCCAGCCGCCGAGCGCCAGCATCGCGACCTGGCCGAGGGCGGGGACGGCCTGGAGGGCCGGGGTGTAGACCGAGTTCAGGCGGACCGTGCGCAGCCGGCCGGCGAAGAGCCTGCGGCCGACCTCCCTGAGCTTGCCCGTCTCCTGCTCCTCCTGCCCGAAGCCCTTCACCACGCGCACGCCGCTGACGGCCCCGTCGACCACGCCCGCGACGGCGGCGGCCTGGGCCTGGGCGTACCAGGTGGAGGGGTGCAGCCGGGTACGGCTGCGCTTCGCGATGTAGGCGAGGGCGGGGGCGACGGCCAGGGCGACGAGGGTGAGCGGCCAGGACAGCCAGGCCATGATCACCAGGGAGATCAGGAAGAGCAGGAAGTTCCCGATGGTCATCGGGAGCATGAAGAGCAGGCCCTGGATCAGCTGGAGGTCGCTGGTGGCCCGGCCGACGACCTGGCCGGTGGACAGCTCGTCCTGGCGGCGGCCGTCGAGCCGGGTGATCGTGCCGTACATCTCCGTGCGCAGGTCGTGCTGGACGTCGAGGGCGAGGCGGCCGCCGTAGTAGCGGCGGATGTAGGTGAGGACGTAGACGACCAGGGCGGCGGCGATGAGGAGGCCGGCCCAGGTGGTCATGTCCCTGGTGTGGTCGCTGATGACGTCGTCGATGATCACCTTGGTGATCAGGGGGACGAGGGCCATGACGGCCATGCCCGCCAGGGAGGAGCCGAGGGCGAGTACGACGTCCTTCGGGTGGCGCCATGCGTAGGCCCACAGTCGTCGTGCCCATCCCCGTTTCGGTGTCACACCGGTGCCTTCCAGTCGTCCTGAGCTGCCGGAAGACACCAACGCGGTTGGGTGCGGATTTCATCCCGCCGTGGAGGGATCGGCTGTTCTTCGGGTGCGGCGGTGTGGGGGTTGATCGCGCAGTTCCCCGCGCCTCTAAAGGAAGGGCGTTAGCCCTACCCGCAAGTAATAGAAGCGGGTCGTCTGGGTCGGGTTCTGGTTGTCGTCGCTGGCCAGGAGGACCTTCAGGGTGTTCTTCGTGCGGGTCGTGATCACCATGGCCTCGATGTTGTCGAGGAGGGGGTTCGGCTGGGGTTGCTTGGCCGTCGCACCCAGAGTGGGGCAGGTGGCGAGGTGGGTGAGCAGGGTCTTCTTCATGGCGTGGCGAGGGTCGGCCAGGTAGAGGCGGACCGTGTTGCCGACGCCGGAGGTGAAGCCGCGTTCCAGGACCAGGAGGCGGGCGTCCGGGGTGGCCTGGATCTCGGAGACGCCGAGGCCGGGGTCCGTGCGGTAGGCGTACTGGCGCCCGAGCCGGAAGTGGCCCCGGTGGCGGTCCCAGGTCTGGAAGCGGACCGTGTCGGCGCTGTCGCCGGAGAGCGGGTACTCCATGGAGGCGACCAGGGTGCGACCGCCGGGCAGCAGGGTCAGGCCCTCGAACGTGCCGTTGGGCCGGGCGCGGCCCGCCGGGGTCACGCGCAGGTCGTCCGGGACCGGGAGACGGTCGAGGATCGTGCCGGTGCGGGAGTAGCGGCGGATGGAGGGCTCGGTCTCCGAGGTGACCAGGCGGGTGCCGTCCCGGTCGACGACCAGGCCCTCGGAGTCCAGCGCGGTCCCGGTCTCGTCGGCGAGCGGGAGGACGGAGCGCGGCTTCAGCGTCCTCGCGTCCAGGCGGAACAGCGACGAGCGGTCGGACAGGGCGGCCAGTGAGCCGTCGCTGTCGACGGCGAGCGCGGAGAAATTGCCGACGAAGGTGTCCTCGTACGTCGTCTTGTCGAGCGCGTCGGAGAAGCGGTCGATGGAGACGGACGGCGAGCAGGCGTGCGAGGTCTGCGAGGTGTGCGAGGTGTATGCCTGGGCGGGGCCGGCGGCAGTCAGGCAGGTGGCCGCCGTCAGGCCTGCGGTGAGGAGGGCGAGACGGGTTCTCAGGGGCATGGGCGTCACCGTAGGGCGGGCCGGTGACGCCGGGTAGGCCGTGTGGTGAAGGTCAGCTCGCGGCCAGGTCCTTATGGATGACCTTGGCCACGGCCTGGATGGTGGTGATGCCGTAGTTCATGGTGCTGTTGCCGTGGGTGAGCACGGTCATCACGTAGTCGTGGCCGCCGCCCTTGAACGCGCCGACGCTGTGCACCCGCCAGCCGTTCGTGGAGCGCTGCAGCCAGCCGTTCTTGACGGCCACGGTGACGCCCGAGGGCACCCCGTACGGCGTTCCCCAGCGCTGGGACGAGACGACCTGGCCCATCAACTTCAGGATGTAGGAGCGGGAGTTGTCGCTCAGGACCGCGTTCTTGGCGGTGAGGAGCTTCAGCAGCTTCTGCTCGTCGGTGACGGTGATCTGGGTCAGGCCCCAGTAGCCGTTCGCGCCGGGCTTGGTCTGGGTCATGCCGGCGGCGCTGAGGAAGCCCTTGATCTTCGTCATGCCGAGCTGCTTCCACAGGGCGGAGGTCGCCGCGTTGTCCGACTTGGTGATCATGGCCTTGGCGAGGGTGTTCTCGCGGTCGGTGAGATACCGGTTCGTCTTCTTCGCGTCCCAGAGCAGGGTGGCGAGAACTGTCACCTTGACGACGCTGGCCGAGTCGTAGGCGGAACTCGCGCGCAGCGTGCAGGTGGTGTTGGTGCTGCGGTCGTAGAGGCCGACGGCGACGGTGCCCTTGCGGCCGGCGAGCGCGGCGGTGATGTCCTTCTGCAGCTTGGCGGCGAGGCCGGCCTTGGCCGAGGTGCAGGTCACGGTCGGTGTGGCAGCGGCGGCGGGCGTGGCGGTGGCGACGAGCGGCACGAGCACACCCGTACCCACGGCCGCCGCCAGCACTCTCGCGCGGCGGGATATCCCAGAAGTCATGCACCCTTGACTCGCGGACCAGTGGCAAAGGTTGTAGGCCTTGGTGAAGGCTTGTACGAGTCGTTACCGGGGGCTGTGCGTTTCACAGGCGACGGCCAGCTTCGGCACAGCGGCCACCAACCGGGGCTGTCCACCATGCTCGGGTGACATCTGCCACCGAACCCCAGCTCCGCACCGCAGCCGTGCCTCCCTCACCCGCGCCGGGGGAACGGGCCGCCCCGCGCTGGTCGCTGCCCGTGCTGCTCGCGATCCTCGCCCTGGCCGCGGTGCTCTACTCCTGGAATCTGTCCGCCTCCAGCCTCAACAGCTTCTACAGCGCGGCCGTGCTGAGCGGCACGCAGAGCTGGAAGGCGTGGTTCTTCGGCTCGCTGGACGCCGGGAACTTCCTCACCGTCGACAAGCCGCCGCTCGCGCTGATGGTCATGGGCCTGTCGTGCCGTGTCTTCGGGTACGGCACCTGGCAGATGATGCTGCCGATGGTCCTGGTCGCGCTGGCGACGATCTGGATCGTGCACGCCTCGGTGAAGCGGGTGTGGGGCCACGGCGCGGCGACGGTGGCCGCGCTGGTCCTGGCCCTGACCCCGATCACGGTCGCCATCAACCGCGACAACAACCCCGACACGCTGCTGGTGTTCCTGATGGCCGGCGGCGCGGCGCTCGCCCTGCGGTCCGTCCACAACGGCAGGCTGTCGCCGCTGGTCGGCTCCGCGGTCTGCTTCGGCCTCGCCTTCAACACGAAGATGCTCCAGGGGTACATCGCGCTGCCCGCCGTCTTCGCGGTCTACCTGTACGCGGCGAGGCCGAAGCTCGTGAAGCGCGTCGTCAACCTCCTCGTCGCGGGCGTCGCTCTGGCCGTCTCCAGCCTCTGGTGGGCGGCGGCGGTCTCGCTCGTCCCGGCCGACGACCGCCCCTACATCGGCGGTTCGACGGACGGCACGGCCTGGGACCTGATCATGGGCTACAACGGCCTGGGCCGGATCCTCGGCGGCGAGGGCAACGGCGGAGGCGGCGGTGGCGGAGGCTTCTCCGGGACCGCGGGGCTCGGCCGCCTCTTCAACGACATCCTCGGCGGCCAGATCTCCTGGCTGATCCCCTTCGCGGCCATCGCCTGCGTCGGCGGACTGGTGCTGTGCGGCCGCGCCCCGCGCACCGACCTCACCCGCGCCGCGCTGCTGTTGTGGGGCGGCTGGACGACCCTGCACTACCTGACCTTCGCCATGGCCGAGGGCACGATGCACCCGTACTACACGACCGCGCTCGCTCCCGGCATCGCGGCGCTGTGCGGAGGCGGCGGTGTGATGCTGCTGCGCGCGTTCCGCGCCGACAAGCGGTGGGCGTGGGTGCTGCCGGCGGGCCTGGGCATCACGGCCGTCTGGGCTGTCGTGCTCCTGCGGCGGGCCTCCGGCTGGAACACCTGGCTGTGGCCGGCGATCGCCGTCGTCATGGGGCTGGCGGTCGTGGGACTGCTCGTCTTCCGGTCCGCGTCCGGGACACGGGTACGGCTGCTGGCGGCATCCGTGGTGGCGGCGGTCGTCGCCGCCGTGGCGGGTCCGGCGGCGTACGCCTGGTCGGTGCCGTCCGGTTCGGGCGGCGGCATGGGCGGTACGAACCCGACTGCCGGCCCGTCGACGGGCAGTGGCTTCGGCGGGCCCGGGGGCGGCCGGGGGTTCCCGGGCGGTGGCGGGTCCGGCGTGCCCGGCGGTGCGGGGATGCCTGACGGTGGGACGCAGCAGGGCGGGAACGCCCAGGCGGGCGGTGGCTTCCCGGGTGGCGGGATGCCGTCCGGCGGGCAGAGCGAACAGGACGGGCGGAGCGGGCAGGCCCCCGGCGGCAGCGGTGGGACCGGCGGCACGCCCCCGAACGGCACGAGCGGTGGCCAGTCGGGCGAAGCGGGCGCCCAGCCCGGGCGTACGGGCGGCGGCATGGGTGGCGGACCCGGCGGTGGCGGCATGGGCGGCGGCGCGAGCGGTGAGCTCATCTCGTACCTGAAAAAGCACCAGGACGGGGCCAAGTGGCTGCTGGCCGTGTCCAGTTCGCAGGGCGCCGCCCAGCTGATCGTGAGCAGCGGCGAGCCCGTCATCTCCATGTGGGGCTGGTCCGGCTCCGACAAGGCGATGACCCTGGCCAAGCTCAAGGAGCTGGTGAAGAAGGGCGAGTTGCACTACATCCAGCTCGGCGGCGGCATGGGCGGCGGCCCCGGCGGCGGCAGCAGTGCCGGCTCCGAGGTGACGGCGTGGGTGCAGAAGCACGGCACGGCGGTGAAGGAGAGCGAGTACAGCAAGACCGCGACCTCCACCTCCGAGTCCTCGTCGCAGTCGGACCAGTCGAACCAGAACCAGTCGAACCAGGCCGCGATCTACCGCCTGGACCCGTCCGACGTCAGCTGATCGCACACAACTCCGAATGAACGGCCCCCGACCCTTCGGTCAGGGGCCGTTCACCCGTCCCCGATCATGGACACCGGTGTCCGGCGAACGGGTGAAGGGAAACGCAGGCGTGGGCTACTGCCTGGAGATGAGCACCGGCGACATGCGGACGGTGGTGCGGCTGCTCACCGCGGTGGAGCGGACCGAGCGGCAGGAGCGCACGCTCGCCCGGGTGCGCACGGAGTGCGAGCGGACCGACGTCCGGTTCCAGGAGCAGGGCATCGACCTCGACGTCTCCATCGCCCAGGCCCTGGACGAACTGATCGAGGGCACCCCGAGCGCCGGCCTCTGCCCCTCGTACAGCTACGCCTTCTACCAGGCCGTCGCGGCGCACTTCTCTGACCCGACCGACCTCGGCGCCTGGCGACGGCCTTCGTGGTTCCACGCCATGGACGACGAACTGGCCCGGCACGGCGTACCGTCCGACCTGCTCCCCGGCACGTTCCTGTTCCGCGGCCCGCCGCTGCGTCTCCCCCACCCCGGGGACGCGGTGCCCGCCATCGGGACCCTGCCGGCCCAGCGGGCCGGGGCCCTCGCCGACGCCTACGCCTCCGTGCTCGACCGTCTCGACCCCGAGTACCGCGACGCGGCCCGCCGGTTCGCCGAGGTCATGCGGTTCGAGGCGGAGGAGTGGGAGAGTTCGCGGAAGCTCGGGACGAACCCGGACACGATCCTCTTCTGGTTCCACTGACCACTGCGGGAACCCTTGACGCCGTCTTTCCCATCGGGATACTTGCGGTCGACAGCGCGCCAACTGCCGTGTCAGCGAGCTGAGTTCGTCTCTTCCGATCTGATACCGCCGACGGCACCGCATGTCCGAGATCCCGAACGCCGTACGAGGTTTCGCCCCCACGCGTCACGGCCACCCCCACAGGAGGATCCACCATGAGCCCACGCAAGGCAGTCGTCGCCGCCTTGGCCGCCGCACTGCTGGCCGGCCCCGGCGTCGCCCAGGCCGCCACCCCGCAGACCACCGCGGCACCCGCCCCGGCCCGCGACCGCGCCGCGGCGGCGACCATCACCTGGTCCCTGGTCCGCGCGAGCAACCCCACCGAGGACCAGCGCTCGGCCTACGACCTGATCACCAAGGCCATGAACGCGGCCGTGGCCCGCTACAACAACCTCAGCGACCTGGGCAAGACCCTCACGGTCCGCTACGAGCCGGGCGTCCCCACGGCCGACGGCAACATCAACGGGACGATCCGCTTCGGCAGCAACCGCAGCTACATGAACGAGCGGACGGCCCTGCACGAGATCTCCCACACCATCGGCGTGGGCACCAGCTCGGGCTGGTCCCGCCTCGGCGGCAGCGGCACCTGGACCGGCGGACAGGCCACCGCCCTCGTCAGGCAGTACGACGGCTCCGGCGCCAAGATCTCCACCGGTGGCGGGCACTTCTGGCCCTACGGCCTGAACTACGACAACGAGTGGTCGGCCACGGCGGCCGACCGGCACGTCCACATCGTCGCCGCGATGGTCCGCGACGGCCTCTAGGCCGTGCTCGAGACCCGGCGTCCGCAGGCCTGTTGCCGCGGGTGCCGGGTACCCGGTTCAGGCACGGGCTGCTGTGCGGTCGAAGGACGGGAGGTCGGGGCGGTGGCAGTGAAGGCGATGGGGTGGGCGCACTCGTTCCCCATGTCCGAGGGAGTGCGCGCCGGGCGGCAGTGGACACGGGGGCGTCTCGCGTCCCTGCCCTGGGCCGCTGCCGAGCCGGACACGGTGGACGCCATCGTGCTGGCCGTGTCCGAGCTGATCACCAATGCGCACATCCACGCGCACAGCGACGCGCATCTGGTCCTCACATGGGACGGTGACTGCCTCCATGTGAGCGTCCACGACGAGGATCCGACGCTGCCGCGCCGGCGCGAGGCGGAGCCGGGGGATCTCGGCGGCCGCGGAGTGGCCATCGTGCGGATGCTCGCCGACGAGTGGGGGATGAGGTGCCAGCGGCACGGCAAGACGGTGACGGCATGCTTCCGCCCCGCCGGCACCGGCACAGATGAATGAGTGTCAGTCGGTCTCGGGGTGCTTGCCGGGGCCGTCGGCGCCGGGGGACAGCGGAGTGGGTGACAGTGTGGTGTCCTCCTCGCCGGGCTCCAGAAGGGTGTCGGCGGCGCCGACGATGAGCGGGTCGGGCATGCCGACCGCCTCGCGGTCCTTGCTGGCGTAGTCGATGCGCGACAGCAGACTCCGCATGGTCTCCAGCCGGGCGCGTCTCTTGTCGTTGCTCTTGACGACGGTCCAGGGGGCGTGCGCGGTGTCCGTGGCGCGGAACATGTCGACCTTCGCCTCGGTGTAGTCGTCCCAGAGGTCCAGCGAGGCCAGGTCGGTGGAGGAGAGCTTCCACTGGCGCACCGGGTCGACCTGCCGGATCGCGAAGCGGGTGCGCTGCTCGGAGCGGGACACGGAGAACCAGAACTTCACCAGCACGATGCCGTCGTCGACCAGCATCCGCTCGAAGGCCGGGCACTGGTCGAGGAACAGCTCGTACTCGTCCTTGGAGCAGAATCCCATCACGCGCTCCACGCCGGCCCGGTTGTACCAGGAGCGGTCGAACAGGACGATCTCCCCGGCCGTCGGCAGCTGCGCGATGTACCGCTGGAAGTACCACTGGCCCGTCTCGCGTTCGGTGGGCTTGTCCAGGGCGACCACGCGTGCGCCGCGCGGGTTGAGCCGCTCGGTCAGCCGCTGGATCGTGCCGCCCTTGCCCGCCGCGTCACGCCCCTCGCACACGACGACCACGCGGGCGCCGGTGTCCTTGACCCACCGCTGGAGCTTGAGCAGTTCGATCTGCAGGACGCGCTTGGTCCGCTCGTACTCCTTGCGGCCCACCCTGCGGTCGTACGGATGGTTCTCCTGCCAGGTCCGGAGGGGACGCCCGTCCGCGTCCAGCAGGATCGGCCGCTCTCGGCGGCTGGCATCCACGGTCAGCCCGTCCAGCAGCTTGTCCGCGTCGCGGGTGTCGCCGGTGGCTTCGGTGTCTTCGGTGTCTTCGGTGTCTTCGGTGTCTTCGGTGTCTTCGGTGTTCATCACCGCGCTCCCCGCTCGGCCCTCACCGTCGGTCAGAAGGGCATGCGGCCCCGGGTGCGGCGACCTGCGGAACCGCTGCGGCTCACCGCCCGCGAGCTGGTGTGGAAAGGCTTGCTGAAGAGCCGTCCCAGAACGCCGGGCGCCTTGCCACCGGCCCGCGCCCCGGCCCCGAGCGTACGTTGCGTGCCGCGTTCGGGATGGTGGGAGAGACGGGGGACGAGGAACGCCAGGACGGCCAGGACCACACACACGCCGATGACGACGGCGACTACCATGATCGACTCCCTTCGCTGGTGGACTGCTCCACGAGTGCCCCGCCTTCTCCCACCCATGTGAGGAACGAGAGAACACGACCCGGCCGGTCCGGCCGCAGCTCAGTCCAGATGCGTCGGCGCGAACATCCGCAGCACGGCCGGGAGCAGGACCACCGAGGGACCGGGCGCCCCGAGTGCCTTCGCGAGATCCTGCTCCAGGGTCTCCGGGGTCGTACGGACCCCGGGGACGCCGAAGGACTCCGCCAGTGCCACATAGTCGGGCCGGGTCAGTTCCGTCGCGGTCGCCTCGCCGAACGCGTCGCTCATGTACTCGCGCAGGATGCCGTAGCCGCCGTCGTCGACGATCAGCCAGGTGACGTTCAGGTCGTACTGGCGGGCCGTCGCCAGCTCGGCGATCGAGTACAGGGCGCCGCCGTCGCCGGAGACCGCGAGGACCGGCCGGGTCGGGTCGGCCGCCGCGGCGCCGAGTGCCGCCGGGAAGCCGTAGCCGAGGCCGCCCGCGCCCTGCGCGGAGTGCATGTGGTTGGGGCCCTTGGCGTCGAACGCCGACCAGGCCCAGTACGCGAGGATCGTCATGTCCCAGAAGGACGGGGAGTCGGCGGGCAGCGCCCTGCGGACGGACGCCAGCACGTCCTGCTCCAGGGTGAGTTCCTGGGAGGCGATGCGCTCGGCGACCTTCCCGAGCACCTCGCGTACGCGCTCCGGAGCGTCCGGGTCCCGGCGTTCGGACACCGTCTCCAGCAGCGCCTGCAGCGCGAGGCGGGCGTCCGCGTGAACGCCCAGGGCCGGGTGGTTGGACTCCAGCTTGCCGAGGTCGGCCTCGATCTGGATCACTCGGCCGCGCGGCTTGAACGTGTGGTAGTTCGAGGAGAGTTCCCCGAGTCCCGAGCCGACCACCAGGAGGACGTCCGCGTCCTCCAGGAAGTCCGTGGTGTGCCGGTCCTCGATCCAGGACTGGAGCGACAGCGGGTGCTTCCAGGGGAAGGCGCCCTTGCCGCCGGGGGTCGTGACGACCGGCGCCTGGACCAGCTCCGCCAGTTGCCTCAGCTTGCCGGAGGCGTCCGCCCGTACGACTCCCCCGCCCGCGATGATCGCCGGGCGTTCGGCACGAGACAGCAAGTGGGCCGCCACGGCGGTCAGTTCGGGGCGCGGCGGCAGGTCCTCGGGGAAGGCGTCGCCGCCCGTCACCACCGGGATCACCGTCGGCGCGAGCAGTACGTCCTGCGGGATCTCCACCCACACCGGGCCGTGCGGGGCGGTCAGTGCCGACTTCCAGGCCGCCTCGATGGCGGACGGGATCTGCGACTGGGTGCGGACGGTGTGGACCGACTTGACCACGCCCCGGAACGAGGCGGACTGGTCGGGCAGTTCGTGCAGATAGCCGTGCCGGCCGCCGCCCAGGCCGGCGCTGGGGATCTGGCTGCCGATCGCCAGCACGGGCGCGGAGGCCGCTGCCGCCTCCTGGAGCGCGGCCAGGGAGGTCAGGGCACCCGGTCCCGTCGACAGCAGCAGGGGCGCGGCCTCGCCCGTGATCCGGCCGTAGGCGTCCGCGGCGAACCCGGCGTTGTTCTCCACCCGCAGGCCGATGTACCTGAGGTCCGAGCGGCGCAGGGCGTCGAACATGCCGAGCGCGTGCTGGCCGGGCAGACCGAAGACGGTCGTCGCGCCCAGCCCGGCCAGCGTCTCCACGACCAGGTCTCCGCCGTTGCGGCCGGGTGGCGGGTTGAGGGCGGCCTCCGTCTGGGCGGGCGTCGGGCGGAGTACCAGGTCGTGGTCGTGAGTCACTTCGCTTCCGAGTCCTTCCGGGCCGCGGCGATCTGGCGGGACATGATCGTGGTCAGTTCGTAGGCCGTGTGGGACGCGGCCACCGACGTGATCTCGGCGTGATCGTACGCGGGGGCCACCTCGACGACGTCGGCGGAGACCAGGTTGCAGGACGACAGCCCGCGCAGGATCTCCAGCAGTTCGCGCGAGGTCATGCCGCCGGCCTCGGGCGTGCCCGTGCCGGGCGCGTGGGCCGGGTCGAGGCAGTCGATGTCGATGGAGATGTACAGCGGCCGGTCGCCGATGCGCTGGCGGAGCTGGTCGGCGACCTCGTCGGCGCCGCGCCGGTAGACGTCCGCCGAGGTGACGATGCCGAAGCCCATCTTCTCGTCGTCGGTCAGGTCCTGCTTGCCGTAGAGCGGGCCGCGGGTGCCGACGTGGGAGAGGGCGGAGGTGTCGAGGATGCCCTCCTCCACCGCGCGCCGGAAGGGGGTTCCGTGCGTGTACTCGGCGCCGAAGTAGGTGTCCCAGGTGTCGAGGTGGGCGTCGAAGTGGAGCAGGGCCACCGGGCCGTGCTTCTTCGCCACCGACCGCAGCAGGGGCAGCGCGATGGTGTGGTCGCCACCGAGGGTCATCAGACGGGCGCCGGTGTCCAGCAGGTCGTCCGCCGCCGCCTCGACCGTCTCCACCGCCTCGTTGATGTTGAACGGGTTGGCGGCGATGTCACCGGCGTCCGCGACCTGCGCGAGGGCGAAGGGCGATGCGTCCTGCGCCGGGTTGTACGGGCGCAGCAGCCGGGACGCCTCCCGGATCGCGTTGCCGCCGAAGCGGGCGCCCGGCCGGTACGAGACACCAGAGTCGAACGGCACGCCCACCACGGCGACATCGGCCCGTCCGCCGACCTCGTCCAGCCGGGGCAGCCGGGCGAAGGTCGCGGGGCCCGCGTACCGCGGAACGCGGGAGGAGTCGACGGGCCCGCGGGGAGTCTCGTTGCTGCTCATGAAGAAATGCCTTCTTTCCTACGCTTCATCGCGTATGTACCGCTTGCCTTATGACCTTACCGGGGAGTCGCGGCCGGTTCGGACGCGAGTTCGGACTCGGGTTCGGATGCCCGTCCCGCGAGCCGCTCGCGCCAGGCGGCGAGGACGGCGGCGTCGGTGGCCGGGGTGGCGAAGGAGACGACCAGATAGGCGGCGAGCGAGGCGAGCAGACCGTAGTAGACGGGCTCGTTGGCGAGGATGCCGTACGTCGCCATCAGGCCGACGACCGCGAGTCCGCCGACCACGACCGAGGCGAGAGCGCCGTGGACCGTGCCCCGCTTCCACACCAGGCCGCCGAGGATCGGCACGAGCAGACCGCCGACGAGGAGGTTGTAGGCGACGGTCAGCGCCTCCACGACGTTGTCGATGGCGATGGCCGTGCAGATGACCGCGAGCCCCATGATCAGGATGAAGACGCGGTTACCCCTCACCTCGTCGTGGTCGTCCGCGTTCTCGGCATGTTCGGCCGGTGCCTTGACCATGCCCCGCAGCCGGGACCAGATGTCGTTGTTGGCGACGGTGGCGCAGGCGATCAGCGCGCCGGAGGACGTCGACATCACGGCGGCCAGGGCGGCGGCCAGCACCAGCCCGCGCACTCCGACGGGCAGTTCCTCCTTCACGATCGTCGCGAAGGCGTCGTCCGGGCTGCCGAGCTTCGGGTACAGCACCTTGGCCGCCGTACCGATGACCGCGCCGGCGAGGGCGTACGCGAGGCAGTAGGTGCCGGCGACGGTTCCGCCCCACTTGGCGGTCGTGTCGCTGCGGGCGGTGAAGACGCGCTGCCAGATGTCCTGCCCGATGAGCATGCCGAAGGTGTAGATCAGCACGTAGGTGAAGATCGTCTCGCCGCCGATGCCGAGGGGGTCGAAGTACTCGGTGGGCAGCTGGGCCTTCATCTCGCTGAACCCGCCGGCCTTCACCACGGCGATCGGCAGCAGCAGGAGCAGCACGCCGATGGTCTTCACGACGAACTGCACCATGTCCGTCAGGGTGATCGACCACATCCCGCCGAGGGTGGAGTACGCGACGACGATCGAGCCGCCGAGGACGATCGCGAGCGCGCGGTTCATGTCGAACAGGACGTCGAAGATCGTGGCGTACGCGATGGTCGAGGTCACCGCGAGCATCAGGGTGTACGCCCACATGACGACGCCGGAGATCACCCCGGCCCGGCCGCCGTAGCGCAGGTCGAGCATCTCGGAGACGGTGTAGACCTTCAGCCGGGCGATGCGGGCGGAGAAGAAGACGGACAGGGCGAGCAGGCCGAGGCCGATGGTGAAGACCATCCAGGCGCCGGAGAGGCCGTACTGGTAGCCGAGCCCCACACCGCCGATGGTGGAGGCGCCGCCGAGGACGATCGCCGCCATGGTGCCGGAGTACATGGCCGGGCCGAGCCGGCGGCCCGCCACCAGGAACTCGCTCTTGGAGCGGGCGCGGCGCATGCCCCACCAGCCCATGGCCAGCATTCCGGCCAGGTAGACGACGATCACGAGGTAGTCGACGGCCATGGGGCCTCCTTCGCGCACGCACAGGGCGCAGGGCTCGGTCGCGGGGGACGAGGTTGACGAGGACTGACACTAGGTGGCCGGAAAGCGACTGCGAAGTGTACGTTTCATCTATTCGAGCGGCCTTGGCTGGAGGGAACGCACACCATGCCGGACCCGGCGGTCCCCCCGACACCCCCCGTACTCCTCACGTCCCTCCTGGCCAGAGAGGACCTCTCCCTGAGCCGGATCGCCGGTCCGGAGGACCCCGGGACGGTCGTCCACTGGGTGCACACCTCGGAGATGGCGGACCCGTACCCGTATCTGCTGGGCGGGGAGCTGCTGCTCACGGCGGGTGTGCACATCCCGGAGGCGGCGGGCTCCGGGACGTACTTCGACGACTACGTGTCCCGGATCGTGGCGGCGGGCGGCGCGGCCCTCGGCTTCGGGGTGGCGCCGGTGCACGACACGGTGCCGAGGGCGCTGGTCGCGGCCTGCGAGACACACGGCCTGCCGTTGCTGGAGGTGCCGCCGCAGACCACCTTCTCGGGCGTGGCCCGCGCGGTCTGGCAGCTGATGGCCCAGTCCCGCCTGGCCGAACTCCGCCGCGTCACAGAGGCCCAGCAGAGCCTCGCCTCCGCCGCCTCCCGCCCCGACCCGGTCCCCTCGGTCCTCCGCCAGCTCGCCCAGCGACTGGGCGGCTGGGCGGTGCTGTACGGCCCGGAGGGCGCGGAGATCGCGGGGGCGGGGCGGAGGCCCGGGGAGGAGGCGGCATCGGCACTGGCGGCCTTGGCGGGGGTGGTGCGGCCGGCGCCTCCGGCGGGTGCGGCGTCGCGGACCGGCTCCGCATCGCGCGGGCATTCAACCGGGCCCCGGCCAGGTGAACCCGAGGCGGCAGCCTCCCGCTCACCCCACGGACCTGCCACACCGGCCGGCCATCAGCCACCCAGCGACACCGGCCGCTCCGCCCCCACCTCCGCCACCGACACCACCGCCGGCACCCACCTCGCCGCCTACGCCCTCGGCGCCGGGCACGGGTTCGTGCTCGGGATCGCGACCCCGCAGCGGGCGCCGGGGGATCACACGGTCGTGTCCGTCGCGGCCGTGCTTCTCTCCCTCCTCACCGGCGAGCAGCAGAGCGGCACCGGTGCCGCTCGTTCCTCGGCGCTGGTGCGGCTGCTGCTGGGCGCGCCGCCCGAGGAGGTCGCGCCGCTGCTCGGTGCTCAGCGGTGGGTCGTCGTGCATGCCCGGCCGGACGGGGAGGGCGCTCCGGACGCCGTCGCGGCCTCCGCGCTGGGTGCCGCGCTCGGTTCCGCCCTGGTCGATCAGGCGGGTGACGTCGTGAGGGTCCTGGTCCCGGCCGACCGGGCACCGGCCCCGCTGCCCGGCTGGACCCTGGGCGTCAGCGCCGCCGTCGCCCCGCACGACTGGCCCGCCGCCGACACCCAGGCCGCCCGCGCCCTGGCCCGGGCCCGCGCCACCCGGACCCCGCTGCTGCGGCAGGCCCCGCGCCCCGCCCTCGCCGACCTGGTCCCGCCCGACGAGGCGACGGCCCACGCCCGCGCCCTCCTCGCCCCCGTCACGGCACACCCCGCGCTCACCGAGACCCTGCGCACCTGGCTGTCCCTGCACGGCAGTTGGGATCGCACGGCCGTCGCCCTGTCCGTGCACCGCAACACCGTGCGGCAGCGCGTCACCCGGTGCGCGACACTGCTGGAGACGGACCTCGAGGACCCGGACGTACGGATGGAACTCTGGTTCGCGCTACGGCACATCTGAGTATGTGAGCGGGGCCCTTCTGAGTACGTGACGCACGTCCCAGCGTTCGATACGCCAGGGACGCCCACAGGCGGCTGCTCCACAATGGTTGGCATGCCGATACCCGGGACACCCAGCCGCGCCGAACTCGTCGACCATCTCGTCAGGACGCGCATCGCGGGCGACGTCGCCACCCCCCGCGAGAACAACCTCTCCCACTACCGCAAGCTGGCGAACAACGACCGCCACTACTGGCTCGGCCTGGAACTCGGCGCCCGCTGGACCGACGAGCAGGACGTCCTCGCGGTGATGGCGGAACGGGTGGGCGTGAACGACGATCCCGAGCACCGGTACGGCCAGGACACCATCGACCCGGAGCTGACCGTCGCCGGGCTCGAACGCATGGCCGGGCGGCTGCGCAAGGCGGCGGACGGGCGGCAGCGGGTGCTGTTCGCCACCGGCCACCCCGGCGGCCTGCTGGACGTGCACAGCTCGACCGCGGCGGCGCTGCGCGCGGCGGGCTGCGAGATCGTCGTCATCCCGGAGGGCCTGACGACGGAGGAGGGCTACGTCATGCAGTTCGCGAGCGTGGCGGTGCTGGAGCACGGCGCCACCCTCTGGCACACCCACTCGGGCGAGCCGATGAAGGCGATCCTGACCGCCATGGAACGCGAGGGCCGCCCCCTTCCCGACCTGGTCGTCGCCGACCACGGCTGGGCGGGCTACGCGGGCCAGCACGGCGTCGACTCCGTCGGCTACGCCGACTGCAACGACCCGGCCCTGTTCATCGCCGAGGCCGAGGGCACCGTGCAGGTGACGGTGCCCCTCGACGACCACGTGGTCAGCCCGCGCCACTACGACCCGATGACGGCGTACCTGCTGGCGGAGGCCGGCCTCAGCTAGACGACGGGGCCTGAGCGCCCTGGTCGCGCGGGACGCGGACCACGCCCTCCTGGATCACGGAGATGGCCAGCCGCCCGTCCTGCGTGTAGATACGAGCCTGTCCCAGTCCCCGGCCGCCGTACGCGGACGGGGACTCCTGGTCGTAGAGCAGCCACTCGTCCGCCCGGAACGGCCGGTGGAACCACATCGCGTGGTCCAGCGAGGCCCCGACCACGTCACCGACGGCCCAGCCGCCCCGCCCGTGCGCGAGCAGCACGGAGTCGAGCAGCGTCATGTCGGAGACGTAGGTGGCGAGGACGACGTGCAGCAGCGGCTCGTCGACCGCGCCGCCCAGCTTGCCGTTGGTCCGGAACCACACCTGCGAGTGCGGTTCGCGCGGCTCGCCGAACTTCCCGTACGGCGGCTCCTCGACGTACCGCAGATCGACGGCCGCCCGCGCCTCCGCGAACTTCTCCACCACGGCCGGGTCGATATGGCCGTACCCGCGCAGCCGTTCCTCACCGGTGGGGAGCGTGGCGGGATCGGGCGCGGCCGGCATCGGCTCCTGATGGTCCAGGCCGTCCTCGTACACCTGGAACGACGCCGAGAGATGGAAGATCGGCTTGCCGTGCTGGACGGCGACCACCCGGCGGGTGGTGAAGGAGCGGCCGTCGCGGATCCGGTCGACGGTGTAGACGATGGGCGCGCCGGGATCCCCGGGGCGCAGGAAGTACGCGTGCAGGGAGTGCGCGGGCCGGTCCTCGGGGACCGTACGCCCGGCGGCGACGAGCGCCTGCGCCGCGACCTGCCCGCCGAAGACCCGGGGAACGACGGCGGACCGGGACCGGCCGCGGAAGATGTTCTCCTCGATCTGCTCGAGGTCGAGCAGATCGAGGAGATCTTGAAGTGCCTGGCTCATGAGAACTGTTGTACCGGCCGATGACGACAGTCGGTTTACAGGCCCATGTCCTTCGCGATGATCGACTTCATGATCTCGCTGGTGCCGCCGTAGATGCGGTTGACGCGGTTGTCCGCGTACAGGCGGGCGATCGGGTACTCGTTCATGAAGCCGTAGCCGCCGTGCAGCTGGAGGCAGCGGTCGATGACGCGGTGGGCGACCTCGGTGCAGAACAGCTTGGCGGAGGCGGCCTCGGCGGGGGTGAGTTCACCGGCGTCCAGGGCTTCGGTGGCGCGGTCGACGACGGCCTCGGCGGCGTCCACCTCGGCCTGGCAGGCGGCCAGCTCGAACTTGGTGTTCTGGAAGGACGCGACCGTCTTGCCGAAGACGGTGCGGTCCTGCACGTACTGCTTGGCGAACCGCACGGCGGCCTTGGCCTGGGCGTAGGCGCCGAAGGCGATGCCCCAGCGCTCGGAGGCCAGGTTGTGGCCCAGGTAGTAGAAGCCCTTGTTCTCCTCGCCGAGGAGGTCCTCGACGGGGACCTTGACGTCGACGAACGCCAGCTCGGCGGTGTCGGAGGTCTTCAGGCCGAGCTTGTCGAGCTTGCGGCCGACCGAGTAGCCCTCGGCCTTGGTGTCCACGACGAAGAGGGAGATGCCGTGGCGGCGGTCCTCGGCGGTGGGCGCGGAGGTGCGGGCGCAGACGATCATGCGGTCGGCGTGCACGCCGCCGGTGATGAAGGTCTTGGCGCCGTTGAGGACGTAGTGCGTGCCGTCCTCGGAGAGCTTGGCGGTGGTCTTCATGCCCGCGAGGTCGGAGCCGGTGCCCGGCTCGGTCATCGCGATGGCCCACATCTCCTCGCCGGAGACGAACTTCGGCAGGTACCGCTTCTTCTGCTCGTCGGTGGCGAGCAGCTTGATGTACGGCAGGCCCAGCAGGACGTGGACGCCGGAGCCGCCGAACTGGACACCGGCGCGAGCGGTCTCCTCGTACATCACGGCCTCGAACTTGTAGCTCTCCAGGCCCGCGCCGCCGAACTCCTCCGGCACGTTGATGCCGAAGATGCCCAGGTCGCCGAGCTTGTAGTAGAAGTCGCGCGGCGCCTGGCCGGCAGCGAACCACTCGTCGTACACCGGCACGACCTCGGCCTCGATGAAGGCGCGGATGGTCTCCCGGAACGCCTCGTGATCCTCGTTGAACACCGTACGGCGCACGCCGCCACCTCCACGGACCTCGTATGTCTAAGCGCTTGCTCATATCAAGATACCGGCGAGTATCAACGACCGTCCAGGGTGGAGGCGGGGTAACGCTCGTCACGGTGGCGGGGGGCGTGGCACGCGGGTGAGCGAAGCCGAGGCCCCCGACCCCCTACCCCTCCGCCGCCGCAAACGCCCCCCGCGCCATCCGATGCAGCAACTCGGCCACAGCCCCCCGCCCGGCCAGCGCCCCGGCCCTCCCCAGATGCGGCGTCGAGTTCAGCAACCCGAACACCGAATGCACGGCCGACCGCGCAGCGGGCTCCCCCAACCCGGGATACACCTGCCGCACCACCCCCACCCACAGCTCCACGTACTGCCGCTGCAACTGCCGCACCATCTTCCGGTCACTGTCCCGGAGGCGGTCCAGCTCCCGGTCGTGCAGGGTGATCAGTGGACGGTCGTCGAGCGCGAAGTCGATATGCCCCTCGATCAGCGAGTCGAGGACCACCCCCGCCCCCACACCCCCGTCCGCCTCCGCCTCCGACAACCGCCGCTTCGCCCCGGTCAGCAACTGCCCGCTGATCCCCACCAGCAGCTCCGCGAGCATCGCGTCCTTGCCCGCGAAGTGCCGGTACAGCCCGGGCCCGCTGATCCCCACCGCGGCGCCTATCTCGTCGACTCCGACCCCATGGAAGCCCCGCTCGGCGAACAGCCGGGCGGCCTCCTTGAGGATCTGCTCGCGGCGGGTGGGTGCGTCGGTCCTGGTTGCCATGAAAACAATTCTAGACAGGGAGGTTAGCGGTCGTTAACCTGAAGGAAATGCGTTAACGCTCATTAACAAGGTGAGGGGACCCGCAGGATGCACGAGGCACCGGAGCTCACGACCGCGGCAGACCCCGCGTCGGAGCCCTTTCGGGCCAACGAGGAGGCCCACCGCATCCTCGTCGACGAGTTGCGCGCCAAGCTGGCCACAGCCGCCCAGGGCGGCGGCGAGAAGTCCCGCGCCCGCCACACCGCGCGCGGCAAACTGCTCCCCCGCGACCGCGTCGACACCCTCCTCGACCCGGGCTCACCGTTCCTGGAGCTGGCCCCGCTCGCGGCCGACGGGATGTACGAGGACCAGGCCCCGGCCGCCGGTGTCATCGCCGGCATCGGCCGGGTCAGCGGCCGCGAAACGGTGATCATCGCCAACGACGCCACGGTCAAGGGCGGCACGTACTACCCGATGACGGTCAAGAAGCACCTCCGCGCCCAGGAGGTCGCCCTCGACAACCGCCTCCCCTGTGTCTACCTCGTGGACTCCGGCGGCGCGTTCCTCCCCATGCAGGACGAGGTCTTCCCCGACCGCGACCACTTCGGCCGGATCTTCTACAACCAGGCCCGTATGTCCGGCGCCGGCATCCCCCAGATCGCCGCTGTCCTCGGCTCCTGCACGGCCGGCGGGGCGTACGTCCCGGCGATGAGCGACGAGGCGGTGATCGTCCGCGACCAGGGCACGATCTTCCTGGGCGGGCCGCCCCTGGTGAAGGCGGCCACCGGCGAGGTCGTCACGGCGGAGGAGCTGGGCGGCGGCGAGGTCCACTCCCGTGTCTCGGGCGTCACCGACCACCTCGCGGAGAACGACGCGCACGCCCTGCGCATCGTCCGCACCATCGTCTCCACCCTCCCCGCGCGCGGGACGCTCCCCTGGGAGGTCACGGAGGCGACGGAACCCAAGGTCGACCCGCACAGCCTCTACGGCGCGGTCCCGGTCGACTCCCGCACGCCGTACGACGTACGGGAGATCATCGCCCGGGTCGTCGACGGCTCCCGGTTCGCCGAGTTCAAGTCCGAGTTCGGCCAGACGCTGGTCACCGGCTTCGCCCGGATCCACGGCCACCCGGTGGGCATCGTCGCCAACAACGGCATCCTGTTCTCCGAGTCCGCCCAGAAGGGCGCCCACTTCATCGAGCTGTGCGACCAGCGCGGCATCCCCCTCGTCTTCCTCCAGAACATCTCCGGCTTCATGGTCGGCAAGGACTACGAGGCGGGCGGCATCGCCAAGCACGGCGCCAAGATGGTCACGGCGGTGGCCTGCACCCGCGTACCGAAACTGACGGTCGTCGTGGGCGGCTCCTACGGAGCGGGGAACTACTCCATGTGCGGCCGGGCGTACTCCCCCCGCTTCCTGTGGATGTGGCCCAACGCCAAGATCTCCGTCATGGGCGGCGAGCAGGCCGCCTCGGTCCTCGCGACCGTCAAGCGCGACCAGCTTGAGGCGCGCGGCGAGTCCTGGCCTGCGGCGGACGAGGACGCCTTCAAGGCCCCGATCCGCGCCCAGTACGAGCGGCAGGGCAGCGCCTACTACGCGACGGCCCGCCTCTGGGACGACGGCGTGATCGACCCGCTGGACACCCGTCAGGTCCTGGGCCTGGCCCTGACCGCGTGCGCCAACGCGCCCCTGGGTGACCCCCAGTTCGGCGTCTTCCGGATGTGAGGGGACGGACGACGATGTTCGAGACAGTGCTTGTGGCCAACCGGGGCGAGATCGCCGTACGCGTCATCCGTACGCTGCGGTCGATGGGCGTGCGCTCGGTGGCCGTCTTCTCCGACGCGGACGCCGACGCCCGGCACGTCCGCGAGGCGGACACGGCGGTCCGGATCGGACCGGCCCCGGCGTCCGAGAGCTATCTGTCGGCGGAGCGCCTCCTGGAGGCCGCCGCCCGCACCGGCGCCCAGGCGGTCCACCCCGGCTACGGCTTCCTCGCCGAGAACGCCGCCTTCGCGCGGGCGTGCACCGAGGCCGGCCTGGTCTTCATCGGCCCTCCGGCGGACGCGATCTCCCTCATGGGCGACAAGATCCGCGCCAAGGAGACGGTCATGGCCGCCGGAGTCCCCGTGGTGCCCGGCGGACGCGACCCGGACCTGGCCGAGGCGGCCCGCGAGCTGGGCGCGCCCGTGCTGCTGAAGCCGAGCGCGGGCGGCGGCGGCAAGGGCATGCGCCTGGTGCGGGACCTGACGCGACTGGAGGAGGAGATCGCCTCGGCCCGCCGCGAGGCCCGCGCCTCCTTCGGCGACGACACCCTCCTCGTAGAGCGCTGGATCGACCGCCCCCGGCACATCGAGATCCAGGTCCTGGCCGACGCCGACGGCCATGTCGTGCACCTCGGGGAGCGCGAGTGCTCCCTCCAGCGCCGCCACCAGAAGATCATCGAAGAGGCCCCGAGCGTCCTCCTCGACGAGGAGACGCGTGCCGCGATGGGCGAGGCGGCGGTCCAGGCGGCCCGCTCCTGCGGCTACCGGGGCGCGGGCACGGTGGAGTTCATCGTCAACGGCGGCGACCCGTCCTCGTACTACTTCATGGAGATGAACACCCGCCTCCAGGTGGAACACCCGGTCACCGAGCTGATCACCGGCCTGGACCTGGTCGAATGGCAGCTGCGGGTGGCGGCAGGCGAGCCTCTCGGTTTCGCCCAGGAGGACGTCCGCCTCACCGGCCACGCTGTGGAGGCCCGTATCTGCGCCGAGGACCCGGCCCGCGGCTTCCTCCCCTCCGGCGGCACGGTCCTGCGACTGCGCGAACCACAAGGCGACGGCGTCCGCACCGACTCGGGCCTCACCGAGGGCACGGAGGTCGGCAGCCTCTACGACCCGATGCTCTCCAAGGTCATCGCGTACGGCCCCGACCGCGCGACCGCCCTGCGCAAACTCCGCTCGGCCCTGGCGGAGACGGTCACGCTCGGCGTGCAGACGAACGCCGGCTTCCTGCGGCGCCTGCTCGCCCACCCGGCGGTCATCGCGGGCGACCTGGACACCGGCCTGGTCGAGCGCGAGGTCGAGGGGCTGGTCCCCACGGACGTACCGGAGGAGGTCTACGAGGCGGCGGCGGCCGTACGCCTGGACGCCCTGACACCCGAACCCGGCGGCTGGACGGACCCCTTCTCGGTCCCGTCCGGCTGGCGCCTGGGCGGTCGGCCGAAGCCACCGGCCTTCCACCTGAGGGCGCAAGAGGCGCTGGAGTACACCCCACGCGGCACCGCCGCGGTCACCGGCGACCATGTCTCGGTCACCCTGGACGGCGTCCGCCACACCTTCCACCGCGCCGCCGACTGGCTCGGCCGCGACGGCGACGCCTGGCACGTACGCGACCACGACCCGGTGGCGGCGTCGCTCAGCCGCGCGGCCCACGCGGGCGCCGACTCCCTCACCGCGCCCATGCCCGGCACGGTGACGGTGGTGAAGGTCGCCGTCGGCGACGAGGTGACGGCGGGCCAGAGCCTGCTGGTGGTGGAGGCGATGAAGATGGAGCACGTCATCTCCGCCCCGCACGCCGGCAAGGTCACGGAGCTGGACGTGGCGCCGGGCTCGACGGTCGCCATGGACCAGGTCCTGGCGGTCATCGCACCCCACGAGGAGGCGGAGTGATGACAGCCCACGGTCTCCCGATGACGGTCCCGGCCGAGGACCTCCCCACCCGCGTCCGCATCCACGAGGTAGGCGCCCGCGACGGCCTGCAGAACGAGAAGGCGACGGTCCCCACGGAGGTCAAGGCGGAGTTCATCCACCGCCTGGCCGCCGCGGGCCTGACGACGATCGAGGCGACGAGCTTCGTCCACCCCAAGTGGGTCCCCCAACTGGCGGACGCGGAACAGCTGTTCCCGATGGTGAGCGACCTCGACGCCGCCCTCCCGGTCCTGGTCCCGAACGAACGCGGCCTGGACCGCGCCCTGGCGCTCGGCGCCCGCCGGGTCGCGGTCTTCGCCAGCGCCACGGAGTCCTTCGCCAAGGCCAACCTCAACCGCACGGTGGACGAGGCACTGGCGATGTTCGACCCGGTCGTCACCCGCGCCAAGGCGGAGGGGGCCCACGTCCGCGGCTACCTCTCCATGTGCTTCGGCGATCCCTGGGAGGGCGCGGTCCCGATCTCCCAGGTGGTGAAGGTCTGCAAGGCCCTGATGGACATGGGGTGCGACGAGCTGAGCCTGGGCGACACGATCGGAGTGGCGACCCCCGGCCACGTGGTCGCCCTCCTCGCGGCACTGGACGAGGCGGGCATCCCGCCCACCACCCTCGCCGTCCACTTCCACGACACCTACGGCCAGGCCCTCGCCAACACGCTCGCGGCGCTCCAGCAGGGCGTGACGACGGTCGACGCCTCCGCGGGCGGCCTGGGCGGCTGCCCGTACGCGAAGTCGGCGACCGGCAACCTCGCCACCGAAGACCTCGTGTGGATGCTGCGGGGCCTCGGCATCGACACCGGAATCGACCTCGGCCGCCTCGTCGCCACGAGCGCGTGGATGGCCACCCACCTGGGCCGACCCAGCCCGTCCCGCACCGTCCGAGCCCTGTCCCACGAGGACCTCGTGGACATCGAGGAGCACTGATCACGATGGATTACCGTCTCTCCCCCGAGCTGGAGGAACTCCGCCGCACCATCGAGGAGTTCGCGCACGAGGTGGTGGCGCCGAAGATCGGCGACTTCTACGAGCGGCACGAGTTCCCGTACGAGATCGTCCGCGAGATGGGCCGCATGGGCCTGTTCGGCCTGCCGTTCCCCGAGGAGTACGGCGGCATGGGCGGCGACTACCTCGCGCTGGGCGTGGCCCTGGAGGAATTGGCGAGGGTCGACTCCTCGGTCGCGATCACCCTGGAAGCCGGTGTCTCGCTCGGCGCGATGCCGGTCTACCGCTACGGCACGGAAGCCCAGAAGCGCGAGTGGCTCCCCCGCCTCTGCTCGGGCGAACTCCTGGGCGCGTTCGGCCTGACGGAACCGGACGGCGGCAGCGACGCGGGCGCGACCCGTACGACGGCCCGCCTGGACTCCTCCACGAACGAATGGGTGATCAACGGCACGAAGTGCTTCATCACCAATTCGGGCACCGACATCACGGGCCTGGTGACGGTCACGGCGGTCACCGGCCGGTCGGCGGACGGCAAACCGCACATCTCCTCGATCATCGTCCCGTCGGGCACGCCCGGCTTCACGGTCGCGGCCCCGTACTCGAAGGTCGGCTGGAACGCCTCGGACACCCGCGAGTTGTCCTTCTCGGACGTCCGCGTCCCGGCCGCCAACCTCCTGGGCGAGGAGGGCCGCGGCTACGCCCAGTTCCTCCGCATCCTCGACGAGGGCCGCATCGCCATCGCGGCCCTGGCTACGGGCCTGGCACAGGGCTGCGTGGACGAATCGGTCAAGTACGCCAAGGAACGCCGGGCCTTCGGCAAGCCCATCGCCGCCAACCAGGCGATCCAGTTCAAGATCGCCGACATGGAGATGAAGGCCCACACGTCCCGCCTCGCCTGGCGCGACGCGGCAGCCCGCCTGATCGCGGGCGAGCCCTTCAAGAAGGAGGCGGCCCTCGCGAAGCTCCACTCGTCGACCGTGGCGGTGGACAACGCCCGCGAGGCCACCCAGATCCACGGTGGCTACGGCTTCATGAACGAGTACCCGGTCGCCCGCATGTGGCGCGACTCCAAGATCCTCGAAATCGGCGAGGGCACGAGCGAGGTCCAGCGGATGCTGATCGCGCGCGAACTGGGGCTGGCGGGCTGAGAACCCGGTCCGGGGCCTGCGCCGACCATGACGCAGGCCCTTCGGATACGGGAGAACGGGCAACACCCACCCAGGGTCACCAGGCGACCGCATGGGGAAGCCCTCAGTACCCTGGACCATGGACTACGCGAGGATGCGCGCACTCGCCGAGGAACTCGGAGCCTACGCCGAGCATCTGGAAGGGCCCTGGAGCGTCGAGATCGGCCCGTCGGGTCCGATACTGAGCATGATGTGCCCCTCGAAGCGCCGCGAGGGAACGGTCCGCCGCATCTGCAGACGGCTGGACGAGCAGCTCGCCAGCACCCACCCGGGCTACATCTGCGCCAACGGCCCCGAGATCGAACACCCGGCGATCGGCCGCATGCGCCGCCCGGACATCCCCGAGTCCGTACTCGACGAGGAGGGTCTGGCGGTCGACGCGACCCAGGTCCTGGCCGTCATCGAGATCGTCTCACCATCGAACCCGAACAACGACTACGGCGAGAAGCTCAGCGAATACCCCGCCATGGGCATCCCGCACTACCTGATCGTCGACCCCCGCACCGGCACCATCGAGGTCCACTCCGACCCGTACAGGAACCGCTACAGCCGCAAGGACCCTTACATCTTCGGAGACTCGGTACCGCTCGGCCCCTGGACAGTCGAAACCACGGCCTTCCGCCGCTACGGCCGGTCTGAAGCCCCATAGACAGACAAGCCCGGCGCGTTCGCGCCGGCCCCGGCACCGCGATGTTCGTCGAACCGCGCACCGGCCACCGCGATGACCAGTACGGCGATGCCGACAAGCACCTGCAGGCAGGCACTGACGATGGCGCGGAGCCGGAACAGCAGTGCCGCGGCCAGCAGTATGACGCCGCCGGCGATGCCCACGTACAGCCAGTTGGGGGTGAGGGTGATGTCGGAGTTGTCCGCTCCGGGATCGAACGGCTGCCAGCCGCTGTAGTCGATGCCGAGCAGGAAAGCCGCGACGGCCCCGATGCCGTCGAGGACGAGCAGCCCCGCGGCCAGGGCGATGTCCCCGGCCAGGGGCAGCCACCGGCGCCCGGTTCGCGGGGGCGGCACGTTGTCCCCGCGGAACCGCGGCAGGCCGGGGGCCCCGGAGAGGGGGTCGGTCATGGGTACCAGTTTCCCTCGAGAGCCGTGACCGGGCCCGGAGTACGGGTACTCAGGGCCCGGCGGTGTGCGGATGTCAGCCGTGGATGAGAGGCGAACCGAGGAGGTCCTCGGTCACCGCGCCCCGGCCGTCACCCTCGATGTCGTAGACGATCGTCGCGTCCGTCGACCAGTACAGCTCGCCGTCGTACACCGCGGACGGCGCGACGCAGGTGTTCGCGGGATCCTCCGCGAACCACGAGTAGTTGTCGTTGACGAGCTTGGTCAGGTCGCACGTCTTCGACGTGACGACATGGTCCCCGCTGGTCTTGGTCAGACGCTCCTCGATCCGCGTCGTTATCTTGAAGCTGGTGAACCGCTTGGAGTTGTCGACGACCTGGTCGTCGATGATCCCCCAGCTCACGACCGACTTGCCGGTCACGCTGCCGGACACGTTCCCGGCGTTCTCGACGTAATACGTGGTCTGCGGCTTCTGGCCGGGGAAGACCACGTCGAACTCCGAATCGGCGGTACCGGCCGCGGCCGGCGCCGCGGCCAGGGCGACAAGTGCGAGGGCGGCGGCGCCGCCCGCGACACTGGTGGACAGAAACTTCTTCATGATGGCGTCCCTTTCCGCGGCTGGGCCGGACTACAGGCCCATGCCGGTGAAGGTGCGCTCCAGGGAGTCGCATAGAGACGGGCGCCAAGGCATGGCGCAGCATTCCCCCGTGAAAGCGCGCATGGAGAACCGATGTTCGGTTCGGTGGTCGCCTGGAACGTACCAGTCGGTAACCGTGCGTGCCACACATAATCTTCACGCCAGACTCGCAAGGAGTACAGGGTGCGGCCTTCGGGTCGACCAAGGGCCCATCGCCGGGCACGGCTTCAGCGACCGCTCAACCGCAGCCGCACAACTGCACGCGTTCCGGCGGGATTTCAGATACCGCGAAAAGCAAGGACACCAGGGCGGGCATACGCCTTCGTGATCCGGATCACCGGCCCTGCGGGCATCCCGCCCCCTCCCCCCGGGCACTGACACCAGTGGCCCCCTGGACACCGTGTGAGGTTAGGCTAGCCTAAGCTTGATTCCAGCCAAGCGGCTGCCAGCCGTGCCCGCAGTGGCTCCGTACGCACGAAAGCAGACTCAGCCATGTCGAACGCCAGAACCGCCCGCCTCTCCCGTCGCGGCATCCTCGCCGCCGGGGGTGCCCTCGGACTCGGCGCCCTCGTGACCGCCTGCGGCAGTGGAGACTCCAAGGACGGCGACTCGGACGCGGCGGCGGGCGCCAAGTCCGGCCCGTGGTCCTTCAAGGACGACCGCGGCAAGTCCGTGCAGCTGAAGCAGACCCCCGCGAACATCGTCGCCTTCACCGGCGTCGCCGCCGCCCTCCACGACTACGGCGTCTCCGTCAAGGGCGTCTTCGGCCCGACCAAGACGCAGGACGGCAAGCCCGACGTCCAGGCCGGCGACATGGACATCAGCAAGGTGACCATCCTCGGCAACACCTGGGACCAGTTCAGCATCGAGAAGTACGCCGCCCTCGCCCCCGACGTGCTGATCAGCACGATGTTCGACGACGCCGGCACCCTCTGGTACGTCCCGGAGGCCTCGAAGGACAAGATCGCCAAGCTCGCCCCGAGCGTCGGCGTCTCCGTCTACGACCGTCAGCTCACCCAGCCGCTGCAGCGCATGTGGGAGCTGGCCGAGTCCCTCGGCGGCGATGTGAAGTCCGCGAAGGCCACCGACGCCAAGAAGCGGTTCGAGGAGGCCTCCGAGCGGCTGCGCAAGGCCGCCAAGGCGCACCCCGAGATCAAGGTGCTGGTCGGTTCCGCGAGCCAGGAGCTCTTCTACGTCTCCGGCACCAACCTCTCCGTCGACCTGGAGTACTTCAAGGCCCTCGGCGTGAACTTCGTCGAGCCGCCGGAGAAGGCCAAGGCGCAGGGTGGCGGCTGGTTCGAGAGCCTGAGCTGGGAGAACGTCGACAAGTACGGGGCGGACGTCATCATGATGGACGACCGCTCCTCGGCGATTCAGCCGGCGGACATCACCGAGGCGACGTGGAAGAAGCTGCCGGCGGTGAAGGCCGGGCAGGTCATCTCACGGTCGGCCGAGCCGATTCTGTCGTACGACAAGTGTGTGCCGTTGGTGGAGAACCTGGCGAAGGCCATCGAGAGCGCGAAGAAGGTCAGCTAGGAGCTCAGCGCCCTGGGGGCTGCTCAACGGCCGCGACTGCGGGCCGCATGTGGCTTGTCGCGCAGTTCCCCGCGCCCCTAGAGGTACGCCGCCAAACCCCCTGACCACAACTCAGGAGCCCCCATGACCACCGCCGTGGCCGCCCCGTTCCGTTTCTTTTCCCTCCAGGTCGTGCGGACGAGGCGGCTCGGTCCGTCTCTGGTCCGTGTCACCTTCGGTGGGCCCGATCTGCACGCCTTCCATTCCGACGGGCGTGACCAGTCGCTGTCGCTGTTCCTGCCGCACCCCGGGCAGCCCGAGCCGGTCGTGCCGCTCGAACTCGGGGACGGCTGGTGGCAGGGCTGGCGCGAACTCCCGGACGACGTACGCGCCGTGATGCGCTCCTACACTCTGCGCGCACTGCGCCGCGACCCGGACGAGATCGACATCGACTTCGCCCTGCACGGCATCGAGCCGGGCGCCTCGGTCCAGGCCGGTCCCGCCTCCCGCTGGGCCGACCGGGCCGCCGCCGGGGACCGGGTCCTGCTGCTCGGCCCGGCCATGTCCGACAACCGGGCGATCCGCTTCCGGCCGCCCGAGGACACCGACCTCGTGGTCGTCTGGGGCGACGAGACCGCCGTACCGGCCGCCTCCGCCATCGTCGAGGCACTGCCGGCCGGCACCCGTGCCCGGGTCTGGCTTGAGGTCCCGCACGCCGGGGACATCCAGGACCTGGTGACCGAGGCCGACGTCGAGATCACCTGGCTCGTCAAGAACCAGACCCCCGAGACCCCCCAGACCGTCGAGGGCTCCCCCATGGTCCTCGACACCCTCCGCAACGCCCAGCTCCCGCCCGCCGAGCGGCCGTACGTCTGGATCGCCGGCGAGTCCGGCTGCGTCAAGCAGCTGCGCCGGCACTTCGTACGGGAGCGCGGGATCGACCGCCGCCGGGTGACGTTCGTCGGTTACTGGCGCAGCGGCGTGAGCGAGGAGCAGCTACGCGCGGAAGGATGACCGGCGTTCATCGATGACCCACGCGTGACCACAGTCACGGCAGAGCCAGCCCTCCCCTCATGCAACTTAGGTTAGGCTTACCTAAGTTCACCTCGCGGCTCAGCCCACCCCTGTCCCGACCGGACTGTCCCCACCGGAGGACCCCCACATGCGCTCGCACCTGCTCAACGACACCACCGCGGAGCAGTACCGCCGCTCCGTGACCGACGGAGTCGAGCGGGTGGCCGCCAAACTCGCCGCCACCGACCGGCCCTTCACCGGCGTCAGCGTCGACGCCCTCTCCCCCCGCATCGAGGAGATCGACCTCGACCAGCCGCTGCACGACACCGCCGCGGTGCTCGACGAACTGGAGGACGTCTACCTCCGGGACGCGATCTACTTCCACCACCCCCGCTACCTCGCCCACCTCAACTGCCCGGTCGTCATCCCGGCCGTGCTCGGCGAGGCGGTCCTCTCCGCCGTCAACTCCTCCCTCGACACCTGGGACCAGTCGGCCGGCGGAACGCTCATCGAGCGGAAACTGATCGACTGGACGAACGAGCGCATCGGCCTCGGCCCCGCCGCCGACGGCGTGTTCACCTCCGGCGGCTCCCAGTCCAACCTCCAGGCCCTGCTGCTCGCGAGGGAAGAGGCAAAGACCGACTCCCTCGCCAAACTGCGCATCTTCGCCTCCGAGGTCAGCCACTTCAGCGTGAAGAAGTCCGCGAAGCTGCTCGGACTCGGCCAGGACGCCGTGGTCTCCATACCCGTCGACCACGACAAGCGCATGCAGACCGTCGCCCTCGCCCGCGAGCTGGAGCGTTGCAAGGAGGCCGGCCTCGTCCCCATGGCCGTCGTCGCCACCGCCGGCACCACCGACTTCGGCTCCATCGACCCGCTGCCCGAGGTCGCCGAGCTGTGCGAGCAGTTCGGCACCTGGATGCACGTCGACGCCGCCTACGGCTGCGGCCTGCTCGCCTCCGTGAAGCACCGGGACCGCATCGACGGGATCGAGCGCGCCGACTCGGTCACCGTGGACTACCACAAGTCCTTCTTCCAGCCGGTGAGTTCCTCCGCCGTGCTCGTCCGGGACGCGGCCACCCTCCGGCACGCCACCTACCACGCGGAGTACCTCAACCCGCGCCGCATGGTGCAGGAACGTATCCCCAACCAGGTGGACAAGTCCCTGCAGACCACCCGCCGCTTCGACGCCCTCAAGCTGTGGATGACCCTGCGGACCATGGGCGCCGACGGCATCGGGCAGCTCTTCGACGAGGTGTGCGAGCTGGCCCGGGAGGGCTGGACGCTGCTCGCCGCCGACCCGCGCTACGACGTGGTCGTGGAGCCGAGCCTGTCCACCCTGGTCTTCCGCTACATCCCGGCGGCCGTGACAGACCCCTCCGAGATCGACCGCGCCAACCTCTACGCCCGCAAGGCCCTGTTCGCCTCCGGTGACGCCATCGTCGCGGGCACCAAGGTCGGTGGCCGCCACTACCTGAAGTTCACCCTGCTCAACCCCGAGACGCAGGCGTCCGACATCGCCGCCGTCCTCGATCTGATCGCCGGCCATGCCGAGCAGTACCTGGGAGAGTCCCTTGACCGCGCGTCCTGAAAACCCCACCAAAACCCATGACTTCGTGGGGATCGGGCTCGGCCCCTTCAACCTCGGACTGGCCTGCCTCACCGAACCCATCGACGCACTCGACGGCGTCTTCCTGGAGTCGAAGCCCGACTTCGAGTGGCACGCGGGGATGTTCCTCGACGGCGCCCACCTCCAGACCCCGTTCATGTCGGACCTGGTCACCCTCGCCGACCCGACGTCCCCGTACTCCTTCCTGAACTACCTGAAGGAGAAGGGCCGGCTGTACTCGTTCTACATCCGCGAGAACTTCTACCCGCTGCGCGTCGAGTACGACGACTACTGCCGCTGGGCCGCGAACAAGCTGAGCAACATCCGCTTCAACACGACGGTGACGGAGGTCCGCTACGAGGACGACCTCTACGTCGTGCAGACCGAGGCCGGAGACGTCTACCGCGCCCGCCGGCTCGTCCTCGGCACGGGCACCCCGCCCTACGTCCCCGAGGCCTGCCAGGACCTCGGCGGCGACTTCCTGCACAACTCCCGCTATCTGAGCCACAAGGCGGAGCTGCAGAAGAAGGACTCGATCACGCTGGTCGGCTCGGGCCAGTCGGCCGCCGAGATCTACTACGACCTGCTCAGCGAGATCGACGTCCACGGCTACCGGCTGAACTGGGTCACCCGCTCCCCGCGCTTCTTCCCGCTGGAGTACACCAAGCTCACGCTGGAGATGACGTCCCCGGAGTACGTCGACTACTTCCGCGAGCTGCCGGAGGCGACCCGCTACCGCCTCACGGCCGAGCAGAAGGGCCTGTTCAAGGGCATCGACGGCGACCTCATCAACGAGATCTTCGACCTGCTCTACCAGAAGAACCTCGGCGGCCCGGTGCCCACGCGGCTGCTCACCAACGCCTCGCTGAACAGCGCGACGTACGAGAACGGCACGTACACGCTGGGCTTCCGCCAGGAGGAACAGGGCAAGGACTTCGAACTGGACTCCGAGGGCCTGGTGCTGGCCACCGGCTACAAGTACGCCGAGCCGGAGTTCCTCGCGCCCGTCAAGGACCGCCTGGTCTACGACTCCCAGGGCAACTTCGACGTCGCCCGCAACTACGCCGTCGACGTCACCGGCCGGGGCGTCTTCCTGCAGAACGCCGGTGTCCACACCCACAGCATCACCAGCCCCGACCTGGGCATGGGCCCGTACCGGAACGCGTACATCATCCGGGAGCTGCTCGGCAGCGAGTACTACCCGGTCGAGAAGACCATCGCCTTCCAGGAGTTCGCGGTATGAGCGCCACGACCGGCATCGGCACCCTGACCGTCCGCCCGCTCGACCCCCTGAAGGACGCCGAGCTGCTGCACTCCTGGGTCACGCACCCCAAGGCGTCCTACTGGATGATGCAGGACGCGAAACTGCAGGACGTCGAGCGCGAGTACATGCGCATAGCGGCGCACGAGTACCACCACGCGTACCTCGGCCTGCACGAGGGCCGCCCGGCGTTCCTGATGGAGTCGTACGACCCCCGGTACGTCGAGCTGGAAGGCCTGTACGACCCGGAGCCCGGCGACGTCGGCATGCACTTCCTGGTCGCGCCGACCGACCGGCCGATCCACGGCTTCACCAAGGCCGTCATCACCGCCGTGATGGACAAGCTGTTCGCCGACCCGCGCACCCGCCGGGTCGTGGTGGAGCCCGACGTCAGCAACAAGGCAGTACACGCGCTCAACGAGGCCGTCGGCTTCGTGGCCGAGCGCGAGATCGACAAGCCGGAGAAGCGCGCGTTGCTCAGCTTCTGCACGCGTGACCAGTACCTGGCTGCCCGAGGAGTGGCGATATGACCCTGTCCGACGCCGTGGCACACCTGTCCCCCGAGCGCTGGGGCCAGGCCAACCGCCTGCTGATCCGCAAAGCACTCGCCGAGTTCGCGCACGAGCGGCTCATCACCCCCGAGAAGGACGGGGAGCGCTTCGTCGTCCGCAGCGACGACGGCCTCACCCAGTACGCCTTCTCCGCAACCCGCCGGGCCCTGGACCACTGGCAGGTGGACGCCGGCTCGATCACCCGGCACCGGGACGGCGCCGAGCTTCCGCTCGCGGCCCTGGACTTCTTCATCGAACTGAAGGACACCCTCGGCCTCAGCGAGCAGATCCTGCCGGTCTACCTGGAGGAGATCTCCTCCACCCTCTCCGGTACCTGCTACAAGCTCACCAAGCCGAACATCACGGCCGCCGAGCTGGCACGCGGCGACTTCCAGGCCATCGAGACCGGCATGACCGAGGGCCACCCCTGCTTCGTCGCCAACAACGGGCGGCTCGGCTTCGGCATCCACGAGTACCTGTCGTACGCGCCGGAGACGGCGAGCCCGGTCCGGCTCGTCTGGCTCGCGGCCCACCGCTCGCGGGCGGCGTTCACGGCCGGTGTCGGCATCGAGTACGAGTCGTTCCTCCGCGAGGAGCTGGGCGAGGCGACCGTCGAGCGCTTCCGCGGCGTCCTGCGCGACCAGGGCAAGGACCCCGAGGACTACCTCCTCATCCCGGTCCACCCCTGGCAGTGGTGGAACAAGCTCACCGTCACCTTCGCCGCCGAGGTCGCCCGCGGGCACCTGGTGTGCCTGGGCGAGGGCGGCGACGAGTACCTGGCCCAGCAGTCCATCCGGACCTTCTTCAACAAGACGAGCCCGGAGAAGCACTACGTCAAGACCGCGCTGTCGGTCATCAACATGGGCTTCATGCGCGGTCTATCGGCCGCCTACATGGAGGCCACCCCGGCGATCAACGACTGGCTGGCCCAGCTCATCGAGGGCGACCCGGTGCTGAAGTCCACGGGCCTGTCGATCATCAAGGAGCGCGCGGCGGTCGGCTACCGGCACCTGGAGTACGAGAAGGCGACCGACCGCTACTCGCCGTACCGCAAGATGCTCGCCGCGCTGTGGCGGGAGAGCCCGGTGCCCTCGCTCCAGGAGGGCGAGTCCCTGGCCACGATGGCGTCCCTGGTCCACGTCGACCACGAGGGTGCCTCGGTCGCCGGCGCGCTGATCGAACAGTCGGGCCTCACCCCCGTGGAGTGGCTGCGCCACTACCTCAAGGCCTACTTCACGCCCCTCCTCCACAGCTTCTACGCCTACGACCTGGTCTTCATGCCGCACGGCGAGAACGTCATCCTCGTACTGGAGGACGGGGTCGTGCAGCGCGCGATCTACAAGGACATCGCCGAGGAGATCGCCGTCATGGACCCGGACGCGGTACTGCCGCCGACGGTCGAGCGGCTGCGCGTCGAGGTCCCGGAGGACAAGAAGCTCCTGTCGATCTTCACGGACGTCTTCGACTGCTTCTTCCGCTTCCTCGCGGCGAACCTCGCCACCGAGGGGATCATGGAGGAGGACGACTTCTGGCGCACGGTCGCCGAGGTCACCCGTGCCTACCAGGAGTCGAGGCCCGAACTCGCCGACAAGTTCAAGCAGTACGACATGTTCGCCCCCGAGTTCTCCCTCTCCTGCCTCAACCGCCTCCAACTCCGCAACAACGAACAGATGGTGGACCTGTCGGACCCCTCCGGCGCCCTCCAACTGATCGGCACCCTGCAGAACCCGATCGCCGAGTTCTGACCCACGAGCAGACAGGCACCCCCGGAGTACGGTCCTCCGGGGGTGCCCGTCTCTGTTAGGGGCGCGGGGAACGGCGCATCTCTTAGGGGCGCGGGGAACCGCGCATCTTTTAGGGGCGCGGGGAACTGCGCGACCAGCCCCCACCGGCCCGCGGACGAATCACTGCGCACCCCACGGAACCTGCGGCGACCGATACCACTCAATCCCCAGGGCATTCCACCGCTCAGCCTGCGCAGCAAGCCGCACCTTGTACCGCGACCAGTCATGCGAAGCCGCCGAAGACCACCCCAACTCGGCCACGCCAGGCAACCGCGGAAACGCCATGAACTCGATTTGCCGGGAGTTCTCCAGGGTCTCCGACCACATCGGCGCCTCGACCCCCTTCACCGCCCCGCCCGGCACTCCCGGCAAATACGCCCCGGGATCCCAGTCATAAGACCGCCGCACCTCGACATACCCCGCCCACGACAGCCCCAACGGCGTGTCCTTCGTGTACTTCATATCGAGATACACCCGGTCGGCCGGCGACAGAATCAGCCCCGTGCCGCCCTGCGCGGCCTTCGCCACCCGCGCCTTCTCCTCCGCACTCGTACTGTCGAGCCCCCAGTACTGCGCGAGAGCCCCCTCCGCCGGCGTCGCCCCGGTCAGCTGGTGCCACCCGACGACCGTCTTCCCGTACTTCGCGACGACCGGCTGCACCCGGTCCATGAACGCGACGTAGTCCTCATGGCTGGTGGAGTGCGCCTCGTCGCCGCCGATGTGGAGGTACTTGCCCGGAGTCAGCGCGGCGAGCTCCCGAACGACGTCATCCACGAAGTCGTACGTGACCTCCTTGCCGACGCACAGCGAGCTGAAGCCCACCTCGGTCCCGGTGTAGAGCGGCGGAGCAACACCGTCGCAGTTGAGCTCGGCGTAGGAGGCGAGGGCCGCGTTGGTGTGGCCGGGCATGTCTATCTCGGGGACGACCTCGAGGTAGCGGGAGGACGCGTACCGCACGATCTCCTTGTAGTCGGCCTTGGTGTAGAAGCCGCCGGGCCCACCGCCGACCTCGGTCGAACCGCCGTAGGTGGCCAGCCGCGGCCAGGAGTCGATGGCGATGCGCCAGCCCTGGTCGTCGCTGAGGTGAAGGTGCAGCTTGTTGATCTTGTAGAGGGCCAACTGGTCGATGTAGCGCTTGACCTGGTCGACGGTGAAGAAATGCCGGGAGACGTCGAGCATCGCGCCGCGCCAGCCGTAGCGCGGGGTGTCCGTGACGGTGCCGCCCGCGACCAGCCAGGGGCCGGGCTGGACGGAGTCCCTCTCGACGGCCGCCGGGAGCAGCTGACGCAGGGTCTGCACGCCGTGGAAGAGGCCGGCGGGCCCCGCCGCGGTGATGGTGACGCCCTTGCGTCCGCTGTCGAGGCGGTAGCCCTCGGCGCCGAACGGGCCTTTGGCGAGCCGCAGCTGAATGCCTCCGGCGCCACGGTCGGTCACGGGAAGGCGGTAACCGGTGGAGGGCCGGAGGATCTTCGCGAGGTACTCGCCGATGCGCCGGGTCTCGCGGGAGCCGTCGACGCGTATGTGCGTGCCGCGGGTGATCCGGTAGGCGGACCCGCTCGGGGCGACCGAGGCGGGCGCGGGGACCACACGGTCGAGCGGGGTGGGCGAGGCCGCAGGTGCGGGGGCGGCTCCGGTCACGGAGACGCCCATCGCGACCAGCAGCAGGGAACCGAGAAGGCGGAGCGTTCTGTGGTGCTGTCTCACACGGCCGTCTCTCACAAGCGTGTCCCTTCAACGAGCCATTGAGCCCTAAGAGGTCTGGACCACTCTCTCGTGAGACTGGTGGAACAATCCACCCCATGGCGGAAATCATCCAGAAGGACGGCACATGGGCCTTCGACGGCGACGCCCTGCGACTGACTCCCGGACGGGACAAGAACGTCAGCCTGCTGCGCAGGGAACTGGGTGAACTGGTCGTCCCGCTCGGGGCGTTGGCGGGCATCTCGTTCGAGCAGGGCAAGAAGAGCGGGCGTCTGCGGCTGCGCCTGCGCGACGGTGCCGATCCCCTGCTGCACGCGACCGGCGGGCGGCTCGCCGAGCCCCATGACCCGTACCAGCTGCTCGTCGAGTCCGACCGCTACGGGGTCGCCGAGTACTTCACGGACGAGGTGCGCAGCGCGCTGCTCCTGGACCAGGTGCCGAGCGACCCGGTGACCGCGTACCTGCTGCCGGGTCCCTCCGTCCCCCTGTCGGTCTCCGCCGGAGACGGCACGGCCAGCTTCGACGGCGAGCGCATACGCCTGGAATGGAACTGGAAGACGGAGGACGCCAAGGCCGCCGCCGGCGCCCGCACGCTCGCGCTCGGCGACATCACGGGCGTGGAATGGCAGCCGGCGGCCGGCCTGGAGAACGGCTATGTCCGCTTCACCGTGCGGAACGCTCCCACCAAGGCCCCGCCCAAGTACGACCCCAACGCCGTGGAGCTGTGGGGCTTCAAGAAGGACCCGCTGATGGCCCTGGTCGCGGCGGCGGTCCAGGCCAGGCTTCCGCACCCGGCCGGGACCGCCCCCGACGTGCCTGCCGCGCGACCGGAAATGCCTTCCCTCCCGATCGCACCCGCCGAGGACGACCACGACGCCCTGCTGCGCCGCCTGCGCGAGCTCGGTGAACTGCACCGCACGGGCGTGCTGACGGACGACGAGTTCGCGCTCGCCAAGCAGGCCGTCCTCAAGCGCATGTAACGCCCCGGACACCCCGGAACACCCCGGGCCGCTACTTCGCGCGGCGCGCGATGGTGAAGTGGTCCACCTGCTCACCGCTCTCGGCGATTCCGCGCACCTTCAGCGTGGCCGTCCGTCCCTTCGGCGCGGGGGTGACGTCCACGCGCAGGAAGGAGTAGTCGAGGTAGCGCACCCGGGACCAGGCGACGGTCTCGTTCTGCTTGCCGCCCTTGACGTTGACGAACGAGGCCACGGAGTCCACGTCGTGCTCGTTGCCCTCGTACGACAGCGGGGCGGTGAACGCGTAGAGGCTGCGGCCCGCCGCACCGGCCGTCACGTACACGACGCCGTCGGTCTCGGGGTAGGCCGTGCCGCCGATCGGCAGCTTCTTGGCGACCTTGTTCTCCTTGATGACGTCCGTGCGCTCGTACTGGTGGTTGTGACCGTTGATGACCAGGTCCACCGTGTACTTCTCGAACAGCGGCACCCACTCCTGGCGCACACCCCCCTCCGAGGCGTGCGAGGTGGAGGTGCAGTAGGCGCAGTGGTGGAAGAAGACCACGATGAAGTCGACGTCCTGCGACGCCCGGTACTTCTTCAGCTGGGCTTCCAGCCACTTGGTCTGGGTGCCGCCGGAGATGCCGAGGTTGGCCGGGATCTCGAAGGAGATGTCGTTGGCGTCGAGCGAGATGACGGCCGTGTTGCCGTAGACGAAGGTGTAGACGCCCGGCAGGTTCTTCTTGTCGGGGCCGTTGCCCGGGAGGTTCCAGCGGGCCTCCTCGCCGCCGTAGCCGTTGGGCGAGTACCAGGCCTCCATGTCGTGGTTGCCGTAGGCGGGCATCCACGGGACGGACTTGGCGACGGACTCGGTCTGGGCGAGGAACTGGTCCCAGATCCGCGAGTCGAAGCCGGTGTCGGAGGTCTGGCCCGAGCCGGACGGGTCGGCGTAGGCGATGTCACCGGCGTGCAGATGGAAGGCCGGGTTCTGGCCGAGCAGCAGGCTGTTGTTGGCGAGGCCGTGGTAGCTGACGCCCTCGTCGCCGAAGGCCGTGAAGGTGAACGGCGTCTTGTGCGCGGGGGCGGTGGTGAAGGTGCCGAGGGTGCCCAGCAGGTGCGGTGCGGCCGGGTCGAAGCCCTGGTGGCCGACGCCGTAGTAGTAGGTCCGGCCCGGGCGCAGGTGCGCCAGCTCGGCGTGCACGTAGTACTGGGTGTGGTCGCCGCTCGCGCCGACGCCGGCGGGCGTGAAGAGGGTGCGGACCTCGGCGTCGATCTTCCGGGAGAGGTCCGTGGGGTGGGCGCCGATCCGGATGAACGGCTTCTTGACGGCGACCGGGACCTGCCAGGAGACGGTCATCTCGGTGCGCGGGTCGGCGCCGTAGGCGAGGTGGCGGCCGAAGGGGGCGACGAAAGCGCCGTCGACGGTCTCGGCCGCGGGGGCGGTGCGGGCGACCGGTACGGCCGCCTGGGCGGTGGCTCCGGGAACGAAGACGCCACCCGCGACGGCGCCGAGGGTGACGGCACCGCCTCTGATCATCGTGCGCCGGGAGAATCCGGCGCGCAGGTACTCGTGCTGCTCGGCCATGCTCATGCGCTCGGCGAGCCGCTCGGGTACGCCCATACGAGGAATGTCCATGGCGCCACAAATTGCTCCCCTCACACATCCGCCCGGGGAACAATCACCCATCAGACTCCCATGGGCGTCCCATAAGTGTTCCAACACTCATCTGCCCGAAACCGGGCAGATTTCTTGCGAAAGCATCGCCGGTGCCTCAGGATCTAGCGAGTGCACGACGAACTCGTTGATCATCTGACGCGGTCCAGCCCCCTCAGCCGGGGCGAGGCGCTGCGCGTGATCCAGGACGTGCTCGCGTACTTCGACGAGACGACCGAGGAGTACGTCCGTCGCCGCCACCGTGAGCTCCAGGCCCAGGGCCTGGTGAACACGGCGATCTTCGAACGGATCGAGGCGGACCTGAAATATCGCGCGGTGGCACCGCCGGAACTCTCGCTCCGGCAGCTGCGGCGCATCGTCTACGGCTAGGAATACGTATATATGTGCGGAATCGTCGGTTACATCGGGAAGCGTGACGTCGCGCCCCTCCTCCTGGAGGGCCTCCAGCGCCTGGAGTACCGCGGCTACGACTCCGCGGGCATCGTCGTCACGTCCCCGAAGACGTCCGGCCTGAAGATGGTCAAGGCCAAGGGCCGCGTGCGCGACCTGGAGGCCAAGGTCCCGGCCCGCTTCAAGGGCACGACCGGCATCGCCCACACCCGCTGGGCCACGCACGGCGCCCCCTCCGACGTCAACGCCCACCCGCACCTGGACGCCGAGGGCAAGGTCGCCGTCGTCCACAACGGCATCATCGACAACGCCTCCGACCTGCGCCGCAAGCTGGAGGCGGACGGCGTCGAGTTCCTCTCCGAGACCGACACCGAGGTCCTCACCCACCTCATCGCCCGCTCGCAGGCCACCAAGCTGGAGGACAAGGTCCGCGAGACCCTCCGGCTCATCGAGGGCACGTACGGCATCGCCGTCATGCACGCCGACTTCCCCGACCGGATCGTCGTCGCCCGCAACGGTTCCCCGGTCGTCCTCGGCATCGGCGAGAAGGAGATGTTCGTCGCCTCGGACATCGCCGCGCTGGTCGCCCACACCCGCCAGATCGTCACCCTGGACGACGGCGAGATGGCCACCCTCAAGGCCGACGACTTCCGCACCTACACCACCGAGGGCACCCGCACCACGGCCGAGCCCACCACCGTGGAGTGGGAAGCGGCGTCGTACGACATGGGCGGCCACGACACCTACATGCACAAGGAGATCCACGAGCAGGCCGACGCCGTGGACCGCGTGCTGCGCGGCCGCATCGACGACCGCTTCTCCACCGTGCACCTGGGCGGCCTCAACCTGGACGCCCGCGAGGCCCGCCGGATCCGCCGCGTGAAGATCCTCGGCTGCGGCACCTCGTACCACGCGGGCCAGATCGGCGCCCAGATGATCGAGGAACTGGCCCGCATCCCCGCCGACGCCGAGCCCGCCTCCGAGTTCCGCTACCGCAACGCGGTCGTCGACCCCGACACCCTCTACGTCGCGGTCTCCCAGTCCGGCGAGACCTACGACGTCCTCGCCGCGGTGCAGGAGCTCAAGCGCAAGGGCGCGCGGGTCCTGGGCGTGGTGAACGTGGTCGGCTCGGCGATCGCCCGCGAGGCCGACGGCGGCATCTACGTCCACGCCGGGCCGGAGGTCTGCGTGGTCTCCACCAAGTGCTTCACCAACACCACGGTCGCCTTCGCCCTGCTCGCCCTGCACCTGGGCCGCACCCGCGACCTCTCGGTCCGCGACGGCAAGCGGATCATCGCGGGCCTGCGGAAGCTGCCCGCCCAGATCGCCGAGATCATGGAGCACGAGGAGGACGTCAAGAAGCTGGCCCTGCAGTTCGCCGAGGCCCGCTCGATGCTCTTCATCGGCCGGGTGCGGGGCTACCCGGTGGCCCGCGAGGCCTCCCTGAAGCTCAAGGAGGTCTCCTACATCCACGCCGAGGCCTACCCCGCCTCCGAGCTCAAGCACGGCCCGCTGGCCCTGATCGAGCCGGCCCTCCCCACGGTCGCGATCGTCCCCGACGACGACCTGCTGGAGAAGAACCGCGCGGCACTGGAGGAGATCAAGGCCCGCAGCGGCAAGATCCTCGCGGTCGCCCACCAGCACCAGGAGAAGGCCGACGAGACGCTCGTCGTCCCGAAGAACGAGGACGAACTCGACCCGATCCTGATGGGCATCCCCCTCCAACTCCTGGCGTACCACACGGCTTTGGCGCTCGGGCGGGACATCGACAAGCCGCGCAACCTGGCCAAGTCGGTGACGGTTGAGTAGTTGGCCTCTCAGGGGCGCGGGGAATTGCGCGAGCACCCCCCACGCACCCGCACAGGCCAAACAATGAGGACGGACCCCCACGTGCTGCCACCAGCGCACAGGGGGTCCGTTTTCACACGCCGGGGCCGCCCAATACCCCAGCGCCGGCTGCCAGTTTCAGCCGGTGGCCGTCACGCCCCGACCGGCAGCACGCCGTCGCGGAACCGCCGTAGGCCAGTGCGCCAGAGCCGCGGTCGCCGCATACCAGGCCACCGCCCCCGCGGCGACGGCGAACCAGCCACCCACCTTCACGAGCCCGCCGTTGCCGGCGAAACTCGCGATCGCCATGAGCAACAGGCCGACAAAGAACAGCCCGTACATCCCCTGACCCAGCTGGTCACCACCCGCGAGCGTCAGAGACAGCGCCACCAGCGCGAACAACAGCAGGAACAAGCCTGCCGCGTTGGCGGACGCCTCCCCCGCCACGGCCCACGTGAACCAGAGCGCCCCGAGCACCGAGAACGCCGTACCCCCGGCGGAGTCCCCCTCCCGGAGGGCCATCAGCCCGGCGACGAAGAGGGCGACGCCGCCCACATACCGGGCGATTGACGCGGCGTCAGTGGCTGACACACCGTCGATGACGGCCGTGTGCCCCAACCCGAAGGCCAACAGGGTGATTCCGAGGGCGAGTCGACCGACCACGGTCGTGATTCCGCTTCCCGCGGAGACGTCTTTGTCCACGGCGGGCTCCCTTCGTGCATGTGCAGTTGTGCGGTGCACCGTATATGCCCTTCACAAGGGCACAAACACCTCTACGCGCAAGTAGTTTTACGCGCTGCACAGGGGAAGCCCGTACGCGGGGAACGCTCAGGGAGTCCGAGAATCAGGGAATGACCATGACCGGCCGCTGCGCCCGCTTGGCGAGCCGTCCCGCGACCGAGCCGAAGATGCGTCCCACGATGCCGTGACTCGACCCGACGACGATCGCGTCGGCCTCGTACTCCCGGCCGACCTCTTCGAGTTCGTGGCAGATGTCCCCGCCCCGCTCGACGAGGATCCAGGGCACCTCGGCGAGGTACTCCGCACACGCCAGCTCCAGCCCGAGCACCTCGGTCCGGTGGTCCGGCACGTCCACGAAGACGGGCGGCTCGCAGCCGGCCCACACCGTGGTCGGCAGCCGGTTGGCGACATGGACGATGATCAGGCCCGACCCGGAGCGATGGGCCATGCCGATCGCGTAGGCCAGGGCGCGCTCACTGGACGTGGAGCCGTCGAATCCGACGACGACGCCGTGCTTGAAGGCGGGATCGCAGGAATGGCGTGGCTCTTGTGCCGCCAGGGGCTCGGCCGCCGTGGGATCGGCGACGGGCCGCTTGCGGTCCGCTGGTTCGAAGAATTCGTGACCGGCCATGGCTGTCTCGGCGTTGTGATCCTTATATGGGGGACAACAGTGTGCGGCGGAGCTGTGTCCGGGAATGGTCTTCCCAACCCCATACCCCCAAGGGTACGGCGGCACGCCTCCTTAGCCCAGATCCCGCTCACGGTGCGTGCGGGTTCCAGGGAGCATGCACGAGGCGACGCCCGTAACGCAATGGTTGCTGCGTTGTACAGGCGGTTTGCACAGGATTCACTTACCCGTGGGGGTGATCCGCTCGCCCAGTGACCGACGCCCCCTCCGCGCGTTGAACCCCGTGAGTCACGCCACAGGGAGCACCCATGTCCGGACCCAGCATCGCCTCCGAGGCGGACCGCGCGGCCCCGCCGCCGCGGGACACCGCGACGGATGTGGTTCGCTGGGCGGCCTTCAGCTGCCTGCTCGTCCCGGTCGTGCTCCTCGGCTACGGCAGCTCCCTGGCCGGTGCCGCCGGCACGGCCCTCGGGCTCGCCGCCGTCACAGGCGCCTGCCGGGTGCTGCTGCGCCAGTCGGAGCGTGGTGCGGCCCGGCTGGCGGCGGAGGACCGGGCGCCCCACCGGGGCCGGCACCACCGCACCGGAACGGGGTCGCACCGGGGCGGACGGCACACTGGAGGAGATACACCGGTCGGCTGACCGGTTTCAGTGCACGTGCACGATGGTTTTCAGCCAACTTCTCGCCCCCGTGCATCACCCCGCCGAAGCACCCCCCAACCCTCGTTCGACCTGCACGGAAAGGGCCTCAGGGGACCTGCGCACCCTACGCGGATTGGCCACTGCGACAAGGCGCACTTCCCTGCACGCCCCACGAGTGCAACGCTTCGTGATCGAATGCTTCACGCCAAGTTGCCAAGTCGACAATGCGCCGAGTGCCGAACCGGCCACCTCGGCGCGACGGCACACAGTAGATTCGATCTTGACTGTCTACGGCGGGGGACTCGTGCAGGACCGAGGGGAAACGTGCAGGAGCGACACAACCGAGGAGCCGCGACCACCGAGGGGGGCTTAGCAGTATGAGCCACGACTCCACTGCCGCGCCGGAAGCCGGCGTCCGGAAGCTTTCCGGGCGACGCCGCAAGGAGATCGTCGCGGTGCTGCTGTTCAGCGGCGGCCCCATCTTCGAGAGTTCCATACCACTGTCGGTGTTCGGGATCGACCGCCAGGACGCCGGCGTGCCGCGCTACCGACTGCTGGTGTGCGGGGGTGAGGACGGCCCACTGCGGACCACAGGGGGCCTCGAACTCAGCGCACCGCATGGCCTGGAAGCGATCTCACGCGCGGGCACGGTCGTCGTGCCGGCCTGGCGTTCGATCACTTCTCCGCCACCGGACGAGGCGCTCGACGCGCTGCGCCGCGCCCACGAGGAGGGTGCCCGCATCGTCGGGCTGTGCACCGGCGCCTTCGTCCTCGCGGCGGCGGGCCTGCTGGACGGCCGGCCCGCGACGACACACTGGATGTACGCGCCGACACTGGCGAAACGCTACCCGTCGGTGCACGTCGATCCGCGCGAGCTGTTCGTCGACGACGGGGACGTCCTGACATCGGCGGGCACCGCGGCCGGAATCGATCTCTGTCTCCACATCGTGCGGACGGACCACGGCAACGAGGCGGCCGGCGCGCTGGCCCGCCGCCTGGTGGTCCCGCCGCGCCGGTCGGGCGGCCAGGAGCGCTACCTCGACAGGTCTTTACCAGAGGAGATCGGCGCCGACCCGCTCGCGGAGGTCGTCGCCTGGGCGCTGGAGCACCTCCACGAACAGTTCGACGTGGAGACGCTGGCGGCACGCGCGTACATGAGCCGTCGTACGTTCGACCGCCGCTTCCGCTCGCTGACCGGGAGTGCCCCGCTGCAGTGGCTGATCACGCAGCGGGTCCTCCAGGCGCAGCGCCTGCTGGAGACGTCGGACTACTCGGTGGACGAGGTGGCGGGTCGCTGCGGCTTCCGGTCGCCGGTCGCCCTGCGCGGGCACTTCCGCCGCCAGCTGGGCTCGTCCCCGGCCGCGTACCGGGCGGCGTACCGCGCCCGGCGTCCGCAGGCCGAGCGGCCCCAGGACGTCGACGGCGGACCGGGCGGTCCCGGGGGCGGCATGCCCGGCCACACGGGGCATCCCGGCCAGGCGCCCGCCCCGCTCCACCCGGAGCACCCGGTCCCGCTGCAGTCCCGCCGTACGGCGGCCGCGAGCGCGGTCGGATCGTCCCCGCCCCTGTCGGCTTCGGCCGCGTCCGACAACGGGCGGGAGGCCTACATATCGGCCCGGGCGAGTCTGCCGGGACAGCGCAGCGCGACGTGAGCCGGTGACCGGGCCCGGGGGGAGGAAGCCCTCCCCGCGGGCCCGGCGCCGTTTCCGGAGCAGGGCGGACCTTCGACGACAAGGTCACTGCACGGCCGGGCCGAGCCCGGGGCAGTGGGCCGTAAGGTTAGACACATGAACGATCGCATGGTGTGGATCGACTGCGAGATGACCGGCCTCTCGCTGTCGGACGACGCGCTCATCGAGGTGGCCGCCCTCGTGACCGACTCCGAGCTGAACGTGCTCGGCGAAGGCGTGGACATCGTCATCCGGCCGCCGGACCGGGCGCTGGAGACGATGCCGGATGTGGTGCGCCAGATGCACACCGCGTCCGGGCTGCTCGCCGAGCTGCCGGACGGCACGACGCTGAAGGACGCCGAGGAGCAGGTCCTGGCGTATGTGAGGGAGTTCGTCAAGGAGCCGGGCAAGGCCCCGCTGTGCGGCAACTCCGTCGGCACGGACCGCGGCTTCCTGCTGCGCGACATGCCGACGCTGGAGGACTACCTCCACTACCGGATCGTCGATGTCTCGTCGGTCAAGGAACTGGCCCGCCGCTGGTACCCGCGGGCGTACTTCAACAGCCCGAAGAAGAACGGCAACCACCGCGCGCTCGCCGACATCCGCGAGTCCATCGCGGAGCTGCGCTACTACCGCGAGGCCGTCTTCGTCCCGCAGCCCGGGCCCGACTCGGACACCGCGAAGAAGATCGCCGCGAAGCACGTTCTGCCTGCTCAGTAGGCGCGCCGGGGGCCCGTCGGGGAGCGCCGGGAAAGGTGGGCGCGAGCACCCCTTCGGACCCTGTACACTTTTTCTCGGCCGGTCAGGAAGTCACAGACCTCCAAGCCGGTCATGGTGGGTGTAGCTCAGCTGGTAGAGCACCTGGTTGTGGTCCAGGAAGTCGCGGGTTCAAGTCCCGTCACTCACCCTGAGTATTCAGCCGGTGGCTTCGACGAAGCCACCGGCTGAAGCTTTTTGCGCGCCTCTCCGGGGCTGCGTGGCAGGCGGGGCTACCGTCAGCGCCATGGACGGTGGATGCCGAGGGTGGCGCGCGTGTGTGCTCAGCGGGGCGGTGTTCGCCGTCTGCATGGCCGGCACCACGCTGCCGACTCCCCTCTACCCCCTTTACCAGGACAAGTTCGGGTTCTCCGAGCTGACCGTGACCGTGGTGTACGCCCTGTACGCCTTCGCGGTCATCGGTGTACTGCTGCTGGTCGGCAACGCCTCGGACGCCGTGGGCAGACGCCCGGTTCTGCTGTGCGGCCTGGGCCTCGCCGCGGCGAGCGCCGTCTGTTTCCTGTGCGCCACCGGGCTCGGCTGGCTGTACGCGGGGCGGCTGCTGTCAGGACTGTCCGCCGGGCTGTTCACCGGGGCGGCCACCGCGTACGTGATGGAGCTGGCGCCCGAGGGCGGCGCCGCCCGGGCCACGTTCGTGGCGACAGCCGCCAACATGGGCGGACTGGGCTGCGGTCCCCTGCTGTCCGGGGTGCTCGCGCAGTACGCCCCCTGGCCGCTGTATCTGCCGTTCGTCACGCACCTCGTCCTGGTGGCCGGTTCGGCCGCCGTCCTGCTGCGGCTCGCGGAGACCGTGCGGGAGCGGCGGCCGCTGCGCACCGTCCGGCCGCGGCGGCCCGCTCTGCCCCCGCGGGTGCGGGCGGTGTTCGGGCCCGCGGCGACCGCCTCGTTCGTGGGGTTCGCGCTGTTCGGGGTGTTCACGTCGGTCAGCCCGGAGTTCCTCGCCGAGTCCCTGGGCGTGACCGACCACGCCGTGAGCGGGCTGATCGTCGCGCTGGCCTTCTTCGCCTCGACCGCCGGCCAACTCGCGGTCGGCCGGGTCGGGGTACGGCGTTCCCTGCCCCTGGGCTGCGCCGGGCTCCTCGCTGGGCTCGCCCTGCTCGCGGGCGCGCTGCGGTGGGACCTGATGGCCCTGGTGGTGCTGAGCGCGCTCATCGGCGGGGCCGGGCAGGGACTGGCGTTCCGCGGCGCGCTGTCCGAGGTGGCCGAGGCCTCGCCCGAGCACCAGCGGGCCGCGGTGATCTCGACCCTGTTCGTGGTGGCCTACGCGGGCATCTCGGTCCCGGTGATCGGCGTCGGCCTGCTGACGGGCCCCGTCGGCCTGGAGGGCGCGGGCCTGGTGTTCATCGCGTGCATGGCCGTCCTGGTGTCGACGGCGGCCGCCTATGTGCTGCGGCGTCCGGCACCGGCCAGGACGTGACTCCCGCGGACGGCGGCCCCCGTCACGACGACGACCGCGACACCAGCTCCGTGGCCAGGACCATCTGGCGTCGTTCCAGGCCCCGGGATGCCGAGGGGCGGCGGTCGGCGATCTCCGTGAGCAGGAGGTCGATCATGCCGTGGCCCATCTCCTCGATGGGCTGGCGGACGCTGGTGAGGGGCGGGTCCATGTGGCGGGCGATGGCGGAGTCGTCGTAGCCGACGAGCGCGACGTCGTCCGGGATGCGGCGGCCCGCCTCGCGCAGGGCCTGGCGGGCACCGGCCGCGGTGACGTCGGAGGCGGCGAAGACCGCGTCCAGGGTGGGGCGGCGCTCCAGCAGGGCCGCCATGGCGCGGCGGCCGCCCTCCTCCGTGAAGTCGCCCGCCTCGATCAGTGCCTCGTCCGCCTCGTGGCCCGCGTCGCTCAGGGCGTCGCGGTAGCCCTCGATACGGCGCTGGGCACCGTAGACGTCGAGACGGCCGGTGATGTGGGCTATCCGGCGGCGGCCACCGGACAACAGGTGCTCGACGGCCTGGCGGCCGCCGCCGTAGTTGTCGGAGTCGACCGACGGGAGGGTCTCCGCCGACGAGCGCGGGCCGCTGATCACCGCCGGTATCTCCAGCTGGGCCAGCAGGTCGGGCAGCGGGTCGTCCGCGTGCACGGAGACCAGCAGGACGCCGTCCACCCGGTGGGCCGCCAAGTACTGGGCGAGGCGGCGGCGTTCGCGGTCGCTGCCCGCGAAGATCAGCAGCAGCTGCATCTCCGTGTCGGAGATCGCCGCCCCGACGCCCTTCAGCATGTCCGAGAAGTACGGCTCCGCGAAGAACCGGGTCTCCGGCTCCGGTACGACCAGCGCGATCGCGTCCGTACGGTTCGCCGCCAGGGCGCGCGCGGCGGTGTTCGGGACATATCCGAGCTCCGCGACCGCCGCCTCGACGGCCGCGCGGGTCGCGTCGCTGACCCGGGGAGAGCCGTTGATCACCCGGGAGACGGTGCCGCGGCCGACACCGGCGCGCGCCGCCACCTCTTCGAGGGTGGGCCGGCCACCGCTTCGGCCCCGCGCTCCGTGGCTTGCCATGGGCTCCGCCTTCCCGTCCACACCCGCACTCTGCGGCTGGCCTGGAATTTAACAGGCTAGTCAGCTGTAGTGACCGCCACCGAGGGCTGCCGCCCCCGGCCTCCGCTTGTGTCCGGCGGCCGGTTCGACTGGCTCGATACCGCCGGCCCGGGCCGCAACGGGCCCCGGTCCGGGTCCAGTTAACGGCCCGATAACTGAACGCATCTCTCCCTGTCCGGTCCCTTGACACCCCCGCCCCGACCCGCGAACCTTCAACACATCACTGGTGGGAGCGCTCCCACAGTACCTGACACATACACAACCCGCACGTTCCCCGCCCGAGCCGAAGCGAGTAAAAACGGGTCCAACAATGCAGTTGGCCGGGGGGTCGGCACGTCAGGGCAACAGGAGGACGCAATGCGAGCACGTACCCGATCCGCCCGCAACCGGGCGGTTGTCCTCGCGGCAGTCGCGTCGCTGGGCGCCGGACTGCTGGCCGGCTGCGCCGACGACGGCGGCGGCGACGACACTTCCGGCTCCTCGTCCGGCGACAGCAGCGGCAAGACCACGATCTCGGTGGGGCTCTTCGGCACCATGGGCTTCAAGGAGGCCGGCCTCTACGACGACTACGAGAAGCTCAACCCGAAGATCAAGATCGAGCAGAACGTCGTCGAGCGGAACGAGAACTACTACCCGGCGCTGCTGAACCACCTCACCACCAACAGTGGTCTGCTGGACGTCCAGGCCGTCGAAGTCGCCAACATCGCCGAGGTCACGGCCACCCAGGCCGGCAAGCTCGAGGACATGTCCAAGGCTCCGGGCGTGGACAAGAGCAAGTGGCTGCCCTGGAAGTGGCAGCAGGCCACCACCAAGGACGGCAAGACGATCGGCCTCGGTACCGACGTCGGCCCGATGGCGATCTGCTACCGCACGGACCTCTTCAAGCAGGCCGGTCTGCCCACCGACCCGGCCGAGGTCGGCAAGCTGTGGGCCGGTGACTGGGCCAAGCTCGTCGACGTCGGCGAGCGCTACAAGTCGAAGGCCCCCAAGGGCACCTTCTTCATGGACTCCCCCGGCGGTCTGATCAACGCGATCCTCGGCAGCGAGGAGGAGAAGTTCTACGACTCCTCCGGCAAGGTCATCTACAAGACGAATCCCGCCGTGAAGGCCGCCTTCGACCTGACCTCCGAGGCCGCCGAGAAGGGCCTGGTGCAGGCGCAGACGCAGTTCCAGCCGGCCTGGAACTCCACGATCGCCAACAACAAGTTCGCCGCGGTCGCCTGCCCGCCCTGGATGCTCGGCCACATCAAGGCCAACTCGAAGCCGGACGCGGCCGGCAAGTGGGCCGTGGCCGAGGCGCCCAAGGGCGGCAACTGGGGCGGCACCTTCCTCACCGTGCCGACGAGCGGCAAGAACGTGAAGGAGGCCCAGAAGTTCGTGGCCTGGCTGACCGCGCCGGAGCAGCAGGCGAAGCTGTTCAAGGTGCAGGCCAGCTTCCCGAGCGCCCCGTCCACCTACACGATGCCCGAAGTGACGGGCGCCACGAACGACATGACGGGCAAGCAGGAGATCGGCCCGATCTTCGCTGAGGCCGCCAAGGCCGCCCCGGTCCAGGTGATCGGCCCGAAGGACCAGATCATCCAGCAGGGCCTGTCGGACAACGGCGTGTTCCTGGTGACGAAGGGCAAGTCGGCCAAGGACGCCTGGGAGTCCGCGGTCAAGACCATCGACAACAAGCTGGACCAGTGACCCGTATGGCCACCCGCCACGACACCGCCGCGCCCCCCGCTGAGGGGGGCGCGGCCCCGGGCCGCCCGCCCGCGGACCCCGTGTCCCTGGAGAAGGAGCGGCGGCGCCGGGACCGGCTGTCCCGGCGCTGGCAGCGGGACATCCGCTGGAGCCCGTACGCCTTCGTGTCCCCGTTCTTCCTGCTGTTCGTCGCGTTCGGCCTGTTCCCGCTGATCTACACGGGCTGGGCCTCGCTGCATCAGGTGGAGCTGACCGCGCCGACCGACATGAACTGGGTCGGGCTGCGCAACTACACCCGGATCTTCGACGACGAGTTCTTCTGGAACGCGGCGAAGAACACCCTGACCATCGGCATCATCTCCACCGTTCCGCAGCTGCTGATGGCGATGGGCATCGCCCACATCCTCAACTACAAGCTGCGGGCCTCGACCTTCTTCCGGGTCGCGATGCTCGCGCCGTACGCGACGTCGATCGCCGCGGCCTCGCTGGTGTTCGTGCTGCTCTTCGGCCGTGACTACGGCATGATCAACTGGGCGCTGGACTTCGTCGGCATCGATCCGCTCGACTGGCAGAACGACCACTGGCCCTCGCAGATCGCCGTCTCGACGATCATCATCTGGCGCTGGACCGGCTACAACGCGCTGATCTATCTCGCCGCGATGCAGGCGATCCCGCAGGACCTCTACGAGTCGGCGGCCCTGGACGGGGCCAACCGCTGGCAGCAGTTCATCCATGTGACGCTGCCGTCGCTGCGCCCGACGATCCTGTTCACCTGTGTCGTCTCGACGATCGGCGCGAGCCAGGTCTTCGGCGAGCCGCTGCTGTTCGACGCCAACAAGGGCACCTCCGGCGGCGGGGAGCACCAGTTCCAGACGCTCGGTCTGTATCTGTACGAGCAGGGCTGGGTGGCCCAGCACCTGGGCCGTGCCTCGGCGATCGCCTGGACGATGTTCCTGATCCTGATCGTCATCGGCATCGTCAACTACGTCATCTCGCGCCGGCTGCGCGCCAGTAGTTAAGGAGTGGTGGCCGTGACGACGACTGTGACGCCCCCCGACGCGCCGCCGCCCGGTGCGCCCGTGAAGGAGTCCAAACGCCCGCGCCTGCCGAAGTCCGCACGGGCCGGCGGGCAGCTGCACGGCGGTCCGATCGCCTACGCGATCCTGATCCTGTTCACGATCGTTTCGCTGTTCCCGCTGGTGTGGACGGCGATCGCCGCCTCGCGTGACAACCAGCGGCTCGCCGAGACGCCGCCGCCGTTCTGGTTCGGCTCCGGCCTCTTCGACAAGCTGGAGATCGCCTGGAAGGACGCCAACCTCGGCGAGGCGTTCCTCAACACTACGATCGTGGCGGGGGTTTCGGCGGCCACCATCGTCGTCCTGTCGACGATCGCCGGTTTCGCCTTCGCCAAGCTGCGGTTCAGGGGCCGCGGCGCGCTGATGCTGATCGTGATCGGCACGATGATGGTGCCGCCGCAGCTCAGCGTGATCCCGCTGTACATGATGGTCGCCAAGCTCGACTGGACGGACCAGTTGCAGGCGGTGATCTTCCCGTCGCTGGTGAGCGCGTTCGGTGTGTTCTTCATGCGGCAGTACCTGATCCAGGCGCTGCCGGACGAGATCATAGAGGCCGCCCGGGTCGACGGGGCGAGCAGCTGGCGCGTGGTGTGGCATGTGGTGTTCCCGGCGGCGCGGCCGGCGATGGCCGTGCTCGGGATGCTGACGTTCGTGCAGACCTGGAACGACTTCATGTGGCCGTTCCTGGTGCTGACCCAGATGGGCAACCCGACCGTGCAGGTCGCGGTCGCGGGCCTGGGCCGCGGGTACACCCCCGACCAGTCCCTGATCATGGCGGGCGCACTGCTGGGCACGCTGCCGCTGCTGCTGGTCTTCGCGATCTTCGGCAAGCAGATCGTGGGCGGCATCATGCAGGGCGCCGTGAAGGGCTGACGCCCGCGTTGCCTTCCCTCGGGGGCCGGGTCACCGCTGCCTCGGCCCCTCGCTTCTCTTCCCTCCACCGTCGCCTCTCCACGACCCCCAATGGGAGCGCTTCCATGCCTGATTCCGAGAACCCGGCCACTCCGGTGACCTTCCCTCCCGCCTTCGTCTGGGGCGCGGCCACGTCCGCGTACCAGATCGAGGGTGCGGTGCGGGAGGACGGCCGTACGCCGTCGATCTGGGACACCTTCAGCCATACGCCGGGCAAGACCGTGGGCGGCGACCACGGTGACATCGCTGTCGACCACTACCACCGCTACCGCGAGGACGTGGCGATGATGGCGGACCTGGGCCTGGGCGCCTACCGCTTCTCCGTCTCGTGGTCGCGGGTGCAGCCGACCGGCCGGGGCCCGGCCGTCCAGAAGGGCCTGGACTTCTACCGCCGGCTGGTCGACGAGCTGCTGTCCAAGGGCATCAAGCCGGCCGTCACGCTCTACCACTGGGATCTTCCGCAGGATCTGGAGGACGCGGGCGGCTGGCCGGAGCGCGACACGGCGTACCGCTTCGCGGAGTACGCGCAGATCGTCGGTGAGGCGCTGGGCGACCGTGTCGAGCAGTGGATGACGCTCAACGAGCCGTGGTGCAGCGCGTTCCTCGGCTACGCGTCCGGGGTGCACGCGCCGGGCCGTACGGATCCGGCGGCCTCGCTGCGTGCCGCGCATCATCTGAACCTGGCGCACGGTCTTGGCGCGTCGGCGCTGCGGTCGGTGATGCCGGCCCGCAACCAGGTCGCGATCGCCCTCAACTCCGCGACCGTGCGGCCGCTTTCGCAGAACCCGGCGGACCTGGCGGCGGCCCGGAAGATCGACGACCTGGCCAACAGGGTCTTCCACGGCCCGATCCTGCACGGCGCCTACCCGGAGTCGCTGTACGTGGCGACGTCGGAGCTCACCGACTGGGACTACGTCCTGGACGACGACCTGACCCTGATCAACCAGCCGCTGGACGCGCTGGGCCTCAACTACTACACGCCCGCGCTGGTCTCGGCGGCGGACGCGGCGGCGCGGGCGCCGCGTGCCGACGGCCACGGGGCGAGCGACCACTCGCCGTGGCCGGCCGCGGGCGACGTCGCCTTCCACCAGACGCCCGGTGACCGCACGGAGATGGGCTGGACGATCGACCCGACCGGTCTGCACGAGCTGATCATGCGCTACACCCGGGAGGCGCCGGGCCTGCCGCTGTACATCACCGAGAACGGCGCGGCCTACGACGACAAGATCGACTCGGACGGCCGGGTGCACGACCCGGAGCGGGTCTCCTACCTCCACGGCCATCTGTCCGCGGTCCGCCGCGCGATCACCGACGGCGCCGATGTCCGCGGCTATTTCCTGTGGTCCCTGCTGGACAACTTCGAGTGGGCGTACGGCTACGGCAAGCGCTTCGGCGCGGTGTACGTGGACTACGCGACGCTCCAGCGGACGCCGAAGTCCAGCGCCCTGTGGTACGGGAAGGCGGCGCGCACCGGGGCGCTGCCGCCACTGGAGCCGGCCGCTTAGGCCGCCCCTGGGGGAGCGGGGAAGGGGCGCGGTACCCGACGGGGGGTGCCGCGCCCCGGGCGCTCAAGGGGAGGAGACGATGCGTTGCTCCTGGCCCGTGCCCAGGTCCTTCGCCGACACCCGGATCAGGTTGTCGGCGTCGACCTGGAACGTGACCTCGATCTGCGGGACGCCCCGCGGCGCCGGCGGCAGGTCGCACAGCTCGAACGTCCCGAGCAGCGTGTTGTGTGCCACCAGCTCATGCTCCCCCTGGAAGAGCCGGATCTGGAGGGACAGCTGGTTGTCCTCGGCTGTCGTGAAGATCTCGGAGCGCTTCGTCGGGATGGTGGTGTTGCGCTCGATCAGTTTGGTCATGATGCCGCCCTTGGTCTCGACCCCGAGGGAGAACGGCGTCACGTCGAGGATCAGGACCTCCTCGATCTGCTCCTTGAGGAGACCGGACTGCAGGGCGGCGCCCATGGCCACCACCTCGTCCGCGTTGATGCCTCTGCCGGTCTCCTTGCCTGCGGTCAGTTCCCTGACGAGTTCGGCGACCGCGGGCATCCGGGTGGAACCTCCGACGAGCACCACCCGGTCGATGTCGGCGAGGCCGGTGCCGGAGTCCCGGAGCACGGTGTGGAACGGGGTTTCGCAGCGCTTCAGCAGGTCGGCCGTCAGCTGCTGGAACTGGACCCGGGTGAGCTTCTCCTCCAGATGCAGCGTGCCTTTCGCGGACGTGGCGACGTACGGCAGGCTGACAAAGGTCTCGGCGGAGGAGGACAGGTCGGTCTTGGCTCTCTCGGCGGCCTCACGCACGCGCTGCAGAGCCATCTTGTCCGTGCGCAGGTCGACCCCGTGGTCGGCCCGGAACCGCTGCACCAGGTGGTCGACGATGCGCTGGTCCCAGTCGTCACCCCCGAGCGCGGTGTCACCGCTCGTGGCCTTCACCTCGACGACACCGTCGCCGACCTCCAGCAGGGACACGCCGAAGGTGCCCGCGCCCAGGTCGAAGACGAGGACGGTCCGGTCGTTCCTGTCGCGGCCATAGGCGGCGAGTGCGGCCGCGGTGGGCTCACTGACGATACGCAGGACGTTCAGGCCGGCGAGCTCCCCGGCCTTTCTGGTCGCCTCCCTCTGGGCCTGGTGGAAGTGGGCCGGGACGGTGATGACGGCCTCGGAGATCTCGCACCGCAGGCGGGCCTCGGCATCCCGCTTCAGCTTGTGCAGGGTGAACGCGGCGATCTGCTCCGGGCGGAATGTCTTGCCGTCGACCCGGAACTCCCAGTCGGTGCCCAGGTGACGCTTCACGGAGTGGATCGTCCGCTCCGCGTTGACGACGGCCTGGCGTCTGGCCTCCTCGCCGACGAGCACCTCACCGTTCTTGGCGAAGGCGACGACGGACGGGGTGCTCTTGGCCCCTTCGGCGTTGACGAGGACGATGGGCTCGCCGTCCTGCAGCACGCTGACGACCGAATTGCCGGCCCCGTAGTCGACGCAGATGCAGACGGGGGTCACGGCGGCAGGGGATACGAGCCGCCACGGGGGTGGGGTGGTCCAGGTGACCCGCTGTCTCCAGAAGTCACGGCTGGCCTGCGCGCTGCGCACGTTCGGTGAGTCCGCGCCGTACAGCGGGAGGAGCAGTTGGGTGATCTCCGTGTAGCGGCGGACCGCCGCCGCCGCGTCGCCGCCGTGGCCGAGCTGTTCGGCGTCCTCGACGACCAGTCGGCCGCTGCCGCCGGCCGTGCCCTGGTATTCGCCGTCCCGGGGGCTGTCGGCGGATGGCGGGCGGTAGCCCCGGTTGTGGGCCAGCACCAGGTCCTCGACGGTGTCCGTGCCCTGCCGCCGCGGCTCGGGCAGACCGCGGCTCTTGAGCCCGCGGTAGAGGGACCGGTACATGTGGTCCAGCGTCAACTGCTCGGGGGCTCTGGGGTCTCCCTCCCGCAGCAGCCTCAGCAGTTCGCCGGTGAAGGCGGTGTTGCGCTCACCCTTCGGGGCCAGGGCGGTCACGCCGCTCGCGGTCGCGGTGAGGGTGAACGTGCCGGTGATCTGGGTCTGTTCCCGCACGACGTCGTCGGGTGCCATGACGTCGATGGCGCGTCCCGAGAAGCAGCAGTCGAGAATGACGACTCGGTTGCGGGCGGGGCTGTCCGCGACGGCTTCCCGCACCCCGTCGTACGGCATGGCCGTGTAACGGAGCAGGTCCCGCTCCGTTCCGGTGAGTCCCAGATACAGGTTCCCGCGGCTGTCGAGCAATCCGTGACCGGAGTAGTAGATGAGCAGCAGGTCCTCCGCCTGCCGGGCGCGCAGGTTGAGCCGGCCGGCCAGGTCCGAGGCCGTGCCCGGGTCTCGGACGACCTCACAGATCCCCGGGTCGAACCAGCCGTGGACGGGTTCGCCCAGCTCGCTCACCAGGTCCGTGAGGTTGTTCAGCACCGGAGGGAGGTCGGGCAGTGAGGCGTCGGCCAGGTACTCGGCCGTGCCGATGAGCACGACACTCGAGGTGGCGCCGTCAGGCCGTCTCATCGGAGTCCGTGCTCTGCCGCCGTTCCAGGAATTCGAGGAGTTCGGTGACCAGCGCGTCCTGGGAGGTCGCGCGCCGGACACTGATCTCGAGGCTTTCCCCGCCGGGTTCGACCACCTTCAGGGTCACGTCCCGCGTGCGGTGCTTCACCCACTCGACGGCGGCGCGGGCCAGCACGCTCACGGCGCCGCCCGCGGCCACGGCGACGACCACGGCTTCGGGCAGCCCGCCCATCTCGCCACCGGCGATCTCGCCGTGCTCCGTGCGCACCCGGCCGCGCAGCTCCCGCTCGTGGCGGAGCCAGTCGGCCAGTTCTCCGAGTTGTGTCGCCGCCGCCCCCGGGCCGGCGTCGTCGATCAGCAGCCGGTACTCCACTGTTGCCCCCGTACGAAGAGTCACTGTCTCGGCACCCTACGAGAGGATCATCCAGTGACGCACGGAGAGTTGGGAAGAGTCCGGCCCTTGAGGAGAGCGGTCAGCCCTTGTTGGCCCCCAGGGTCAGGCCGCTGACGAACTGGCGCTGGAGCACGAAGTACACGATCAGTGTCGGGATCGCGGTGAGCAGGGCGCCGGCGGCGACCAGGTTGGGGTCGGTGAAGTACTGGCCGGAGAGGTTGTTCAGCGCCGAGGTGATCGGCATGTTCTCGCCGGTGGAGATGAGCACGATCGCCCAGAAGAAGTCGTTGTAGATCCAGATGGAGAGCAGCGTCGCGAGGGCGGCCATCGCGGGCTTGCACAGGGGCAGGACGATCTGCCAGTACAGCCGCCAGACGGAGGCGCCGTCGACCAGGGCGGCCTCGGTCAGCTCGTGCGGCAGCGAGCGCATGTAGTTGCTGAGCACGAACGCGCAGAAGCCGGACTGGAACGCCACATGGATCAGCACCAGGCCGAGCGCGGAGTCGTACAGCTTGCCGCTCATCGTGATGCCGGGCAGGTCGATCAGCAGGTACAGGCGGTACAGCGGGGTGATGATGACCTGCTGGGGCAGCAGGTTGCCCGCCGTGAAGAGCAGCAGCAGCGACAGGTTGACCCGGAAGTCGAAGCGGCTGACGTAGAAGGCGACCATCGACGACAGCAACAGCGTCAGCAGCACGGCCGGCACCGCGATGAGCAGTGTGTTGCCGAAGTAGTGCAGCATGTCCGACTGCTCGAAGGCGTTGGTGAAGTTGTCGAAGGTCAGCTTGTCGGGCCAGGAGACATAGCCCTTCTCGCTGGTCTCCGCGTACGGCCGCATCGCCGCGAGCAGCGCCCACAGCAGGGGCGCGAGCCAGGCGAGCGCCGTGACGACGAGGAAGGTGTGCAGCAGGACCCGGGCGGGGCGGATCGGGGTGCGCTGCTTGACCGGTGCGCTCACGGTGCTCATGCGCGCCGCTCCTTCCGGAAGGTGGCGATCAGATACGGAATGATCACCGCGAGCGAGATCACCAGCAGGACGACGGCGATGGCGGAGCCGTATCCGACACGGCTGGACTCGCCGATGATGTTGTTGGTCACCAGGATCGACAGCAGTTCGGTGCCCTGGGCGCCCTTGTTGAAGACGAAGACCAGGTCGAAGGCGCGCAGTGCCTCGATGATGGTGACGACCAGGACGACGGTGTTGGTGGGCCGAAGGGTGGGGAAGACGACGTTCTTGAACGTCTGCCACTCGTTGGCGCCGTCCAGGGCGGAGGCCTCGCGCAGGGCGGGATCGACGCCCTTCAGGCCGGCCAGGTACAGGATCATCATGTAGCCGGCGTGCCGCCAGGAGGCGGCGATCAGTACGGCCCACAGGTTGAGGTCCGGGTCGCCGATCCAGTCGATGTAGTGGCCGGGCTTGTTGGCGCCGATGACGCTGTTGATCAGGCCCGTGTCGGGGTTGTAGACCAGCTGCCAGACGAACCCGATGACCGCCAGCGACATCACGACCGGCAGGAAGAACGCGGTCTGGTAGACGCGGCTGAAGCGGATGCTCTTGTCCAGCTGCACGGCGAGGAACAGCCCGAAGGGCGTGGGCAGCAGGATGAGCACCACGAACCAGACGACGTTGTGCTCGACGGCCGGCCAGAACTGCGGGTTGCTGGTGAACAGTTCCCTGAAGTTCTGCAGGCCGACCCACTGGATGGAGTCGAAGCCGATGCCGTTCCAGCTGGTGAAGGCCAGCGCGATGGAGGCGAGCGCCGTCAGCCACACCAGGGCGACGTGCAGGATCGTCGGAAGGCCCGCCATGAGAGCGAGCGTGATGCGGTCGCGGCGGGTGAGGAGGCGACGGTGGCCCGTCGGGCTCGTGCGGGCAGCGGCTCCCGGAGACGGCTCGGCGGCCGCCTCCGGGTTCTCGGTGGTGGTGTCGGTGCTCATGCGGAGGCGAAGATCGTCTTCTTCTGGCGCTCGATCGACGAGAGGATGCTGTCGACGTTCTTGGGGTTGCGGACGAAGTTCTGCAGCGCCGGCTGCATCACCGTGGAGGTGAAGTCCGGGCGGGAGTCGCGGTCCATGAACTGCGTCAGGCTCTTCGCGCTGGAGATCATCTCGAAGGACTTCTTCTGCAGCGCGGTGTAGGAGGAGGTGTCGGCCTTCGTCGAGGCGGCCACCACGCTGGAGTCGGCCTTGAGGTAGATCTGCTCGGCCTCGGGGGTGCCGAGGTACTCCAGCAGCTTGACCGCGCCCGACCTGTTCTTCGGCGCCTTGGAGAGCATGAAGCCGTCGGTGGGCGCCTCGACCGTGTCCTGCCCGAAGGCCGGGTCGATCTCCGGGAAGGCGAAGAAGTCCAGGTCGTCCAGGTCGGCCTTGTCGGTGAACTGCTGGCCGACGAAGGTGCCCAGCAGATACATGCCCGCCTTCTTCGCCACGAGCGTCTGCGCCGCGTCCTGCCAGGTGCGGCCCACCGCGCCTTCCTGGTGGAAGGGCAGGATCTCCGTCCAGTGGTCGAAGACCTTGCGCACCTTCGCATCGGTCCAGGAGGCCTTGCCCGCCATCAGCTCGACATGGAAGTCGTAGCCGTTGGTGCGGAAGTTGATCTGGTCGAAGGTGCCCATCGCGGGCCAGGCGTCCTTGTCGCCGAACGCGATCGGGACCAGCCCGTCCTTCTTCATCCGCTTGCACAGGGCGACGAAGTCGTCCCAGGTGGTGGGGACCTCGTAGCCGTGCTGGGCGAAGACGCTCTTGCGGTAGAAGACCGCCCAGGGGTAGGTGTACAGCGGCACGAAGTAGTACTTGCCGTCCTCACCCTTGCTGAGCTTCTTCATCGCCTCGGGGAAGTCCCCGCCGATCTTCTGCCACACGTCGTCGATCGGGGTGGCGAGCTTCTTCGACGCGAAGAACTGCATCCGGTAGCCCGCGAACCAGGTGAACACGTCGTCCGGCGCGCCCTGCAGATAGGAGTTGATCTGCTCCTGGAACGTGTTGTGGTCCTTGGTGTTCACGTCGACCTTGATGCCGGACTTCTTCGTGAAGGCGGCGTAGATCTCGGCGAACGCCTTCTTCGGCACCGCGTCCGAGGAGTTCGATCCGAGACTGACCGTCTTCGGATCGGCGGCCGTGCCGCTGCCGCCGCAGGCGCTCAGCAGGGGTATGCCGGCGCCGAGCAGGGCCGCGCCGCCTATGCCGCGCAGCAGGGTCCGGCGGCCGGGAGCGGGGAGGGCGGGTCCCGAGGGAGTGAGGTCGTGCATGAACGGCTCCTGAGGGCAGGGTTCGGCCACGAGGGTGTGGCGTGAAACCCGGTCGTAATCGACCAGAAATCAACTTGACCGAACACGGTGGCGCAATAACAGCCGTGTGTCCGGCCATGCGTCAAGAGCCGTTGACTTCATTTGTCGAAACGTGACCGACTCGTGCGCAGGTCGTGCGCGGGTCGTGCGCGGGGTCAGTGAGACCGGGAGCGGTGGTAGGCGGCCGCCAGCCTGCCGGGCCGCCGGCGTCGCACCGCCCCGCGGTGCCCCCTGCTGACCGGCGCTCTGCCGTCCAGCTGGATCCAGATCCGCACCTCGGTCCCGCCGAGCACCGAGGAGCCGATCCGTACGTCCCCGCCGGTCGACTCCGCGAGCCGGCGCACGATGTCCAGGCCGAGGCCGGTCGAGCCGTCGCTCCCGGAGCCGCGGCCCCGCGCCATCGCGGCCTCCGGGTCGGGTATGCCCGCGCCCGCGTCGGACACGAGAACGATCACGGCGTCCTCGCCGTTGTGCAGGTCGACCGCGAAGGCGGTGCCCTCCGGGGTGTGCCGGAAGACGTTGCCGAGCAGCGCGTCGAGCGCGGCGGCCAGATCGGCGCGGGCCACGGGTATGCGCACCGGCCGCTCGGCCCCGGCCACCCGCCATTTGCGGCCCTCGTCCTCCGCCAGCGCCGACCAGAACGCCATCCGCTCCCGGACCACCTCGGCCGCGTCGCACCCGGCGCCCGGACCGGCCGCTGCCGTCTGCGGCTTGGCCTCCCGGGCCGTACGGATGATGGTGTCGACCTCGCGCTCCAGTTGCTCGACCGCGGTCCGGGTCTGGTCGGCGGCCGTCCCCTCACCGAGCGAGGCGGTGTTCAGCCGCAGCACGGTCAGGGGCGTACGCAGCCGGTGGGACAGGTCGGCCGCCAGCTCCCGCTCGTTCGCCAGAAGTTGGACGACCTGGTCGGCCATGGAGTTGAACGCGACCGCCGCGAGCCGCAGTTCGGTCGGGCCCTCCTCGGGCACCCGGGCACCGAGCTGGCCCTCCCCCAGGTCACGCGCCCCCTCGACCAGGCGTTTCGCGGGCCGGACCATCCGCACGCCCAGCCGGTCGGCGACGGCGACCGAGCCGAGGATCAGCGCGATCCCGACCGCGGCGAGCACAGCCCAGGCCGTGCCCAGGCCGTTGGTGACCTCGGACTCCGGCACATACACCTCGACGACCGCGATCTCGCCGGTGCTCAGCGCGACCGGCTGGAGCAGCGTCGAGCCGCCGGTGACGCCGGTGGTGGAGGCGCGGCCCAGCTTCCGCACGGCAGCGATGTCCTGGTCGGCGGCGCGCTGCCGTCCGAGCTCGATGGCGTCCTGACCGTCGCCCGCCGGTATGTGCACGGCCATCCCGGCGTCCGAGCCGGCGGAGGCGACGACCCGTTCGAGCTGGTCGCGGTCGGTGGTGATGGACAGGGCGGGGGCGACGGCCGCGGCCTCCCGCTCGGCGTTGGAGAAGGCGCGGTCCCGGGCCATCTCGCGGATGACGAGTCCGAGCGGCACCGCGAAGGCGAGCACGACCATGGTGGTCACCGCCAACGACACCTTGACCAGGGCCCACCTCATCGCGGCGCCTCCGCTCCCGGCGGTTCGAGCTTCACACCGACGCCCCTCAGGGTGTGCAGATAGCGCGGGTTCGCGGCCGTCTCGCCCAGCTTCCTGCGCAGCCAGGACAGATGGACGTCGATGGTCTGGTCGTCGCCGTACGACTGCTGCCACACCTCGGCGAGCAGCTCCTTGCGGGGGACGACGACACCGGGCCGGCGGGCCAGGAAGGCGAGCAGGTCGAACTCGCGGCGGGTGAGGTCGAGCCGCGCGCCGTCCAGCTCGGCCTGGCGCCGCAGCGGGTCGACGGTCAGACCGCCGACCCGGATCACCGGGGACGGCTCCCCTTCTCCCGCTCCGGAGCGGGCCCGGCGCAGCACGGCCGCCATCCGGGCCGACAGGTGCTCGACCGAGAAGGGCTTGGTCAGATAGTCGTCCGCTCCCGCGTTCAGCAGCCGGACGATCTCCGTCTCGTCGTCCCGGGCCGTGGCGACGATCACCGGCACGTCCGTGATGCCGCGCAGCATCTTCAGGGCCTCGGAGCCGTCGAGATCGGGCAGCCCGAGGTCCAGGATCACCACGTCGAAGCGGACGTGGGCGACCTCGCGCAGCGCCTCCAGGGCCGTCCCCACGCTGCGCACGGTGTGCGAGGCGTCGGTCAGGTGCCGGATGAGCGCCGAGCGTACGAACTGGTCGTCCTCGACCACGAGTACACGTGCCATGCGCCGCACCGTACGCCATCTCGAACAGCCCGGTACGGGCCTGTGGACAACTCTCGCCTGTGGACAACTCGTGGGACCCGTGGGGCAGTATGGCCCGCGATGCGCAGAGGACTCGTACACGTACTGGCCTGGCTGCTCGCCACGGGCGCGGCGGTCACGCTGTCGTGGTGGGGTGTCCACACGGTGATGGCGGGCACGGCCTACGAGCCGCCGCGCGCCCTGCCCATCAAGGCCGCCGACGCGACCAGGCAGAAGCCGGAGCCGTCGGCGACGCCGACACGGAGGCAGAGTCCGCCACAGCGCACCCCGAGTACACCGCCCGCCGCCAGGAAGCCGAGCCCCACCTCCACGAAGCCGCCCGGCCCCTCCCCCACTCCCCCTGCCTCCGCCTCCGGAGAGGTCAAGAGCTACGACACCGACGGCGGCCGGGCCGTCTTCGACCTCGGGCGGACCTCCGCCTCCCTGGTCTCTGCGACCCCCGGGGCGGGCTGGTCGATGCAGGTGTGGAAGACGGAGTCGTGGATCCGCGTGGAGTTCTCCTCGGGCGCGGACCGGGTGTCGGTGTTCTGCACCTGGCACGACGGACCGCCGCGCGTGGAGATCGGGACCTACTGAGAGACGTACGGAGTGCCGTACGGGGTCACGTCCCGTGCGGGGTCATCTGAACACCGACGCGGGCGGTGCCGGGGAGGCCACCGCCGCGAGGTCCGTCACGGGCACGGCCCCGCCGGTGAAGTCGGTGAGCGTCCTGCCGTGCTCGACCCGGCCGGGATGCGGGTCGGAGGCGGCGCGGCGGGTCAGTTCGGCGACGGGCAGGGGGTGGTCGGAGGCGACCAGGACGGCGTTCCCGAAGCGCTTGCCGCGCAGCACCGTCGGGTCGGCGACCAGCGCGAGCTGCTCGAAACGGGCGGCGGCGGTGGCGATCTGGCCGCGCAGGTGGGCCAGCGGCGGCCCGTCGGCGAGGTTGACGGCGTAGACACCACCGGGCTTGAGGGACCTGCGGACATCGTCGAGGAACTCGGTCGAGGTCAGGTGGGCCGGGGTCCGGGCCCCGCTGAACACATCGGTGACGACGAGATCAGCCCAGCCGTCCGGCACCTTGGCGAGGCCCTCGCGGGCGTCGACGGACCGCACCCGGATCCGCGCGTTCGGATCCAACGGCAGCTCCCGGCGGACCAGTTGCACGAGGGCGGCGTCCCGTTCGACGACCTGCTGGGTGGAGCGGGGCCGGGTGGCGGCGACGTAGCGGGCGAGGGTGAGCGCGCCACCGCCGAGGTGCACGGCGTGCACGGGCCGGCCGGGCGGAGCGGCGAGGTCGATGACGTGCCCGAGCCGGCGCTGGTACTCGAAGGACAGGTACGCCGGGTCGTCCAGGTCGACGTGCGACTGCGGGGCTCCGTCGATCACCAGGGTCCAGGCGCGGGACCGCTCACGGTCGGGGATCAGCTCGGCGAGCCCGCCGTCGACGCTCTCGACGACGGCCTCCGCGTCGGCCTGCCTGCGCCGGCCGCTCCTCGACTTTCCCATGGGGCCATTATCGGGGTCGGCCCGGCAAGCGGGGCGTACGCTCCGGGGCAGCCGCTCCGCGGCCTCAGGGCCTGTCGTTCGGATAACGCCGGTGAGCGGGGCGCCGCCGATTCCCTGCGGCCTGATCCGGACGACAGACCCTAGCGGCAGCTGTCCGCGGCCTTGATCATCCGGGCCGCCTCCCCCAGGGCCTCGCGCAGGACCGCGGGATCCGTCGCCAGGTCCGCCTCCCCGGGCGGCAGCAGCCAGTCCGAGCCCTCCACCGGCGGCTCGGGGGCCAGGGTCGTGCCGCGCCCGTCGGTTCCGGTGCAGGTGCTGCCCGGCATGTCCCACGCCGCGGCCGTGCCCGGCGGCACCAGGAAGCCCAGCGTGCCGCCCCCGTCGTCGTGCAGGACGGGCCCGACCGCTTCCGCGGGGCCGCGCCGCAGGATGTCGACCGCCTCCAGACCCTGCCGGGCCGGCACCGTCACGACATCGCAGCTGATCTCCATCCCGGCCTCCACCGCGGAACCCCTGCTTGGACGAGTGGTCGGAAGTCGGGGGCCTCCCGGTCCGTGGGGTTCAACGCGGCCGCCCGTCAACGGCTACGGCGGAAGTCAGCCGCAAAGGATGGCAGTTCATGGCAGATCACGTATGAGATATCCGGTTTGTAGCCAAACCCAGCGTGACGACTCCGGCACAGCAGGTACGTTCTTGCTCGCCGGACGCAAGGCGAGGCCTTACGGGCAATACGCACAGGCCTCCCCATTTCCGGCATGGTTCGACGGTTCGCACGAGAGGACCCGGCCATGGCGTCGTCAACAGTGACCTCGTCTCAACCCGACCGGCCGTCACGGCCGAACCTCGCCTTCCGGCAGCTGCGCGGACAGCGCTCGCCGGCCGAGTTCGCCGCGGTGATCCGCCGGGCCGCCCTCGAGATCGGCGAGCAGGTCAGCTGTGACGCCCGGTACATCGGCCGGGTCGAGGCGGGCGAGATCCGCTGCCCCAACTACGCGTACGAACGGGTGTTCCTGCATATGTTCCCAGGCCGCACGCTCACCGACCTGGGCTTCGCGCCCCGCTCGTCGGTACGCGGACGCCGGGCGCGCGACACCGAGGACGCGCCCCTGACGTGCACCACGAACCCGGCGAACGCCACGAGTGAGACCAGCGGGGCGTGCGAGCCGTATGAAACACAGAACCCGTACGACCCGTACCACCCGCACGACACCTACGAGGAGAGCGACGTGCTACGTCGCGCATTCATGACCAGCGGGGGCGCCACCGTGGCCGCCGCCTCGCTGGGCCCCGTCGGCCTCACCCTCGACGCCGCGGCGGCACAGCGCCCCGTGCACCGCGCCGGGGGCAGTGACGCGGGTGCCCTGGAAGAAGCCGTCCGCCGCATCCGGCTGCTCGACGACCGGCACGGAGCCGACGGCCTCTACCGCCGTGCGGCCGCCCCGCTGCGCGCCGCCTACGCCCTGCTGGACGCCGGCGCGACCCGGCAGACCACAGCGGACCGGCTCTACTCCGGCGCCGGTGAACTGGCCATCTCCGTGGGCTGGCTGGCCCACGACTCGGGACGCTTCGACGACGCCCGCTCCCACTACGCGGAGGCACTGGCGACCGCCCGGATGACCGGCGATCCGGGCCTGGAGGCGCATGCCTTCTGCAATACGGCGTTCCTCGCGCGCGACGCGGGCCGGCCGCGCGAGGCGGTCAGGGCGGCCCAGGCCGCGCAGCGCGTCGCCCGGCCCGTGGGCTCGGCCCGGCTGATGTCGCTGCTCGCGCTGCGCGAGGCGGGCGGCTGGTCGGGACTCGCCGACCGCGTCGGCTGCGAACAGGCACTGGCCCGGGCACAGACCTTCTTCGAACGCGGCACCTCGGAGGCCGACCCCGAGTGGATGAGCTTCTACGGAGAGGCCGAACTGGAGGGCCTGGAGGCGCAGTGCTGGTCCGCGCTCGGCGACTGGCGCCGGGCGGCACGGCACGCGCGGCGGGCGGCGGACCTGCAGGATCCGCACTTCACGCGGAACATCGCGCTGTACACGGCGGAGCTGGCGGACGACCTCGCGCGGGGCGGACGGCCCGACGAGGCGGCGACGGCGGGGATGCGGGTGCTGGATCTGCTGGAGGAGGTCCAGTCGTCCCGGATCCAGACGATGCTGGCGGCCACGGCACGCGTGCTGTTGCCGCATCGCCGGGCTTCCGGGGTGTCGGCGTTCCTGGAGCGGCACGCTTCGGCGCCGAGGGTCACCTAGCTATCCGAGGTGCCCGAGGTCGTTCCAGCTCTCGATCGCCGGCTCGCCGTACGCCCACCCCAGTACCGACAGTGACGTCGGGTTCAGCCGTATCCGCGCCGCGAAGTCGATCGGCAGACCCAGCCATCGCGCCCCGAGGGTGCGCAGGATGTGCCCGTGGGCGAAGACCAGGACGTCGCGGTCCTCGGAGCGCGCCCAGGAAACCACCTGGTCCGCCCGGGCCGTCACCTCGGCGAGGGTCTCGCCCTCGGGGACGCCGTCGCGCCAGATCAGCCAGCCGGGCCGGACGGCCTGGATGTCCGCCGGGGTCATGCCCTCGTAGGCCCCGTAGTCGACCTCCAGCAACGCGTCCCAGGCACGCGCGCGGTCACCGAAACCGGCCAGTTCACATGTTTCACGCGCGCGTGCCAGCGGGCTGGTGCGCACCTCGATGCCGGGCAGTCCGTCGTACGGCGCCCGGTGCAGACGTTCGCCGAGCAGCTTGGCACCACGCCTGCCCTCCTCCAGGAGGGGTACATCGGTCCTGCCGGTGTGCTTGCCGGACAGGGACCACTCGGTCTGTCCGTGCCGGGCCAGCAGGATGCGCGGAGCCATGGGGGACCTTTCCGGAAGAAAAACGCGAGCGGAACTCCTCCATCATCGCGCACGCTGGTGACGGGCAACCCGGGGGGCGATCTCTGCGTCTTTGAGGTCCGGAGGGCGCCCCCAGGGCGCGCACACGCGCCGTAAGGTGGCACGACCGGCCGGCGGGGAGCCGTGACGACGAAGGGGGAGGGCGATCGGATGCCGCACACCGAGACACCGGGCACCGAGGCGGCCCCTGCGCCCCGGCTGCGCTGGTGGACGGAGCTGCCGCTCATCCTGCTGGTGTACGCGTGCTACTCGGCGGGCCGGCTCCTCGTGCGGGGCGACGTCTCCGGGGCGGTCGACAACGGTCTGGCGATCCTGCGGATCGAGAAGGCCCTGTTCCTCAACGCAGAGCACCCGCTCAACCGCCTCTTCACGCACGAGGCGTGGATAGGCATACCGGCGGACTTCTGGTACGCGTCGCTGCACTACCTGGTCACGCCGGCGATCCTCATATGGCTGTTCCGCTCCCGGACCGTGCGCTACCGCGCCGCGCGCACCTGGCTGTGGACGTCGACCTTCGTGGGCCTGATCGGCTTCACGCTGCTGCCGACCTGCCCGCCCCGACTCCTCGACGCGAGCCACGGCTTCGTGGACACGATGGCCCAGTACAGCTCGTACGGCTGGTGGGGCGGCGAGGCGAGCGCCCCGCGGGGCCTGGGGGGTATGACCAACCAGTACGCGGCCATGCCGAGTCTGCACGTGGGCTGGGCCCTGTGGTGCGGAGTGATGCTGTGGCGCTACGGCGGTACGCGCACGGCGAAGGCGGCCGCCGTCGCCTACCCGCTGATCACCACGATCGTGGTCATGGGCACCGCCAACCACTACTTCCTCGACGCGGTCGCGGGCGCGGCCGTCATGGGCGTCGGACTGCTGCTGGCGCCGCTGGTGATGCGCACGGCGGACCAGGTCAGGGCACGGTTCGTGCCGCGGTTCGCGGCGGTCTCGGCGGTCTCGGCGGACTCCTCTTCCGCAGCCACTCCCGCATCCGCCTCCGCAGCCACATCCGCGGCCTCTTCCGCCGCGGGTTCCTCGGATGTCAGTGCCGGATGCCAGACTTCCGCGGGTGAGCGAATTCCACGGCAGCGCGATGCGCGGTTCGGAGCGGGAGCCGAGCCGAGTGCCTCTCCCCAGGACGCGGGGGACGGCGCTCCGGCAGCGGCTCGCTGAGCTGCGCGGGCCCGACGTACCCGCGAAGGCACTGGACGCACGCGCTCTGGCGGCGCTGGCCGCCAACCCCGGTTGTGCGCGCCGCGCGATCCTCGACGGTGCCGGGGTGAACAAGGCGGCGCTGGCAAGCGCGCTGGGTGCGCCGTCGGCCTTCGGACAGTCCCAGTTCGCGCTCACGCGAGGCAACGCGTTCGAGGCGCGGGTCAAGGCCGACGGCGGCGCGGAGCTGCTGCGGCTGGTGCACGAGAAGCTGGACCGGACCGCCGAGCCGCCCGCCGACGCGCGCGTGCCCGACCTGACCGCGACCGGCCCCCAGGGGCGTACGGCCCGTACGGCGCTGGAACTGCGCGAGGCCACCGAGCATCCCGGCGCGTGGACGCTGCTCGACCACCCGATGCTCGCGCTGGACGTCGCGGGCTCCCCGGCGTTCCTGGAGCCGGACGCGGTGGTGGTGCACCCGGACGGCAGCTGGACCGTGGTCGAGATCAAGTCCTTCCCGCTGCTGGACGGTTCGGCGGACCCGGCGAAGGTCGGGGCGGCGGCCCGGCAGGCGGCGGTGTACGTGCTGGCCCTGGAGGAGGTCGCGGAGCATCTGGATCCGGCCCCGCGCGTGCGGCACCGGGTCCTGCTCGTCTGCCCCCGGGACTTCTCCAACCTGCCGGCCGCGTCCGCCGTCGACATCCGCAAGCAGCGCGCGGTGACGGCCCGCCAGCTGGCCCGGCTGACCCGTATCGAGGACATCGCCGACGAGCTCCCCGAGGGCACGTGCTTCTCCCCCGAGCTGCCCGCCGACGAGCTGACCTCCGCCGTGGAGTCGGTCCCGGCGACCTACGCGCCCGAGTGCCTGTCCGCGTGCGAGCTGGCCTTCCACTGCCGGGGCCGGTCCCGGGAGGCGGGCGCGGTGACGACGCTCGGCCGTCCGGCGCGGGCGGAACTGGGCGGCCTCGAAACCGTCGAGGACGTCCTCGCGGCGGCCCGCGGGGAGGCCGGGGATCCCGGTGACCCTGCGGTGGCGGCGCTGCGGCGGGCGGCGGCCCTGCGGGCCGAGGCGCTGGAGGCGGCGTGTCGCTGATCTCCACCCTTGCCCGGCTCGAGGCCGTCAGCACCGGGCGCGCCCAGCCCGCCGCCACCGTCCGGCACCGGCATCTCGGCGACCGCCCGCTGGTGTTCGTGCCGCTGATCACCGCCGGTGAGGCCGGCGCCCCGCTCGGCGCGCTGGTCGGCACCGACCGGGACGAGCCGCGCCTGCTGGTCGTCCCACAGCCCCGCGACCGCGACCTCAGGTTCGCGTTCCTGGCCGAACTGGCCGACGTGGTGCTGCCGTACGTCGACGCGTTCGCCGAGGTCGTGGAGGCCGCGGAGCGCACCGAGACCGACCCGGAGACCGGCAAACGCGTGAAGGTCGAGGTCGACCTGTGCGCGGACGCCCCGCAGCTGATCGTGCCGAGCCGCGCGGGCATCGACCTGGTGCGGCTGCTCGGACGCTCCACCCGCTTCCGGCGTACGGCGGAACAGGACCCGGAAGCCCCGTATCCGGCGCCGCCCCGGGTGCCGTTGCTGGGGCGGTGGCTGACGCACTTCGGGGAGCGGGCCCGGGTGCCCGGATCCTCGCTGCTGCTGGCGATGACCGACGTCCTGGGCCGGCACTGGGCGACCGGGCAGTCCACCCTGGAGGACCAGCATCTGGGGGCGCTGCTCGCCTGGATCGACCCGCCGGAGGGCCTGTCCGGCGCCGAGGCCGCGCTGCGGGCCGAGCTGGAGCGGGACGAGCGGGGCCAGCTGACGTGTCCTCCGGCCGGTCCGGCCACCGACCCGGCGTTCGACAACAAGCTGCTCGCCCCGGCCATCGAGCGCTACGACCGGGCCCGCACGGCCCACGCCGTCGCCGAGGACGGGCTGGAGGCCGACGACCGGCTCGGCTCGCTGACCGGCGCCGAGCGGGAGATCCGCGACCTGGTGCTCAGCCGCACCCGGCCCACCTGGGACGCGATCTGGCGGGGCCTGGACCTGCTGCGGGAGCTGCCCGAGGGGGCGTATGCCGAGGAGCGGTGGACGCGCGACCGCTGGTCCTTCACCGGCCACCGCGACCGGGTCCTGGCCGGCGAGCCCCCGCAGCCGCGTCGCGACGACGCGGTCACCGCGGCGAACAAGCTGGCCACGCGCGAGCGCGAACAGGCCCGGCTGGAGGCGCAGGAGGCCCTCGACGATCCGCTGGTGATGGCCGGACGGCGGCTGTCCGGGGAGGCGTTCGCCGGCGAGGTCACCGATGTCGTGATGGCGTACAGCGAGGGCAAGCGGCCCAGCCCGCGCCCCCTGGTCACGGTCCGCACGGACGACCGGCCGCATCTCGGGGAGCGGACGAAGGTGTACCGGTCGCTGGGCGGGAAGTCGCAGTCGGCGGAGTTCGTCCGGGACGAGGAGGACGGCGCGTACGTCGTGCTGCGGGTCCTCGACAAGATGGGCCGCGGCAAGGAGCCCGAGCCGGGGTCCGTGCCGGAGAAGGGCGACCGGGTCTGCTTCACGCTCTTCGAGCACGAGCAGCGGGGCGGCGCGAAGCTCCCCGACCCGGAGGAGACGCCGTGGACGCACGGCGGGCCGCCCGGTGAGCCGACGCTGGAGACGGCCGACCCGGTGACCGAGGAGGACGTGCTGTGACGACGGTCTTCGACCCTTCCGCCGCCGCGACACAGGCCACCGACGCGATCCTCCACGACACGCTGCACGGCACCGCGCGCGGTGTGGTCGTCGACTCGCCGCCCGGTGCCGGCAAGTCCACGCTCGTCGTGCGCGCGGCCCTGGAACTCGCCGGGGCGGGCCACTCATTGATGGTCGTCGCGCAGACCAACGCCCAGGTCGACGACCTCGTCCTGAGGCTCGCCGAGAAGAATCCCGAGCTGCCGGTGGGCCGGCTGCACAGCAGCGACGCGGACCCGTACGACAAGGCGCTCGACGATCTGCCGAACGTCCGTAAGTCGGCGAAGGCGGGCGACCTCGCCGGGCTGGCCGTGGTGCTCTCGACGGCGGCGAAGTGGGCTCACGTCAAGGTCGACGAACCGTGGCGGCACGCGATCGTCGACGAGGCGTACCAGATGCGCTCGGACGCGCTGCTCGCGGTGGCCGGGCTGTTCGAGCGGGCGCTGTTCGTGGGCGACCCGGGGCAGCTGGACCCGTTCGCGATCGTGGGCAGCGAGCAGTGGGCGGGCCTGGCGTACGACCCGTCGGCCTCGGCGGTGACGACCCTGCTCGCGCACAACCCGGATCTGCCCCAGCACCGCCTGCCGGTCTCCTGGCGGCTCCCGGCCTCGGCGGCTCCCCTGGTCTCGGACGCGTTCTACCCGTTCACGCCGTTCCGCAGCGGCACCGGCCCGGGCGACCGTGCCCTGTCCTTCGCCGTCCCCTCCGACGGCTCGGGCTCCGACCGGGTGATCGACGAGGCGGCCGTATCGGGCTGGGGCCTGCTGGAACTTCCCCCGCGACACACCCCGCGCACGGACCCGGAGGCGGTACGGGCGGTGGCGACGGTCGTACGGCGCCTGCTGGACCGGGGCGGCGCGGCGACGTCGGAACGCTCAACGGACCCCTCGCCCCTCACCGCCGACCGCATCGCCGTCGGCACGGCGCACCGGGACCAGGCGGCGGCGGTACGTGCCGCCCTGGCCGACCTCGGCGTCACCGACGTGGTCGTGGACACGGCGAACCGGCTGCAGGGACGTGAGTACGACGCCACGGTGGTCCTGCACCCCCTCTCCGGCCGCCCCGACGCCACGGCCTTCCACCTGGAAACAGGCCGCCTCTGCGTCCTGGCCTCCCGCCACCGGCACGCCTGCATCGTGGTGTGCCGGGCGGGAGTGAGCGACCTGCTGGACGACTATCCGTCGACGGAGCCGGTGCAACTGGGGACAGTGGTGAAGTTTCCGGACGGGTGGGAGGCGAATCACGCGGTGCTGGCGCACCTGGCAGAACACCGCGTGACGTGGCGCCCGTGAGCCGCGCGGGCAGAGACCCCCGCGGGCACATGTGGCTGAACATCGCGGGTCCCGGCGGCCCCGGCGAACGCCGGGTGGTGTGGCGGCCGTACCCACTCCCGCGATGCCCACTTGCGCGCCCGCGAGACAATGGACGGTGGCCCACTCCACCGGGAGGGCCGTGCGCGACGTACGAGGAGGAGAAGACATGGCGGAGCCCACGCCGCGTCGGAACGAACCGCGGCTACGCCCCGCGCCCCTGCTTTTCGAGCCCGCGGAGGCGGCCTCCGACCCTGAGCACTTCTTCGACCTCGAGTCGATCGACGATCCCCGGGCCCTGCTGGCCCGGTCGACGGAGCTGACGCTGGCGTTCCGGGCCGCGGCGGACCGGGCCGTCGAGTTCCAGGCGATCGCGGCGGCACAGCTGGCCGATCCACGGCGGTTCGACCGGCTGACGACCGCGGACATCGCCGAGCGGGCCGAGTGGACCGAGGACTACGCCAAGAAGATGGTCGAGTTCGGCCGGGACCTGCTGCGGGGCGGCGTCGAGGGCCGGGGGCCCGTCGACCCGGTGTGATCTACGTGGCATATGCCAGGCGGGCAAGATACTCCCTCCCACCCCCTCCTGTCCCGGTTTCCCGCAACCCTCGGGAACCGCACGCTCACGGCCGGTAGATGTAGATGTCATGAGCAGCGGATGGAACGCCTCCCATGTCACCCCGGACGGAGCCGCCTGGCTCGCTTCGGCAGGAACGTATCCGCGAAGCACGCTCGCCCTCTGGGCGGAGCGGCCTGACGCGCCGATCGTGCTGCCCTGCGGGGCGGTCTTCGACGTGGTCAGCGCGCCCTCCACGTTCGGGCGGCGGATGCTCGACCGACTGTGGGACGACGGCCCCGGCTCGGGCCCGGTCGCGGAGTTCCGCGGCCGCATGCTGCTGTTCGCCGCACCGGGCACGGCCCAGCGGCTCCCGGCGCTGCTGGAGTGGGAGGAGTGGGGCACGCTCGGCCGCGACGGCGGGGAGGCCGGCCGCACGGGCGCCGTACCGCCCCTGCTGTGCCACGGCACGGGCGACGCCGTGACCATCCCCGCACCGACGGAGCCCGCCTCCCCCGCCCGCTCCGGCTGCCGCTGGCTCGTCGCCCCCGACACCCGTCAGCCCTGGCTCCCGGGCCCGGAAGTACTGCTGTGGGCGGCCGTGCGGGCGGCCCGTTCGGCGGTGCGGATTTCGATTTTTCCTCCCGCCGACCAGGGTGCTAAGGTCTACGACGTCAGCAGGCGCCGCTAGCTCAGTTGGTTAGAGCAGCTGACTCTTAATCAGCGGGTCCGGGGTTCGAGTCCCTGGCGGCGCACAGACGGTGAAAGACCCCCTCGCGAGAGCGAGGGGGTCTTTCGCGTGTCCGCGACGCCCTCAGCGGCCCACCGTGATCTTCACCGTCCACGCCCCCGAAGCCGTACGCCCCTCCACCTCCACCCGCACCCCCTCCCCCGGCACCGTGAAGCTCTCGCCGAGGGCGATCGGCGCGTCCGCGAGGGGCGGGTACACCGAGTCCTCCCAGCACGCCTCGGTCCGCGGATGGGCGTCGATCACCTCGATGGGGCCGCCCCCGGACTGTGCCTCGCCCCGCACCCGGTACACGAGCACCCCCTGCCGGCACGCGGCCGTGTCATTGCCCACCGGCCCCCGCGCCTCGAAGGCGAGCACACTGTCGGGGCCCGTCCGCACCACCGCGAGCTTGGCGCCCCGCCCGAGGCCGAAGACCGGCGCCCCGGCGACGCCCGAGACCGGCACCCCCGGCGCCGCGGCCAGCGGCTCCAGGGTCAGCCGGGCCGGCCCGGCGTCCTGCACACACCGCACCTGCCGCGGATTCAGCCAGCCCAGCTTCCACTTGTGCCAGCCGAACAGGTCAGGGGCGAGTCCGAACTGGCTGCCCATCAGGTCCCAGTCGCCGACATGCGTGTCCCAGTCGCCCTTGCCGTCGGCGGGCCGGTGGTAGAGGTCGGGCAGATCGAAGACATGCCCGGTCTCGTGGGCGAGGACGAGCCGGTCCGGCGGATGCTGCTCGAACACCGTGACGACCCGGCGCAGATCGGTACCGTCGGCCCGCATCGGGCTGGTGAGATTGACGACCTTGGTCGCGTCGGAGTCCACGCCGGGCGCGTCCGGGTCGGCGACGAAGTACACGACGTCGTAGCGCGAGAAGTCGACCTCCGGGTCGGCCGCGGAGAGGGCGTCCCGGAGGTAGGCGGCCCGGTGCTCGGCGCTCCAGTCGCGCTGTATGGCGTACGCCGTGGAGGGGCGCGGCATCTGGATCCAGTGGCCGAGCGGGTGCGGGCGCAGGGTGAAGCGGCCGTAGGACGCCCGTTCGAAGAATCGGGTGGTGTCCGGGAAGTGGTCGGCGGTCAGTTCCTGCGGCGTGGTCAGCGGACGGGCGTCCGGGAAGGAGAGGAAGACCATGACCGCGTCCAGGGAGCGGGCCGGGCGCGGATAGGCGGCGTTCCAGGTGTCCAGGCCCTCCGAGTGGTGGGCGTCGGTGCGGGTCAGGGCGCAGGGTTCGGCCGAGTCGGGCCCCGCGGCCGAGTGGCCGGTGCCGAGGGAGGTGGCGGCGAGGGCCGACATGGTGGTGAACACGGCCGCGGTAGCGCGCAGTCGGGCGCGCGAGAACTGACGCGGCACGGATACCTCCGGGTACGGTTCGCGGGACACCGCACCCAGCCTGTGTCGATTTGTATTACTGCGCCCTGTTTGCCTGCACCAGTCGGGTGAAGGAGCCGAAACATCGCGGAAGGCGACATCCCAGAAGCACTCACGGAATGTCACAACTGGTCGGGGGCCTGAAGAAGCCGTCCAGGTGCGAGCAGAAACGATCTGGCAGAAGGGCCGGTTGGTCGGGAACACTGGACACCGGCTGGAAGGCCCTGGGGCCAGCCTCTATGATCGGCACACTTTCCTGACCTTTCCTGCACGGACAGAGATCGAATACATGCGGGAGCGAGCGGTGAGCGGAACCTCCGAAGGGCCGGCGCCCGCGGCAGACCTCGACCGGCCGGTCGTCACAGAGAGTGAGATCGATACGTCCCCCCGTACCGAGCACGTGTCGCAGCCGCCCTATCGCTCCGTCTTCACGGCCGCCCCGCTCGCCATGGCCGTCGTGGACCGCGAGGGCACGGTCGTCAGCGCCAACGACTCACTCGCCGCGCTGCTCGGCACCGCCCCGGACGAACTCGCCGGGGCCGTCGCCGCAGATCTGGTCGACCTCACCTCCGACGCCCGCACCTGGCACGCCTACCGCGAGGTGCTGCGCGGCCGGCAGTCCCGGCTGCGCTGCACACGCCGCCTCAAGCACCCCGACGGGCACTCGCTGTGGGTGCAGGTGACGGTCGCCCCGCTGCCCGCCGACGACCGGGGCGTGCTCATGTCCGTCGCCGACATCAGCTCCCGCCGGGAACTCCAGGCCCGGCTGCGGCACTTGCAGATGCACGACGCGGTGACCCGGCTGCCCAACCGCACGCTGTTCTTCGAACGTCTGTCTGCCGCACTGGAGGCGGAGTCGTACGAGCAGAGCGGCACGGGCCGGATCGGGCTGTGCTATCTGGACCTGGACGGCTTCAAGGCCATCAACGACACCCTCGGCCACCGCGTCGGCGACCGGCTGCTGGCCGCCGTCGCCGAGCGTCTGATGCGCTGCGCGGACGAGACGGGTTTCGCCCGCACCAGCACCCCGCTGGTGGCCCGGCTCGGCGGTGACGAGTTCGCGCTGCTCGTCGAGGACTCCACGGGCACCGAGCAACTGGCCGAGCTGGCCGAAGCCGTACTGCGGGCGATCCAGGACCCCTTCGACATCTCCGGCCAGCGGCTGTCGGTCTCAGCGTCGATCGGGGTCGTGGAACGGCACGCGGCCGGCACCACCCCCACCGCCCTGGTGCAGGCGGCGGACACGACGCTCTACTGGGCGAAGGCCGACGGCAAGGCCCGCTGGACGCTGTTCGACCCGGAGCGCAACGCCCACCGCATGACCCGCCAGGCCCTGGCCTCCACGCTCCGGCCGGCCATCGACCGGGGCGAGTTCCGGCTGGAGTACCAGCCGCTGGTCGGCATGGAGGACGACCGGCTGCACGGGGTCGAGGCGCTCATCCGCTGGAATCATCCTCAGTTCGGCGTACTGACGCCGAATCGGTTCATCGGACTGGCCGAAGAGGACGGGTCGATCGTCCCGCTGGGCCGCTGGGTGCTGCGTACGGCCTGCCGGCAGGCCCGCCGCTGGCAGCGGGAGCACCCGGACGAGCCGCCGATCTTCGTCAGCGTCAACGTGGCGGTCCGCCAGGTCTGGGACTCGGACCTGGTCGCGGACGTGGCCGAGACCCTGGCCGAGACGGGCCTCGCGCCGCATCTGCTCCAGCTGGAGCTGACCGAGTCGGCGGTGATGGGCTCGGGCGGGCGGCCGCTGCAGGCCCTGAAGGCCCTGAGCGACATGGGTGTGCGCATCGCCATCGACGACTTCGGCACGGGCTACTCGAACCTCGCGTATCTGAGCCGGCTGCCGGTGTCGGTGCTGAAGCTGGACGGTTCCTTCGTGCGGGGCTTCCAGTACGACGACCGGGACGCGGCGGCGCGCCCGAACCCCGCCGACGAGGTCGTGGTCGAGGCGATGATCCAGCTCGCCCACCGGCTGGGGCTGACCGTGACGGCCGAGTGCGTGGAGACCTCGGCCCAGGCGGTCCGGCTGCGGCGCATCGGCTGCGACACCGGACAGGGCTGGCTGTACTCCCGTCCGGTGTCGCCGGACCGTATCTCCGAGCTGCTGGGCACGCCGGATGTTCAGGCGGGCGTCGGCAACCCGTAGGCGTCGGCGATGAGTTCGTAGCTGCGGACACGGACGTCACCGCCGTGCGCGTTGGCCGTGATCATCAGCTCGTCGGCGCCGGTGCGCTTGGCGAGGTCGTCGAGGCCGGAGCGGACCTCGTCCGGGGTGCCGTGGATGACATTGGCGTTCCAGGAGTCGACGAAGTCGCGCTCCATGGGGCTGAACTCGTAGGCCGCCGCCTCCTCGGGGCTGGGCACGAGGCCGGGGCGGCCGGTGCGCAGCCGGACCATGCTGAGGGCGGCGGCCAGCACCTGTCGGCGGGCCTCCTTCTCCTCGTCGGCGGCGAGGGCGGAGACGCCGATGAGGGCGTACGGCCGGTCGAGCACGGCGGACGGCTGGAAGGACTCCCGGTACAGGTCCAGGGCGGGGAGGGTGTTCTGCGCCGAGAAGTGGTGCGCGAAGGCGAAGGGCAGCCCGAGGGCACCGGCGAGGCGGGCGCTGAAGCCGGAGGAGCCGAGCAGCCAGAGCGGCGGCCGGTGCGGGGACTGGACGCCGCCGGGGGACGTGGCCTGGACCGGACCCGGTACGGCGTGGATACGGCGGTAGCGGTGCCCGTCGGGGAAGTCGTCGTCGAGGAAGCGGGTCAGCTCGGCGAGCTGCTCGGGGAAGTCGTCGGCGCCCTCGTTCAGCCGGTCCGTGCGGCGCAGGGCCGCGGCCGTGGCGCCGTCCGTGCCGGGGGCGCGGCCGAGGCCGAGGTCGATCCGGCCCGGGGCCATCGCCTCCAGCGTGCCGAACTGCTCGGCGATCACCAGCGGGGCGTGGTTGGGCAGCATCACGCCGCCCGAGCCGAGCCGGATGCGGTCGGTGTGGGCGGCGAGGTGGGCCAGGATCACGGCCGGGGACGACGAGGCCACGCCCGGCATGGAGTGGTGCTCGGCGACCCAGTAGCGATGGAAACCGCGGGCCTCCGCGAGGCGGGCCAGGTCGACGCTGGTACGCAGCGCGTCGGAGGCGGTGCGGCCGGCCCCTACGGTGACCAGGTCCAGTACGGAGAGGGGGACGGGGGCGCTGCCCTGCGCCGCGCCGCGAATCTCGTCGCCGCGTATCTCGTCTGCCGCCACGGTGGGGTGCCTCCTGCTGTGGGCCGTGTGCTGTCGTTCCGGCCTTAACAGGAGACTGTCTCCGGTTATTCCCCGGGCGTCGGGCGGCCTGCGCGCAGTCATCACGCCGAACGCCCGGAGGGGCCCAAGAGGTGTGGCCGATTCCGGCCCTCATGGAAGGTGCGTTCGAGGGCACCGCTCTCTGATGACAAGGAACGGGTCCAGCCTGCGCGACCGTGACCGTGGCCGTGGCGCGTCGCCGGAGACGACGCCCCGTTCCACCACCACCGCCGTATCCTCCGCCCTCGCCCCCGCCCCCCGAACAAAGGACATGAGCCCATGTCGGTTCCGATGGCTCACGACGACGTCACGCTGGCCTACAAGGGCCTGGGGCTGCTGCCCGACTGGGCGGCGATCGCCATCGCCGTGCTCGTCTGTGTCTGGCTGGTCGTTGTCCTGGTCCGGCGCAAGCGGTCATAGGCCGGGCTCGTCCTCGCCGCCCGGGCAACGGCCCGGGCGGCGAGGACGGCACTCGTCGATCACGCCTGCACGATCGGCTCCCTCGTGAACAGCGCCCCCAGCTCCGGCGCGTTCACGCGGCGGTCGGCCAGGCGCAGGCACTCCCAGACCGTGACCTGGTTGGCGGTGAGGATCGGCTTGCCGAGTTCCTTCTCCAGGGCCGGGATGTGCGCGGCCGTGTGCAGGGCCGTGTCCGGGAGGAGCAGGGCCTCGGCGTCGGGGTGGTCGGAGTTGCGGGCCAGGGCGAGGAGTTCGGCCTCGCCCCAGGTGCCGACCTCGGCGGCCGTGATGATGCCGGAGCTGTTGACCGACACGACCTCCACACCGTCCGAGCGCAGGAACTCGGCGAAGAGCCGCGCCACGTCGTCCGGGTACGTCGCCCCGATCGCGACCCGCCGCGCTCCCAGCTCCTTCACCGCGTGCGCGAAGGCGAAGGACGTCGAGGAGGCGGGCATGCCGGCCGTCTGCGCCAGGGAGCGGACCTGCTCCTGGGCGCCGTCCCAGCCGTAGACGAAGCTGCCGCTCGTGCAGGCCCACACGACGGCCTCCGCGCCCGCGTGCCGCAGCTCCTGGACGCCCGCCGCGAGCCGCCCGGCGGAGCCCATCTCCAGCAGCGCGTCGACCCGGTGCGCGTCCTCACCGATATCGGTGTGCACCAGGTCCACCCGGATGTCGCTGCCCAGCAACTGCTCGATGCGCGGATAGTCGTCCTCGGCCGAGTGGCCCGGGTAGAGAAATCCCAGTGCTGTCATGTCCAGCCTTCCTGCTGCTCTTCTTCCGGCACTACAGGGCCGGGGTCCGCCCCCGGCGATCCGAGACCGGCGCGCGCCTCCGGGTTGATCAGCGCTTGATACGGTCCCACCGCACGGGTACCCAGTCGGCGCAGCGCAGCCCACATCGTCACTTGGTTGGCCGAGATCACCGGGATCCGCAGCTCGGCCTCCAGCTGCGGGATGACGTCGTAGGTGGGCAGGTTGGTACAGCTGATGAACAGGGCGTCGGCGTCGCCGCGTACGGCCTCCCGCGCCATGTCCACCACCTCACGGTAGGGGACCTTCCAGATGTGCCGGGTCAGGCCCATGAAGGCACACCCGGAGATCGTGACGCCCGCCTGGGCGACGTAGGCCTCCAGCGACTGGGTCACCGACACCGTGTACGGCGTCACCAGCGCGACCCGCCGTACGTCCAGCTCCACCAGGGCCTCCAGCAGCCCGCCCGAGGTGGTGATCGCCGGTACGGCACCCGCCCGGCTCATCGCCTCGCACATCGCGCGCTCGCCCATGACGCCGCCGACGAAGCTGCCCGACGTACAGGCGTAGGCGATGACCTCGGGGGCGATCGCGTTGATGGTGCGGACCGCCTCGCTCAGCGTCTCGTGCTCGCTGACCAGGCGGGCCAGATCGAGGCTCACCTCGACCGGCACGAACGGTGTTCGTGTCATGTGCAGGGAGACCTCGTCCGGCACCCAGCGCCACAGCTCGCGGTCGAGTGCGAAGTCGAAGGGTGCGACAACGCCGACCCCGCGCTGCGGGCTGGGCCCGCCGAGAAAAGAGACGTCCATGGCAGGCACCGGCCTCACGCTGGGCAACTAGTGTGCAACGGATCGTGGGAACGCCCGTGTTGACGACGGTAGGTTCGGGTGCGAGCGTGGTCAATCCGCCTGGATCACTCCTTGGTCAACACCCGGTTAACTCGTCGTCACCGGCCGGCACCCGAAACCCGGCCGACCCCGCCGCACGGCTGGAGAAACGGCTGCTCATGCCCACTCCCACCCTCCTCGTCCTGGACGCCGAACCCCTGCCCCGCCTCGGCCGACTCACCGGCCGCGCCCGGATCGAACACACCGACGCGGAAGGTCTCGCCGAGCGTCTGCCGCATGCGGACGCCTTGCTGGTGTGGGACTTCACCTCACGCGCCGTGCGGGACGCGTGGCCGGGCGAGGGTCCGCGGCCACGCTGGGTGCATACGGCGAGCGCCGGTGTGGACCATCTGATGTGTCCGGAACTCGCCGCTTCCGACACGGTGGTGACGAACGCGCGCGGGATCTTCGACCAGCCGATCGCCGAGTACGTCGCCGCGCTCGTGCTGGCGATGGCCAAGGATCTGCCGCGCACGCTGGAGTTGCAGCGGGAGCGGACCTGGCGGCACCGCGAGTCGCACAAGGTCGCCGGGGGCCGGGCCGTCGTGGTCGGCTCCGGGCCGATCGGCCGGGCGATCGCCCGCACGCTCGGGGCGCTGGACATCACGACCGCGCTCGTGGGCCGCGCCCCGCGCACCGGCGTGCACGGCCCGGAGGACCTGGACCGGCTGCTGGCACGCGCCGACTGGGTGATCGCGGCGGCGCCGCTCACCGAGCAGACGCACGGCATGTTCGACGCCCGCCGCTTCGGCGTGATGCAGCCGTCCGCCCGGTTCGTCAACATCGGCCGGGGCCAGCTGGTCGTCGAGGACGCGCTCGCCGACGCCCTGGCCAAGCACACGATCGCGGGCGCCGCGCTGGATGTCTTCGAGGCCGAACCCCTGACCCCCGACAGCCCGTTGTGGCAGCTCCCGGGCCTGATCGTGTCCCCGCACATGAGCGGCGACATCGTCGGCTGGCGGGACGAACTCGGCGCCCAGTTCGTGGACCTCTACGAACTCTGGGCGAGCGGAGAGCCACTGAAGAACGTGGTCGACAAACAACGTGGGTACGTACCTGGTCACTGACGTTCCTTGGAGGGTGGATGACCGAGCTCACCGACCTGACCGCCGTACGGCTCCTCGACGGGTACCGCAAGGGCGAGTGGAGTCCCGTGGAGGCGACCCGGGCGGCGCTGGAGCGGGCCGAAGCGATCCAGCCGGAGGTGAACGCCTTCGTCCGGCTGACCGCCGATGACGCGCTGGCCCGGGCCCGGGAGTCGGAGGAGCGATGGCGGCGCGGTGAGCCGCAGGGGCTGCTGGACGGGGTGCCCGTCACGGTGAAGGACATCCTGCTGCAGCGCGGCGCGCCGACCCTGCGCGGCTCGAAGGCCGTGGATCCGGCGGGGCGCTGGGACGAGGACGCCCCTTCCGTGGCGCGGCTGCGGGAGCACGGGGCGGTCTTCATCGGCAAGACGACGACCCCCGAGTACGGTTGGAAGGGCGTGACGGACTCGCCGCTCAGCGGCGTGACCCGCAACCCGTACGACCCCTCGCGCACCGCCGGCGGGTCGAGCGGCGGCAGCGCGGCGGCCGTGGCGCTCGGCGCGGGGCCGCTGTCGCTGGGCACGGACGGCGGCGGCAGTGTGCGCATCCCGGCGTCGTTCTGCGGGATCTTCGCGCTGAAGCCGACGTACGGGCGGGTGCCGCTCTACCCGGCGAGCGCGTTCGGCACGCTGGCGCACGTCGGGCCGATGACCCGGGACGCGGCGGACTCGGCACTGCTGATGGACGTGATCGGCCACCCGGACTCGCGCGACTGGTCGGCGCTCGCCCCGCCGCCGGGTGCGTACACGGAGGGCCTGACGGGCGGGGTGCGCGGGCTGCGCGTGGCGTACTCGCCGTCGCTGGGCGGGCAGGTGGCGGTGCGCCCGGAGGTCGCGACGGCGGTGCGGCACGCGGTGGAGCGGCTGGCGGAGCTCGGCGCGTACGTCACGGAGACCGACCCGGATCTCACCGACCCGGTGGAGGCCTTCCACACCCTGTGGTTCAGCGGGGCGGCCCGGGTGACCGAGCATCTGGGACCGCACCAGCGGGAGTTGCTGGACCCGGGCCTCAGGGAGATCTGCGCGCAGGGCGCCAGTGCCTCGGCGCTGGACTATCTGGCCGCGGTGGACGTCCGGATGGACCTGGGCCGCCGGATGGGCGACTTCCACGACACCTACGACCTGCTCGTCACCCCGACCCTGCCGATCACGGCGTTCGAGGCGGGCGCCGAGGTACCGAAGGGATCAGGCCACCGGCGCTGGACGGGCTGGACGCCGTTCACGTACCCGTTCAACATGACGCAGCAGCCCGCGGCGAGCGTGCCGGTCGGCGCGGACGGGGACGGTCTGCCGATCGGGCTGCAGCTCGTGGCCGCCCGGCACCGGGACGATCTGGTGCTGCGGGCGGCCCACGCGCTGTACGAGGCCGGGGTGGCTTCCGCCGGCCGGTCTAGGCCCTCCGGAAGCTGAGCGACTCCCCCGCCGCTCCCGACCTCCACAGGTCGTTGCACGCCTCGGCCATGTTCTGCAGGCCGTCGACGACCTGGCCCCAGACGATGCCGGGGACCCAGCCGACATCGCCGTTCAGCAGCAGGTTGTTGCGCTCGTAGAACAGGGCCAGGTCGACGAGCGTGGTCCCGGCGCGGACCTCGCGGTCGTAGCCGTAGGACTTGGTCCCCAACTCCGCACCCGCGAAGGTGAAATAACACAGATCGCCCGGAATGGGGGTGACTGTCGGGTTTTCCAGAGGTGGCTCGGTTTCGGCGAAGGGCGGGAAAAGGGCGTAGATCTCGTTGCGTGCGTACTTTGCGTGGTAGACGTCACTGGCCAGCGGAAGGGAATCCCAGACGGCCGCGCAGGTGATCGGCGCGCGATCGTCCAGCAGCTTGGCCGTGCAGGTCACGTCGCGCTTGACCAGCGAGAGTTCGATGAAGCGATCAGCCATGCCTCCATGGGAGTGCCCCTCGGCTCCGCGGTCAAGAGCGCGTCGGCGAAGTGCGGGGCTCGAAAAGATCGGCATAACTCGGGTTCGGTCGGGTAGCCGCGCGCCCATGGCTCCACCACAGAGAAGCCCCCTCAGAATTCCGGAACCCATAACCCGGACCATGTCCGGGGCTGCGTCCGGTCCCACACGCCGATCGCTGCTCGCGGGGGTCGCGGCGCTCGGCGCGCTGGGCGCCGCCGGATGCAGCCGGGTCGCCACCGCCTCGGACGTCGAGGGCGGTGACCTGCTCGGACGGCTCCGGGCCGCGGGCGTCGTCCGCCTCGGCATCGCCGGCGAGATCCCGTTCGGGTTCATCGACAAGAACGGCGAGCTGACCGGTGAGGCACCGGAACTGGCCAAGGTGATCTTCAAGCGTCTCGGCGTCGACCGGGTGCAGCCCGTGCCGACCGAGTTCGGCTCGCTCATCCCGGGCCTGAACTCCCAGCAGTTCGACGTCGTCGCGGCCGGGATGTACGTCAACCCCGAGCGCTGCGAGCAGGTCATCTTCTCCGACCCCGACTACCAGATGCTCGACGCCTTCATCGTGCGCAAGGGCAACCCGAAGGGGCTGCACAGCTACAAGGACGTCGTCGCGAAGAAGGCGAAGTTCGCCACCGGGACCGGCTACGCCGAGATCCAGTACGCCGTCGAGGCGGGGTACAAGGAGAGCGACATCCTCATCGTCCCGGACCAGGTGGCGGGTCTGAACGCCGTCGAGGCGGGGCGCGTGGACGTGTTCGCCGGTACGGCGCTCACCGCCCGTGAGGTGGTGAAGAAGTCCGCCAAGGCGGAGGCGACCAAGCCCTTCACACCGATCGTGGGCGGCAAGCCGCACGTCGACGGAGGCGCCTTCGCGTTCCGGCCGACCGAGACGAACCTGCGGGACGCCTTCAACGTCGAGCTGCGCAAGCTCAAGAAGAGCGGCGAACTGTTCCGTATCCTCCAGCCCTTCGGTTTCACGAAGGCCGAGATGACGGATCTGACCGCGAAGGAGCTGTGCGGCGGATGACCTCGGGACTCTGGGAACTCGTACTCAAGGGCGTGTGGACCACCGTCCAGCTGCTCTTCTTCAGCGCTCTGCTGGGCGCGGCCGTCTCCTTCGTGGTCGGCGTCGCGCGCAGCCACCGGCTGCGGTTCGTCCGCTTCCTCGCGGGCTTCTACACCGAGGTGTTCCGCGGCACCTCCGCCCTGGTCATGATCTTCTGGGTGTTCTTCGTGCTGCCGGTCGCCTTCGGCTGGCAGCTCGTGCCGCTGTGGGCGGGCACGCTCGCGCTCGGGCTGACCTACGGCGCGTACGGCGCGGAGATCGTGCGCGGCGCGCTGAGCTCGGTCGACCCGGCGCAGCAGGAGGGCGGCATCGCGCTCTCCTTCACGCCCTGGCAGCGACTGCGCCTGATCCTGCTGCCGCAGGCGGTGCCGGAGATGATCCCGCCGTTCTCGAATCTGCTGATCGAGCTGCTCAAGGGCACCGCACTGGTGTCGATCACGGGCATGGGCGACCTGACGTTCAGCGCGAACCTGGTGCGCCTCGCGCTGCAGGAGAGCGCGGAGATCTACACGTACATCCTGGTCATCTACTTCGTGATCGCCTTCCTGCTCACGCGGGTCATGCGCGGTCTGGAGAAGAAGCTCAAGGCCGGTGTCGGGAAGAAGCCCGACAGCAAGACCCGGGCGCCTGAGCCGGTCGTGGTGGAGGGGGTCCGATGACCTGGGACTGGAGCGCGGTCTCCGACTTCATGCCGGACTTCTGGAAGGGCCTGCTGGTCACCCTCCAGATCCTGGTGTTCGGCTCGCTGATCTCGTTCGCGCTGGGCCTGGTGTGGGCGCTGCTGATGCGGGTGCCCTCGCGCTGGGTGACCTGGCCGGTCGGGGCGGTCACGGAATTCGTCCGCAACACCCCGCTGCTGGTGCAGCTGTTCTTCCTCTTCTACGTCCTGCCCGAGTGGGGCCTGACCTTCTCGGCGCTGGCCACCGGCGTCTTCGCGATCGGGCTGCACTACTCGACGTACACGATGCAGGTCTACCGGGCCGGTATCGAGGCCGTGCCGGTCGGCCAGTGGGAGGCGGCGACGGCGCTGAACCTGCCGCTGCGGCGGACGTGGACCGCGGTGATCCTGCCGCAGGCGGTGCGCCGCGTGGTGCCCGCGCTCGGCAACTACGTCATCGCGATGCTCAAGGACACGCCGATGCTGATGGCGATCACCGTCCTGGAGATGCTCGGCCACGCGCGCCTGTTCTCTCAGGAGCACTTCCAGTTCACCGAGCCGCTCACGGTGATCGGCGCGGCCTTCATCGTCATTTCCTACCTGGCCTCCCTTGCCCTGCGAGCCCTGGAGCGACGCCTTGCCCACTGACACTCTCCCCAATCCCGAGAAGAACCCCGCCAAGAGCACCGGCGAGCTGATCCGGCTGGAACAGGTCACCAAGCGGTTCGGCCAGAACACCGTCCTGGACCACCTGGACTTCTCGGTCGACGCCGGCAAGCACGTCACCCTGATCGGGCCGTCCGGCTCCGGCAAGACCACGATCCTGCGGCTGCTGATGACCCTGCTCAAGCCCGACGAGGGCACGATCACGGTCGACGGGCAGCAGTTGTTCCCCGCCTCCGACAAGGAGGTCCGCGAGGTCCGCAAGAAGATCGGGATGGTGTTCCAGCAGTTCAACCTGTTCCCTAACATGACCGTGCTGCGCAACCTCACCGAGGCGCCGGTCACCGTCCTCGGCATGTCGAAGGACGAGGCGGTGGAGCGCGCCAAGGGCCTGCTGGACCTGGTGGGCCTGGCCGACCGGTGCGACGCCCACCCCTCTCAGCTCTCCGGCGGTCAGCAGCAGCGCGTGGCGATCGCCCGGGCACTGGCGATGCAGCCCAAGGTGCTGCTGCTGGACGAGGTGACCTCCGCGCTCGACCCGGAGCTGGTCGCGGGCGTGCTGGACCTGCTGCGGGACATCGCCCGCAGCACGGACATCACCATGCTCTGTGTGACCCACGAGATGAACTTCGCCCGGGACATCTCCGACCAGGTACTGATGTTCGACTCGGGCCGGGTCATCGAGTCGGGCCCGCCGGAGAAGATCTTCAGCGACCCGGAGCTGGACCGGACGAGGGAGTTCCTCAGCGCGGTGCTGTGACCACGGCCCGCGAACAGGACCGACGTCGGGCCCTCGGATCGGGGCATGCTCCTGGCATATGCCAGAGGGTCAATGCCCCGGCCCGGGGGCCCGAAATCTTGTCAACCCCCGCTCTCCGCAACCCCTTTGCCGGTTATCGTGGAGACGATTCGCTGTCCGGATTACGGCCCAACAGCAAGCGCAGGGGGAGACCACCGTGGCGCTGAGGAACGAGCCGACCACCCCGTACCACTCGGCCCAGGAAGCCCTGCGCGTCCTGGAGACGGTGGCGCGAAACAGCTCCGGCGTCACCGACACCGAGCTCGCCCGGCGTACCGGCATCGGACCCGAGCGGCTCACCCCGCTGCTGCGCATGCTGCGCCGCGAGGGCTACGTCGAGCAGATCGCCGACGGCGCGTACGTCACGGGCGAGGCCCTGACGCGCCTCGGCTCCGCCCACCATCGCGAGCAGGCCCTGCGCGACAAGCTCCAGCACACCCTCGACCGGCTGCGCGACTCGGTCGGCGCCGCCGTCTACATGAGCCGCTACGTCGACGGCGAGATCAGCATCACCCAGTACGCCGACAGCCCGGCCACGCCCAAGGTCAACGAGTGGGTCGACTTCCGCTCCTCGGCCCACGCCACCGCCATCGGCAAGAGCCTGCTCACCCAGCTCGACCACGCCGGCCGCCGCGACCACCTCGCCCGGCACAAGATGGCCCGCCTCACCTCGCGCACCATCACCAGCGACCGCCTGCTGCTCTCCAGGCTGGAGGCCCAGCCGGCCACCGTGCCCGTCCTGGACCTCCAGGAGTACGCGGTCGGTACGGTCTGCGCGGCCGTCCCCATCACGGCCGGCTCCTCCGTCGGCTGCCTGGCCCTGTCCCTCCCGGTCGAGCACGCCCACCGCCTCCGCCAGGCCGCGGACGCCCTCAACCGCAACGCGGCCCCGGTCCTGCTGTCCATGGCGATCTAGCCGCCGCGAGGTGGTCAGAAGCACCCCTGGAGACCGGGTAGTATTTTCCCGTCGCCCACCGAGGAACGTGGTTCCACCGGTCGGCGGTGTGAGTCATGCGCCGCTAGCTCAGTTGGTTAGAGCAGCTGACTCTTAATCAGCGGGTCCGGGGTTCGAGTCCCTGGCGGCGCACCGGTGAAGGGCCTCTCGTGGGAGCGAGAGGCCCTTCGGCGTGTTCGAGGTCCTCCCCGGTCAGCCTGCGGTAGGTGCCCTTCCCCTGCGGTCGCCACCACACCGGATCTTCACACCGGAAGCCCTCCCCGCGTAACGCCGCCCGGTGGATCTTGTTCGTGGCCGTGACCGGCATGCGGTCCGTCACCCGGACGAAACGAGGGGCCATCTTCGTCCCCAGGTCCGGCTGGGCGAGCAGGAACTCCGCGAAGGACAGCGGGTCGAAGGTGCCGGCGATGGTCGCCATGACCTGGTCGCCGGTCACCGGGTCCGGTACCGCGTACACGCAGACCGCCTCGGCCCCGTCGTAGCGGGCGAGGATGTTCTCGATCATCGCGGCGGCCAGGTTCTCGCCGTCGACGCGGAGGCGGTCGTCGGTGCGGCCGGCGAAGTGGAGGTAGCCGTCGGGGTCACGGCAGAAGAGATCGCCCGTCCAGTACCAGCCTCCCCCGCTCCCGGCTTCGCTCGAGCGGGGGGACCCCCGCTTGCGGCGCTCCGCCTCGGCCGCCGGGTTGCGCCAGTAGCCCTCGAAGGAGCTGGGTCCCTGGTTGACCAGTTCGCCGATCGCCTCGTCCCCGTTGAGCAGCCGGCCCGCAGCGTCGAAGCGGGCCGGTGGACACTCCCGGCCCGTCTCCGGGTCCAGGACCACCAGCCCGGGCGTCGCCCGCCCGACCGCTCCGACCGGCGTGCCCGGCGACCACTGCACGGCCGCCCCGCCCTCCGACGAGCCGTACCCCTCGACCAGCCGCACCCCGAACCGCCGCTCGAAGGCCGCCGCGTCCACCGCGCCCGCCTCCGTGCCGAAGCCCAGACGCAGGGGGTTGTCGCGGTCCCCGGGGTGGGGTGCGGTGGCCAGGACGTACTGGATCGCCCGGCCGACGTAGGTGAAGTAGGTCGCCCCGTAGCGGCGTACGTCCGGCAGGAAACGGGACGCCGAGAAGCGGCGGCGCAGCGCCACGGCCGCCCCGGTGACCAGCGCAGGCGCCCAGTCGGCGATCACCGCGTTGCCGTGGAACAGCGGCATGCAGATGTAGTGGACGTCGTCCGGGCCCAGGGAGAACTGCCCGGCCAGGGAGCGGCCGGCGGCTGCCAGGCGGCCCTGGGAGCAGAGGGCGGCCTTGGGCGCGCCGGTCGAGCCGGAGGTGAAGTAGAGCAGGAGCCGGTCGTGCGGGGCGGCGCGGGAGGGGTCGGGCCGGGCGCCGGCGTACGGGGCGAGCAGGGCGTCGTACTCCTCCGAGCCGGTCAGCAGCAGGCGTACGCCGGGCAGTTCGAGACCGTCGAGCAGGTGCAGACGGGCCCGTTCGGTGATCAGCACCCGGCACTCGGTGTGCAGGATGTCCCGGGCGAGTTCGGGCCCCCGGCGGGTGGGGTTGATCCCGGCGACGGCGGCTCCCGCGAGAGCGGCCGCGCTCAGCCACATCAGGTACTCGGGGGTGTTGTCGAGCAGCACACCGATGTGCGGTTCGGCGCCGGGTGGCAGCAGGTCGGCGAGGAGCGCCGCCCGGACGGCGGCCCCGGTCGCCACCTCGTGCCGCGTGAGCACCCCGCCCTCGAACCACAGCCCCGGCCGGTGGTCACCCCACCGCGCCGCCACGAGCTCCGCGACCGTGCGCCCCTTAGTGGCTCCCATGAAGGCGCACCGTAGCTGACGTACCGTCAGATGTGGAGCGCTAGGGCAGCGGCGACTCGCCCACGGCGGAGAACATCGCGTACGTCACGGCCATGAAGCCGAGAGCGAAGAGGATGAAGGTGCCGAGGAAGGCGAGCAGGCACCCCGTGCCCACCGCCAGCCTCCCCCGCGCCGGGGGCCTGGCCGTGGCGTGCTCCGGGCGGTCGGCCGGGTAGTGCACGGTGACGATGTCGCCCTCGAGGGTCGTCCCCGGCCCGCCCGGCTCCTCGAACCGGACGCCGCGACCGTCGCGCGTGGTGAACTCGTAGACGTGGTGCAGAGTCGTGCGCACCGAGCTGTCGCCGCCACCACTCGTCGTCGCGTACGTCCGCAGACAGCGCGCCTCGGCGGTCAGGCCGCTGTTCCAGGCGCGGCTGACCCGCACGGAGCGGCGGATCACCACGACCGCGACGCAGGAAACCACCGCGATCACGAGCGTGGGCACGATGTAGAACAAGACTTCCATGAGCTCCCCCGAAGGCCCCACGCCGGCCTTCGATCGGCCGGCGTGGGAGGAACCTACCCACGCCGGCCGCGGCGGTGACTCAAGGGAACCTCAGAGGTTCTGACGGCTCAGAACGTGACGTCCGAGCACGCGTAGAACGCGTTGGCCGTGTCCGCGATCGTCCATACGGCGACGACGACGTGACGGCCGCTCAGCCCGGACGGCAGCCTGCCGCTGTGGGAGAGCGTCTGCGGCGGCCGCTGGCCGTTGTACGGGACCGTGAAGAACGGCGTGAGGTTGAGGTCGGACCGGGCCAGGTTGTGGTTCTGGTTCCAGCCCGGCTTGGTGACGTAGTACCGGAAGTCGGTCGTGGCGTGCATGGCCGTGAACTGCCAGCGGAACGTGTAGTTCTGGCCACCCGTCACCTTCGTGGCGGGCCAGGCGCCGCCGGACGGCGTCCGCGGTGCGCTGAGCTGGCCGAAGTGGCCGAGGCCGGCGTTGCAGATCTGCCCGTCGGCCGGACCGGACGCCGGGAAGCCCTTGGGGCCCTCGACGCTCTGCGGCTCCCACTGGATGGATCCGCAGTTGGTCACGGTGCCGTTCTGGCAGAGCTTCTGCCTGCTGATGGGGAGGTCGGTGTAGCCGTGGCCGCTGGCGCCGCCGGAGGAGAGTACGAGGGCTCCGGTCGTGGCCAGTCCCACCGCGGCTGCGGACAACTTGGTCCTTGTACGCATGCTGCCGCTCCTGGAGAACGTGGGGGATGTTCAGTGAGCCGTGCAGGTAGGTCTAGACCAAGTGTGAATGTAGGGGCGTTAGTTGAACATGTCCATACCAATCACGGGGCCGTTTCCCCGCGCCCCGCGCAGAACGCCACCGTCAGGTCCTTCACCAGCACCTTCCGCTCGTGGTCGTCGAGTTCGACCAGCCCCCGCATGGTCAGCCGGGTCACCGTGTCCTCCACCGAGTCCACGACCGAGGTGAGCACGCTCGCCCGGTGCTGGGCGTCCAGCGCCGCGATCCGGCGGCGGTGCAGCGCGGCGGCGACCTCGGGGTCGTACTCCGCCCTGAGCGGCTGCACCGAGAACACCTCCAGGCCGACCGGGGCCGCCTCAGCGGTCACCAGCCGGGTCAGCACCTCGGCCGCCGCGTCCCCGGCTCCCCGCGGGCCGCCCGGCATCACCACCGGCACCCGGGCCAGCGCCGCCTCGACGCACTCACGCAGGTACGACTCGTGGTCCTCGACGGCCAGCGTGGCCCGCGCGGTGTCCAGCACCCGCCACACCACCAGGACGACCACCCGCAGCGCGACCCCGTGCGCGTCGGTCGCGGGCACCGGCTCGCTGCGCCAGTGCCGCAGCCGTACGTCCACCCGGCGGCGCAGCAGCAGCGGGTTGACCCACAGCAGGCCGGAGCGCCGGACGGTCCCCCGGTAGCGGCCGAACAGATCCAGCACCCAGGCCCGCCCGGTCCGGCCCCGGGCCAGCCCGCCGAACCCGAACAGCGCGAGCGCCCCGGCTCCCGCGTACGCCGCCCACTGCGCGGGGCCGGGCCCGGCCCCGGCATGGGCGGGCAGCCGCAGCGCCTCCAGCGCGAGCGGCGGCAGCACCCCGGCCCACCAGGAGGTGGCCACGCACCCGGCCGCCCCGCACGCTCCGGCCAGCACACCCGCCGCGCCGGGCAGCACCCGCGCGGGCCGCTCCACCAGGTCCGGGTCGACCTGCGGCACCGGAGGCGGCGTCAGGGCGGCCGTGCGCCTGAGGCGTGGCTGCTCGCCCGTGCCCTGCCGACGGCCGACGACCGCCGTCTTCAGCGGTACCGACACCGGGTCGGGGTCGTCGCGGAACAACAGATGGACGGGGATCTCGGTGGTCGACTCGTTCTGGATGAGCCGGGCGGCCCTGGCCGGCCCCTCGGCCGGTCCGTCGGGCTCGGACGTGTGGGAAGTGGTCGTGGTCATGCGTGCCTCCAGCCTCCGCGCCAGATGCGTCACAACGGGTGGGCCCCCGGTGCCGGGAGTGCTACGAGAACAGCCGCCGCCAGGTCTCCGGCCCCGGGAAGCCGTCCGCCGCTCCGCCCCGCCAGCCCTGGGAGCGCTGGAAGGCCTCGACGGCCCGCCGGTCCGACTCGCCCCAGCGCGGCCCCGGCCGCTGCGGGTAGAACCTGCCGAACCCCTTCCGCACCAGTCGCTTCCCCAGCTTGGTGACGTACGGGTTGCTCGCACCGGGCCGGAACATCGCCCGTCCCGGGTAGCCGGGGACACCGTGGGAGGAGGGCGGCGGCCCGGCCTCCGCCGCTGTGACGTCCTTGCCCTTGCCCGCGACCAGCAGCTCCCAGGTGCGCGGGCCGGGCAGCCCGTCGGCGTCCGGGCCCTTCCAGCCCTGGGCCAGCTGGAAGGCCCGGGTCGCCCGCCGGTGCGCGTCCGTCCAGCGCGGGCCCGGGTCCGAGGGGAACGAGGCGCCGGCCCCGCGCGCGACGAGCATGCGGCCGAGCCGCGTGACGTACTTGTTGTCCGCGCCGGGGCCGAAATACGTCGCTCCCGGGTACGGCGTGGCGGCCGGTGCGCCCGGCAGCCCCCTGTCCTTTCCCGGGGCCGGCTCCTCCTGCGCCGTGAGTCCCTTGTAGCGGTAGGGGACGTACCGGTCGGAGTCGCTCGAGTAGGCGTACGGGGTGGTCTGCCGGCGGGTGTGCGGGCGGGTCTGCTCGTAGGCCGTGTAGGAGGTGTGCTTGGCGTTCGTCCAGCCGCCGAAAATGACGACGTGCGAGCCGCTCTCCGGGTTGGCCGGATTGTGGAACAGCAGAATGTCGCCCGGCTGGAGTTCCTCCTTGGAAATCCTTTCACCGAATTGGGCGAGGCTGCCCGTCCATTCGTTTCCGGGGAGCTGCCAGGCCATCGAGACATAGCCCGAGCAGTCCTGCCGGTAACCGTCGGACCAGTACGCGTTCATGTTGTACGGCACTTTCGCGGCGACCCAGGTCTTGGCCCGGTCGATGATGTCCGTACGGGTGATGGCGGCGGGCTCCAGGGCGTCGGAGGGCTTGCCCTCACGGCCGTCGGCACCGTGCAGGGGGGCCGTGTCACCCTGGGGGGTTTCGGGATCTTCATCTGCGAGAACACCCGATCGGTGGGGTGCCTGCGGGGCGGCGGCGGCCGGTACGGCGTGGCCCGCTCCGAGGGTGGCGGCGGCCACGGCGGCCAAGGCGAGAGCCCGGTGCGCGGCCGGATGGGTGGTGGTGCGGCCGGCCGGGGAACGCGGCAGGACGCGGCGCCAGTGGACGCAGCCGGGGCAGTCGCAGTCGCCCCCGGGGTCGAATTCCTCGAATTCCGGCGACTTCATGCGATTCCCCTCACAGTTCCGTCGGAAATATGGCGGCGCCGGTGCAGGCCCGGGCGCGCGCCGTCAGTTTCTCAACTGTCTTCCGCACTCGCATGCTGACGGTCCGAATGATGTAACCGGCCGCCCTCGCCGTGCCCGTCCCGGGCCCGGCCCGATGGTCCGGAGCACCTCCGGGTGTCCTGTAGAGTTACGACGTCAGCGCGCGCCGCTAGCTCAGTTGGTTAGAGCAGCTGACTCTTAATCAGCGGGTCCGGGGTTCGAGTCCCTGGCGGCGCACCGACTGGATAGCCCCTCGCGGAAGCGGGGGGCTTATCTGTGTCCCACTGGACCCTTCTCTCCCCGAGGCCCCTCCCCGCCTGGCCGGAACCCGGTGCACCGTGCGATTGGCCGGATACCCTCTCGCCATGGCAGCGCGTGACCTACAAGAGCGGATCAAGAAGCTCATCATCGACCGCCGGCTGGCCTCCGGGGCCCCGCTGCCGACCGAGCCCGAGCTGATGGAGTACCTCGGCGCGAGCCGGAACTCGGTGCGTGAGGCACTGAAGGCGCTCCAGGCGATGGGGATCGTCGAGATCCGGCACGGGTTCGGGACCTACGTCGGCCCGATGTCACTCGCGCCGATGATCGAGGGCCTCGCCTTCCGCACGGTCGCCGGGCACTACCGGGGCGAGGACTCCCTGCTCCAGCTGCTCGAACTGCGGGAGGCCGTGGAGACGGGGCTCGTCTCGCGGCTCGCGGGGCGGATACCGGACGCGGACCTCGTTGAACTGGACGCGCTCGTGAACCGTATGGATGAGGAGGCCGCGCGCGGAGCCGGCCTCGCCGAGACCGACCGGGCCTTCCACGCCACCCTCTACCGGGGGCTGGACAACGTGCTGCTGTGCGAGGTCCTGGAGGCGTTCTGGGACGCCTTCCACCGGGTCCGCACGGACCTCGGGGGCGAGCCGCAGGACCCGAAGGTCACCTGCCGGCAGCACCGGGAGATCCTCGACGCGGTCCGGTCCGGTGACTCGATGCGGGCGGAGGAGGCCATAAGAGAGCACTTCGGCAACATCCGCGCCCGTCTGTCCACAACGGCTCCACAGAGTCCCCACACCCGTCACAATGAACGCGTATGACCGGTAAACACCGTGTTTCGCATCTTGCGATCATGATGAACGCCGTAGAACCCTGGTTATCTGGTTTTTCAAGATGCTGCGGATTCGCGGCAGTTGGGGGGCAGAAGAACCGGTTGCCGACAGGGCGGGAGTAGGGGCCCCGTTCATGGAGCGATGCCGAGGGGGGCATCATGCAACCGGAAGGTCGCGTTGCCGTGTCTATAGGGTGTGGATGACGTGGTGACAGCGATCCACCACTGATACGTCTGTGAAGGTCGAGGGGGACCTGGCGCAGATGGCAAGAAGCGACGAAACACGCGGTTTTCCGCGTGTGGGGGGATGACTCATGACGTCGAGGCCCACGGGTGCCCGGCAGGACCACGACCCGTCCCAGACCACTCAGCTCAGGGTGCCGGGGCACCGGATGAGCACCACGGGGACATTCCGGCGGATCAAGAAAAATCTGCCGAGATACGACTACGAGCACTACAGCCGGCTCGCGGGTCCCCTCACCCAGCCCGATCCGAACAAGCCGTACAAGGTGCAGTACCGCTCGCTCATCTCGCAGGAGCCGCACCGCATCAGGGTCGCCCTGATGCTGGCCGCGGCCCCGGTGCTGTCCCTGGTACTGCTGTTCTGGCTGCTCCAGCCCGAGCACTGGACCGAGCGCGACTACCCGGCCTTCGACTGGCTGCCCGCGCTCGACATGGTCATGCTGGTCTCGATCGGCCTGATCGAGTTCTTCCGCTGCATGAACGTGCTGTCGAACGCGCACGCCACGCTCGTCGCCCGCGACCCGATCCCGGTGGTGCCCGAGACCGGCACCCGCGTGGCCTTCCTCACCTCCTTCGTGCCCGGCAAGGAACCGCTGGACATGGTGACGAAGACCCTGGAGGCCGCGGTGAAGATCCGCCACCGGGGCCTGATGCACGTCTGGCTGCTCGACGAGGGCGACGACCCCGACGTGAAGGCCGTCTGCCAGCGCCTCGGTGTGCACCACTTCTCCCGCAAGGGCGTCGCGAAGTGGAACCAGGCCAAGGGCCCGCACCGCGCCAAGACCAAGCACGGCAACTACAACGCATGGCTCGAGGCGCACGGCGACGACTACGACTTCTTCGCCTCGGTCGACACCGACCACGTGCCGCTGCCCAACTACCTGGAGCGGATGCTCGGCTTCTTCCGGGACCCGGACGTCGGCTTCGTCATCGGCCCGCAGGTCTACGGCAACTACGACAACCCCATCACCAAGGCCGCCGAGTCGCAGCAGTTCCTCTTCCACGCGCTGATCCAGCGCGCCGGCAACCGCTACGGCTCCCCGATGTTCGTCGGCACGTCCAACGCCGTGCGCATCAAGGCGCTCAAGCAGATCGGCGGCCTGTACGACTCGATCACCGAGGACATGGCGACCGGCTTCGAGATGCACCGCCACAAGAACCCGGCGACGGGGAAGAAGTGGCGCTCGGTGTACACGCCGGACGTGCTCGCGGTCGGTGAGGGCCCCAGCGCCTGGACGGACTTCTTCACCCAGCAGATGCGCTGGTCGCGAGGGACGTACGAGACGATCATCGGGCAGTACTGGAAGGGCTGGTACTCGCTGCCGCCGAGCAAGCTCTTCAACTACACGATGATGATCATCTTCTACCCGATGTCGGCCCTCAACTGGATCCTCGCGGCGCTGAGCTGCGCGCTGTTCCTGGGCCTGGGCGCCTCGGGTGTGAACATCGACCCGGCGGTCTGGCTGATGCTCTACGGCAACGCCTCCGCCCTGCAGATCGGCCTGTACGTCTGGAACCGCCGGCACAACGTCTCGCCGCACGAGCCGGAGGGCTCCGGCGGTGTGGCCGGCATGGTGATGTCCGCGCTGTCGGCGCCGCTGTACGCGAAGGCGCTGATCGACTCCGTGCTGCGGCGCAAGAGCAAGTTCGTCGTCACGCCCAAGGGCGACTCCGCGAGCCCCGACCGCTGGTTCGGGACGTTCCGCTACCACTGGTACTTCGTCGCGATCTTCGGTGCGTCGATCGCCGCCGGCTTCGTCTTCGGCCACGCCCACCCCGCGATGATCATCTGGGCGACGTTCGCGCTGCTGATCACCGCCTCGCCGGTCTTCGCCTGGCGCTGGCAACTGCGGCAGGACGCGAAGAAGCCCGCCGAACCCGCCGTGGAACAGCCGCAGGACTCCACGGGGCCGCACCGGACGCAGCCGCTGCCGATTCCGCAGCAGCCCGCCGCCCACGCCCCGCACCACAAGCCCAGTTGGGCCGCCGCTCCCGGCGGTAACGGGGAGGTCGGGGGATCCGACCAGACCATGCAGATCGCCCTTGGTGGACTTGGGGGACGTAAGGAATGAACGACCGTGCAGGCCGCCGCCGGGCCCGTCGACTCGCGATCGGCACGGCGGTGGTACTCGCGCTGGCCGGGATGAACGGGCCGTGGCTCTACCGCTTCGGAACCGAGCAATACCACCAGTACACAATCAACAAGCCGGAGTACAAGGCCGCGAACGGCAAGTGGGAGATCATCGATTTCCCCGAGGAATACCGGCAGAACACCATCCACGCGGCGCTGCTGCGCACCGGCAAGGTGCTGCTCGTCGCGGGGTCGGGAAACAACCAGGACAACTTCGACGCGAAGAAGTTCGACACCCGGATCTGGGACCCGGTCAAGGGCACCATCAAGAAGGTCCCCACACCCGCCGACCTGTTCTGCACCGGCCACACCCAGCTCGCCAACGGCAATCTGCTGATCGCGGGCGGCACGAAGCGGTACGAGAAGCTCGAGGGTGACGTCACCAAGGCCGGCGGCCTGATGATCGTCCACAACGAGAACCCGGACGAGCCGATCACCCTGCCCGCAGGCACCAGGTTCACGGGCAAGGAGAACGGCAAGACCTTCGTCTCGAAGGACCCGGTGCTCGTGCCGCGCGCGAAGAAGGTCTTCGACAAGGCGACCGGCAAGTTCCTGCGCAACGACCCCGGTCTCGGCCGTATCTACGTCGAGGCGCAGAAGCGCGGGCAGAAGTACGAGACGGGCACGCAGGACAACTACAAGGTGCACGGCCTGAGCGGCGCCGACGCCAAGAACACCTACGGCATCGCCCAGAAGCTCGCCCTCGACAAGAAGGACTTCCAGGGCATCCGGGACGCCTTCGAGTTCGATCCCGTGGCCGAGAAGTACATCAAGGTCGACCCGATGAAGGAGGCCCGCTGGTACCCGACGCTCACCACCTTGAGCGACGGGAAGATCCTCAGCGTCTCCGGCCTCGACGACATCGGGCAGCTCGTGCCGGGCAAGAACGAGGTCTTCGACCCGAAGACCAAGAAGTGGACCTACACGGGCAAGGTCCGGCAGTTCCCGACCTACCCGGCGCTGTTCCTCATGCAGAACGGCAAGGTCTTCTACTCGGGTTCGAACGCGGGCTACGGGCCGGACGACGTGGGCCGTGAGCCGGGCGTCTGGGACGTGGACACCAACAAGTTCACGAAGATCCCGGGGCTGAGCGACCCCAAGCTCATGGAGACGTCCGGCACGGTGCTGCTGCCGCCCGCGCAGGACGAGAAGTACATGGTGGTCGGCGGCGGTGGCGTCGGCGAGTCCGAGGAGTCCAGCGAGAAGACCCGGATCGTCGACCTGAAGGACGCGGACCCGAGCTTCGAGGACGGCCCGTCCCTGGAGAAGGGCACCCGCTACCCGAACGCCTCGATCCTGCCCGACGACAACGTGCTGATCTCCGGCGGCTCGGAGGACTACCGGGGTCGCGGCGACTCCAACATCTTCCAGGCGCACCTCTACGACACGGAGAAGAACGAGCTCAAGCGGGTCGCCGACCCGCTGGTGGGCCGCAACTACCACTCCGGGTCGATCCTGCTGCCCGACGGCCGCCTGATGTTCTTCGGCTCGGACTCGCTGTACGGCGACAAGGCCAACACCAAGCCGGGCAAGTTCGAGCAGCGCATCGAGATCTACACGCCGCCGTACCTCTACGGCGACGGGGAGCGGCCCTCGCTGTCCGGCGGGCCGCAGACCATCGAGCGCGGCGGGACGGGGACATTCACCTCGTCGAGCGCGTCCAAGGTCAAGAAGGTCCGGCTGATCCGGCCGAGCGCCGCCACGCACGTCACGGACGTCGACCAGCGGTCGATCGCCCTGGACTTCAAGGCGTCCGGCGACAAGCTGACCGTGACCGTTCCGAAGAACCGGAACCTGGTCCAGGCGGGCTGGTACATGCTGTTCGTGACGGACGACAAGGGGACGCCGAGCAAGGCCCAGTGGGTCAAGGTGCCGTAGTTCCCGGCTGATCGGGGCGCTCTCTTGTGCGGAGGGCGCCCCCTTCGCATGTCCGGTGGCCTGTCCGGGTGACGGGAAGCGTCCTTGACCTGGCCTCCGGCCCGGACCCCGAAACGGGGCTCACCCCGTCCTGGATCAACCTGAGCTTCTCCGACAACGACCACGCCGTGATCTCGGGGCTGTCGTACGTCCCACGCTGGAATCTCGACACCGGAAGGCCGGACGGCGAGATCTACCGGCCTCCCGTCCAGGAGCGTGCCCAGCTCGCCAACGAGGCGGCCGGCACCATGCGAACGCGCTGCGCCCGGCTCCCCGCAGGAACGTCACCACACCCAGTGGATCTGTGGGACGTCGAGAAGAAGCGGAAACTCCCCGACCTCACCTACAGCGGCGTCCACTACCTCGGCCGCTTCCTCGGCGACCGCCTGCTCCACACCACCACCGCCGCCGGCGAACAGGTCGTCTGGGACGTGGCGGACCGTCAGGACACCTACCGCTACTACGTGGGCTACGGCTCGGTCCTCTCACCGAGCACCGACGGCACGTCGCTCACGATCGTCGACGGTTCACGCACCTCGACCATCCCCCTCGCCCCCGAACGCTGGATGGACCGGCTCTGCTCCCTCGCACAGCGGGAGCTGACCGAGGACGAGAAGGACCTGGCCGTCAACCCCGGCCAGGTCGAAGACGTCTGCCCGGGCCTCTAGGAGCTGGCCTTGGTCAGCTTCAGTGCGTAGTCCGACCACCACTGGCCCGCCTTCGGGCCGCCCTTGCACTCGCCGTCCGACTCGCCGGGGCGCTTGACCCATAGGTAGGCGTCGACCAGCGGGTCGGCCGTCTTGGTCGTGGGCGTCTCGCCCAGCGCGCGGCCCGGCGGGTTGCACCAGCGCTCGTCCGGGTTGCCCTGGGTGTAGGGGCCCTTGCCGTTGCGGCTGGTGTCGATGACGAAGTGCTTGCCCCCGACCTTGGCGGAGAGCTGCTTGCCGTAGGCGATGGACTTGTCGGTGGCGTAGAAGTTGGAGACGTTGACGGAGAAGCCGTCGGCCTGTTCGATACCGGCCCGGTTCAGGGGATCGAAGATCTGGTCGGGGTGCCCCCAGCCGGCGTTGCCCGCGTCCAGGTACACCTTCGTGTTCTTCAGCGACTTCAGCTTGGCGACGGCACCCTTGAGGAGGTCGTAGCGCTCCTCGTGGAACTGCTCCGGCGTGCAGCCGTCGACGAGGTGCAGCAGGGCGTCCGGTTCCAGTATGACCGTGGCCGACCGGTCGCCGATGCCCGCCGCCACGCCGTCGAGCCAGTCACGGTAGGCGTTGCCGTCGGCGGCGCCGCCCTGTGAGTACTGGCCGCAGTCGCGGTGCGGGATGTTGTAGAGCACGAGCAGGGCCGTACGGCCGGCCTTGTCGGCGGCCTCGGTGAAGCCCTGGGTCTGCTCCTGTGGATTGTCCGGGCCGATCCACTCGGCGACCGGCTGCTCGGCGATCTTACGGATCTGCTCGGCGTCCTGCTTCTTGCCGGACTTCACCAGGGCGGCGAGCTGCTGTGCCGCGGTGCCGTCCGGGTTGACCCAGAAGGGGGCCTTTTCCTTGGGCTGTTGGGTGATCCCGGCGCCCGCGTCCGCGCCGCCGTCCGATCCGTCTCCTCCGTCGGAGGAGGAACACCCCGTGATCAGCAGTGCCGCCCCCAGCACCGCTGCGGACATCCGCCTCCCGGCGGTCGTCCCGGCCCCCCTGCTGCCGTACATCCAACTCCCCCTTGGGTGCACCGTTCCAAGTCTCAATCCTGACATACGTCCCGCGACGCCCACGAGGCCGAACCCCACCTGGGTGGATGACGCAGAGCCACCGTATCGGGACTTGACGTATTCAACCTCTAGGCCGGGGCGGCTCTTTGGTTCTACAGTCTTCTCAGCACAACCCGGCCTCCGGCCAGAGTTTCACCCACCGTGGCTCCCGTGGCCTCCCGCGCAGTTCGCCGGGTTACTCCCGCAGCCCGTGCGCGCGTGGTCGAGGACCGGCCCGGTCGTCGACTTCAGGGGGAGCGGGTCGTCGGCCGGGTCAGGTGGCGTTTCACTACAGTCCCGTACCGGTGAGGTACGCCGACACCACCACGTTCGCCGTATAGCTGCCGGTCGTACGGTCGAAGCTGCCGCCGCAGGTGACCAGCCGCAGTTCGGCCCGGCCCGACCGGCGGGGACCGTAGGCCTGGTGGGCGTCGAAGCGGTCGCGGGTGAGGACCTGGACGGACTCGACGGTGAACTCGGCGACCTTGGCGTCGGCCCGGATCACCCGGATCGTCTGGCCCGGCCGCAGGGCACTGACCTTGAAGAAGACGGCCGGCCGGGTGTCGCTGTCGACATGCCCGACCAGCAGCGCGGTCCCCGGCGCCCCGGGCGCGACCCCGCCCGCGTACCAGCCGACCACGCCCGGCTGGTCGTACGGCGGCGGATCGAGCGCCCCGCGCCGGTCCAGGCCGCGCGCCACCACCGGTGCCTGGACGCCGATGCCGGGGATGTCGACGCGCTGCGGCAGCGCGTCGCCCAGCGGGCGGTGCGCGGGGGGCAGTTTCACGTCCGGGGGGCGTCCGGCCGCGGCCATGTCACCCGTGGTGGGCGCGGAGATGCCGTGCCGTACGTCGGTCACCTCGCGGCCCCAGAGCCACAGTCCGAGGAGCAGCACCACCCAGGCAACGCCGGCCAGCAGGCGGCCGGTGCCCGAGGGGCGTGTGCGCACCCGGTCCAGGTCGAGTTCGGACATGGCCGGTCAGTCCGTTCCGCGCTTCCGGCGGACGCTGCCGAGCGCGACGGCCACCGCGGCCACTCCCGCGAGGACCAGGCCGGTCACCGTCTGCGCGGTGCCGGGCCCGGCACCGCGGTCCTCGGCGGCGACGAGGTGGGCGGCGCCGCCACCGCCCGCTTCGACGGGGGCGATGGGCGAGGCGTGCGCGGCCGGCCGCCGGGAGGCGGACGACTCTTCGTCTTCGGGCTCGGGCTCGGTCCTGGGCGATGGACCACCGCCCTCGGGCAGGGGCTGCCGTCCGCCCGTCCCCGGCGCGGGTGGCTGCCCGGCGGCCCCGGTCGCGGGCGGGCCCACACTTTCCCTCTCCCGGACGGTGAACGTGCCGGTCCGTTCGGCGCCCCCGCAGGTGATCTTCACGGGGTACGTCCCCGCCTTGAGCGTGGAGGGGACGCGGCTCTCGCCGCTGAGTTCGCCGTCGGTGACGGTGACGGTGAGCGGGACGTCCGCGACGAACGCCCCCGAGGCGGCGACGGCCGTCCTCGCCGCGCAGCCGGTCACTCGGAGCACGACGTCACTGCCGGGTGCGGGGGTCGCCGGGGTCACCGAGAAACCCCCCGCGTCCGCCGCGAACGCCGCCGGGGTGAGGGCGGCCGCGACCAGGACACTCGTGCAGAGAGTGACTCTCAGGGAACCCATCGTGAACCTCCAGATGCCTGGAGCCTCCCCCGCACGGTGGGTCACCGCATCCTCAGGGACGCGGCGACTGCTCCGAACGGGTGGCGACGGGTTTGGGTGCGCTGCCCTCGCGGGCCCTAGACCCGGTCGACGAGGTCCGCGATCGAGTCCAGGACCTGCGAGGGCCGGTACGGGAAGTCCTCGACCTGGTCGGGCCGGGTCAGCCCGGTGAGCACCAGGAACGTCTGCATCCCGGCCTCCATGCCGGCCAGCACGTCGGTGTCCATGCGGTCGCCGATCATCGCGCTGGACTCGGAGTGCGCCCCGATGGCGTTCAGGCCGGTCCGCATCATCAGGGGGTTCGGCTTGCCCGCGAAATACGGCTTCTTGCCGGTCGCCTGGGTGATCAGCGCCGCCACCGCGCCGGTCGCGGGCAGCGGGCCCTCGGTGGAGGGGCCGGTCTCGTCGGGGTTGGTGCAGATGAAGCGGGCGCCGCCGATGATGAGCCGTACCGCCTTCGTCATGGCCTCGAAGGAGTACGTGCGGGTCTCGCCGAGGACGACGTAGTCCGGCTCGTGGTCGGTCAGGATGTAGCCGATGTCGTGCAGCGCGGTGGTCAGGCCCGCCTCGCCGATGACGTACGCCGACCCGCCCGGCCGCTGGTCGTCCAGGAACTGGGCGGTGGCCAGGGCCGAGGTCCAGATGCTCTCGATCGGCACGTCCAGGCCCATGCGGCGCAGCCGGGCGTGCAGGTCGCGCGGGGTGTACATCGAGTTGTTGGTGAGGACCAGGAAGGGCTTCCCGGACTCACGCAGCTTCTTCAGGAAGGCGTCGGCGCCGGGGATCGGAACGCCCTCGTGGATGAGCACACCGTCCATGTCGGTGAGCCACGACTCGATGGGCTTGCGGTCTGCCATGTGCGGGATCTCCTGCCGTACGCGGTCCAGCGTGCGCCTTGGGGCTGCCTGGGGGATTCCCGTCGTCCGCCCGGAGGGCGGGCCACGCGGCGTCCGGTGCGTGCGATCGCAAGGCGCCGGAGCGCCCGCGTGGCGGAGCCACATGGGCGGTTCGGCAACGCGGCGAGCGTGCGTGCCAGGCGGTGCGCGGCAGGCGGGAATCCCCCAGGCAGCCCCTAGCCTAAACAGTGGCGGGATCATGCGGAACGGGCCGGTCGCGGCGTCCCGAGGGGCGGGACGGCGCAGAGCCCCGCGCCGCGGGCCGGCCGGCCGGCCTCAGCGGCGCCGCCGCGCGAGGAGCAGCACGCCGCCCCCGGTCAGCAGCAGCGCGGCCGCGGCCGCGGTGACCCGGACGCCGATGCCGGTGCGGGCGAGTTCCTCGGCGAACGGGAAGCGGTCCTCGCGGGGCGGGACGGAGGCCGTCGGCTCCGGATCAGGATCCGGCTGGGAGTCGGTGCCGCCGTCGGTCTCCCTGTCACCACCGTCGATCGGCGCGTCGCTGTCGATGCCGAACCGGTAGTCGTTGGACTGCCCGACCCAGTCGCCGTCGTCGTCGTGCCGCTGCACGACGGCGGCGTTGGCGGTGATGTCGTTGGGCACGGCGTCCGAGGTGACCGTGAGCCGCACCTTCACGGTGACGGTCTTTCCCGGCCCGACGGTGAACCCGGCGAACCGGTCCTCGTCGTCGGCCAGCGCCCCGACGAGCTCGTCCTCCCCACTCTTCTCGAACCGCACGCTGTGGGACCGCGCCCCCTCGAAGAACTCCAGCCGGGGCTGGGACGCCTCCAGGGCCCGCTTGTCGTCCACGAGCACGACGACGGGATGGATCCCGGTGCAGGTCCGGTCGGTCGTGTTGGTCAGGTCGAGGTACCAGGTCCCGTACCCGCCCCCGGCCGTGTAGGAGTCCGGCCCGCCGTGGATGCGGGTGGTGAGCGGGAAGGTGTGGTCGTCGGGCGCGGCACAGGCGGGCGCCGGATCGTCCGCGTACGCCGGGTGAGCACCAGGCAGCAGGACGGCGGCGGCTGCCGCCAGGCAGAGGTGAGCGGCCGTACAGAGTCGCATGGAGATGTGACATTGCCGGATGCGGGCGATCGCGAGCGACGCGGCCCGGAAAGGCCCCCGGACGGCGGTGCGAATCCGCCCGGTCGGCGGACAGCCGCCCTCAGGCCGTTCGCCGCCGCCCTAGCGGCGCCCCAGGGCCTTCGCGCGCGAGTGGGCCCAGCCGGTCAGGAGGACACCGGCGGCGGTGAGAACCGCGTAGGCGAGCAGCAGCGGCAGGAAACCACCGGGGAGCCCGTCCAGCAGCCCCCGCTCGCCCTCGTCGACGAGGAGCCGGATGAGCGCCTGGGCGCTCACCACCAGCAGCACCATGCCGAGAACCTGAAGGACGTCGTACTTCATGGCCTTTCCTTTCACGGGGGAGGACCAGACGTTACGAACGTATCAATGGGAGAAGATGGATTGGCCTTCTCCAGCCCACCATTCTTCCTTTACATCACACTTTCTCGGCGCGCTATCGTGAAGGGGTGCGTGACGAAAAACGACGGGCGTGCGCGGTGTGCGGCGGGCCCATGGCCCGTCCGGGCCGAGGCCGCCCGCCGGTCTACTGCTCCCGGAGCTGCCAGGCACGGGCCTACCGCCGGCGCAGGCAGCCGCTGCCCGAGCCGGGCACGCCGCCCGTGTCCCGGCCCACGGAGGTCCGGGCGCGGCAGCGGCGCCGGATCGCCGAGGCGGTATGGCGTATCGCGGCCCGGCAGGGGCTGGACGCGGCGAGCATGCGCGGGATCGCGGCGGAGGCGAGGGTGTCGCTGCGGGTCGTGCAGTACCACTTCGACTCCAAGCAGGCCCTGCTGGTCGACGCGCTGCGCCTGCTGCACGAGGAGAACGAGCGGCTGGCCCAGGGGCGCATCCGGTACGACATGACGGAGCCGTGCGCGCTGCTGCGGGCGATACTGGACGAGTTCCTGCCGCTGGACGAGCAACGCGCCTTCGCGCTGCGGGTGTTCACGGCGTACTACGCACGGAGCCTGACCGACCCCGAACTCGCGACGGTGTTCCTGGCCGCCGAGCAGCCGCTGGAGCGGCTCGTCGCCGACGTCATCGCGGTGGGAGAGGCAGCCGGGCTCACGACACCGGGCATCGACCGGACGTACGAGGCCGACCTGCTGGTGTCGGGGGCCGTCGGGCTGGGCCTGGACGTCCTGCACGAACGCCGTTCCCTCGCGGATGTGCGGACGGTGCTGGACTACCACCTGACCCGGATCTTCCCCACGGAGGCGGCCCCACCCGGATCCGGCCGGCAGCGGTCAGCCGCCGAACCCCGGCACTGACCGACCCGCCCTCACGTCGCTTCCCGGGCCCCGGCCAATGCCGGGTCACCCGGCCTCGTCCGGAGCCGACGCGCGCCGCTCAGTCGCCTCGCACATCCCAGTCAGCCACCGCCCCGCCGCCCGACCTCGGCACCGGCCGAGCCGAGCCGCACCCCCGCCGACACCGCCTCACCCACCCCCACGCCCGAACACCGGCCCCAACACCAGCTGAGCCGCCCCCACCGCCACGACTCGCCCACCCCCGGGGGCGACCCGCACCGGCACGGCCTCCTGGCCCGTCCGCCGGGCCCAGGCCTCCAGCACCACCCCTACCCCCCGCACGAACGCCTCGGGAGCCATGGCCACCGTGCGGCCGCCCAGCAGGACGACGTCGATGTCGAGCAGGCCCACCAGGTTCGCCGCCCCGGCGCCCAGGACCCGGGCCGCCTCCGCCGTGTCGCCGCGCGCCACCGCACCGAGGCACAGCGCCTCGACGCAGCCGCGGTCGCCGCAGGTGCAGGGCGGGCCGTCCAGCTGGATCACCTGGTGGCCGAACTCCCCGGCCCCGGTCCTGTCCCCCCGGTGCACGGTCCCGCCGATCACCAGACCGGCGCCCAGTCCCGTGCCGAGGTGCAGATAGGCGAAGGAGCCGCCCTCGCCCCCGGCGGCCAGGCCCAGCGCCGCCGCGTTGGTGTCCTTGTCGACCACCACCGGCACTCCGAGCCGCTCCGCCAGCGCCTCCCGCAGCGGAAAGCCGTCCCACTCGGGGAATCCGGTCACCCGGTGCAGCACCCCGCGGGCGTGGTCGAGCGGCCCGGGCAGCGCGACGCCGACCCCGAGCAGGGACCCGGGCCCGGCGAGCGGCATGGAGGCCGGCGCCTGGGCCACCGTCTCCCGGGCGGACCCCGCCCCGGCCGACCGGCCCTCGCCGACCGCCTCCCGCACCGCCCCCGCCCCGACCGGTGAACCGGCCCGGGCCAGCGGCATGGAGTTCGACGCCTGGTCCGCCGCGTCCCCGGCGGACCCCGCCCCACCCGGCCGGCCCTCGCCAACCACCTCCGGCACACCCCCCGCCCCGACCGGTGAACCGGCCCGGGCCAGCTGCATGGAGCTCGACGCCTGGCCCGCCGCGCCCCCGGCGGACCCCGCCCCGCCCAGCCGACCCTCGCCAACCGCCTCCCCGGGCAGGGAATCCGTCCGGGCGAGTGGCCCGGCGGGCAGCACCTCGGCCACCGTCTCCCGCACCGCTTCCGTCACCGCCGTCAGCACGGCCCGCGCCCCGGCCCCGAGGTCCAGCGGGGCCCGCCGCTCGCCCACCACGGTTCCCCGCAGGTCCACCAGCACGGCCCGCACCTCGTCCCGGTCCAGATGGACGCCCACCGCATGTCCCGCCTCGGGCACCAGCCGCAGCACCGTCCGCGGCTTGCCCCCCGTAGAGGCCCGTCGTCCGGCCTCCGCCGCGAGGCCGTCCTCCCGCAGCCGGGCCGTGATCTTGCTGACCGCCTGCGGGGTGAGCCCGGTCCGCTCGGCGAGTTCGAGCCGGCTGATGCCGTCGGCTCCGGCCGTCCGCAGCAGGTCGAGGACCAGCGCCGCGTTGTGACTGCGCAACGCGAGCAGGTTCACCCCACCTCCGGTCCCTTGCATGCCGCCCACCCCGCCCGTACGGTCGTCCGCCCTGTTCACGTCCCCCATTGTCCCCGGCGCTTGCACTTTGGCAACAGCGTTGCGAAAGTGGTGGCCATGACTGGCACACCCCTCCGCGTCGGCCTCGTCGGCTACGGCCTCGCCGGCTCCGTCTTCCACGCCCCGCTGATCGCCGCCACCGAGGGCCTCACCCTCGACACGGTCGTCACCTCGAACCCCGAACGGCAGCAGCAGGCCCGTGCCGAGTTCCCGGACGTACGCTTCGCCGCCACCCCGGACGAGCTGTTCGACCGGGCCGCCGAGCTGGACCTGATCGTCATCGCGTCCCCGAACAAGACGCATGTGCCGCTCGCCGCCACCGCCCTCAAGGCCGGCCTGCCGGTCGTGGTCGACAAGCCCGTCGCGGGCACCGCGGCCGAGGCCCGCGAGCTGGCCGCCCTCGCCGAGGAGCGCGGCCTGCTCCTCTCCGTCTTCCAGAACCGCCGCTGGGACAACGACTTCCTCACCCTGCGCAAGCTGCTCAGCGAGGGCGAGCTGGGCGACGTCCGGCGCTTCGAGTCCCGCTTCGAGCGCTGGCGCCCGCAACTGAAGGGCGGCTGGCGGGAGTCCGGCGACCCCGCAGAGATCGGAGGTCTGCTCTACGACCTCGGCAGCCACGTCGTCGACCAGGCCCTGGCCCTCTTCGGCCCGGCGGCCGCCGTCTACGCGGAGTCGGACATCCGCCGCCCGGGCGCCGAGACGGACGACGACACGTTCATCGCGATCACGCACACGAACGGCGTCCGCTCCCACCTCCACGTCTCCGCGACGACCCCGCAACTCGGCCCCCGCTTCCGCGTCCTGGGCTCCACCGCCGGCTACGTCAAGTACGGCCTCGACCCCCAGGAGGCGGCCCTCCGGGACGGCCTGCGCCCCGGCCCCGGCTGGGGTGTCGAGCCCGAGTCGGAGTGGGGCCGCGTGGGCTCCGGAGAGTCGCCCGTAACGGGGGGTGGCCGCCCCGAACCGACCCTCCCCGGCGACTACCCCGCTTACTATGCGGCCGTGGCGAAGGCCCTGCTGGAGGGCGGCCCCAACCCGGTGACCGCCCTGGAGGCGGCCGCCGCCCTGGACGTACTGGAGGCCGCCCGTCGTTCGGCCCGCGAGAAGGTGACGGTGACCCTGTGACGCACAAGAGCTCGCACAGCCCTTCGCACCACCAGGAACTCGGCCCCAAGTTCCAGCCGGAGCTCACCCCGAGCCTGGAGGAACTGGAGACGCAGGAACGCCGCCTGGTCTTCCGGCAGTTCAGCCACGACGACGCCTGGGCCCTCGGCTCGCTCCTCGTCGAACTCGCCCGGGAGCGGCAGGCCCCGCTCGCCATCGACATCCACCGGGCCGGCCAGCAGCTCTTCCACGCGGCGCTGCCCGGCTCCACCCCGGACAACGACGCCTGGATCGCCCGCAAGCGCCGGGTCGTCGAGCGCTACGGCTCCGCCTCCTACCTGGTGGGCGCCCGTTTCCGCGCCAAGGGCACGACGTTCGAGGAGTCCTCGCGCCTCGACCCCGACGCCTACGCGGCACACGGGGGCTCCTTCCCGATCACCGTCGAGGGCGTGGGCGTGATCGGCGCGGTGACGGTGTCCGGACTGCCGCAGCTCCAGGACCACCGGTTCGTGGTGGAGGCGCTGGAGGAGTTCTTGAGCAAGGACCGTTAGCGGAAACCCGGGGTAATGGGCCGGAATTAGTGCCGGGTCCCTCCGGTTGGCACCTGCTGTACGCACGATCAGGCACGGCGCCCAACCGGAGGGATCGCAACCGATGACCACCGCCCTGAAGGAAACCGTCGGCCGGTACGGCATCTGGAGCGTAGGCCTGCGCTCGGAGGACCCCGACCGACGCGGCGAACTCGCCGAGGCCGCCGCCGAACTGGAGGAACTCGGCTACGGCGCGGTCTGGCTGGGCGGCAACAGCTCCGCCGCCAACGCCGCCCCGCTGATCGAGGCGACCTCCCGGCTCACCGTCGGCACCAGCATCCAGAGCATCTGGCAGCACGAGCCGGACGCCGCCGCCACGGCCTTCGCGGAACTGGAGTCGGCCCACCCCGGGCGGTTCCTGCTGGGCCTCGGGGTGAGCCACGCCAAGCGGGTGGAGCAGTACGCCCGCCCCTACTCGGCCCTGGTCGAGCATCTCGACGGCCTGGACGCCGCCGGAGTGCCGGCGGACCGGCGCCTCCTGGCCGCCCTGGGCCCGAAGTCACTCCGCCTGGCCCGCGACCGAGCGGCGGGCTCGATCCCGTACCTGGTCACCCCGGAGCACACGGCGCACGCCCGCGAACTCCTGGGCGAAGGCCCCCTGCTCGCCCCCGAACTGGGCGTGGTCCCGGAGACGGACCCGACCCGCGCCCGCGCCCTGGCCCGCGAGTTCCTCGGCATCTATCTCCCGCTGCCGAACTACACCAACAACTTCCTCCGGCACGGCTTCACCGAGGACGACCTGCGGGACGGCGGCAGCGACCGCCTGGTCGACGCGCTGTTCGCCTGGGGCGACGACACGGCGATCCGCGCCAAGATCGACACGTTCTTCGACGCGGGCGCGGACCACATCGCCCTCCAGCTCATCAACGACGAGCCCCGGGACGCCCTCCCGAGGAAGGCGTGGCGCGACCTGGCTTCGGTACTGGCCTGAGGGAGGCGCCCTGAGGGGCGCGGGGAACTGCGCGACCGGCCACGGACGGCCCGCAGCCGAAGAGCACCGCAGTTCCCCGGCTCACCCAGCGGAGCGCCTACGCGTCCTTGAACTCCTGCCGCTGCCGTCCCAGCCCCTCGATCTCCAGCTCGACCACATCCCCGGCCCTGAGATACGGCTTCGGCTCAGGCTCCCCCAGCGCAACCCCCGCCGGCGTCCCGGTATTGATCACATCCCCGGGATACAAGGTCATCACCTGGCTGAGATACCGCACGACCTCCCCCACCGAGAAGATCTGCTCAGCCGTCGTCCCGTCCTGCTTCAACTCCCCGTTGACCCACAGCTTCAGGGACAGATTCTGCGGATCGGGCACCTCGTCCGCCGTCACCAGCCACGGCCCGAGCGGATTGAACGTCTCGCAGTTCTTCCCCTTGTCCCAGGTCCCGCCCCGCTCGATCTGGAACTCCCGCTCGGACACGTCATGCGCCACCGCGTACCCGGCGACATGCGCGAGCCCTTCCTCCGCGGACCCCAGATACCTGGCCGTACGCCCGATCACGACGGCCAGCTCGACCTCCCAGTCGGTCTTCACGGACCCGCGCGGCACGAGCACCGTGTCGTGCGGCCCGACGACCGTGTCCGGCGCCTTCATGAAGACGACCGGCTCGGCGGGCGGCTCGGCACCCGTCTCGCGCGCGTGGTCGTGGTAGTTCAGCCCGATGCAGACGATCTTGCCGATCCGGCCCAGCGGCGGTCCGATCCGCAGCCCGGTGGCGTCCAGGGCGGGCAGCTCACCGGCGTCCGCGGCGGCCCGGACCCTGCCGAGCGCGGCCTCGTCGGCGAGCAGCGCGCCGTCGACGTCCGCGACGACGCCCGACAGGTCCCGCAGGGTCCCCTCGGCGTCGAGCAGCGCGGGCCGCTCCGCCCCCGCCGTACCGACTCGCAGCAGCTTCATGATCACGTCTCCCTCGATCGCGGGCGCCCGACCGATGCGTGCGACCCGGATGCGGCGGGACAGCCATCGGAGGACTGGTCGATCCTCCAAGCTGGGAGTCCACTCCGCAATACCCAGTTCACGTACTGGACCGTCACCGGGGACCAAGCGGGGGACTACCTGTAGAGGACGGCCCTCTCGACCACACTCCACGTCGTACTGGTCACCACGTACAGCGCGGCGGCCAGCGGCACCACGGCCACGGTGACCAGCGTGAAGAAGGACATGAACGGCATGGCCTTGGTCACCGCCCCCAGCCCGGGCAGCTGCTCCCCACCACCGCCCCCGGCGGCGACGACCGGGTTCGCGGCCATCATCCGCTTGCTGAGGCGGTAGCTGAACGCCGCGACACCGGCGACGATCACGAACAGCCCGACGTAGACGAGCCCGGCGCCACTCAGCGCACCGCCCCCGCCCCCGCTGAGCGCGTCCGTCCACCGCGCACCCAGCGGCGCGGCGAACAGCTCATGGCCGAGCAGCTCATTGGCCCGCCCGCCGATCGTGTCGCTGGAGAACAGGTGGTAGAGGAGGAAGAACGCGGGCACCTGGAGCAGCCCGGGCAGGCAGCCGGCCAGCGGCGACACCTTCTCCTCGGCGTGCAGCTCCAGCACGGCCTTCTGCAGCTTCTCGGGGTTCTTCCCGTGCTTCTTCCGCAGCTCGGCGATCTTCGGCTGGAGCGCGGTCCGGGCCTTCTGGCCGCGCGCGGCGGCCCGGGACAGGGGGTGGACGAGAAGTCGTACGAGCGCGGTGAACAGGACGATCGCGGCGGCGGCCGCGGAGGCGCCGAACAACGGCTGGAGCAGGTCGGCGAGGTGCTCGACCAGGTTGGCGAAGACGGACATGCGTGAGCCCTCCGGGGGTCTCGTCGTGCCGGGAGTTGGTCATGGCGGCATGACGACCCACGCGGGGTCAGCTAGGTGATGTGCCCCTACGCGAAGGTCGCCCGGAGGGCGTGTCCGGGCGCCCGGGGCCGGGGGCGCCCCTTGGCGTCCGGGTCGCGTTGCGGCAGGAAGGCCGTACGGAGGTCACGGTCGCGGATGGCCGTACGCACACGGGTGCGGGGCACGGCGGGCGCGCAGCGCGAGGCGACGAGGGCGCAGACCGCGAGCGCGGCCGAGGCCGCGGCGGTCGCCGCGAGCGCGACGGTGGCGGTGAGGCTGCCGGTGTCCAGCAGCGCCACGCCCAGGACCAGGCAGAGCAGCACGAGAGCGGGACGCGAATTCGTCCAACCGCGGATCATCGACGGCCCCTCCTCCCGTACGCGCGTTCGCTCGACTACCCGTTCACCGCACTCCGTTCGTTATACACGATCCCCCGCTCCGACCGCGTCCGAGACTTCGTACACGGGTTTGAGAAAGGTTCGTCGTAACTCTCGACAACCCACCCGCCACACCCGATGCTTCTCGATGCCCTCGACTCGATGCCGTCGAGGGCCACCCCGCGACGCCGGGCCGGGGGGACCGGCGCCTGCCCCCCATTCCCCTGAACTCCCCTACGGAGGAGCCGTGATACGACGCAGAACCCTGCTGTCCGCAGCAGGCGGTACGTTCCTCGGCAGCGCCCTGGCGACCGGCACCGCGCACGCGGACGCCACCATCGCCGTCACCCCCTCGACCACCTACGGCACCTGGGAGGGCTGGGGCACCTCCCTCGCCTGGTGGGCCAATGTCTTCGGCGCCCGGGACGACTTCGCGGACCTCTTCTTCACCACCAAGTCGGTGACGTACAACGGCCGCTCCCTGCCCGGCCTGGGCCTCAACATCGCCCGCTACAACCTCGGCGCGTCCAGCTGGAACAGCGTCGGCGGCGAGACGATGGCGGAGTCCCCCAACATCCCCGCCTTCAAGCAGATCGAGGGCTTCTGGCAGGACTGGAACAACGAGGACCCCGCCTCCTCGGCCTGGAAGTGGTCGGCGGACGCCAACCAGCGCGCGATGCTGGTGAAGGCGACGCAGCGCGGCGCGATCACAGAACTCTTCGCCAACTCCCCGATGTGGTGGATGTGCGCCAACCACAACCCCTCGGGCGCGGCGGGCGGCGGCAACAACCTCCAGACCTGGAACTACCGCCAGCACGCGAGCCACTTGGCGGCGACGGCCCTCTACGCGAAGAACAACTGGGGCGTGAACTTCGCGACGGTCGACCCCTTCAACGAGCCGGCCTCCACCTGGTGGACCGCGACCGGCACCCAGGAGGGCTGCCACATGGACCCCGCGGTCCAGGCGGCCGTACTCCCGTACATGCGCAGCGAGCTGGACAAACGCGGCCTCAACAGCCTCCGCATCGCCGCCTCGGACGAAACGAACTACGACACGGCCCGCTCGACCTGGGCGTCCTTCAACTCCGCCACCAAAGCCCTGGTCTCCCAGGTCAACGTGCACGGCTACCAGGGCTCGGGCGGCCGCCGCGACCTCCTCTACACGGACGTGGTGACGACGTCCCGCAAGAAGCTGTGGAACTCCGAGACGGGCGACAGCGACGGCACGGGCCTCACCCTGGCCTCGAACCTCTGCTACGACTTCCGCTGGCTGCACCCCACGGCGTGGTGCTACTGGCAGGTCATGGACCCGTCGGCGGGCTGGGCGATGATCGCCTACGACGCGAACACCCTCCAGCCGACCACGGTCCAGACCAAGCACTACGTACTGGCCCAGTTCAGCCGCCACATCCGCCCCGGCATGACGATCCTGGACACGGGCGTGAGCTACGCGGTAGCGGCGTACGACGCGACATCCCGCCGCCTGGTGATCGTCGCGGTGAACACGGCCGCCTCCGCCCAGACCCTCACCTTCGACCTCTCCCGCTTCACGACGGTGACGGGCGGCTCGAACGGCGCCGTCCCCCGCTGGAACACGGTGACGACGGGCGGCGGCGACCTCTACACCCCTCGCTCGGACATCCGCCTGAACGGAAAATCGGTAAGCGTCCCATTCGCGGCAAAGTCGGTCCAAACACTCCAAGTGGACGGCGTCACACTGTAGGTCGGCTGCGTACGGCACGGCGGCGGTTCGGGGCGATCCGTAGAGCCGGGGCGGCGGGCATGGGGAATCCGGGCAGATCAGCGGTCTGGCCTGCACATCTCTCACGCTCGCCACCTCCCGGCAGTACGGTGTCCCCCATGCGCCCCGACACGCCTGCCGAAAACGTCGACCACACCGCCGAAGCGGCACGCCTGGAGCGGACCGCCGGCCTGTATCCCGAGGACGCCGAGGCCCTGCTGCTACGGGCCGCGGCCCACCTGGAACTCTCCGGCGACCGCCCCACCGCGTCCACGCTCTACGACCGCCTGCTGTCCTCCGCGGCCGACCTGGACAACCCCCACCTGGTACGGGCGCTCAAGGCCTCCAACCTCTGGGAGTACGGCCACGAGGCCGAGGCCAGGGCGATCATCGAGGGCGTCCGGGCAGCCTCCCCCCAGGACCCCGCCCCCTGGGTCATCGTGGCCGAAGCCCTCGAATCCCACGACGAACTGGAAGCGGCCCAGGAGACGTTCACGGAGGCCGTGCACCGCCTCCTGACGGACGTGGCGGAGCCCCCCTACGCCACCCACCCCCTCCTCTTCGGCCGCCACCGCGTACGGCGCATGCTGGGCGAGTCCCACGACGAATGGGACGCCCTGGCCGACACGGTCCACTCCCTCCCGATCACCCTGGACGAACTCCACGACCCCAAGCGCGTCTGGTCCCTGGGCTCGGAGAACCCGGCGGAACTGGAGGCCGAGATCCTCCGCCTCCGAGCAGAACTCGGCGCCTACAGAGAGGCCCTGTCCCGCCCGTTCCCGGTGGCGATCCTCCACTGGCCGGCCACGGAACTCGCCGAACTCCTGGAGGCGTACCCGTCACTTACGGCGGAGTACCCGACCCACGAGGCCCACCTCGCGACCATAGAGTCCGCCCTCCGAGAACTGGCCTCCTCCGGCACCCCGAACCTGGGCATCGTCACCGGCACGGTCCCGTCGTACGAGGCCTTCGCGGCATCGGAACTGTCGTCCCCGGACGATGCGACGCTGCTCCCTCAGTACGCCACGACACTGGCGGCAAGGGGGCGGGCGGTGGCTTGGCCGCCGCAGTCGGGGGCGGCTTGCTGGTGTGGGTCGGGCCAGGCCTACGGCGAGTGTCACGGGGCCGACCAGGGCAAGGGCGTCTAGCAACGGCCAACGCCTTTCTGTACACCCCTTAAAATCGCCCTCTGCCCGGTGCGTGCGCGCAACCGAGGGCTAGTCTCGCGGGCCTGGCATCCGGCCGTCACCTACTGGTGCCAAGGGAGAGCCTGGAAAATGCGAGACTTTGGTTTGGAGCGACCGTCCACAGCCATGGTCCCCCTCACAAGCACGATGGTTCATCCCCAGAAGGAGCGGCATGCCCCCCAGCGGCCAGAAGCGACCGCAGTTCACCACGCCACTGACCTCGATCGAGATCTGTGCGGGGGCCGGTGGGCAGGCCGTGGGGCTGCACAACGCCGGATTTGATCACTTGGCACTTGTCGAGTGGGACCAGCACGCGGTCAGTACACTGCGGGCCAACGTCGGACGCTGGCCCGGGTGGACGCCGCAAAAGGCCCAGGCCCTCGACCCTATGGACGTCAAGGGATTCCTCACTTCAGACGCATTCCAGGCTCTTGACCTCAAAGGCGACTCCCTCGACCTCTTCGCAGGCGGCGTCCCTTGCCCTCCTTTCTCCCTGGCCGGAAAAAGACTGGGCGAAGATGATGAGCGCGATCTTTTCCCGGATGCTCTGAACATCATTGAAAAACTCACCCCTAAAGCAGTCATGATTGAAAATGTCCGGGGGATCCTCGAGCCGCCCGAGGTTTTCATCGAATACAGGGGCAAGATCCTCGATCGACTGCGCCGCGCTGGCTACACGGTCCCCAACGTTGACACTTCACTTTCTCCAGAGGCCCAGGATCTCGAGATGCGAAAGGTGTGGCGCCGACTCGATGCGAAGGATTTCGGCGTCCCTCAGCTACGCCCTCGAGCTATCCTAGTAGCGATCCGTGAGGATTTTTCAAAGCTCGGCGTCAATGAATTCTGCTGGCCGCTGGGAATCAAGGGCGACGAAGCCGCTGTCGCGGAAAGCCTCAAAAGGACCATGCGGGAACGGTGCCTTCCTTACTGGGACAAGAACAAGTGGGGAGAGCCGGCCAAGCCCGGACAGCGGACAGGCGAGGATGTCTACAACGACTGGCTCGACGCGGCTCGGAAGTCCGCGGCCGCCGGCCGCGGCGTTGCCCCCACGTTGGTGGGTGGATCCAGGAAGCACGGCGGCGCCGACCTTGGACCCACGCGAGCAAAGAGGGCGTGGGCAGCCATGGGAGTTGACGCCATGGGGGTGGCCAACGACCCGAAGGCATGCGACCCGGAACGGGACTTGTTCAGGGAGAACGGCCCCATGCTCACGGTCGAGCAAGCCGCCATCATCCAAGGATTTCCGCGAAACTGGCGATTCCAGGGGAAAAAGACAGCACAGTACCGGCAAGTGGGAAATGCCTTCCCTCCGCCGGTCGCTGAAGCCGTAGGCCGCGCAATCGCTGCTATTCTGCGACCGGAGCACCGGGAAGAACTTCTTAGCAACTACGACGTCGACTCCTCGGGCTCAGCTGCCCTGGATGACATTCCACGCCAAATGGAACTCTCAGTTTCAGCGACAACCGCTCCCGCGCCTGCGCGCGAGGACCGTCGCGGCAATCTTGTCGGCACAAGCCACTGACTGCTCGTGCTCCCAGAACCGGAGCACGAGCCAGCCCGCGTCACTGAGCCTCTGATCTGTGTCCCGGTCCCGCTTCACATTACGCAGCACCTTCTCCGACCAGTAACCGGAGTTCGTTCTAGGAGGCACGTAATGTTCAGGGCAGCCATGCCAATAGCAGCCGTCAATGAATACCGCGACCTTCGCTGGGCGGAAGACCAAGTCGGCCGTCCGGCGAAGGTCTGGTATGGGGCGTGCTGCCACCCGGTAGCGGAGCCCTTGGGCGTGCACCAGACGTCTGATCAGCCATTCCGGCTTTGTATCTCGGCTGCGGATCGCCTGCATGTTGCGACGGCGGGCAGCGGACGAAGCCCAGGAACCTTCCGGGGCTTCCCATACGGCTTCGGAGGACACAGCATCGATCGTAGTGCGCTGCGTCCACCTCACGCAGCCAGCTACCGGTTGCCCCCCAGGTGACTCAGCAGCGCTTCGATGTCACTCGGCGCCAGACCAGCCGCCACCGACGGCTCCTCTTCCAAGTCGGCAAGCTGCTGGACTGTGGGGTCGTCCAGGATCTGGCCCATGAAGGCCAGCTTCTGTTCCAACCGCGCAGCCACGACCTCGTCTATGGAGTTGCGTACGGCGAGGACCGTGACCCGCGTCTCGGTGTCCGGCGCGAGGCCGAGGCGATGGATGCGGTCCAAGCTCTGCAGAAACCGGCCGGCCATGAAGTCGCGGTCCACGTAGACAGCGTCATGACAGTGGTGGTGCAGGCTGATGCCCTCGCCGAGGGTCGCCGGGTTGGAGATGAGCACCATGCAGGCCGGATCATCGCGGAACCGCCGGATCTGTTCCTCTCGGTCGGGGGTCCCTCCGTAGACCACGGCCGGACTGAATTTCCCCAGCATGCGCTCCAGCGTCGTAAGGCTCCGGACGAACGTCGTCCAAACCAGCGTCTTACGTCCAGCCGCCGCGTTCTCGGCGATGATCGCCACGGCTTCCTTGTACTTCGGTGACAGCTCGTGGTCGGGGAGGTTCTGCAACTTCGAGTACAGAGAGCCGCCTGGGGGAATCTCCAGCGGAGGCAACTGGTAAGCCAGCGGCTCGTACTTGGTGGCTCCTTCCAGGAGCAGAGCCGGACTCGTAGCGGCCATGAGAAGCCGCAGAGCCGTCTTGCCGAGCGCGCTGAGATCCTCCCTGGCCGCCCCGTTACTCATCCCGCCGACGAGGGAGCTGTAGATCTCGTCATGCAGGGGCGGCATGTCCACGTAACGGATGCCCAGATCAACAGGAGGCAGACCGAGTTCCTGCTTGGTCGTCCGCGTGAACAACGGCCGCAGCACCGTACTTGCCTGCCGAAGGTCTCCCCCGGCCACGGCGCGCACGACAGTCTGTTGCCCGTGCCCCGGCCACACGAAGCCCAGCAGATTCTCCAGGTCCTTGGAACCGTTCGGAGCCGGCGTACCTGTGAGGATCAGGCGCCGGTCCGCATGTGGCCCGAGGGCCATGCACGCTGCACCGTAGGTGCCCCGGGCCCCGAGCTTCATCCGGTGCGCCTCATCAAGGATGATCATGGAGGGCTGGGCTGCCAGCCAGGTGGTCAGCATCGACAGCGAGCGGTCCAGCCGTTCGTAGTTGACGACGAGCACCTCCGCCCATTGGTCCAGCGACCCGTCCAGGACATTGACGCGCAGCGCGTGCGTCAGACATTCCGCCGTCTCGAAACGCCACGAGTCGTAGGCCGACTTCGGGCAGACAACCAGAAGCCGCCGCGCGTGGCCGGCGGCCTTCTGAGCCGCATACACAGCGAGTGCGACGCGCGTCTTGCCGGCCCCGGGCACGCTGAAGTTCGCACCGTGCTGGAGAGACAGGAGCTTCGCGATGTCCCTGCGCTGGAAGGCGCTCAGCTCACCCTTCCAGTTGTCTCCGAGCAGACTCGGAACATCGTCCGCGTCGACCTCGCCGGAAGATCCCGTACCCGCCAGCCTGGTTTCCACGGTCCGCGCGTCCTGGAGGACACCGGTCGCCAGCTTCCTCAGGGCGGAGGACCACTCCACACCGCTGGGGTCGGGCCAGTCGCCAAGAACCTGCAGGTTTGCCAGGAAGTCATCAAGAGCAACAGAGGCGCTGAGCAGGCCAAGCTGGCCGCCCGTCCGGAAACGGGCGGCCAGCTGGACCAGGTCCGGCTGGTGGTGCTCAGTGGTCCGGAGCACTACACGCGTGTGCGTCTCGTCGAACCCCAAGTGCAGGGACGTTTCGCTCGATGCGTTCGTCACTATCGGGCCTCCGTGGCGACAGCGTCCATCAGCCAGGCCACGCCGTCGCCCGGATCCTGGAGACCGCGGCCCGCCTGCTGGGCCAGCTTCAGTAGGCTGCCACGGAGCTTGATCACCGCGTCATCGAAGGCTTCTTCGTCAAGGCTGCGCGACGTGCGGGCCTGCACCAGGTCGCTGACGCACTGGTCGATGCTGGCGCACGCCTCCGCCAGCCGGGCGGGCGCGAGCTGCTTGCGCTTGCGCAGCCGGGCACTGCGGCCAGCGGCTTCGATGGCGTCGTCGAAGGTCTTCTTCGTGTCTTCCAGGAGACTCTGCGCCTGCTCCTTCGCCTCGTTACCAAGGTCAGGGCCCTCGCTCCTGCTTCGTACGACAGCGGCGGCACGCAACAGACGGTCGTTGAGCGCCTTCATGTCAGCCACCGCGGAGGAGGCGGCCGGAACCTCCACCCCGAGCCCAGGGATCACTACGCCCGTCGGCTTGGCCTCAGGCCGATCCTCAGGCGCCGGACCGGCAGAGAGCAGCCTCTGCTCCAGCCCCTCCTTGAGGAAGTCCTCGTTGATGTGCCGCACGTCGGTCTTGGAGAAGTTGAGCAGAATGGCGGCCAGACGCAGTTCCTTGAGAATCTCCGCCTGGTCGCGGTCGAGCGTCTCCAGCTTCACGTACAAGCGCTGGAGTTCCTTGAGGCGCTCCTGGGCGCCTTCCCAGTCGACCAGCCGGAGGCCGTTGCCGCCGACGTCCTGGCTGCGCTTGATCAGCTCACGGATCGTGGCGAGGATCCAGCGTTCCTGGTGGTACGTCCGGACCTGGATCCGGAACTCCTTAGCAATCTGTTCGGGCGTACGCCCGAGGGCCGCCTGCTCCTCCATGGCGATGATGCGGTTGATGTAGGAGTAGTCACGCCGATGGTCCCGGCGAAGCTGCAAGGACAGCTCCACGGCGTTGATGTCCGCCCAAGTGAACGACTCAGGCAGCACGCCCACGCGCATCGACTGACCGCCAAGCTCTCGCAGGGCGGCCGCCCGGGTGTTGCCGTTCACCAGGATTCCCTGATGGGTGACCAGCCCCGGATCGTTCTGGCCGAACTCGTCGAGGCTGTCCTTCAAGGCGTCGAAGTCGACGTCGCGCAGGTTCGTGTCGGTGGGCGAGGCCTGGAGCAGGAAACGGAGGTAGTCCTGGCTCTCCGCGCTCCACGGGCTCTGGTCCAGCGCCGCGTCCTTCGCGGCGTCGTGGCTCCGCTGGGCCCGGATACGGTGCGTGCTGGGGTTGAAGTAGAGCTTGCTGAGGGGCAGGTCGATCACGTCGACGTGCGCCTTCTGCTCATTCCAGTCAACGGTCACCGTCTCGCGGGTCCCGCCCGCCGTTTGCGCCTCCGCGACCTTCTTCTTGATCAGTTCGCTCAGTTCGTCCGCCTGCGGCGGAGCGGGAAGTTCTCGCATCATTTTCCGGGTGTCCTGTTCCTAGTCGTTCGCGCCGTCGAGTGCATCCGCCACAGCCTTACGGGAGGTCTCCGGAAGAGTCCGGTACTGGCCCCAGAGCTTGTCCAGCGGACTCAGGGAACGCCGGTCCGCAGCGATCCAGGCGCCGAGCACCCGCCTTTCCATGGGCGACAGGGCAGCCGCCTGCTCCAGAACACGCCCGAGGTCGGCCTGCCGGCCGGAGCTGCCCACACCACACCGCTTGCACTCGGTGACCAACTCGTAGGTGACGTCTCCGCCAGGCTGGATCACCTGGCGGCGGGCCACGTTGAGCACCGCCTGTTCGATTCCCTCCTCGTACGGCTCACCAGCCGCGATGCCACACGTGCGGCAGAGGTAACCGTCCTCGTCCAGCACCTTGGCGCGCTGGGCGGCGGTAAGGCTCGCCTTGTGCTTCGGCGCCTTCGACTTGCCAGGGATCCACACCTCCGCCCCCTGGGCCACGAACCGCTGCTCCTGCTGACGGAGAGTCGGGTCCTCACGGCTGGTCGAGATCTTCCAGTCGTGGTCCCGCAGGTCACGCATGCGCCGGTCGATCTGAGCGACGTCCGGGAACGCCTCGCGCAGCTCGGCCTTCGTGAAGATCTTGTCCTCCCCCACTTCCTGTACGAGCCACAGTGCGGCCCGAGCCATGCTTCCCAACTTCGCGTCCCGCCAGGACGGCAGCGCCATTTGTCACTCCTGAGGTCGAATCGCACGCATTTTTGGCAAAGGCGCAGTATGTGCGCATGCGTAACTCACGCAGCGACACAGGCGTCTTAGCCACCCCCCGCTCCACGAGCGGCTATCCACAGTGTCCCACCAAGAACCGAAAACCAGTCCCCCCTGGAACACTTGCGCAACAGGTAGCAAGGACACAACTTGCCTCCCGTCATGCACAATTGACCAGACCTCAGCCTGGAGCGGCCGCAATGTCGACAACATGGGTCAACAGAAGGCCGATTTGAGCGGGTTCGCTACATATAGAACCGGAAAGCGAAGTGCGTGATATGCCACGACCAAAAGGAAGCAAGACTCCCTACTGCTGGACGGTGAAGGAGTTCGGCAGTGACGTTCCGCCAGGGAAACGCGCGCTTGCTGCCGAACTGCAGAAACTCTGCCGCCTCCTGGCCTTGGAGCCCAACGGCAGCGCCCCCACGCAGAAGCAGGCAGCCGACCGGCTGCACACCTGCGAGTCGTCACTGTCCAGATTCCTCCGCGCCGAGTACCTGCCGGACATAACGATCGTCAGGCTTCTTCACGCTGCCGCGACCAACGACGGTGGGGGCGTGGAGAAGGTAGGCATCACGCTCGCCGATCTAGAGGAGTTGCACTCCGCGGCCACCGCGGAGCAGCAATGCGGCGACTGTGTGAGCTTGCGCGGCGAGGCGGCGGCGTTGCGGCAGCAGGCCAGCGATAGCGCCGATGAGCTCAACGACATCCAGACCGAACTCGGCACCGTAAAGGAGGAGGCCGCAGCCCTGCGGGAGGAGGCTGCGGCCTTGAAGCACAAGATGCGGACACTGAAGGCGAGAGAGACGCGCGCCCTCAAGGCCACCGCACGGCGTGCGATTCGGGCCGGCCAGCGATCGCGTCTGGCGGCGCGGGCTGACGCGGCTCTGCTGCCGGTCCCCCCTCGGAGGGGGGACCGGCAGCAGAGTAATCCCGAGAAGAGAGCCGCACTGGCTGTCGTCCGCCAGGCCGAAGCCCTGCAGAGCGGCGGCCGGCAAGACGGGGCTCTGGCCCTACTGCGCCACTCCGCAGAAGTGCTCAGCCCAATAGAGACGGCGGCCCTTGTATGCGTCCTGCGCGAAGGTCAACTGGACGACCTGGCAAGCACATTGATCCACATCTACGGACGGGACAATCCCGATCCCCATGTGATGCGGGCAGCGGCCCAGCTTCACCAGCACGGAGCGCCTGACGATGCCGCCGCACTTTTGCGAGCGGCTCTGTCTACACGGCAAGGGCCGCCTTGAAGCCAAGGGGCAAGGTGCCGGTGGTCAGGCGGCGGCAGCCACCTCGGCTTCGTAGTGCACCTGGGCCCGGTCCAGTACGTCATCCGGGTCTTGGCCCTGGGCGGCGGTCCAGTGCAGCAAGTCCGCGATCAGCTCGACCGCAGACTCCTCAAGGAGAACTGACTTACTGCGCCCTTCCACAGTCATTGTGGGATGGCCCTCCCGGTACCACTCAAGCGCCCCGCGAGCCCGCTCGGCACGTCGGCACGCAGCCGCCGGCTGTGCCGCGATCTCACACCACACGGACTTGCCCACAGCCGTCAGAACCGTCCCCCCAGTCCGCCGCCAGAGCCGCGAGCAAATGGAGGCCACGCCCGCACTCCTCGTCACAGCGAGCCCTCACGGGGGCCGGCAGGACCCGGCTCTTGTCGTGGACCTCGACGCGCAGGCGTTCATACCGCCACTCCAGGATGAGTGTCGCCGGGGCACCCTCTCCCACATGTTTGATGACGTTCGTGACGAGTTCTGTCACCAGCAGTTCCGCCTCTTCGGCCGCAGAAGACACGCCCCATCGGCCAAGTTGCGCGACGGTGGCTCTGCGGAGCAGACGGACTTCCGCCGGCTCTGCCTCAAACGGCAGGACACAACGGAGTCCGGGTTCGATGACTTGGCAGCCTGACATTGGGCCACTCCTCCCTCCCGTGCCACGCACCTACTGCACCGCCGTAACCGTACGGCTGCGTTGCGTAGCGATCTGTAAGCGAGCATGGCACAGAGAAGTCTCACCATGTAACTTCTCACGGGAATCCATCGGGTGAATCTGATGGTGGCGCGACGCCCCCTCTGCCTAGCCTGATGAAGATCTCCGGGCCCGCCACCCAACGCTTGGCGAAGGAGCTGAATGTCCGAGCGGACTACCACCCGTCGGCGACAACTGGGCGCGATGCTGAGAAAGTTGCGTGCCCGGCAGGGGCTGACGCTTGAGGAGGCCGGTCGACGCGTCGACGTATCCAAGGCAACAGTCAGCAGGTACGAGACCCAGGCCGGACCGGTCAAGTGGATCCTCGTCGATGCGCTGTGCCGCGAGTACGGGGCGACGGATACCGAACGCGATGCCATCGTCAAACTCGCCAAGGACGCCAAGCAGCAGGGCTGGTGGAGCTCCTTCGCCGATGCCATCCCCGAGAGCATGAATCTTCTGCTCACGCTTGAGGACGAGGCAGTAAGCGAGAACCACTTCTCCTGCGTGTATGTCCCAGGCCTCCTGCAGACGCGTGCCTACAGCACTGCGCTGCAGAGAGCCAACGAGGTACCCCTGGACCCGACGGAAATCGAGCGGCTGGTCGACATCCGTATGAAGCGGCAGGAGATCCTCACCCGCACAAAGCCGCTGCGCCTCTGGGCGATCCTCGACGAGTCAGTAATCCGCCGGGTCGTCGGGTCACCAGGGGTTATGCGAGAGCAGCTCGATCGACTGCTCGAAGCGAACGAGTCTCCTCACATCACGCTCCAAGTGCTGCCCTTCTCGCAGGGCGCCCATGCAGCAGCGCTGGGGAGCTTCGTCATCATCGGCGGCCCTCAACCCGCCCTTGATGTGGTGTACGTCGACTTCCACACGGGCTCGCTCTTCCTGGAGAAGGAAGCAGAGCTGGAGCGATACAGACTTGCGTTCGAGTACCTCCGCGCACAAGCGTTGGACATGGAGGCTTCCTCCACCCTGATCCATCGCGCCCGCAAGGAGCTCTGAATGTCAGCTGGCCCCCAGACAGCCTCCGGCCTCCGGTGGTTCAAGTCGTCTTACAGCGGCGGCAACACCACCGAGTGTGTGGAGTGTGCCTACATCACCAACGGCGCCCTCATACGCGACTCCAAGGTCACGAGGGGGCAAATCGTCTCCGTCGGGAACGAACCATGGCGTTGCTTCGTAAGCGCAGTGAGCAGTGAACGAATCCGTGCTCGCGCCGCCACTCCTTAAATCTTCGTGCTTACAGTCGGGCCCCGTTATCTGCGCGGACGTACAGCAGCCGGTCAGTCATCCCGTTGTGGTGCGGGTGGAAGCCGAGGTCGGCGAGCGCCGCCTGGTGGGGTACAGCGTGCGTGAGGTCGTGGACTGCGGCCATCAGGTCGATGACGGGCTTGGCCGCCAGTCCCGGGACAGCTGTCGAGCCGATGTGCTCGATCTCCACGAACAGCCCAGGCGCCGCTGCTCGGAGAGCCTCGATGGCGGTAGCGGCCTGCCGGGGCCAGCTAGGGTCATAGTCGGCTACGTGGATGGCGCTGGGCACGGCCGTCATCCTGGTCAACGCAGGCTGCGATGTCCATCGGAATTCCGCCCAGCCACCAAGCCCGCCCTCACCATCCGAGGTTGGAAAAGGCTCACTGAGTCATCGGTTTAGGAGGAAACCGAATACGACCCAGGCTAGAACGGCGACGAAAAAGAGGCCGAACAGGACCCCCACAAGCTTTGCGGATCTTGTTGAACCGACGCCCTTCGCAGTAATAGTGGTATTACTGCTCAGATTCGTTACATGTTGCGTGCGCAGGGTTGTACCAGGCTGCCATTCCTCCTCGACACGGACCCAGTCTCCCGGCTCGATCGCTCCGTCGAAATGCTCCCCTCGCATCTCAACAGCAACGCGAGGCAGGGGTGCACCTTGGTCATCCTGGCGTTCGAGCCGGAAGCTCCAAATCGTGATTGGACGGTTGGTGTTCCGGTCCTGCTCGAATCGTTGCTGCATACCGGACACTTGGCCTGTCAGCATCGGCATAACTCCTCTCCCAGAGGGCCGAGCGATCCCTGTTAAGGGCTGCCTGGGGAGCTCAGGTTCGAAGAGGCGCTGCTAGGCGAACTGGAGGGCGTCACGCCCGGCGAGTTCGGGTTCGAGAACGTCGCGCCTGGCCCATTCGCGCCGCTTGGCGACAGACCACCGGATGGGCTTGGGAACGACGCACCACCGGTACCACCAGTGCCCAGCCCACTCATCCCACCAGAGACGCCCCCCAGCCCACTCACTCCACCCGCCCCGCCCGCTGAGGGCGCTCCCGGGCCAGAGGACACACCGCTGGACGCACCCAGTGACGTCCCCGGCCCGGAGGACGTCCCGCCAGACGTACCCGGGAAGGACGCGCCTCCGCTACCTCCGGTGCCCGGGCCACTCACTCCACCACCCGATGCGCCCGCTGACGTACTTGGGCTGAACGTCGCTCCACGAGGGCCACCTGCAGAGGACACGCCACCGGTGCCGCCTGTCCCAGGACTGCATGTGCCACCCGATGGACCTGAGCCGGAGGCTGGTGTACTCGGCGAACCGGGAGCCGCGGACGGGGAACTTGATGCACCGGGAGCTGGGGGCATGGTGCTCGACGCGCCCGGAGCCGCAGGCGTCGCGCCCGGAGGCGGCGCAGCTGGGGTGTTCGATATGCCGAATGCTTGGCATATCCCATGGACCAACGCTTGGGTGATGGCTCTCTCTCCCCCGGACTGAAGCGTCATGTCCGTGGCAGCCCGCATAGCGTCCACTCGCGCCTGCCCATCGCTTTGCGGCGGCGAGTTTTGCCCGCCCGCCTGCTGTGCTGCTGCGGCCATGGAAATCACCCTCGGCTCTCTCCGATATGTGCGCTGTCGCCCACCGGGATAGATATTTCCCCGAGCACTTCAAGACTACGCCTGCAGGGCCCCAGGTACGTTATCAGTCAACTAACGCCACGCGCGCGACGAATTACTCCCTGGCGCGGGGCAGGTAAGCCCTCACCGACAGCGGCGCAGCGCGATAACCCGCATCGAGAACGGCACGTCATCACGCTCCTCATCATCCGGCAGAACAGCAGGCGTTTGGGCATTGTGAATCCCGTTAATCTGCCGCTCGATACCGTGCAAATTCTCTTGCAAGTCCATGGTCACCACGTCATCGACGCTGACGTTCAGGGGGTCCGCGAGCAGGCGATGGCCACCCTGAAGTCCTGGCGGCTGTTTCGCAAGCCCCGCTGCAGCACGGTTCGGCAGCGTCGACGAGATCTGCAAGAGCGAGGTCGGCCGCGACATCCTCGCCGAGCCCACTCTCCTGTTCTCTGAGGTCGAGAAGGAGGAGAGGGGAGGAGCACAGGAGCTCTTCCACTGATGACGGTCTCATCTGGAGAGGCGGCTAACGGCCCCACAGCCCGCTGGACTGCCGGTTGGCCAGGAGGTACTCACGGCCGCCCGGTTCTCCCGAGGTTGGCGGTTCCGGGGCGAGGGTCAAGAGCGCCCTCCGGGCGTCGGCTTCGCCGATTGCGCTTCGCTTCACTCTTGACACTCGCCCCTCCACCGCGGGGATTTGATGGGCCGAGCGGCCCGGAGGGAGGGCGGCGGGGAACGGGGGTGGGGGTGCGGGTTCGTGCCCGAGTGGCGGGATCGGCGTGAGACCGCCAGGACCCACCGGCGCAGCTCCGGGCCCGGCAGAAGCCGATCGGCCTCGTCGGTGTACGGGAACGACGGGGAAACCGCTGATGTGTCGGATGGTGGGTCCGACGGGGTCAGCGGCCCTCTTCCTCACCGCGTCGTGTCGGGCTGTTGCCGTCGTCGGGCAGGTTCCCGTTGCCGCCCAGGTTGGCGACCATCCGCCGCAGGACGTTGATCGTGGTGATGAAGTCGGCCTCGGAGATGCCCTCGTGGGTACGGTGGTGGACTTGGAGGTTGCGTTCGCGGGCGCGGAGGCGGGCCGCCTCGCCGGCCTCCGTGAGGGACATGCCGCCCGTCGTGTCCTCCCTGAGCCAGCCGCGGGTGACCAGGTCGTCGTAGACCGCGTCGAAGTCGGTGTCTTGGTCGTCGTACGGGAGCAGGCGCTCGGTCAGGGTGGGGCGGGTCCATCTGCCGGGGGCGCCGGACGCGTGGTTGAGGGTCCACCAGTGGGGCTGGGTGAGGTTCTCGACCGCGAGTTGGGCTCGTATGGCCCCTACGACCCTGCGGCAGGCCTCGCCGGTCCAGGCTCCGATCGGCTGGGCGGCCAGTTCTTCCTGGGAGTACTCCTTGAGGTTGTCGCTCTGCGTGTTCATGCAGTCAACGTAGGACCTCAATCAAACTTGAGGTCAAGGAGGAAGGTGCTGATCGCCTCGTGGAGGCGGTCCGGCTGGTCCAGGTGGACATCGTGGGCCGCGTCCGGGATGCGGGTGAGGTGGGTGGCCGGGCGGTGGGTGAGCATGGTGGTGGGCTCGTCGGGGCGCATGGTGCCGTGTTCGCCCTGGACGAGGAGGGTCGGACAGGTGATCTGTGACCACTGGGGCCAGTAGGCGGTGGTGGCGAGTTCGGTGACCGACGAGATGAGCGTGGCGCGGTCGAAGGTGGGGTGCCAGCCGTCTTCTCGTTGCTCCAGGGTTCTCGTCCAGGTCTCGTGGCCCAGGAAGGTCTCCGCGGCCTCCAGCGATTCGAAGGGTGTCGGCCAGCTGTCCAGCCAGGTCGCGATCTGCGCGGGGAGTTCCGCGGTCGGGCCCGCCGGGCCCGCTTCGACCAGGATCAGGGACTCGACCAGGTGGGGGTGGGAGGCGGCCAGCAGCATCGCCGTGTGGCCGCCGAGGGACTGGCCGAGGAGGGTTACGGGGGCCAGGTCCAGTTCCTCGATCAGGGCTACGGCGTCCTGGACGTGGGCCGCGCGGGTGGTGGTCGCGGGGGTGCGGGTGCTGGCGCCGTGGCCTCGGGCGTCGTACGTGACCACGCGGTGGCCGTCGAAGAGGAGCCGGGCGGCGAGCGCGTCCCACTCGCCCTGGTGGCCGGCCAGGCCGTGCAGGAGGAGGAAGGGGGTGGCGGATTCCCGCTCGGGACGGTGGTCGTGGTGGGCGATACGGGTGCCGTCCGGCGTGGTGAGCGTCGCGGACGTGGTGCGGACGGTGCTCGGGTGGGGAGTCTTCAACTGGCCTACCTCCGGTGACGGTTCGGGCCAGCCTCTCCTTCCCCGACGGCCGCCGCCAGCCGATTTGTTTGGGGCCGGCGGTGGCGTCGTACGCGGGCTGCGGGGTTACGGCCGTACGCGGCCCACCCGGCTACGGCGTCGGGCCCAGGTCCGCTCGGCCGAACAGCAGGGCGTAGCCCGGCGGTAGCTGGGCCAGGATGCGGGTCACCAGGTCGTCGCCGATCAGGGGCGGCAGCACGCCGAGGACCGAGCTGACGTCCCAGCGGGCCGTGGCGGGGGTGGCTCCCTCGGTACGGGCGGCGATCGAGTCGACGAACTCCGCGGCCGTCAGCCGCTGTGCGGCCGGGATCTGGGAGGCGATCAGCCTGGCGGCCTCTTCGGGCAGGGCACGGGCGAGGTCGACCCGTTCGTCGCCGGTGACGTGGGCTCCGAGCGCGGACAGGACGACACGGGTGACGCGCTCCGCCTCGACCCTGGTGGGGTACTGGCCCGACTCCTGTACCGCGTCGAGCAGTCGGGTCGTGGTGAGCGTCTCAGTGGGCACCGTCATCGCGGTCATGTGCGGGATTTCCTCTGGGGGTGTACATGGGTGACCGTCCCGCGGGTGGGACGCCCGCGGGACGCTGCCTCAGTGGTGCGGTGGGTGCTCGGGCGGGGTCAGCCGCTGAGCTGCCTGCGGCTGTCGCCACCCGTGATCTGGATACGGCGTGGCTTGGCCTGCTCGGCCACCGGGATGCGCAGGGTGAGTACGCCGGCCTCGTACGACGCGTCGATGCGCTCCGTGTCCAGCGTGTCGCCGAGGAAGAGGCGGCGGGTGAAGACGCCGGTGGGACGTTCGGCGACCAGCAGCTCCGCACCCTCGGGAGCGGGGGACCTGCGTTCGGCTCGCACGCTCAGGACGTTGCGTTCGACGTCCAGCTCGATCGTCTCGGGGTCGATGCCGGGGAGGTCGAAGTGGACGAGGAAGTCGTCCCCGGAGCGGTAGGCGTCGATCGCCATCGCCGAAGGGCGGGCGGCGGAGCCGAGGACCTGCTGCGTGAGTCGGTCGAGGTCACGGAAGGGGTCCGTGCGCATGAGCATCACTGTCTCTCCTCTCATCAGGCACTGTGTCGCGATGCCGCATGTGTTGCTTCTTCTTATATAGCTCGGACGAGGAAAGTTGACAAGCCTGGACTCAGGTTCGGGTGGGTGTCGTTCTCGCGCCCCGGCGTGTGCACCGCCCGCCCCGGGAGTTAGCCTCGGTCTCTCGTGAGGTCAGGAGGCAGGAACATGGTGAAGGTTCCCAGCGCGGTGGTCGCCGCGAGCGGGCTGGTCGGCGGGTACGGCGTGGCCCGTTGGACCAGGCAGCGACCGCTCGGCGGGGCCGTGCTCGCGGTCGCCGGTGCGGCGGCGGCGCGGCAGTGGCGGGAGCAGGCCGGCGGGGTCGCCGCGGGGGCGTTGTCGGCCGCGTATGTCGCCGCCTTCGCCGGATCGCATCCCCTGGCCAAGAAGGTGGGCGCCTGGCCTGCCGTGTTCGGGGTCGCGAGCGCTGTGGCCGTGGCGTCGTGGGTGGTGGCCGACCGGCGGGGCCGGCCCGGACAGTAGTGGCCGACCGACGCGCCGGTCCGGAGGGTAGCCGCGACCAGTCCGGGCAGAACCGCGATCGGTCCGGACGGTGACGGGACAGCGAAGAACCCGGCCCTGAATCCCAGGGCCGGGTTCTTGTATGTGGAGCGCCGGGCAGGCCTCGCGGGGTGCGGGCCTGCTCCGGGTCGTGCGGTGTGCCGCGGTGCGTCAGTCCGGGTCGGGAACGGACTGCAGCGTTCCGTCGTCCACGACGAGCTCGTGGTAGCCAAGACGCTCGCCGAGTGCGTGGTACCGGTCGTACTGGGACTCCGTGACGGGAACCAAGTGGGCCTTGAGGACCCGCAGGAGGAACCGGAACCCCAGATCGGGGTCGACCTCGACGACCAGTTCCTCGAGCGCGGCCGTCACCTCCGCCCCGCCGGCCCCGACCGCGCCCTCCACGCCCGGAGTGACCTCACGGATCGCCTCCAGGATCTCCTGCCTCAGTGGCCCGTCCGCGGAAGGCGGCGGCGGAACAGGCGAGAAGGACGGCTCGTCGCGGTGGATCCGGTCGACGGAGATCCGGACGATGTCGCGCAGCCATGCGCGCCCGTCGAGCCACATGCCATCCGGGTCGTACGAAAGTCCGATCGCCGACCGCCACAGGAGTTCGATCGTCCGGGTGGGCAGCGGTGACTCCAGCAGCCGGAGAGCATCCTCCACGAGAGTGGCGGCGTAGACCCCGTCCCCCCAGTCCGCGGCACCGGTGACGATCTCCTCCGGCGTCGCCTCGCTGACCCAGGGGCCGGCGAACCACTTGGTGAGCCCGCTGAGCCCGAAGTCGACCCAGATGTCCTGCCGTGGTGCCGTCACGAGGTGGGCTTCTTTCCCTTGGGGTACGAGGTGTACACCATGTAGCCGGGTTTGTGCGCGGACCTCTTGAGGGTGATGGACACGATGTTCTGGGCCGCCCAGCTGTCACCGGTGTGGTGGTAGATCTTCCCCAGAGACGCCGTGTCGTCGAGCGTCACGTCGAACGAGAAGAGGTGAGCGGCGCTCTCGGTATCCTTCGGGGTCGACTGGACCCAGTTGTCGAGCTTCTTCCGGTTCGCCTTGTTCTGCTTCGGGGACATGCCCGTCAGCCACTTCTTCATCCCCTCGTCGACGGCGGCCTGGGCCGTGTCGAGATCCTTCCAGACACCGGTCACACCAGGGGCGTTGGGGTTCTTGGCAAGGTCGTCCTTGGCCTTGTTGATCGCCTTCTGCGGAGTGGTGTCGACGTGGACCCCGATGGTGTGGGCACCGCGGTCGTTCTCGTGCAGGCGCAGGTTCAGACAGTTGTGGACCAGGATGTCCGTGGTCCGCGCGCCCGCCGTCCCCTCCGTACCCACGTAGAAGGTGTGCAGCTTGTCGACCGTCAGGTCGTAGACCGAGCGGGGTGCCAGACCTGACCGGTCGTGCAACGCGCTGACGACACCGGAGGTGCCGTCCGACCGGCGCAGCCGGTCGCCGGTCCGCAGGTCGGCGACGAGCGTCCACCCTCGCCCGTCCACGTAGATCCGGTGTCCGGCGGTGCTGGTCAGGCTGGTGCCGTCGACGAGGGAGACGTCGACGAGGCGCCGAGTGCCGTGCCGGAACGTGTTCGTCACCTGCTGCGGCGCGCGGACACCGGTCTCGGGATCCGTCGCCAGGACCAGGTCACCCTCCCGAACCGAGCTGATCGGCCGACGGGTTCCGTCCGCCATCAGCACAGGCGTGTCCGCCGGGAAGCTGTTGACGCGGCAGCTCGTCAACGCGTCTTCGACGATGTTGGCCTGCCGCTCCAGGGCCGCCAGCGAACTGGGGTCGATGTCCAGGGTCTTCAGGGCCTTGAAGGCATCGGCGACGTTCACGCCGGTCCGCAGCGCGACGTCCAGGGCGATGAGCGCATCGGCGATCTTGGTGAACGCCTTGCCCGGGATGAAGTTGCTCGCCGCCCACGCGCAACCGCTGGCGCTGCCGTGCCAGCAGTCGACGAAGTCCTGGATCAGAACCGCTTTCAGGATCTGGTAGACGACGGTCTGCTTGATCAGGTCGAGCTTGCTGAAGTACTGGGTGACATCCTTCTCCAGCCCGGTGAAGCGCTCGCTCTTGACCAGGACCGTGTCCGCCGCCGCGCAGCCGGTTGCCGTGGCCGGCACGTCGGAGTCGGTGCAGAGGAAGAAGTCGACCGTCGCGTCGAACGTGACCTTGAAGGTGACGGTGCAGCCCTCGAAGCCGATCTCGATGACGCAGTCGTTCTGCTGCTTGGCGTCGGTGATGGAGATGCTGTCGTCGTCGACGACGTACCAGGTGCCGCCGAGGCCGGTGCCCGCGCCCGACGCGATCTGCTGGTTGGCCTGCTTGCGTGCCGCGGACTCCGCGGCTTCCTGTGCCTCCTTGGCGTACTTCAGTGCGTCCTTGGCCGCTTCCTCGGCTTCGGTCGCGGCGGTGTCGGCGCGGTCCGCGGCGGCGCGGGCGTCCTTCGCGGCCTGTTCGGCCTCGGAGGCGGCCGTGCGGGCGGCTTCGGCGTCGAGGGCTGCCTGGTCGGCGGAGTCGCGGGCGTCCTTGGCGTGGGTTTCGGCGCGGCCGGCTGCCTTGTCGGCGGCTTCGGCGTCCTCGGTGGCCTGGCGGTTGTACTCGACGGTGCGGGCCAGGGACGCTGTCGCCTTGGACGCGGCCTTGGCGGCGTCGGCGGCGTAGCCGAGTGCTTCCTTGGAGTAGGTGCGAGCGGTGGCCGCGTGTCCGGCGGCGTTGGCGGCGTGCTGGTAGGCGGCCTTGGCGTCGCCGGTCGCCTGCTCGGCGAGGTTCTTGGCCGCGGCGGCCTCCGCCTGCGCGTTCTCGGCGTGGGCGTCGGCGACGGCCTGCTGCTGCTCGGCGAGCGACTTCGACGCCTGCCCGGTCAGCACGACCAGGCCGGCGGCCGAGTCCGTGGTGACGTAGGGGGAGCCGAGTTCGATCGCGTCGTTGGCGGGCTTGGCGACCTGGACGGCGGCGTTGCCCGCGTCGACGGCGGCCTGCGCGGTGATGTGGGCGAAGCCCGCGGCCTTCGCCGAGGCGACCAGCGCCTTGGCGGCCTCCTTGTTCGCCTCGTCCGCCTGGGACTTGGCGGTCTTGGCCAGCTTCTCCGCCTCGTCCGCCAGCTCGACGGCCGTCTTGGCCTCGGAGGAGGCGTGCTCGGACGCCTTGATGGCGTCAGCCGCGGCGCTCGTCGCGGTCTTCAGCGCGGCGTCGGACTTCAGCTTCGCGGCCTGGGCGCCGTCCGCGTGTGCGCGGGAGCGCTTGGCGGCGGCTTCGGCGCGGGTGGCCGCGGCGTCCGCCTCGGCTGCCGCCTCGGTGGCGGCGTTCGCGGAGGCCCGGGCCCGGCCGGCTGCCGCCTCGGCGTCATCCGCGTGCCCAGCAGCGGCGTTCGCCGCGGCCCTGGACTCCTGGGCGTTGCTGTCGGACTCGTGGGCCTGGGCATAAGCCTCCTTGGCGTCCGCCTTGGCGCGGGCGGCGTCCGCCTTCTGCTCGGCGTCCCAGGCGTCGTCACGCAGATCGCGGGCCTTGTCGCGGGCCTTGACCGCGTCGTTCTTGCGCGCGACCGCGGTCGCCTCGGCGGCTTCGGCCTTGTCCTTGGCGTCCTTGGCGTTCGCCGCCTCGGCCTGGGCGTCCTGCTTGTGCCGGGCCGCCTCGGCCTGCTTGGCCTCGGCGGTCTCCTTCTCCGCCTTGGCCGTCTTCTCCTCGGCCTCGGCGGCCAGACGCTCGGCGTGGGCCTTGGCGGCGGCCGACTTGGCGTCGCCCTCGGCCTTCAGCGCCTCGGCGAGCTTGGCCTCCGCGGTCTCCTTGTCCTTCTTGGCGTTGTCGCGGTGCACCTTCGCCGCGTCGGCCGCGGCCTTCGCCTGGGACTCGGCCATCGCCGCGGCGGCCCTGCGGAACTCCGCCGCCGACTGCGCGGCCTGCGCGAGAGCGCGCTGCGCGATGGTCTGGCTGTCACCCGCGGACGCCCTGGTCGCCGCCTCGGCGGTCTCAGCGGCCTTCACCATCGCGGTCAGCGCCGCCACCGAACCCTTGGTGACCTGCGCCTTTTGCTGACCGACCAGCAGGCCCCGGCCCCGCGGCGCGCCGGCGGCATCCGCGATGCCGTAGGCGGCCTGCTCGGCCGTATCGGAGGTGGTGGCCGCCTTCTTGGCGTTCTCCAGCTGGGTCCTGATCGTGGCCAGGTGCTTCTTCGCCGCCGCCTGGGTGTCGGTGACGACCTTCTTCGCCTTGTCGAACTCGGCCTTCTCCGGGTACAGGGGACTGTCCGCGCCCTGGTGACCGGACGGCTTGATCAGGAACTTCTGCGAGGCGGCGTTCTTGCAGTCCAGCAGCCGCGCGTCCGTGCTCTTGGTGAACGCGCTCAGGTCCAGGCACTTGCCCGTGCTCACGCTCTTCAGAGGCGCGGTGGCACGGACGTCGCCCTTCCACGACTGCCCCTTGGACTTGTAGCAGTCATAGACCTGGATCTTCGTGCCGTTCGCCGACGCGTTCCCGGCCACGTCCAGGCATCGCTGGGAGGCGACATTGCGGAGGTAGAGCTTGTCCTCACTGCCCTCCAGCGTCCACTGCTGGGCCGCGCCGCCGTTGCAGGTGTAGATCTGCACGGGCGTGCCGTTGGCCTCCTTGCCGCCCGCGACGTCCAGGCAGTTGCCCGCCGCGCCCGGCACCTGGATCACCACGGTACTGTCACCGATCCAGCCCAGCCCGCCGGCCGACCAGTAGTCCTGCCAGCGGGCGGAATAGTCCGCCATCCACGACTGGCCGAGGACCTGCCCCAGGGCGAACGTGCCGTCCTGCAACGCCTTGGTGGCGGTGACGTTGGCACCGAGGATCTGCTGGCGCTGCGTGGCCTGCGAGGCGATCTCTTGCTGCCACTCGGCGGACGCCTGCGCCACCTCCTTACCCAGGACCCGGTTCGGGTCGATCGGGGCGTGCCAGGCACACGACGCGAAGCGGGCCTTCAGATCCTCGACCGCGACGCGGTATTCCGGGGTGTCCGCGGCCGGGGCCGTGCGAGGGAAGCCCCCGGAGCTCAGGAAGATACGCGCGTCATCGGCGAACACTCGGGGAACGAACAACTCGTTGGGTTCGATCTTCCCCGAGTTCTTCTTCCACAGCTTCCACGCCTGCTGCTCCTGCGCCGTCCCCCCGGAGGTGTACTGCGGGTCACCGACCGCGAGGGCGGCCGCCTTCGTCTTGTCGTCAGCAGTGGGAGAGGGATCGTAGAACGGCGAGAACAGGTCGACCGACTTGAAGTACGACTGGTACAGCCACGGAACCAGGCCCGTCCGGTCGTAGATCTTGTCCTCTCCTTGCGGTTCGTCAGGGTAGGAGCTCAGACCCATGACGGTGCTGGACCATGCCCGCTCCTGGTCATTGGCCTTCTTGAGCCACTGGTCGCTGTCGGCGCTGTCCGCATAGGAGGCCTGGTGCAGGGGAGAGTTGTTGTCTGCGAGGTCCCGCTTGAGCTTCTGATGGAGCTGATCGGGCGGCAGCCCTATGGCGTTCTGCGCGAGGGCGAACAGGTTGGGACCGCCCTTGCGCAGGGCGTCGACGGCCACACACTGGTCCTCGCGCAGCTGCTCAGCCGCCTTGGTGTCGAAGCCGTCGTACGAGTCACCCGCCGCGGCGACAGGCGCGGTGCGCGGTTCGGCGTCCCGGCCGAGCAGGCCGGGCTGGACGGCCAGACCGCCGAGGACGGCCAGGGCGGCGACGGACGTGACGGCTGACGTCAACGCGGCTGAGGTTCGTGAGCTGGGGTTGGACAACCCCGGTCTGAATCGCAAAGGAGCATCCTTCACAGAAAAGCGGGATGGCGGCGGACGGGGCCGCAGGAGGAGATGGGACACAGTGGGACGACCCGGACAGCAGCGGTCAGGTGTTCCCGCGAGCCGGCATCACGGCATGACGAACCATCTCTCCCCCGCGACGGCGCCCCGCGGGGCCCGCCGAATGATGCGCGTGCGGACGACGAGGGTGGTCGAATCCCCCGCCCGGTCCGGTACACGCGGCGGTCAACTTAGCCACAGGCCAGCCGATCGCGGCAAGCGTCGCCCCTGAGGCCCGGACGCCTGACCGGAAATCGTTTGCGCTGCGCGGCAGCTGCAAACGCCGAGCTCACGGCAGGAGTCGTATGTGAGAGATACGTAAAGAAACTGCGCAGATGTCGAAGCGTCCCGGCCAAAATTTGACTGAAATCCACTTACTCGCCAGTAGGGCGTTGAGGACACCCGGTGCCAGCCGTGGGTCATGCGAAGCGAGGGTGGCGAGGGACGGCGGGGACAGCCAGGGAGAGGCAGCGGGGACAACAAAGAACCCGGCCCTGAATCCCAGGGCCGGGTTCTTATGTGTGGAGCGCCGGGCAGGCCTTGCACCTGCATTTCCCCGCAGGAAGCGGGGCGTCTTTCCTTGGACCACCAACGCACGATCCTTCAGCCGGGAGTTCCGGCGACCGGATGCAGATCAACTGTACCGCAGTTTTTGTTATCGCCTCACCGCCCGCCCGTCTCCTCACCGTCCCCCACAGGCACGCGACTTGACGACGCTGAGGTACGACGACGTGACACGACAGATCAGCCGCCGGAGCATGCTGAGAGCAGCGGGTGCGGCGGGTGCCGGTATCGGTACGGCCGCCCTCGCGACCCCGGCCTCCGCCGCCGACGCCCCCTTCGCCCACCCGGGGTTGCTGCACACCCGTGACGACCTGGACCGTATGGCGGCCAAGGTGAAGGCGGGCGCCAGGCCCTACGCGGCCGGGTTCGCCAAGCTCACCGCCAATCGGCATGCCCAGAGCGGCTGGCGGGCCAATCCGCAGGCGACGGTGTACCGGGGGGCGGGGTCACCCCAGAACTACGCGGCCCTCTACAACGACATCCACGCCGCCTACCAGAACGCCCTGCGGTACCACGTCGGCGGAGAGGACGCGCATGCCGACACCGCCGTGGCGATCCTGAACGCCTGGTCGGGGAAGCTGACGTCGATCCAGGGCTCGGCCGACCGGTTTCTGGCGGCGGGGTTGTACGGGTATCAGTTCGCCAACGCGGCGGAACTCGTGCGCGATCGTGACGACTTCGGCCTCGGGCGGGCTCAGGAGCTGCTGTCGGACGTCTTCCTGCCGCTCAGTGACGGCTTCCTGAGCCATCACAACAACGCCGTCGTCACCAACTACTGGCCCAACTGGGATCTGACGGCCCTCGCCTGTGTGCTCGCGACCGGGATCTTCTGCGATGACCGGGCTGTCGTGGAGCGGGCCGTCGAGTACTTCAAGCACGGCGACGGGATGGGGTCGGTCCGGCATGCCATTCCCGTGGTGCACGACGACGGGCTCGCGGAGTGGGTCGAGGCCGGGCGCGATCAGGGGCATGCGCTGCTCGGGGTCGGGCTGATGGGCACGGTGTGCGAGATGGCGTGGAACCAGGGCATCGATCTGTACGGGTACGACGACAGCCGGTTCCTCAAGGGCGCGGAGTACGTGGCCAAGTGGAGCCTGGGGGGTGATGTGCCGTATACGGCCAACACGCGGAGTAAGGGGGCGATCGGGGGGTGGTCGGGGAGTGAGACGGCTACGGAGGCGGCTGGTGTGGATCCGGGGATGACCCGGCCCATCTGGGCGATGATCGCCAATCACTACACAAAGCGGCGGGGGCTGTCGGCGTCGTATGTGACGCGGGCGGCGGCGAAGGCCGCGCCTGAGGGTGGGGGCGGGGACTACGGGCCCAACAGCGGGGGGTTCGACCAGCTGGGGTTCGGGACTCTGGCGTTCACCCGGGAGCGGGCGGCCGAGGTGTCCTCCTCGCCGAGTCCGGGTCCTGCCGCGTCCGACGGGGCGGCCGGGGGTGTTCGGCCGCAGGCTTCGGCGTCGCCGGTCGCGGGTGGCGACCTGGCTGCCACGGGGTCGGCGGACACCGTCGGCTGGGCCGCGGCGGCGGGGATCACGGCCGTGGCGGGGGGACTGCTGTTGCTGCGGCGGCGGGGCCGGGCCGGGTAGCCGTGGCGGGCGGCCGGGGGCCGGTGGCACCTGGCGGGCCGGGTGGCACCTGTGGCCGTCATGTCCCTTGTGTGACGCGGTAGTTGGGGTGAGGGTGTGATCCAACTGTGAACTCCTGATCCCTGGAGGAACATCCGTGCCGTCCAACACCCCACGTGTCCCTCACGCGAGAAGAATCGGGAGACTGGCTGTCGGAGCCCTGGTCACCGCGCTCTTCGGCCAGTTGATGACCGGGACCGCGGTCGCCGCTCCCCCGGCCGAGGACAGAGCAGAGGCCCTCTTACCCGGGCGAATAGCCTGGGCACCCTGTGAGTCGCCCTCCGGCGAGGGCACCTTCGATTGCGCCACGGTCAAGGTGCCCGTGGACTGGAAGCGGCCCAAGGGTGCCACCTTCGAGCTGGCCCTCGCCCGGCACCGGGCCACCGACCCCGCCCGCAGGATCGGTTCGCTGCTGGTCAACCCCGGTGGGCCGGGGGGCTCCGGGGTTGACTTCGCGTTCCGTGCCCCGGACAGCTTCTCCCCCGAGCTGCTGGAGCGGTTCGACATCGTGGGCTTCGACCCGCGTGGTGTCGGCCGCAGCAACCCGGTGGTCTGCGACCGGGACCGGGTGAACGCCCAGAACGCGTTGCTCTACCCGGACGGCGCCGCCTCCTTCGCCGCCCTCCGCGCGGCCAACCGCGCTCTCGGTGAGAGCTGCCGCGACCTCACCGGCCCGCTCGCCGACCACATGGACACCGGAAGCGTCGTCCGCGACATGGAGGCGATCCGCGCCGGCCTCGGCGAGAAACGGATCAGCTACTACGGCGTCTCCTACGGCACCGCGGTCGGCCAGCAGTACGCCGAGCGTTACCCGCACCGCGTCCGCGCGATGACGCTCGACTCGAACATGGACCACAGCCTGGGCGCGTGGGGCTTCCAGAAGACCGAGGCCGTCGGGGTGGAGGAGTCGTACGGCCAGTTCGCCGACTGGTGCGCCCGTACTCCCTCGTGCGCGCTCCACGGCCGGGACGCCCGAGCCCTGTTCGACTCGCTCTACAAGCGCGCGGAGGCCGGTGAGCTGGTCGTGCCGGGCGACCCGCCCCAGCCGGTCGCCCCGTGGGAGGTCCAGACCATCGCCCACAGAAGCGGGTACGACCCGGCGTCGTGGTTCGATTTCGCCCAGGCCCTCGCCGACCTGGACGCCGGCGCCCCCGCTGCGGCACGGATGCTCCGGAAGTACGGGGCGCCGATGGAGTACCCGTTCAACTCGGTGATGTGCCAGGACTACGACCTAGGCGTGGACTCGTACCGCACCCTCGCCCGCTTCCAGCGCGAACTCGGCCGGCTCGCGCCGGTGACCAGGTTCAGCCCTCTCGGCTGGACCGTCCAGACGGGCTGCCAGGGCTGGCCGTCCGAGGTGTCCAACCCGCAGCGCAGGCTCGATGTCGACGGCACCCCGCCGATCCTGCTGACCAACAGCCGGTACGACCCCGCCACTCCGCACTCCTGGGGCGCCAACGCGGCGCGGCAGATCGGGCGCGAGGCCGTGTTCCTCACGTACGACGGTGTCGGCCACGGCGACTACTGGCTGAGCCCGTGCGCGCGTGACGCCATCGACACCTATCTCGTGACCCTGAAGACCCCGCGCGACGGCACCCACTGCCCCGCGATATGGCCGGCCGGGCCCTCCGCCCAGCGGCAGTCGCCGTCCGGCGGCCTCGTCAACCCGCTGCCCGAGCTGCTGGGCACGGGGACGGGGACGGGGACGTACGGGCGAGCCGGCTGAGGCGGACCGGCTCGGGTTCCCCTCGGGTGTGAGTGTGTGGGTGTGGCTCCGGCCCGGCCGGAGCCACACCCACACACGCGGGGGGCTTACGCCGTCGCCTTGTCCTCCGCCGCCGTCAGCGGCTTGGCGATGTCCTCCAAGGACCGCCGTTCCGCCTTCACCGCGAGGATCGCCGCCGCCAGTCCGGCCAGGCACATCAGGGTCGCGCCGATCTGGAAGGCGAGGGCCGTGTCGGCGACCACGCCCGTTTCAGTGAGGTCGGCGAAGAGGAGCGGGCCGCTGATGCCGCCGGCGGCCGTGCCGATGGCGTAGAAGAAGGCGATGGACATGGCGCGGGTCTCCATCGGGAAGACCTCGGAGACCGTCAGGTAGGCGCTGGAGGCTCCGGCCGAGGCGAAGAAGAGGACCGCGCACCAGCACGCCGTCATGGTGGTCGCGTTCAGCGAGCCCTGGTCGAAGAGCCAGGCCGTGCCGAAGAGGAGCAGGCCGGAGAGCAGGTAGGTGCCGGAGATCATGATCCGGCGGCCCACCGTGTCGAAGAGCTTGCCCAGGAGCAGCGGGCCGAAGAAGTTGCCGAGTGCGATGACCGCGAAGTAGTAGCCGGTGTTGCCGCTCGGGACGTCGAAGAAGGTCGTGAGGATCGCGCCGAAGCCGAAGGTGATGGCGTTGTAGAGGAAGGCCTGGCCGATGAAGAGGGAGAAGCCGAGGATGGCGCGGCGGCGGTAGTCGGAGAAGACCGTGCGGCCGATCTCCAGGAAGGAGACGCTGCGGCGCTGGTGGATGGTGATCTCGCCCTCCGGGCGCGGCAGCGGCTCGCCCCGCTCTTCCTCGATCTTGCGTTCGATGGAGGAGACGATGCGTTCCGCCTCGTCGTCGCGGCCGTGGATCAGCAGCCAGCGGGGGCTCTCCGGGACGTGCCGGCGGACCAGCAGGATCACCAGGGCCAGGACCGCGCCGAGCGCGAAGGTCAGGCGCCAGCCGACGTTCGCCGCGAAGATGTCGGTGTCCAGCGCGACGATCGACAGCAGGGAGCCGCCGACCGCGCCCAGCCAGAAGCTGCCGTTGATCATCAGGTCGGTGCGGCCCCGGTACTCCTTGGGGATCAGTTCGTCGATCGCGGAGTTGATGGCCGCGTACTCGCCGCCGATGCCGAAGCCGGTGAGGAAGCGGAAGAGGAAGAACCACCAGGTGTCGAAGGAGATGGCGGTCAGCGCCGTCGCCCCCAGATAGACCGCCAGGGTGATCATGAAGAGCTTCTTGCGGCCCCACTTGTCGGTGAGGCGGCCCCAGAAGAGGGCGCCGATGCAGGCTCCGGCCACGTACAGGGCCGCCGCCATGCCGGTGACCTGGCCGGAGGTGATGGGCAGGCCGCTGTCGGGCTCCGACAGGCGGCTGGCGATGTTGCCGACGACGGTGACTTCGAGGCCGTCGAGGATCCACACGGTGCCGAGGCCGAGGACGATCGTCCAGTGCCAGCGCGACCACGGGAGGCGGTCGAGGCGGGCGGGGATATTGGTGGTGACGGTTCGGCCGGTCCCGGCCTGCGCGGTGGTCATGGGCTCCCTCCCCATCGAGCGGAACCCGGGGCGAGTGCCCTGAGCGGGTTTTCTTACGCCCCGAGCCCGTCAACGCCCCCCGCACGACGCCCCGCAGGCCCCTACGCCCCCAGCGCGTGCGACACCGTGTAGATCAGCAGGCCGGCCAGCGAGCCGACCACCGTGCCGTTGATCCGGATGAACTGGAGGTCGCGGCCGATGTTCGCCTCGATCTTCCGCGTGGTGTGCTCGGCGTCCCAGCTCGCCACCGTGTCCGTGATCAGGGAGGTGATCTCCTTGCGGTAGGTGGTGACGACGTACACGGCCGCGTCCTCCACCCACTGGTCGACCTTGTCCTGCACCTTGCGCTCGGCCGCCATCCGGGAGCCGAGCGACAGCAGCGAGGACCGTACGCGCAGCCGCAGCTCGCTGCGCTCGTCCTCCGCGGCGGCGACGATCATGGATCGTACGGCCGTCCAGGCACTGGCGATGAGGTCCTGGACCTCGCCGCGGCCCAGCACGTCGCCCTTGAGCCGCTCGACGCGGGCGCGGGTCTCGGTGTCGGACTGGAGGTCGGAGGCGAAGTCGGTGAGGAAGCGGTCGAGGGCGCCGCGCGCGGGGTGGGCGGGCATGTCGCGCATCTCGGTGGCGAAGCGCAGCAGTTCCTTGTAGACGCGCTCGCCGACCTTCTTGTCGACGAACTTCGGCGTCCAGCCGGGGGCGCCGCCCTCCACGGCGTCCATCACCTCGTCGCGGTGCAGGACCAGCCAGTCGTGCGCGCGGGTGACGACGAGGTCGACGACGCGCTTGTGGCCGCCGTCGGCGACGACCTTCTCCAGCATCTTGCCGATGCCCGGTCCGATCTCCTGGGCGTTGGCGCGCCGGGTGATGGCCTCGCCGACGACTGCCTGGACGTCGGAGTCGCGCAGGACCGTCAGGGCGCCCCGCAGGGCGGTGGAGAGCTCCGCCGTGACCCGGTCGGCGTGCTCGGGGACCGCGAGCCAGGCGCCGAGGCGGCTGCCGATGCCGACGGCGCGCAGCCGCTGCCGTACGACGTCCTCGGAGAGGAAGTTCTCGCCGACGAACTCGCCGAGGGAGACGCCGAGCTGGTCCTTCTTGGTGGGGATGATCGCGGTGTGCGGGATGGGGATGCCGAGGGGGTGGCGGAAGAGGGCGGTGACGGCGAACCAGTCGGCGAGCGCGCCGACCATGCCGGCCTCGGAGGCGGCGGCGACGTAGCCCGCCCAGGGGCCGGCGCCGGAGTTCTGGGCCCACTTGGCGAGGATGTAGACCACGGCCACGAACAGCAGGAGCCCGGTGGCGGTGAGTTTCATACGGCGTACGCCGCGCTGTTTCTCCTCGTCCGCCGGGCTGAAGCTCGTCATCGCACGGTTCACCGCGGCGCCGGGGCGGGCATGCTGCCCCTCGACGCCGCCCTTTTCTTCCACTTTCATCCGTTCCATCCGCTCCACCCGCTTGGTGATCCCGCACACATTGTCCCTTCCTGACCGACTACTGGAACGGAACAGGAGTTCCCGGCGTCTGTCGGAAGGGGGTAATGCCGGGGGGTCCTGTCAGCTTCCCCCTGCCCATGACGCATCATGGGCACATCAGATCGGAGCCTTGGGCTCCCATCGCTGGAGGAGAACTGAACAGCATGACCCGGGGTCGTGGTTACTCCCTGCTCGCGGCGATCGTCGCAGCGGTTGTGGCCCTTTCCGCCGCCATATATGTCGGAGTGGCGACCGACGACGGCACGCAGACCCGGAATACCCGGGCAGACGGCCGTCTTCCGAACAACTCCGCCGCCCCCGCCTCCACCGGCACCTGGGTCGGCACCTGGTCCACCTCACCGTCCGGAGCCGAACCCGGCACCGAGACGACCGGCATGGCGGACCGTTCGGTGCGCAACGTCGTCCACACCAGCGTCGGCGGTACGAGTGCCCGCGTGACGCTGTCCAATCTCTACGGCCAGTCGCCGCTGAGCATCACGCAGGCCTCGATCGCCGTGGCCGCCGCCGCGGGTACGCCCGCCGCGCTCTCGGACACCATGCGGCAGCTGACCTTCAACGGCGGCCCCGCGGTGGTCATCCCGCCCGGCCGGCAGGTGATGAGCGACGTCGTGCGCGTCGTCGTCCCGCCCGACGCAGACGTCCTGATCACCACGTACACGCCGACCAGCTCCGGCCCGGTGACGTACCACCGCCACGCCCGCCAGACCTCCTACGTCGCCCAGGGCAACCAGGCACAGGACACGACGGGCACGCCGTACACCGAGCAGAGCGACTCCTGGCGCTACCTGACCGCGCTGGACGTGCTGAGCAACGAGTCCGACGGCACGGTCGTCGTCCTCGGCGACTCCCTCACCGACGGCATCACCTCCACCGCGGGCGCCAACAGGCGGTGGACCGACGTGCTGTCCCAGCGGCTACGCGCGGAGATCGCCGCCGGGCGGGACCTGCCCCGCTACAGCGTCGTCAACCAGGGCATCAGCGGCAACCGGGTCCTCACGGACGGGCTGGGCCGCCCGGCCGACAACCCCAGCGGGCTCAACCGCTTCGGCCGGGACGTGCTGGAGCGCACGAACGCCAAGGTCGTCGTCATCGACCTCGGCGTCAACGACATCCTGCGCAACCCGCGGCTCGCCGACCCGAACGCGATCCTCGGCGGCCTGCGCACCATGGTGGGCCAGGCCCACGCACGCGGCCTGAAGGTCGTCGGCGCGACCCTGATGCCCTTCTACGGGCACCGCGGCTACACGGACCCGCGGGAGTCGGTACGTCAGCAGATCAACGCGGAGATCCGGGCGGGCCGGGTCTTCGACGCGGTGGCCGACTTCGACAAGGCGCTGCGTGACCCCTACGACCCGCGCCGGCTGCGCGCCGACTACGACTCGGGCGACCATCTGCACCCCAGCGACAAGGGGTACGCCCGGATGGCCGAGGAGTTCGACCTGGAGAGCCTGAAGGGGTCGGCTCCGGCCGAGCTGTAGGAGTACGACGCCGAGTACTGGCCGACGACGCTCAGTACTCGCCGTTGCTCCGCCGCTCCAGCTTCTCCCGCCGCCGCTCCTCCTTGAGCCGCTGCTTCTCCGCCCGCGTCACCTTCCGCTGGACCCCCACGCCGCCCCAGAAGGCGAACCCGGTCACGATCACGCGCGGCGCCCCGGGCTCCCCCGGCACACCCTCCTCGCGGTGGTCGAAACCGCCCATGATCCCGATGCCGCGCACCACGACCTCGACGCCGGGCGGCACGATGACATCCACCCCGCCCATGATCGCGATCGCGTTGATCTCGACCTCGCGCTCCGCGAAGTTCGCCTCGCGCAGGTCGATCTCCCCGCCGCCCCAGAAGGCCAGGCAGGTGAACCGCCGGGGCATCGTCCAGTGCCCCTTGCGCTGGAAGCCGGACATCACGGCGACGGCCCAGGTCGAGGTCCCCTCGCCGCCGACGACCCGTCCGGGCCAGTCGGACCCCGTGGCGGGGTCCTTGCTCAGCGACACGGCGGGCACCGCGACACCCGCGGCCGGCAGGTCCCGGGTGATCGGCACCAGGTCCCCGTACGTCCGCGCCTGGTAGGTCGCGTCCAGCCGCTCCTCGAACTCCGCCATGTCGAGACGTCCCTCCGCGAGGGCGTCCCGCAGGACTTCGGCGACCCGTTCACGGTCGGCGTCGGAGGCGCGAAGATCCGGGACTGCGTCGTCGGTCATGTACAGCAGCCTACGAGTTACCGGTCCCGGGCACTACGCGGTCGCACGCTCCGCGTACATTTTGGCGATCACCGCTTCGATGTCCGGCTCCCGCACCGACAGGTCGACCAGCGGGTACTCCGCCGCGATCCGCGCGACCAGCGGCGCCGCCGACTCCGCCGCGGGGAACGCCAGCCACTGCCGCGGACCGTCCACCCGGACGACCCGCGCGGGTGCCGGGGCGTCGATCGGGGGCAGTTCCCGCTCGAAGTCCACCACCAGCGTCCGCTCGCTCTCCCCCGCCTCGTGCAGCCCGGCGAGCGGACCGTCGTACATCATGCGCCCGTGGTCGATGACCATCACCCGCTTGCACAACTGCTCGATGTCCTGCAGATCGTGCGTGGTCAGCAGCACCGTCGTGCCGCGCTCGGCGTTCATCTCCCGCAGGAACTCCCGCACCTTGGACTTGGAGACCACGTCAAGACCGATGGTCGGCTCGTCGAGGTACAGCACCTCCGGGTCGTGCAGCAGCGCCGCCGCGATGTCCCCGCGCATCCGCTGGCCCAGGGAGAGTTGGCGTACCGGCACGTCCAGCAGGTCGCCCAGGTCGAGGAGTTCGACCAGACGGTCGAGGTTCTCGCGGTAACGGGCGTCCGGGATCCGGTACATGCGGTGCATCAGCCGGTAGGAGTCGACCAACGGCAGGTCCCACCACAGCGTGGTGCGCTGCCCGAACACCACACCGATGCGGTGCGCGAGCCGGGTGCGCTCGCGGGAGGGGTCGATGCCCGCGACCCGCAGCCGGCCGGCGCTCGGGGTGAGGATGCCGGTCAGCATCTTGATCGTGGTCGACTTGCCGGCGCCGTTCGGGCCGATGTAGCCGACCATCTCGCCGCGTTCCACGCGGAAGGAGATCGAGTCGACGGCCCGTACCTGCCGTAGTTCCCGCTTCATGAAGCCGGTCTTCCTGCGTACGTCGAAGACCTTCTCGACACCGTCGAGTTCGATGAAGGCGCTGTCCGAACCGCCGCTGTCCACCTCGGTCACCTCAACTCCCTGTACTCCGGTAGGAACGAAGCCCCGTCCGCCACGCCGCCCCTGCCAGCGCGCAGCAGGCCACCGCCACCAGGGGCGAGGCGAAGGCCGCCCAGGGCGGCAGGCCGATGGGGTACGGCCGCCCCAGCACATAGGCGGCCGGGACCCAGTTGACGAAGGCGAGCGGCACCATGAAGGTCGCGCCGCGCACCAGGTCCTTCCCGAACACGCTCGGCGGATACTGCAGCAGCGTGGTCCCGCCGTACGTGAAGGCGTTCTGCACCTCGGCGGCGTCCTGCGCGAAGATCTGGAAGGCCGCGCCCGCGACGAACACCGCCGAGAAGATGGCCGCGCCGCTGATCACCATGACCGGCACCAGCAGCACCTTCGGCGCACTCCAGTCGACGTCCACCGAGACCAGCGCCCAGCCCAGCACCACAACCCCCTGGGTGATCCGGCCGAGGCGGCGCAGCGCGAAGCGGTCGGCTCCGACCTGGGCGAGCACCGGCGCGGGACGCACCAGCAGCGTGTCGAACGACCCGTCGCGCATCCGGGCGCCCAGGACGTCCATCGAGCCGAGCAGCAGGTCGGCGATCCCGAACGCCGTCACCGACAGCCCGTACAGGAAGGCCACCTCGGGCAGTGACCAGCCGCCCAGCGAGTCGACCTGCGAGAACATCAGCAGGATCCCCACGAAGTCCAGGCCGGTCACCGTGAGGTTGCCGAACACCGTGACGACGAAGGAGGTGCGGTAGGTCATGCTGGAGCGCACCCACATCCCGGCGATCAGCCAGTAGGCCCGCAGCCCCTCGGCCAGGGCACTCCGCTCACCCACCCTGCACCACCACCCGCCGCGTCGCGGCCGACTGCAGCAGCCGTCCCGCCGCCAGCAGCGCCACCGCCCACGCCGCCTGGAAGGCGAACGCCCGCAGCGGGTCGGTCTCCCCCATCAGCACATCCGCCGGCATCTGGATCTGCGCCGCCCACGGCAGCACCCGCACGACCTCGCCGAGCGCCCCGGGGAAGGCGTTCAGCGGCAGCACCATGCCCGAGAAGAAGATCCCCGTGACCATCAGGGCCTGGTTGACGCCCATGCCGTCCATCAGCCAGAACACGCTCAGGGCCGCCAGATAGCGGAGCGCGAAGCTGACCACCGTCGCCAGCAGGAGCGTGACCACGAAGGCCGCCCAGGGGGTGACCGACGTCGGCAGCGCCATGGGGAAGAAGGTCGCCCCGAACACGAACGGGATCACGCCCCGCCCCAGCATCTGGAACAGCGCCCGCCCCACGTCGCCCGCCAGCCACCACAGCTGCAGATCCACCGGCCGGTACAGATCGACGGCGATCTCACCGGTGCGGATGCGCTCCATCAGGTCCTTCTCGGCACCGCCGCCCTGGATGGCCAGCGTCGCGTAGAGACACTGCCCCAGCCACACGTACGTCACGGCCTGGGCCTGGTCGTACCCTCCGAGATGCGGCTTCTCGTCCCACAGCGCCAGATACGTGTACACGAGGATGACGCCGAAGACCGTATTGGTGAACACCCCGGCCACCGTGGCCGCCCGATACGTCGCGTACCGCCTGAAGCCTCCCGCCGCGACGGCCGCGTACAACCGTCCCGAGCCCACATCCACGGCCCTCCTCGCCTCCGGACACCGAAGCGCAGGAGCCTAGTGGGCCGAGGATCACGCGTGCCATGGGTTTTCGCGTGCCATGTCCCGCCCGGGAAACGCCGTGGGGCGTCCCGGGCCGTGCCCGGAGCGCCCCACGCGGAGTGCGATCACGCGTCGGTCTGCGCCCAGCCGCTGCACTTCTCCCAGATGATCCCGGCGGTGGGGTTGTCCGGGTTGCCCTTCCAGTCGCCGATGCACGCCTTGATGGTGATCGGCGTGCCCTCCTTGATGTCGAGGTTGAGCGTGCGGGTCGTGTTCACGCCGTCACGGTTCCAGTAGTAATACGTGTTGCCCTCGCCGCCGATCGAGATGATCCCGATCGTCGAGTGACCGTCCTTGGCCAGGTCGGTGATGGTGAAGACCTCGCCGTACGTCTGGATGTGGGCCTTGCCGCCCGAGTCCGCGTGGGGCGTTACGTTCCAGTCGACACCGGCCCAGACGGTACGATCCGTTCCGTCCGCGTGGGCAGAGGCGCCCGTGGCCAGGGCGAGCAGCGTGGCGGCGGTGCCGGCCAGGGCGGAGCGTGCGAGCAGTCGCATCTTCGGTCGTGTCCCCCTTCAGGCGAATCTCGCGCAGGCAAGATCGCGATTCGAACAGGCGTGCAGGATAGCTCAGTTGACCCTGCGTCCGCCTGTACGTTCGCCCGCATGCCGCCCGCCTCACCACACGGCTCGCGACACGGCCCTCGATCAGGGAACTGATCGCCGGATGGGACAGTCTTCATCACAGGGGCGCAAGAGCGAGCAGAGACGTACGGGAACGACGTACGACGCGAAACAGGAGTCCGTGCACGACATGAGTGACGAGCCTCAGCCGCAGCAGCCGAACCCGGGGCAGGCACCGAGAGAGCCGCAGCCGGACGGCGCCCCGGGCACGCCACGGGACCGGGCTGACGACGCCCCGCGCACGGCACGACCCCAGACCGACGGCACCCCGGGCGCTTCGCGGGCCGAGACGGACGGTGAGCCGGGCTCGCCACGGCCCCGGGCCGCCGGTGCCCCGGGCTCGCCCCGAGCGAAGACGGACGGTGACCCGGGCTCGCCCCGCGCCAAGACCGGCGACGATCCGGGCACGCCCCGAGCCGGTACGGACGGCGAACCGGGCACGTCCCGAGCCAAGACCGACGGCGACCCGGGCACGCCACGCGCCAAGACCGACGGCGAACCGGGTGCACCACAGCCCCAGGCCGACAACGACCCGGGCACCGTGCAGATCCGGGCCGTCGGCGCCGCGGGCACGGCACGAGGCCGGAAGGACGCCGCCCCTGGCACGCCATCTGCCAGGACGGACGGCGACCCGGGCACACCACAGCCCCAGGCCGACAACGACCCGGGCACGGTACAGATCCGGGCCGTCGGCGCCGCGGGCACGGCACGAGGCCGGAAGGACGCCGCCCCTGGCACGCCATCTGCCAGGACGGACGGCGACCCGGGCACACC
>NZ_JBVIWP010000003.1:146786-153905 GCF_055594445.1 Streptomyces sp. NPDC040589 | reverse complement strand
CACCACAGCCCCAGGCCGACAACGACCCGGGCACGGTACAGATCCGGGCCGTCGGCGCCGCGGGCGCCGCACGAGGCCGGACGGGCGGTGTCCCGGGCGCGGCTCAGGCCCGGACGGACAGCGCCCAGGGCGCGCCGCGCCCCCAGGCCGGCGACGGCCCGGGCACGGCGCAGCTGCCGGCGGTCAGCGACCCGGGGGGCGGGCCGCAGGCCAAGTCCGGCGGGAAGCGGAAGCGGACCGGCTGGCGCCGGGTGATCCCGACCTGGCGCATGACGCTCGGCGGCTTCATCATCGTCGTCATGCTGCTGATCGGCGGCTTCTTCCTGGGCTACTCACTGGTCCAGATCCCGCCGGCCAACGCGCTCGCCACCAAGCAGGCCAACGTCTACCTCTACGCGGACGGCTCGGTGATCGCCCGCGACGGCGAGATCAACCGGGAGAACGTCACCCTCGCGCAGATCTCCAAGGACGCCCAGCACGCGATCCTGGCCGCCGAGGACCGCGACTTCTACACCGAGTCCGCCGTCGACCCCAAGGCCATGGTCCGCGCCGCCTGGAACACCGCCCTCGGCAAGGGCAAGCAGTCCGGCTCCACGATCACCCAGCAGTACGTGAAGAACTACTACCTGCGCCAGGAACAGACCGTCACGCGCAAGGCCAAGGAGTTCTTCATCTCCATCAAGCTGGACCGCGAGCAGAGCAAGGACCACATCCTCGAGGGCTACCTCAACACCAGCTACTTCGGCCGCAACGCCTACGGCATCCAGGCCGCCGCCCAGGCCTACTACGGCATGGACGCGACCGACCTCGACCCGGCCCGCGCCGCCTACCTCGCCGCGCTCGTCAACGCGCCCAGCCAGTACGACGTCGTCGCCCACCCCGAGAACCGCAAGGCCGCCGAGTCCCGCTGGAACTACGTCCTGGACGGCATGGTCAAGAAGGGCTGGCTCAGCGAGTCGAAGCGGGCCGGCATGAAGTTCCCCATGCCGAAGGAGTCCACCCTCTCCACCGGCATGTCCGGCCAGCGCGGCTACATCGTGCGGATCGTCAAGGACTACCTCACCCAGAACAACATCATCGACGAGGACAAGCTCGACGCCGGCGGCTACCGCATCACGACGACCCTGCAGAAGGGCAGGCAGGACGCCTTCGTGAAGGCCGTCAACGACAAGCTGATGTCCAAGCTGGACAAGAAGAACAACAAGGTCGACACGTACGTACGCGCGGGCGGCGCCGCCGTCGACCCCAAGACCGGCAAGGTCGTCGCGATGTACAACGGCGTCGACTACGTCAAGCAGTACACCCCCAACGCCACCCGCAGGGACTTCCAGGTCGGCTCCACCTTCAAGCCCTTCGTGTTCACCTCGGCCGTCGAGAACGCCTCGCGGACCCAGGACGGCCGCGTGATCACCCCGAACACGATCTACGACGGCACCAACAAGCGACCGGTCCAGGGCTGGACCGGCGACCCGTACGCCCCCGAGAACGAGGACCAGCACTCCTACGGTCCCATCACCGTCACCGAGGCCACCGACAGCTCCGTCAACTCGGTGTACGCGCAGATGGCCGCCGACGTCGGCCCCCAGAAGGTCAAGCAGACCGCGATCGACCTCGGCGTCCCCGAGACCACCCCGGACCTCGCCGACGGCCCCGCCATCGCACTCGGCACGGCCACCGCCAGCGTCCTCGAGATGGCGGAGTCGTACGCCACGCTCGCCAACCACGGCCGGCACGGCACGTACACGATGGTCGACAAGGTCATGAAGGAGGGCACGCCCATCGAGCTGCCCGAGCGCCGCACCCGGCAGGCCGTCAGCCGAGAGGCCGCCGACACCACCACCTCGATGCTGCAGAGCGTCGTCCAGAACGGCACGGCCTCCGCCGCGCAGGCGGCGGGCCGCCCCGTCGCCGGCAAGACCGGCACCGCCGAGGAGGACACCGCGGCCTGGTTCGCCGGCTACACCCCCGAGCTCGCCACCGTCGTCTCCGTCATGGGCCAGGACCCGGTCACCGCCGCGCACAAGTCGCTGTACGGCGCGATGGGCGAGGCCCGCATCAACGGCGGCGGGGCGCCCACCGAGATCTGGACGCAGTTCACCCAGGACGCCCTCAAGAACAAGCCGGTCACCGACTTCGACCTCAGGCTCCAGCCAGGCTCCGACGTCACCGAGGCCCCCAGCCCCGAGACCCCCGTCGACCCGACCACGGGCGAAACCGCCGACGAAAGCGACACGACCACCGGCGGGGACACCGGCACCCAGTCCCCCAGCCAGACCCCGAGCGCGCCCGAGAGCCAGACCGACGGCGGTGTCACCGACGGCAGCACGGGAGGCGAATCCCCGACCGGCGGCGGCACCGCGGACGGCGGAACCGCCGACGGCGGCACGACGGAGGGCGCCGGCGGCACGGCCGACGGCGGCACCACGGAAGGCGGCGGCACGGCCGACGGCGGCGGGGGCGGCGTTCCCACCGGCCCCGGCTGGGGCTTCGCCCCACAGGGCGCGCGCCGCGAATAGATCAGCTCAGTGACCCGAGGTCGCCTTCAGTCCCACCACGGCGACCAGCAGCAGACACACGAAGAAGATCCGGGCGGCGGTGGCGGGCTCCCCCAACACGGCCATACCGACCACCGCCGCCCCGGCCGCACCGATCCCCACCCACACGCCGTAGGCGGTACCGATGGGCAGGGTCTTGGCGGCCTGGGACAGCAGCAGCATGCTGACGACGATTCCGGCACCGGTGAGAACACTGGGCAGCGGGCGGGTGAAGCCGTCGGTGTACTTCATACCGATCGACCACCCGACTTCGAGCAGACCGGCGACGACGAGCAGAACCCAGGCCATGACGGGCACCTCCGAGAGACAGGCTGACGGTCCAGGTGCGTCGTCTTTGCCTTCGTCCCGGTACGGCGCGTCTCGTCGGGTCCCTCCAACGTAGCAAACACCACGGCGAAGGGCCGGTGACAACGGTCACCGGCCCTTTCCTCGTGCTGTGGGATTACAGGTAGAGGCCCGTCGAGTCCTCCGCGCCCTCGAACCGGTCCGCGGCCACGGCGTGCAGGTCCCGCTCACGCATGAGCACGTACGCGATGCCCCGCACCTCGACCTCGGCGCGGTCCTCCGGGTCGAACAGAACCCGGTCGCCCGTCTCCACGGTCCGCACGTTCTGCCCCACCGCGACGACCTCGGCCCAGGCCAGCCGCCGGCCGACCGCCGCCGTGGCGGGAATCAGGATGCCGCCGCCGGAACGCCGCTCGCCCTCGCTGGTGTCCTGCCGCACGAGTACGCGGTCGTGCAGCATCCGGATGGGCAGCTTGTCCGGATGGGTGCTGTGCTCGTTTCTCTTGGCGCTCACGCCCTGAAACCTACCTGTCTTCGCCGCGAACGTACGCAGTCGGGTCAGCCCTTGCGCCGCCGCGTGCCGAGGGCGAGCAGCCCGACCACACCGACCACCACGAGGGCGACCGGCACGACCCGCTCCAGGCGCGGCGCACCGGCCTCGTCGACGAACCGGGCCCGCACATCGGTGACGGCCCGGTTGACCCCCACGTACGCCCGCCCGAGGGTGTGATCGATATTGGACGCGACCCTGGCCTTGGCGTCCCCGACGATCGTCTTCGGGTGCACCCGCACCCCGATCTCGTCGAGGGTCTCGGCCAGGGTCTCGCGGCGGCGCCTGATGTCCGCCTCGATCTGCGCCGGGGTCCTGGTGTCCGCCGTGTCCGCCACCGTGTCGCCTCCGAAGTCGGTATAAAGCCTGTGCCGGACAGTCTGTCAGCTCCACGGCTCATAGCACCGTCAGCACCCCCGGTTAGGCTGGTCCGATGAGCGAGCGACTCCAGCCGGGGGACGTGGCCCCCGCCTTCACCCTGCCCGACGCCGACGGCACCGAGGTGTCCCTGGCGGATCACAAGGGCCGCAAGGTCATCGTGTACTTCTACCCGGCCGCCCTCACCCCCGGCTGCACCAAGCAGGCCTGCGACTTCACGGACAACCTGGAGCTGCTGACGGGCGCGGGCTACGACGTCATCGGCATCTCCCCCGACCAGCCCGAGAAGCTGGCCAAGTTCCGCGACAAGGAGTCCCTGAAGGTCACGCTGCTGGCCGACCCGGACAAGCAGGTCCTGGACTCGTACGGCGCCTTCGGCGAGAAGAAGAACTATGGCAAGACCTACATGGGCGTCATCCGCTCCACGATCGTCGTGGACGAGGAGGGCAAGGTCGAGCGCGCGCTGTACAACGTCCGGGCGACGGGCCACGTAGCCAAGATCATCAAGGATCTGGGGATCTGATCCGGTCGAACGGGGATCAGAACCGCTGCGGGCCGATGATCTCGGCCCGCAGCAGAGACCCGAACGGTCAGGCCGACTCGAGCAGGGTCGTATACGCCCCCTCGGCGGCCCGGCCCTGCGCCGTACCGGGCGGAGTGTGGGCGAGGAACTCGCTGGTGGAACCGCTCTGCACGAGACGTCCGCCCACCAGAACGGACACGTGATCGGCCTCTTCGGCGAGGTCGGTCACATCGTGCGTGGACAGCAGGATGCGGACCTCGTCCTTGACCGAGGCAAGGAGATCGCGGAAGACCCGTCGCTGACGTGGGTCCATGCCGGCCGTGGGTTCGTCCAGGAGGAGCACCCGTGCGTCGTGGACCAGGGCACAGGCAACGCCCACCCGCCTCAGCTGGCCGCCCGAGAGCTGGCCGGTGCGGGTGTCGGCGCGCTCCGACATCTCGACGCGGGACAGCGCTCGAGGAGCGTTGGCCCAGGCAGCGCCTCTGCTCATTCCCTTCAGCCAGCCCACATAGGCGACGTACTCGCGTGCCGTGAGTGAGGGCAGGGGGGTGATGTTCTGCGGCATCCAGGCCACCGTCCGCCGGTAGTCCTTGCTCTTCGCGTCAAGTCCGTCCCACGTCACGGTTCCCCGTTGGGGCGCGGTGACGGCAGCGGCCAGCTGCAGCATCGTCGACTTCCCGGCCCCGTTCGGTCCGAGAAGGATGGTCAGTCCGTCCGGAAGGCGGTAGTTGAAGTCCTTCAGCACGGCAGCCCGCCGCCGGCCGTAGGCGAAGGTGCAGGAATCGAGAACAAGCGTCATGCGGCTCTCCGTGCGATGCGGTTCGGTGAAAGGAGGTGGGCGCCGACGCCGACGGTGAGCATCAACAGGGCTCCCGTGGTGGCGTACCAGGTGCCAGGCGGTTCGAGGAGGACGGTCCACGGGTAGGCGTCGCCGGGCGCTCTCATGCCGAAAAGCACGCCGAGCAGCGGCCACAGTGCCGGAACGAGGACGGCGGATCTCCCGAAGAGAGCCCCGCACAACAGGGTGAGGCCGGCGAGGAAGGCCGTGTTGCGGCCCAGTGTCTCGGCCGAGGCGGCCCCGGTGATCATGGCGATCGCCTCGCCCACGGCACACGCGAGTGCCACCACGCCGAGTGCGAGCAGGACGTCGAAGAACCTGACGGGTCGGATTCCGGTGTTCTCGGCGGCGTCCAGCCGGGTGTGCAGACAGTCGAAGAGGACCGAGGTCAGGACGAGCGGGACGAGGGTGGCGGCCTGCACGAGCTCGGCGCCGCTGGACCAGATGGACGGCAGGAAGAGAGGGGTGTCCTGAACGATCGCCGCCAGAAGCGCGAACATCAGGAAACCCAGGGGCAGCCGGGTGTGGGCGCGGCGGGCACGCAGCCACCACATCACGTTGTTTTCCCGCCTCCCCGGCAGGCCTCCGCCACGGTCGTCTCGTACCAGGCCATCTGCTGGGCCTCGCTCAACCGCAGAACCTTCCCTACTCGGTCCTGGAGACGGCTGCGTTCCTGCGGGGTGAAATCGGGTTCGGAGCTGAGCCGTCTCAGGTAGGTGTCCGCCTGCCCGACTTTGGAGGACACCCAGTAGTACACCTGGCGGGCCGGACCGGTGGCGGGAGGGGCGCATTCGAAACGCACTACCTCGCGGGCGATCTGGTAGCGAACGGTGCCGGTCGCCTGGCCGACCCCGAGCGGGACGGTCCAGTCGTCCTTCGTGGACGGTTCGGGATACCGGAGGCTGAGGGAAATGTCCCTGATGGATGTCGGCTCGGCAGGCAGACCGGCTCGACGCAGGATCGCCAGCGTCGCCGCCGCTTCCTCGGAGAGAGCGGAGATGTGCCCGGCGCGCGCCTCGGGCAGACAGATGCGGGGGGACTCCCCGGCACAGGCGATCGAGCCGTGACCGGTGCTCCGTGGGCCTATGTAGCTCCAGTTGCCGACCAAGGAGAACGATCCGAACGCGCAGGCGAAGACGAGTGCTCCCGCGACGGCTCCTCGCAGCCAGCGGGAGACAGGTGCCCAGAGCAGAACCATGGCGATGGCGGAGCCGACGGCGAGCAGGAGGGGAGCCGCGAGGGCGGCTGCGGTGGGCAGTTCGCCGAACATCATTTTTCCGGCGAAGAGGCCGGTGAGGTGACGGGGCCACGGTGTCTCCAGTCCCGTGGACCAGCCGACGACCAGGAAGTCGATGACCGCGATGATCGGCACCACAGCGATGTGCCGAACGGTGGCTCCGACGGCGAATCCGACGATGCCGTGGGCGACACAGAGCACCAGTCCGAAGGCCAGCAGCGTGAGGCCGGGCAGATCGGGTGCGACCTGCTCTTGGACCAGGGCGCACAGCGTGGGAAGGATGAGGAGCAGCCAGGCCAGTGCGACCACGGGAGACAGATGCTGTGCGGCGATGGTGTAGCGGGATCGCACCGCCCCCAGCCTCCAGATTCCGGAGGCTCCCAGCTTCCGCGCCTCCCACGCGGCGAGACCGGAGGCAACCGCGAAGGCCACCGGCAGCAGGTTGCGCAGCACCGCGTCGACCACGGTCGCGGAGTAGCCCAGCGGATCGATGCGGAGGTCGTCACCGAGATCGGTGGCGTAGTAGGCGAACACGAGGAGCAAGGCGACAGGCGCGACCCGCAGCGCGCTGCTGGACCTGATGAGTGTGAGGGGTTTCACTTCTTGGCTTCCTGGAGCGGTCCGAACAGGGGACGTGGGGGGGGGGGGGGGGGGGGGGGAAAAAACCCCGGAAGACGATAGAAAAGAAGAAAGAGAGGAGGGGGAGCCCCCCCACCCCGCCCCCACACAAAAACACACACCATTTCTCCCCCC
>NZ_JBVIWP010000003.1:85263-146776 GCF_055594445.1 Streptomyces sp. NPDC040589 | reverse complement strand
TGGACCCCCCCGCCCCAAAAAACAAAAAAAGCACTGCTTTGTTGGGCGGGGGGGGGGGGGGGGTTTCTTCTTTTTTTCTCCGGGGGGGGGCCGAAAGGGGGGGTGTTTTCCCCTCCTGTTGGCGCCCCACCACGCTTCAGATCACTGATCAGGAATCGGCGAGAGAGGTGTCGACTCCCGCATAGGTCGCCCACAGCAGGCAGCACGCGTTGCTTCCGCCGCCGACGTTGTCGAGCTGGAAGAAGTAGTCCGACTCCTGGGGCAGGCCGTTGTACTCGCCCCGGCTGGCGTAGGACGAGCCGTTGAAGCAGTTGGTGAACGTCTTCTCACCGTAGAAGTCGTTGGACGACAGCGCGTCGTAGTCCCACAGCTCGACCCCGGTGGTCTTGCTGCCGCCCTGCACGGTGCAGCCCTTGAAGATGATCTCCGAGTAGCTCTCGTCCGCCCAGTAGCGGGACTTCCCGTTGCTGCCACCGCCGTCCGTCCACGAGCTGATGCTGCCCGACCAGTTGGCCCAGGCACCCGAGGACAGCGCGAGGGTGAAGGCTGACGCCATCGCGACCACGGCGGATACGCGCTTGGAGGATCTGCCCGACATGCGGGAACTCCGAATCTCTCCCCCGATGCGGCCCCCCCATGAGGCCTGTCCACATCAGGCAAGGCGTGGAAGCTATCGAACAGATGATCTTTCAGTCAATGTGACGTAAAAATCTTGTGCCTCTCACCATCGTTCCGAGCGGACCAGGTGAACGGTATGGACGGCCTGCACGAAGGGGATGATCCGGGTGGTCGAGCACCGCGGTTCGCGAGGGAATCCCCAGGCCCTGCGGGTGGGAACGGCGCTCCAGCACCGCAAGGGCATCGGCCGGCCGCACGATGATCCGGCTCGGACAGTGACGGAGTGGCAGGTGGCCCAGACCTCCTGCGGCAGCAGCTCCGGCGAGACCGTCCGCAGCATTTCGGCCTCTCCTCGTTTTCGCGAACTTCCAGCTGTGGTAGGCGAATTCAGCCCCCAGCGCTCGTGATGCAGGGCTGCCACCCGGGGCAAGGGGGGCCACGCGATCACCAGCACGTGGTGCAGGGGAGGCAGAAGCCGACAAGCTACTCCCGGTACGATGACAGGCGGCTAGCGGCGGTGGCGCAACGGCGACGCAGCAGGTTTAGGTCCTGTGGCCCCTGACCGGGCTTGAGGGTTCGAATCCCTTCCGCCGCACGAGATACGGCCTGCGCATCGAAGAATCGATCCGCAGGCCGTTTCTCTTGGGCTCAGCCCAACAGCTCCCGCACCACCGGCACCAGCGCCCGAAACGCCTTCCCCCGGTGGCTGATCGCGTTCTTCTCCTGGGGAGTCAGTTCCGCGCAGGTGCGGGTCTCGCCGTCGGGCTGGAGGATCGGGTCGTAGCCGAAGCCGCCGGAACCGGTCGGCGCGTGGCGGAGGGTGCCGCGGAGTTGGCCCTCGACCACGCGCTCCGTGCCGTCGGGCAGGGCCAGGGCCGCCGCGCAGGCGAAGTGGGCGCCTCGGTGTTCGTCGGCGATGTCGGAGAGCTGGGCGAGGAGCAGGTCCAGGTTGGCCTTGTCGTCGCCGTGGCGGCCGGACCAGCGGGCGGAGAAGATGCCGGGGGCGCCGTTCAGGACGTCGACGCAGAGGCCGGAGTCGTCGGCGACGGCCAGGAGGCCCGTCGCCTGGGCCAGGGCGTGGGCCTTGAGGAGTGCGTTCTCCGCGAAGGTGACGCCCGTTTCCTTGACGTCGGGGATGTCCGGGTAGGCGTCGGCGCCGACGAGTTCGTGGGGCAGTCCGGCTTCGGCCAGGATCGCGCGGAGTTCGGTGATCTTTCCGGCGTTGCGTGTGGCGAGGATCAAGCGGGTCATGGCCCCCAGTATCGCCCCGTCAGGGGCGCGGGGAACTGCGCGATCAACCACGACGAACCCGCGGTCGACCACCGGCAGAACCCCGCACACGAGAACCCCGGCCCAGCTAGCGCAGCGTCACGGCGTGCAGACCTTCGTCAGTTCACCCGCCGCGTCCGTGACCGGGCTGATGTCAGGGGTCTCGTCGCCGTTCTTGACCGACGTACGGACGTTGTCGACGGCCTTGTTGAGGTCGTCGACGGCCTTGTTGACGTCCGTGTTGTCGGTCTTGTCGCCGATCTCGCCGAGGTTCTTGTCGATGGAGTCGAGGGACTTGTCGAGCTGCGTCGGGTCGTTGGCCGCGTTGTCCACGGCCTGCTGGAGTTCCGTGACGCTGTCGGCGATGGCGTCGGCGGTCTGGACGCAGTCCAGCGCCTTGTCGACGGCGGCGCAGCCGGTGGTGAGTCCGGCGGTCAGCGCGACGGCCGCCAGGGTGGCGGCGACGGCTGCGGTGCGGCGTCGGCGGCTCGCGGCCATGGAACGGTCCCTCTCGTCGGTCGGGCCCATCGGCCCGTGTGGCTGGCCGAGCGCACAGGGATGAGCCGTGCGCCCGTACCTCTTCAGACGCGAGCATGCTCGGCGCGGTTGCCCGCGCCGAGCATCTGCCTTGGTGCGCCCTTTACTTTTCGAGGACGGTATCAAGCGCGGTGCGCTGGTGGGCGGCGAGTTCCGTGCAGCCGGCGACGGCGAGGTCGAGGAGGGCGTTGAGTTCGTCGCGGGCGAAGGGTTCGGCCTCGGCGGTGCCCTGGACCTCGACGAAGCGGCCGTCGCCGGTGCAGACGACGTTCATGTCGGTGTCGGCCTTGACGTCCTCCTCGTAGCAGAGGTCGAGGAGCGGGACGCCGCCGACGATGCCGACGGAGACGGCGGAGACCGTGCCGGTCAGGGGCTGGCGGCCGGCCTTGATGAGCTTCTTGCGCTGGGCCCAGGCGACGGCGTCGGCCAGTGCCACGTAGGCGCCGGTGATGGCCGCCGTACGCGTGCCGCCGTCGGCCTGGAGAACGTCGCAGTCGAGGACGATCGTGTTCTCGCCGAGTGCCTTGTAGTCGATGACGGCGCGCAGCGAGCGGCCGATGAGGCGGGAGATCTCGTGGGTGCGGCCGCCGATGCGGCCCCTGACGGATTCGCGGTCGCCGCGGGTGTTGGTGGAGCGGGGCAGCATGGAGTATTCGGCGGTGACCCAGCCTTCGCCGCTGCCCTTGCGCCAGCGCGGGACGCCTTCGGTGACGGAGGCGGTGCAGAAGACCTTGGTGTCGCCGAAGGAGACGAGGACGGAGCCTTCGGCGTGCTTGCTCCAGCCACGTTCGATGGTGATCGGGCGGAGCTGCTGGGGGGTGCGGCCGTCGATTCGAGACATGCCGCTGAGCCTAGCCGTACCAGCGGAAGGGGCCCCTCCCGCGGTGGGGAGGGGGCCGTTCAGGGGATGAAGCCGGGGATGACCCCCGCTCTTCACATCAGGTCTTCGATCTCCGCGGCGATGGGGTCGGCGTCGGTGCCGATGACGACCTGGATGGCGGTGCCCATCTTGACGACGCCGTGGGCGCCGGCGGCCTTCAGGGCGGCCTCGTCGACCTTGCCGGGGTCCACGACCTCGGTCCGCAGGCGGGTGATGCAGCCCTCGACCTCTTCGATGTTGTCGATGCCGCCGAGCCCGGCAACGATCTTCTCAGCCTTGCTGGCCATCTCTGTTCTCCCTGATCCGAACCGCTTGGTCGCAGTAATCCAGTTGTCTACACCACAAGTCCGCCGATCGACAAAGCACCGAGGCGTGATCGTCGAGTCGGGCGGAATTGGCGGGTTCCACTCGTTCGGCCTAGCGTGCTACAACTGGTCTACACCACTCACTGGTGGAGGTCGCGCGGCGGAGACCGCGCTCCCCTTTTGAGACGCCGCCGTCCCCCATCGAACTCTTCCTGGGCGGCGCCGTGCCCCATGGAGGAAGTTCATGTCCACAGACACTGCCGCGCCCGCGAGCCCGAAGAAGGGGACTGCGGTGATGGCGGTCCTGCAGCGTATCGGCCGCAGCCTCATGCTGCCCGTCGCCGTGCTGCCGGCCGCCGCCCTCCTGGTCCGCCTCGGCAACACCGACATGCTGGGGCGGGAGTCGTTCCCCGCCTTCATCACCAAGATCGCTGGCTTCATGGCCGCCGGCGGCAACGCGATCCTCGACAACATGGCGCTGCTGTTCGCCGTGGGCATCGCGATCGGCTTCGCCAAGAAGTCGGACGGCTCCACCGCCCTGGCGGCCGTGGTCGGCTACCTCGTCTTCAAGAACGTGCTCGCCACCTTCACCGACCCGAACCTGCCGCAGGTGGCGACGGCCGTCGACGGCAAGGTCGTCATGGTGGACGCGCCGGTGGACGCCAAGGTGCTCGGCGGTGTGGTGATGGGCCTCGTGGTCGCCCTGCTCTACCAGCGCTTCTACCGCACCAAGCTGCCTGACTGGGCGGGCTTCTTCGGCGGTCGCCGCATGGTTCCGATCCTGTCCGCCTTCGCGGGCCTGATCATCGGCATCGTCTTCGGTTACATCTGGCCGGTCCTCGGCACGGCGCTGCACAACTTCGGCGAGTGGCTGGTCGGCTCCGGAGCCGTCGGCGCGGGCATCTTCGGTGTCGCCAACCGCGCGCTGATCCCGATCGGCATGCACCACCTGCTGAACTCCTTCCCCTGGTTCCAGGCCGGCACGTACGAGGGCAAGAGCGGCGACATCGCGCGCTTCCTGGCCGGTGACCCGACCGCCGGGCAGTTCATGACCGGCTTCTTCCCGATCATGATGTTCGCCCTGCCTGCCGCCTGCCTGGCGATCGTGCACTGCGCCCGGCCGGAGCGCCGCAAGGTCGTCGGCGGCATGATGTTCTCGCTCGCGCTGACCTCCTTCGTCACCGGTGTCACCGAGCCGATCGAGTTCACGTTCATGTTCATCGCCCCGGTGCTGTACGCGATCCACGCCGTGCTGACCGGTGTGTCGATGGCGCTGACCTGGGCCCTGGGGATGAAGGACGGCTTCGGCTTCTCGGCCGGCGTGATCGACTTCGGTCTGAACCTGGGCATCGCGACCAACCCGTGGGGCCTGGTCCTGGTCGGGCTGTGCTTCGCGGCGGTGTACTACGTGGTCTTCCGCTTCGCGATCACCAAGTTCAACCTGCCGACGCCGGGCCGCGAGTCCGACGAGGAACTCGCCGAGCTCCAGAAGGCGGAGGCGAAGTAACACGCGGCACGACGAAGGCCCCGGAACCGCCTGGTTCCGGGGCCTTCGCGCGTATGGACCTCATACCTCGTACGTCTGCCTCGGTGCCGCGAGGTCCACCGGCCCGTCGTACACCGCGCGGGCGTCGTCGACGTTGACCTGAGGGTCCGTCCACGGCGGGATGTGGGTGAGGACCAGGTGCCGGGCTCCTGCCCGGGCTGCTGTCTCGCCCGCTTCGCGGCCGTTGAGGTGCAGGTCGGGGATGTTCTCCTTGCCGTGCGTGAACGCCGCCTCGCACAGGAACAGGTCGGCGTCCCGGGCGAGTTCGTCCAGGGCCGGGCTGATGCCCGTGTCGCCGGAGTACGTCAGCACCTTGCCGTCGTGTTCGAGGCGGATGCCGTACGCCTCCACGGGGTGGGCCACCCGCTCGGTGTGCACCGTGAACGGGCCGATCTCGAAGGCGGACGGCTTGACCGTGTGGAAGTCGAAGACCTCGCTCATGGAGGAGGCGGAGGGGGTGTCCGCGTAGGCGGTGGTCAGCCGGTGTTCCGTGCCCTCGGGTCCGTAGACCGGGAGAGGATCGCAGCGGCCGCCGTCGTGGCGGTAGTAGCGCGCGACGAAGTACGCGCACATGTCGATGCAGTGGTCGGCGTGCAGATGGCTGAGGAAGATCGCGTCGAGGTCGTAGAGACCGCAGTGGCGCTGCAACTCGCCCAGGGCACCGTTGCCCATGTCGAGAAGCAGCCGGAAGCCGTCGGCCTCGACGAGGTAGCTCGAACAGGCCGATTCCGCGGACGGGAACGACCCCGAGCAGCCGACGACGGTGAGCTTCATGAAGCAGAAACCTCCGCTGGCGGGAAAGTCTGTGTAAGGGGCGTCGGGGGTCGTGCGGTTTGTCGAGCGTAAGGCGCAAAACCTCCGGTAGCTCCTCCGCCAAGGGCTGTTGTGGGCGAACTCACCTGTGGTGTCACCGGTTCGGGCGGCAGGGCCGGACGTGATCCTTGTGAGGAAGGGCGCATGGGAGGGATGGCGCCGGTAACGTCTCAGTATGGACACGTCCTGGTGGCTGGCGCTCGCCGCGGTGGTACTGCTCGCGCTCATCGCGACGCTCGTCGACGGCTGGGGGCGCCGGTCGCCGGCGCGGCGGGGCCGGCCGGCCGCACCGGCCACCGCGGTGGCGGGCCTGCCGCAGCCGGCGGAGATCTGGTGGGCGGACGTGCCCTACGAGGACGCGGCGCGGACCAAGGACCGGCCGTGTCTGGTGCTGGCGGTGCGCGGGGAGCGGGCGACCGTCGCGAAGATCACCACACGGTTCCGGGACGAGCGCCACGGCGTCATCCCGCTGCCGCCGGGCTCGGTCGGCGATGCCAGGGGCCGTGCGAGCTTCCTGGAGACGGACGAGCTGCGGGAGGTCCCGGTGTGGGGCTTCCGGCGACGGGTCGGGGTGGTGGACCCGGCGCTGTGGGACCGGGTGCGGTATCTGGCGGGGTGAGACCGCCCGCCCCTTCCCGGAGAAACACCCGCCCCGTCCCGGAGAACCGGAGGAGAACCAGAAGGGCCGGAGTGAGAACTCCGGCCCTTTCGTGTGATCCGCCGTCGGCTCACGCCCAGAGCTGTCCCTGGAGCGTCTCGATGGCCGCCTCCGTCGTGGCCGCCGTGTAGACGCCCGTCGACAGGTACTTCCAGCCGCCGTCAGCGACGACGAAGACGATGTCGGCCTGCTCGCCGGCCTTCACGGCCTTGCGGCCCACGCCGAGCGCGGCGTGCAGCGCGGCGCCCGTCGAGACACCGGCGAAGATGCCCTCCTGCTGGAGCAACTCCCGGGTACGGGTGACCGCGTCGGCCGAGCCGACCGAGAAGCGGCTGGTGAGGACGGACGCGTCGTACAGCTCGGGGACGAAGCCCTCGTCGAGGTTGCGCAGGCCGTAGACCAGGTCGTCGTAGCGCGGTTCGGCCGCGACGATCTGGACGTCCGGCTTGTGCTCGCGCAGAAAACGGCCCACGCCCATGAGCGTGCCCGTGGTGCCGAGGCCCGCCACGAAGTGGGTGACGGAGGGCAGGTCGGCGAGGATCTCCGGGCCCGTCGTCGCGTAGTGGGCGCCCGCGTTGTCCGGGTTGCCGTACTGGTACAGCATCACCCAGTCCGGGTGCTCGGCGGAGAGTTCCTTGGCGACGCGCACGGCGGTGTTGGAACCGCCCGCGGCCGGGGAGGAGACGATCTCGGCGCCCCACATGGCCAGCAGGTCCCGGCGCTCCTGGGAGGTGTTCTCCGGCATCACGCAGACGATGCGGTAGCCCTTGAGCTTCGCCGCCATGGCCAGCGAGATGCCGGTGTTGCCCGAGGTGGGCTCCAGGATGGTGCAGCCCGGGGTCAGGCGGCCGTCCTTCTCCGCCTGTTCGATCATGTGCAGGGCCGGACGGTCCTTGACCGAGCCGGTCGGGTTGCGGTCCTCCAGCTTCGCCCAGATACGGACGTCGGGGGACGGCGACAGCCGCGGCAGGCGCACCAGGGGGGTGTTGCCTACCGCGGCCAGGGGTGAGTCGTAGCGCATCGGTGATCAGACCATGCCGCCGGCCACGGCCGGCAGGATCGTGACGTTGTCGCCGTCCGACAGCTTGGTGTTGATGCCGTCGAGGAAGCGCACGTCCTCGTCGTTCAGGTACACGTTGACGAAGCGGCGCAGCTGGTCGCCGTCGACGATGCGGGCCTGGATGCCCGCGTGCCGGGTCTCGAGGTCGGTGAACAGCTCGGCGAGGGTGTCACCGCTGGCCTCCACCGCCTTCTGACCGTCGGTGTACGTGCGGAGGATGGTCGGGATGCGGACCTCGATGGCCATGGCTTCAGGGCTCCTGTCGGGAGTAGTCAGTCGGGGCGCGCGGCAGCGCAGGAACAGCGGGTTGTGCGGTGTGCAACGCCGCGGCTCACGGCCGTACGGCGGCAGGGACCTGCGTCAACAGATGGCGCTGGCGAGCCTGCACAGGTCGACGTGCAGCCGCGCCACGAGCAGCTCGCCCGGCGTCTTGTCGCTCACGTCGTGGAAAACCATGGGGTCATCGTATCGATTCCCGGTCCGGGTACTGGAATGTGATCCCACATCGCGGACGGTTGCGGGCCGGGGAGTGAGACCGCGCTGCTCAGGCCCGCTCAGTACGCCTCGACGACCTGGACCTCTTCCTCCGTGACCTCGCCCTCGACGATACGGAACGAGCGGAACTGGAACTCGCCGGCCCCGTCGGTGTCGGCGGTGGAGACGAGGACGTAGTGGGCGCCCGGCTCGTTCGCGTAGGAGATGTCGGTGCGGGAGGGGTAGGCCTCGGTCGCCGTGTGGGAGTGGTAGATGACCACCGGCTCCTCGTCGCGGTCGTCCATCTCGCGGTAGAGCTTGAGCAGGTCGCCGGAGTCGAACTCGTAGAACGTGGGCGACATGGCCGCGTTCAGCATCGGGATGAAGCGCTCGGGGCGGTCCGAGCCCTCGGGGCCCGCGATCACGCCGCACGCCTCGTCGGGGTGGTCCTTGCGCGCGTGGGCGACGATCTGGTCGACGAGGGCCTGGGTGATGGTCAGCATGCTGGTCAGGATAAGCAGAAGGGCCGTTCCGTACCGAGGGTTGGTACGGAACGGCCCATATGCCGGACGCCCTGAGCGGCAGCGGCAGGGAGTGCCACGAGTACTCCCTGCCGCTGGGCGTCCTGGCTGGTTCGGTTCCGGCGGGCTTCGTCAGCCGACCTTCTCGAAGTCCGGGTCGCGGCGCTCGGCGATCTGCGGGTTGCGGCTCTTGAGGACCGCCCAGCCGATACCGAGGGCGACGGCCCAGCCGGCGGCGACGTACAGGCAGACCCGCGCGTCCTTGTCGTACGCGATCATGCAGGTCACGCCGATGAGGAAGACGAGCGCGACCCAGCTGAAGAGCGCTCCGCCGGGGGCGGGGAAGGACGAGGCGCGCAGCCGGCCCGCGTCGACCGCGGCGCGGTAGCGGATGTGGCTGACGAGGATCATCATCCAGGTCCAGATGCCGGCCGCGGTGGCGACGGAGGTGACGTAGAGGAACGCCTTCTCCGGGACGACGTAGTTCAGGACGACGCCGATGCCCATGAGCGCCACGGAGACCGTGATGCCGACGGCGGGCGTCTTGCGGGCGTTGAGCTTGCCGAACGCCTGCGGCGCCTCGCTGTTGGAGGCCAGGTCGCGCAGCATCCGGCCGGTCGAGTACATGCCCGAGTTGCAGGACGACAGGGCCGCGGTGAGCACCACGAAGTTGACGATGCCCGCGGCGAGCGGGATGCCGATCTCGCCGAACGCGTGGACGAACGGGCTCTCGCCCTCGGAGAACTCGGTCCACTTGACGACGGAGAGGATCACCAGCAGCGCGCCGACGTAGAAGACGATGATGCGCCAGGGCAGGGTGTTGATGGCCTTGGGCAGGGTCTTCTCGGGGTTCTCGGACTCGCCCGCGGTGACGCCGACGAGCTCGACGGCGAGGTAGGCGAACATGACGCCCTGGAGCGTCATCAGGCTGGAGCCGATGCCGTTCGGGAAGAAGCCGTCGTGCGCCCAGAGGTTGGAGACGGTGGCGGTGTCACCGGCGTCGGAGAAGCCGAGGGTGAGCACGCCGAGGCCGATGACGATCATGCCGATGATGGCCGTGACCTTGATCATCGAGAACCAGAACTCGACCTCGCCGAAGATCTTGACGGAGATCAGGTTGACGCCGAAGAGCACCACCAGGAACACCAAGGCGCTGACCCACTGCGGGATCTCCGGGAACCAGAAGTGGATGTAGATCGCGGCGGCCGTGAGTTCGGCCATGCCGGTGACCACCCACATGAGCCAGTACGTCCAGCCCGTGACGAACCCGAAGAACGGGCCGAGGAATTCGCGGGCGTACTCGGCGAAGGAGCCGGAGACGGGCCGGTAGAGGAGCAGTTCGCCCAGGGCCCGCATGATGAAGAAGATGACGACGCCCGCGAGGGCGTACATCAGGATGATGCTGGGCCCGGCCTTGGCGATGTTCGCCCCGGCGCCCATGAACAGGCCGACGCCGATGGCGCCGCCGATGGCGATCATCTGGACCTGACGGCTGCCGAGTCCGCGCTCGTACCCCTCTTCGGGGACGTTTTCCGTGTCGACCTGCGCAGAGGTCATGTGTGGTGCGCCCTTTCTCCATGCCGACCCGGGCCTCGCGTCGGCCTCGGATCGGGTCTCGATCCCCCCGGAATGATGGAGCTGAGCGGGCCCCGGAGGGCCGCTCGTGCCTGGCCGACGGTTGTCGGCTCGGTGGCGCACCCGGCCGAACATTCGGGTGGTGTCGGCCGGGCGGTCGTGAAGATTTATCACGGCCGCAACATTGATCACATGGCTGATTTGTGACGCACCGCACAGGGAGAACCGGACAAAGCGCAGCCGAAGACGGCATAGAAGGCGGGCGCGGTGACGCGATCGTTATCCGGATTTGAGTGTCCTCTGAGCGAACACCGATCGGTCACCCGCCGGTCACAGGACCTGCACTGACCAGGGCATCAGCGTTCACTGATCAAGGCATCAGCGTTCCGACCAGCGTCTCCTGGAGTCCACCCAGCCACAGATAGGCCATCACCATCGGCTTGCGCGGGTCCTCGTCCGGGAGGCGATAGAGGAGATCACTGTCCTCCTCATCGGTGATTTCCAGCCGCGAGCCGATCGCGAGCCTCAGATCGTTCAGGGCACCCAGCCACTGCTGCGACTCCTCCGGCGACAGCTTCAGCACGGCCCCGCCCTCACCGGCCGAGGCCGAGGGGAGCGCGTCCAGGGAGCGGATCACCGCGAGGGCGCTGCCCCGCTTGCCGGCCCGCAGGTCGTTCTCGGTGTAGCGGCGGAACTCGGAGGAGTACGCCCGCTGCTCCTCGGCGTCCCGGGGCGAGGCGGGCTGCTCGGGGTCGCTGTAGGCGTCCGGGAAGAGCCGCTTGAGCACCGGGTCGGTCGGCGGCTCGCTCGGGCCGTCCGCGAACAGCTCGGCGAGCGGGTCGTCGGGGGCGTCCTCGGCGGGGCCGGGGCCGATGAGCTCCAGGAGCTGGACGGCCAGCGACCGGATGATGGAGATCTCGACGTCGTCGAGGGCGACGGCCGCGCCGCCGCCGGGAAGCGGTTCGAAGGTTCCGGGCATGAACGCCTTTTCGCTGCTGGGCGGGCTGCTGGCTACTTGCGGTCCTGCTGGAGAGTGGCCCACAGGCCGTAGCCGTGCATGGCCTGCACGTCGCGCTCCATCTCCTCGCGGCTGCCGCTGGAGACGACCGCCCGGCCCTTGTGGTGGACGTCCATCATGAGCTTGGTGGCCTTGTCCTTGGAGTAGCCGAAATACGTCTGGAAGACGTACGTCACATAGCTCATGAGGTTGACCGGGTCGTTGTGGACGATGGTGACCCAGGGAAGGTCCGGCTCGGGGACGGCGAAGACCTCCTCCGCCGACTCGGTGCGTTCGATCTCCAGGGGTGCGGGTGACGTCACATGCCCATGCTGCCACCCGAGGGGGGTAGTCGCACAAACGGGCCTGGGGGCAAGGCGATCGCGTCGCCCGGAGACACAATCGTCAGACTGACGAAATGGGGGTACGATCTCGCCATGAACACAGCGGACCTTGGGCTGCCGGTGGACGTTCCCTCGACGGCGCTCTTCACGGACCAGTACGAGCTGACGATGCTGCGGGCCGCGCTCGCGGCGGGCACGGCCGAGCGGCGGAGCGTGTTCGAGGTCTTCACCCGGAGGCTGCCGAACGGGCGCCGCTACGGCGTCGTGGCGGGCACCGGGCGGGTGCTGGACGCGGTGGAGAACTTCCGCTTCGACCCGGGCGTCCTCGGCTTCCTGCGCGAGCGGGAGATCGTGGACGAGCAGACCCTCGAATGGCTCGCCGGCTACCGCTTCAGCGGGGACATCTGGGGCTACCCCGAGGGTGAGGTGTACTTCCCGGGCTCGCCGATCATGCGGGTCGAGGGCACCTTCGCCGAGTGCGTGCTACTGGAGACCGTGATCCTGTCGATCCTCAACCACGACTCGGCGATCGCCGCGGCGGCCTCGCGGATGTCGTCGGCCGCCGGTGGCCGGCCGCTGATCGAGATGGGCGCCCGGCGCACGCACGAGCTGGCGGCGGTGGCGGCCTCCCGGGCCGCGTACGTCGGCGGCTTCGCGACCACCTCCGACCTCGCCGCCGGTTTCCGCTACGGCATCCCGACCGTCGGCACCTCCGCGCACGCCTTCACTCTGCTGCACGACAGCGAGCGGGACGCCTTCCAGGCCCAGGTGGACACGCTGGGGCGGGGCACGACCCTGCTCGTCGACACGTACGACGTCGCCGAGGCCGTGCGCACGGCCGTGGAGGTCGCGGGCACCGACCTGGGGGCCGTGCGGATCGACTCCGGCGATCTGCTGCTGGTGGCGCACCGGGTGCGGCAGCAGCTGGACGAGCTGGGGGCGACCGGTACGAAGATCGTCGTGACCTCGGACCTGGACGAGTACGCGATCGCCTCGCTGGCGGCGGCGCCGGTGGACGCGTACGGCGTCGGTACGCAGCTGGTGACCGGCTCCGGGCATCCGACGTCCTCGATGGTCTACAAGCTCGTCGCGCGGGCCGAGTCCACCGACCCGAGGGCGCCGCTGATACCGGTGGCGAAGAAGTCGACCGGGGGCAAGACGTCGGTGGGCGGGCGCAAGTGGGCCGCGCGGCGGCTGGACGCGTACGGGGTCGCCGAGGCCGAGGTGATCGGCACGGGGCCGGTGCCGGCCGGGCTCGCGGACCGGCAGCTGCTGGTGGAGCTGGTCAAGGGTGGTGAGGTCGTGGCCCGTGAGCCGCTGGACGCGGTCCGCGACCGGCACGCGGCCGCTCGCGCGGGGCTTCCGATGTCGGCGACGCAGCTCTCGCGCGGGGAGCCTGTCCTTCCGACGGAGTACGCGCACGGGGCCTCGGGTAGCTAATTGCGGTGTGCCGCTGTGCGCCGACCCGTACCCCCTCCCGCCCTCTCCTCCTTGTCAATAGGCTCGGACGTTCACCGGCCGGGCTTGCCGACCTCATAGCCGAAGGACACCGACCATGCGCCGCGCCTTGATCGTCGTAGACGTGCAGAACGACTTCTGCGAGGGAGGCAGCCTCGCGGTGTCCGGCGGTGCCGATGTGGCTGCCGCCGTCACGGAGCTGATCGGGCAGGCGGCCGGGTCCGGCTACCAGCACGTCGTGGCCAGCCGCGACCACCACATCGCTCCCGGCGGCCACTTCTCCACGAACCCGGACTACGTCCACTCCTGGCCCGCGCACTGCGTCGCGGGCACGGAGGGCGTCGGCTTCCACCCCAACTTCGCCCCCGCGGTCGCTTCCGGTTCGATCGATGCCGTGTTCGACAAGGGGGCGTACTCGGCGGCGTACAGCGGCTTCGAGGGAACGGACGAGAACGGCACGAGCCTGGCCGACTGGCTCCGCTCCCGCGAGGTGACCGAGGTGGACGTGGTCGGCATCGCCACGGACCACTGCGTCCGCGCCACGGCCCTGGACGCGGCCCGGGAGGGCTTCCGCACCCACGTCCTCCTGGACCTGACGGCAGGCGTCTCCCAGGAGACCACCGAGCGGGCCCTGGAGGAGCTGCGCGAGGCGGGCGTGGAGCTGTCCGGGAAGCCGGTCGTCCTGTAGGGAGCGGGCGAGCCACGAGCCCGCCCCGGACCGGAACCGCCCGTGGGCCTTGGCTGCCGGCCGGCCATGTCCGCCGTCGCCCCGGCGGGCGCGCGGGCCGAACGGGCCGCGAGGCGGGCCCGGGCGGGGGGGCGTAACCGGCCGGATCGGCGGAATGATCACACTCGGCCGAACCACCGGCAGGCCCAGGTGGGGCAGGTCCCACCTGGGCGCCGTGCCCTGGCGGTGGGATCACGCCCGGTGGGGCCGCCGCCAGACGCCCGGCGGGCCCCGGCAGGGGCCCATCCGACCGTGGGCCGGGCCTCAGCGAGGGCATCCCGGCCCGGGGTCTGTCGCGGGAGGCCACGGGCCACCGGGCAAGGGGCCGTCCGGCTGGGGTCGGCGAGCCGCCAGGGCCCTGTAGCCCCGGGCGGGCCATGTCCCACCGCGGGGCCGAGCCCCAGTGCTTCCGGTACCGACCATGGCCGTGGCGGACGCCCGGCCGGCGGGTAGCCGGGCGCGCGTGGGCCCGCTCCCAATCCGTGAGGCGGGCGGGAGGGGCTTGGCGTCAGGTCTGGGCCGTCGGGCGTCTCAGGAGGGATCTGATCGGGCGCCACAGTTCCGTGGTGAGGTCCGGGGACAGGACACCGTTGTCAGGGGCCGTGCGCCATATGAGGCCGTCGGGGTGGTGGAGGACCGCCGTGATCTCGTCGGGGGTCGGTGGGGCGGCGTTGCCGCGCAGGTAGACCGCCCGCAGACCCAGGTTTCGGAGCCTGGTCAGGGCTCGGGCGCGGTTGGCCGAGTGGACGAGCACGCGGACGGCGCCGGGGCCGTCGGCGGCGGGGCGGGGCAGGTTCAGTGCCACCACCACCGTGCCGTTCGGCAGCTTGCAGAAGCCTCCTGCGGCCATGCGGTCATCCCCCCGTGTCGGTCGGTGTCAATAAGAGAACCACAGGACGCACCTAAACACGGATCGGCGGTGACCCGCCAGGGGGTCACCGCCGATCATGCTCTGAGCTGGGAAAACGCGTCTTACTTCGCCGCGGGGGCGACCTCGAGCTCGATCGTCGAGCCGTCCTTCGCCTCCTTGATGATCTTGATCTTGGTGTTGGTGTCAGTGATCTTGACGCCGCCGGTCTTGTTCGACTCGTCGTAGTAGGTGTTCTTCCGGTCGTTGAAGACCGACACCCCCTTCGACGACTTGATCTTGGTCGCGACGTCCGCGTTGTGCAGCGTGATGCCGTCCGTGCCGTACAGGCTGAAGGGCGAGTCGTAGGCCTGGATCCGGTTGCGCATCAGCGTGCCGTCGGACCACTTCATGGCCTTCGGGTGCGAGTCGACGGGCAGCAGCAGACCCGTGCCCGGGTGGACGCTGGTGTTGTTGTCCTGCTGGGAGGTGTCCCACTTCCAGATCAACAGGCCGTTCTGGTACGCGTAGTGCTCCACCCAGTCCGGACGGGTCTTGGAGAAGCCGAAGTTGTACGGGCCGACCTTGAGGGTCTTGTCGTACGACACGTACTGGCGGTTCTCCGCGAGGTAGTACTGCGCGTAGTCCTTGGTGAAGGACGCGCCCATGCGGGCGAAGCCGTTCGCCTTCCAGGCCGCGTCCGCGGACTCGGCGTCGTCGGAGAAGACCGCGGCACCGTCGGCGGTCACGGTGATGCGGTCGGCCGTGAAGCCCTTCTGGGCCACGCCGCCGTCGGTCTGGTAGCGGAAGCGCAGGTCGATCTTCTTGCCCGCGTAGGCGTCCAGCGGGAACGCCAGCTTCTTGTACGCGTCGACCGTGCCGGTCAGCGCCGGCTTGTCGCTGCCGTCACGCGGGATCGGCTGACCGTCCACCGTGCCGTCGAGCGCGGTCCAGTTGGCGCCGCCGTCGGTCGACACCTCGGCGTAGAGGTAGTCGTAGTTGGCCTCGATGTCGTACCAGCCGTCGAGGGTCAGCGACGCCGACTTCTTGCCGGTGAGGTCGACCGAACGGGTCAGCGAGTTCTTGAGGTTGTCGCCGCTGCCGCTCCACCACTGCGTGGCGCCCTGCGCGGGCTCCACGATCTCGGTGGTGACCTTCTTCTTGGGCAGCTCCACCACGAGGCCCTGCTTGTGCTTCGTGTTGTACTCGGCGACACCCAGCTTGTGCCACGAGTTCGTCGCGGCCTTCGCGGTGTCGTACTTGAGCCAGCCCAGCTGGAGCTTGTCCCAGGCGGTCATGTCGCCGGGCAGGTCACCGATCTCGTTCTTGCCGGTGCCGAGCCAGGAGCCGGAGGACATCAGGGTCCAGAAGCCGGTGGAGTTGTCGCCGGCGCCGGTGGTGTCGTAGTGGTCCGGCAGACCGAGGTCGTGGCCGTACTCGTGGGCGTAGACGCCGAGTCCGCCGTTCTCCGGCTGGACGGTGTAGTCGCCGACCCAGATGCCGGTGTCGCCGATCTTCGCGCCGCCCAGCTTGTTGTCCGCGGGGCCGGTGGCTCCGGCGTCGGTGCCGAAGGCGTACCAGCGGTGGGCCCAGATCGCGTCGGTGCCCTGTACGCCGCCGCCCGCGGACTCGTCCTCACCGGCGTGCACGACCTGGAAGTGGTCGATGTAGCCGTCGGACTCGTTGAAGTCGCCGTCGCCGTCGAAGTCGTAGCGGTCCCACTGGTCGTACTTCTTGACGTCCGCCTTGATCTCGGCGTCGGTCTTGCCGGCCGCCTTCTGCTGGGCGACCCACGCGTTCAGACCGTCGCTGACGACGTTCCACACGCTCGGGCAGTTGGTGTCACCGCAGGCGTTGTTGCCGTAACGGGCCTCGTTGTAGGGGACCTTGACCCAGTCGGAGACCTCACCCTCGACCGAGTAGCGGCCGGAGGACTGCTTCTCGTAGTACTTCTTGACCGACTCGGTGTTCTTGCCGGTGCCGAAGTAGAGGTCCTCGAAGTACTTCTGGTTGTAGTCCGCCCGCCAGGCCGTGGAGTTGTCCTTCTTGCGGTCCGGCTTGGCTATCTTGTTGTGCAGCGGGCCCGGGGTGCCGCCGTACTTGCTGTCGATCTCGTCGCCGAACTCGACCAGGATCGTGAAGATCTTGTCGGTCTTCTCGCGGCCGAGCTCGACGTACTTGCTGTCGCCCTTCTTGCTCTTGAGCTGGACGACCTTGGAGCCCTCACGGTTCTTGACCGTGGACTTGCCGGATATGACCTGGTTCAGGGCCTCCTGGCGCTGAGCCTCCTGGGTCTTGCTCAGCGGGCCTTCGAGGTTGTGCTCGTCGTGCTTGTGCTCCGCCGGGTCGTGCCGGTCCACGGTGGTGGACCGGGGAGCGGAGGCGTCGTCGGCCTGCGCCACCGCGTAGGTGGAGACGGTGGCGGTGGCCGCCGCGAGCGCCACACCGATGGCGGCCGCTCTGAACGTCCAGGGTCTACTGGTCACTTGAGTTCCTCCCCCGCGTTCGAGCGCGCGGGGGAAGGGGTCTCGTATGTGCCGGAGTCCGCGCGCGCGTGATCAACGCGTGTAGTCAAGTGACGACATTTGACTAGAGGTTAAGCAGAAAAGACAGACCTTGACTTGGACAGGTCAAGTGCACTATGCGGAGTCCACGTTCGTTTTGCGGACAACCAACCGCATGCCCATCTGGCAGCAGGCGCGCGCATATGTCCACTGGGTGGACGCCATGACCCCGTGCGCCCCCTGTGCTCCGGACCTGTTGATTAGGTCACGCTTACCGGCGGTTCCGCTCGGGCACCCTGCCCCTGAGAATGTCACTTGGCGGAACGCTCGGTAAGCGGCGGAAAGCCAGGCCGACACCCCCGTGGACCCCCACTTTCGAGGACATGATGGCCATGCCCCGTCCGACTGCCGCACAGCTCGCCTACGGTTCGTGCACCGTGATCTTCTCGACCCTCGCCATGCTGCTGCTGTCACAGACGAGTTCGGGTGTGGGGGTCGCGATCATCGCCCTCGCGGCGCTCGCCCTCGGGCTGCTGGTCGCCATGACGGTGCCGCTGCCCGGCAAACGCCGCACCACGGTGGAACAGCCCGCCCCCGTGGAACCCCTGCGGGCCTCGGTCCCCGCGCCGGCCCCGGCCCCGGAGCCGGTGCGCGAGCGGGCCGCCTCCTGACCGCCGGCTGATCCCGCTCCGCAGTGACGCGACCGCCTCAACCGGTGCTGACCACGACCGACTTGGCCGCCTTGTCGTGCAGGCCCTGCTTGTAGGGCCGGTCGAAGAAGCTCCAGCCGCCGCAGACCGCTGTCCAGACACAGGCGCAGCAGAAGGCGAACGGGATCCACAGCACCGCGGCGCGCATCAGCGAGTTCTGCACGGAGGGCGTGGCGCCGTTGTCGAGGTTGGCCACGCGCAGGTGCAGCAGCTTCTTGCCGAGGGTCTGGCCGGTCCTGGCGGTCAGGATCGTGTCGTAGGCGATGTACAGGACGGCGGCGACCCCCGACTGCCAGAAGGACTTGCCGACCTCGATGCGGTCGCTGTCCACGTCGTACTCGTTGACGTCGAAGCCCCAGGTGACCAGCCAGACGACGACACCCACCAGGATCATGTCGATGACGCGGGCGAGCGTGCGCTTGCCGCTGTCGGCCAGCGGGGGCATGCCGGCGAGGGGGTCGGTGGGGTAGGAGCCGCCGCCGTACGGATCCCCGCCGTAGGGGCCGCCGCCTGGACCACCGGACGGACCGCCGCCGCCCTGGTACGGCGGGGGTTCGCTGCCGTAGGGCGAGCCCGCGCCCCCACCGGGCGGCTCGTTCGGGGGCCGCTTCCTGAACGGGTCGTCTTCCGGGGGCTGCTGCCCGGAGCCGGGGGGCGGTTCACTGCTCATGGCCCGAGTCGACCGCGAACCCCCCGCCTCCGCATCCGGCAGACGGCCGTACGAGGTACTCAGCCCGCCACGAACGTATGGGCGGCCTTGTCGTGCCAGCACTGGCGCCACGGCTTGTCGAAGAGGCACCAGGCGACGCCGACGATCCCGACGACGAGCAGCCCGGGCACGCTGTAGACCAGCCAGCGGCGCAGGGCGGAGCCGAAGTCCGGGGCCTCGTGGCCCTCGATGTCCCGCACCTCGAGACCCATCAGCCTCTTGCCGAGGGTGCGGCCCCACTTGGCGGTGGGCAGCACCTCGGAGACGACACCGACGAGCAGCAGGACGGCCACGATGATGCCGAGGTAGACCGACGTGGTGCCGTCGAGCAGCCAGACCGTGACGGTCTCGCCGGAGAGCTTGGCCGCGTCGATCTTCTCGTTGACGTGGTCGATCGCCATGGTGCCGAGCGGTACGGCGGCCGCGGCGGTGACGCCCAGGAGGACGACGGTGTCCAGCAATCGGGCGGCCAGGCGCTTGCCGAGCCCGGCGGGGCGGGCCTCGGCCTGGCGCCGGGCGGCCGCCTGGAAGAAGTCCTCGGTCGGCGGCTTCCAGGGCGCGACGGGCTGCTCGTCGCCGGTTCCGGCGAGCCGGTGCACCTGCTGCGCCCAGGACGACTGACCCCCGCCCGGGCCCGCGCTGAGGGGGGTGGCTCCCTGCTGGGGTCCGCCGGACTGCGGGGGAACGGTGGGGGCCGCCTGGGGCCCGGACAGCGCCGTCGGGGCGGCCGCGGAGGACTGGGCTCCCGCCTGCGCGGCGGCGGCCCGGGCGGCGGCCGCCTTGCCGGCACCGAAGCCGGACGACCCCGCGTTGGCCCCGGGACCGGCCGCCCCGGGCTGCGCGCCGAAGGCGGGCCCCGCCGGGCCACCGCCGGCCGGCCCGAAGCCCCCGGCCCCCGCACCACCGTCGGAGGCCGCCGGACCGCCCTGCGCGCCGGAACCAGGCGCCGGGCTCCCCGTGCCCTGGCGCGGCGAGACCGCGCGGAACGTCATCGTGCCCTCGTCGGGAACGTCGGCGGATGCCGCCGCCCCGCCCCCGGACTTCCCCGTCGGGCGGCGGAAGACGAAGGTGCTGCCGGCTGCCGCGGCGTCCGCCTGCCGGCCGCCGGACTCGCCGTCCGGCCCGCGGTCGGCGTGCGGCCCCCGGTCGGCGTGCGGCACTCTGGGGTCGGACCCCGGCGCGGCGGCGGCCCCTTGTGCTCCCTGCGGGGCGCCCCATGAGACGCGGCGGTCCTGGTCGCCGCCGAAGCCGGACTGGCGGGAGCGGTCGGCGCCCCAGGCGGTCGCGGGTTCGGGACGACTGCCGTGCTGGGCGTCGGCGGCCGACGGCTCCTGGGCGGGGTCGGCCGGGTCCTCGTCGAAGAAGTGCGGGCCGGTCTCCTCGACCGAGGCGGCGGAGCCGGACCCCGCACCGGGCGGCGGCGCGAGCGTCTCGCCGTCCTTGGGCGCCGGACGGCTGGTGCCCGGCACCCAGGAGGCACCGTTCCAGTACCGGACATATCCAGGAATGGACGGGTCCGGGTAATACCCTTCGCGGGGCCGGTCGTCACCGGGGGCCGGGGTTGGGGCGCTCATGTCCGTCGGTCCCGTATCTGCTCGGGGGTCAACTGGGGGCCTCCACATCTATCAGACGAGCGCAAGCCCCACGGCCGCTCCCACCGGACCCACCCCATTCGAGCACCGATGTGCTACGCGGCGAAAAAGCGAAAAAACTTCCGGCAAGCCGCGTAATGCGGACGCCCCCACCCGCTCTCCCTCCCTGACCGGCCCTCACGGGCAGCCGTCAGGAGAAGGGAAGACCGCTATGCACACCGTTGTGGAGCGGGAGCTGGAGCTGAGACTCGTCCTGTCGCCGGAGCGCAGGATCCCGGTGCCGGCCCGGCTCGGGTATCTCACCGACGATCCGTACGCCGTCCACGTCACCTTCCACATCGACACCCAGCACCCGGTGCACTGGACGTTCGCCCGCGAGCTGCTCGTGGAGGGCGTGTTCCGGCCGTGCGGGCAGGGGGACGTGCGGGTGTGGCCGGCGAAGTCCGAGGGGCGCGGCGTCGTGCTGATGGGACTGAGTTCACCCGACGGGGACGCCCTGCTGGAGGCCCCGGCGGCCCAGGTGTCGGCGTGGCTGGAGCGCACGCTGCGGGTGGTTCCGCCGGGGGCGGAGGGTGAACAGCTCGGTCTCGACGACGAGCTGGACCAGTTGCTCGCCCAGTGAGAGGGGGCGGGTCAGAACAGCTTGCCCGGGTTGAGGATGCCCAGCGGGTCGAAGGCCTGCTTGACGGCCCGCTGCATCTCCAGCCCGACGGGGCCGATCTCGCGCGCCAGCCACTCCTTCTTCAGGACGCCGACGCCGTGCTCGCCGGTGATGGTGCCGCCGAGTTCCAGGCCGAGGGCCATGATCTCGTCGAAGGACTCGCGGGCGCGCCGGGACTCGTCGGGGTCCGCCGCGTCGAAACACACGGTCGGGTGGGTGTTGCCGTCGCCCGCATGGGCGACGACCCCGATGGTGAGCCGGTACTTCTCGGCGATCCGGTCGACCCCTTCGAGCATCTCTGCGAGCCGGGAGCGGGGCACGCACACATCGTCGATCATCGTCACGCCCTTGACGGCCTCCAGCGCGGTGAGCGACAGCCGCCGCGCCTGGAGCAGCAGTTCGGACTCGGCCACGTCGTCGGCCGGTACGACCTGGGTGGCGCCGGCGGCCTCGCACAGCGCGCCGACGGCGGCGAGGTCGGCGGCCGGGGCCGTGGTGTCGAACGCGGCCAGGAGCAGCGCTTCCGTGCTCTCCGGCAGGCCCATCTGCGCCAGGTCGTTGACGGCCTTGACCGTCGTACGGTCCATGAGTTCGAGGAGTGACGGGACGTGGCCGCCCTCCATGACACGGCACACGGCGTCGCAGGCGGCGGCAGCGGAGGAGAACTCGGCGGCCAGCACCAGCTGCTCGGGCGGCTTGGGGCGCAGCCCGAGGACGGCCCGTACGACGATGCCGAGCGAGCCCTCGGAGCCGACGAACAGCCGGGTGAGGTCGTACCCGGCGACGCCCTTGGCGGTGCGGCGGCCGGTGGACATGAGCCGCCCGTCGGCCAGCACGACGTCCAGGCCGAGGACGTACTCGGCGGTCACGCCGTACTTCACGCAGCACAGGCCGCCCGAGGCCGTGCCGATGTTGCCGCCGATGGTGCACATCTCCCAGCTGGAGGGGTCCGGCGGGTAGTACAGGCCGTGTTCGCCGACGGCCCGGGACAGGGCGGCGTTGATCACGCCGGGCTCGACGACGGCGATGCGGTCGACCGGGTTGATCTCCAGGATCCGGTCCATCTTCGTCAGGGAGAGCACGATGCAGCCGTCGGAGGCGTTCGCGGCTCCGGACAGTCCGGTGCGGGCGCCCTGCGGGACGACCGGGACGCGCAGGGCGGTGGCGGTGCGCATCACGTGCTGGACCTGCTCGGTCGTACGGGGCAGCACGACCACGGCCGGGGTGCCGGCCGGGCAGAAGCTCGCCATGTCGTTGGCGTAGGAGGCCGTGACATCGGAGTCGGTGAGAACCGCGTCGGCGGGGAGGCCGCCGAGCAGGAGGTCGACCAGGTTGCCCGTCGTTTCGGTGTCCTCGGGGCTGCGCGCTTCGATACGGCTCATGATCACAGGTTCGCACCCGGGGCCATCGGTGTGAACCCCGTCCGCGGCACCCTTCGCCTGCCCGGGTGTGGTCGTCGTACTGACGCACAGTGAGCGCCATGGAGAACCATCAGGAGGGCCCGGAGCGACAGGAGAGCAGGAGTTCGAAACACCCCTTTCGCAGCCGGCGGGTGCGGCGTCGGCATGTGCTGATCGCGTCCGTCGCGGGATGTGCCGTGCTCGGCGGGGTGCTGGTGCTGGTGCCGTGGGACCGGCCCGCCCCGCCCGCTCCGCCGTCGCCCGGGGCGCAGGCCATGGCGGCGGTCGCCCGCGGCGTGCCGGCCGCGCTGCCCGGCCTGGCGGAGCTGATCGACACGCGGGAGAAGCGGCTGCGGACGCACCCGAAGGACGCGCGGTCCTGGGCGGTGCTCGGTGGCGCCTATGTGGAGCAGGGGCGGCGGCTGGCGGACCCGGCGTACTACCCGCGTGCCGAGAAGGCGCTGCGTACGTCGCTGAAGGTGCGGCCGAAGCGGAACGCCCGTGCCCTGGCCGGTCTCGCGGCGCTGGCCAACGCCCGCCGGGATTTCCCCGCCGCACGCCAGTGGGGTGAGGCGGCGCTGAAGCTCCAGCCGCGGCGCTGGACGACGTATCCGCTGCTCATCGACGCCTACACCGGGCTGGGCGCGCACCAGGCGGCCGAGCGGGCGCTGGACCGGCTGACGGAGCTGCGCTCCGGGCCCGCCGTGCTGGCGCGGGCCGCCGCCGTCTACCGGGACCACGGCCGGCGGGAGGACGCGGCGGCCTCGCTGGCGGACGCGGCGGCGGCCGCGCGGGCCCCGGCCGAGCGGGCGGCCTATCTGGAGCGGGCCGGGCAGCTGGCCTGGGAGCGCGGGGACCTCGAGGACGCGCTGCGGCACTTCCAGGAGGCGGTGCGTCTCGACCCGGACCAGCGGGCCGCGCAGGCCGGGCAGGGCCGGGCGCTGGCGGCCCTGGGCCGGACGACGGAGGCGCTGAACGCCTACCGGGTGGCGCTCGCCAAGCAGCCGTGTCCGCAGTACGCCCTGGAGCTGGGCGAGTTGTACGAGTCGCTGGAGATGCCGGAGGCGGCCCGGGTGCAGTACGACCTGCTGCGGGAGGGGGTGCGCGAGGCGACCGCGGCCGGTGCCGACGAGGAGCTGGTGCTGGGGCAGTTCGAGGCGGACCACGGCGATCCGAAGGCCGCGGTACGGCGGTTGCGCGCGGAGTGGCAGCGGCAGCCGGGGACGGCGGTGGCCGACGCGCTGGGGTGGGCGCTGCACCGGGCCGGGGAGCATGAGGAGGCGCTGGCGTTCGCGGTGCGGGCGACGGAGGAGAAGCACTCGGGCGGGGTGCGCAGCGCGGCGTACATGTATCACCGCGGCATGATCGAGCGAGAGCTGGAGCGGTACGGGCCGGCCCGGCGGCACCTCGCGGAGGCACTGCGGATCAACCCGCACTTCTCGCCGCTGCAGGTGCCCGCGGCGCGGGCGGCGATGGAGGCGCTGGGTGAGCCGCCGGACACGGAGGTGCCGGTGATGGGCCCGGAGCCGGAAGGGGAATGAGAGGGTGCGGGTGCCCCGTGACACCCGCACCGTCTCAGGGGGCGATCGGGCTACAGGTTGCCGCGGCGGGCCTGCTCGCGTTCGATCGCCTCGAAGAGGGCCTTGAAGTTGCCCTTGCCGAAGCCCATCGAGCCGTGGCGCTCGATGATCTCGAAGAAGACGGTCGGACGGTCCTGGACCGGCTTGGTGAAGATCTGCAGCAGGTAGCCGTCCTCGTCGCGGTCGGCGAGGATCTTCAGCTCGCGCAGGGTGTCGATCGGGACGCGGGTCTCGCCGACCCACTCCCCCAGGGTGTCGTAGTAGGAGTCGGGCGTGTTCAGGAACTCGACGCCGGCCGTGCGCATGGTGCGGACCGTCTGCACGATGTCGTTGGTGTTGAGCGCGATGTGCTGCACACCCGCGCCGCCGTAGAACTCCAGGTACTCGTCGATCTGGGACTTCTTCTTGGCGATGGCCGGCTCGTTGATCGGGAACTTGACCTTGAGCGTGCCGTCGGCGACGACCTTCGACATCAGCGCGCTGTACTCGGTGGCGATGTCGTCGCCCACGAACTCCTTCATGTTCGTGAAGCCCATGACCTTGTTGTAGAAGCCGACCCACTCGTTCATCCGGCCGAGCTCGACGTTGCCGACGCAGTGGTCGATCGCCTGGAAGGTGCGCTGGGCGGGCGGTTCGACCATCGGCTGGGCCGCCACATAGCCGGGCAGATAGGGGCCGTCGTAGCCGGAGCGCTCGACGAGGGTGTGGCGGGTCTCGCCGTAGGTGGCGATGGCGGCCAGGACGACGGTGCCGTGCTCGTCCTTGCGCTCGTACGGCTCGGCGATCGAGCGGGCGCCGTGCTCGAGCGCGTAGGCGTACGCGGCCCGCGCGTCCGGGACCTCGATGGCGAGGTCGACGACACCGTCGCCGTGCTCGGCCACGTGCTTGGCGAGGAAGTGGCCCCAGTCGCTCGTGGGCTTGATGACCGAGGTGAGGACGAAGCGGGCGGAGCCGTTCTCCAGGACGTACGCAGCGGTCTCGCGGCTGCCGTTCTCCGGTCCGGAGTAGGCGACCAGCTTCATGCCGAAGGCGGTGGAGTAGTAGTGCGCCGCCTGCTTGGCGTTGCCCACGGCGAAGACGACCGCGTCCATTCCCTTGACCGGGAAGGGGTCGGCCTGCCGGGCGGTGTCGGGAGTGTGGTGTGTGGTCTGCGTCATAGCCGCAGGGTCTCCCCGCTCGGCAAGGTGCGCAATAGTTTGCGTTTCCGCTGGGCAATCTGTTCAGCAATAGGGCCGTGGCACCGGCCTTTCTGTACAGGATGACCACCTCGGGAGGCTGCTGTGGCGATCGATCATCTGGACGGCCGGATCATCCTGCTGCTGGCCCGGGAGCCGCGGATCGGGGTGCTGGAGATGTCCCGGCGGCTGGGGGTGGCCCGGGGCACGGCGCAGGCCCGGCTGGACCGGCTTCAGTCGAACGGAGTCATCCGCGGCTTTGGTCCGGAGGTGGATCCGGCGGCGCTCGGCTACCCGGTCACGGCGTTCGCGACGCTCCAGATCCGGCAGGGCCAAGGAGCCGACGTACGGGCCCACTTGGCGACCGTGCCGGAGGTGCTGGAGCTGCACACCACCACCGGCAGCGGGGACATGATGTGCCGCCTCGTGGCCCGCTCCAACGCCGATCTCCAGCGTGTGATCGACCGGGTCGTCGGTTTTGATGGCATCGTCCGGGCCTCCACGGCGATCGTCATGGAGAACCCCGTTCCGCTGCGGATCATCCCGCTGGTGGAGCAGGCAGCGGAGGAGACCTGAGTCGTGGGGTGAGCGCGTGTGAACTTCCTGGAGTATCTGGGCAACCAGAAAGAACAGCTGCTCACGGACGCCTACCAGCACGCGAGCGTCGTCTTCCAGTGCATGGTCGTGGCGACCGTGATCGGGGTGCTGATCGCCGTCGTCACCTACGGCAGCGAGTGGTCCGGGAACCTCGCGACCACGACCACCGCCACCATCCTGACCGTCCCGGCACTGGCCCTGATCGGTCTGCTCATCCCGATCGTGGGTCTCGGCGTGCCGCCCACGGTGATCGCCCTGACGCTGTACGGACTGCTGCCGGTCGTCCGCAACGGGATCGTCGGCCTGCGCGGGGTCGACCCGTCACTGGTGGACGCGGCCACGGGCATCGGGATGTCCCGGTCGGCCCGGCTGCTGCGGATCGAGCTGCCGCTGGCCTGGCCGCCGATCCTGACCGGGATCCGGGTCTCGACCCAGATGCTGATGGGCATCGCGGCCATCGCGGCGTACGCCTCCGGCCCTGGCCTCGGCAACGTCATCTTCCGCGGCCTGGCCTCGCTGGGCAGCGCGAACGCGCTCAACCAGGTCCTCGCGGGCACGCTCGGCATCATCGTCCTGGCGTTGCTGTTCGACGCCGCGTACGTCCTGATCGGGCGGCTGACCATTCCCAGGGGGATCCGTGCCTGAGTCCGGCGACCACGGGGCCTCCATCGAGCTGGAGGGCCTGACCAAGCGGTTCCCCGGCAGCGCGCAGCCGGCCGTGGACAACGTGAGCATGGAGATCAAGGCGGGCGAGGTCGTCATCTTCGTCGGCCCCTCGGGCTGCGGTAAGTCGACCACCCTCAAGATGATCAACAGGTTGATCGAGCCGACCGGCGGCCGGATCCGCATCAACGGTGAGGACGTCACCGACATGGACCCGGTCAAGCTGCGCCGCCAGGTCGGCTACGCGATCCAGTCGGCCGGTCTCTTCCCGCACATGACGGTCGCGCAGAACATCGCCCTCGTGCCGAAGATGATCGGCTGGTCGAAGGCCCGGATCAAGGAGCGGACCGAGGAACTCCTCGACCTGGTGGGCCTCGACCCCGGCGAGTTCCACGGCCGCTACCCGCGTCAGCTCTCGGGCGGTCAGCAGCAGCGCGTGGGCGTGGCGAGGGCGCTGGCCGCCGATCCCCCGGTGCTGCTGATGGACGAGCCGTTCGGGGCGGTGGACCCGATCACCCGCGACCATCTCCAGGACGAGCTGATCCGGCTGCAGCACGAGCTGCACAAGACGATCGTCTTCGTCACCCACGACTTCGACGAGGCGATCAAGATCGGCGACCGGATCGCCGTCCTGCGCGAGCGGTCCCACATCGCCCAGTTCGACACCCCGGAGGCCATCCTCACCAACCCGGCGGACGACTTCGTGTCCGGGTTCGTGGGTGCCGGGGCGGCGCTGAAGCGGCTGAACCTGACCCGCGTACGGGACGTGGAGGTCACCGACTATCCGACCGTCACGATCGACGACCCGTTGCAGCAGATCTTCAACCGGCTGCGGGCCGGCGGCACCAACGAGGTCCTGCTGCTCGACCGGCGCGGCCGCCCCTACAAGTGGCTGAGGCGGGGTGACCTGATGCGGGCCCGGGGCTCGCTGGCCCGGGCCGGGACGCTGGTGCACGACACGGTCACCCGGGACGCGACGCTGCGGGACGCGCTGGAGGCGGTGCTCACCGACAACGCGGGGCGGGTGGCGGTGACCGGGCGGCACGGCGAGTACACGGGTGTCGTCGACATGGAGACGCTCATCAACTCCGTGCACGAGATGCTGGAGGCCGACCGGCTCGACGCGCTGGAGCACCAGCACGAACTGGAGTCGCTGCGGGCCTCGCAGACGCACGCGGAGCAGGAGGGCGGCGGCGTCGCGGGCGTGGTCGGCCTCGGCGGGGAGCGGCAGGCGTGACCGCGCCCGAGGTGCAGGACGTTCCGTCCGAGCCGGCGGTCTCGGAGAAGACCGAGGAGAAGGCCGAGGCGCCCCGGACGCCACCGGCTCCCCGGCCCGCACGCATCAGCTGGCAGAAGCTGACCGTCCTGCCCACCGCCCTGGTGGCCCTGCTGCTCGCCACCTGGCTCTGGTTCGTGCAGGCCGACCTGGACGCGCTCTCCCGGAACGCCCTGTCGGGCGGCCAGGTCTCCAAGGCCCTGTGGCAGCACATCCAGCTGACCGTGATCTCCACGTTCTTCGTGCTGATCATCGCGATCCCGCTGGGCATCCTGCTGACCCGCGGGGCGTTCAGCAGGGCCACGCCGGTGGCGATGGCGTTCGCCAACATGGGCCAGGCGACCCCGGCGATCGGCCTGCTGGCCCTCCTCGTCATCTGGCTGGGCATCGGCCGCAGGGCCGCCCTGATCAGCATGATCATCTACGCCATCCTGCCCGTGCTGTCGAACACGATCACCGGCCTGAAGGCGAACGATCCGACCCTGCTGGAGGCGGCCCGCGGCATCGGCATGTCCCCCCTGGGCGTGCTGCGCCGGGTCGAACTGCCACTGGCCGTCCCCCTGATCCTCGCGGGTGTCCGTACGGCCCTGGTCCTCAACGTCGGCACGGCGACCCTTGCGGTCTTCGGCGGGGGCGGCGGCCTCGGCGTACTGATCACGACCGGCATCACCAACCAGCGGATGCCGGTGCTGGTACTCGGCTCGATCCTCACGGTGGCGCTGGCGCTGCTGGTGGACTGGCTGGCGTCGATCGCGGAGCTGCTGCTGCGGCCCAGGGGGTTGCAGTCGTGAGGGGGCGTGGGTGGGTGAGGGTGCGGTGGTGGGGTGGCTCGCGGGCCGTGCCGGGGGTGGGGTGGTGGGGTGGCTTGCGGGCCGTGCCGGGGGTGGGGTGGTGGGGTGGCTTGCGGGCCGTGCCGGGGGTGGGGTGGCTGGGGTGGGGCGGCTTCCCTGTGGTGTCGACAGCGGGGTGGCTGGCGCGGGGCGGAGTCTTCGCACTGTCGGCAGCGGGGCGGCGGGCGAGGGGTGGCGTCCCTGTGGTGTCGACAGCGGGGCGGCTGGCGCGGGGCGGAGTTCCCGCACTGCCGACGGCGGGGCGGCGGGCGAGGGGTGGCGCCCCTGTGGTGTCGACAGCGGGGCGGCTGGCGCGGGACGGCGCCCCCACACTGCCGACGGCGGGGCGGCGGGCGAGGGGTGACGTACGCGCCCTGCCGACAGCGGGGCAGCCGGCGCGGGACGGCGTCCCCACACTGCCGACAGCGGGGCAGCCGGCGCGGGACGGCGTCCCCACACTGCCGACGGCGGGGCTGCGGTCGAGGGGTGACGTACGCGCCCTGCCGACAGCGGGGCAGCCGGCGCGGGACGGCGTCCCCACACTGCCGACGGCGGGGCTGCGGTCGTGGAGTGGCGTACGCGCCCTGCGGGCGGCGGGGCAGCCGGCGCGGGACGGTATCCCCACCCGCCCGACGGCGGACCTGCCGCCACAGGACGGCGTACGTGCCCTGCCGGCGGCGAGGCTGCTGGTGGCAGCCGGGCTGCTGATGGCGGTCTCCGGCTGTGGGCTGACCAGTGGCTCCCCCATGACCGATGACGTGAAGCCGGGCTCGATCGGGCGGGGTGAGCCGCTGAAGGGGGCACAGCTGACGGTGACGTCGAAGTCGTTCACCGAGCAGCTGATCCTCGGCTCGATCATGGGCATCGCGTTCGAGGCGGCCGGTGCGGAGGTGATCGACCGCACCGGCATCCAGGGCTCCATCGGCAGCCGCGAGGCCGTCCGGAAGGGCGACGCGGACGCCGGGTACGAGTACACGGGCACGGCCTGGATCACGTACCTCGGCAACAGCAAGCCCATCCCCGACCCGCGCGAGCAGTGGGAGGCGGTGCGCAAGGACGACGCCCGCAACGGGGTGACCTGGCTGCAGCCCGCGGAACTCAACAACACCTACGCGCTGGCGATGAACCAGGAGAACGCGAAGAAGTACGGCACGAAGACCCTGTCGGACGTGGCGAAACTGGCGAAGTCCGACCCCGGGGCGGTGTCGCTGTGCGTGGAGGTCGAGTTCGCCAACCGGGCGGACGGACTGCCGGGCATGCAGAAGGCGTACGGCATGAACGTACCGGCCCGGGACATCACGCAGATGGACACCGGGATCATCTACACCCAGGCGGCGAAGGGGAGTTGCGCCTACGGGGAGGTGTACACCACCGACGGGCGCATCAACTCGATGAACCTCGCCGTGATGGACGACGACCAGAAGTTCTTCCCCAACTACAACGCCGCCCCGATGATCAACACGAAGACGTTGAAGGAGTGGCCGGCCATCGCGGGCGTGCTCGACCCGGTCACGGCGAAGCTGGACAACGCGGTGGCGCGGAAGCTGAACGCGAAGGTGGATGTGGACGGGGAGGATCCGCACCAGGTGGCGCTGGACTGGATGGTGGAGGAGGGGTTCGTCAAGGAGGGGTGACTTACAAAGAGACCGTTGCAAAGAAGGCTTTGCAACGTTACCTTTGCATGCATGCCCGAAGAACCGACTCCCCGTTTGCTCGACGCCCGCTCGCTCCGTGGTTTGGCGCATCCCCTGCGGATGCAGCTGCTGACCGCGCTGCGCCGCGGCGGACCCGCGACCGCCTCCCAACTGGCGGAGAAACTGGGCGAGTCGAGCGGCGCGACCAGCTACCACCTACGGCAGCTCGCCGCGCACGGCTTCGTCGCGGACGACCCGGAGCGCGGCAAGGGACGGGAGCGCTGGTGGAAGGCGGTGGACCGGGGCGTCCAGCTCGACGAGACCCTGATCAAGGACCCGGACCCCGCCGTACGCGGAGCCGTCGCCCTGTTCCGCTACGAACTCGCGAACGTGCACACCCGAGAGGTGGCCACCTGGCTCGGCAACACGAGTGAGTGGGACGAGGAATGGGACGGCGCCACCGATCTCAGCGACTTCACCCTGCGCCTCACCCCAGAACTCGCCCGTGAGCTGGTCGGCAAGATGCACGACCTGGTCCAGAGCTACCGACCCCTGCCCGAGGGCACCCCGGACGCGGAAACAGTGCGCGTCCACACGCACGTCTTCCCCAGCCGGACGAAGCTGTGAAAGGCCACTACCCGATGCACCCGGACATCCATCTCCCCCTGCACCACGCCCGCGCCGCCGAACTCCGAGCCGAGGCCGGAGCCCCCAGGCCCGACAGATCCAGGCAGGCTCACCACCTGCGCGCCCGTCTCGGCTGGACCCTCGTAGAGGTCGGGTTGCGTCTCGCGACCCGGCCGGGGGCAGCCGCGGCCCACTAACAGCTGGGCACGGACCCCTTCCCCGTCTCCAGGGCCACCAGGGAACTCACCGTGCTCTTCAGCGTGGTCACCGGGACCAGCCGAAGGCCCTTCGGCAGCTCGGCCCGCGCATCCCCGCACTCCGCCTTCGGGACCAGGAACACGGTCGCGCCGTCACGCCGCGCGGCCTGCGTCTTGAGGGCGACACCCCCCACCGCACCGATCGTGCCGTCCGCGGCGATCGTGCCCGTACCGGCGATGACACGGCCCCCGGTGAGATCCCCGCCGCTGCCGTCGCCGTCGAGCTTGTCGATGATCCCCAGGGAGAACAGCAGCCCCGCGCTGGGCCCGCCCACGTCGGCGAGCTTCAGGCTCACCTTGACGTCCTTGGCGTTCAGGCCGAGGTAGCCCAGCGCGGCCTGCGTCGCCGCGTCCTGGGACTCCTTCATCTGCTCCTCGTTGTGCCGCTCGATCTCCTTGACGCTGTCCCCGTCCGGATAGACGGCGTCGCGCGGCATGACCGCCTGGTCGGTGCGGAACCAGCCGTCGATGACGTCGGGGAGCGAGACGCGGGTGTCCGGGGAGGTCGCCTCGATGGTCGTCATGCGCAGCTGCCCGCGGGTGTCCCGGGCCGGTGCGCCCGAGATGGTGATCACCTCGGCGCCCTTGTTCTCCCCGAGTACGTTCGCCGTCATCCCCGGCTGCGCCACCGAGAACGGCAGGGGCGCGAACACCGCCGTGGCGAACAGGGCGGCGACGGGCAGGGCACAGACGGCGATGGCCCGGGGGCGCGTGAGGCGAGAGAACACGGGATCAATCTAACTCGGGGGTGGGATCCGGCCCGGATCAGGTCGTCCGGACCCTGCCCGGGGACACGGCAGAGGTCAGCGCAACGCGTCCGCGACCTCCCGCGCCGCCTCGACGACCCGCTCCCCCACCCGCTCCGGCACCACGTCCGCCAGCATCACCACACCCACACTGCCCTCGACGCCCGTCACACCCAGCAGCGGCGCCGCCGCCCCGCACGCGCCCGCCTCCAGCTCCCCGTGCGTGAGGGTGTAGCCCGGGTCCGCCATCGGGCGCTGCCGGGCCGCGAGGATCGCCTTGCCGGCCGCGCCCCGGTCCAGGGCGTGCCGGAATCCGGCCCGGTAGGCGACGTGGTAGTCCGTCCAGGTCGGCTCCACCACGGCCACGGCGAGCGCGTCCGCCCCGTCGACCAGGGTCAGGTGGGCCGTGGCGCCGATGTCCTCGGCCAGCGACCGCAGCGCCGGCATCGCGGCCTCCCGCACCAGCGGATGGACCTGCCGCCCCAGACCCAGCACGCCGAGCCCGACGCGGGCACGTCCGCCCAGGTCACGGCGTATGAGAGCGTGCTGTTCCAGTGTGGCGAGCAACCGGTACACCACGGTCCGGTTCACGCCCAGCCGGACGGAGAGCTCGGTCACGGTCAGTCCGTGGTCCGTGTCGGCGAGCAGCTTGAGGACACGCAGTCCCCGGTCGAGCGTCTGGGAGGTCTCCGCGGTCACGACGCCCACTCCTTAGTGGTGAGGTCGGCGGCCCTCTGGCGGCTGGTGCGTCACCGAGTCCCGTCGGCAACGCGCTTCAGGGGCCGCCGATCGGCCGGCGGCCCGGCCAGTCCGGACCGCGTCGCTTCACGGCTGCGCTCCGCGGCGGCGCTGCCACGGGGCGTATGCGTAGCCGGACAGTAGCGGGGCGGGTTCGCTGAGCGGAAGGCTCCGTCCAGAATCCGGGCATGTTCCGGGGGCGAGTGACTCCGTTTGCCCGGGTACGTACGACACGGGACCTGTCCCGCGGCCGCACCCGGCGTCACTTCATCCGGGTCGCCCACTCCTGCACCTTGGCGATCCGCTGCCGCAGCTGCCCCGCCGTCGCCTCCGCCGCCGGAGGCCCCCCGCACACGCGCCGCAGCTCCGTGTGGATCACCCCGTGCGGCTTGCCGCTCTGGTGGACGTACGCGCCGACCAGCCCGTTGAGCTGCCGCCGCAGCTCCATCATCTCCTTGTGGGAGACCACCGGCCGCCGCTCGGCGGGCATTTCGAGCAGGTCGGCCTCCTCGTCCGGCTTCTTGCGGCTGTGCGCGATCTGCCGGGCCTGCCGCTTCTGGAGCAGCAACTGGACCTGGTCGGGCTCCAGGAGACCCGGGATCCCGAGGTAGTCCTGCTCCTCCTCGCTCCCCGGGTGGGCCTGCATGCCGAACTCGGCGCCGTTGTACATGACCCGGTCGAAGACGGCCTCGGACTCCAGCGCCTCGAAGGAGAACTGCTCCTGCTCGCCGGTGTCCTCGTCCTGCTCCTTGTTCGCCTCGTCCATCTCCTTCTCGGACTCGGCGTAGGGGTCCTCCTCACCCTGCTTCTTGGGCTTATCGAGGACGTGGTCGCGCTCGCGCTCCATCTCGTTGGCGAAGGAGAGCAGGTCGGGCACGGTCGGCAGGAACACGGAGGCCGTCTCGCCGCGTCGCCGGGAGCGCACGAAACGGCCCACGGCCTGGGCGAAGAAGAGGGGCGTCGAGATGGTCGTGGCGTACACGCCCACCGCGAGCCGGGGCACGTCGACACCTTCGGACACCATGCGCACCGCGACCATCCAGCGGTCGTTGCTGGCGCTGAACTCGTCGATGTTCTTGGACGCGCCGGTGTCGTCGGACAGCACGAGGGTCGCCTTGCTGCCGGTGATCTCACGGATCAGCTTGGCGTAGGCGCGGGCGGAGTCCTGGTCCGCGGCGATGACGAGCGCACCCGCGTCCGGGATGGCCTTGCGCACCTCGGTCAGCCGCTGGTCGGCGGCGCGCAGCACGGAGGGCATCCACTCGCCGCGCGGATCGAGTGCGGTCCGCCAGGCCTGGCTGATGGCGTCCTTGGTCATCGGCTCGCCCAGCCGCGCCGCGATCTCGTCGCCGGCCTTGGTGCGCCAGCGCATGTTGCCGCTGTAGGAGAGGAAGATGACGGGCCGCACGACGTTGTCGGCGAGGGCGTTGCCGTAGCCGTAGGTGTAGTCGGCGGCGGACCGCCTGATCCCGTCGTTCCCCTCCTCGTACGTCACGAAGGGGATGGGGTTGGTGTCGGACCGGAAGGGCGTGCCCGTCAGGGCGAGCCGTCGGGTGGCGGGCTCGAAGGCCTCCAGGCACGCCTCGCCCCAGGACTTGCTGTCACCGGCGTGGTGGATCTCGTCGAGGATGACGAGGGTCTTGCGCTGCTCGACCCGGTTGCGGTGCAGCATGGGCCGCACACCGACACCGGCGTACGTCACGGCGATCCCGTGGTAGTCCTTGCCGAGCGGCCCCGCGCTGTACTCGGGATCCAGCTTGATGCCGATCCGCGCGGCCGCCTCCGCCCACTGCTTCTTCAGGTGCTCGGTGGGCGCGACGACGGTGACCTGCTGGACGACGTGGTGGTGCAGCATCCAGGAGGCCAGCGTCAGCGCGAAGGTCGTCTTGCCGGCGCCGGGGGTGGCGACCGCCAGGAAGTCCCGCGGCTGCTCCTGGATGTACTTCTCCATCGCGCCCTCCTGCCAGGCGCGCAGCTTGCTGGCGGTACCCCAGGGGGCGCGGCCGGGGAACGCCGGGGACAGGTGGTGCGAGGCAGAACTGGTGCCGGCGGTGGTAGTCACGGTCTCCGTAAGGGGGTCGGGCGGCTCGTGCGAGCGAGCCAAACGGCTCGGCTACGTATGACAACCGGGCCACCCTACCGGCGGCCCGACCCCGTCAATGCGCGGACAAGCCCGGACCACCCACGGGTGGGATCCACGTCACAGCCCCCTCAACCGACCCGCGATCACGGAGATGTCCGTTTTCCCGGACTCACCACTCCCGAACCGGTACTCACCGCTCCCGCAGCCGCGTCGTCACCCAGGCCCCCACCAACGCCACCCCAGCCATCGGCAGGAACACGGCGGCGAAGGCGGCCGGATGGGAGCCGGAGGAGTGTGCGGCCGTGTGGCTCACCGCGCCTCCGCCGAGGGCTGCGAAGGCGGCTCCCCCGGCGGACAACAGGACGACGTTGGAGAGACCGTCGGAGATCTGCAGGGCGGCGGAGTTGGAGCCGGCTTCCGACGGGGCGGAGAGCTGGAGCAGGAGCACGCTCGTGGAGGAGATGACGAGCCCCATGCCGAGGCAGCCGAAGGCCCAGGCGACGGCCAGGGTCCAGACGGGCACGGAGTCGATCAGCACACTCGGCGCCGTGGCGATGGCCGCCGTCACCAGCAGCATCCCGACCGTCGTCAACCGCTCCCGGTACGACTCGAACCGCGGCCGCGACTGCACCCACGAGCCCAGCGCCCACGTCCCTCCGCCCGCGGCGAGCGAGAACCCGGCCAGGGTCGGACTGAGCCCGCGCTGGGTCACCAGCATCAGCGGCACGAACGACTCCGCGGCGATGAAGGACCCCGCGGCGACACCGCGCAGCAGCACGACCGACGGCAGCCCGCGGGCGGCCCGGTACGTGCCCTTAGGCAACAGCCCGAGCACGGCAGGCACCAGCAGGGCCACGCCCACGGCGCCGGGCAGGAGGGAGAGGGGGCGCAGATCCTGGGCGGCGTACTGGAGCAGCCCCGCGCCGAGGGAGATGGCCAGGGCGAGACGGATACGCCGACGGTCGAAGGACTTCGGGGCCGCCTCCCCGATCGGACCGCCCGCCCGGCGACGTATCTGCGGCAGCGCGAGCGCCAGCGGGAAGACGACGAGCACCGGAATCCCGACGAACACCCACCGCCAGCCCAGCTGCTCCGTCACCGTGCCGGCCGCGAGCGGACCGACGATCGACGGTACGACCCAGCTCGCCGCGAACGCCGCCATGATCGCCGGCCGCAGCCGCTCCGGATAGGCCCGTCCGACGACGACGTACAGCGCGACGATCACCAGCCCGCCACCGAACCCCTGCACGGCCCGCCCCAGGATGAACAGCCACATCACCCCGGCCGTCCCCGACAGCAGCAGCCCGGCCCCGAAGGAGGAGATGCCCACGGCCAACGGCCCGAGGGGCCCACGCCGGTCGGACCACTGCCCGGCGAGCACCATCCCGAACAGACTCGTGGTGAAGTACCCGGAGAACGCGAACGCGTAGAGCGACACCCCGTCCAGCTCCCGCGCCGCGACCGGCATCGCCGTCCCCACGGCCGTCGCCTCGAAGGCGATGAGCAGCACGACGGAGACGATCCCGACGCTCAACGCCCGATAGGCCCGCCCCAACACGGACTCCTCCGCCTCGGCGACCGAGGTGGCGTCGGTGGCGTCTACGACCTCTGGGTCACTCGGCTTGGGGACGGTCATGCCCGCCAGCGTAAGTTCCAAGCGGCACGTTGACCCCTGTCGCGAGACGGTGAACCACCCCGACCTTGGTCGTACGCCCCTGGCAGGACCCCCGCTCTGTGAACGCCGTATGGCAGTCCCATTGCGGCACACCCGATGCCCTTGAGCACCGCTTCCCCACCGACCTACGGTCAGTACATCGAGTTGGAACACGGCCGTGTGCCCGAGTGGTTCAGGGGCTCGCCTGCAAAGCGAGTTACGTGGGTTCGAATCCCGCCACGGCCTCCACAGCGTCAGCCGGCGTCCGGAAGCGGCTCCTGGCCGGCCTCCTCGTCGGCTTTTCGCCAAGCCCGGCGAGCGTTCTCCGCGCGTACGGCGTCCAGCCACCGCCAGAGGCCGATCTCCTCGAGTCTCAGACCGGGACAGGCGATCCGGTGCGGTACGCGGCATACGGCCCCGGGCGTGGGCTCGTCCGCGCGGCTGTTCCATGCCGTCCCGTTGGAGTCCACGTACCAGCGGTGCCAGGCGGGCACCATGTGCGCGGGGACCGGCATGTCCGGTTCGAGGAGGACGTGCCAGCCGTAGTAGGTGATGCGCCGATCGCCGACGAGCCCACAGTTGGGGCACACGGGCGGAGCGGGCGGCTCGGGACCGGTGGCGCCTTCCATCGCGGCCTGGGCCCGATCGGCCTTCTCCCACGGCTGCGGCACGCCCGGCGGCGCCTGCCGGTGTCCGTCGGGATCGGGTAACGGGATGATGCTCGACTCGGCTGTATCCCCCATGAATCGAGAATCAGGGGCTGCTCAGGACCGGGGTAGGGCGCAATAAGGGCGCAACGGGAGCAGTCGGGTGGGCAAGGAAGCAGGTCACCGCTCCGCTCCCCCGCCCTGCTGTTGACCCTGACGCACGGGCAACCCTCCAACCTGATCCGCATGACTGCCACAAGCGACAGCACCACACGCCACCTCACCGTTCAGCACGACGGCGTCACCATCCCGGTGTCCCGTGGCGGCCGGGGACGACCCCTGGTTCTGTGCCCGGGGCTGAACTGCACACAGGCCGACCTGCACGAGCTGATCGATCTGCTGCGGCGCGATCACGAGGTCGTGGTCTTCGATCTCCGGGGGCACGGGCTCTCCTCCGCCGCCGAGCGGTACTCCTTCGACGCGTTTCTGGGTGATCTCCGTGCCGTGATGGGGGAACTCGAGCTGCCGTCGCCGCCCTTGCTCGTGGGGTACTCCCTGGGCGCGGATCTGGCCGTGCACTACGCGGCCGAGTGTCCCGACGGCGTCGCCGGGCTTGTACTCATCGACGGGGCGAATCCGCTGCCCGAGCCGTTCGTCACCGACGTCGACCTCGCGGAGTTCCGGGAGATGGCGCGGCACGAGGCCATGCGGAAGGAAGGCAAAGAGCGAGCCCGTCGGGTAATGCTCAGTGCCCAGGAGATCTTCGAACTCGGCCTTGAGATGGATGTGGTGCGGGCCGAAATTCTCGAGCGCTACCGGAAGGTTGATGGAGCCGTGCGCATGATCATGTCGAGAGCGATCGCCGGCCGCAGCGGCGCGGGGCGTGCGCCGCGGCACAACCGGCTCTGGCGGGCCGGCGTCGAACGGCTCGTCCGGGAGCGGGCGAACGTCTCCGTCTCCTGGCTCGACGCCGACCACCGGCTGGTCTTCACCCACGCATCGGACATCGCCGAGATCATCCGGAGCGCACACCAGCCGGTCGGCGGGCCGGCCTCCTGAGCCAGACTGGGCCCATGCTGACGATCGGCGAGCTCGCGGCCTACGCCGGAGTGACCGTGCGCGCCGTGCGGCACTATCACGCCAAGGGACTGCTGCCGGAGCCCGAACGGGATCACTCCGGCTATCGGCGGTACGACGCCGGGGCCGTGGTGGAGCTGATCAGGATCCGGACTCTCGCCGAAGCCGGGGTTCCGCTGGCGCGCGTGCGGGAGTTGCTCCAGGCCGGGGAGGAGGAGTTCGCCTCGGCCGTCGCGGACATCGACGGGCGGCTGGAAGCGGAGATCCGGGTGCGGCAGCGGCACCGCGCGCGGATCGCCCGCCTCGCCTCGGGAGACAGTCTGGCGCTGCCCCCTGAAGTGGTCGGGTTCCTCGACCGGCTGCGGGCGCTCGGCGTCGACGAGCGGATCGTCCAGGCCGAGCGCGACGGCTGGATCCCGCTGGTCGCACACTCACCCGAGCGGGTGCCGGAGTGGATCGCGCGCAAGCGGGAGCAGATCGCCGATCCGGAGTTCGCCGACTTCTACCTGGCCTTGAGTGCGGCTCTCGGGTGGGGCGACGGTGATCCGCGGCTGGTCGAACTGGCCCCGGATGGCCGCCTACGTCACGAGGCTGGCCGAGGAGCGGGGCGAGGAATACGTCGGCGACCCGGGCGGCATCGAGCCGGAGCTCGCCGAGTTGATGGACGCGTTCGTCTTCGACACCGTGCCGTCCGCCCGTCGGCTCATCGAGCTGCTGAGGCAGCGGGGCTGGGCCGGCTGGACCAGCCTCCAGCCCGTGACCCCACGCCCTACAGGACCCCGCCCGCCTCGTCCCGAAACACATCCGTCCAGTAATGCCGCCCCGACCTCCCCGCCATGACCCCCGTGGGGTCGACCGCCGAGAGGACCTGGAGCATCGTCATGGCCAGCTGGTCGTACGTGTCGGTCGTCAGCTCGTGGTCCGACTGGGAGTCGATGGCGCGTTCGCGGTGGAGGAGCCAGAGGGTGAAGGCGAGGGTCGAGAGGTCCGTGTTCAGCGGGTACAGGGTCGCGTCGGGCTCGCTCCAGTTCAGGACCGCGCCCGTCTCGCCGTCGACGACCAGGCTGTTGTCGTCGACCAGGCAGCCGAGGCGTATCAAGTGGTGGGCGCGAGAAGGGAGTCGCGTCGGGACGTCCGCGTCGGCGTAGTACTCGGCCAGCGTCGCCAGTGGTACGTCCGTGTCCAGGGAGAAGACATGGGCGTCCTCGGGCAGGCCGGCCTCGCGGAGGAAGCGGCGGGTCGGCTCGTGGGTGAGCGTCGCGGGGAAATCGACGTCCTCGAAGCGGACCACCTTGCCGGGGCCGAACTCCTGGTCCAGCAGGCGGTGCGGGAGGTCCAGGGACAAGCCGGAAGCTCCGCCGCGGCCCGCGACGAGGGAGAGCGGGCGGATGAGGGCCGCCATCTTCCAGAAGGGGGCCGGTTCGCCGTCCGTGCCGTCCCGGAACACCGCCAGGAGGTGCTGGGACGCCTGCGCCACCGCCTTCGGGCCGTAGCGGCCCGCGTAGGACGCGAACTGGCCGCGCAGGCCCGCCAGTTCGTCCGTCGCCTCGGCGAACCGCACCAGGGTCCGCAGCGAGGGGGCCAGGGGGCGGCGGTCCATCAGGTCGGGGCGGTCGTGCAGGAAGGGCGTCGTCGAGACCTCGCCCGTCGCACCGTCCAGCAGGACCGACTCCGTCTCCAGGCCCCCGGGGCCCAGCAGTCCGCCTATCACCAGCTGCTCGCGCAGCTCCGCCGACAGCCGGTCCGCCGGATCGCCCGTCGAGTCCGCCACCGTGCGCAGGCCCTCCCGGCGCAGCTCGGCGAAGCTCAGCACGCCGTTCCCGGAGGGCAGTCCGGGGCCGGTCAGCCAGTGCCGCGTCGACGCGTGCGTCACCCACGGGTCCAGCTCGGACTCGGTCAGGGTGATCACCGCGGAACCGGCGTCGGTCGTACTCATGGGCTCCCCCGCATGTGCTTGCTCAGCGTCCCCTGGCGGAGCACGGCAGACCGCCCGGCCAGGCCCGGCAGCCGTCCCCCACTGCCCAGAACACTACGCCCCACCACTGACAACGCCCCGGAACAGCGACGCGCGCCCAGCGAGTTCAAGTCCAGCCAGTTCAAGTCCAGCGGCTGCGCGTCCACCTCACCAGACGCTCAGACCCCCTGGCGCGTTCCGTTCCCGCCGGAATCGCCTCCACGAGGACGGCCCCTTCCGGCAGGGACGTCAGGACCGTTCCGTGACCACCGCGGCCTGCGGGCGGATCGGCAGCCGGTTCACGGGGCGGCCCGTGGCGGCTCGTACGGCGGACGCGACGGCCGCCGGGGACGTCACCACCGGCACCGCGCTGACCGCCTTCGCGCCGAAGGGGGCGACCACGTCCCGTTCCTCGACCAGCTTGACGATGCGGATGTCCGGCGCGTCGAGGGCCGTCGGGAGGGCGTAACCGGTCAGGTCCGGGTGGCGGATCAGGCCGCGCGGGGTGCGCAGGTTCTCGGTCAGCGCGATGCCCACGCCCTGGGTCACGCCCGCCTCGATGCGGGCGGCCAGCTGGGCCGGGTTCAGGACCCGCCCCACGTCCTGGGCGACGGCCAGTTCCACGACCCGTACGGAACCGATCTCGATGTCGACGTCCACCACCGCGCGGATCGCGCAGAAGGACATGCCCACGAAGGCGTCGCCCTGCCCGGCCTCGTTCAGCGGCTCGGTCGGGTGCGGGCGGCACTGGGCGGTGGCCCACAGTTCCTTGCCGTCCAGCGCCTCGGTGACGGTCGTCGAGAGGACCCCGTCGTACGACGTGATCTTGCCGTCGTTGATCTGGAGCAGCTCCGTGGACATGCCGAACTTGTGGGCGAGCGGCTGGAGGAGCTGCGTACGGACCATCTTGGCCGCGCGCTCCACCGCACCGCCCGACACCCAGGTGTGCCGGCCGTGGCAGGCCGCGCCCGCCGTGGGCTGGTCGGTGTCGACCGGCGCCACGTGCACCTCGTCGACGCCGAGCGTCTCCTGGACGATCTGCCGGGCCAGGGTCGTGAAGCCCTGGCCGGTCTCGACGGCCGCGCACAGGACCGTCGCCACACCGTCCTGGACCTTGACGGTCGCCGTGGAGACCTCGTCCGCGCCCTCCGCGCCGAGCATGTGCACCATGCCCACGCCGTAGCCCACGCCCCGGCGCACCGCGCCCGGTTCGCCCGCGCCCTCGGGGCCGCCGGGCAGCAGCCACTCGTCCTCGGGGGTGTCCTTGGGCAGCGGCGGCAGCGGGAAGTCCCGTACGGCCTGGAGCAGTTCGGCGACCGGGGCCGGGCAGGTCACCGTCTGGCCGGTCGGGAGTACGTCGCCGGTGGCCATGGCGTTGCGCAGCCGCACCTCGGCCGGGTCGATGCCGAGCTTCTTGGCGATCTTGTCCATCTGCGCCTCGTAGGCGGCGCAGACCTGCATGGCCCCTTCGCCGCGTACGTGGCCCGACGGGGGGTTGTTGGTGCGTACGGCCCAGCCCTCGATGAAGGCGTTCGGGACGACGTACGGGCCGCAGGCGAAGCCCACGGCGGCGGCGAGGGCCTCGGCGGAGCTGTCGGCGTAGGCGCCCGCGTCGAGCAGGATCTGCGCCTCGACCTTCACGAGCGTGCCCTCGGCGTCCGCGTGGTGGCGGTAGCGCAGCAGGGTGGGGTGCCGGTGGGCGTGGCCGAGGAACGACTCCTCGCGCGTGGCCGTGAGCTTCACCGGGCAGCCGGTCCGCAGCGCCAGCAGGCCGAGCGGGAGCTGGAAGCCCTGGTCCTCGCGGTCGGCCGTGGCGCCGGGGACACCGGTGACGACGACCTTGACGCGCTCGGGCTCCAGGCCGAAGGCGGCGGCGGCCGCGTCGCGGTCGGAGTGCGGGTCGGTGGAGGCGAGGTACAGCTCCACGCCGCCGTCCGGGCGCGGTACGGCCAGGCCCGCCTCGGCGCCGATGGGCGCGGGGTCCTGGCGGCCGATGCGGTACAGGCCCTCGACGACGATCTCGCCGGCCGCGTCCGGGTCGCCGTGGTGCAGCGGGATGTGCCGGATCAGGTTGCCGTCGGGGTGCAGGGGCTCGGCCTCGAAGGCATGCTCCGGGTCGGTCACCGGGTCGAGCACCTCGTACTCGACGATGACGGCGGCGGCGGCCATGCGCGCGGTGTCCGGGTGGTCGGCGGCGACGGCGGCGATGGGCTCGCCGTGGTGGCGTACGACCTCGGAGGCGAAGACCGGGCGGTCGGCCGTGCCGCGGCCGTGGAACGGGCTGCCGGGGATGTCCTCGTGGGTGACGACGGCGCGTACGCCGGCCATCTCGCGCGCGTGGGAGGTGTCGATCGACACGATGCGCGCGTGCGGGTGCGGTGAGCGCAGCACGGCCGCCCACAGCAGCCCCTCGGCCCACAGGTCGGCGGCGTACGGGAAGGTGCCCTCCGTCTTGGCGCGGGCGTCCGCGGCCGGGAGGGAGACACCGAGGCCGTGCGGCAGCGGTTCGGGGGCGGGGGCGGCCTCCGCGGCCTGAGCGGTGGCTGCTTCGTTGCTCACGCGGGGCCTCCGTCCTGGCCGTAGGGCTGGTCGTGCGGGTCCGGGGAATGCGCGTCTTGGGAATGCCCGTCCTGGGCGTGCGCGTCCGGGGGCGATCCGAAGGCCGACGGGTGGACGCCGCCGGCGCCCGGGCCCGCCTGGCGCGGGATACGCGCCTCGTCGGTGTCGCCCGCGGCGGGCGCGGCGTGTGTCTCGCGTTCGGCGACGACGTCCTTCACGGCGTCGACCACGCCCCGGTAGCCGGAGCAGCGGCACAGGTTGCCGCAGAGCGCCTGGCGGGTCTCCAGCTCGGTGGGCGCCGGGTTGCCCTCCAGGAGGTCGTGCACGGTCATCGCCATGCCCGGTACGCAGAAGCCGCACTGCACGGCGCCGCAGCGCGCGAGCGCCCGCTGTACGTCCGAGGGCTGCCCGTCCTCGGCCAGGCCCTCGACGGTGCGGACTTCACTGCCGGCGGCGGTCACGGCGGGGACCAGGCAGGACGCGACGAGCCGTCCGTCGACCTGGACGTTGCACGCCCCGCACTCGCCCTGCGAGCAGCCGTCCTTGGCGCCGGCCAGCCCGAGCCGCTCGCGCAGCACGTACAGCAGGGACTCGCCGATCCACGCGTCGGTGACGGGCCGGTCGGTGCCGTTGACGCGCAGGACGAAGGAGGCGAGGGGGTGTTCCTCCTGCGGGAGGGTGGGTCCGTCCTGGGGTGCGGAGGCCTCGTCGTCCAGGGCACCGGAGGGGTCCTTCGGTTCCGGGGCGCCCGGGGCCTCGCTGTCGGCGGCCTCCGGTCCGGCGTCCGTGTCCGCGTCCGCCATGTCGGGGAGGGGCACGGCGACCGGCTCGGCGGGGCCGTCAGCGCCCTCTGCGGCGTCCGGGGCGTCCTCGGCGGGCCCGTCGGCCTCACCGGTCCCGGGAGCGGTCTGTGAGGCGTCCTGAACGGCCTCCGGGGGCACGGCGTGTTCGGCGTGTGCCTCGTACGGCTGGGCGGGCTCGGAGGGCGCGGGGTACTCGTCCGGGTGTCCGGCGGGGCCGGACGGTTCGGGTGCGTGGCCGGGTACGCCGGACGGCTCGGCCGCGTGATCGGCGCCGCGCTCGGCGCCGTGCTCGGCCCGGTGCTCGGCTCCGTGCTCGACTCGGTGATCGGCGAAGCCGGAGGGCTCCGATCCGTGGTCGGCGAAGCCGGACGGCTCCGGCGCATGGCCGAGCCCCCCGGGCTCAGCCGCGTGGCCGCTGCCCGGCGTCCGGTGCGTCGGGTCCGTCTCCTGCGGCAGGGGTCCGGCGGGCGGCTGCTCCGGGGCGTGCGCGCTCTGGTCCGGTGCGTACGCGGAGGGCGGTCCGGCGAGCCCCTGCTGCCCGTGCCCGTGGCCCTGCTCGTGTTCCTGCGGGTAGCCCGGCCCGGCCTGCTCGTGGCCCGGCGCGTCCTGCGGGACCTGCTGCCCCCACGGCTCGCCCGGCGCCTGTGTCGCCCACGGCGCGGGCGCGCCGCCCGGGAGCGTGGCCGGCGGGTTGCCGCCCCACTGCTCGACCAGCGAGGAGGTGGTGAACTCTCCCGACTCGTCCGGAAGGTCGCCCCCGGCGACGGGGATGGACCACTGCCCGGTCACGTCATGGCCGGGCGCGGGCTCCGCCGCCGCGGCCTCCTCGAAGTTCCACTGCCCGGTGGCTCCCGGGTTGTACGTGAACCGGTCGTCCCCGCCGTGCTGTCCCGTCCCGGGGTCGGATCCGTACGGCGTACCGGAGCCGTAGGGCGCGTCGGATCCGTACGGCGTGTCGGCCCCGTAGGGCTGCTCCGCGAGCTCGTGGCCCTGCTGCTGGTGTGCCGCGTGCGGGTCGTGCCACTGGGCGCCGTCGACGGGCGCGCCGGGCACCGGCCACGCGCTCGTGGCGGCCGGGTCGGTTCCGGCGGTCGTGGCGGGGTCGACCGTTATCTGCGGCGGTACGTAGCCGTGGCCGGGCGCGGCGAGGGGACTGTCGGCGGCCAGCAGGGCGTCGACGCCCCCCTCGGGCAGCTCGACGAAGGCGGTGGCGCCGTCGTCGTACTCGCCCTGGGGCAGCGGGTCCCAGCGGCTGCCGCCCCGGGGTGTGCCCTGTCCGTGCTGGTCCTCGGTCACGACAGCGCCCTCCCCAGTGCTCGTCGGGCCAGCGCGGCGACGGTGCGCCGCAGGTGCAGTACGGCGGGCGGAAGCTGCGGTACGGAGCCGTCCTCGGCCGGGGCCGCGTCGGGGATGCAGGCCGTGGCGACGTACTCCCCGAAGGCGTTGAGCGCCTCCGGAACGATCGCGCGGTTGTTGTCCCAGTCGATGAGCCGGCCGACCCATTCCTCGGCCTGCAGGGGCCGTAGCGCCATCGGCGCTATGGCGCCCACCGCGCAGCGCACTCCCCGGCGCGCGGGGTCCAGGACCAGGGCCACGGACGCCACGGCGCGCCCGGGGCCGGTGCGGCCGGTCGCCTTCAGGAAGACCTGCGGGGCGTGCAGCAGCGGCACGCGCACGTAGCCGATGAGTTCACCGGCGCGCAGCATGTCCATCCCGGCCAGCAGGTGCGACACCGGGATCTCCCGGCGGGCTCCGCCCGGGCCCGCGATGATCAGTGTCGCCTCCAGGGCCGCCAGGACCGGCAGCGCGTCACCGGTGGGGGCGGCCGAGGCGATGTTGCCGCCCAGGGTGCCCGCGTTGCGGATGTGCGGCGGGCCCGCGGCGCGCGCGGCGGCGGCGAGCGCCGGGATCAGGGCCGCGAAGTCGGGGCGTCCCATGCGCGCGTGGGTGAGGCCCGCGCCGAGCAGCGCGTGGCCGTCCTGGTACTGCCAGCCGCGGATCTCGCTGATCCGGCCGAGTCCCACCAGCGCGGCGGGCCTGAGCTGCCCGGAGTTGACGGAGGCCATCAGGTCAGTGCCGCCCGCGACGGGCACGGCGGCGGGCACGGCGGTGAGTGCCGCGACGGCCTCGTCCAGCGTCGTGGGCAGCGTGACGGCCTGCGCCGCCTGCGGTGCGTGCGTGGTCAAACCGGCTGCCCCTTCCCGCTGCCCCACCTGGTCCCACCTGTGCTGCCGTACGGTACGTGCTGACAGGGCGGACGTGGCAACTCTGGCACATCTTGGCGAGAGCCGAAGACACGGGTCCGCTAGGAGGCATTCGCCCACCTCATCGGGGAGATGGTCCGTTTTCGCACGGGTTCACCAGTGCGTACCGATTGGCACTTTCGGTGACCCTTGTGCGCATTTTCCGTGGCCTGTTCGAGCTGTTCGGTAGTCACGAGCAGGTCCTACCGGTGGGGCGGCGGGCCGTCGATCGGGCGCCCCAGCACTCCGGGGCGCCGCTGCCAGGGCAGCGGTCCGGCGGGGGGCCGGTAGGCGACGCCCAGGGCGTCGAGCCGCCGGTAGTGGGCCGTCATCCGGTGCTCGAAGCCGGTGAAGTCCCGTTCCGCCGGGGCGGGCAGGGCGCTCCAGGCGACCTCGGCGAACGCCGCGAGCCGGGGGAACGCCTGGTAGTCCACACGCGCGTGGTCCTCCATCACCTCGGTCCACAGGTTGGCCTGCGTGCCCAGCACATGCCGCGTCTCCTCGGGCGTCAGCTCCGGCGGCACGGGCTCGAACCGGTAGACGTCCTCCAGGGTGCGCACCCACCCGATCGGTACCGGCTCGTCGGGGCCCGGGTCCTGACGGTGGTCCAGATACACCTGCTGCTCGGGGCACATGACGACGTCGTGGCCGGCCCGGGCTGCGGCGATGCCTCCGGCGTAGCCGCGCCAGGAGGATACGGCCGCGCCCTTCGCCAGCCCGCCCTCCAGGATCTCGTCCCAGCCGATCAGCCGGCGCCCGCGCGTGGAGAGCCACGCGTCGAAGTGCCCGATGAACCAGGACTGGAGCTCGTCCTCGTCCGCGAGCCCGAGTTCCCCGATGCGCGCCTGGGCGGTCTCCGAGCGCCGCCACTGCTCCTTGGGGCATTCGTCGCCGCCGATGTGGACGAACTCCGACGGGAACAGCTCGAGGACTTCCTCGAAGACGCCCTCGTAGAAGCGCAGGGTGTTGTCAGTGGGGGCGAGTACGTTCGGGTTGATTCCCCAGGTGTCCCAGACGGAGAGGCTGTTGGTGTCGATGACGTCGGTGTTGCCGAGTTCCGGGTACGCGGCGATGGCGGCCTGCGAGTGGCCGGGTACGTCGATTTCGGGGACGACGGTGATATGCCGCTCGGCGGCGTAGGCGACGATCTCCCGGATGTCGTCCCGGGTGTAGTAGCCGCCGTGCGGCTTCTCCTCCCACAGCGGCGAGGCGCGGTGGCCGGTTTTCGTACGGGTCCGCCAGGAGCCGATCTCCGTCAGCCGCGGATGCCGCTCGATCTCGATGCGCCAGCCCTGGTCGTCCGTCAGATGGAAGTGGAAGACGTTGAGTTTGTGCGCCGCCATCAGATCGAGGTAACGCAGGACGCCTTCCTTGGGCATGAAGTGCCGGGCGACGTCGAGCATCAGGCCGCGCCAGCGGAATCGGGGGGCGTCCTCGATCGTGAGGTGCGGCACGGCCCAGTCGCGGTCGCGGCTGAGCGGGGCCCTGCGGTAGGCGTCGGGGCCGAGGAGCTGCCGCAGCGTCTGGGCGCCCCAGAAGACACCGGCCGCGCTGCCGCCCTCGACGAGGATGCCGTCGGCGTCGCTGACGAGGCGGTACTCCTCGGGGCCGAGTTCGGGGGCCAGTCGGAGCCTGATGCCATCGCCATCGCGGTCGCGGTCGGCGTCGTCGGGTTCCCGTCCCTCGTGGAGCGGCAGGCCGGTGGCCTGCCGGAGGGCCGTGCGCAGCCAGTGGCCCACGCCCTCCGTCCCGGGGCCGGCGCAGAGCCGGGAGTGCGCCGTCAGCCGCACCTCGCCGGAGCCGGTGGCGAGGCTGCGGGGTGCCGGAATCAGATCGGTCACGTCAGTCCTTCACCGCTCCGCCCAGTCCGGAGACCAGGCGCCGCTGTACGAGTACGAAGAAGACCAGGACCGGGATGGTCATCACCGTGGAGGCGGCCATGACGCCGCCCCAGTCCGGGTCGTCGGGCTTGTAGAACACCAGCAGCGCCATGGGCAGCGTCGACTGGGAAGTGTCACTGATGATGAACGACTTGGCGAAGAGGAAGTCGTTCCAGGCGGAGATGAACGAAAACACGCTGGTGGCCACGAGGCCCGGCAGGACGAGGGGGAAAAGGATCTGCCAGAGGAATCGCGCCCGGCTCGCCCCGTCGATGTAGGCGGCCTCCTCCAGCGCCTCCGGGACGCCTTTCACGAACCCCCGCAGCATCCAGATCGCGAAGGGCAGCGAGAAGGCGATGTGGGGCAGGATCAGCGAGCCGAGGGTGTTCAGCTGGCCGAAGTCCCGCATGAGGAAGAAGAGGGGGATCGTGAGGGCTTCCACGGGCACCATCTGGGCCACCAGAAACATGATCAGCAGGGTGGTCCGGAGGCGGAAGCGGAATCGGGTCACGGCGGTCGCGGCGAGAAACGCGATCAGCGCGGAGGCGATCACGACACAGCTCGCGACGACGAGGCTGTTGAGGAAGTAACGGCCGAATTCCTGCTGCCCGAAGACACGCCGGAAGGAATCCAGGGAGGGCGCGAGAGTCCACGGCCGGGGCTCGCTCGACTCGATCTCCCCGGCCGGTTTGAAGGCGCTGAGCACCATCCAGTAGAGGGGGAAGGCGACGACGACCGCGATCAGCAGGGCCGAGACCTCGGCGGCCAGCCGTCCCGGGCGGCGGACACGGGCGCGTAGAAAGTTCACAGTTCCTCCCCCTGCCGGCGCAGCAGCCGCAGGTACACCAGCGTGACGGCGAGCAGGATCAGCAGCATCACGACGCCGATCGCCGAGCCGAGGCTGTACTGCGAGGACGCGAACGCCTGCTGGTAGGCGTAGACGTTCAGGACCATGTTCTGGCCCGCGATGCCGCCGCCGTTCGTCATGACATAGATCTGGGTGAAGACCTTGAAGTCCCAGATGACCGACTGGATGGTGACGACGACCAGGATCGGCCGGAGCATCGGGGCGAGTACGGAGCGCCAGACGCGCCACTGCGAGGCGCCGTCCAGGGCGGCGGCCTCCAGCACCTCGCCGGGTACGGCGCGGATCCCGGCGTACACGGTCACCATCACGAACGGGAAGGAGCACCACACCACTTCGAGCAGGACGAGGAAGAAGGCGCTGAGACGCCCGTACGTCCACGAGTGGTCGCCGAGGCCCAGCATCCGGTTCACCGGGCCGAAGTCCGGGTCGAAGAGGAACAGCCAGACGGTGGAGCCGGTGACGGCCGGGGTCGCCCACGCGCCCAGCGCGGCCAGCATCAGCGCGAGCCGCGGTACGGCCCGCACGCGCGTGAGGAGCACGGCGAGGGCGCAGCCGACCGCGAGCGTGGAGACGACGCAGGCCGCCGCGAACAGCAGGGTGGCGAGCAGCACCTGCCAGAACTGCGGGTCCCCGAACAGCTCGGCGTAGTTCGCGAACCCCTGGAACGTGGTCGGCGCGCCGCCGCTGACCTGGGCCTGGGTGTACTCGAAGAACGAGATCAGGCCGAGTTGATAGATCGGGTAGACCAGCAACCCGCCGAGCACGACGAGCGCGGGCGCGAGGTAGAGCCAGGGCGTCCAGCCGCCGGAGACCCGCGAGTTCCTGCCGGACACGGCTCGCCGCGAGCCCGCCCGGCCGTTCCGCGTCCCACCGGGCCCCTTGCCCGAGGGCCTCCCCGCCGAGCCGCCGCCATACCCTGCGCGCCCCTGGCCGGAACCGTCCGACACCGGCCCGACCGGGCTCGGGGCGGACGCGGGCACACTCGCGGGACCGGATGCAGTACGGGCACCGTGCGCACGAGCCTCGCCGGATCCGCCCCGGGCCGGGTCGGCCGGGTTCGCGGGAGCGGGTGCGGACGGCGTACGGGCACCGTGCGGCCTGGGTTCGGCTTCGCCTGGGGCCGTGTCGGCCGAGTCGTTCGCGGCCAGGCCGGACCCGGCCGGGTCGGCTTGCGCCGGTTCGGTGCGGTCGTTCATCCGGGTCACCCGGCGGAGCCGAACGCGGCGTTCATCTTCTTCGCGGCGTCCTCGGAGGCGGCGGGCACGTCCTTCTTGCCGGCGATGACCTCCTGGAACATCGTCGGCAGGACGAGCGAGGAGTCGATCTGGGCCCAGGCGGGTGAGGCGGGGACGAACTTGGTGCCGGCCGAGAGCGTCTGCACGAAGGGCTTCACGAACGGCTCCTCGGTCGCGACCTGCTGCCGTACGTCCGTGAAGGTCGGCAGGAAGCCCATCGCGCCGAAGAGTTCGGTCTGCGTCTTCTTCGAGGCGAGCTGTTCCATCAGCTCGACGGCGAGCGTGCGGTGCGAGGTGCTCTTCAGGACGCCGATGTTGTTGCCACCGGCGAAGGCGGGAGCGATCGAGCCGGACTTCACACCCGGCAGCGGGACGACGGCGTACTCGCCCTTGACCTTCCCGGCCTCGACGGCGGTGTGGCTGAAGTCGCCGCCGATCGCCATCCCGGCCTTCCCGGCGGCGAAGGCGGAGATCGTGTCGTTGCCGCCCATGCCCGCGCACTTGGCGGCCGGACAGTTGTCGTCGCCGAAGAGGGACGTGTACGCCTTGATGCCCTTCTGGGCCTGAGGGCTGTCTATGCCGGAGGCGTAGGAACCGCCCTTGCCGTTCGCGAGTTCACCGCCGTTGGCCCAGACGAACGGCATCGCGCCGTAGGTGTAGGCGCCACCGACGACGAGCCCGTAGAGGTCGGGCTTCGCGGCGCGGATCGCACGGGCGGTGGAGGCCAGTTCGTCCATCGTCTTCGGGGGCTTCAGACCCAGTTCCTCGAAGACGTCCGTGCGGTAGTACAGGGCGCGGACTCCGACGTAGAACGGGGCGCCGTACATCTTGCCGTCCACCGTCACCGACTGCTTCGCGGTCGGGTCGGTGTCCTTCGCCTCGCTCCAGTCGCCGAAGTCCTTCGTGACGTCGAGGAGTCCGCCGTCCTTCACATAGCCGGCCGTGTCGGTGTTGCCGTACTCCATGACGTCGGGAGCGGAGGCGGGGTCGTTGAAGGCGGCCTTGACGCGCTGGGCGCGGGTGTCGATCGGGATGTACTCGACGTTGACCTTGGTGCCCTTGTGGGCCTTCTCGAAGTCGGCGACGACCGAGTCGACGACCTTCTCCTTGGGGGTGTTGCCGACCTCCTGGAAGAGCCAGACACGCAGCGCGCCGGTCTTCTCGTCCTTGTCGGAGGAGGAGTTACTGGAGGTCTGGGGCGCGCAGGCGGTGGCCAGCAGGGCGGCGAGCGCCGTGAGCCCGGCAAAACGGACGGACAGCTTCATGAAGTGCTCCTCCGAGGGAGTGTTGCAACATGCGCAATGAAGGTTTCGCTGTGCACAACACATCGGAGGCTAGGGACTGCATGAACGCGACCACAAGAGGTCTCAACCACTCTGTGACCGGCTGAAGCGTCCCGCGCAACGCCCGGACAGCACAAAAGCCTCCAGGGCGCGCAAAACGCACCCTGGAGGCCTCAGGTCACACGGGCCGGGCGCCGACTACTTGTCGCCCTTGCCCTTGTCGTCGTCGCCGGAGCCCATGGACTCGTAGATCTCCTTGCACATGGGACACACGGGGTACTTCTTCGGGTCGCGGCCCGGCACCCACACCTTGCCGCACAGCGCCACGACGGGGGTGCCGTCGAGGGCGCTCGCCATGATCTTGTCCTTCTGGACGTAATGGGCGAAGCGCTCGTGGTCACCGTCACCGTGCGAGGTCTGCGGCGTCGGCTCTACGAGGGTCCCCGTACCAGTCCCGCGCTCGGGCTCGAGAGTGCTCATAGGCCCCAGGGTACTGAAGCTCACACGCATCAGTTGAGCGAAGGGTCGTCCGGATACGTCGCCACCATCGCCAGCTCGCCCCGCTGACGGCGCAGGACCTCGCGCCAGAGCCGCTCGGGACACGGGGACGAGACATCGCCGGGCTCCGACTCCACGACGTACCACGCGCCGTCCACCAGCTCGTCCTCCAGCTGGCCGGGGCCCCAGCCGGCGTATCCGGCGAAGATCCGCAGGGAGCCGAGGGCGGAGGCCAGCAGCTGCGGCGGGGCCTCCAGATCGACCAGACCGATCGCGCCGTGCACCCGGCGCCAGCCCAGCGGGCCGGCCTCCCCGGACGCGCCGCCGGGGACGACCGCGACCCCGATGGCCGAGTCCAGCGAGACCGGCCCGCCCTGGAAGACGACGCCGGGCTCGCCGGCGAGGTCGCCCCAGCCCTCCAGGATGTCGTTCACATCCACCGGGGTGGGGCGGTTGAGGACGACACCGAGGGAGCCCTCCTCGTCGTGGTCGAGGAGCAGCACCACCGCGCGGTCGAAGTTCGGGTCCGCCAGGGCGGGGGTGGCCACGAGCAACCGCCCTGTGAGCGAGGACACCTCGGTCATGGCAGACATGATCCCGCATCTTCCCTCCGCGTGGGGAGGCAATGGGGGGACGCGAGGGCATGCAGCTCAGGGCGCACTGATGCGTCGTGCGCGCACGAAAGCGACCGTGACCCCATGTGCCCGGCACGGAACAGTTCGTGTTGTGACAGAGCTATGACGTGTCTGGGTCTGACTCAGGCTTACAGAAGGGGGGTGGTGGGCGATTACCCTTTCCCTTCTGGCCCCTGCCCGACTCCACGGAACGCGAGATTCATGACCGTCAACGGCACTGAAGACGTACTGCTTGTCCACGGCGGAACCCCGCTGGAGGGCGAGATCCGTGTCCGCGGTGCGAAGAACCTCGTACCGAAGGCCATGGTGGCGGCGCTGCTGGGCAGCGCTCCGAGCCGGCTGCGCAATGTTCCGGACATCCGTGACGTACGGGTCGTGCGGGGTCTGCTGCAGCTGCACGGTGTGACGGTCCGTCCGGGGGACGAGCCCGGCGAACTGGTGATGGACCCGACGCGCGTGGAGAGCGCGAACGTCGCTGACATCGATGCCCACGCCGGTTCGAGCCGCATCCCGATCCTGTTCTGCGGTCCGCTGCTCCACCGCCTCGGCCACGCCTTCATTCCCGGCCTCGGCGGCTGCGACATCGGCGGCCGGCCCATCGACTTCCACTTCGACGTGCTGCGGCAGTTCGGCGCGCGCATCGAGAAGCGGGACGACGGGCAGTACCTGGAGGCGCCCCAGCGGCTGCGCGGTACGAAGATCCGGCTTCCGTACCCGTCCGTCGGCGCGACCGAGCAGGTGCTGCTGACGGCGGTCCTCGCGGAGGGCGTCACGGAGCTGTCCAACGCGGCCGTCGAGCCGGAGATCGAGGACCTGATCTGCGTTCTGCAGAAAATGGGCGCGATCATCGCGATGGACACCGACCGGACGATCCGCATCACCGGTGTGGACAAGCTCGGCGGCTACACCCACCACGCCCTGTCGGACCGGCTGGAGGCCGCGTCCTGGGCGTCGGCGGCGCTGGCGACCGAGGGCAACGTCTACGTCCGCGGCGCGCAGCAGCGCTCGATGATGACGTTCCTCAACACCTTCCGGAAGGTGGGCGGGGCCTTCGAGATCGACGACGAGGGCATCCGCTTCTGGCACCCCGGCGGCCAGCTCAAGTCCATCGCGCTGGAGACGGACGTCCACCCCGGCTTCCAGACCGACTGGCAGCAGCCGCTGGTGGTGGCCCTGACCCAGGCCACGGGCCTGTCCATCGTCCACGAGACGGTCTACGAGTCCCGCCTCGGCTTCACCTCCGCCCTGAACCAGATGGGCGCGCACATCCAGCTCTACCGCGAGTGCCTGGGCGGCTCCGACTGCCGCTTCGGCCAGCGCAACTTCCTCCACTCGGCCGTCGTCTCGGGCCCGACCAAGCTCCAGGGCGCGGACCTGGTCATCCCCGACCTCCGCGGCGGCTTCTCGTACCTCATCGCGGCCCTGGCGGCCCAGGGCACGTCCCGAGTCCACGGCATCGGCCTCATCAACCGCGGCTACGAGAACTTCATGGAGAAGCTGATGGAGCTCGGCGCGAAGGTCGAACTCCCCGGCAAGGCGCTGGGCTGACCTCACACCAGCTCGACACCCACCCGACCGACGCCCGGGGCCATCCCCCCGGGCGTCAGCCGTAGTCACCAGCACGGCGCTCGGCCCGTGCCCGCCTGAGGCACAACGCCCACCCGGCTGGGGGTCCGGGGGTCACCCCCCGGGCAGGCACAGCATGGAGAAGCTGATGGAGCTGGGCGCGAAGGTCGAGCTGCCGGGCAAGGCGCTCGGATAGCACGCGCAGTGACGCCAAAGGGGCGGCCACCCGGTTCGGGTGGCCGCCCCTTTGATGTCACTCACTGTGGTTCGTACGCCGTCGGCGTACGAACGCCAGGGTTACTTGCCCTTGGCGGCTTCCTTGAGCTTCGAGCCCGCGGAGACCTTCACGCTGTAGCCGGCGGGGATCTGGATGGGCTCGCCGGTCTGCGGGTTGCGGGCGGTGCGAGCGGCACGGTGGGTGCGCTCGAAGGTCAGGAAGCCGGGGATCGTGACCTTCTCGTCGCCCTTGGAGACGATGTCGCCGACGACCTCGGCGAACGCGGCCAGCACGGCGTCGGCGTCCTTGCGGGTCACCTCGGCGCGGTCGGCCAGCGCGGCCACCAGCTCACTGCGGTTCATGTTGTTACTCCCGTGTTCATCTTGCCGTTGAGGCGTCAGATCGAAGCCGATGCTGCCAGGGTCCTCCGTGAGTCCCCGGACCGGGTCCGTCGTCAGACCCTCGCGCCCAGAGACGCATCCTGCCCCTACCTGCGGCGGGAAAGCCAATCCGGCACCCGCACGTGTCGTGAGTACACCCTTCAGGAGTCACACGAAAAGAGGGCCTGAGCCTGGCCGCCACGATAGGGCTCCGCTGCTCACAGAGGTCCTGCGACGCGCCGTTACCCGCGCTGCCGTGGGGATACTCACAGTCAGAGGGCCGACGCCCCCACCGCCTTGGCGGCCTCCCGCACGGCCCCGGCGACCGCGCCCGCGACCTTGTCGTTGAAGACGCTCGGGATGATGTAGTTCGGGTTCAGCTCGTCCTCGGTCACCACGTCCGCGAGGGCGGTCGCGGCGGCCAGCATCATCTCGGTGTTGACCGTGCGGGACTGGGCGTCCAGCAGACCGCGGAAGACACCCGGGAAGACCAGCACGTTGTTGATCTGGTTCGGGAAGTCGGAACGGCCGGTCGCGACAACGGCCGCGGTCTGGCGGGCGATTGCCGGGTCGACCTCGGGGTCCGGGTTCGCAAGCGCGAACACGATGGCACCGTCGGCCATGGCGGCCACGTCGTCGCCGTCGAGGACGTTCGGGGCCGAGACGCCGATGAAGACGTCGGCGCCGCGCACGGCCTCCTTGAGCGAGCCCGTGAGGCCCTCGGGGTTGGTGTTGTCGGCGATCCAGCGCAGCGCGGAGTCCGGGGCGGCGTCCACCAGGTCCTCGCGGCCGGCGTGCACGACGCCGTGGATGTCGGCGACGACGGCGTTCTTGACGCCCGCGGCGAGCAGCAGCTTCAGGATGGCCGTACCGGCCGCGCCCGCGCCGGACATGACGACGCGGATGTTCTCGATCGCCTTGCCGGTGACGCGAAGTGCGTTCGTCAGGGCGGCGAGGACGACGATCGCGGTGCCGTGCTGGTCGTCGTGGAAGACGGGGATGTCGAGGGCCTCGCGCAGCCGGGCCTCGATCTCGAAGCAGCGGGGGGCGGAGATGTCCTCGAGGTTGATGCCGGCGAAGCCCGGGGCGATGGCCTTGACGATCTCGACGATCGCGTCGGTGTCCTGGGTGTCGAGGCAGATCGGCCAGGCGTCGATACCGGCGAACCGCTTGAAGAGGGCCGCCTTGCCCTCCATGACGGGCAGCGCGGCCTTCGGGCCGATGTTGCCCAGGCCCAGCACGGCGGAGCCGTCCGTCACGACCGCAACGGAGTTGCGTTTGATGGTGAGGCGGCGGGCGTCCTCGGGGTTCTCGGCGATCGCCATGCAGACGCGGGCCACGCCCGGCGTGTAGACCATGGACAGGTCGTCACGGTTGCGGATGGGGTGCTTCGACGCCATCTCGATCTTGCCGCCGAGGTGCATGAGGAAGGTCCGGTCCGAGACCTTGCCCAGCGTGACGCCCTCGATGCCGCGGAGTTCCTCGACGATCTCGTCCGCGTGCGCGGTCGACGAGGCCGCGATGGTGACGTCGATACGGAGCTTCTCGTGACCGGATGCGGTGACGTCGAGGCCGGTCACCGAGCCTCCGGAGGACTCCACGGCGGTGGTGAGCTGCGAGACGGCGGTTCCGCTCGCGGGCACCTCCAGCCGGACCGTCATCGAGTAGGAGACGCTGGGCGCCGTTGCCATGGCCGACTTCCTCTGCTTTCACCTGATGCTGAGATGTGCGGTCCGATCGTCGCACCTACCGCTGGGTAGCTGGTAGCCGCCTCCGATTGCGAACTTTTTGTTCGCGGAACAGGCCAGCAAAAAGAGACCCACGTCACGTCCGACGTGGGTCTCTGCGTAAGTCAGGTGGCACCGACCCGCCATGCTCGCCTCGCGGCAAGTGGTCGCTCGTAGCGACGAAGGTTGGGCCCGGGGGCTTGGATCGGGCCGGTGCCACATCCAGGCTAACAAACAGATCCCGTAAGGCCATTCCCGTACCGGGAGTTCATTTCGCGGACAAGTGGGTATCGGGCCGCGGTCCGTCAGAGGGCCGGGATCAGTCCCTCAGCAGGTCCGGGACTCCCGCCGCGTCGGGCTCGTCCCGCTCCGCCGAGACGACCGTGAGCTGCTGGGTGGCGCGGGTCAGTGCGACATAGAGCACACGCAGTCCGGCCGGGGACTCGTCGGCGATCTCCGCCGGGGAGACCACGACCGTCGCGTCGTACTCCAGGCCCTTCGCCTCCAGGCTGCCCAGTGCCACCACTCGGTCGCCGAGCCCGGCGAGCCAGCGCCGGGCCTCCGCGCGGCGCTGCATGGCGACGACCACGCCGACCGTGCCGTCGACGCGCTCCAGCAGCCGGGCCGCCTCGTCGCGGACGGTCTCGGCGAGGGTGTCCTCGACGACCGTGAAACGAGGCTCGACGCCGGTGGAGCGGACGGCTTTCGGGGACTCGGAGCCGGGCATGGCCAGGGCCAGCACCTTCGAGGCCAGGTCGGCGATCTCGGCCGGGTTGCGGTAGTTCACGGTGAGCTGGAAGCGGCGGCGCGGGCGGGTGCCGAGGGCCTCGTCGCGGGCCTGGGCCGCCTCGTCCGGGTCGGACCAGGAGGACTGGGCCGGGTCGCCGACGACCGTCCAGGTGGCGTGCCGGCCGCGGCGGCCGACCATGCGCCACTGCATCGGGGTGAGGTCCTGCGCCTCGTCGACGATGACGTGCGCGTACTCGGTGCGCTCCTGGGCGAGTCGCTCGGCCCGCTCGCGCTGGGACTCCTCGCGCACCGGCATCAGCTCCTCCAGGCCGGTGAGCTGGTCCAGCGGGTCGAGCTCGCGCTTCCTCCGGGGGCGGGCGGGGGCGCCGAGGATGGCCTGGAGCTCGTCGAGCAGGGCGATGTCGTGCACGGAGCGGCCGTCGCGCTTGAGGGAGCGGGCGACCTTGCGGACCTCGCCGGGGTTGAGGATCCGCCGGGCCCAGCGTCCGAGGCGCCGCTCGTCGGTCATGGCGTCCAGGACGGCCGCCGGGGTCAGCTCCGGCCACCAGGCGTCGAGGAACGCGATGAAGGCGTCCTCGGAGGTGATGTCCTCGTCGAAGGAGGAGCGCAGCTCGGCGGCCAGCTCCGGATCGCTGTGCCGGTTGGCCGAGCCGGACTGCTCCCACAGGGCGTCCAGGAGCAGCTTGCGGGCGCGCGGGCGCAGCAGGTTGACGGGGGCGGTGCCGCCGAGGGCGGCGCGGCGGATGCCCTCCAGTTCTTGAGCCTCCAGCTCCAGGCGGCGGCCGAAGGCGACCACGCGCAGCCGGGTCGGCGCGTCGTTCATCTCCAAGGCGCCGCGGGCGGCCTTCCGCAGCACCTTGAGCATGCGGTACGAGCCCTTGGCGCGGGCCACGGACGGGGCGTCGTAGAGCGCGGCCTCGTTGCCCTCGACGAGTGAGCCGATGGCGCGGATGGCGACCTGGCCCTCCTCGCCGAGGGAGGGCAGCACGCCCTCGGTGTAGGCGACGAGCAGCGGGGTCGGCGAGACGATCAGGATGCCGCCCGCGTACCGGCGCCGGTCCTGGTAGAGGAGGTAGGCCGCGCGGTGCAGGGCCACGGCGGTCTTGCCGGTGCCGGGGCCGCCCTCGACGTAGGTCACGGAGGCGGCGGGGGCGCGGATGACCAGGTCCTGTTCGGCCTGGATGGAGGCGACGATGTCGCGCATGGTGTGGCTGCGGGCCTGGCCGAGCGCGGCCATCAGGGCGCCGTCGCCGATGACGGGCAGCTCGTGGCCGTCGAGGAAGGCCGTCAGCTCGGGGCGCATCAGGTCGTCCTCGACGCCGAGCACCTTGCGGCCCTTGGAGCGGATGACACGGCGGCGGACGACGCGGCCGGGGTCGACGGGGGTGGAGCGGTAGAAGGGGGCGGCGGCCGGGGCCCGCCAGTCGATGACCAGCGGGGCGTAGTCCTGGTCGAGGACGCCGATGCGGCCGATGTGCAGGGTCTCGGCGATGTCGGCGGTGTCGCCCTCACGGACCGCGCCCTCGGCGGGCTCCACCGCTGTGTACGCGCCGTCGGGGCCCTTCTTGCCGTCCTTGCCGGTCAGCAGGTCGATACGGCCGAAGAGGAAGTCCTCGAACTCGTTGTTGAGCCGGTTGAGGTGGACGCCGGCCCGGAAGACCTGCGCGTCCCGCTCGGCCAGTGCGCCGGGCGTGCCGACCTGGCCGCGCTGGGCCGCGTCGTTCATGAGGAACTCGGCCTCGTGGATCTTCTCCTCGAGGCGTCGGTACACCCGGTCGAGGTGTTCCTGCTCGACGCTGATCTCGCGGTCTCTCAAGGAGTCATCGAGCGCGGCTTCCTGCTGAGCCTGAGCGGCCACCGGGCCCCCTTCTGACGTGCATGGCAGCCGTCTACCGTACGCGAAGGGGACCCCGAAAGGCTACGCGTCGACCTCGACCAGGCGCTTGCCGTCGAAGGTCACGATCTCGAAGTGGTCGATCTCGTTGGGCTGGAAGGCGGCGCCCCCCTGGACGTACAGCGGTTCCTTGGCCTTCTCGGTCGTGGCGTCCGGGATGCCGTAGCCCCAGTTCGGGACGGACCAGGAGGAGAGGGTCTCGCGCTCGCCGTTCTTCCCGACCGCGACGAGGGCGCACTTCAGCGGGCCCTTGAGGTTCTTCGCCTCCAGGACCATGCCGGTGCCCCAGTCCTTCTTCTGGAGGGCGACCGTCGCGGTGACCTTGGTGGTCGGGTCGGTGGCCGTGATCTTGTCGGAGATGCCGTTGAAGGCCTCCTTGGCCGGGCTCGCGGCGAGCGGGCGGTTCTCCGCGCCCCCGCCGTCGCCGCCGCCGTTCGTCGCGACCGCGACGAAGGGACCGCCGACGATCAGCGCGGCGGACGCGGCCACCATGTAGAAGCTGCGGCGGCGCTTCTGGGCGCGGCGCTCGGCGACCTCGTCGACGAGCTTCTCCACCAGGCGCGGCCGGGGCTTCGCGGACAGCGACTCGCCGATCGCGGGCGTGCCGGAGCCGGGCAGGTCGGCGAGGGCGGCGAGCATCGGCTCCATGCCGGCCAGCTCGTCGAGCTGTTGGGCGCACCATTCACAGCCCGCGAGGTGGGCTTCGAAAACGGTTGCTTCGGCGTCGTCGAGGATGCCGAGGGCGTAGGCGCCGACGGTCTCGTGCTCGTTCGGCACCGGGGATTCCTGCATGGGTCCTGACATACCCATGCCTCCCGTACCGAACCCTTGGTTACCCCCGTAAACACTCATCACGCCGTCACCCCCCGCTCCTCCAGTGCGAGCTTCATCGAACGCAGGGCGTAGAACACCCTCGAGCGGACGGTTCCGCTGGGTATGCCCAGAGTCTCGGCCGCCTCATTGACGGTACGCCCCTTGAAGTACGTCTCGACGAGCACCTCCCGGTGGGCGGGGGTCAGGTCGTCGAGTGCGTCCGACAGAGTCATCAGCCACAGCGCCTTGTCGATCTCGTCCTCCGCGGGGATGACCTCCAGCGGCGACGGGTCGACCTCCTGCGGCCGGGCCTGCCGGCTGCGGTGGCCGTCGATGACGATGCGCCGGGCGACCGTCACCAGCCAGGGGCGTACCGATCCGGTCGCCCGATTGAGCTGACCGGCGTTCTTCCAGGCACGTATGAGGGTCTCCTGCACGACGTCCTCGGCGCGCTGCCGGTCTCCGGCGACCAGTCGCAGGACGTAGGCGAGCAGGGGTCCGGCGTGTTCTCTGTACAGAGCACGCATCAGCTCCTCGTCGGGTTCCGAGGGCTGGGACATGCGATGTCGGGCCCTCGGTGCACGTTCATTGGCCACGACGGAATCCTTGCGCACGCCCACCTCCGGTGTCCGGGGGTTCCCCCAGTCGGTCGCTCCACATGCCGTACGGAAGCGAGCGGTTGGGCGTTCAAGGAGACGTGACAGATTTCTTCGAGGTGACGTGACGAGCTGGACATGGGGTCACATTCCCACCCCGCGATCTTCACATTTCTGCCACATGAGCAAGATCAAGTCAGGACTTCCCTACGGTGGCGTAGGTAAACGGTATGTAATCGAAATCACTTCGACAGCGCGTTCGCATAAGTGTCTTTTAGGGCGCGGGAATTGAGTGCAGTCACCACGCAACGGCCTTGCTGTGGTGGGCAAATGGGACTTAAGTCCGTGCGAGTGCCGCGCGGCGGCGATGCCGGGCGACTCGTTCGCGGTTCCCGCAGACCTCACTTGAGCACCAGCGCCTCCTGCGTCCCCGGGAGGTGTCGAGGTACACGATCGGGCAGTTGTCGCCCTCGCACTGGCGCAGGGCCGCGCGGGCGACGGGGTCGGTGAGCAGGTCCACGGCGTCCCGGGCGACGGCGGCGAGCAGGGCGGCGCAGTCGGGTGGGCCGTCCAACTGCCGTATGAGCTCACCGTCTCCGTCGCGGACGGCGCGCGGGGCGGGGGGTGCGGGAGTGGCCAGGTCGTTGACGCGCGCGAGCGCGAAGTCGTACGCCCGCGCCCGGGGCACCGACCAGCCGCGCACCAACCTCCCGACCTGGTCGCGCAGTTCACGGAAGGCGGCCGGCCAGGCGGCGTCGGCGTGGGCCAGGACGGTGTCCGCCGGGACGAGACCGGAGCCGGTGATCCAGGCGCGCAGCACGGCCACGGAGTCGAGCCGCTCCTCCGGGTGCGTGGTGGAGAGCAGATCCAGGCAGATCCGCCCGGCATCGAACCGCAGCTCGTACGGGGCCGTGGCCGTACCCAATGCCATGTGCCTGTCACCGCCTAGGGGTTCACCCCGGTCGCGAGAGGGCCGGTGAGATGCCAGTGAGAGGGCTGGGAATCCGTTCCCTCATACAGTGCCTGCCCACTCCCCCGCCGGAAACCCCTCGGCACGGGCCTGACGCGACCGGCCGTCCCGCCGGGGTGGGCGTTCCGGCCGGGGGCCGGTGTACGGGTGCGCACGCCGGTACCTCCGGGGCGGCTCGCGCAGCGGCCACGCACGCCGGTGCGCGAATCCGGCCGCGGCCCGGCCTCCTACGCCGGGTGCCTCCAGCCCGACCGCCGACGCAGCCCTGCACACCGGTGCCTCAGCCCGGCGCGCAGCCCAGCCCCGATGCCCTCGTCTCAGTCGCAGCACAGCTCATCCGCCGGTGCCCCCAGCGCTGCCGCGCACCGGCGGCTGCCCGGCGGGGGCGGGGTCGACTGTCGTCGTCGGCGACGCCGGCGGGGGCGGGGTCGACTGTCGTCGTCGGCGAAGCCGGCGGGGGCTGTCGGGCGGTCGCCCCCGGAGGGAGACCCCCTCAAGGGGCGCCCCGGGGAGGACCGTCAGCGGTTCGGCCCCCCAGAGAGCCATCGGCATGCCTGGATGCCGTCCGCGACATCGCCCGGGCAGACCATCGGCGGGCGGGGCACCGGAGGTGACTCTCGGCGGTCGCCCCGGACAGAGATACCCAGCGGTCGCCCCGGGGAGAACCCTCAGCACTTCGCCCCCCAGAGAGCCATCGGCATGCCTGGATGCCGTCCGCGACATCGCCCGGGCAGACCGTCGGCGGGCGGGGCACCGGGGTGACTCTCGGCGGTCGCCCCGGACAGAGATACCCAGCGGTCGCCCCGGGGAGAACCCTCAGCACTTCGCCCCCCAGAGAGCCATCGGCATGCCT
>NZ_JBVIWP010000003.1:63408-85165 GCF_055594445.1 Streptomyces sp. NPDC040589 | reverse complement strand
CTGGATGCCGTCCGCGACATCGCCCGGGCAGACCGTCGGCATGCCTGGGTGCCATCGGCGGGGGCGCCCCGGGGCTCCTCAGCGGTTCGCCCCCCCCGGGGGGAGCCATCAGCGTCGCCGCGGGGGCCGTCGTCGTGTCGCCGAGGCTTTCCGTCGGGCCGCCGCGGAGCCCTGCACTGCGGCACACGTCGGCCAGAGCACGCGGTGTACGCCCATGGCGGTTTGTCGCTCAACCCCCGCGCGGCCTCACACGTCCGCGTACTTCGTCTCCGCCGCCGGGTCCAAGGCCAGGCGGTAGCCCCGCTTGACCACCGTCTGGATCAGTTTCGGGGCGCCGAGGGCGGTGCGGAGGCGGGCCATGGCCGTTTCGACGGCGTGTTCGTCGCGGCCGGCGCCGGGCAGGGCGCGCAGCAGCTCGGCGCGGGCGACGACCCAGCCGGGGCGGCGGGACAGGGCGCGCAGGAGGGCCATGCCGGCGGGCGGTACGGGCTTGAGGTCGCCGTCGACCAGGACGGCGTGACCGCGGATCTCCACCCGGTGCCCGGCGATCGGCAGCGAGCGCGCCCGCGCGGGCAGCTCCTGGCAGAGGAGCTGGACGAGCGGGCCGAGCCGGAAGCGCTCGGGCTGGACCGTGTCGATGCCGTGGCCCTGCAGCGGCAGCGCGGTGACCGGGCCGACACAGGCCGGCAGGACGTCGTGGCCGAGTGCCGCCAGCACCTCGGGGAGCAGTCCGCGTTCCTCCGCCCGGGAGAGAAAGGAAGCCGCGGCGGGCGCGCTGGTGAAGGTCAGCGCGTCGACGCCGCGGGACACCGTCGCGTCCAGGAGACGGTCGACCGGCCCGATGTCCTCCGGCGGCATCCACCGGTAGACGGGCACCCCGACGACCTCGGCACCAGCCGCGCGCAGCGACTCCACGAACCCGGGCAGCGGCTCACCGTGCAGCTGGATCGCGATCCGCAGACCGTCGACGCCCTCCTCCAGCAGCCGGTCGAGCACCTCGGCCATGGACTCGGACGACGGCGACCACTCCTCCGTCAGCCCGGCGGCCCGGACCGCGCCCTTGACCTTGGGCCCGCGCGCCATGATCCGTACGCCGCCCAGCCGCGCCAGCAGATCCTCGCCCAGTCCCCAGCCGTCCGCGGCCTCGACCCAGCCCCGGAACCCGATCGCGGTCGTCGCCACGACGATGTCCGGCACCTGGTGGATGATCTCCTTGGTCGCGGCCAGCAGCTCGCTGTCGTCGGCGAGCGGCACGATCCGCAGGGCGGGGGCATGCAGAACGGTGGCTCCGCGCCGCTGGAGCAGCGCGCCCAGCTCCTCGGCCCGGCGCGCGGCCGTGACGCCCACGGTGAATCCCGCCAGTGGGCCGTGTTCCGGTCGCTGTTGTTCCTCGTGCATGCTCTCGTCCCGCATTCGAGTCTCGTACTCCATGGGTTCGGCGTACGTGTATGCCGATCGAGCCTGTCAACGGCTCGTGACAGGCTCGGATCGGCATGATGTCGGCGGTGTTACGTCACACCTTGGCGTAGCTGAGCTGCGGCTTCGCCTCCGAGGTCGCCGAGGTGACGGGTACCCGCGGTGCCGTGCGTCGAAGGTATACGGCCCAGGTGATCCCGAAGCAGACCACGTAGAAGGCGAGGAAGGCGACGAACGCGCCGGTGCCGGAACCGTAGGAGAGGAAGGACTGGCGGAAGGCGAGGTTGATGCCGACACCGCCGAGCGCGCCCACCGCGCCGATGAGTCCCATGGAGGCGCCGGAGAGCCTGCGCCCGTAGGCCGCGGCCTCCTCGCCCTCCAGTCCCTTGGCCAGGGCCTTGTTCTGGAAGATGCCCGGGATCATCTTGAAGGTCGAGCCGTTGCCGAGCCCGCTGAGCACGAACAGCACCACGAACGCCCCGGTGAACAGGGTCAGCGACTTCTCCATCGAGGCGCCGATCAGGACCGCCGTCGCGACGCCCATGCCGACGTAGTTCCACAGGCTGATCTTCGCGCCGCCGTACCGGTCGGCGAGCCAGCCGCCGACGGGCCGGATGAGGGAGCCGAGCAGCGGGCCGAGGAAGGTGACGTACGCGGCCTGCAGCGGCGTACGGCCGAACTGGTTCTGCAGGACCTGGCCGAAGGCGAAGCTGTACCCGATGAAGGAGCCGAAGGTGCCGATGTAGAGGACGGACATGATCCACGTGTGGGCGTCCCTCGCGGCGTCCTTGGCGGCCCCGGTGTCGTTCTTGACGTTCTCCAGGTTGTCCATGAACAGCGCGGCCATGACGGCGGCCACGACGATCAGCGGGATGTAGATCCCGAGCAGCACACGCGGCCCGCCGCCGGCGCCGATGATCGCGAGCGCGGCCAGCTGGATCACGGGCACGCCGATGTTGCCGCCGCCCGCGTTCAGGCCGAGGGCCCAGCCCTTCTTCCGCAGCGGGAAGAAGGCGTTGATGTTGGTCATGGAGGAGGCGAAGTTGCCGCCGCCGATGCCGGCCAGCAGGCCGACGAGCAGGAAGGTGGAGAAGGAGGTGCCCGGCTCCATCACGGTGAACGCGGCGACGGTCGGGACCAGCAGGAGGCCGGCGGAGATGATCGTCCAGTTCCGGCCGCCGAAGATCGCTACGGCGAAGGTGTAGGGGACGCGGACGACGGCGCCGACCAGCGTGACCATCGAGGTCAGCATGAACTTGTCGGCCGGGGTCAGCCCGTACTCCGGGCCCATGAAGAGCACCAGCACGGACCACAGGGTCCAGATGGAGAAGCCGATGTGCTCGGACAGAACCGAGAAGAAGAGGTTCCGCCGGGCGACCTTCTCTCCGGTCTCGTTCCAGAAGGTCTCGTTCTCGGGATCCCAGTGCTGGATCCAGCGTCCGCCCCTGCTCGGGGGTGCGGGTGCCGTGCCAGGGCCTGTCATGACGCCTCCACTTGCTCCGGGACTCGGTCGTACTTCGAGTGGCTGGTCCCGAAGGTAGGGAAGGCGCGTTTCGTGACTGTGCCACCGAGTGACCGAGAGGGAACTTCGCTCTCACCCCGGGCTCGGGCGGGATGAGAGGTTCGGTGGCATTGTGTCAGCGTTGCGGGTGCTGCCAGTGGGGGTTCTGCTCGGGGTGGGGCGGCTGCTGCGGCGCGTAGGGGCCGGGCTGCTGCTGCGGGGGATACGGCGTGGCAGGGGGCTGCGCTCCGTAGGGACCGGGCGCGGGCTGAGGCGGGTACGGGCCCGGGGCAGGCTGGGCATACGGGCCCGGAGCAGGCTGGGCGTACGGGCCCGGTGCCGGTGCCGGCCCAGGCTGCTGATGTCCGTAACCCGCGGGCGCCCCCACGGCCGGACCGGGCATCCCGGGCTGCTGCCCCGGCACCCCAGGCGCCTGCCCCGGCATCCCGGGAGCTTGGCCAGGCACTCCACCGGCCTGTCCCGGCGCCCCGCCGTACCCAGGGGCTCCACCGGCCTGGCCCGCCGCACCGGCATACCCCGGAGCTCCACCGCCCTGCCCCGGCGCACCCGCATACCCCGGCGCCCCAGTGCCCGGCGCCCCGGCCCCCGGCCCACCGCCGTACGGCCCCCCGCCGAACGGGTTGCCATGCCCGGGCAGCTGCGCCCCCGGCGGCAGATACCGCATCCGCCCGTTCTCGTCCGTCACCGGCATGAAGCCGGCCGCCTGCAGCCGGGCGGCGAACTTCGCGTTGCGCTTGCGGGTGACCAGGAGGCCGATGCCGAAGATCGCCATGAAGAGCAGCCAGACCACGCCCGCCGCGACGAAGTCGAAGGGCTCCCCGCCGGTGCGTACGGCGAGGATCACGCAGCCGACGGTGAGGCCGAGGGCCGCGTAGCCCATGCGCTTCTCGGCGCTCTTGCCGGTGAGGTCGAAGTTGATGCGGGCCTTGAGGAGCTCGAAGGCGTCGGGCACGAGCGGCGGGAGGGAGACACCGTCGGCGGCGTTCGGATACTGCGCCCAGTTCTGCGCGGCCCGGCCCCGGGCGTGCGGGCTGGGGTCGGGCAGGATCAGCATCGTGAGCGCGCCGTTGCGCCCGCTGCTCTGCCGGACGTCCGCGTACTCGTAGCCGAACTGCTGGGCGACGAAGGCCAGCCGGGCGAGTTTCTTCACGGACGCCATCGGGCTGGTGAGCTCGACCGGTTCTCCGCTCGCCATCAGCCGCAGCATCTTCTGTGTCTGCCGCTTACTCATCCCACCGCTCCCCCGGTCACTCACCGATCGCATTCGTTCACATGCGCAACTCGGGCAGTTTTCCATACCGGAGAGCCCCGGGGGAAAGGGGCATCAGCCGCCGCGCGCCGCTCGCCTCCGGCTCCCGCGAGCCTCCACCCGGGGCTCACGCGTCGGCCACAACCGGGGCCGCTGTTTCGCCGCCAGGTCCTCCACCCAGCCGAACGCCAGGACACAGCCGCCGATCAGCAGCCAGACGAGGACCAGCACCGGCCAGGGGCTCTCCAGCAGCCCGGGGACGTTCTGCTCCAGCACGGTGACAGCCCACAGCCGGTCCCACAGGGTCGCGGCGATCAGGATGCAGGTGTTGTGCCACAGATAGATCGTCACGGCCCGGGAGTTGAGCAGGGTGATCGGCCCGGCCCAGCGGCGCAGCCTGCGCGGCCACTCGGGCCAGGACGGGCTGACGTGGAGCAGCAGGAACACGGTGCCGAGGGACCACAGGGCCTGCGCCAGGGGCATGCTGTCCAGGTCGTTGCCCGGTCCGAAGCCGTGGTGCAGGGCGTACCAGAGGCCGGCCAGGGCGATGACGGGGGCCACGGACGGGACGATGTAGCGCGGCAGCCGCTTGAGGATGCCCTCCTGGTGGGCCATGCCGAGGATCCAGCAGGCGCCGAAGGTGGAGAAGTCGGTGAGCGCCGAGGGGAACCGCTCGCCGGGCAGGGCGAGGTAGCTGTGCTCGAAGGCGACCGCCAGGGCGATCGGCGCGAGGAGCGTGACCACCGGCAGGGCGCGCAGGGCCTTCAGGAGCAGCGGGGACAGCAGGACGTACCAGAGGTAGGCGCGGATGTACCAGAGCGGGCCGGCGAGTTCGGCGGCCCAGTCCTCGCCGATGAAGCCGTGGATGCCGGGCAGCCCCTCGGCGTACGGCGGGTCGCTGAGCGGGACGATCCAGAAGGTGAGGTGGAGCCACCACCAGCCGGGATGGCCGTCGGCGTCCGGCCCCCAGCCCTGGAGGACCATGCCGGTGACGCCGACGACGCCCAGCAGCCACAGCGGAGGCAGCAGCCGCCGCAGCCGGCCGCGGATCACCTGCACGGGCGGGCGCTTGAGCGAGCGGGCCATGAGGTTGCCGGCGAGGGCGAACATCACGCCCATGGACGGGAACACCAGCGGCAGCCAGGCCCAGCCCGTCAGGTGGTAGAGCACGACACGGAACAGGGCGAGGGCGCGCAGCAGGTCGAAGTACCGGTCGCGGACGGGGCCGGTGCGGGTGGTCCGCTCCTTCTCCGGGGCGACGGCTACGGCTTCGGGGTGCGTGGTCATCAGGCCTGCCTCCCGCCCACCGGCTGCTGGGGCGTGCCGCTGCCCGGCCCGGGCAGACCCACCGCGCCGGTGCGTCGCAGCTTCTGCCAGCGCAGCCGGCCGCCGGTGAGGGCGGTGATCCAGGACTGGAGCAGCACGACGTACATGAGCTGGCGGTAGAGGAGCTGCTGGAGCGGGAGCGAGATCAGGTGGGTCATGCGTTCCTTGTCGAGGTGGAACGCGTAGGCCGCGCACACGCCCTGCACCGCGAGGACGCCCAGCCAGGCGCCGATGGTCTTCTCCGTCGGGCCGAACACCAGCCCGTACAGCAGGAACACGTCGATGAGCGGGGCCAGCAGCGGCGCCACGACCATGAACATCGACACCAGCGGCATGCCCACGCGCCCGAAGCGGCCCGAGTGCCCGCTCTCCACGAGGGACCGGCGGTGCTTCCAGATCGCCTGCATCGTGCCGTACGACCAGCGGTAGCGCTGGGACCAGAGCTGCTGGACGGACTCGGGGGCCTCGGTCCAGGCGAGGGCCTTCTCCGCGTACACGACGTGCCAGCCGTCGCGGTGCAGGGCCATGGTGATGTCGGTGTCCTCGGCGAGCGTGTCGTCGCTCATGCCGCCGACGCGTTCCAGCGCGCTGCGCCGGAAGGCGCCGACCGCGCCGGGGATGGTCGGCATGCAGCGCAGCACGTCGTACATGCGGCGGTCGAGGTTGAAGCCCATCACGTACTCGATGTGCTGCCACGCGCCGATCAGCGAGTCCCGGTTGCCGACCTTGGCGTTGCCCGCGACGGCGCCGACACGCGGGTCGCCGAAGGGCTGCACGAGTTCGCGGACGGTGGCCGGTTCGAAGACGGTGTCGCCGTCCATCATCACGATGAGGTCGTAGCGGGCGTTGGCGATGCCCCGGTTGAGGGCCGCGGGCTTGCCCGCGTTCAGCTGGCGGATGACGCGTACGCCGGGCAGGCCGAGGTTCTCGACGATGCGCGCGGTGCCGTCACTCGACCCGTCGTCGATGACCAGCACCTCGATGGGGTGGTCGCTCGCGACCAGGGAACGGACCGTCTGCTCGATGCACTTGGCCTCGTTGTACGCGGGCACGAGGACGGACACCGGTTCCGTGACGGTCTCGCCCCAGCGGAAGCCGCGGCGGCGGACACGGCGGGCGTGCGCGACGGAGAGGATCAGCATCAGCCCGAGGCGGGCGAAGACCAGCACGCCGACGACGGCGAGCCCGGCGACGAGTACGCCGGTCGTCTTCTCGGAGGCCTGGACGAGGAAGACCCACGAGTTGCCCTTCAACGCGTCGAGCCCGGCGACCGGGGTGTGCGCGCTGGGGGCGTCCAGGGCGGCGGTCAGGGTGTCGAAGCGGTAGCCCTCGTCCTGCAGCCCCGAGATGAACCGGTCGAGCGCGGCCACGGTCTGGGAGCGGTCGCCGCCGGAGTCGTGCATCAGCACGATGGCGCCGTCGCCGTTCTTCGGCGTGGCGTTGCGGATGATCTGGTCGACACCGGGCCTGCGCCAGTCCTGGCTGTCCGTGTCGTTGACGATGGTGATGTAGCCCTTGCTGCCGATGTACTCGGTCACCGGCCAGGACTTGTTGTCCATGAGGTGGGAGTACGACGAGTAGGGCGGGCGGAAGAGCGAGGTGCGGATGCCCGCCGCGCCGGCCAGCGCGAGCTGGCTCTGGGACAGCTCCCAGTCGACCCGGCTCTTGCTCTGCAGGGCGAGGTCCGGGTGGTTGAAGGTGTGCAGTCCGATCTCGTGGCCCTCGTCGACCATGCGCTGGACGAGGTCCGGGTAACGGGAGGCCATGGTGCCGGTGATGAAGAAGACGGCGTGGGCGTCGTGCTTCTTCAGCATGTCGAGGACCTTGGGCGTCCACTCGGGGTCCGGACCGTCGTCGAAGGTCAGCACCAGCTCGCGGTCCGGGACTTCCAGCGCGGTGGGCTTCTCCTCCCGGGTGTCTATGACGGGCCCGCCCTCCAGGATCTCCTTCGGGACCTGATCGCTCGACGCGGGCGGACCGACCCGGTGGTCGGCGAGGATCTCGCTGTGCACGTAGCCGCGCAGCATGAGCATCGCCATCAGGGCGACGAGGAGAAGCACGGGCAGCAGCAGGCGCATGGGCAGGCGGCGGCGCCTGGAGCCGTCACGGGCTCGGGACGCGCGCCCGGAACGACGGGTACGGGATGCCATGGGTGGTGGTACTCCGGGTGGTGCGGGGAGCGGGTGGTACGGGGACGGGTGCGGGCGGACCCGGTCGGCGAAGTCGACCGCGGTTCGGCAGCGCCCTCCAGGGGCGCGGGAAACCGCGCGACCGGCCACGACGGTGCCGCGGACGAACGGCGGCACATCGCGGCACCTTCAGCGGAGCGTTCAGGCGGCAGGCTGGTCGGCCGCGGGTGACTGCGCGACCGGCTGGTCGGCGGCGGGTGACTGCGCGACCGGCTGGGTCGGAGCCGGCCCGTCGGCGACCGTGCCGGTGCCGCCGCTGTCGCCTGTGCCGGTCGTCTCGGTCGGCTCGGGCGTGGGTTCGCCGGGCGGCGTCGGTTCGGTGACCGGCGAGCTCGGCGGGTCCGCCGGCTTGCTCGGGGTCGGGTCGGTGACGGCGGTGCCCGGGGCCGGTGCGGTCCGGGACGCGGTCGGCGAGGGCTTGGCGGTCGTGCCCGAACGGCCGGGGGCCGCGGGGGCCACGGGTTCGCCGGCGCTCCCGACGGGCGCGGGTGCCGTGCCCTCCTCGGTCGCCGGCGTGCTGCCCGGGGCGGTGGCGCCGGTGCCGTCGGTGGGTGCCGACCGCTCGGGCACCGGCGGGGTGTCGACCTGCCCGGCCGGCGGGGCCTCCTTCTGGCCCGGCACCGGCAGCCAGGGCGCCTGGGAGTTGCCCGACATCAGCGTGGCGACGATGACGACGGCGTAGATCCCGCAGGCCAGGGCGACGGCCATGCCGATCCGGCGGAAGCGGCGGCTGCGGCGGCCGGACTCGTCGACGAAGACGGGCGAGTCGGCGGCTTCGGAGCCCGCGCCGGGGCCTTCCTTGACCTGCCGGACGATTCCGTCCCCGAGCTGTACGGCGTCGAGCTGGACGGTGACCTCGTGCGGGTCGTGGCTGTGCTCGGACGGGACGGCTTCCTCCGGCTCCTGCCAAGGGTCGCGGACGGCGGTCCGGGATACGGGGTCCGGGGCGAACGAGTCGGCCTCGCCCTCGCTCTGCCGGGGGATGCCGCGCAGTATCTCCGTCCCGGCGGGCAGCCGGTGGGCGGTCCCCTGGAGGTCGCTCCCGGCGAAGGCCTGCGTGGCTCTCCGGTCACGGACTCTGCCGTCCGAGGGGAGGCCACCGGTCACCGACGCGGCCTCGGGCCACTCGGGTTGGGCGTCTTCTCGCCACTTTTCCACGCGCACGCACTTCCCCCCACGGGATGGTTCAGGTGCGCTGACGACCTGAGCACCCGTCGTCGGACCGGGCCCCCTCACCCGTCCGAGCGCCCCCCATTACCACACCGTGCTCAGGCATTGAATGTAGCGCACGCGGAGGTTCCGTGTGGACCGCGTACCGAATCGTGTCAGTCGCGAGACGCCATGCGGACATCGTCCTCGGCCGGAATCCAGGCCCCTGCGGGCCTGCCCAGCCACCCTTCCTCCTCCGCGAGCCGGGCCGCCGCCCGTCGCAGCGCGTCGAACGCGGGGTGGGTCAGGCCCCTGCGCCACACCAACGACACGGGAGACAGCGGAACGGGATCGACCAGGGGCCGGGACACCATCGACGGCAGGGCCGGGAACCCCACGACGGCCAGGACCGGGTTACGTGTTCTGGCCATGATCCGCTGGAACTCCTCCTCGCCCACGGCCAGCGGCGCGGGTGGCGCGATCTCGATGCCCCGCCCCTCGAACAGCTGCCGCGCGAGACCCGTCCACTCCGGTGTGCGCGGATTGCCGGCTCCCGCGTAGACGGTCTCGCCGGCCAGCTCGGCGAGCGGCACCGTCTCCAGCGCGGCCAGCCGGTGGTCCTCGGGCAGCACGACCGCCATCGGCTCGTACCGCACGGGCTGGTGGTCGAGCCCGGCCCGCAGCGCCGGGTCCAGCCCGGCGAACCGTCCGAACGAGGCGTCCAGCCGCCCGGCGAGCAACTCCCCGGCGGCTCCGGTCAGGCCGCTCTCGTAGCGGGCCATCAGCTCGTGGCCGGGGGCGAGTTCGCGCGCCCGGTGCAGCACGCGGCGCGGTGTGACCAGGCCCGGGGAGTTGAGGTCCACCAGCAGGGGCCGGGCCTGGTCGAAGGCGGCGAGCAGCTCGTCCTGCGCCCGCAGCGCGCGACGGGCGTACGGCAGCAGCCGTTCTCCCTCGGGCGTGAGCGTCACCTGCCGGGTGGTCCGCACGAACAGCTCGGCACCCAGCTCCCGCTCCAGCCGCCGCACATCCCGGCTGAGCGCCTGCTGCGCCACGTGAAGACGCACCGCGGCACGGGTGAAGTGCAGCTCCTCGGCGACGGTGACGAAGCCACGCAGCAGACGGGGGTCGAGGTGGGCCGGCATGCGGTGAACCTACAGCGGGGAGCGGCGGGACGAGGCCGCTCCCCGACAGCACGGGGGCTCAGGAGCCGTTGCCCCGCCCGGGAGCCTCGCCCTGCCCCGCCCCCTCGCCGGCTTCGGGCACGTCCCGCGGCCCGGCCTGGCCCAGGCGGTGGCGGGGCACCGAGCGCAGGGGCGGGCGGGTCAGGGTGATCTGGCGGACGACCTGCTGGAAGCAGGCCAGGGCCGCCACACCCGGGAGGGCGGCCGCCGCGGTGCCGAGCACGGTCCTCGGCGCCTGGACGACACAGAGCAGTACGGCGACGCAGGAGAAGACCAGGACCACGCACCAGGAGTGCACGGCACGGCGCTGGTGGAGCGCGGCCCGCAGCACGGAGAGGGAGGCCACCAGCCAGGGCCCGTACACCAGCAGGGGCCACCAGCTGCCGAGGCTCTTCCCCTCGGGGGACACACCGACCAGACGCAGGGGGTCGTAGGCGACCAGGCCGCTCAGGAGACTCACCGCGGAGGCGATGACGGCCGCCAGGGCGGCGACGAAGAAACTGGTGGTGCGGAGCAGGCCGGGTCTCTTGCGGGTGCGGACCTTGCGGTGGCGCCGGTGGACGTCCCGCACGGGCGGCAGTTCCTCGGTGATGTCCTGGAGCCGCCGCATGTGGGCGCCCGAAGCGCCCGGTGCCGGGGCCGGTGCAGGCTCCGGCTCCGGGTCCGGGTCCGTCACCTCGTCACGAGGGGTGGGAACCCTCGCCGCCTGTTGCCCCAGGGCCTCCTCGAGGATGAACGCCAGTTCCTCGGCCGGATCCCAGGTCGGGTCCGGTGGTGTCAGGGGTGTGAAGAATTCCCGGGCCGGAGCCCGGTGTCGGCCATTGCCTTCGATTTTATTGTCATACATAGCGCGACCCGACTATTCTGCAAGCGCGAATGCGGGCCATTCCGTCGCACTGATCCACCGTCGCGCGAGATCCTTTTCGAGCACACGCATGGTGTCGATGAAATCGCGCAGAACCGGCTCGGTCACCTGCAGCGTGACCGGGCAACCGCCGTTGGTGAGCGTGCCGTTGACAGTGGCCGACGAGTGCGCCGGAGCGGGAATGTAGGTGTACGGGCCGAGCGTTACCGCCCAGCCGTCTTTCCTGGTCGCCTCGGTCATGTACCGACTAACCGTCGGCCCACTTCGGCGGATGCGCGGCAAACGAGTGAAGGATTTCCCCGTTGAGCATCTTTTCCATGCGCCAATAGAAGCATCAGGGCTCTATATCTCTGTATGAAGAAAGACAAAGCGGTCCTACAACCGAGGTGCGTGAGTCCGTACGGAACAGGTGTTGGACCGCTTGATCACCGCCGGGCGACGGTGGGGCCATGCCGCGCCTCACCCCGTACCGCCGCCTCTTCCGCCTGCCGGGCACCCGCGCGTTCACCGCCGGGAACCTGATCGCCCGGCTGCCGATGGGCATGTTCAGCGTCAGCGCGGTCGTCATGATCGCCGGGACGCGGGGCTCGTACGCCCTGGCCGGTGCCGTCACGGCGACCGGGCTCGCGGCGACGGCGGTGGTCGCGCCGTATACCGCGCGGCTCGTCGACCGGCACGGCCAGGCCCGGGTAGCCCTGCCCGCCACGGTGATCGCCGTCCTCGGCTCCCTCACGCTGCTGCTGTGCGTGCGCTACGACGCCCCCGACTGGACCCTGTTCGCCTCCTACGCGGCCACCGCCACGACCCCCAACACCGGCGGCATGTCCCGGGCACGCTGGGCCCATCTGCTGGCCGGCGACCCGAAGGGCCTGCACACCGCCCACTCCTTCGAGCAGGCGGCGGACGAACTGTGCTTCATGCTGGGCCCGGTGCTCGCGGCCTTCCTGTGCGGGACGTTCTTCCCGGAGGCGGGCACGCTCGTCGGCGCGGTGCTGCTGCTGACGGGGATGCTCCTGTTCACGACCCGGCGTGGGACGGAGCCGCCGGTCCGCGAGCACATCCCCGCGAAGGCGCCGCTGCGCGCCCCCGGCATGCCCCCGCTGCTCGCGGTCTGTCTGGCGATGGGCGGGATCTTCGGCTCGACGGAGGTCGTCACGCTCGCGTTCGCGGACACACGGGGGCAGCAGTCGGCGGCCGGTGCCGTACTCGCCCTCCAGGCGGCCGGTTCCTGCGCGGCGGGCCTGTTGTACGGCACCGCGAAGCCCACCGGGCCGACGGCGGCACGGCTGCCGTGGTGCGTGGCCGCGATGGCCGCCTTGCTGACCCTGCCGCTGCTCGCGGCGAGCCTCACCGGCTCTCTCCTCTGCCTCGCGGGCGCGCTGCTGGTGGCCGGGATGGCGACGGCCCCGACGATGGTCACCACCATGACGCTGGTCCAGCAGCGCACCCCCGCGGGCCGGCTGAACGAGGGAATGACCCTCGCGGTGACCGGCCTGCTGGGCGGCATCGCCGGTGGCGGCGCGCTCGGCGGCTGGACGGTGGAGCATGTGTCGGCGACGGCCGGATACATCATTCCGGTGACGGCGGCAGCCCTGGCCCTGGCGTTGGCGTTGGCGTTGTTCCGGGCGTCGAACCGCTTCACCGATTGCCCCACGCCCCATTGACGCCCTCCCACACCCCGCATACGTTTCGCCTGTCGAAGCGCTTCGACACCATGCGCCGGGAAGTGAGGGACCCCCACATGAAGTTCACCGACGGCTACTGGCTTCTGCGCGACGGCGTCACCGCGGCCCACCCGGCCGAGGTCCTCGACGTCACCGAGTCGGACGACGCGCTGGAGTTCCACGCTCCGACCCGGCCCATCCGCTCCCGCGGCGACCTGATGACGGGCCCCGTCCTGACACTCCGCGCCCACACCCCCCTGCCCGACGTCATCGGCCTGACGCTGACGCACTTCACGGGCGGGCAGCCCCGCGGCCCGGAATTCGAGCTCACCGGCTCCCGGCCGCCCGCGCGGATCTCGCACGACGACGAGCACACGACCCTGACCTCGGGCGAGCTGTCGGTCCGGGTGGCCCGCGGCGGCCCCTGGCACGTCGAGTTCGCCGCGCGCGGCCGCACGCTCACCAGCAGCGGCCACAAGAGCATGGGCATCATGCGGGACGCGACCGGCGCCCACCATCTGCGCGAACAGCTGGTGCTCCAGGTCGGCACCGCCGTCTACGGCCTCGGTGAGCGCTTCGGTCCGCTGGTGAAGAACGGGCAAGTCGTCGACATCTGGCAGGCCGACGGTGGGACCTGCAGCGAACAGGCCTACAAGAACGTGCCCTTCTACCTCACGGACGCGGGCTACGGCGTCTTCGTCGACCACCCGGGCCAGGTGTCCTTCGAGGTCGCCTCGGAGGTCGTGTCCCGGGTGCAGTTCAGCGCGGAGACCCAGGAGCTGACGTACTACGTCATCTACGGCCCCACCCCGAAGGACATCCTGCGCAAGTACACGGCCCTGACCGGCCGCCCGGCCCTGCCGCCCGCCTGGTCGTTCGGCCTGTGGCTGTCGACGTCCTTCACCACCTCGTACGACGAGGAGACGGTGACATCGTTCATCGAGGGCATGAAGGAGCGTGAGCTTCCCCTCTCCGTCTTCCACTTCGACTGCTTCTGGATGCGCGAGTATCACTGGTGCGACTTCCAGTGGGATCCGCGGGTGTTCCCGGACCCGGAGGGCATGCTCGCCCGGCTGAAGGCCCGGGGCCTGCGCGTCAGCGTCTGGATCAACCCGTACATCGCCCAGCGCTCCCCGCTGTTCGCCGAGGGCAGGGCGCTCGGGCATCTGCTGAAGCGCCCGGACGGCAGCGTCTGGCAGTGGGACATGTGGCAGCCCGGCATGGCCCTGGTCGACTTCACCAGCCCGGCCGCACGCGACTGGTACGCCGCCAAGCTGGAGACGCTGCTCGCCCAGGGCGTCGACTGCTTCAAGACCGACTTCGGCGAACGCGTGCCGCTCGATGTGGCCTGGTCCGACGGCTCCGACCCGGAGCGGATGCACAACTACTACACGTACCTGTACAACCGCACGGTCTTCGAGGTGCTGCGCAAGCACCGCGGCGAGGAGGAGGCCGTCCTCTTCGCCCGCTCGGCGACGGCGGGGAGCCAGCGGTTCCCGGTGCACTGGGGCGGCGACTGCGAGGCGACGTACGAGTCGATGGCCGAGTCCCTGCGCGGCGGGCTGTCCCTCGGTCTGTCGGGCTTCGGCTTCTGGAGCCATGACATCGGCGGCTTCGAGGGCACGCCGACACCGGCCCTGTTCAAGCGCTGGCTGGCCTTCGGCCTGCTCTCCTCGCACAGCCGCCTGCACGGCTCCTCGTCGTACCGCGTGCCCTGGCTGTTCGACGACGAGTCGGTGGAGGTCGCGCGCCACTTCACCCGGCTGAAGCTGCGGCTCATGCCCTATCTGTACGAGGCGGCCCGGACCGCCCACGCCGAGGGCGTGCCGGTGATGCGGGCGATGGTCCTGGAGTTCCCGGACGACCCGGGGTGCGCGCATCTGGAGCGGCAGTACATGCTCGGCCCGGACCTGCTGGTCGCGCCGGTGTTCAGCGACGAGGGCGACGTCACCTACTACGTCCCCGAGGGCACCTGGACCCGCTTCCTCACCGGGGAGACGGTGACCGGCCCGCGCTGGGTGCGCGAACGGCACGGGTTCCTGAGCGTTCCGCTGCTGGTGCGGCCCGGGGCCGTGATCCCGGTGGGCGCGGTGGACGACCGCCCGGACTACGACCACGCCTCCGGAGTGACCCTGCGGGCGTACGGCCTGCGGGACGGCGACCAGGTGACGGTGCCGGTCGGGGACGTGACCTTCACGGTCCTACGCGAGGGGGACATCCTGCGGGCGTCGTGCAGCGACCCGGCGATCCCGTGGACTCTCGCCGGCGCCGACGGCCACGCTGTCCGGCCATGACACAGGCCCCGCCGCTCGGAAGCGACGGGGCCTGTGCCCACATGGGATGAGTGGAGATGGCGGGAATCGAACCCGCGTCCACCGGTGCAGAAGGAGGGCTTCTCCGTGTGCAGTCGGCTTCGCTTTTCTCGGCCCCGGAGATCACGCCGACAAGTCTCCGACGGGCCCAGTCACTGTTTGGTTTCCCTCTTCACCCCGTGACCGGGATCAAGGTTTAGTCCCCTAAATGATGCCAGGATCCGGGTCGGGAACACCCCCGGGCTGACACTCCCTTAAGTAGGGGAGCCGCTGCTCGCTACCTGAAAATCAGGCAGCGAGGGCGAGCTCGCCCTGGGAGACAGATCGCTTGGAATTGGCGATTATTTTTTTCGGCCTGTGGTTTACGAGATCATGGCCGCTTCCTCGACACGCTTCCCCTGCTTCGACAGCCGCTGTCGAAACCGATCATCCCCATGTTGATTTTTCAAACCGTGCGCCCTGCGTGGGGTGCAGGTGCCATCGTACGTGACCAACGCGGGTCGGTGCCAGCGTATTCCCCCACCCGCCGGAGACCCCCAGGTGACGTGCGGGGGGGCCTACGCCCCCTGCCTCCTGCGCACCGCGGAGACGGCCCGCTCGGTCTCGCGCCGGTCCTGCTTCTCGCGGAGCGTCTGACGCTTGTCGTACTCCTTCTTGCCCTTCGCCAGCGCGATCTCGATCTTGGCGCGGCCGTCCTTGAAGTACAGCGCGAGGGGCACGATGGTGTGACCCGTCTCCTGGGACTTGGACTCCAGCTTCTCGATCTCGAGGCGGTGCAGCAGCAGCTTCCGCTTGCGCCGGGCGCTGTGGTTGGTCCAGGTGCCCTGGCTGTACTCCGGCACATGCACGTTGTGCAGCCACGCCTCGTGCCCGTCGATCTGCACGAAGCCGTCGGCCAGCGACGCTCGTCCCTGGCGCAGCGACTTCACCTCGGTCCCGGTGAGGACCAGACCGGCCTCGTAGGTGTCGATGACGAGGTAGTCGTGCCGCGCCTTCTTGTTCTGCGCGATCATCTTGCGCCCTTTTTCCTTAGCCATAGTGCCGTCCATTTTCGCACTACGGAGGGGGCCCCGGGAAAGTCGATTACGACGGGCCGGCGAGACCGCGCAGCAGGGTCTCGGCCCGCTGGAGCGCTCCGTCGTCGGTCTCCAGGTCGGGCGTGATGCCCCGGCCGTCGACCCCCCGGCCGGAGGGGGTGCGGTAGTGCCCGACGGTCAGCTCCGCGACGGAGCCGTCGGGCAGCCGGCTCGGCATCTGGACCGAGCCCTTGCCGAAGGTGCGGGAGCCCACGACGAGGGCCCGTCCGCGGTCCTGGACAGCACCGGTGAGAAGCTCGGCCGCGCTCATCGTCCCGCCGTCGACGAGCGCGACCAGGGGTCTCGTCGTGTCGCCGCCGGGGTCCGCGTGCAGGGCGCGCTGTTCACCGTCGACGTCGTACGTGGCGACCAGGCCGCCGTCGAGGAAGGCGGAGGCGGCGGTGACGGCCTCTGTGACCAGGCCGCCGGAGTTGGCGCGCAGGTCGAGGACGATGCCGGTGCCGCGCGGGGCCTGCCGGACGGCCGCGCGGATCTGGTCGCCGGAGCCCTTGGTGAAGGTGTCGACCCTGATGACGGTGACCGAACCGGCGACCTCCCGGACGGTGACCGAGTCCCTGGACAGCTGGGCCCGGCGCAAGGTCTCGCTCCAGGCGCGCGTGCCGCGCTCCAGGCCCAGGCGGACGGTGGTGCCGGCGGTGGCCTCGGTGGCGTCCCCGCGCAGTAACGAGACGACCTCGGTGACGGGCCGCCCGTCGGTCTTCTCGCCGTCGACGCTGCGCAGCAGGTCTCCGGGGCGGATCCCGGCGGTGGCCGCGGGCGAGCCGGGGCGCACCTTGGTCACCTCGATACGGCCGTCCCGTCCGCTGCGGGCCCACAGCCCGACGCCGGTGTACTGGCCGTCGAGGGACTCCTCGAACTCCTCGTACTCGCCCTGGGAGTAGACGGCACCCCAGCGGTCCCCGCTGCGGCTGACCGCGCGCTTCGCGGCCTCCATCGGGGACTTGCCGTCGGCCATGGCCTCCTCGGCGGCCCTGGCGACATCGGCGTGGCTCCCGGCCGGGGTGGCCGAACGGGCCTCGTCCGGAGCGGACTTCCGGTCGGCCTGCGGCAGGGACCCGGTGGCCGCACCGGCGACGAGCACGCTCGTGAAGAGCAAGGTCAGGGCCGCCCCACGGCGGATGCGACGGGGCTGACAGAACGGGTCACGACCTGACATGCCGGTGAGTCTAGGACAAGGGGAAGGGCCGTACGGTCGGTTGACCGCACGGCCCCTGTTGGCATGTGTCACACCTTCAAGTACTTGCGCAGCGCGAAGAACGCGGCCAACGCGGGCATCAGCAGACTCGTGGCGAGGATGAGCGGCAGCTTGGTCAGGACCGCGTCCCAGCCGATGAAGTTGATCAGATTCAGCTTCTCGGACAGCGCCAGACCGTGGTCGATGATGAAGTACCGCGCGACCACCAGGAACGCGCAGGCGACCGTCCCGCCGATGAGCCCGGCGACCGCGGCCTCCATGATGAACGGCGCCTGGATGTAGAAGCCCGAGGCTCCGACCAGGCGCATGATGCCGGTCTCGCGCCGCCGGCTGAACGCCGAGACGCGCACGGTGTTGACGATCAGCATCAGCGCGACGACGAGCATCAGCGCCATCACCGCCCGCGCCGCCCAGTTCATGCCGTTGAGCAGACCGAACAGATTGTCCAGAATGCCCTTTTGGTCCTGAACGGACTGCACCCCGTCCCGCCCGTCGAAGGCGGTCGCGATGACCTGGTACTTCTGCGGGTCCTTCAGCTTGATGCGGTACGACTCCTGCATCTGGTCCGGCGTGAGGGAGCTGGCCAGCGGGGAGTCGCCGAACTGCTCCTTGTAGTGCTTGTACGCCTGGTCCTGCGACTCGTACGTGACCTTCTCGACCACGCCCATCTTGTCGAGGTCGGTGTTGATCTGCTTCTTCTGGTCCTCGGTCACCGCGCCCTTGGCGCAGTTGGGGTCGGACTCGGCGTCGCTCTTGTTGCAGAGGAAGACCGAGACGTTGACCTTGTCGTACCAGTAGCCCTTCATGGTGTTGACCTGGTCACTCATCAGGAGCGACCCACCGAACAGGGCGAGCGACAGGGCGACGGAGACGATGACGGCGAAGGTCATCGTCAGATTGCGGCGGAGACCGACGCCGATCTCCGACAGGACGAACTGGGCGCGCATGGCGTCTGGTTATGCCTTTCCGTGATCTAGGGTGCGGTCTCAGTGCTGGTAGCCGTAGACACCGCGGGCCTGGTCGCGGACGAGGCGGCCCTTCTCCAGTTCGATGACGCGCTTGCGCATCTGGTCGACGATGTTCTGGTCGTGCGTGGCCATCACCACGGTCGTGCCCGTCCGGTTGATGCGGTCGAGCAGCTTCATGATGCCGACGGAGGTCTGCGGGTCGAGGTTGCCGGTGGGCTCGTCGGCGATGAGCAGCTTGGGCCGGTTGACGAAGGCCCGCGCGATGGCGACGCGCTGCTGCTCACCACCGGACAGCTCGCCGGGCATCCGGTCGTCCTTGCCGCCGAGCCCGACGAGGTCGAGCACCTGCGGTACGGACTTGCGGATCTCGCCGCGCGACTTGCCGATGACCTCCTGCGCGAAGGCGACGTTCTCGCCGACCGTCTTGTTCGGCAGCAGGCGGAAGTCCTGGAAGACCGTCCCCAGCTGGCGCCGCATCTGCGGCACCTTCCAGTTGGAGAGGCGCGCTAGGTCCTTCCCCAGGACGTGCACCTGCCCGTGACTGCACCGCTCCTCGCGGAGGATCAGCCGCAGGAAGGTGGACTTTCCGGAGCCGGAGGACCCCACGAGGAAGACGAACTCGCCCTTCTCGACCTCCAGGGAGACATCCCTGAGGGCGGGGCGGGTCTGCTTGGGGTAGACCTTGGAGACATTGTCGAATCGGATCACGGATGCACCACGGGTCGCCGGGGGTAGATGAGCGTGACCATACGCGAACCGGGGAGGGCAGCGCAGTCACCGACTGTGGTTGCGCCACGGATGTTCCGTTTTGTACGTCCCTGTGAGAGCGAGCCGCGCGCCCTCCGGAGGAACCTGGCACAGTGGAGAGGGAACGTTCGCGCCCGCACGAGCGTTACATACAAGAACCGGCGCAAGGAGGGCGAGCGCATGACGTACGACCGGTTGGTGTGCGCGAACTGCGCGGCCCCCGTGAGCGAGGGCAGGTGCCCCGTCTGCCGCGCGAACCGCGAGCGGCTGCAGCAGGAGAACTTCCTCGCGAATCTGAACCCGATGACGCTGATCGCACTGCTGACGGTGCTGATCGTCGCAGTGGCACTGCTGGCTCACCAGACCGCGTAACACCGCGCACCACAGACACGGCCGAGGGCCCGGAGCATTTCGCTCCGGGCCCTCGGCGTCACGCTGTGCCTACGGTCCGTACGGACGCGGCTACCGTCAGGCGGCAGCCCCGCCGCGGCCGCCCACGAGGCGCGGCAGGATGCGGAAGCCGACACCGCCGGCGATCATCGTGGCGGCGCCGATCACCAGGAAGGTGGTCTGCGCGGCACCCGTCTCGGCGAGCTCCGCGCCGTTGCCCTGGGCCTGGGCCTGGCCGCCCTGCGGGGCCGCCGGGGTGGAGTCCGAGCCGGTGTCCGTGATGGAGGAGGAGCCCTCCTCCTGCGGGGAGGTGCCGCCGTCGGGGTCGGTGTTGTTGCCGCCGCCGTTGTTGCCACCGTTGCCGTTGCCGTTGCCGCCACCGTTGCCGTTCCCGTTGCCCGGGTCGGTCGGCGCGTCGGTCGGGTCCTCGGTCGGCTCGGTGGGCTCGTCCGTGGGCTCCGTCGGCTCGTCCGTGGGCTCCTCGGTCGACGGCGGGTCGGTCGGGAGGTCCGTCGGGACGTCGGTGGGGATGTCCGTGGGGACATCCGTCGGCGTCGGGGTCGGAGTGGGCGACTCGTCGGCGCACAGGATGCCGAGCAGGCAGTCCTCGGCCTCCGCGGCGGATGCGGCACCGGCGGCGGTCAGCGAGGCACCGGCCGCGATCACGGCGCCGGCCGCTATCCGTGCGACACGGATCCGCGTCTTCTTCGTCATGTGGTTGCTACCCCCAGTAGCTCGTCAGTGAGGCAGGGCTCGGGGCTGCGATCGACAGGGCGGCTGCGGTGAAGAAGCCCCCCGGTTCACATGCGCCCCAGAGACACGCATGCCGCGCTTTACCCTTCCCATTTTTCAAGAACACGTCAAGGGCGTTTGCGGGCGCCATGTCCAACTCTGGGGGCTATGCGGCGAGTCGAACTCTGTGAGTGTGATGTAAAAGCCAGACATGCAGGTACAGAAAAGGCAACTGCCGCACTCGCGTCGGCAGTTGCCTTGTCGACAAACTTACTTCTCCTGCTGCTTGCGCCAGCGAATTCCGGCCTCGAGGAACCCGTCGATCTCACCGTTGAACACGGCCTCGGGGTTGCCGACCTCACACTCGGTGCGCAGGTCCTTGACCATCTGGTACGGGTGCAGCACGTACGAACGCATCTGGTTGCCCCAGGAGTTGCCGCCGTCGCCCTTGAGGGCGTCCATCTTGGCCTGTTCCTCCTGGCGGCGCCGCTCCAGCAGCTTGGCCTGGAGCACGTTCATGGCTGTCGCCTTGTTCTGGATCTGCGACCGCTCGTTCTGGCAGGAGACGACGATGCCGGTGGGGATGTGGGTGAGGCGCACCGCGGAGTCGGTGGTGTTGACGCCCTGGCCGCCGGGGCCGGACGAGCGGTACACGTCGACCCGCAGTTCGGACTCGTCGATCTCGATGTGGTCGGTCTGCTCGACCACGGGCAGGACCTCGACGCCCGCGAAGGAGGTCTGGCGGCGCCCCTGGTTGTCGAAGGGCGAGATACGCACGAGCCGGTGCGTGCCCTGCTCGACGGAGAGCGTGCCGTACGCGTAGGGCGCCTGGACGGCGAAGGTGGTCGACTTGATGCCGGCCTCCTCCGCGTACGACGTCTCGTAGATCTCGGTCTTGTAGCCGCGCTGCTCGGCCCACCGCAGGTACATGCGCTGGAGCTTCTCGGCGAAGTCGGCGGCGTCGACGCCCCCGGCCTCGGCGCGGATGTTCACCAGGGCCTCACGGGAGTCGTACTCGCCGGAGAGGAGGGTGCGGACCTCCATCTCGTCCAGCGCCTTCTTCACGGCGGTGAGCTCGGACTCGGCCTCGGCGCGGGTGTCCGGGTCGTCCTCCTCCTCGGCCATCTCGAAGAGGACGCCCAGGTCGTCGAGGCGACCGCGCAGGGCCTCGGCCTTGCGCACCTCGGCCTGGAGGTGGGACAGCTTGCTGGTGATCTTCTGCGCCTCATCGGGGTTGTCCCAGAGGGACGGCGCGGCCGCCTGCTCCTCGAGCACGGCGATGTCTGCCCTCATCTTGTCGAGGTCCAGAACGGCCTCGATCGACTCCATGGTCGAGGAGAGGGACTTGAGCTCTTCGGATACATCGACGACTGCCACGCCTCCAGCGTAACGGCTCCGCCCGGCGGCCATCGCCGGGCGGGCGGAGCCGGCTGCCGAAGGCACCGGGCCCTGCGGCGCCGCCGGGGGTCAGGGGGAGGCGGGTGCCGAGTTCCGGGTGTCCGGCGGCATGGCGTCATCGGTCACCCGCCATCGGCGGCCGGGCCCCGGCACCGACCACCAGCGCCATCAGCACGCCCCGGCCCCCCGGAACGACCCAAGGAGCATGCGGCCACGCTCCCGGAGTCCGGCCGCACCGCGGCCACCCGGCACCGCCGACCGAGCCCCGGCACCGACCACCAGCGCCATCAGCACGCCCCGGCCCCCCGGAACGACCCAAGGAGCATGCGGCCACGCTCCCGGAGTCCGGCCGCACCG
>NZ_JBVIWP010000003.1:0-63308 GCF_055594445.1 Streptomyces sp. NPDC040589 | reverse complement strand
CGGCCACCCGGCACCGCCGACCGGGCCCCCCGGACGGGACCACCAGCGCCATCAGCCCACGCTGTTCCCCGGCGCGGTCCGGAAGTCCGCGGAGCCGAGCCCTCGGTGCCCGGCGGCGGCGCGGTGCCATCGGTCGCCCGGCTCCGGCCCCCGGCGTCATCGGTCCGTGCCGCTCCCCGGGTCGAGTCAGGGCGACTGCGGGGCCGAGTTCCTCGTGTCCTGGGGAGGGGGGCTCGTGTCGTCGTCCGAGGTGGACAGCCACGCGCCGACGCCGATCGCGGCCGCCAGGGCGATCGCGGCCGCTCCCAGTGCCACGCGGCGGCGTCGGGCGGCGGCACGGTTGCGGGCCGAGCCGGGCCGTGGGGTGCCACTGGTGCGCGGGGCGCGGGCCGTGCCGTGGGCGCCGCCTGCCAGTTCGTCGGGGGCGGGGACGCGCATCGAGGTGTGGGTGTCGCGGTTGGAGTCGGCCGGTTTCGCACCCGGGACGAGAGGGACCGCGCCGCGCCGCCGGACCCGCTCCCCGGCCGGGGCCGGTCCGGCCGGCTGCTCCTCGCGGTCGTCCTCCTCCGCGGCCTCCGGGTCGGGCTCGTCCACCTCCAGCGGCGGCATGCCCGCCAGCATCGGCAGCAGCTCCCGCAGCCGCGCCCCGAGCTCCGAGGCCCGCAGCCGCGAGGCCGGCGCCTTGGCCAGGCACTGCACGAGCAGTTGCCACAGCTCGTCGGGGATGCCGGGCAGCGGGACGACCGTCTCCGTGACGTGCCGGCGCAGGACCGCGCCCGGATGGCCGCCGCCGAACGGGGTGAAGCCCGCGAGCAGCTCGTACAGCACCGTGGCGAGCGCGTAGATGTCGACCGACGCGCGCGGGGGAAGGCCCTCGACTATCTCCGGGGCGAGGTAGTCCGGCGTGCCGATGATCTTCGTGGCCTTGGTCCGGCGCGGGGTGTCGATGAGCTTCGCCACGCCGAAGTCGGTCAGCAGCGCGCGGTGGGAGCCGCCGGGGCCGAGCGGGCCCCGCATGTCCAGGAGCACGTTCTCCGGCTTCACGTCCCGGTGCACGACGCCCGCCGCGTGCGCGGCCGCCAGCCCGTCGGCGATGTCGGCCGCGATCGCCACGGCCGCCTCGGGCGGCAGCCGGCGTTCCCGCTCCAGCCGGGTCCGCAGATCCGTACCGCGGACGAGGTCCATGACCAGCGCCAGGTCGTTGCCGTCCACCACCAGGTCGCGCACCGACACGACGTGCGGGTGCTCCAGGCCGAGCAGCGCCGTCCGCTCCTGCACGAAGCGTCCGACGAGTTCCTGGTCGGACGCGAGGTCCTCGCGCAGCAGCTTGACGGCGACCGGGCCCTCGGGACCCTCGCCCAGCCACACCGTGCCGGCGCTGCCCCGCCCCAGGATCTGGTGGGCGGTGTACCGGCTGCCGATCTTCCGTGCCAAGGCTGCTCCTACCGACGCGTGTTGTCGCTAAAACTACGCGCAGGAAGAGCCAACCTTCACCGCCCGGGCGGAAATCACCCGCCAGGTGTCGACAAATCACCAACCCCGCATGCCGGTTCGGGTCAGTTCCCGCCCGAACTCCCGCCGAGCTTCTCGATCCAGCCGGTCACCGTGCCGAACCAGTCGGTGAGCTGGTCCCAGTAGCCCTTGCCGGTGCCGATCCACTCCTGGAGCGGGCTCAGTTCCCAGATCAGCCAGCCGGCGACGAACAGGATGACGATCGTGAAGAGGCAGCCCTTCAGGCAGCCGAGCCCGGGGATCCGCATCGGGTTGGCGCTGCGCTGCCGCGGCTGCCGGGGCTCGCGCTGCGGCTGCTGGGGCTGCTGCGGCTGAGGAGGCGGCGGGGGCGGTGCGTAGCGCTGCGGCTGCTGGGCCTGATGCTGCGGGGCGTACTGCTGGGGCTGCTGCTGCGGATGGCCGTAGCCGGGTCCGGGCTGGGGGCCTCGCTGCGGAGGCTGCTGCGGCCGGGCGACCTGGCGCTGGGGGCGGCGGCGCAGCGGGTCCTGACCCGGGTCGAGGTAGTTCTGGACCTGCGTCTGCTCGTTGCGGTCGCGGGCGGCCCGCAGCTGGTTCTGCCAGGGGTGCGGGTCCTCGGGCCCGCCGCCCTGGCCCTGCTGGCCGGGGTGGCCGGGCGATCCCGGCGGGACCGGTGGCATGACGGCGGTCGGGTCGGCCGCGCCCCGGTGGGGCAGGACCGAGGTGGGGTCGCCGGCACCGGCCGGGCCGCCGGTCTGCGGCATGAAGCTGGTCGCCGCGTTCGGGTCGTACGAACCCGCGCCCTGCGGGAGGACCTGGGTGGGGTCGGCCTCGCCGGACATGTCCGGTACGGGCGCGGGCGCCGGGTCGGGCGCCAGGAGCATGCCGACGCCCTCGGCGGCGGCGATCTGCGCGGAGTTGGCGTGCACGCCGATGCCCTCGGCGACGACGCGCAGGCCGCGGGCGAGGTTCTCGGCGCTGGGCCGCTCGTCCGGGTTCTTGCGCAGACAGCGCTCGATGACCGTCCACAGCGGGTCCGGGACCGTGGAGGGGCGGCGCGGCTCGGCGCTCAGGTGCTGGTGCAGCACCTCCAGGGCGGAGCCGCCGGCGAACGGCGGACGGCCGGTGACCAGCTCGTACATCAGGATGCCGGCGCCGTAGATGTCCACGGCGGAGGTCTGCGGACGGCCCTCGGCGCCCTCGGGCGCGACGTACGCCGGGGTGCCGACGAACTCCTGGGTGCGGGTCAGGCCCGGGGAGTCGGCGAGGCGGGCGATGCCGAAGTCGGTCAGCAGCGGGTGCATCCGGCCGTCGTACTGCTGGAGCAGGACGTTCGCCGGCTTGAGGTCGCGGTGGACGACGCCGTCGGCGTGACTGGCCGCGAGCGCGTCGGCGATCTGGGCGGTGAGCAGGGCCGCGGCGACGGGGCTGAAGGGGCCGTTCTCGCGCAGGTAGCGGTGCAGGTCGGGGCCCTCGACGAGGTCCATGACCAGGGCCAGCAGATCGCCCTCGACCACCAGGTCACGGACCCGGACGATGTTCGGGTGGGTCAGCCGGAGCAGGACGGAGCGCTCCCGGAGGAACCGCATCACGACGTCCGCGTCGTTCGCCAGCTCCTCCTTGAGGACCTTGATGGCGACGGTCTCGCCGGGCTGTCCCGGCACGGCCGCCTCGGCGCCCGCGGTCTCGCGCTGGCGGGCTCGCCAGACGGTGCCCGTGGCGCCGCGTCCGAGCGGCTCCTCGAGCAGGTACTTGCTGCCTACCGGCCGCACGTCATGCGCTCCCTGCTGCTTGCCTTGCCTGCTGGCCTGTGTCCGACCCACTGTAGTGCCGCCATGCCGGGGACCGGGGTGTCGGCTTTCTGTGGGTCTTACGTAGCCGCTCTCACATCCGTTCGAAGCGAAGACGCTCACCTCGGTCTTGTGGTTGCTGATAACGAACGTGACTGATCTCAAGAGGTCGCCTGTGGGTCATCTCTCAGGCACTTTTGCGGGCAGAGCCGACCAATCAAGATCACCTTTTCCCGAGCGAGGGGCGCGGTGTCAGTGGCAGGTGCGAGGATGCCTGCAGTATTGGCCGACGTGCTGGGGCGGGGTGGGGGACTCCGCGCCCGGGCAGAAGGGACCGCTGACGGCGATGCAGATCCGGCTGACCGTCGTAGACCCGCTGGGCCCGTCGGCGCCGGCGCAGGGCCGTGCCCCACGCAGCGACGTGCTGGTGACGGCGCCCGCCGGTACGGCACTCGCGGCGGTGGCCTCGGGGCTCGCCCAGGTGGTCTCCGGCGGCGACGGCTCGGGCACGGTGGTGCTGTACGCCGGGGAGCAGCGGCTCGACGCCCAGCGCTGCACGCTCGGCGAGCCCCCGCTGACCGACGGCGCGGTGCTGTCCGTGGGCGCGCCGGGCGAGCCGGAGCCGCACCCCGAGCTGGACGACGCCCCGGCCCAGCTCCAGGTGGTCGCCGGCCCCGACGCCGGCGGCGTCCATCTGCTGCACGGCGGCGAGATCCGCGTCGGCCGCTCCGCCGACGCCGACGTACCCCTCGACGACCCGGACGTCTCGCGGCTGCACTGCGCGGTGACCGTGGGGGCCGACGGCCGCGTCGCGGTCGCCGACCTGGACTCCACGAACGGCACGACGCTGGACGGCCGGCCGGTGAGCGGCCGCGCGGTCCGGTTCGTGCCCGGGGCGCTGCTGCGGATCGGCGAGTCGGCCCTGCGGCTGGCTCCCGCCGGAGGCCCGGGCGCCCGGGTCGGCACGACGCCGGACGGGGAGGGCCACGTGCGCGTGCCGGGCCCTGCCGGGGACGACGGCTCGGCGGCCCACCCGCACGCGACGAACCCGACGCCGGCCGGGCCATCCGGTCCCACGCGGCACGCCTACGGCTCGGCGGCCTGGAGCACACCGAGTACTGCCGGGCGGGGCTCCGGCGACCCGGCCGTGGTGCCGGGGCAGGGCGGGGCACCTCGGGTCGAGAGCAGGGGTGCGGGGGCGGCTGCGGAGGGGCCTGGGCCGGCTGGACGTGGGACATACCCGGGGGCCGCGGAGGGCAGGCCGGGCGCCGGTGGGCGTGGGCGGCGTGTCTCACGGGCCCCGGGAGGTTCCGCCGGTTTCCCCGACGACACCTCGCGCGCCTCCGCCCGTGAAGGGACGCGCCCGTCCTCACCGGACGGCGTGGCCCGGCCGCCCCGGCAGCGCGGCGCCGCCGAGGGCTCGTCGCCCATGTCCCCGGACGGCCCGGCCCACGCCTCCCGGCAGCGCGACGCGTCGTCGCAGGCGGGCCTCGGCGACGGCGACACCCACGCGGGGCGCTTCGGAGCGGGGGCGCCGGGCGGGGGATTCGCCGGTGGCGGGGCGTACCCGGGCGGTGGGGCGTACGCCGCCGACGGGGCTGACGGCACCGGTGGGGCGTACCCCGCCGGCGGGGCTGACGGCACTGGTGGGGCGTACGGCACCGGCAGGGCAGACGGCACCGGTGGGGCGTACGGCACCGGCCCTGGTGCCGGAACCGTCGACGGGCCGGCTTCCGCGGCTGCCGGGACGGGACGGGGGGCCCGCTCCGGGGGCGGCCCGCGTCCGGGCGACCCGGCCGGTTCCCCGCACACGGGCCGAGACGCTCGCTCCGATGGCAGCCCGGGTCAGGGCACTCCGGCCGGCTTCCCGGACGAACCTTCCGGGCGGGGGCGGAAGGGCACGCCCCTCCGGGGGACCGACATACCGCAGGGGCCCCGCAGGCGGGGCGGGCTCGGGGCGTGGGCCCGGCGGCTGGCCGGCGGGCGCGGCGAGCAGGGGCCGGACCCGCGCGAGACGTACGGGGACGAGCCGGCCGGTGAGGCGGCGGAGCGCTCGGCCGTCGTGCCGGCGGCGCCGGAGACCTGGCCGGATCCGGCCACACTGCTGCTGACGGCCCTGGGTCCGGGGCCCCGGCTCTGGGAGCGCGGTCCTGGCCACCCGGAAGCGCTCGCGGTGCGCCTCGGCACGGCCGACCGGGCGGTGCCGGACGGCTCGGGCCTGCTGCCCGCGGTGCCGGTGACCGCCGGGCTGCGCGAGGCCGGTGCGCTGGGTCTCGCCGGGCCGCGGGCGCGGCTCGGCGGGCTGGCCCGTGCCCTGCTGGCCCAGCTCGCCGCGTTGCACTCCCCCGACATGCTGGAGATCGTTCTGATCGCCGCGGACCGCTCCCGCCCTCTGGAGGAGCGCACCGCCGAGTGGTCCTGGCTGGGCTGGCTGCCGCATGTCCGTCCCGGGCACGGCCAGGACTGCCGGCTGCTCCTCGCCCACGACCGGGAACAGGCCGCGGCCCGCACCGACGAGCTCCTCCGCCGCCTGGAGGACCAGCTGGCGGAGGCGGGCGCGGGGGGCGCCGACCCCGTCACCGGCCACCCGGCCCCCGACGACACCCCTAGTACGGACGCTTCCGTCCCCTTCCCCGGCCCGTTCACCGTGCTCGTCGTGGACGGCGACCCCGGCGGGGCCGATCTGCGCGAGGCCGTGGCGCGGCTGGCGGCGGAGGGCCCGCAGGCCGGGATACACGTGGTGTGCCTGGCCGAGACCCCCGCCGCCTCCCCGGCCTCGCCGGTGACGGAGACCTACGAGGCGGCCTGCGCGGTGTCGCCGACGTTCCGGCAGTGCGGCGCGGTCGCGCTGCTCAGCGGGGACGTGGCGACGGCGCTGCGGCTGATGCGCGTGGCCCGGGCCGGAGCGGGCTCCGCACCGGCCGGTCACGGCACGGTCGCCACCGTGGACGCGGTCTCCCCCGCCTGGGCCGAGCGCTTCGCGCGGGCGCTGGCGCCCCTGCGGACGGACGCCGCGACGAGCGAGCGGCAGCCGCGCGTCTCCGCGCCGCTGCCCCAGGCGGCCCGGCTGCTGGACGAGCTGGGCCTGGCCCGGGCCACCCCGGCGTCGCTGATGGCGCGCTGGGCGGACGCGGCCGACGACGCGGACGCGCTGGGCGGTCGGGTGCGGGCGGTGCTGGGCGCCGGGCCGCGCGGCCCGGTCGGCGCGGATCTCGCGGCCCAGGGACCGCATCTGCTGATCGAGGGCCCGCCGGGCAGCGGCCGCACCGAGCTGCTGCGGGCGGTCGTCGCGTCCCTGGCCGCCGCCGAGCGGCCGGACCGCCTGGGCATCGTGCTGGTCGACGGCCGGGGCGGCCCCGGCCCCGGCTCGGGCGGCGGGCACGGCGAGGGGCTGCGGGTGTGTACGGACGTGCCGCACGTCACCACGCATCTCTCGGCCCACGACCCGGTCCGGATGCGGGAGTTCGCGCAGTCACTGAGCGCCGAGCTGAAGCGGCGCGCCGAGCTGCTGGGCCGGTCCGACTTCGCCGAGTGGCACAGCGGTCGCGAGCTGTCGGGCCGTATGGTCGCCCAGCGCACCGCCACGGCCCGGGGCGGCGACCGGGGCGAAGCCGCCGCCGGGCCCGGTGCCGGGGATCTCGACTCCCCGTCCAGCTCGACCATGCGGCTGCGGCCCGGAGCGGCCCGGCGGCAGACGGAGGCGGCCTCGCCGCTGCCCCGGCTCGTCGTGGTCGTCGACGATCTGGACGCCCTGGTCTCCCCCGCGCTCGGCTCGACCGGGCGGCCCGCCGCCGGCTCGGTGATGCGCGCGCTGGAAGCCGTGGCCCGGGAGGGCGAGCGACTGGGTGTCCACCTGGTGACGGCCTCCGGCCCCTGCCCCCGTACGGCGGAGACGGAACCGGCCCGCCGCGCCACCCTGCGCGTCAAGCTCGACGCCCCGGCACCGGGTCCGGACGAGCCCGCGCCCGGCCGGGGCAGCCTGACCTGCGCGGACGGGCGGGTCACGCCGCTCCAGGGCGGGCGGGTCACCGGCCGTATCCCCCGGACGGCGACCCTGCGCCCCACGGTCGTACCGCTGGAATGGCACCGCATGGGTGACCCTCCGGCCCGGCGCCCGGTGCGGGAACTCGGAAACGGCCCGACCGACCTGGCACTGTTGGCCAGCGCGCTGGAAAGGGCAGCGAAAGAGGTCTCGGCGGCAGAGGTGCCGTCCCTTCTTTGACATGCTCCTCGCCCTGAAGGGCGAGGATTCTGGCCTTCTCGACCGGGTGCGGTGCCGCTAGGCGGCATGGGGTCCGGTCGGGAATCCGTGGCGGTCCACTCCCGCACGTTCAGGGCTTTGGGCCCGTCCTTGACGCCGCAGGTGGAGCAGGTCTGGGAGGTCGGCTCGAACCGGCCGATCTTGACCAGGGTGCGGCCGTAGCGGGTCGCTTTGTACTCCAGCATGCTGAGGAACGAGGACCATCCGGCGTCGTGCACGGACTTGGCCAGCCTGGTGCGGGCCAGTGCGGTCACCGACAGGTCCTCCACGGCGATCCCTTGGTTCTCGGAGATCAGCTTCGTGGAGAGCTGGTGGTGGAACTCGCGACGGGCGTCGGTGACCTTGGCATGGGCGCGGGCGACCTTCAGGCGGGCCTTTTCGCGGTTCTTCGAGCCTTTCTCCAGATCCGCTTCACCCCCGACCTGAAGGCCGGAGCACTGCGAAATGAATCCCGGTGGCAGTCGTCAGCACGCGTACATGGCACTGGCCGGAAGCCGACCCCGCCCGTGGATTCAGAGGTTCAGTCCCTGGTCACGAGGGGGTCACGATCCCCCGCTTGACAGCCGACGCCATCTTGCCGCCCCCGCACACCCGGGCGTAGACCAGACCGCACGGGAGCGCGCTCGACGTTCGACGAGGAACGAAGAACGGGGCAGTCATGCGCATGACGAGCAGCACCATCCGGACACGCTGGTCGCCCAAGCAGGACAAGGCGACCCTCCAGCACCGCAGAGCAGCCAAGGCCGCGGCCGCCGTCGCCGCGGGAGCGCTCGCGCTCTCGCTCACCGCCTGCGGAGGCGACGGCGACAGCGGCGGTGGAAGCCAGGGCACCGCCGAGGAGACCGCCGACAACGTCACCCTGCCGAAGCTGGACGGGACGAGCCTGGAGATCGCCGCCGTGTGGAGCGGCACGGAACAGGCCAACTTCAAGAAGGTCCTGGCGGAGTTCGAGAAGCGCACGGGCGCCAAGGTCACGTTCGTGCCCGCCCAGGACCCGATCATCAACTTCATCGGCTCGAAGGTGGCCGGCGGGCAGCCGCCGGACATCGCGATGCTGCCGCAGCCGGGCGCCATCAAACAGGCCGTCGACCGGGGCTGGGCCAAGCCGCTGGGCGCCGACGCCCTCAAGGAGCTCGGCGAGAACTACTCGCAGGGCTGGCAGGACATCGGCAAGGTGGGCGGCAAGCAGTACGGCGTCTACTACAAGGCCGCCAACAAGTCCCTGATCTGGTACAACAACCAGGTCTTCGAGAACGCGGGGGCCAGCGAGCCCGAGACCTGGCCGGATCTGCTCAACACCGCGCAGACGGTCTACGACTCCGGCGTCACCCCGTTCTCCGTCGGCGGCGCCGAGGGCTGGACGCTGACCGACTGGTTCGAGAACGTGTACCTCTCCCAGGCGGGTCCGGAGAAGTACGACCAGCTGGCCCAGCACAAGATCAAGTGGACGGACTCGTCCGTGAAGGACGCGCTGACCACGCTCGCGCAGGTCTGGGGCAAGCCGGACTACATCGCGGGCGGGGCGAAGGGGGCGTTGCAGACCGACTTCCCGGCCTCCGTCACCCAGGTCTTCACCGGCGGGGACCAGCCCAAGGCCGCCATGGCCGCCGCGGGCGACTTCGCGCAGGTCAACATCCCCTCGAGCATGAAGGTCGGTACGGACGCGAAGGTGTTCCCGTTCCCGGCGGTCGGTGACAACGGGCCGGTGGTCTCGGGCGGCGACGCGGCCGTGATCCTGGAGGACTCGAAGGGGGCGCAGGCCCTGGCCACCTGGCTCGCCTCACCCGACGCGGCACAGATCCAGGCCAAGCTGGGCGGCTACCTCTCGCCGAACAAGAACGTGCCGAACTCCGCGTACCCGAACGCGGTGCAGCAGAAGATCGCCAAGGCGCTCATCGGCGCCGGTGACGACTTCCGCTTCGACATGTCCGACCAGGCCCCGCAGGCCTTCGGCGGCACACCGGGCAAGGGTGAGTGGAAGATCCTGCAGGACTTCCTGAAGAACCCGAAGGACATCGCGGGTACCCAGGCGAAGCTGGAGGCCGAAGCGGCCGCGGCCTACGGAGACTGATGTCATGACGTCGGCCACGGCGGCAGGGGGCAACGGGCCCCCTGCCGCTCCCAAGACGCGCAAGAGCGTGACCGGCACCCGCAGGACCGTCGTGGCGCTGTTCCTGCTGCCCGCGCTCGTCCTGCTCGGCGCGCTCGTGGTGTACCCGATCGGGTACTCGGTCGTGCGCAGCTTCTACGACCAGCCCGGCGAGAGCTTCGCCGGGATAGACAACTACAAGGCCCTCTTCACCGACGAGGGCATCCGCACCGCGCTGAAGAACAACGTGTTCTGGGTGGTGTTCGCGCCGACGGTCGCGACGGCGCTCGGCCTGGTCTTCGCGGTGCTGACCGAACGGGTGCGCTGGGGTACGGCGTTCAAGCTGGTCGTCTTCATGCCGATGGCGATCTCGATGCTGGCGGCGGGCATCATCTTCCGCCTGGTGTACGACCAGGATCCGGACAAGGGCGTGGCGAACGCGGTGTGGGTGGGCGTGCACGACACGTTCGCCCAGGCGTCGGCGTTCCCGAAGGCCCACCCGGGCCGACAATCGCCGCTGGAGCCGGCCGGCGGCGGCGCGTTCATCACCAAGTCGCCCGTCCGCGCGGGCGAGACCGTCTCGCTGCCCCTGGTGGGTGTGGCGCCCGATCTGATGCCCGACGGCGCGAAGGGCGCGGTGGCGCCGAAGCCCGAGCCGGACAAGATCACCGGTACGACCTGGCAGGACTTCACGCGGGGCAAGGGCGTGGGCACGCTGGGCGGGGTCGACGCGGCCGAGCTGGGCTACGCCGGCATGAAGGTCGAGGCGGTGAAGGACGGCAGGGTGGTGGCGTCGGCGACGGCGGCCGACGACGGCACCTTCACGCTGCCGGCCTCGGCGGACGGGGCCCAACTGAGGCTTCCGGCAAGCAACTTCAAGGAGCCGTACAACGGCCTGGACTGGCTCGGCCCGTCCCTGGTCACCCCGTCCATCATCGGCTCGTACATCTGGATGTGGGCGGGCTTCGCGATGGTGCTGATCGCGGCCGGGCTCGCGAGCGTGCCCCGGGAACTGCTGGAGGCCGCCCGGGTCGACGGCGCGAGTGAGTGGCAGGTGTTCAGACGGGTCACGGTGCCGCTGCTGGCGCCGGTCCTCGCGGTCGTCACGGTCACCCTGATGATCAATGTGCTGAAGGTCTTCGACCTGGTCTTCATCATCGCCCCGGGCTCCTCCCAGGACGACGCGAACGTCCTGGCCCTGGAGCTGTACCGCAAGGGCTTCTCCGAGGACCAGCCCGGTATCGCCAGCGCCATCTCGGTGTTCCTGCTGCTGCTCGTGATCCCGGTGATGTGGTTCAACGTAAGGCGGCTGAGGCGGGAGGTGCGGCGATGAAGGCGAAGCAGTCGCTGGGGTCCCGGCTCGCCGAGAGCGTCAGCGGTGGGCTGGTGAGGGTGTTCCTCATCCTCGTCGGCCTGTTCTGGCTGGTGCCGACGATCGGTCTGCTGCTGGCCAGTCTCCGCTCGCCGGAGGACATCGCGGCGAGCGGCTGGTGGAAGGTGTTCACGGAGCCCTCGCAGATCACCTTCGACAGCTACGCGAAGCTGCTGGAGAACGACGACATCACCGGTTCCCTGCTGAACACGGTGTGGATCACCGTCCCGGCGACCCTGCTGGTCGTGATCATCGGCTCGCTGGCGGGCTACGCCTTCGCGTGGATGGAGTTCCCGGGGCGGGACTGGTGGTTCCTGGCCGTGGTCGGCCTGTTGGTCGTACCGGTGCAGGTCGCGCTGATCCCGATCGCCGAACTCTTCGGCAACATCGGCATCTTCGGCTCGGTGCTCGGCGTGGTGCTCTTCCACGTCGGATTCGGTCTGCCGTTCGCGGTGTTCCTGCTGCGGAACTTCTTCGCGGAGATCCCGAGAGAGCTGCTGGAGGCGGCACGCCTGGACGGGGCGGGCGAACTGCGGCTGTTCTTCCGAGTCGTGCTGCCGCTCGGCGGCCCGGCGATCGCCGCCCTCGGCATCTTCCAGTTCCTGTGGGTGTGGAACGACATGCTGGTCGCGCTGATCTTCTCGGACTCCGGGAGCCAGCCGATCACGGTCGCGCTCCAGACGCAGGTACGGCAGTTCGGCAACAACATCGACGTGCTGGCACCCGGCGCGTTCATCTCGATGGTGGTCCCGCTGGCCGTCTTCTTCGCGTTCCAGCGGCAGTTCGTGTCCGGCGTGATGGCCGGGGCGGTCAAATAGCCGTAGCGGCAAGGGAGTCGGAGGGACGGACCCGTGGTGGTCCGTCCCTTCCGCATTCCCCCGGATGACGTAGCCGCCGTAACCAAGTGGCCTTCCCGGCCGTTCCCGGGCCGAACGCCCGCGCCGACCGATGGATGCCTCTTGCCCAGGTTCAGTGTCATTGTCCCCGCGTACCAGGTTCAGGCGTACCTGCACGAGTGCCTGGAGTCGGTGCTCTCCCAGTCCTGTCCCGATCTGGAACTGATCGTCGTCGACGACTGCTCGCCGGACGCGTGCGGCGCGATCATCGACGAGTTCGCCGCCCGCGACGCGCGTGTACAGCCCGTCCATCTGCCCGAGAACGTCGGCCTGGGCCCCGCCCGCAACGCCGGCGTGGCGCACGCCAGCGGCGACTATCTGCTGTTCCTCGACAGCGACGACACCCTCACGCCGGACGCGCTGCGCTCCATCGCCGACCGGCTGAAGGAGACCGGCGAGCCGGACGTCCTGGTCTTCGACTACGCGCGCACGTACTGGACGGGCGAGGCGGTCCGCAACCAGGCGGCCCTGCTGCTCGCCGAGGAGGGCCCGGCCCCGTTCCGCCTGGAGGACCGGCCGGGTCTGCTGAAGCTGCTGATGGTCGCCTGGAACAAGGCCTACCGGCGGGAGTTCGTCGAGCAGAAGGGGTTCGTCTTCCCGCCCGGCTACTACGAGGACGCGCCGTGGACGTACCCGGTGCTGATGACGGCCGAGTCGATCGCGACCCTCGACCGCGTCTGCGTGCACTACCGCCAGCGGCGGATGGGCAGCATCCTGCGCACCACCAGCGAGCGGCACTTCGACGTCTTCGACCAGTACGACCGGGTGTTCGCGTATCTCGAGGAGCGCCCCGAACTGAACCGGTGGCGGCCGGCGTTGTTCCGCCGCATGGTCCACCACCTGGCGATCGTGTACTCCCGGCGGGACAGGCTGCCGCGCGGCTCACGGGCAAGCTTCCTGCGCCGGGCCCGCACCCACTACCGCCGCTACCGCACCCCGCTCCCGCCCACCTCCCTGCGCGCCCGGGTGCACCACACCCTGATCCGCTTCGGCCTGCACCGCACCTACCGCACGCTGCAACTGGCGTCGGCCCTGCACCGCGCCACCGCAAGGACCGCAGGAAAGCTGCTGCACGGTCTGCGGACCGCCGCGCTCAGGGTCCACTACGGCGTCCAGCGCTGCCTCCCCGTGCGCTCCGACCGTGCCGTCTTCGCCGCCTACGACGGCCGCGGCCACGGCTGCAACCCGGGCGCGCTGGAGTCCACGATCCGCGGCCTCGCGCCGCACATCCGCACGGCATGGATCGCCCGTCCGGAGCACCACCACGCCAGCCCGCCGGGCCCGCGCTGTCTCGTCCCCGGCACGGCCGCCTACTGGACGGCGCTCGCCCGTTCCCGGTACCTGGTCAGCAACACCGACTTCGACCACCGCCTGGTCAAGCGCCGGGGCCAGATCCTGATCCAGACCGGGCAGGGCACCCCGCTGGGGCACATCGGCCTGGACCTGCAGGAACGCCCGGCGGCCGCCCGCGGCAGGGACTTCGCCCGGCTGCTCAAGGGCGTCGACCAGTGGGACTACGTGCTGTCCGCCAACCGCCACACCACCCTGACCCAGGAGCGCGTCCACCCCGGCCGCTACACCACGCTGGAGTACGGCTACCCCCGCAACGACGTGTTCCGGACGGCGACCGCGGCGGACGTGGCCCGGCTGCGCGCCTCGCTGGGCATCCGGGAGGGCACGGTGGCGATCCTCTACGCGCCGACCCACCGCGACTACCGCCGCTCCCAGCACCGCACCCTCGACCTCCAGCGGATCGTGCGCCGCCTGGGCCCGCGCTTCGTCGTCCTGGCCCGCGCCCACCACGCCTACGGCGCCCCGCTGACCACCACCCGCGGCCGGGTCGTCGACGTCAGCGACCACCCGAGCGTGGAGTCCCTCTGCCTGGCCTCGGACGCCCTGGTCACGGACTACTCGTCGCTGATGTTCGACTACGCCAACCTGGACCGGCCGATCGTGATCCACGCCGACGACTGGGAGGCGTACGAGGCGGCCCGCGGCACCTACTTCGACCTGCGCGCCTCCCCGCCGGGCGCCCTGGCACGCGGCGAGGACGAGCTGATCGACATCTTCGCCACCGGCCACTGGCGGGGCTCCCGCTCGACCCAGCTGCGCGCGGCGTTCCGCGAGCGGTTCTGCACCTACGACGACGGACGGGCCGCCGAGCGGGTCGTCCGCCGCGTCGTTCTCGGGGAGTCGGAGCTGCCGCCGGTCGTCCCGCTCGACGAGCGCCGTCCGGTGCCGTCGGCGGCGGCCTCGCTGACGCGCGAGCCGCTCGCCACGGTGCCGCGACCGGCCGGTCCCCCGAACGTCACCGACCACCTCTGAAGAGCCTCGAAGCCCCTCGAAGATCCCCGTAGACCCTCGAAGACCCTCGACAGAAAGAGCAGAATGCCCCGCTTCAGCATCGTCGTCCCGTCCCATGGGGTCGCGGGCCGGCTGTCCCTGGCGCTGGACTCGGTCCTCGCCCAGTCGTTCGGCGACTTCGAGCTGATCCCGGTGTGCGACGCACCCGACGCGCCGGCGGCCGATGTCGTCGCCGGGTACGCCGAGCGGGACTCCCGGGTGACGCCGGTGCACTCCCCGCCGTCGGCCGGTCTGGCCGGGGCGCGCAACACCGGGCTGCGGGCTGCGGTCGGCGGCCATGTGCTGTTCCTCGACGGCGACGACGTCCTGGTCCCGGGGGCACTGGCGGCGCTGGACGCCCGGCTGAGCACGGTGGGCGACGTCGACGTGCTGTACGTCGAGCACGAGCGCGCCCCCTGGTGGGAGGGCGAGCCGGCCAACCCGGCCGCGCCCCTCCTGGCCAGGGCGCCGGACGGGGTCTTCGCCCCCGACCGGGCCCCGGAGCTGACGGGCGTGACGCTCCCGGCGTGGAGCGCGGTCTACCGCCGGGCCTTCCTCACCGAGCGGGACATCACCTTCCCCGAGGGCCACTTCACCGACATCGGGTTCGGCGCTCTGGTCGCCCTGCGGGCGGAGCGGGTGGCGGCCCTGCGCACGGTCGTCGTCCGGCACCTGCTGCGCCGGCAGGGCAACCGGCTGAACCTTCCGGGCGAGCACCATGCCGAGCTGCTCGACCAGGCCGAGCTGGTGCTGACCCGGGCCGCGGAGCAGGGGCTGTCGGCGGACCGGCTGAAGCCGCTGTTCACGCAGCTCTTCGCCGCCGTACTGAAGACGGCCGCCCACCCCCGGCGGCTGCCGGCCGGGCGCCGCGCCTTCTTCCGCCGGGCGGGCGCGCTCTACCGGCGGCACCGCCCCACCGGCTACCGGGCGCCCGGCGGCAGTCTCGGCGTCCAGCACCGGCTCCTCGCGGCCGGTTCGTACGCGGCGTTCCGCATCCTGCGCGCCGCCAACCGGAGGGCGCTGCGGGCCGCCGCGCTGCTCCCGCGCCCCCGGGGGCTGCGCACCCGCCTGCGCTACGCGGCGAACCTGCGCCTCCCCTTGGACAGGAACCTCGCCGTGTACTGCGCGTACTGGGGCCGCGGCTACGCCTGCAACCCGGCCGCGATCCACGCCAAGGCCCGCCTACTCGCCCCGCACCTGCGCTCGGTGTTCCTGGTGGAGCCGGACGCGGTGGACGGCCTGCCGAAGGACGTGGAGTACGCGGTGATCGGCAGCCGGAAGTACTGGGAGGCGCTGGCCCGCGCCCGGTACCTGGTCAACAACGCCAACTTCGCGGACGCCGTGGTCAAACGCCCCGGCAGCACGCATCTCCAGACCCAGCACGGGACCCCGCTGAAGACCATGGGCGCCGACCAGGCGACGTATCCCGTGGTGGCCGCGGCGACGGGGAGCTTCGCCAGGCTGCTGGCCCGGATGGACCGCTGGGACTACAACCTCACCTCCAACCGGCACTCCACCGAAATGTGGGAGAAGGCGTTCCCCGGAGCGCACGAGACCCTCGAGTACGGCTATCCGCGCAACGACGTCTACTACACGGCGTCCGCCGAGGACGTCGCCCGCGTCCGCAAGGAACTCGGGGTCCCCGAGGACAAGAAGGCGATCCTCTACGCCCCCACGCACCGCGACTACGCCACCGGCTTCGCGTCCGGCCTGGACCTGGCCGAGTTCTGCGAGGCGATCGGCGACGACTACGTGGTGCTGCTGCGCGCCCACTACTTCTACGACCGGGGGCCCGGCCGGGGCGGCGACCGGATCATCGACGTCACGGGGCATCGGTCCTCCGAGGACGTGTGCCTGGCCGCCGACGCGCTGATCACCGACTACTCGTCGATCATGTTCGACTACGCCAACCTGGACCGCCCGATCGTCGTGTACGCCGACGACTGGGACGTCTACCGGGAGACCCGGGGCGTCTACTTCGACCTGATGGAGACCCCGCCCGGCCGGGTCGCCCGTACGCCCGAGGAGCTGGCGGCGGCCTTCGTCGACGGCGGCTACGCGGACGAGTCCGCGACGGCCCTGCGTGCCGCGTTCCGGGAGCGCTTCTGCCAGTTCGACGACGGGCGGGCCGCCGAGCGCGTCGTACGCCGGGTGCTGCTGGGAGAGCCGCCCGAGTCGATCCCGCCCGTGATCCCGCTCGCGGAGCGCGTCCCGGCCCCCGCCGCCACCCTCGTAAGGAGCTGACCGAAGAAGTGCCCCGCTTCAGCATCATCGTCCCCGTCTACAAGGTGCAGGGCTTCCTGCGCGAGTGTCTCGACTCGGTGCTCTCCCAGTCGTACGGCGACTTCGAGGTGATCGCCGTGGACGACCGCTCCCCCGACGGCAGCGGCGCGATCCTCGACGAGTACGCCGCCCGCGACGCCCGGGTGCGGGTGCTGCACCTGCCCGAGAACGTCGGCCTGGGCCGGGCCCGCAACGCCGGACGGGAGCGGGCGGCCGGCGACTACGTCCTGTTCCTCGACAGCGACGACCGCTACACGCCGGGTCTGCTGGCCGCCGTCGCCGCGCGTCTCGAGGCGACCGGCGACCCGGACATCCTGGTCTTCGACCACGTGCGCACCTACTGGTGGGGCCGGGGCGGGCGCAGTGAGGCGGCGGACCTGCTGGCCGCGGCGGGCACGGAGACGTTCTGCGTCCGGGAGAGCCCGCAGTACCTGAAGCTGTTCCTGGTCGCCTGGAACAAGGCCTACCGGCGCGCCTTCCTCCAGGAGCACGGCCTGGAGTACGCGCCGGGGCTCTACGAGGACGCGCCGGTCACCTACCGGTCGATGGTGCTGGCGGACCGCATCGCCTGTCTGGGCCGGATCGGGGTCGAGTACCGGCAGCGCAGGCAGGGCGCGATCACCAAGACCCCGGGGCGGCGGCACTTCGAGATCTTCGCGCAGTACGAGGGCCTGTTCGCGTTCCTGGAGCAGCGCCCCGACCTCGACTGGGCGCGTCCGCCGCTGCTGGAGCGGGCGCTGGACCACATGCTGTTCGTGCTGGCCCGTGAGGACCGGGTGCGGCCCGCGGACCGGGGCGACTTCTACCGCGAGATCCGCTCCTTCCACCGCCGTCACCTCCCCGAGGGCGGCTTCCCGGAGCCGGACGGCTGGCGCGGGGTCGAGATGCGGCTGCTCGCCTCGGCGCCCTACGCGTCGTACGCGGCGGTGCGGGGTCTGCGGGACCTGCGCGCGAGTGCCCTGGGCAGGAAGCGGCGGGTGGTGCGGAAGGCGTCGGGGACCGCTCTGCGCACCTGGTACGCGGCCCAGTCGAAGCGCCCGCTCGATCCGCAGCTCGCCGTCTACTCGGCGACCCATCACCGTGGCGTGTCCGGCGACCCGGCCGCGATCCACGCCAAGGCGCGCGAGATCGCCCCGCACATCCGGGGCGTGTGGGTGGTCCGGGAGGACGCGGTGGACGCGCTGCCGCCCGGCATCGACCATGTGACACCGGGCTCGCGGCGCTACCACGAGGTCATGGCGCGGGCCACGTACTGGGTGAACAACGTCAACTGGCCCGGCACCCTGGCCAAACGGCCCGGCAGCGTCCACATCCACACCCACCAGGGCACCCCGCTCAAGTACATGGGCGCCGACCTGCTGACCAAACCGGGCGCCCGGCACGGCTTCGACGTGCCGCAGATGCTGCGCCGGGCCGACCGCTGGGACTACAGCCTGGTCGCGGGTCTGCACGCGGAGCGGGCCTGGGAGCGGGCCTACCCGTGCCACTTCGCCTCGCTGCGGACCGGCAGTCCGCGCAACGACGTCCTGGTCGGCGCGGACGCTGAGCGGGGCGCGGAGGTGCGCGAGCGGCTCGGCATCCCCGCCGGTCACACGGTCGTGCTGTACGCGCCGACCCGGCGCGACTACCGCAAGGGCGGCCATGTCGACCGGTTCGACCCGGCCCGGTTCGCCGAGGACCTGGGCCCCGGCCACACCCTCGTCGTCCGGCTGCACCCCTCGCTGGCCGGGGGCGTGGCGCGCGGCCTGGGGCTGGCCGAGCTGCACCGGCGGGGCGTGCTCGTGGACGCGACCGACGAGCAGCACGTCGAGGACGTGCTGCTCGCCTCCGACGCGCTGGTCACCGACTACTCGGCCCTGATGTTCGACTACGCCCTCCTCGACCGGCCGATCGTGGTCCACGCCGACGACTGGGGCGCGTTCGCGGCCAGCCGGGGCGCCTACTTCGACATCACGGCCGACGCACCGGGGCATGTGTCGCGCTCCTACCGGGAGCTGGCCTGGCTGTTCGCGTCCGGCACCTGGCAGGACAGGGAGTCGGAGCGGCTGCGGGCGGGCTTCCGGGAGCGGTACTGCGAGTTCGAGGACGGGCAGGCGGCCGAGCGGGTCGTACGTCTGCTGATGCTGAGCGGACGGGGCGCTGCGCCGCTGCCCGCGGCCCGCCGGACCGCGGGTGCCGGTGCCAGGTCCGAGGCGCTGGTCGAGCGATGAGAACACCCGCGACCCCCGAGGCCGTCCCCTCCCTGCCCGGCCAGCGGGCCGCCTCGGCCCGGCCGCCGGCCGCCGAGCGGCCGCGGCCGGTGCACTGGTGGCACGCGGCGCTGGTCGCCGTGCCCACCGCGGTCCTGTTCGTGCTGGGCTACCGGCGGCGCTGGATCTGCGACGACGGGCTGATCTATCTGCGACCGGTCCGGCAGATCCTGGCGGGCAACGGGCCCGTGTTCAACGTGGGAGAGCGGGCGGAGAGTTCGACCGGCACCCTGTGGCAGTGGCTGCTCGCGCTCGCCGCCTGGGTCACCGGCGAGGATCCCGCGTTCCTCGCGGTGGGGCTCGGGCTGCTGCTGAGCGCCGCCGGGTTCGGGCTCGCCCTGTACGCCTCGTGCCGGCTGCACCGGGGCGCCCGGCTGCTGCTCCCGGCGGGTGTGTGCGTGCTGCTGGCCGTGCCGCCGTTCTGGTCGTACATGACCTCGGGCCTGGAGAGCGGCCTGGGCGCCTTCTGGACCGGCCTGTCGTGGTGGCTGCTGACGCGCACGCGGCGCGGGCAGGAGGCCCGGCCGATGTACACGGCCGCCTTCGTGTTCGGGCTGGGTCCGCTGGTGCGACCGGATCTCGCGGTGGTCACGGCGTGTTTCCTGGCGGCGCAGTGGTGGGTGCTGCGTCCCTCCCGGCGGGGCACCGCCGTCATGCTGGCCTCGGCGGGAGCGCTGCCGCTGGCGTACGAGGTCTTCCGGGCGGGGTACTACGGGATCCTGGTGCCGCTGCCCGCCATCGCCAAGGAGGCGGGCGCCAGCGACTGGAGCCGGGGCGCCGGATACGTACAGGAGACGCTCGGGCCCTACTGGCTGTGGCCCGTCGTCCCCGTGCTCGGCGCGCTGGCCGTCCTGCTGGTGCGGCGCACGCGCCGGGAACGGCGGTACCGCGCCCCCGGGCGGACCTCGCTCGCGGTGGTGCTGGCTCCACTGGTCGCGGGCCTGCTGCTGTCCGCGTACGTCATCCGCGTCGGCGGGGACTACATGCACGCGCGCATGATCCTGCCCGCCCTTCTGCTGCTGCTCCTGCCGGTGCTGGTCGTGCCGGCGAACCGATTCACCGGCGTGGCGAGCGCGCTGCTGCTGGTGTGGCTGTGCGCTGCGGTCAGCCCGCTGCGGACGCCGTTCGACGTGCGCGACACGCCGGGTTCCTTCAATGTGCGCAGCTCCGACGTGGAGGCCCTCGGCGACCACAACCCGGTGCGCACCGGCACCTGGGTGGCCAACTGGCCCGCCCTGCCGGAGGGGCGCGGCATGCTGGCGCAGGCCGTGCGCGCGCCGGGGCCGACGCTGCTGTACTTCGACGCCGGGCGGCGGCTGCACTCGACGCCGATGCGGCCGGGCTCCCGGTACCACGTGGTGATCGTGGGCCGTCATCTCGGCGTCACGGGAGCCGCGGCGCCGCTCGACGTCTACGTCAACGACGCCTGGGGGCTGGCCAGTCCCGTCGGCGCGCATCTCGCGCTGGAGCGGTGGAGCTGGCCCGGGCACGAGAAGTTCCTGCGCAACCACTGGGTCTTCGCGGAGTGGGCGGCTCAGCATCCGCCGGAGCGGGATCTGCTGCGTGCCGGGGCCTCGCTGGAGACGGTCGTGGCGGCCCGGGCCGCGCTGGACTGCGGCGAACTGGCCGAACTGAAGCAGTCGGTGCGCGCCCCGCTCACCGCCGAACGGTTCTGGCGGAACCTCACGGGGTCCGTCGAGCGGACGGGGTTCCGGTTCGCGCGCTGGCCCGCGACGGCGGAGAGGGCGCTCTGCGACTGACCCGATGAGGTGACCCGGGGTCAGAGCACGCGTGGGGCGGGAACATTCGGCGCATGCCCCAGACCCTTCCCCCAGTCCTGCGAGCAGTCCTGTGAGCAGTCCTGTGAGCGCCTCGGTCCTCGTCCGGCGGACCGTGCGCGGTGCGACGGCGCTGCGCGGCGGCCGCGTGGGGCGCCTCACCCCGTACCAGCTCTTCGGCGCCCTGTTCTGGCTGGTGATGACGCTGGCGTACTGGCGGGTCCCGCTGTGCTGCGACGCCGGACAGCACGCGGCGGTCGTGGAGCGGATCGGGGCCGATCTGCTCCATCCGGCCCACCCCATGACGGACCTGCCGGGCGAGGGCAGCCCGTACTACGGCCCGTACGCCGTCGCGCAGGGCGTTCTGGCGCGGCTGACGGGGCTGTCCGGCTGGGCAGTCGTGAAGCTCGCGGGGCCGGTGCATCTGCTGGTGCTGCTGACGGGACTCGGCCGTTTCGTCCGGACCCTCACCCCGCGTCCCTGGGCGCCGGTACTGGCCCTGCTGTTCATGACGCTGCTGTGGGGCACGGCGCGGATCCTGTGGAGCGGCCGGCTCGGGCTGATGCCGATGACGACGAACCTGGGCTATCCGTCCGCGCTCGCGATCGGGCTGACGCTCTGGGCATGGGCCTGGACGGCGACGCGGGCGCGTGCGGACGCCCCCGTGCGGTTCGTCGGTCCGAGCGGGCTCGGCGGCCGGCCGGGGTACGCGGGGCTCGGCGCCCTGTACGGGCTGATCCTGCTCACCCATTCCGTCACAGGCGCCTCGGCGCTCATCGGCGCGGTGGCGGTCGTGGCGTCCCGGCAGCGCGGGTGGCGCCGGCCGGTCGTGGCGCGCTGGGCGCTCGCCGTGGCCGTCTGCGGGGCGGTCGCGGTGTCGTGGCCGTACTACGACGTCCTGACGCTGGTGGGCGACTCCGGCATGGACGACGACCTGCACCGGCGGCTGTACGAGGAGATGCTCGCCGACTCCTGGCTGGCGCTGCTCGGCGTGCCCGCGCTGTGGGTGCGGGCACGGAGGTCGGTGAGGGACCCGCTGGTGCTGATGTTCCTGCTGGAGTGCTCGCTGGTGGGGTACGGCCGGGTGAGCGGGCACCACACGTATGCCATGGCCCTGTGGGCCGTCCTGGTGCCGCCGCAGTGCGCGCTGGCGGTGGAGCTGGCGGCGCCCCGGCCCTGGCGGCGGGCCCGGAAGATGCTGGGCGGGGCGGCGGCGGCCGGGGCGTGCGCCGGGTTCGTCACCGTGCACGCCGGGGCGGTCGTGCCGCGCTCGGTCGACCCGATGGGGTTCGCACAGCCCGTGCGCTGGCCGGCGTACGACTGGGCGGCACGGCACATCGGGCCGGGCGAGGTGGTGATCACCGACGGGTATCAGGCCGGCCACTCACTCGCCGGGTTCGGGCCGAACCTCGCCGCGCCCGTGCGGCCCGACCCGGCCCTGGACGAGCGGGAGCGGGAGCGCCGGGCGGCCGACGTCCAGGCCTACCTGGCCCCCGGTTCGACCCGCGCCGGGCGTGCCGCCGTCGTCCGCCGCTACCACGTGCGCTGGCTGCTGCTGACGCGCTGGCACCCGGTGCCCGAGGAGGCCGTGGTGGTGGCGTGGAGCGGGGAGACGGGGGAGGTGCTGGCGCGGGTCGGGGGGTGACGTGCCGGTGGTTACTCGATGACGAGGTCGACCTCGATGTTGCCGCGGGTGGCGTTGGAGTACGGGCAGACCTGGTGGGCCTGCTCGACCAGCTTGCGGCCGGTCGCCTCGTCCACGCTGTCGGGCAGCTCGACGCGGAGCGTGACGGCGAGACCGAAGCCCTCGCCCTGCTTGCCTATGGAGACCTCGGCGGTCACGGCGGCGTCGCTGACGTCGACCTTGGCGCCGCGGCCGACGAGGCCGAGGGCGCTGCCGAAGCAGGCGGCGTAACCGGCGGCGAAGAGCTGCTCCGGGTTGGTGCCCTGGCCGTTGCCGCCCAGCGCCTCCGGCATGCCCAGCGCGAGGTCCAGCGTGCCGTCGGAGCTGACGGTGCGGCCCTCGCGGCCGTGGGTGGCGGTGGCGACAGCGGTGTAGAGCGCGTCCATGGAAATCCTTCCCTCTCACGTCACGTTCCGGCGGCCCGCTTCCGGGCCGCCTGACACCCACGATTAGAGCACACAATTAAGTTGTGCGCAATTGAATGGCGGGGCCGAGCTACCCTGGAGCCATGAACACGCCGGACGACGACTGGCTCCGCCTGGACCAGCAGATCTGCTTCTCCCTGCACGCGGCCTCCCGCGCCTTCAACGGCGTCTACCGCGTGATCCTCAAGGACCTCGGGCTCACCTACCCGCAGTACCTGGTGATGCTGGTGCTCTGGGAGCAGGGCGAGCTGCCCGTGAAGAAGCTCGGGGAGCACCTGCGTCTCGACTCCGGCACCCTGTCGCCGCTGCTCAAGCGGCTGGAGGCGGCCGGTCTCGTGCGCCGGGAGCGCAGCGCGCGCGACGAACGGTCGGTGGAGGTGCGGCTGACCGAGGAGGGCACCGCGCTGCGGAAGCGGGCGCTCCAGGTGCCGCGCCGGATCGCCGGCGCGACCGGCTTCGACGCCACCGAGGTCCGCGCCCTGCGCGCCCGCCTCGACGAACTCACCTCCGCGCTGGACGCGGCCGCGCTCTCGGAGACGCCGGGAGACGGGCGGATGTAGCGAGGCCCCGCGGTCACAGCGGGGCCGGGCGGCCGGAGCGAAGTCGGGCGGTCGCAGCGGCGTCGGGCGTTTTATCGCTTTCACGCCATTCGCCCGACTTACGATCCTCGTAATGAATGCCGCTGTGGATGCCGACAGGCCTCGCCCCCAGGTCGCCGTCGTGGTCATCGGCTACGACGACGCCGCCCATGTGACGGACGCCGTGCGCTCGGCGCTCGCGCAGGGCCCGGCCGTGCGCGAGGTCGTGGCCGTCGACGACTGCTCGGCGGACGGCAGCGCCGCCCTCCTCGACCGGCTCGCCGCGTCGGAACCCCGCCTGAGGGTGATCCGCCGCCGGGTCAACAGCGGCGGCTGCGGCACCCCGCGCAACACCGGGCTCGACGCGGTGACGTCGCCGTACGTGATGTTCCTGGACAGCGACGACGTCCTGCCGCCCGGCGCGGTCGACGCCCTGCTCGGGGCCGCGACGGGCGCGCACGCGGAGGTCGCGGGCGGTCTGTGCGTACGCCGGGAGCTGCCGTCGGGGCGTGAAGTGCCCTGGCAGGCGCGCCTCTACGCGCTCCACGCCGTGGTACCGCGTCCCGCGCTGCGACCGCACCTGGTCCAGGACCCGCTCTGCGTCAACAAGCTCTACCGCACCGATTTCCTGCGCGAGCACGGCATTCGCTTCCCCGAGGGCCGCTTCCCGTACGAGGACATCGTCTTCAGCGCGCGCGTGCTGGCCGCGGACCCACGTATCGCCCTGATCCCGGACCTGGTGTACGTCTGGCACGTGCGCTGGTCCGCAGAGCGACTGTCGATCTCCCTGGACCGAGCCGGCGTCGGCAACTGGCGGGCCCGGACGGAGGCCTGCCGGCAGGCGTACGAGACCCTGCTGGGCGCCGGGCAGAAGGCACTCGCGCGGGCCGCGCGCGCCCGGTTCCTCGACCACGAGCTGCGGATCTACGTGCGCGAGCTGGGGTTGCGTGACGCCGCCTACCGGCGCGCGTGGTGGGAACTGACGCGGGCGCATCTCGCCGAGTACGACGCCGACGACTGGGCGCTCGACCCGGCCGCTCCGGGCCGGCTGGCCGGGCGGGTCGTCCTGGCCTCCCCGGAGCCGCGCGACCTGCCCCGGCTCGGGGAACTGGCGGCCCGTCCGGCCCGGCTGCGTCCACCGTACGCCCGTGCCGCGGACGGCACGCCCGTCTGGTCGGACGACCTCCCGCAGGTCTCCCTGGAGCCCCTGCTGACCCGGCCGGTGCGCGCGCTGCCCCTCGCCGTGGACGCGGAGCTGCGGCCCCGCGCGCGGGGCGCCCGGCTGCGGCTGCGCCTGCACGAGCTGTACGGCCGGGTGGCACGGGCGGGCCCGGAGGCGGTGGATGTGGAGTGGCGGCACCGGGACGACGGGGACGTCAGGGTCCGCGCCACGACCCGGTTCGCGGAAGCCGCGGGCGGCTGGATGGCGGAGGCGGACGTCGATCTGCCCGCGCTGGCCGCGCTCGGTACGGGCACCTGGGACCTGCGCCTTCGGGTCCGCTTCCGTGACGGCGCGAGCCGCGAGGTCACGGCGCACGCGCTCGCGGGCGCCGGTCTACTGCGCCGCTGTGCCGTCCCGAGCGCCCGGCACGGTGTGGTGCTCGTGCAGCCGTACGCCACCCACTCCGGCGCGCTGGCGCTGCGGGTGGCGCCCGGCGTACGCGGTGTGCTGTCCGTCGTACGCGCGAGACTGCGCCGCCTGCTTCACTGAGAAGCCCCCTGCTTCACTGAGAACACGACGGCAAAACTGACGAGGGGACGGTCGCACATGACCTGGTTGATCACCGGCGGCGCCGGTTACATCGGCGCGCACGTCGTACGGGCGATGACCGCGGCGGGGGAACAGGCGGTGGTCTACGACGACCTGTCCACCGGTATCGCCGGGCGCGTGCCCGAGGGGGTGCCGCTGGTGGTGGGCTCGACGCTGGACGGCGAGCGGCTCGCGCGTACCCTCGCGGACCACTCGGTCACCGGCGTCCTCCATCTCGCGGCGAAGAAGCAGGTGGGAGAGTCGGTCGAGCAGCCGCTGCGCTACTACCGGGAGAACGTCGAGGGCCTGCGGATCCTGCTGGACGCGGTGACGGCGGCGAAGGTGCCGTCCTTGGTGTTCTCCTCCTCGGCGGCGGTGTACGGCATGCCGTACACCGCCGACCTGGTCACGGAGGAGACGCCGTGCGTGCCGATGTCGCCCTACGGCGAGACGAAGCTGGCCGGTGAGTGGCTGGTCCGCGCCACGGGCCGGGCGACCGGTCTGTCGACCGCTTGCCTGCGCTACTTCAACGTGGCGGGCGCGGCGAGCCCGGAACTCGCGGACGTCGGGGTCTACAACCTCGTGCCCATGGTCTTCGAGAAGCTCACGGAGGACGCGCCGCCGCGCATCTTCGGCGACGACTACGCGACCCCGGACGGCACCTGCGTACGCGACTACATCCACGTCGTCGACCTGGCCGAGGCCCATGTCGCGGCGGCCCGGGCGCTGCGCTCCTCCCCCGGCCGCGACCTCACGCTCAACATCGGCCGGGGCGAGGGCGTCTCCGTCCGCGAGATGATCGACCGCATCAACGCGATCACCGGCTACGACCGGCCGCCCACGATCTCCCCCCGCCGCCCCGGCGACCCGGCCCGCGTCGTCGCCTCGGCCGACCGCTCCGCCACGGAGCTGGGCTGGAAGGCCAGGCACGACGTCCAGGACATGATCACATCGGCGTGGGAGGGCTGGGTACGGCAGCACCCGGAGGCGAGGCGGGGCTGAACCGGCCTCGGCTCGTCGCCGTGGCCGGGTCGGCCGCGCTCACCGCTCGGGGTTCACGAGGCCCCCGGGGCGCCCGCCCCCACGCCCCGGGACCCGAGCACCCGAGCGCACCCCCCGCCCGTCAGCGCTACCGGGCTGTCGGCCGACACCGGCGCCGGTCAAGCCCGGCATGCGGCGCCCCTGCCCACACCCCCGGCAGATCCCCGACAGCACGACGTCCCGGACCTGGCCCCAGCCCTACAACGCCCGCAACGCCCCCGCCGTGGCCCGGGCCAGTGACCCCAGGTACCCCTGCGGCAGCTTCGGGCTGCGGATGACCACCGAGCGCCAGTACAGCGGGCCCGAGATCAGGTCGAGGGCCAGGTCGCGGTCGAGGCCCTCGCGGAGTTCGCCGCGGCGTTCCGCCGCCGTGACGATGCCGGTCGCGACGCCGTCCTGGCCCTCGCGCAGGGCCTTCTGGAGGGCCTCGGCGATCTCGGCGTTGCGGGCCGCCTCGGCCTGGAGGTCGGGGATGATCTGCGAGGCGACGGGGTGGCGCAGGGCGCGGGACGTCACCTCGTACAGCAGCCGCAGGTCGCCCTCCAGGGAGCCGGTGTCGGGCGCGGGCAGGCCCTGCACGGCGAGCGCCGAGACGATGTCGAGCACGAGGTGCAGCTTCGAGCGCCAGCGGCGGTACACCGCCGTCTTCCCGACGCCCGCCCGGCGCGCGATCCCCTCGATGGACATCCGCGCGTAGCCGACGGCCGCGAGCTCCTCGAACACGGCCGCCCGGATCGCGTCCGTCACGTCCTCCCGCAGTACGGCCGCCCCCGCGGGCGCGCGGCGGCGCGGACGCGGCTGCGGCGGCTCGTCGGCGTTCGCGTTCGTCGTCATGCCGACAGCATAGGGGCGTCACGACGAAACGGTTGCGTTCCGACGCTCGAAAGGCCTACGCTCACGTTGCGACGATACGGTCCCGTCCCGACGTAAGAATTCGTGAAGAGTCTGGTAAAAACCCCACTTTCCCGCTCCTCACGACCCCGGGTCCCACACCCCTCCCCCGAACCTCCCCCGAACGAAAGCAGCGGATGTGAGCCAGGTCCTCGACACACCGCCCCAGCCACCGGCCCCGGCCCCCGCCGACGACGACCTCGCGGCCCTCGCCGCCCGCCACGGCCTCGCGGTCAGCGGCGCCCGGCCCTCCCTGCCCGCGTACGTCCGACAGCTGTGGGCCCGCCGCCACTTCATCACCGCGTTCGCCACCGCCAAGCTCACCGCCCAGTACAGCCAGGCGAAGCTGGGCCAGGTCTGGCAGGTGATGACCCCGCTGCTGAACGCGGCGGTCTACTACTTCATCTTCGGCGTCCTGCTCGGCACCAAGCACGGTGTGCCGGACTACATCCCGTTCCTGGTCACGGGCGTGTTCATCTGGACGTTCACGCAGAGCTCGATCATGGCGGGCACCCGCGCCATCTCCGGCAACCTCGGCCTCGTCCGCGCCCTGCACTTCCCGCGCGCCGCCCTGCCCCTGTCGTTCTGCCTCCAGCAGCTCCAGCAGCTGCTGTTCTCGATGGGAGCCCTGGTCGTCATCCTGCTCTGCTTCGGGGTGCCGGTCGGCGTGTCCTGGCTGCTGGCGCTGCCGGCGCTGTTCCTGCAGTTCACGTTCAACGCGGGCGTCTCCATGGTCATGGCCCGGATGGGCGCCAAGACCCCGGACATCGCCCAGCTGATGCCGTTCGTGCTGCGCACATGGATGTATGTCTCGGGTGTCATGTGGAGCATCGACAAGCTGGCCGACAAGGACAGCCTGCCGCGCGCCGTGACGATCCTGCTGGAGACCAACCCGGCCGCGATCTACATCGACCTGATGCGCTTCGCCCTGATCGACAGCTTCCACGCGAGCCAGCTCCCGGCCCACGTGTGGGCGCTCGCCGTCGGATGGGCGCTGATCGCCGGCGTCGGCGGCTTCATCTACTTCTGGAAGGCTGAGGAGACGTACGGCCGTGGCTGAGCACCTGAGCGAGAAGATCCCCACCGTCGTCGCCGACGGCGTCGACATCGTCTACCGCGTCAACGGCACCGGCGCCGGACGCGGCTCCGCGACCGCCGCCCTCAACCGCATCGTGCGCCGCGAGAAGACCGAGAAGGCGGCGGGCGTACGCCGGGTGCACGCCGTGCGGAACGTGTCCTTCGTCGCGTACAAGGGCGAGGCGATCGGCCTGATCGGCACCAACGGCTCCGGCAAGTCGACCCTGCTGAAGGCCGTCGCCGGACTCCTCCCCGTGGAGAACGGCCGTATCTACACCCACGGCCAGCCCTCCCTGCTCGGCGTCAACGCGGCCCTGATGAACGACCTGACCGGCGAGCGCAACGTGCACCTCGGCGGCCTGGCCATGGGCATGTCCCGCGAGCAGATCAGGGAGCGCTACGAGGAGATCGTCGACTTCTCCGGCATCAACGAGAAGGGCGACTTCATCACGCTGCCGATGCGCACGTACTCCTCCGGCATGGCCGCGCGGCTGCGGTTCTCCATCGCCGCCGCCAAGGACCACGACGTCCTGCTGATCGACGAGGCGCTGGCCACCGGCGACCGCTCCTTCCAGAAGCGCTCCGAGCAGCGCATCCGCGAGCTGCGCAAGCACGCGGGCACGGTGTTCCTGGTCAGCCACAACAACAAGTCGATCCGCGACACCTGCGACCGGGTGCTGTGGCTGGAGCGCGGCGAGCTGCTCATGGACGGGCCGACGGAGGACGTCCTCAAGGAGTACGAGGCGTTCACCGGGGACAAGTCCGCGAAGCCCAAGCCGAAGGTTCCTGTTCGCTCGTGAGGCGTACTCCGGTCGGCCGTTTTGTCTTATTGATGACACGATGACCGCATACGGTGTACCGGCGTGAAGGAGCCCTCGCGATGGCCGAGCTCAGCCTCATCGTCCACGGGGCGAACGTTCAGGACCATCTGACGGAACTCCTCGACTCCCTCGCCGCGCATCCCCTGCCGGACGCCGAGGTGATCGTGGCCGCGGTCGGCGACTGGGCCCGGGAGACGGCCGAGCGGCACACCCCGGACGTCCAGGTGCTGCCGGTGCCGGACGGCATGGGCGACGCGGCGGCCCGGGCGGCGGGCGCGGCACGGGCCTCGGGCCGCTGGCTGCACTTCGTCCACGCCAAGGACGGCCTGCCCGCCGGAGCCCCGCGCACGGTCGCCGAACGGGTGGCCGAACTGCCCGCCGAGGTGGACGTCCTGCTCCTCGACCACGTCCGCAGCACCTGGCACACCTCCGGCATGCCCTCCCCGAACGGCTCCCTGCTGGCCCGGGCGGGGCGCGCCGATGTCGCCCTCGACGTCTGCGCGCCCCTGTTGCGCCTCACCCCGCTGCTCGGCACCCGCGTCCTGCGCGCGGACTTCTGGCGGGCGCACGAGCAGCAGCTCACCACCGACGACGAGCAGCACGCCGCCCTGGCCGCCCTGCTGCTCGCCGACCGCGTCGCCTGCCTGCCGCACGTCGCCTATGAGGACCGCACCCTGCGCCCCGCGAGCCTGCCCCCGGTCACTCCCGAACAGCGCTACGGCCTCGTCGAGCGTTACGAGTCCCTCCTCGACCTCACCCGGGACCGCCCCGCCGCCCACGCCGTCCTCTACGACGTCATGGTCCGCGACTGCCTGCGCGTCTTCGCGCGCGGCGGCATGGAGGAGGAGGTCGCGCGGGAGTTCTTCCGCCGGGCGTCCCTGGCCGCCCTGCGCCGCCGCCCCGAGGGCTACAGCCGCCCCGCCGGTCTCGAAGGCGTCCGCCGCTCCCTGCTCGAAGAGGGCGCCTACGGCAGGTACCGGGCCTTCCAGGCCGTCAACCGCACCCGCCGAACCGCCAAGTCGGCCGTACGGACCCGCAAGCGCCAGGCCGGCGCCAAGCTCCGCGACCACCAGTACCGCCGGGCACTCGCCCGCCCCGTGAACCCCCACCTCGCGGTGTTCGCGGCGTACTGGAACCGCGGCGTCGCCTGCAACCCCGCCGCGATCGCCGCCGAGCTCTCCGAACTCGCCCCGCAGATCCACCCGGTGTGGGTGGTCACACAGGAGAACGAGGCCCTCCTCCCGCCCGGCACCGACCATGTCGTGCCCGGAAGCCGCCGCTACTGGGAGGTGCTGGCGACCGCCAAGTACCTCGTCAACAACGTCAACTTCCCGGGCGCGGTGGTCAAACGCCCAGACGCGATCCACGTCCAGACCCACCACGGCACGCCGCTGAAGCGCATGGGCCTGGACCAGATGGCGTACCCGGCCGCCGCGCAGGGCCTGGACTTCAAGGCGCTGCTGGAGCGCATCGACAAGTGGGACTACAGCGTCTCCGCCAACAGCCACACCACCCGCATGTGGGAGCGCGCGTACCCCTCGCACTACGTCTCCCTCGACCACGGCTATCCGCGCAACGACGTCTACTACACGGCCACGGCCGAGGACATCCGCGCCGTCCGCGACCGCCTCGGCATCGACCCGGGCCGCCGGGCCGTCCTCTACGCGCCGACCCACCGCGACTACGAGGCCGGCTGGACCCCCCGCCTGGACCTCGCCGCCCTCGCCGACCGCCTCGGCGATGACACCGTCCTGCTCGTGCGCGGCCACTACTTCTACGGCGGCGCGGCCTCCCCGCTCACCAACCTGCGCCGCACGGACCGGATCATCGACGTCTCCTCCTACGACCCGGTCGAGGATCTGTGCCTGGCGGCGGACGCCCTGGTCACGGACTACTCCTCGATCATGTTCGACTACGCCAACCTCGACCGGCCGATCGTGATCCACGCCGACGACTGGGAGACGTACCGCACCACCCGTGGCGTCTACTTCGACCTGATGGACCAGGCCCCGGGCCCGGTCGCGCGCACCCAGCAGGAACTGACGGAGATCCTCACCACCGAGGCCTGGCGCGACGAGGGCGCGGCGAAGACCCGGGCCGCCTTCCGGCGCAGGTTCTGCGAGTACGACGACGGACGCGCCGCCGAGCGCGTCGTACGCCGGGTCTTCCTCGGCCAGGACGAACGCTCCCTGCCGCCGGTGCTGCCGATCGAGGAACGCACCCCGGCCCCGACCCCGCAGGAGGCGACCGCATGAGCACCCCCGACGTCACCGTGACGGTCATCGTCTACAACGACGCCGAACGCCTCACGCGCGCGGTCGACTCGGTCCGCCGGCAGACCCACGCGAACCTCGAGATCATCATCAGCGACGACCACTCCACGGACGGCACCCCGGAAGTGGCACGGCGCCTCGCGGCCCAGGACCCCCGCGTCCGGCACCTCCGCCTGGAGCAGAACAGCGGCGGCTGCGGCATCCCGCGCAACCGCGCCCTGGACATCGCCCGGGCGCCGTACCTGATGTTCCTCGACAGCGACGACGAACTCCCCGACGACGCCGTCGCACTGCTGCTCGCCGCGCACCGCGAACGCGAGATCGACTTCGCGATGGGGGCGGTGCAGCGGGTCCGGGTGGACAACGGCCGCCGCTCGACCTGGATGCCGCACCTGGTCGCCGAGCGCCGCACCCTCGACGGCATCGCGGCCGACCCGCGCCTGCTCTTCGAGCACCTGTCGACGAGCAAGATGTATGCCCGCGCCTTCCTCGACCGGCACGGCCTGCGCTTCCCCGAGGGCATCCACTACGAGGACCAGTTGTTCTCGGCGCAGGCGTACTGCCTGGCCAAGAGCTTCACGATCGTCCCGGAGCCGGTCTACCGCTGGTACGTGGCGCCCTACGCGGCCTCCGAGGCGGCCTCGATATCGAACCAGCGGCACAAGCTGGCAAACGTCCGGGACCGTATCCACGTCCAGCACCTCATCGACGCGTTCCTGGCCGAGAGCGGGCACGAGTCGCTGCGCGAGGACAAGGACCACAAGTTCCTCAAGCACGACTTCCGGATGTACGCCGGTGACCTGCCCTACCGGGACGAGGCGTGGCTGTCGTCCTTCGCGGACCTGGTCACCCCGTACCTCGACACGCTCGCCCCCGGCGCGTTCGCCCGCCTCCCGCGCGCCGAACGCGTCGTCCTCCAGCTGATCCGCGACCGCCGCCTGCCGGAGGCCCGGCTGGCGGCACGGGGCCTGGGCCACGGCGTGGGGCCGCGGCAGATCACGACGGACGGGGAGGGCCGCACGTACTGGGGCGACCGGATCCCGGAATCCGAGTGGGCCCGCCGTGAACTGGACATCTCAGACCTGGATCTGGAGACCCGTCCCTTCCCGAGCGCGCAGTTCCGCCACGAGATCACGGAGATCACCCGGGGCCCGGGCGCCTCCGTCGACCTCGCGATCCGCACGTACGACCCGGCCCTGCGCCTGCCTGTCGGCCCTCGGCGTGCCACCCTCCTCATCGCCCCCGGCGGACACCGCGTCCACGTCCACTTCCGCCTCTCCCCCGTCAGCCCCGGCGTCTTCGAGGGCCACGCCCACCTCGACCTCGGAGCCGCACTGCTCCCCTTCTACGGCTTCTCCGGAGTCCGCCACCCCCTGCTCCGCCTGCAACACCAGGGCGTCTCCCACACCGGCCTCCTCCTGGCCCCCCTGACCTTCCCGGCCTTCACCACCCAAGTCCCCCACCACCACCTGACCCTGGAACCCGAAGGCCACGCCCCCGGCCGCCTCCAGGCCCGCTGGGAACCCATGGGAGCAACAGCGAGGCTGATCCGCCCGACGGTACGACGACTGGCCCGCCCCCGGGTGAAGAGAGCAGCACGCTTGGTGGCAAGCGCACTGCGCTGAGCTGCGCTGCTGAGCTGCGCTGCGGCCATGTGTCCCGCCCCCGCTGCCGGGCATTACGTGCCCCCCCCCCCCCCGCTGCGGGCATGCGTGCCGCTAGGGGCGGCACGGGTGGGCGCAGCGGCACCCCGCTACGCCGGGCCGCGGCCCCACCCGGCCCCAGCACCGACAAGGGCGGCTCCTTTGTCCCCTGGTGATGGACGTACCTCACCGCACCACGGCATAAAGCACCTGCCCCCCAGGCCCCCGCCCCACCTCCCGCAACCCCACCCCACGCCGCCCGGCCACCCCCGTATCCATCACCCACCGCACCCCGTACTCCCGCAGAATCGCCCCCCGCTCCCCCTCCGACACCCCGGCGGCGAAATACCTCCGCACCGCCTCCTCCCGCCGCCCCTCATCCGGCAGGAAGAAGTCGGGATACCCAGGCGCCACGGTGTACGCCCCATACGCCGGGATCTGCGCACTCGGCCGCCCCTCCCGAGCCATCACCACATCCCCGTACCTCACCCACCGCGTCATCCACTGATACCCCACCCACGGCTCCCGGTACTTCTCCGCGACGGCCGCAGGCAGATCCCCCGGCCTCACCACGTACCCGACCGTCCCCACCTGCGTCCACGCCCCCACAGCCAGCGCCACCCCCAGCACACACCCCCACCCCACCCGCACCGCCCGCCGCCCGGCCTCCCCCACCTCCACCGCCACGGCGACCTGCGCCGGAATCAACACCGCCGGCAACACCCGCCCCCACGCGTACTGCCCGCTCACCCCGCCCACCGCCACCACCACGAACCCCAGCACGAAGAACAGCACCAGCGGATCCCACCGGTCCCGCCACCACCGCGCCCCGAGGGCCACCACCCCGAGCAGCACCAGCCAGTACCGCCCGAACAGGTCCTCGTACAGGGGCCGATGCACCGACTCCAGCCCGTCCCACGCACCGGCCAGCGCGAAGAAGTCGTAGTACGGCCACACCAGCAGCACCACAAGCCCCAGCACCACCCCGCACCCCAGCCGCCCCCACACCGCCCGCCCGGGCCGCGCGGCGACCACCGTCGCGATCGCCCCCAGCGAGGCCACCACCCCCGAGAACTGATGGCACAGCAGGATCACCGCCCACAGCACCCCCAGCCCGAGCCACACCCCCCACCCCCCGTCCTCCCGCACCGCCCGCCCCAGCCAGGCCCAGAGGTGAAACGCCAGCCCCAGGGCGAACACGCTCGGGTACGACACCGTCAGCGCGAGCGAGTTGAGCCCGTAGAAGCCGCTCCAGTTGAAGAGCACCGTGCCCCACAGGAACAGCAGGCTCAGCACGGCCAGCGCGGGCGCGGCACGACGGCCGCTCAGCGTCCGCACATACCGCCACACCCCTGTCACCAGCAGCCCGAGCCCGACCAGCGCCCCGAGCCGCAGCACCCAGAAGACCGACAGATCGCTCACCCGCGCGACGCAGCCGAGCACCAGCGTCCAGGGCGAGTAGTACGGACTCGGCGTGTCCGCGTCGACGAGCGGATTGCCGGGGTCGAGGAGGTTGTGCCGCAGGCGCTGGACGGTGGCCGCGTGCACGCCGAGGTCCCCGGCCCAGGGCAGCCGGACGATCACGAGGAGCAGCAGCACGACGACCACCGCCGCGGCGGCCTGCGCGGCGAGGGCCCCTCTAGGCGCGGCGCGCATCGTGCTGGAACACCCAGGTGCGGTAGACGAGGAAGCGGAAGGCTGAGGCCAGAGCGATGGAGGCCGCCTTGACCACGTTCGACTCGAAGGGACCAGACAGGCCCAGGCCGTGGTATCCGGCGTAGAACAGCCCGCTCTCCAGGGCGACGCCGATTCCGCTGAAGCCGAAGAACAGCGCGATCTGGCGCCGCGTGCGGGACGCACTGTCGCGGTAGGTGACGTACCGGAATCCGAGGTAGTTGCCGCCCATGGCGACCAGGCTGGCCAGCACGGTCGCGACCATGGCGGCCCGGTGCAGCCCGTGCAGGAGCACGTTGAACACCAGGAAGTTCACCGCGACACCACTCCCGCCGACCAGCGCGAAGTTCAGCACTTCGAGCACGAGGCGTCGGACCGGCAGGGCAGGAGCGGTCATGCGCTCCTCGGAGAGGTTCACCGTCACGGCACAAGCCTTAGCCGGAAACGGTAAGTCCTCCACTCGAATCGCCCTAAGGCTCGCCAAGAAGAAGGCGCCCCGGGCCGACAGCGGCCCGGGGCGCCCAAGAAGAGGCCGTACGCCCTACGAATGCGTCCGCAGCAGCGTCCTCATCGTGCGCATCGCCACCGACAGGTTGGCGAGGTCGAACGCGTCGGAGCCCTGGATCTCCTCCAGCGTGGTGCGGGCCCTGCCGAGGATCGCCGCGTTCTTCTGCTCCCACGCCTTGTAGCGCTGCTCGGGCGTCGAGGTGCCGTTGCCCACCGCCAGGACGTCGGCGGTCAGCGCCGAGTGCGCCGCGTACAGGTCCTCGCGGATCGCCGCTCGGGCCATGGACTGCCAGCGGTCGGCGCGGGGCAGCTCGATGATGCGGTCCATGAGCTGGGTGATGCGCAGCCGGTCGGCGAGGTCGTAGTAGACCTCGGCGACGTCCAGCGGCTCCCGGTCCATGCGGTCCGCGACCGAGACGATGTCGAGCGTCGGGAAGGCGGAGGAGAAACCGGCCACCCGGGTGGCGAGTTCGTCCGGGACTCCGACGCCCGTCAGCTCGTCGAAGATCTTCTGATACCACTCCAGGTCGGCGCCGCGCAGCAGATTCGGCAGCTGCCCCCAGACCTGCTCGACCCGGTCGGCGAAGAAGTCGACCGTCTCGGCGAGCTCCAGCGGCTGCGGCCGGTTGTTGAGCAGCCAGCGCGTGCCGCGCTCCACCAGGCGGCGCGAGTGCAGCCGGATGCGGGTCTGGACGTCGGCCTCGACCTTGTTGTCGAGCGCCTCCACCCCGTCCCACACCGGGGACTGGCGGAAGATCGCCCGGGCCGCGGTCTGCGCCCGCACGATCTCCTCCAGCGACGCCCCGGTCTCCTCGCGCAGACGGTGCAGATACGTCGTACCGCCCGTGTTGACCGTGTCGTTGACCAGGACGGTCGTGGTGATCTCGCGGCGCAGCGGGTGGCTGACGAGGTGCTCGGGGAACTGCTCGCGCAGCTCGGTCGGGAAGTACGCGTGCAGCAGGGTGCTCAGGTACGGGTCGTCCGGCAGCGAGGTGTGCAGCAGCTCCTCGGCGACCGTGATCTTCGTGTACGCCATGAGTACGGCCGTCTCCGGGCCGGTCAGTCCCTGGCCCTGGGCGAGCCGCTCGCGGATCTGCCGGTCTGCGGGCAGGAACTCCAGCGCCCGGTTCAGGTGACCCTCCCTGACCAGGTGCTTCATGAAGCGCTGCTGGGCGTGGAGCATGGAGCCGGACTGGGCGAGGGCGTTGGCGATCGCCGTGTTCTGCGCGTAGTTGTTGCGCAGCACCAGGCGGCCGACCTCGTCGGTCATCTCGGCGAGCAGCTTGTTGCGCTGCTTGACGGTCATGTCGCCGTCCGCCACCAGGCCGTTGAGCAGGATCTTGATGTTCACCTCGTGGTCGGAGGTGTCCACGCCCGCGCTGTTGTCGATGGCGTCGGTGTTGATCCGGCCGCCGTGCAGCGCGAACTCGATCCGGCCGAGCTGGGTCAGGCCCAGGTTGCCGCCCTCGCCGACGACCTTGACGCGCAGGTCCTTGCCGTCGACGCGGATGGCGTCGTTGGCCTTGTCACCGACGTCCGCGTTCGACTCGGCCGAGGACTTGACGTACGTGCCGATGCCGCCGTTCCACAGCAGGTCCACCCGGGCCTGGAAGATCGCCTTCATCAGGTCGGCCGGGGTCAGCTTGGTGACCTTGGCCTCGATGCCGAGGGCCTCGCGGATGTGCGCGTTGACCGGGATCGCCTTGGCCGTGCGCGGGAAGATGCCGCCGCCGGCCGACAGCAGCTCCTTGTTGTAGTCCTCCCAGCTGGAGCGGGGCAGCTCGAACAGGCGGCGGCGCTCGGCGTAGGAGGTGGCGGCGTCCGGGTTCGGGTCGATGAAGATGTGCCGGTGGTCGAAGGCGGCCACCAGCCGGATGTGCTCGGAGAGCAGCATGCCGTTGCCGAACACGTCACCGGACATGTCGCCGATGCCGACGACCGTGAAGTCCTCGGTCTGGGTGTCCACGCCCAGCTCCCGGAAGTGCCGCTTGACGGACTCCCAGGCGCCGCGGGCGGTGATGCCCATGCCCTTGTGGTCGTAGCCGGCGGAGCCGCCGGAGGCGAAGGCGTCGCCGAGCCAGAAGTTGTACTTCTCGGCGACCCCGTTGGCGATGTCGGAGAAGGTCGCCGTGCCCTTGTCGGCGGCGACGACGAGGTAGGTGTCCTCCTCGTCGTGCCGGACGACGTCCGCCGGGGGCACGACCTCGCCGGCCACCATGTTGTCGGTGATGTCGAGCAGCGCGGAGATGAACGTCTTGTAGCTCGCGACGCCCTCGGCCAGCCACGCGTCCCGGTCGACGCTCGGGTCGGGCAGCTGCTTGGCGACGAAGCCGCCCTTGGCGCCGACGGGCACGATGACGGTGTTCTTCACCATCTGTGCCTTGACCAGGCCGAGGATCTCGGTGCGGAAGTCCTCACGCCGGTCGGACCAGCGCAGACCACCGCGGGCGACCTTGCCGAACCTGAGGTGCACGCCCTCGACCCGCGGCGAGTACACCCAGATCTCGAACGCCGGACGCGGCGCCGGGAGGTCGGGGATGGCCTGCGGGTCGAACTTCATGGAGACGTAGTCGTGCGGCTTGCCGCCCGCCGCCTCCTGGAAGAAGTTGGTGCGCAGGGTCGCCTTGATGACGGTGAGGAAGGACCGCAGGATCCGGTCCTCGTCCAGACTCGCGACCTGGTCGAGGGCCGCGTCGACCTCCTCCAGCAGCGCGTCCACGATCTCGTGCCCCGCGCGCTGCCGGTCCGGCGACATCCGCGCCTCGAACAGGGAGACGAGCAGCCGGGTGGTGTGGACGTTGTTGCGGAGGGTGTCCTCCATGTAGTCCTGGCTGAACGTCGAAGCCGCCTGGCGCAGGTACTTCGCGTACGCCCGCAGCACCATCGCCTGGCGCCAGGTGAGGCCGGCGCTCAGCACGAGGGAGTTGAAGCCGTCGTTCTCGGCCTTGCCGGTCCAGGTGGCGGCGAAGGCGTCCTGGAAGCGCTCGCGGGCGTCGTCGCCGAGGTAGTCCCCGCTGCCGTTCTGCGAGCGCGGCATGCGCATGCCGAAGTCGTAGATCCAGGCCACGCTGCGGTCCGGGCAGCGCAGGTCGTACGGCCGCTCGTCCACGACCTCGACGCCGAGCCGGTTGAGGACCGGCAGCACGGCCGAGAGGGAGATGGCGTCGCCCGTGCGGTAGATCTTGAAGCGGCGCTCATCGGGGGCGGCGCCCACCGGCTCGTACAGGCTGAGCGCGAAGTCCTTGCCCTCCTCGGCGTTCAGCTGCTCGAGGTGGACGAGGTCGGCGACCGCGGCGCGCGGGTTGTGGTCGGCCTTGTAGCCCTCGGGGAAGGCGTGCGCGTACCGGCGCATCAGTTCGGCCGCGCGCTCCTCGCCGAGCTCGGCGTTGAGCGCCTCGGCGAAGGCGTCCTCCCAGGAGCGGGCGGCCTCCACGAGCCGGGCCTCGATGCGGTCCTTGTCGGAGTCGGACAGCTCCGGCAGCTCGGTGCCCTGCGGGACCCGGACCACGAAGTGCAGCCGGGAGAGGATCGACTCGGTGTTCCAGGCGGTGAAGTCGACGCTGATGCCGCCCAGTTCCTCCTTCAGGATCTCGATGATCCTGAGGCGTACGGCCGTGGTGTAGCGGTCGCGCGGGAGGTAGACGAGGGCGGAGTAGTAGCGCCCGTACTCGTCCTGGCGCAGGTAGAGCCTGAGCCGCCTGCGCTCCTGGAGGTAGAGGACGGAGGTGACGATGGACCGCAGCTCGTCGACGGGGGTCTGGAAGAGCTCGTCGCGCGGGTATGTCTCCAGGATCTGGAGCAGGTCGCGTCCGTCGTGGCTGTTGGGCGAGAATCCGGCGCGCTCCAGGACGTCCTCGACCTTGCGCCGGATGACGGGGACGCGGCGCACGGACTCGGTGTAGGCGGCGGAGGAGAACAGCCCGAGGAACCGCCGCTCGCCGACGACGTTGCCGTCGGCGTCGAACTTCTTCACCCCGATGTAGTCCAGGTACGACGGCCGGTGCACGGTCGCCCTGCTGTTCGCCTTGGTCAGGACGAGCAGCTTGTGCTCGCGCGCCTTGGCCCGGGCGTCGGCGGGCAGCCGCTCGAACGACGGGCTGACCGGGTGGCTCTCCTCGGCTGCGTGGTGCGGGTCCGCGCGCAGTATGCCGAGCCCGGTGCCGGGGACGGCGGCCAGGGAGTCGTCGTCGCGCAGCTGGTACTCGCGGTAGCCGAGGAAGGTGAAGTGGTCGTCGGCCAGCCAGCGCAGCAGCTCGCGGGCCTCCTCGACCTGAGGTCCGGGCAGGTCGCCGGGGATGGACTCGTCCGGCAGCCCCTCCGCCAGCCGGATCGCCGCCTCCCGCATCTTGCCCCAGTCCTCGACCGCCTCACGGGCGTCGGACAGCACACGCAGCAGGTCGGCGGTGATCTGCTTCAGATCGGACCGGTCCGTCTCGCGGTCGGTCTCCACGTGGATCCAGGACTCGACGTGCGCGTCGTGCGGGAGCTCGCCGGCGCCGGTCGCGGGCGTGGGCAGCACCTCGATGAGCTTGCCGGTCACATCGCGCCGCACCACGAACTGCGGGTGGATGACGACGTGGATCCCGCGCCCCTGCCGCGTCAGCTCATTGGTGACGGAGTCGACGAGGAAGGGCATGTCGTCGGTGACGACCTCGACGACGGTGTGGCTGCACATCCACCCGTTCTCTTCCACGGTGGGGGTGTGAACCCGCACGTTGGCCGTGCCCTGGGGGCGGTTCTCGGCCAGCCGGTAGTGGGATACGGCGGCTCCGAAGACATCGACCGGGTCGCGGTCGGCAAGGTCCTCCGGGGCCGTGTGCAGGTAGTAACGCTGGAGGAACGAGATCAGGGACTCGCGGTCCGGGGCTTCCTGGGCGTCTGGGGTCTCCTCGCCCGTCGACCCGGTCGGTAGGTGCCCCCCGACCGGGCTGTTCTCAGCAACCCGGGCGGCCCTCTCGAGCAACTCGGCCTTGGCTTCGTCCAGCTTGGTCTGCATTGTCCTCTGGCTCCTGTCGCGCGCCGTTGCGTGACGTAGAAGGAAGTACGGTCTCTGCGCTGACGACGTCACGCCGTGACACGGGGTATCCGGTCTGTTCCGACGCTATGCCGCCAGAGGAGAGGAGCGGGGGTGTCTGAGCCATTTTTGAGCTGCCCCACGGGTGTGACGCTGCTCTCTGCGACGCCTCGGTCCCGGTGGTGCTCGGCGTCCCGGGAGTCATCGATGCCCCGTACCGCCCGCGAAGACCAGCGACCGCCGCCCGGTCACGGATGTGGTCCGTGCACTCCGGGCGCAGGGCAGGGACGACGACGTCCCCGCGAACTATCGCGCTGATCACGCCACCAAGGCTATCGCTCCTTACAGGGGCCCCGTCATGAGCCGTATGTGTACAAAACCAGGCCTGGAAGTTTGACGTTCTGCACATTTAGCTGCGGGCATGTGTGCCGCTAGGGGCGGCACGGGTGGGCGGTGGGGGTCCCCCCGCTCGAGCGAAGCCGAGAGTGGGGGAGGCACCCCGCACCGCCGGGCTGCGGACCCACCCGGCCCGAGCACCAACGCCGAGCACCCGGAACCCACCAGTTTCCGGTCAGGCCGCGAGCCGCTCCGCCTCCGCCACGGCCTCCTCCAACGTGTCCACCACAGGCACGCCCACCGCTTCAAGACTCACCCGACTGTGCGACCCACCGGTGTACAGCACGGCCCGAGCCCCCACGTGCAGCGCAGCCACCGCGTCATCCGCCGCATCCCCGATCACCACGGTCCGCCCCGGCTCCACCCCCGACAGCGACGCGAGATGCCGCACCATGTGCTCGGCCTTGCTGCCCCCGGACGGCCCGGTCCGCCCGTCCACCCGTATGAAGTGCGACTCGATCCCGAACCCCCGCACCAACGGCACAAGCTCCTCGTGCCCATACATACTCAGAATCGACTGACTGCGCCCCGCCGACCGCCACCCCGACAACAGCTCCACGGCGCCCGCCGTCAGCCCGCAGGTCACCCGATGCTCGGCGTAGTACCGATGGAAGATGTCATCCATGAGCTGCCACTCAGCCTCGGTCGGCAGCCGCCCCATCAACCGCTCGTAGAACTTCGGCACCGGCACGCAGTACAGCTCCCGGTACTTCTCCAGCGTCAGCGTCTCCAGCCCCAGCTCGGCGAACGCCGCGTTCGTCGCCCCGATGATCGCGTCGATGTCATGGAACAGCGTCCCGTTCCAGTCCCAGACAATGTGCGCGCCCGTCTTCATCCCCATGCCTGAAAACGTACCCGCCCCCACTGACAATCAAGAGAACGGCGCCTCAACGCGCCCCCCGTTGCCCGGGCCTCTCAGTCCTCCTGCCCCACCAGGTTCGGGATCTCCTGCGTGGCGAACCACAGCAGCTCGTGATCCTCGGCACCGTCCACGACGAACTGCGCGTCGTCGTCCCCGGCATCCGCCGCCCCCAGCGCCGCGGCAGCCGCCGTCACATCCGCCTCCGCGTCATCCGCGTCGACATGCACCGAAGCCGCCCTGGCCAGCGCCACGGCCCCCGAGACCCGTACCTCCCCCAGCGCCGCCTGATCGAGCCCCCGGTCGGGATCGGCATTCGCGGCCCGGTCGGGCACGTCCACGGCCACCACGACCCGGCGCCGCGGCACCCCCGGCTCGATCGCCAGCAGCCGCAACGAGGCCAGCGCGGCCCGGTTCAGCGCCGCGTACTCCAGTTCCTCGATGTCGTCGGAGACGTACCACTCGCGCAGCGCGGGCGTCACGGCGTACGCCACGAACGGCCCGGCTCCCAGCTCACCCGTTTTGTACGCCTCGGCGAGACCGGGGAGGGTCAGGGGCACGTAGACACGCATGGCTGGCCGCTTTCGTGGTCGGTTCAGGTCAGAGGGCTCGGGAAGGCCCCGGAGGGCCTCCAGGATACGTGCGGGGGTCCCCTTTCGAGTCCCGGCCCGTGACGCCGGACGCGTCCACCCCGGGCCCGGAATTCACCCGGCACACCCCCGCCCTGACGGGCCCCTCAGCCCCCGGATCACCCGGATAGGTGAACATTCCGGCGCCCGCGGCCCGAGGCCCATTTCCTTGCCCCTGCCCCCGTCCGCCCTATACAAGATCACCAACCCGAAGTTACTCACCGGTATCAACCGGCCCACGAAACGGGGACCCCCATGCACAAGGTCATGACCAGGGCACAACACCGCCCGACCGGCCACCCTCCGGCGCACCCCGACCCCCACCGCCCCGGCGACACCACCTCACGCACTCCCAACAGCACCACCCCGAGCACCCCCGGCGACACCGCTCCGCGAACTCCCGGAGACACCGCTCGGCGAACTCCTGGCGGCACCGCTCGGCGAACTCCTGGCGGCACCGCTCGGCGAACTCCTGGCGGCACCTCCTCACACACCCCCGACAGCACCGCCCTGCGCACCCCCGGCGGCACCTCCTCACACACCCCCGACAGCACCGCCCTGCGCACCCCCGGCAGCACCACCCCGGGCACCCCCAGCAGCACCGCCTCACACACACCCTGCGACACCGCTCCACACACCCCCAGCAGCACCACCCCACGCACCCCCGGCGACACCACCCCGCGCCCGCCCGGCGGCGCAGCCCCTCCGCGCACGCCCGGCGGAGGCCCCACCCGCACCACGGCCGCAGGAGGCCGTCCCCCGGCCCCCGGCCGCGCCAAGACCGCCCACACCCGCCCCGCGGACAACCGCCCACCGACCCCCTCCCGCACCCGCACACCCCGCACAGGCACCCGCGCAACACCCCGGCCGACGCCACGCACCCCCACGGACACCGCACCCCGCGTCCCGGCCCAGAGCCCCCGTCGGCCGATCCCTCAGCCGCTGCTCCCCACCGACCTGTTCGCCGACCTCCTGCTCGCCGTCCTCAGCGGCCGTCGCCCCGTCCACTCGATGCTCCGCCACACCCGGGGCCGCGCCTACGACGAACTGGCCTGGCTCGCCGAGCGCGGCCCCCTGCGCACCCGCGGCGCCCGCCCCGTCATCCGGGACATCGGCTGGTTCGAACCCCGCGCCGGCGCCATCGAGGCCTTCGCCCGCATCGGCGCCGGCGACCGGCTCCGCGCCATGGCCTTCCGCCTGGAACTCGGCCAGGACCTCCGCTGGCGCTGCACGGCGGTAGAACTGGGCGGCCCCCGCCCGCCCCAGGCGGAGGCCGACTGAGGGACGCGTCGGCCGAGGTCGCGGACGCCCGGCCGAACCACCCCAAGCCGAAGGGCCGGACACCCTCGGGTGTCCGGCCCTTCAAGCCGCTACGGCGCCTCAGCCACCGTCACTTCTTACGGCGCCCCCGGCCCCGCGCCTGCTTCCGGCGCTCCGCGCGCGTGAGGCCGTCGGACTCGGAACGCGCCGGCTCGCCGTCCTCGGTGAAGTCGCCCTCGATGGTGCCGCCCTCACCGTCGACCGTCGGCGCGGAGAAGTGGAGGTTGCGCCGCTGCGGGACGTCGAGCCCCTTGGCACGGATCTCCGGCCGGGAGCCCGCCTGCGCCGGCACCGCGTCCTGCTTCTCCAGATCGGCCACCGGCTTGGTGTCCTCGACCGGGACCTCCTCGACCTGCTGCTCGACCTGGACCTCCAGGTTGAACAGGTAGCCGACGGACTCCTCCTTGATGCCCTCCATCATGGCGGTGAACATGTCGAAGCCCTCGCGCTGGTACTCGACCAGCGGGTCCTTCTGCGCCATCGCGCGCAGGCCGATGCCCTCCTGGAGGTAGTCCATCTCGTAGAGGTGCTCGCGCCACTTGCGGTCCAGGACCGACAGCACGACCCGGCGCTCCAGCTCACGCATGATCTCGGAGCCGAGCTGCGCCTCACGCTCCTCGTACTGCTCGTGGATGTCGTCCTTGATGGAGTCGCCGATGAACTCGGCGGTCAGCCCGGCCCGGTCGCCGGCCGCCTCCTCCAGCTCCTCGACCGTGATCTTGGACGGGTAGAGCTGCTTGAAGGCACCCCACAGCCGGTCGAGGTCCCAGTCCTCGGGGAAGCCCTCGGCGGTCTCTGCCTGGACGTAGGCGTCGATGGTGTCGTCCATGAAGTGCTGCACCTGCTCGTGCAGGTCCTCGCCCTCCAGGACGCGGCGCCGCTCGCCGTAGATGACCTCACGCTGGCGGTTGAGGACCTCGTCGTACTTGAGGACGTTCTTACGGGTCTCGAAGTTCTGCTGCTCGACCTGCGACTGGGCGGAGGCGATCGCGCGCGTGACCATCTTGTTCTCGATCGGCACGTCGTCCGGGACGTTCGCCATCGACATCACGCGCTCGACCATCTGGGCCTTGAACAGCCGCATCAGGTCGTCGCCGAGCGAGAGGTAGAAGCGGGACTCGCCCGGGTCGCCCTGACGGCCGGAACGACCGCGCAGCTGGTTGTCGATCCGCCGCGACTCGTGGCGCTCGGTGCCCAGCACGTAGAGCCCGCCGAGCTTCTCGACCTCGTCCTTCTCGGCCTGGACGGCCTTCTCGGCCCGCTTGAGCGCCTCGGGCAGGGCGTGCGCCCACTCCTCGATGTGCTCCTCGGGGTCGAGACCGCGCTGGCGCAGCTCCGCCTCGGCGAGGTCCTCGGGGTTGCCGCCGAGCTTGATGTCCGTACCACGACCGGCCATGTTGGTGGCCACCGTGACTGCGCCCTTGCGGCCGGCCTGGGCGACGATCGTCGCCTCACGGTCGTGCTGCTTGGCGTTCAGCACCTCGTGCTGGATGCCGCGCTTGCTGAGCTGCTGCGAGAGGTACTCGGACTTCTCGACCGAGGTGGTGCCGACGAGGATCGGCTGGCCCTTGCGGTGCTTCTCCTCGATGTCGTCGACGACGGCCTCGAACTTGGCGACCTCGGTCCGGTAGATCAGGTCCGACTGGTCCTTGCGGACCATCGGCCGGTTGGTCGGGATCGGCACCACGCCGAGCTTGTAGATCTGGTGGAACTCGGCGGCCTCGGTCATGGCCGTACCGGTCATGCCGGCCAGGCCGTGCTCTTCCTTGCCGTTGTGGTCGTAGCGCTTGTACAGGCGGAAGAAGTTCTGGAGGGTGATCGTGGCGAGCGTCTGGTTCTCGTCCTTGATCGGCACCCCCTCCTTCGCCTCGATCGCCTGGTGCATGCCCTCGTTGTAGCGGCGGCCGGCGAGGATACGTCCGGTGTGCTCGTCGACGATCATGACCTCGTCGTCGATGATGACGTAGTCCTTGTCCTTCTTGAAGAGCTCCTTGGCCTTGATGGCGTTGTTCAGGTAGCCCACCAGAGGCGTGTTCACCGACTCGTAGAGGTTGTCGATGCCCAGCCAGTCCTCGACCTTGCTGACGCCGGACTCGTGGATGGCGACCGTGCGCTTCTTCTCGTCGACGTCGTAGTCGCCGGTCTCCTCGATGCCCTTGAGCGGCTGGCCGGCCTCGCCGCGCTTGAGGCGCTTGACCAGCTTGGCGAAGTCGCCGTACCACTTGGTGGCCTGGTCGGCCGGGCCGGAGATGATCAGCGGAGTACGGGCCTCGTCGATGAGGATGGAGTCGACCTCGTCGACGATGGCGTAGTTGTGGCCGCGCTGGACGAGCTCGTCCTGGGACCACGCCATGTTGTCGCGCAGGTAGTCGAAGCCGAACTCGTTGTTCGTGCCGTAGGTGATGTCGCAGGCGTACTGCTCACGGCGCTGAGCCGGCGTCATGTTGGCGAGGATGCAGCCGACCTCGAGGCCCAGGAACCGGTGGACGCGGCCCATCATCTCGGAGTCGCGCTCGGCCAGATAGTCGTTGACCGTGATGATGTGGACGCCCTTGCCGGACAGGGCGTTCAGATACGCCGGCAGCGTGCCGACGAGGGTCTTGCCCTCACCGGTCTTCATCTCTGCCACGTAGCCCATGTGCAGGGCGGCGCCACCCATCATCTGCACGTCGTAATGACGCTGGCCGAGGACGCGCTTGGCGGCCTCGCGGACGGTGGCGAACGCCTCGGGCAGCAGGTCGTCCAGGGTCTCGCCGTCGGCGTAGCGCTGCTTGTACTCATCGGTGAGGGCCCGCAGCTCGGCGTCGGAGAGGTCGACGAAGTCCTCTTCGATGGATGCGACCTGGTCCGCGATGCGGTGCAGCTTGCGCAGGATCTTGCCTTCGCCTGCACGCATGATCTTCGAGAGGACGGACACGGGGGTTGGTCTCCTTGCCGGTCGGGCCTGGGACGGTCGGTTACCACTTGACTTACTGAGCAACGGCCATCGTATGCGAGGACCCCACCGCGCCGGGAGGGCCTGCCGTGACGGCGACCGTGCGCTGCTTCAATTCTGATTCGTCTGCTTCACAGGGGACAACGTCCGGGCGCCGCGGATAGTGCCGCGCCCCCGACCGAATTAAGCGAAGCGTGACAAGACGCTCACCCACCGCAAACAGATGGCACCTTCGACGACCTCCGAGCAGAATCGGCCGATGGACCCCGTCACCCTCACCACGGACCGCCTCCTGCTGCGCGCGGTCGGCCCCCAGGACACCGACGCGGTGTACGACGCCTGCCAGGACCCCGACATCCAGCGCTGGACCACGATCCCCTCGCCCTACCTGCGCGAGCACGCCCAGGGTTTCACGGAACAGATGGTCCCGGACGGCTGGGCGGACGGGTCCATGTTCACTCTCGGCGTCTTCCTCCACTCCGGAGAACTGGCGGGCATGCTCGGCATCACCATGCACGCCCTGGGCGTCGGCGAGATCGGCTTCTGGGCCACCAAGCAGCACCGCGCCAACGGCTACATCACGGAGGCCGTCCTCACCACCTGCCGCTGGGCCTTCGTCCACGCCGCGCTCGACCGCGTCGAATGGCGCGCCGAGGTGGGCAACCGCGCCTCCCGCGCCGTGGCGGAGCGCTCCGGCTTCACCATCGAGGGCACCCTGCGCGCCGCCGTCAACAACAAGGGAGTACGCCGAGACTCCTGGGTAGGCTCCCTCCTCCCCTCAGACCTGAGCCTCCCGTCAACGGCCCCGTACTTGCCTGCGCCCGCCTAGCTGCGCCGCTCAGCTGCGGGCAATCGTGCCTCCCCCAGTGCCTCAAGGGCCTGGGAGGTGCCCCCAGGGCGGCACGGGCGGGCGGTGGGGGGAGGCACCCCGCTCCGCCGGGCTGCGCACCCACCCCGCCCCGGCGGCAACGCCAGCACCAGACACCCAACCCCGCAGGTCACGCCCCATTGTCAGTCCCACCCCCTATCGTGCGGACCCATGACCACCCCGCGCCCCACCGCAGAGCTCTCCGCAGACGAGGCCCGCCGCTTGGCGCTCCGCGCCCAAGGCTTCCTCGGCGCCCCAGACCGCCGCTCCGGCGTCCGCGGCACCCTCCGCCACCTGGGCGCGATACAGCTCGACACCATCTCGGTCCTGGCCCGCTCCCACGAGCTCGTCCCCTACGCCCGCCTGGGCGCGGTAGGCCGGAGAACAGTCGAGAACGCCTACTGGAAAGACACTCACGCCTTCGAGTACTGGTCCCACGCGGCCTGCATCCTCCCCATCGAGGAGTGGCCCCACTTCGCCTTCCGCCGCCGCGCCTACCGCAACCGCCCGCACTGGAACCACGACCTCCCGGACGGTGTCTACGACCAGGTCATCAAGCAGCTCCGCTCCGAAGGCCCCCTCACCGCGACGGAGTTGGGCGGCGCGAAGAAGACGAACGACTGGTGGGACTGGTCCGGCACGAAGGTCGCCGTCGAACGCGCCCTGATGTACGGCGAGGTGGTCTGCGTCGAGCGCCGCGGATGGAAGCGCCTCTACGACCTCGCCGAGCGTGCCGTCCCGCAGCCCTTGTTGCACGACGAACTCGACGACACCGAGTGCGTACGCCGCCTGGTCCGCCTGGCAGGCCAGTCCCTCGGCGTCGGCACCCGCGCGGACATCGCCGACTACCACCGCCTCAAGGGCGAACAGGTCGACGCGGTGATCGCCGACTCGGGCCTGGTCCCGGTCACGGTCGAGGGCTGGTCCAAGCCGGCCTGGGCCGACCCCGCGGCCCTGGAGACACCTCCGCGCGGCCGCCACCGCACCACCCTCCTGTCGCCCTTCGACTCCCTGATCTGGGAGCGGGCGCGCACGGAGCGGATCTTCGGCTTCACCCACCGCCTGGAGGCCTACGTCCCCAAGCAGAAGCGGGTGTACGGCTACTTCGCGATGCCGGTCCTGGCCGGCGGCCGGCTAGTCGGCCGCGTGGACCCGGCCCGCGAGGGCGGCACGCTGGTGGCCAGGCAGGTCACGCTCGACGGCCCGAAGGCGGTCCCGGCGGTCGCCCAGGCCCTGGCCGAGGCGGCGACCTGGGTGAACTGCACGGACGTACGCGTGGAGCGGGTCGACGCACCACACCTGCGCGAGCCTCTCGTGAGGGAACTCGCCCGGACGGCCGCCTGACCGTCAGCGAATCTCGAGAATCTTCTCCCGCATCGCGTATACCACCGCCTCCATCCTGGAGTGCAGCTGCAGCTTCTCCAGGATGTTGCGCACATGGTTCTTCACGGTGTTCTCGGAGATGAACAACTCCTTGGCGATGTCACGGTTGTTCATCCCCGTCGCGACGAGTTTGAGGACTTCGAGTTCGCGGTCCGTCAGCCGCGGCGCGGGCACCAGCCGGCGTTCGTCCGTGCGCTGGATCATCGACTTGAACTCGGTGAGCAGCTTCGACGCCATGGACGGGCTGATCTGCGACTGCCCGTCGGCCACCGCGCGAATGGCGGTGGCCACCTCGTCCGTCGAGATCTCCTTGAGGAGATAGCCGGTCGCACCCGCCTTGATGGCGTCGTAGAGATCGGCTTCCTCGTCGCTGATCGTCAGCATGATGATCTTGGCGCTGGGTGCGACTTCCTTGATGGAGGTGCACGCCTCGATCCCGCCCCGCTTGGGCATCCGCACGTCCATCAGAACGATGTCGGGCAGCAGGTCGGCGGCCTTCTCGACGGCCTCGGCGCCGTCGCCGGCCTCCCCGATGACCTGGATGTCCTCCTCGGCCGCGAGCACGATCTCCAGGCCACGGCGGAACAGGGCGTGGTCGTCCACCACAAGGACCCTGATCGGTTCCTTGCGTGGAGAGTCCGTGTCCGGGCCCATGGCGACGACGCCGTCGCCGGCATCCTCGTCACGCATCGGTCCGAAGCTGTCCGCCATCGTTCCTCCCCCTGAAGGCTGCGGCCTGTGTTCCTGAGCCATCGCCAACCCAGAGCAACGACCCACCGGTTGGGTCGTGGCCACCATGATTTCATGCCCGGACGGCACCGGGACGACCGAGCGGGGCGCGCAGTGGTCGCACAGGGGTGCCCCTGGGGGCGCACACGCGCTCCAGGGGCACCTGCTCCGCTGTCACCCAGCACGGTCAGCCGCCGAGCGCACCGCCCGCATCGGGGGCGTGCACCTGTGTGACCATCGTGTCCGTGCTGAGGTGGATCACGCCGTAGTCGTAGGCGTGCCGTCGGTAGACGACACTCGGTTCCTTGGTCTCGGAGTCGACGAACAGGTAGAAGTCGTGCCCGACCAGCTCCATCTCGTAGAGAGCCTGGTCGAGGGTCATGGGCGCTGCGACGTGGGTCTTCTCGCGGACGACGATGGGGCCGTCACCCTGTACTTCCAGTGAGCCGATCTTCTTCGTGGGCACGGCTGCCGGCTCTTCCTCCGGGGTCGGCACCAGGCCGTTGCCGTTGAGCGTCGCCACGCCCGGGACGTGATCGGCGACCTCGGCGGCCGGGATCCGGCGCGAGCCACGACGCGAGAACCGCTTGTCGTGTTGCCTGCGCAGCCGGGCTTCCAGCTTCTCCGCCGCCAGGTCGAGCGCCGCGTACGGATCGCTCGCCGCTGCCTCCGCCCGGATCACCGGACCGCGGGAGCGGAGCGTGATCTCCACTCGGTCACAGCGGTCGGCCTGCCGAGGGTTGGGCTCCTTGGACACCTCGACGTCGAGGCTGATCACCTTGCCATCGAGCTTCTGGATCTTCTCCAGCTTCAGCTTCTCGGCCACGTGCTTCCGGAACCGCTCGGGCACCTCGGTCTTGCGGCCCTTGACGACGATGTCCACGCAGAACTCCGTTCCCGGATCACTCCGCTTCGGTGCGGAGCATCTCCCTTTTGCACCAGGTTCCGGTGAGGCCCGGAACCTCGGACACTCGGTGACTTCCACCTCCTCCCCCGTGAGCGAGATCTCCACTCCACCGTCGCGAGTGATGAAGAAAAACCCGCAGCACGGCATTCGGTTTTGAGAGGCGTGGCCTGCGGCTTTCCCTCTCAACCGAACATATCTCGCCCGGACGGATGTCGTCACCCTCTACTGCGGCGTACCTCCGTTCAGGTGAATAGGCCCTCTCGTTACCTGCAACGACGCAAGTTCTCAGTCAGTTCCGGTTTATTTCGAAAGAGTCCGGCGATGCCGCGACCACAGCCGCGCACACCACGTCAACGACTCCGCCGTCGCCGCCCGCGCCCGTGATTCCCTGCCGGGCGGGCCATCGGCCCGTCCCCTCTCGCGTTGATCCGACGTTCTGTTCTTCTCTGCTTTCCCACGTCTCTCCCCTGTACACGGCCCCAGTTCCCGCAGCGTTCGAAACCAGCCCCGCCGTCGACCGCACGGCCCGCGCGGCTTCCGCCAGGGACGCCCCCGTGGTCATCACGTCGTCGACGAGGACGACCAGGCCCTCGGAGAGCAGCCGGGCACCACCGGGCGCCACCGCCAGCGCGCCCGCGAGATTGTCCAGCCGCTGCCGTGAGTTGAGCCCCGACTGGTCGGCCACGACCCGCCGCTGCCGCAGCACGCCGAGCGCCCTGGCCGGCACCCCGCTCCGCCGCAGCTCACCCGCCGCCGCGAGCGCGATCCGCCGCGCCGGGTCATGCCCCCGGGCCCGCACGGCCCGCCGCCCGGACGGAACGGGCACGAGCAGTACAGGCGCCCCGCTGCCCCGCGGCCACGCCTCTCCTGCCCCCGGCCAGGACCCCCTCCGCGCTCCTGGAAGCCCCGCCCGTACCGCTCCCGCCAGAGCAGCCCCGAGCGGACCGGCGAGCGCCAGAGCACCTCGTTCCTTGTGGGCCAGCAGCGTCGCCCGGACTTCGTCCGCGTACCGCGCCGCCGCGTGCACCACGGGCAGCCCGGGTGGCTCCGGCACCGGCCGCACCCGATGCGCCACGGCTCCGCTCAGCACCGCACGGCACTTCGCGCACAGCACCGTACGAGGCGCCCCGCAGCCCCCGCACTCGCCCGGCAGCACCAGGTCGGTGAGGTCCTGCCACCAGCCCCGCATGGCCACCACTGTGCCAACAGCGAGGGCACCCGGCCACCCCTGTGGATAACTCCCTGTGGACAACGCGTCGCCCCGAGCCGACGGCCGGCTTCCACCGGCCCCGCCAGGACCCACCGCATCCCATCGGGACGCCTCACCCCGGACAAACCGGCGCTATGAACCGGCGCTCACCCCGGATATACCGGCGCCGTCCCCTCCGTCACCTTCTGCCACTGCGCGCCCGACGGCAGCCGGACGATGCCGTCCACCGAGTACGCCACCAGCGGCAGCCGGTCGTCCTCGGCGGCGGTGACCTCCTTGACGCCGGTCAGAGCGGCGGGCGCCGGCACGTCCGGCGTGGAGCCGTCGACCTGGACGTACCGCATCTGCTCCACGCCCCCGTGCTCGCGCCCGACCACCACGAGCCGGCTGTCCCCGGCCCACGACATGGCTGTGACCTCCTCCAACTCCGGCGTCGCGGAGCGAAGTTCGACCACCCTGACGGCCGGCTCCTCGCCCGGCTTCTCCTCCCGCTCGATCAGCCCGATGAGCAGGGTCTTCTTGCCGCCCTTCTCCACGACGAGCGCGATCCGCACCCCGTCGGCGGCCACCCGCACGGACTGGATCCGCCCGTCCAGGTGCGGTGTGCGCACCTCCAGCGGATCGCCCTTGCCCTCCTCGAGCAGCAGCAGCCGGGGGTTGTCCGGGTCACGGTCGGCCACCCACAGGCCGTCGTCCGCGTCCCAGCTCGGGGTCGTCAGCCGGTCCTCCTCGGTCCGGCCCTGGCTGCGCAGCACCGGCTCGCCCAGCGAACCGCCCGAGACCAGCGAGCCCACGTACAGCGACCTGCCGTCGAGGCCGACACCGGCCGCGGTGTGCTCGTCGCGCGACACCGCCACCGACCGCAGCGCCGTGTCGCCCTCGCCCAGCGCCCCCGGCGCCGTGTCGGGCTTGGTGTCGCTGCTGCCCGCCGGGATCCGTACGAGCCGGTCCTTGGCATCGACGAAGTACAGGTAGTCGGGGTGGCGCGCCGAGGTCCGGAAGGCCGCCGCATCGGCCGCTTCCTGCGTGAGCGAGCACAGCTCGGCCCCGCCGGCCCGCAGCGCGACCTCGTCCACCGCGGGGCTGAGGTTCCGCAGCGTGAAGAGCGTCTGGGCCGCCATCTCCTGGCACCTGTTGGTGCCGATGCCCGCGGCCTTGTCGTTGAGCGGGACCGTCAGCTTGTTCCGCTCGTCGGGCGTCAGCGCTCCGGCGTTCTTCGCCAGCGCCGTACCGGTGGGGACGCTCGACCTGACCACGGGCCCGAGCCACCGGGTGGGCCCGTTGAGCAGGGAGCGCACCATCTGCGTCGTGGGATCCACGCGGCGACGGATGTAGACAGGGTCGGCGACCGCCGTTGGCTGCGTGTTCGCCCCGGCCGCCATGGTGTTGGAGGCGAAGTAGTACTTGCTGACGGACATGTAGTTGCGCTGGAAGTCCGACTGCCCCATGAGGACGCCCTGGGGCAGCGCGTCGATCCGCCACTGCCCGCTCTTCTCGTCCTGCGTCAGGTGCACGGTCCTGCCGTAGGCCCCGGTCGCGGGCGCGTACGACTGCTGCGCGTCCACGGTGGCCACCTTGGTGCCGGTGAGCGTGTACGAGATCTCGCCGGTGTCCTCCCGGCCGCCGGCGCCCTCGGCCTTGGCACCCGGCCCGTCCGTGAGCACCGTGGTGGACAGCTCCGGCCGCCAGGTCTTCGCGGCCTCGCCGGTCAGGTACTGGCGCGCGGTCTTGTAGTGCGGATCGTCGCTGGTGAGCGCCTCCAGGAAGCCCTGCACGATCTCCGAGGGCGGCGCGTCCTCCCCCGGCGGCACGGCGAACACCCGCACCTGGGTGTCCTGGCGCGGTGTCGACTCCACGCCCCGCAGATCCCCGCTGTCCGGCATCGAGGCACACCCCGCCAGCACCAGCACGCCACCGGCGGCGTACGCCATCACGCGCGCGGGCGTACGCCGACCGCGCCCCTCGCGGTCAGCGCCCACGAGATGCCTCCCCTTGCCTGTCCGCTTCTCCCGGCTCGGCTTCCCTGCCCGAGCCCGCGGAGCCGTTGTCCTTGTCCCGCGGCCCGCTCCCGACCGATTCCCGGGGCGTCCCCGCAGGGCCACTGCCGGCCCCGTCACGAGCCGTTCCGGCCGGTTCACCCGCACCCTCGTCACGAGCCGTCCCCGCCGTACCACCCACACCGACCGTGCCCGCCGGGCCCTCGCCACGGGCCGACTGCTCCCCTGCCCCCGGACCGTCCGGCCGCCGCGTGCCCGAGGCGGGCCGCGGCACCACACGCGCGCCGTTGCCGGGCAGCGCCGTCGGATCGGCCGTGGGAGCCACGGTGGACGCCCGCGGCGGTATCGGGTTCCGCGCCGGCCCCGGCGCCACCGGACCGCCCGCAGGCTGTGCCGGCACGGTCGCCCGTTTCTCGCCGTCCCCGCCGCCGCAGGGCAGACCCGCGTCGTCCAGCCCCCGGTTGCGCCGTGAGTCCTTGGGCTCCAGCGGTATCGGGGAGCCCCGCAGCGGCTCGTCCGCGGTCCTGGGCAGCGTCAGCCGGAACTGCGAGCCGCCGCCCGGCTCACCCCACGCCTGCAGCCAGCCGCCGTGCAGCCGCGCGTCCTCCAGGGCGATGGACAGCCCCAGCCCCGTACCACCCGTGGTACGCGCGCGTGCCGGATCGGCCCGCCAGAAGCGGCTGAACACCCGGGTCGCCTCACCCGGCTTCAGCCCGACCCCGTAGTCCCGCACCGCTACGGCGACCGCGCCGCCGGCCGCGGCGAGCTTGACGACGACGTCCCTGCCCTCGCCGTGCTCGACGGCGTTCACGACGAGGTTGCGCAGCACGCGCTCCACGCGCCGGGCGTCGGCCTCGGCGACGACGGGCTGCTGGTCGCCGAAGACCCGGATCTGCGTGCCCTTGCGCTCCGCGAGCGGCTCAGCCCCGCTGACCACGCGCCGCACGACGTCCCTGAGGTCTATCGGCTCGGCCTCCAGCGCCGCGGCACCCGCGTCGAACCGGCTGATCTCCAGCAGGTCCGCGAGCAGCGACTCGAACCGGTCCAGCTGGTCGGCGAGCAGCTCCGCCGACCGCGCGGTGATCGGGTCGAAGTCCTCCCGCGCCTCATGGATGACATCCGCCGCCATCCGTACGGTCGTCAGCGGCGTACGCAGCTCGTGCGACACGTCCGACACGAACCGGCGCTGCATACGCGACAGGTCCTCCAGCTGGCTGATCTTCAGCTGAAGGTTCTGGGCCATCTTGTTGAAGGCCTCGCCGAGCCGCGCGATGTCGTCCTCGCCGGTGACCTTCATACGTTCCTGAAGCCGCCCGGCCGACAGCCGCTCGGCGATCCCCGCCGCCATCCGCACCGGCGTGACGACCTGGCGCACCACGAGCCAGGCGATGGCCCCGAGCAGCACCACGACGAACAGCCCGGCCGTCGCCAGAGTCCCCTTGACCAGGCTCAGCGACTTCTCCTCCTGGGTGAGCGGGAAGAGGTAGTAGAGCTGGTACGGATCGCCGTTCGGGTCGTTGACCTGCTTGCCGATGACCAGGGCGGGCTGGGAGTCCTTGGTGTCGTTGTTGTAGATGACCCGGCTGTAGCTCTGCGCGGCCGTCGTACTGCTGCCGATCCGCTCCCGCAGCGCCGCGGGCACGCTCTTGCTCCAGTCCACCTCACCGGAAGCACGCGGACCGCGCCCGCCGGCCCCGTCGGCGTCGGAAGCCGGGAGCGTGACCACGTCAAAGGCTCCCTGCCCGCCGCTGGACAGCGAGGAGACCAGATCACTCATCCACTGGATGACGTTCTGCGCGGGACGGCCGTCCGCCGTGGCGACATCGTCGCCGGTCCCGCTCGCCGCCTCGTCGGCCCGCTGCTTGGCCACGGCGAACCCGCCGGTGGCCTGGCTCTGGGACGCCTTCACCTTGGCGTCCAGCAGGCCGTTGCGCACCTGCCCGATGACGACGAAGCCCAGCAGCAGCACCACGCCCAGCGACATCAGCAGCGTCGTGACGACGACCTTGAGCTGAATGTTGCGCCGCCACAGCCGCATGACGGGCAGCAGCGGCCGGCGCACCCACCGCATGAACAGGCGGATGACCGGACTGCCCTGGACCCCGCCCTGGAGCAGCAGCCCGCTCTCCAGGAACCGTCCCCAGCGGGAACCCGCCTTCTTCCGCCCGACAGGCCGCCCCGGGCGGGCCCCGGACCGTCCGGGCGCCGAAGCGGCACTGTCGCCGGACATGTCAGCTCGGTCCTGCCTTGTACCCGACACCACGGACGGTCACCACGATCTCCGGCTTCTCCGGGTCCTTCTCGACCTTGGAGCGCAGCCGCTGCACATGCACGTTGACCAGCCGCGTGTCCGCCGCGTGCCGGTAGCCCCACACCTGCTCCAGCAGCACCTCGCGCGTGAACACCTGCCACGGCTTGCGCGCGAGCGCGACCAGCAGGTCGAACTCCAGCGGCGTCAGCGCGATCGACTGCCCGTCCCGCTTCACGGAGTGCCCGGCCACGTCGATGACCAGGTCACCGATGGCGAGCTGCTCCGGAGCGGGCTCCTCCGACCTCCGCAGCCGCGCCCGGATCCGGGCGACCAGTTCCTTCGGCTTGAACGGCTTCACGATGTAGTCGTCGGCACCCGACTCCAGGCCCACCACGACGTCGACCGTGTCGCTCTTCGCCGTGAGCATCACGATCGGCACCCCGGACTCCGCCCTGATCAGACGGCACACCTCGATGCCGTCCCGACCGGGCAGCATCAGGTCCAGCAGCACCAGATCGGGCTTGGCCTCACGGAAAGCGGCCAGCGCCTTGTCACCGTCGGCCACGAAAGACGGCTCAAAACCCTCACCACGCAACACGATGCCGAGCATCTCGGCCAGTGCGGTGTCGTCGTCGACGACAAGGACTCGTCCCTTCATAAACGACATCATCCCATTCTCATAACAGTGGCGAAGGCAGTGGTGAGGTAGGTCACCGGCCAGTGACCATAGTCGCAGCAAGCGCCACTGTCTGCCCTCGCCCGCCCATAGTTGATCTCCACGACGCCCGCCGACCGGGCCCCGGCACAGGGGCGTGGGACGCGACAGCCGGAGCCCGCCCGCCCCGCCCCACGCTCCGGCAGCCGTCCGACTCAGCCCGTCGTCACCCTCCGCGACCGCGCACACACCTCGGCGAGCGCCTCCGCCGTCACCGGCGAAACCACCCCCTCCTCCGTGACGATCGCCGTCACCAGCTCGGGCGGGGTCACGTCGAACGCCGGGTTGTACGCCTGCGTCCCCAGCGGCGCCACGGGAATGCCGCCCCCCGCCTCCTGCGCACCGGCGACCGGCACCTGCGGCGCCACCACCTCGGTCACCTCGTGACCGGGACGCTGCTCGACCTCGATGGACGCCCCGTCCGGGGTGTCCGGATCCACCGTCGTCACCGGCGCCACCACGATGAACGGCACATGGTGGTACCGCGCGAGCACCGCCAGCGGATAGCTCCCCACCTTGTTCGCCACCGAACCGTCCGCCGTGATGCGGTCCGCCCCGATCAGCACCGCGTCCACCTCCCCGGCGGCGAACAGCGACCCCGCCGCGTTGTCGGTGAGCAGCGTGTACGCCATCCCGCTGCGCGCCGCCTCGTACGCCGTCAGGCGAGCGCCCTGCAGCAACGGACGCGTCTCGTCCACCCACAGCCGCCGGAGCCTGCCCACCCGGTGCGCCGCGAGCGCCACCGCGAACGCCGTCCCCTCCCCGCCCGACACCAGCGAACCGGTGTTGCAGTGGGTGAGGATCCGGTGCCCGCCACCGGGCAGCAGCTCGTCCAGGAGCGTCAGCCCGTGCTGGGCCATCCGCGCACTGGCCTCGGCGTCCTCCCGGTGCAACTGCCGCGCCGCCGCCAGCGCCGCCGACGCCGCCTGCCGGACATCACCGCCCTTGGCGAGCGCCGCCTCGTGGGCCGATTGCGCCCGGCGCACACCGAGGGCCAGGTTCACCGCGGTCGGCCGGGCACTCGCCAGCGCGGCCGCGGCCTCGTCCACGTCGAAGCCCCGCACGGCGGCGAGCGCGACACCGTACGCCCCCGCGATACCGAGCAACGGCGCCCCGCGCACGGAGAGCGAGCGGATCGCCTCCACCAGCGCCGACGCGTCCGTACAGACCAGTTCGACCTCCTCGGCCGGCAGCCTCGTCTGGTCGAGAAGGACCAGAACGGGTCCTTCCGGTGGCTCCTCCCAACGGATCGCGGGGATCTCGGTCGGCCGCTTGTCATCGCCGCTGTACGCGTACTGATCAGCCATGCCGTCAGTCTGCCCCCTGTCGAGCGGACAATTGAAGGTACGCAGCCCATACCGCGGCCGGTCATTCCAAGACCACCCCATGGCACGATGGCTGCCAACCTGCCGCCGCGACCGCGGACGGGCACCGTGAAGGAGCGACGATGAACGACACTCCGGGCTGGGCCTCGCCCGGATCCGCCCCGTCCGACGGGCAGAAGCCGGACCAGTCCGGCCCTGCCGAGCCCACCGACCGCCCCGGCCCCGCACAGCCCGCGGACCAGCCCGGCCAGGCCCCGCAGGGCCCCGGCCCGCAGTGGTCCAAGGACCAGCCGCCACCCGCCCAGTGGTCCGCCCCCAGCAGCCCGACCGTCCCCGGCCAAGCTCCCCCACCACCACCCGGCCCGGGCTGGGGCACCCAGCCCCCCGGCGGCCACGGCCCAGCCGGATACGGCCCTGGCGGCCCCGCAGCCCCCGGCGGATACGGCGGATACGGGCCCCCCGGCGGCTGGGGAAGCGGCTGGGGCGGCCCCCCGCCCGCCGCCAAGCCCGGCATCATCCCGCTCCGCCCGCTCGGCGTGGGCGAGATCCTCGACGGCGCCGTCTCCACCATGCGCACCTACTGGCGCACTGTCCTGGGCATCTCCCTGACCGTCGCGGTCCTCACCGAGATCATCGTCGTCCTGTTCCAGGGCCTCGTCCTCGACGACTCCAGCACCCGGGCCCTCAACGACCCGAGCGCCACCCTCAGCGAGCTGAGCCGCGCCATGAGCGACGCCCTGCTCAACTCCAGCGTCGTCTTCGTGATCTCCCTGGTCGGCACCGTCATCGCGACCGCACTGCTCACCACCGTCACCAGCCGCGCCGTACTCGGTAAATCGGTGACCCTCGGCGAGGCCTGGCGGGACGCCCGCCCTCAGATCGTCAAACTGTTCGGCCTCATCTGCCTGTTGCTGCTCATCACCGCCGGTATCGTCACCGCCGGCACCCTGCCCGGCATCCTCGTCACCATCTCCGGGAGCACCGGCGCGGGCGTCGCCCTCACCGTCCTGGGCGTCATCGGCGCCGGCATCGTCGCCCTCTGGCTGATGATCCGCTTCTCCCTGGCCTCGCCCGCCCTGATGCTGGAGAAGCAGGGCATCAAGAAGGCCATGAGCCGCTCCGCGAAGCTGGTCCAGGGCACCTGGTGGCGGATCTTCGGCATCCAGCTGCTCGCCACGATCATCGCGAACGTCGTCGCCTCGATCATCGTCATCCCGTTCACCTTCCTCGCCGCGGCCCTCAGCGGCGACGGCGTCACCGGCTGGCTCAACAGCGGCGGCGCCGACCTCGGCTGGACGTTCCTCATCGTCAGCGGCATCGGCGCGGTGATCGGCTCCATGATCACCTTCCCGATCACCGCGGGCGTCACCGTGCTCCTCTACATCGACCAGCGCATCCGCCGCGAGGCCCTCGACCTCGAACTGGCCCGCGCCGCAGGTGTCCAGGACTACGGCTCCCACGCCCCCGGCGCCACCCCGGGGAGCTGATGCGGTGAGCTGGGCGGGGGAACCTCTCACAACGGCACTGCCACGCACCGCCATACGCACGATGCTGCACGCCGGCGACACCTCCGTACTGTCGTCGGCGCGCTCCACCGACGAGCCGCCCCTCACCACCCCACGCGACCCCGCGCGCGAGGCGGCCCGACGCGAGCTGTCCAAGCGGATGTACCACGAGAACGACCCCAGCCTCTTCCAGCGCGCCCTCGACGCCTTCTGGGACTGGCTCGGCAAACTGTTCAACGCCGCCTCGTCCGCAACACCCGGCGGCACACTCGGCCTGGTCGTCATCATCCTGGCCGTCGTCGCGGTCCTGGGCGCCCTGTGGTGGCGCCTGGGCACCCCGCGCCGCCAACCCACCTCGTCCGCCGCCCTGTTCGACGACCGCCCCCGCAGCGCCGCCGACCACCGCGCCGCCGCCGAGGCACACGCCGCCCAGGGCCACTGGAACCAGGCCGTCCAGGAACGCATGCGGGCCCTCGTCCGCGCCCTGGAGGAACGCGCACTCCTCGACGTCCGCCCCGGCCGCACCGCCGACGAGGCCGCCGCCGAAGCCGGCCGGGCCCTGCCCGCCCACACCGACCGACTACGCGCCGCGGCCCGGGACTTCGACGACGTGACGTACGGCGGCCGCTCGGCGACCGAGCAGTCGTACCACCGCATCGCCGAACTCGACCGCGACCTGGAACGCACCAAGCCCCAGCTCGCCACCAGCAGCGCCCACAGCACGGCCCCCCACACCCGCCAGGGAGCCGCCGAATGACCACCGAGGCCACGCTCCCGTCCACCTCGGCCTCGCCCACCGCCCGCCAGGTGTGGACCCGCACGCGCGGTGTCGCGCTCGCCCTCGTACTGCTCGTCGCGGGAGCCATCGCCATCGCCGTGATCCGCTCCGACGCCCGCCACGGCGAACTCGACCCGCGCTCCGTCGACCCCAACGGCAGCCGCGCCGTCGCCGAACTCCTCGCCGACCGGGGCGTGGACACCCGCGTGGTGACCACCCTGGACGAGGCAGCCGCCGCATCCGGCCCGGACACGACCCTCCTGGTCGCCACCCCCGACCTGCTGACCCGAGGTCAGCAGTCCCGCCTGCACGACTCGTTCGCCGGCTCCGGCGGCCGCACCGTCCTGGTCGCCTCCGGCAGCGCCTCCGTCGAACGGCTCGCCCCCGGCGTCACCGCCGACCCCGCCACCAGCCTCGACTCGACGCTCGCCCCCGACTGCGACCTGCCCGCCGCCCAGCGCGCCGGCACCGCCGACACGGGCGGCGTCCGCTACAGCACCACGCACCTCGACGCCGACCAGTGCTACCCCAGCGAGCGCCTGGCCACCCTGCTGCGCATCCCGGACACGACCGGGAACGGCGACACCGTCGCCCTCGGCGCACCCGACATCCTCCTCAACGACCGCCTCGACCAGCAGGGCAACGCCTCGCTCGCCCTCCAACTCCTCGGCTCCCGACCCCATCTGGTCTGGTACCTCCCCTCGCTCTCCGACACGTCGGCCACCGGCACCGACGACGAACGCGGCTTCTTCGACCTGCTCCCCTCGGGCTGGCTCTGGGGCACCCTGCAACTCTTCATCGCCACAGCCCTGGCCGCCCTCTGGCGGGCACGCCGACTCGGCCCCCTCGTGCCCGAAAAACTCCCCGTCGCGATCCGCGCCTCCGAAACCGCCGAAGGACGCGCCCGCCTCTACCGCAAGGCCGACGCCCGCGACCGCGCGGCAAACGCTCTTCGCTCCACGACCCGCACCCGCCTCGCCCCCCTCACCGGCGTCCCCGTCACCCAGGCGCACACGCCCGAGGCCCTGCTCCCCGCCCTGTCCGCCCACCTCCACGGCGACGGACAGGACCTGCACGCACTCCTCTTCGGACCACCGCCCAGCGACGACGCAGCACTCATCGCACTCGCCGACCGACTCGACGCCCTCGAAAGAGAGGTACGCCGTCCATGATGGACCCGACCACTGACAACGCCGGGCAGACCGGGGACCCGGGCACCGCCCGAGCCGCCCTGGAGGCCCTGCGCGCCGAGATCGCCAAGGCCGTGGTCGGCCAGGACCCCGCCGTGACCGGCCTCGTCGTCGCCCTGCTCTGCCGCGGCCACGTCCTCCTCGAAGGCGTCCCAGGCGTCGCCAAGACCCTCCTGGTCCGCGCCCTCGCCTCCGCCCTCGAACTCGACACCAAGCGCGTCCAGTTCACCCCCGACCTCATGCCGAGCGACGTGACGGGCTCCCTGGTCTACGACACCCGCAGCGCCGAGTTCTCCTTCCAGCCCGGCCCGGTCTTCACCAACCTCCTCCTCGCGGACGAGATCAACCGCACGCCCCCCAAGACCCAGTCGTCCCTCCTGGAAGCCATGGAGGAACGCCAGGTCACGGTCGACGGCGCTCCCCGCCTCCTCCCCGACCCGTTCCTGGTCGCAGCGACCCAGAACCCGGTGGAGTACGAAGGCACCTACCCCCTCCCGGAAGCCCAGCTGGACCGCTTCCTCCTCAAACTCACCATCCCCCTCCCCTCCCGCCAGGACGAGATCGACGTCCTCACCCGTCACGCCGATGGCTTCAACCCACGCGACCTCCACGCCGCCGGCGTACGCCCCGTAGCGGGCCCCGCCGACCTGGAGGCAGCCCGCGCGGCGGTCGCCAAGACGGCCATCTCCCCGGAGATCACCGGCTACGTCGTCGACATCTGCCGCGCCACCCGCGAGTCGCCGTCCCTCACCCTCGGCGTCTCCCCCCGAGGCGCCACGGCCCTCCTTGCCACCGCCCGCGCCTGGGCCTGGCTGACAGGCCGCGACTACGTCATCCCGGACGACGTGAAGGCCCTGGCCCTCCCCACCCTCCGCCACCGCGTACAACTCCGCCCGGAGGCCGAAATGGAAGGCGTGACAGCCGACTCCGTCATCAACGCGATCCTCACCCACGTCCCCGTCCCCCGCTGATGGCACTCACCGGACGCGCCGCCCTCCTCGCGGCCCTGGGCTCCCTCCCCGTCGGCATCTGGGAACCCGGTTGGACGGGCATCCTGGCGGTCAACGCACCCCTGGCCGTGGCCTGCGCCTGCGATTTCGCGCTGGCGGCCCCGGTACGACGCCTGGGCCTGACCCGCTCCGGAGACACCTCCGTACGCCTGGGAGACACAGCGGACGTGACTCTCACGATCACCAACCCGTCCCGCCGCCCCCTCCGCGCCCAGCTGCGCGACGCCTGGCCCCCCAGCAGTTGGCTGCCAGGCACGGAAACGACGGACTCCCGCCACCGCCTCACCGTCCCCGCAGGCGAACGCCGACGCGTGACAACCCGCCTCCGCCCCACCCGCCGAGGCGACCGCCAAGCCGACCGGGTCACCATCCGTTCCTACGGCCCCCTCGGCCTCTTCGCCCGCCAGGGCACCCACAAGGCCCCCTGGACGGTTCGCGTCCTGCCCCCGTTCACCAGCCGCAAGCACCTGCCCTCAAAACTGGCCCGCCTCCGCGAACTGGACGGCCGCACCAGCGTGCTCACCCGCGGCGAGGGCACCGAGTTCGACAGCCTCCGCGAGTACGTCCCCGGCGACGACACCCGCTCCATCGACTGGCGCGCCACAGCCCGCCAGTCCACGGTCGCCGTACGCACCTGGCGCCCCGAACGCGACCGCCATATCCTCCTGGTCCTCGACACCGGCCGCACCTCGGCAGGCCGCGTGGGCGACGCGCCCCGCCTCGACGCCTCCATGGACGCGGCCCTCCTCCTCGCAGCCCTCGCCTCCCGCGCCGGCGACCGCGTCGACCTCCTCGCCTACGACCGGAAGGTCCGCGCCCTCGTCCAGGGCCGCACAGCAGGCGACGTCCTTCCGTCCCTGGTCAACGCGATGGCCACACTCGAGCCGGAGCTCGTCGAAACGGACGCCCGAGGCCTCACAGCCACAGCCCTCCGTACATCACCCCGACGCTCCCTGATCGTCCTGCTCACCACCCTGGACACGGCCCCCATCGAAGAAGGCCTGCTCCCGGTCCTCTCCCAGCTCACTCAGCGCCACACCGTCCTGCTGGCATCGGTGGCAGACCCGCACATCACCGAAATGGCCAGAGCACGCGGAAACACCGACGCCGTCTACCAGGCCGCCGCAGCAGCCCAGGCACAGTCCGAACGCCACCGCACGGCAGATCAACTCCGCCGTCACGGCGTCACAGTCGTGGACGCGACACCGGACGACCTCGCGCCGGCACTGGCAGATTCGTACTTGGCATTGAAGGCAGCCGGACGCCTATGACATTCAGGGCCCCGCGAGGGGCCCTGAAACGCAGAAAACCCCGTGCCGAATGGCACGGGGTTTTCTTTCAATGATTGTTCGGCGGCGTCCTACTCTCCCACAGGGTCCCCCCTGCAGTACC
>NZ_JBVIWP010000002.1:1037219-1238671 GCF_055594445.1 Streptomyces sp. NPDC040589 | reverse complement strand
CGGGGGGTGTCCGTCCTCGGAACGGCGCGATGGGGTGCCACACCGACTGACTGTTCGTTGACGCGCCAACCGCTGCGGGCGGACACCCCCCGACACGTCCCCTTCCGTGAGCCGGCGGGCGCGGGCGCGGGCGCGTCGTGGCTCACGCCCTCCGCCGCAGCCGCGGGTTTCCGCCTCTGCCCCAGCTGCGGGTGCCGCACCCGCCCTGGCTGCCGCAGGCCGCCGCTGCGGGCCCGCCGTAACCGCCCCCGCTGCGGGCATGCGTGCCTCCCCCAGGCCTCAAGGGCCTGGGAGGTGCCCCCAGGGCGGCACGGGTGGGCGGTGGGGGAGGTACCCCGTTCCGCCGGGTCGCGGACCCGCCCGGCGTCAGCGGCGACGCCGGGTGCCTCGTGGCGTGCTCAAGCTGTCGCCGCCGGTGGCAACGGGGCCAACTGCCGGGCCAGCCAGGTCGGTACGCCCCCGAGCAGCCGGAACAGCCGCCGGGCCTCCTCCCGTAGCCGGGACGCCTCCGGCTCGGTCTCCGTGTCGGCCAGGGACACCAGCGCCGGTGCCGTACCGACGAGATACCCCAGCTCCTCCCGGATCCGCAGCGACTCCGCGAAACCGTGGCGGGCCTCCGCCAACTCCCCGTCCCGCAGCGCGAGTCCGGCCAGATGGCGCCATGTGAACGACAGCAGCAGCGGATTGCCATGCGCCGTAGCCCCCGCGTGCGCACGGCGGTACGCCGCCCGCGCCGCCTGCGGGGCACTCGTCAGGTTCTCCGCCAGCAGGCCGCGACGGAAGTCCAGCAGAGCCCGCTGCGACGCCCCCGGAGGGATCAGCGCGGCCGCCCGCCCCAGCGCGGCCCGCGCCTCGTCTGCCCGGTCCCGCACCACGAGCAGCGTCGAGGCGTAGGCCAAGTAACCGCGTTCACAAGCGGCAGCGCCCCGCTCGTCGTCGGTGTGGGCCAGCGCCTCGGCCGTGCGCAGCGCGTCCTCGGCCTCCTCCCAGCCCCGCTCGGTGTACAGACACCGTTCCACCAGCAACGACGCGCGTTGGAGCGCCGCCGCGGGTGTGTCCGGCAGCAGCAGGGCGGCCGCGTCGGCCCAGCACCCGCGTGAGCGCAGCCGCCATACCGCGGTCTGGAGGGGATCGTCACCAGGGGTCGTTCCGTTACCAGACATGGCGGTATGCGCCACGTTGCCCTCCCCGAGCACGCCATCGAGCTGTTGAGTGGTGGCGGCATCTCAGCACGAATCGCGGGGCCGGGCCAAGGGGGTGGGTGAAGGATTTCACAAAGTCGTGGGACTCAGGGGTGTCCGGTGTTTGGGACGGGACACCCCTTGTCTCAGCTCATGCGCAGGGCCAGGAAGAAATCCAGCTTGTCCTCGAGGCGCGACAGGTCACGTCCCGTCAACTGCTCGATCCGTCCGACCCGGTAGCGCAGCGTGTTGACGTGCAGGTGGAGGCGGCCGGCGCAGCGGGTCCAGGAGCCGTCGCAGTCCAGGAACGCCTCCAGGGTGGGAATCAGCTCGGCCCGGTGCCGGCGGTCGTAGTCCCGGAGGGGGTCCAGGAGGCGGGCCGTGAAGGCGCGGCGGACGTCGTCAGGGACGAAGGGGAGCAGGAGGACGTGCGAGGCCAGTTCCTGGTGGCCCGCCGCGCAGACCCGGCCCGGGCGGGCCGCCGCCACCCGGCGGGCGTGGCGGGCCTCCTCCAGGGCGCCGCGCAGGCCCTCCGCCGAGTGCACGGCCGCGCTGACGCCGAGGGTGAGGTGCCCGTCGCCGTCGAGACCGGCCGTGAGGGGGTCCCGCACGGATTCCAGGAGTACGTCGGCGAGGACGCCGGTCTCGGAGCCGTCGTGCTCCGCCGCGACGGCGGGCAGGGGGACCAGGGCGATCGCCTCGTCGCCGGTGTGGGCGACGGCGATGCGGTCGGAGTGCTCCGGGCCCGACGACAGCGGGTCGACGAGGATCTCCTCCAGCACGGCCTGGGCCACCGGGCCGCCCTCGATCTCGTCCCCGTCCCAGTCGACGCGGGCCACGACCACCTGCCAGTGCGGCGCGGCCCCGAGGCCGGGCAGCAGCACCGGCGCGGCCACGCGCAGGCGGGCGGCGATCTCGGCGGGGGCCGCGCCCGTCTGGACCAGTTCCAGCACCTCCTGGGCGAGTCGGCGGCGGACCGTGCGGGCCGCGTCGCGGCGGTCCCGCTCGACCGCGATCAGCTGGGTGACGCCGTGCAGCAGGTCGAGCCGCTCCTCGGCCCAGTCCCCGGCGTCGGCCTCGACGGCCAGCAGCCAGTCGGACAGCAGGGTCTCGCGGGCGTCGCGGGCGGTCTGCGGGGAGCGGCCCGTCGAGCGGATCGGGAACAGGGAGTAGGTGGTGCCGCCCAGGAGGACACGGTGCGGGGCGCGGCGGCCCGTGCGGGTGGCGGTCAGATGTTCCGCCGCCAGCCGGCCGCAGGTCTCGGCGGGCAGGGTGGAGGGGCCCGCGGCCTTCGAGCCCGCGATCAGCCGGCCGGTGGGGGCGAGGACCCAGGCCCGCAGGTCCAGGTCCGAGCCGAGCAGGTCGAGGACCACGTCCGGGCCGCCGCCCGCCGGGCCCGAGGTCATCATCCGGCGGTGGCGGTCGACCACCGCCGCGAGGTCTCCGGCGCGCTCGCCGGAGACCTGCCGTACGACGTGCTCGGTGATCGTCGCGAACGCCACCGACTCGTGCACCGCCAAGAGGGGGAGACGGTGCCGGGCGCAGGCCGTGACCAGGTCGGCCGGGACGTCCCCGAGCTCGGCCTCGCCCGCGGCGAGGGCCGTCACGCCCTGCTGCACCAGGATCCGCACGAAGGGCTCCGAGTCCTCGGCGTCATGGCGCCAGGCCAGGCCCGTGAGCACCAGTTCGCCGCCCGAGAGGTAGCGGCTGGGGTCGCGCAGGTCGGTGGTCATCACGCCGCGCACCGTGCGGTCCAGCTCTTCCTCGCCGCCGAGCAGCTTGAGGCCCAGCGCGTCGGTGTCCAGCAGTGCGCGCAGCCGCATTCTCGTCGCCGCCGTTCTTTGTCTCGAAATCAGTGGTGGATCTTGGGGGAGTGTGGAGGGAACGTCTGTTCGGTGGTCTGGTGAGCGATGCTCGCCGTCCCCGAACCGCGTCCCGGCTGTGTCCCAGGTCACGCGGCTGTGTCGCGCGTTTCCACAGGAGAACGAGGAGGTTTCTGATGGCCTCCGTTCATACGAATCTACAAGATGCCCGTCCTGGCCAGCCAACTCCTTCATGGTTTCCGTGACTGACCCCGTCGGAGTACCGCGCTGTGTACTGAGGCCACTACGCGTAAACAGCACATGAACGAGCCGGGACCGCCGCACACGGATTGGCTCAATCTGAACGCCCCACGAGAAGACGGAGAAGAGAGCCGGTCATGGACTTCCTTCGCCCCGCCAGCTGGGAGGAGGCGCTCGCCGCGAAAGCCGAGCACCCCACAGCTGTGCCGATTGCGGGTGGCACCGACGTGATGGTCGAGATCAACTTCGACCACCGCCGGCCCGAGTACCTCATGGACCTGAACCGCGTCGGCGATCTCTCCGAGTGGGAGGTCGGCGAGGAGAGCGTACGGCTGGGTGCCTCCGTGCCGTACACGAAGATCATGGAGAACCTGCGCGCCGAACTGCCGGGCCTGGCCCTCGCCTCGCACACGGTCGCCTCCCCGCAGATCCGCAACCGCGGCGGCGTCGGCGGCAACCTCGGCACCGCCTCCCCGGCCGGCGACGCCCACCCCGCCCTGCTCGCCGCGGGCGCCGAGGTGGAGGTCGAGTCGGTGCGCGGGTCGCGCCGGATCCCGATCGACGAGTTCTACAAGGGCGTGAAGCGCAACGCGCTGGCGGCCGATGAGCTGATCCGGGCCGTGCACGTCAAGAAGGCCGACGGGCCGCAGCAGTTCTCCAAGGTGGGGACCAGGAACGCCATGGTCATCGCCGTGTGCGCGTTCGGGCTCGCGCTGCATCCCGAGACGCGGACCGTGCGGACCGGGATCGGCTCGGCCGCCCCGACCCCCATTCGGGCCAAGGCCGCCGAGGAGTTCCTGAACGCCGCTCTGGAGGAGGGCGGCTTCTGGGACAACGGGAAGATCGTCACCCCGTCGGTCGCCAAGCAGTTCGCCGACCTGTGCTCCGCCGCCTGCAACCCGATCGACGACGTCCGGGGCACCGCGAGCTACCGCCGCCACGCCGTCGGCGTCATGGCCCGCCGCACGCTGACCTGGACCTGGGAGTCCTACCGCGGCGCCCGCCGCCACACGGAGGGAGCTGCGTAATGCGCGTCAACTTCACGGTCAACGGCCGTCCGCAGGAAGCCGACGACGTCTGGGAGGGCGAGTCGCTGCTGTACGTGCTGCGGGAGCGCATGGGCCTTCCCGGGTCCAAGAACGCCTGCGAGCAGGGGGAGTGCGGGTCCTGCACGGTCCGGCTCGACGGCGTGCCGGTGTGCTCGTGCCTGGTGGCGGCCGGTCAGGCGGAGGGCCGCGAGGTCGTCACCGTCGAGGGGCTCGCCGACTTCGCCAAGCAGCGCGCCGAGGGCGCCTGCGCGACCGGCGCCTGCGGTACGTCGCTGCAGAACGCCCAGGAGTGGCAGGCCAAGGGCAGCGATTCGCACACCGGCGAGGGCACCGAACTCTCCCCGATCCAGCAGGCGTTCATCGACGCCGGCGCCGTCCAGTGCGGCTTCTGCACCCCCGGACTGCTGGTCGCCGCCGACGAGATGCTGGAGCGCAACCCGACCCCGACCGACGCGGACATCCGCGAGGCCCTGTCGGGCAACCTGTGCCGCTGCACCGGCTACGAGAAGATCATGGACGCGGTCCGCCTGGCGGCCGCCCGGCAGGGAGAGGCGGTCTGAGCATGCCCACCAACGGCGCACCTACGAAGATCACCCAGGGCTCCCGGACCAAGGGCGGCATCGGCGAGTCCACACTCCGCCCGGACGGCACCCTCAAGGTCACCGGCGAGTTCGCGTACTCGTCCGACATGTGGCACGAGGACATGCTGTGGGGGCAGATCCTGCGGTCGACCGTCGCGCACGCCGAGATCGTGTCCATCGACACCAGCGAGGCACTGGCCACGCCGGGCGTGTACGCCGTGCTGACGTACGACGACCTGCCCACCGAGGTGAAGAACTACGGGCTGGAGATCCAGGACACCCCGGTCCTCGCCCACGGCAAGGTCCGCCATCACGGAGAGCCGGTCGCGATCGTCGCCGCCGATCATCCGGAGACGGCCCGCCGCGCCGCCGCGAAGATCAAGGTCGACTACCGCGAACTGCCCGTCATCACCGACGAGGCCTCGGCGACCGCGCCGGACGCGATCCTCGTCCACGAGGGCCGCGACGACCACCACGCCGGGCACGTCCCGCACCCGAACATCCTCCACCGCCAGCCGATCGTCCGCGGTGACGTCGACGCCGCTCGGCGGCGGGCCGACGTCATCGTCGAGGGCGAGTACACCTTCGGCATGCAGGACCAGGCCTTCCTCGGCCCCGAGTCCGGCCTCGCCGTCCCCGAGGAGGACGGGGGCGTCCACCTCTACATCGCCACCCAGTGGCTGCACAGCGATCTGCGCCAGATCGCGCCCGTGCTCGGCCTGCCCGAGGACAAGGTGCGCATGACGCTCTCCGGCGTCGGCGGCGCGTTCGGCGGCCGCGAGGACCTGTCGATGCAGATCCACGCCTGCCTGCTGGCACTGCGCACGGGCAAGCCCGTCAAGATCGTCTACAACCGTTTCGAGTCCTTCTTCGGGCACGTCCACCGCCACCCGGCGAAGCTGTACTACGAGCACGGGGCCACGCGCGACGGCAAGCTGACCCATATGAAGTGCCGGATCGTCCTGGACGGCGGCGCCTACGCCTCCGCCTCCCCGGCGGTCGTCGGCAACGCCTCCTCGCTGTCCGTCGGCCCGTACGTGATCGACGACGTGGACATCGAGGCCATCGCCCTCTACACCAACAACCCGCCCTGCGGCGCCATGCGCGGCTTCGGCGCGGTCCAGGCGTGCTTCGCCTACGAGGCGCAGATGGACAAGGTGGCGAAGAAGCTCGGCATGGACCCGGTGGAGTTCCGGCAGCTCAACGCCATGGAGCAGGGCACGCTCCTGCCGACCGGGCAGCGCGTCGACTCCCCGGCTCCCGTCGCCGAGCTGCTGCGCCGCGTCAAGGCGATGCCGATGCCGCCGGAGCGCCAGTGGGAGTCCAGCGAGGGCGCCGACGTACGGCAGCTGCCGGGCGGCCTGTCCAACACCACGCACGGCGAAGGCGTCGTACGCGGTGTCGGCTACGCGGTCGGCATCAAGAACGTGGGCTTCTCCGAGGGGTTCGACGACTACTCGACCGCGAAGGTGCGGATGGAGGTCGTGGGCGGTGAGCCGGTCGTCACGGTCCACACGGCCATGGCCGAGGTCGGGCAGGGCGGTGTCACCGTGCACGCGCAGATCGCCCGGACCGAGCTGGGCGTCACGCAGGTGACCATCAACCCGGCCGACACCCGGGTGGGCAGCGCCGGTTCGACCTCCGCCTCCCGGCAGACGTATGTCACCGGCGGCGCCGTGAAGAACGCCTGCGAGATCGTCCGTGAGAAGGTCCTGGAGATCGGGCGCCGCAAGTTCGGCTCCTACCACCCAGCCTGGGCCACGGCCGAGCTGCTGCTGGAGGGCGGCAAGGTCGTCACCGACGGCGGTGAGGCCCTCGCCGGCCTGGCCGACGTCCTGGAGGGCGAGACCGTCGAGGTCGAGGAGGAGTGGCGGCACCGGCCGACCGAGGCCTTCGACCTGCGCACCGGGCAGGGCAACGGGCACGTGCAGTACTCGTTCGCCGCGCACCGCGCCGTCGTCGAGGTCGACACCGAACTCGGGCTGGTGAAGGTCATCGAGCTGGGCTGCGCCCAGGACGTCGGCAAGGCGCTCAACCCGCTGTCCGTGCTCGGCCAGATCCAGGGCGGCACGACACAGGGCCTGGGCGTGGCGGTCATGGAGGAGATCGTCGTCGACCCGAAGACGGCGAAGGTGAGAAACCCCTCCTTCACCGACTACCTGATCCCGACCATCCTCGACACGCCGACCATCCCGGTCGACGTCCTCGAACTCGCCGACGAGCACGCCCCGTACGGGCTGCGCGGCATCGGCGAAGCCCCCACCCTGTCGTCGACGCCGGCGGTCCTCGCGGCCATCCGGAACGCGACCGGGCTCGAGCTGAACCGGACTCCGGTACGGCCCGAGCACCTCACGGGTACGTCACTCTCCGAGGCCTGAGCAGGAGAGTTCCGTCCGGGGGAGCGCGTTCCCGTGCCCCCCCCGGACCCCCCTTCGTTCGTCTCGGGCCGTCCCCCGGGTCGTGCATCCCAACCCCCTATGAAACTTGGGAGTAGGCCCACATGACCCAGTCACTTGAGCCGAGGACCACAGCCGAAGACGCGGGCGAAGGCACCCGCGTCCCGGCCGGACGGTCCTGGCTCGACCGGTACTTCCACATATCCCACAGAGGATCGACGGTCGCGCGTGAGGTGCGCGGCGGCGTCACCACCTTCATGGCGATGGCGTACATCCTCCTGCTCAACCCCCTGATCCTGTCCGGCAAGGACGCGGCGGGGGACACCCTCGCGCAGAAGGGCCTCATCACCGCGACCGCGTTCGCGGCGGCCCTCACCACGCTGCTGATGGGGTTCGTCGGCAAGGTGCCGCTCGCCCTCGCCGCGGGCCTGTCCGTCTCCGGAGTCCTCGCCTCCCAGGTCGCGCCCGAGATGACCTGGCCGCAGGCGATGGGCATGTGCGTGATGTACGGCGTGATCATCATGCTGCTGGTCGTCACCGGCCTGCGCGAGATGATCATGAACGCGATCCCGCTCGCGCTCAAGCACGCCATCACCATGGGCATCGGCCTGTTCATCGCCCTCATCGGCTTCTACAAGTCCGGCTTCGTGCACCAGGGGGAGGCCACTCCCGTCACGCTCGGCCCGGCGGGCGAACTGGCCGGCTGGCCGGTCCTGCTCTTCGCCGGCACCCTGCTGCTGATCTTCATGCTCCAGGCCCGGAACATCCCGGGCGCCATCCTCATCGGCATCGTCGGCGGCACGATCGTCGCCGCGATCCTGAACGCGGCGGGCGTCATCGACCCCAAGCAGTGGGCGGCCGGGGCACCCGAACTGCACGGCGGCGCGGTGTCCATGCCCGACTTCTCGCTCTTCGGGGACGTGGAGTTCGGCGGCTGGGGCGAGGTCGGCGCGATGACCGTCGGCATGATCGTCTTCACACTGGTGCTGGCCGGGTTCTTCGACGCGATGGCGACCATCATCGGCGTCGGCACCGAGGCCGAACTCGCCGACGACAAGGGCCGGATGCCGGGCCTGTCCAAGGCGCTGTTCATCGACGGGGCCGGCGGCGCGATCGGAGGCGTGTCCGGCGGCTCGGGCCAGACGGTGTTCATCGAGTCGGCGACGGGTGTCGGGGAGGGCGCGCGCACGGGCCTCGCCTCGGTCGTCACCGGAGCGTTCTTCGCCGCCTGCCTGTTCTTCACACCGCTCACCGCGATCGTGCCGCAGGAGGTCGCGTCCGCCGCCCTCGTCGTCATCGGCGCGATGATGCTGATGAACGCCCGGCACGTGGACTGGGCCGACCGGGCCACCGCCGTCCCGGTGTTCCTGACGGTCGTCCTGATGCCGTTCACGTACACCATCACCACCGGTGTCGCCGCGGGCGTCATCTCCTACGTCGCCATCAAGACCGCCCAGGGCAAGGCGCGCGAGATCGGCGCCTTCATGTGGATCCTCACGGCGGTGTTCCTCGTGTACTTCGCCCTCAACCCGATCGAGAGCTGGCTGGGCGTCCACTGACGCCCGGCGCACCAGCCCCGCAGCCTCAAGGAGACCGAGACAGATGCTGGACATCGCCGAGGAGCTGAACAGGTGGGTCGGGCAGGGCCGTGACTTCGCCGTGGCCACCGTGGTGGCCGTCGGCGGCAGCGCGCCCCGGCAGCCCGGCGCCGCGCTCGCGGTGGACGCCGAGGGCACGGCGATCGGCTCGGTCTCCGGCGGCTGCGTGGAGGGCGCGGTCTACGAGCTGTGCCAACAGGCGCTGCGGGACGGCGAGACCGTCCTGGAGCGCTTCGGCTACAGCGACGACGACGCCTTCGCCGTGGGCCTGACCTGCGGCGGCGTCATCGACATCCTGGTCACCCCGGTACGGGCCGCCGATCCGGTCCGGCCGGTGGTCGCGGCCGCGCTCACCGCCGCCGCGCAAGGGGAGGCGGCGGCGGTGGCGCGGATCGTGTCGGGCCCGCCCGAACTGACGGGCCGTGCCCTGCTGGTCCGCCCCGACGGGGCCCGCGACGGCGGTTTCGGCGCCCATCCGGAACTCGACCGCACGGTCGCCGCCGAGGCGGGCGCCTTCCTCGACGCCGGCCGCACCGGCACCCTGGAGATCGGAGAGCGGGGCTCACGCTGCGGAGCACCGCTCACGGTCCTGGTCGAGTCCTCGGTCCCGGCGCCCCGCATGATCGTCTTCGGTGCGATCGACTTCGCGTCGGCGCTGGTCCGCATGGGCAAGTTCCTCGGCTACCACGTCACGGTGTGCGACGCACGGCCCGTCTTCGCGACCCGGACGCGTTTCCCGGAGGCCGACGAGATCGTCGTCGAGTGGCCCCACCGCTACCTGGAGGGCACGGACGTCGACGCCCGTACGGTCCTGTGCGTGCTGACCCACGACGCCAAGTTCGACGTGCCCCTGCTGCGGCTGGCGCTGCGGCTGCCGGTGGCGTACGTCGGTGCCATGGGCTCCCGGCGCACCCACCTGGACCGCAACGCCCGCCTGCGCGAAGTCGGCGTCACCGAGCTGGAGTTGAGCCGCCTGCACTCGCCGATCGGCCTGGACCTCGGAGCCCGTACGCCCGAGGAGACGGCCCTGTCCATCGCGTCGGAGATCGTCGCCGGCCGGCGCGGAGGCAGCGGGGTGTCGCTGACCGGGGCCCACACGCCGATCCACCACGAGCCGGAGCCGGGGGCGGTGGGGCGGATCGGGACGGTGGCGTGAGGCCCTCCGGGGACCGGCCCGGTGTTCCCGGCGCCCGTCACGCCTGTCTCAGCAGGCGGTTCAACGCACGGCCGAACACATACCGTGCCGAGCTCCCCACCACGCCGTCGAAGAGCGACGGCAGCAGCCGGATCCGGATCTCCTCCCGCCACACCACGCGGGTGCGGCCGCCGGGCCCCGGCCGGACCTCCAGCTCCGCCCAGCCCAGCACCACACGGCCCCGCTTCTCCAGACGGCACATCCCCGGGGCCCCGGCCTCCGGGGGCTCCCACACCGTGACCTCCATCGGGTCGTCGAAGGACAGCGGTCCGACGCCCGTGCGGGCCACGACGACCGTGCCGACGCGGGTCGGGCCGGCCGGGACCGGCCCGACCCGCGTCAAGGGCACCCCGTCCCCGTGCCGCCGCCACTCCGTGATCCGCCGCCACGCCTCGTCGAGGGGGAGCGGGACCGTCCGTTCGAGCAGGATGTTCGCCACGTCCCGATCGTAGGGAACCCACGCTGTCCAGCGGCCCGCTCGGGTACGGCTCACCCACTCGGCCCAGAGCCGTCCGAGGGTTTGTGCCCTACCGGTACACCTTCCCGGGCTCCGCCTTCCCCGGTGCCAGCAGTTGGGGCACCGTCACGAACACGTACCCCCGTTCCTTGAGCGCGTCGATGATGCCCGGGACGGCCGGCACGGTGCCGTCGTAGATGTCGTGCAGCAGGATGATCCCGTCCCGGGACGCCTGGGTGAGGACGCGGCGGGTGATCAGGTCCGAGTCGGTCGTCTTGTAGTCCTTGGCCGTCACGCTCCACAGCACCTCGGCGAGGCCCAGCTCGCGGCAGATCTCGTGCACGGTGTCGTCGGTGCGGCCCTGGGGCGGGCGCATCAGGGTCGGGCGCTGTCCGGTGAGGCGTTCTATCTCCTGGTTGGGGCGTTCCAGCTCCTCGCGTATCTCCTCGGGTCTCAGCCGGGTCAGGATCTTGTGGTCCCAGGTGTGGCTGGCCACCTCATGGCCCTCGTCGGCCATGCGCCGTACCAGCTCCGGGTACTTCTCGATGTGCCGCTTGCCGAGGAGGAAGAAGGTCGCCGGGACCTGTCTCTCCTTCAGGATGTCCAGCAGGCGCGCGGAGTGCTCGCTCGGCCCCGCGTCGAAGGTGAGCGCGATGCACTTCGCCCTACGGCAGTCGACAGCGCCGTAGCGGGCCGCCTGGACGTCCGTCGCCGCTTGGGCGCGGACGGCGCTGGGGGCTGTGGCGTCGGGCCCCGCGCAGCCGCTCAGGACGAGTGTCAGTGCGGCGATCGCCGTGAGCGTTCCGGCAGTTCGGAACGCGGTCCCCGTTTTCTTCATCTTCTTGGTCAGAGAAGGCATGGCGAGACTATACACTGCGTGTATACACGCAGTGTATAGTCACTGTGGCGTTTGAGACGGCCGTACCGCGGCACTCGCCAGCACCGAAGGCGGGCGATTGTCGCAGGGAGGACCGCCGCATGACCTCGTACGCCGTCGTGATCCCGACCATCGTCCGGGACACCCTCGCCGACTGTCTCGCGGCGCTCGCCGCCGCGACCGGACCGCGGCCCGGTGAGATCGTCCTCGTCGACGACCGGACCGACCCCGGCCCCGGGCAGCTGGAGCACCCGTTGAGCGTGCTGGGCGACCTGCGGGGGCGCACCACAGTGCTGGGCGGCGGCGGTCGTGGGCCCGCCGCCGCCCGCAACACCGGGCTGCGGGCCGTGACGGCGCCGTGGACCGTGTTCCTCGACGACGATGTGCAGGTCGGTCCCCACTGGTGCGATCAGCTGGCCGAGGACCTCGCCGAGGCCTCGCCCGACATCGCGGGCGTCCAGGGCGTCATCGCCGTCCCGTTGCCCGGCGAACGCCGCCCCACCGACTGGGAACGCGGCACGGCGGGACTCGCCCGCGCCCACTGGATCACCTCCGACATGGCGTACCGCACGGAGGCGCTCAAACAGGTCGGCGGCTTCGACGAACGCTTCCGGCTCGCCTTCCGCGAGGACGCCGACCTCGCGCTGCGCGTGCTCGACTCGGGCTGGCGCATCCGGCAGGGCCGCCGTACCACGCGGCACCCCGTGCACCCCGCCTCCCGCTGGGTGTCGGTGCGCCAGCAGCGCGGCAACGCGGACGACGCCCTCATGCGGCATCTGCACGGGCCCGACTGGTGGGACAAGGCGGTCGCGCCACGCGGCCGGATCCGCACCCACGCTGCGATCACGACCGCGGGTGTCGCCGCGTGCGCCCTCGCCGCCGCCGGGCACGGACGGGCCGCGACGGCCTGCGCGCTCGGCTGGGCGGCCGGCACGGCGGAGTTCGCCAGGACCCGCATCGCGCTCGGCCCGCGCACCCGCCACGAGGTGGCGACCATGGTGGCGACCAGCGTGCTCATCCCGCCCGCCGCGACCTGGCACCGGCTGACCGGCGCCTGGCGCCACCGCCACGCCCCCGCCTGGCAGGACGAGGTGATCGCGTGAGGCCCATGGGCGGCCCGGAGAGCCCGGTACGTCCGGTGAGGGCCGTGCTGTTCGACCGCGACGGCACGCTCGTCGAGGACGTCCCCGACAACGCGGATCCCGGCCGCGTGCGCCCCGTCGAAGGCGCCCGTGAGGCGCTCGCCCTGCTGCGCGAGCGCGGCATCCGCACCGGTGTCTTCACCCACCAGCCCGGCGTCGCGCGCGGGCGGCTCACCGACGCCGACCTGCGCCGCGTCGATCACCGAGTCGACGAACTCCTCGGCCCCTTCGACGTGTTGGCCGTCTGCCCGCACGGTCCCGACGACGGCTGCCATTGCCGCATGCCCCGGCCCGGCCTGGTGCTGTGGGCGGCCGGTCGGATCTGCGCCCGGCCCGCCGACCTCGTCGTCATCGGCGACACCGGCGCCGACGCGGAGGCCGCACACCGGGCGGGCTGCCACGGCATCCTCGTCCCGACCGGGCGGACCCGCACCGAGGAGACGGCGCGCGCGGACCACGTCGCCCCGGACCTGCTGACCGCCGCCCGCGCGCTCCTGGACGGTCCGCCCAAGGGCCGCGTCCTCGCCGACGAACGCCCCATCCGGCAGGCCTTCACGGCCGATCCCGGTTAGGGGCGGCGGACGCTCAGGTCCCGCACCACCGGCACGTCAGGCTCAGGTCCCGCACCACCGGCACATCAGCCGGAACGTCGCGTACAGGGTCAGGGGGCATATGGCGGCGAACGCCCAGATCACCCCTGGCTCGGAGGTGACGATCCCGGCCACCAGCAGGCCGACCGACACCGCGAACAGGACCATCGCGGTCCAGGCGCGGGGGCGGTAGCCGGCCAGGCGGGCCAGGACGCGGGCGGGGTCGGGGCGACGGCGTACCCGCAGGGTGCGCAGCCGGCGGTCGAGGCGGCGGTCGCGGCGCAGGGCGCGTTCCATCTCGTCGAGGATGCGCTGCTCGTGATCGGGAAGTCGGCCGATGGACACGCTTTCTCCTTCCGGACGGCCGGACCGTCTCTCCTCCCGGGGGGACGTGCGGCGGGGGAAGCGGGGAAGTACAGCGGGGAACGTAGATGCGGATGCCCCGTGGGGTCACGGAGCTAACCGGCGACCGGCCGTGCCAGCGCCTCGACCAGCCGGTCCGCGCTGTCCGGCACGGTGCCCTCGCGGAATCCGTCGCGGATCTGCCGGGCGGTCACCCGGCCGCCGGTCAGGCACCAGTCCCACCAGCGGTCCAACTGCCGCACGTCCAGCCGCTCGGCGGCCACCAGCGCGGGCCAGCCGCAGGCACGGGCCTGCGCGGTCAGCTTGGCGCCGCCCGCGACCGGGTCGACGGCCAGCACCGGGGTGCCGACCCGCAGCGCGATCACCAGCCCGTGCAGCCGGTCGGTGACGACGAGGTCCATCCGGGCCAGCACGGACTGGAGCTGCGCCGGGGTCGCACTCAGATGCCAGTCGTGCGTGTCGAGCCGCGTCTCCAGTTCCAGCCTGCCGCAGTCCTTCCCGGCCAGCCACCGCGTCACCTCCTCGGCCACCTGCCCGTGCCGCCTCAGCTGCCCGTACTCGTGCTGCCCGTGCGCGAGGATCACCCCGACGACGGGCCGGGCGGGCACGTCCGGGGCGCGGGCCGCCAGATCCTCCACCGGCTCACGGTCGGGAGCGTCCCGCGGCAGCACCCGGTGGAAGCCGGTCACCGCCGTGCTGCCGGGGTCGATCACCGAGGTGCCCACGGCGATCCGCACACAGTGCGCGAACCGCCGGTGCAGCTCCTCGACCTGCGGCCCGTGCAGGGGTCCGCACACGAACACCAGGTGGGTGTAGTCCTCGGGCCACAGCCGCTCCAGATGCAGGGCCTCCGGACGGAAGCCCGGACTCCAGGCGACGTCGTAGGGGATGCCCGTCCCCCGCAGCACGTCCTCCACCCGGCGCAGGGCCAGCACGTCCCCGGCGGTCGCCTCCCTGTCCCGGAAGCTGAACCACCCGGTCAGCAGAACCTTGCGCGGTCGTTCGCCGTCTTGTATGCGCACATGCCCTGAGTGCCCCTCCAGCCGGGAACGCAATCAGGGCATTACGCGCATTCAACCTTCCGTCACTGGGCGTAGAAGGTGGCGTCCGCCCGGTCGGTCGCCGTGCTCACCGTCTGCACGTTCAGCAGGTACTCCCAGTGGCGGACGTATCGCCCCGGGTAGTTGTGCGACTCGTACGACACGCCCGCCGGGTCGGCGAGCCCGGCGCGCCGCTGGAAGGTGGCGTCGGACGCGAAGCGCGCGGTGCCGTCGTTCTTCTCCAGCCACACCTCGAAGTTCCTGTGCCGCAGGTAGTGGCCGGGGAAGTTGGCCGACTCCAGCGAGACCGTGCCGCTGTCGGTCAGGCCGCTGACCACGCGGAACTGCGAGTCCGCGAGCGGGGAGACAACGGCCTCGATGCGGGCGCGGTACTCCCAGTGCCGGACGAAGCGGTCCGCGAAGTTGTACGACGACAAGCGCTGCGGGGTGACCCCGTCGGCCACGGGAATGCCGAAGTCCGGCGTGCCGTCGGCCTTCCAGTACACCTTCTGCACGCGGGTGCGGCGGTTGGGGTCGTTCAGCGGGTCGCCGACTTGAGCGGGTTGGTGTAGGGCCGCCCGTCCGCCGCGGCCGCCTGCGGGGCGGTCGCCGCCATGGGGGCGAGGAGCAGGGCGAGCACGCAGACGAGCAGGGGGCTGCGGCTTCTGGCCGCAGGGGGAGTCCGGAGCAAACGAGCCGCCTCTGTCGATCCAATGTCCGTGATTTCGAACGTAGTTCGTGAATTCGGCCATGAAGTCGGTCAGAAGATAAGCGGGGCCCGTACCTCCGTCAACGGTTCGGTCTCGGTTCGTAGGAGAGCTGCTTGATGCGGCGCAGGGTCAGCGCGGTCTCGACGGACTGGACGCCTTCGAGGGCCCCGATCTTCTCGCTGAGGTACGTGTACAGGTCTCCGGCGCTGCGGTGCAGGGTCGCGGCGAGGATGTTGGCCTGGCCCGTGACGGCCGCGGCGAAGGGGACCTGGGGGTGCTCGGCGAGGACGCGGCCGACGGAGGCGAGGGAGGCCGGGGCCACGGTGAGCCACAGCATCGCCTCCACCTCGTGGCCGAGGAGTTCGGCGTCGTGCTGGACGTCGAAGTAGAGCACGCCGCTGGACCGCAGGCGCTCCAGGCGCCGCTTGACCATGGACTCCGACTGGCCGGTGGCCGCCTGGAGTTCGGTGGACGTGGCCCGTCCGTCGTGCCGGAGGACGTCGAGGAGCGACTCGTCGTCCGCGTCCAGGGCGACCGGGCCCGTGGCCGTCGCGACGGGCGGCGGGCGCAGTGCCGCCTCCTCGTCGGGGGAGAGGGCGTCGGCCTTGTTGAGCCAGCCGAGTGCGCCGCCGTAGAAGGGGTGCAGGACGCAGTGGGCGCTGACCGACGTGACCCGCGGGGTGCGCTGGAGCCGGTCGAAGAGGAGCTCGTCACGGGCCTCCCGGCTGCGCGGCTTCATCGTGCACATCACCTCCGTGCCGCCGGAGTTCAGGCTGACGTACGAGGTGTCCGGGCGGCGGGCGAGCGCGCCCGCGAGTTGCTCGGCCACGTCCGGGGTGCAGCGCAGCCGGACGATCCAGCTGCTGCGGCCGAGACGGTTCTCGTCGGTCACGCCGAGCACCCTCAGACGCGCGCGGGTGCGCAGCCCCCGGTAACGCCGGGCGACGGTCTGGTCGGAGACGCCGAGCACCTGAGCGATCCGGCTGAACGGCGCCCGCCCGTCCAGCTGGAGCGCCTGCAGCAGCTTCAGGTCCAGCGGATCGAGGGCGGCACCGGGTTCCATCGGGGTCTCCTCCTCGGGCGTGATCGCGTACGGACTGCAAGGAGACCATGCCGCCCGTTTCCTTGCGGATCACTGACCCGGGCTTTGCCCAACCCCTGAGTCGCACACGTGTGCCTGGGCACCAGTACGGAAGGTCGGATCACCCCGACCGTGTGCGCGCCGCGCCCGCCGCTGGAGCGCAACCACGTTCCGCTCGGCGGGTGACGGCCCCCGCCCGGCCGGCCGCTTTCTGCAATCCACGGCCCCGGGACCCGCGATCGTGAAGGCATGACGAACACACCCGACACCCCACCCGGCGCCCCGGCCGTCACCCGGCTCTACGCCCGGCTCGTGGTCTCCGACGGCCCCCGGGCGATCGACTTCTACCGGACCGCTCTCGGCGCCGAGGAGATCGAGCGGTACACCGACCCCGAGGGGAGGATCGTGCACGCCATGCTGCGTCTCGGCGGCACCGTGATCGCGGTCAAGGACGCCGACGACGGAGACCCGGCGCCGCCCTCCCTCGGCGGCTCCCCGGTGATCATGGCGCTCGACGTGTCCGACGCCGACGCCGTCGCCGAGGCCATGCTGCGCGGCGGGGCGACGGTGGTGTACCCCGTCGCCGACCAGCACTACGGGCAGCGCGGCGGCCGTCTCGCCGACCCGTTCGGCCATCTCTGGATGATCTCCCAGCCGATCGAGGAGCTGACGCCGGAGGAGATCCAGGCGCGTACGACCGACCTGTTCACCTGACGATCCCTCAGTGGGTCTGCCGGACCGGTTCCTCCACCGCCGCGTTCGAGGCCGGCCGCCCGCCCGGGTGCCGCAGGGCGCACAGATAGCCGATGCCCAGGGCGATGGCCATGCCGTAGAACACCCACTGGTTGGCCTCGGCGAAGTCCATGCGGATGGCGCTCATCGCGTCCCGGGTGGCCTCGGCGGCGGGGCCCGTGCCGGTGGGCGGCTGGGAGTCGCCGCTGCCCGTGATCGACTCGGTGATGTCACGGGCCACGGTGTTCGCGTCGTCCGTGGACATGCCCCGGGACTGCAGGGTCTGCACCACCTTGTCGGTCGTGACGTGCGTCAGGATCGTGCCGTAGACGGCCAGACCCACGCTCGCCGCGTAGTTGCGCACCGTCTGGGTGATGCCGGTGACCTCGCCGTACGAGGCGCCGATGGACCGGTTGACGGCGTCCGTGGAGGCCGGCGCGAGGATGAAGCCGATGCCGGCCCCGGCGAGCGCCGCGTACGGCCACTGGTCGTGCATGGACAGGTCGGTGAGCTTGTTCGCCCACAGGGCGAACCCGACGCATCCCACCACCGTGCCCAGCTTCAGGGCCGGGCGCGCGCCCCGCTTGTCGAGGATCCGGCCGCCCCACTGCGAGGCGATCGCGAAGCCCACGAAGAAGTACAGCAGGAACAGGGCCGCCTGGTTCGGCGAGGCGCTCAGGGACACCTGGGCGTAGACCGAGGTGAAGAAGAACAGCGGTACGAAGGCGAGCATCGAGAAGAACAGCACCGCCGCGTCCACGGTGAACGCCTTGTCACGGAAGACCCGCAGGTCGATCAGCGGATGCTCCACGTCGCGCTCGAACCGGACGAACCCGAAGAGCACCGCGAGGCCGCCCGCGATGCAGAGCCAGGTCGCCCAGGAGTCCCAGCCCCAGGACCAGGCCTGCTGGAAGCCGAGGACGCTCAGGCCCATGCCGATCGCGATCAGGGCGGCGCCACGGACGTCCAGGGTGCCGGACCGCCGCCGGTCGGCGATGTGCGCCAGCGCGGTGAGGACCAGCGCCACGATCGCCACGGGGACGTTGACCCAGAAGACGGCGCGCCAGGTCCAGTTCGTGAGCCAGCCGCCCAGCAGCGGGCCGAGCGCGGTCAGCGCGCCGGAGACACCGAAGAACAGCGCGAGGGCGCGACCGCGTCTCTCGACCGGGAACACCGCCACCACCACGGCCAGAGCCGCCGGGAAGAGCAGTGCCGCCCCGAAACCCTGGGTGGCGCGGAACACGATCATCCAGGTCTGCGCCGCGCTGCCCTCGGGGACACAGCCGCACAGCACCGACGACACGACGAACACCAGCGTGCCGATCACGACGACGCGGCGTGGTCCGTAGAGGTCCGCGAGACGCCCGCCGAGGGCGAAGAACGCCGCGAGGGCCAGCAGATAGGCGTTCACCACCCACTGCATGCCCGAGGACGACAGGTTCAGCTCGCGGACGATGTCCGGAGCCGCGATCGACACGATGGTCTGGTCGATGAAGGTCATGGCGACGGCGAACATCATCGCCGCCAGTGCCACAGTCTGCTGCTGCGGCGCCGATCGGGAGGGGGGCGAGGCCTCGCCGCGCCCCGGGCGCGTGCTGCTCACGCACTCAGTCTGCGCCGGGCCGTGTCATGTCGCATCACAAGGCAACTCCGGCCCCGCGCGTCACTCCCTTACCCCCAAACGCGTCCCGCGGCAACCCCTGGGCGGTGTGAGGACGACCTCCTCGGCCATGTGACCACGGTCCGCCACAGTTGCCGCGTCGAAGGTGCAGGATGCGGGCACCAAGGAGGACAGGCAGTCGAACGACGAGAGAGAACGACGAGAGAGGCAGACGATGGCCCCAGCGGAACCGGAACCCCAGCGGATCGGCGTACCCGCCGAGTCCACTGCGGGCGAGACCAGGGTGGCGGCGACGCCGGCCACCGTGGGGAGACTTGTCGCGCTCGGATACGACGTGGTGGTCGAACCGGGAGCGGGAGCCTCGTCCCGCTTCTTCGACACGGCCTACGAGGAGGCGGGAGCCCGCCTCGGGGACCCGTGGTCGGCGGAGATCGTACTGAAGGTCAACGGCCCCTCGAGCGAGGAGATCGGCCGGCTGCGCGACGGGGCGACACTGATCGCGCTCATCAGCCCCGCGCTCAACCCCGAACTGGTCGAGGAACTGACACGGCGGCCGGTCACCGTGCTCGCCATGGACGCCGTGCCGCGGATCTCGCGCGCCCAGTCCCTGGACGTGCTCAGCTCGATGGCGAACATCGCCGGATACCGGGCCGTGGTCGAGGCCGCGCACGCCTTCGGACGCTTCTTCACCGGCCAGGTGACCGCCGCCGGCAAGGTGCCGCCCGCCAAGGTGCTGGTGGCCGGTGCCGGCGTGGCCGGACTCGCGGCCATCGGCGCGGCCCGCAGCCTCGGCGCCGTGGTCCGCGCCACCGACCCCCGGCCCGAGGTCGCCGAGCAGGTCCGCTCGCTGGGCGGCGAGTTCCTGACGGTGAGCGCCGAGCAGGAGGTGAGCACCGACGGCTACGCCAAGGCCACCTCCGACGACTACAACCAGCTCGCCGCGCAGCTCTACGCCGAGCAGGCCGCCGACGTCGACATCATCATCACCACCGCGCTCATCCCGGGCCGCCCGGCGCCCCGGCTGGTCACCGCCGAGGACGTCGCGCGCATGAAGCCCGGCAGCGTCATCGTCGACATGGCCGCGGCCCAGGGCGGCAACGTCGAGGGCACGGTCGCCGGGAAGGCCGTCGTCACCGACAACGACGTGACGATCATCGGCTACACCGACCTGCCCGGCAGGCTCCCCGCCCAGGCCTCGCAGCTGTACGGCACCAACATCGTCAACCTGATGAAGCTGCTGACGCCCGGCAAGGACGGTCAACTCGTCCTCGACTTCGACGACGTGGTGCAGCGGGCGATGACCGTGGTCCGCGAGGGCGAGAAGACCTGGCCCCCGCCCCCGGTCCAGGTGTCCGCCGCGTCCGCCCCGGCAGAGGCCCCGGAACCCGTGGCCGTGCCCTCGGAGACCCCGGCGAAGCCCGCCCGTCCGGCGTGGGCGCCGTACGCCCTCGTCGGTGCCGGGGCGCTCGCGCTGTTCCTGGTGACGGCCTTCTCGCCGAGTGAACTCATCGGCCACTTCACGGTGTTCGTGCTGGCGATCGTCATCGGCTTCTACGTCATCGGCCATGTGCACCACGCGCTGCACACCCCGCTGATGTCGGTCACCAACGCCATCTCCGGGATCGTGGTGGTCGGCGCGCTGCTGCAGATCGGGCAGGGGAACACCGCCGTCACCGTGCTGTCGTTCGCCGCGATCCTGCTGGCGAGCATCAACATCTTCGGCGGATTCGCCGTCACCCGCCGCATGCTCGGCATGTTCTCGAAGGGCTGATCACGGATGACCACAGTCACGGCCGCAGAGGCCGCCTACGTCGTCGCCGCGCTGCTGTTCATCCTCAGCCTGGCCGGCCTCTCGCAGCACCGGACCTCCCGCTCGGGAGTCGTCTGGGGCATCGCGGGCATGGTCATCGCCCTGGCCGCCACCGTCGGTCTCGCCTCCCGGAGCATCACCGCCACCGGTCTCGTGCTGATCGCCGTCGCCACGGCCGTCGGCGCGGGCATCGGACTGTGGCGCGCCCGGGTCGTCGAGATGACCGGCATGCCGGAGCTGATCGCCATCATGCACAGCCTGGTCGGCCTCGCCGCCGCGTTCGTCGGCTGGAACGGCTACCTCGACGTCGACGCCGAGCTCAGCGGTTCGCTGCTGGGCATCCATCACGCCGAGGTGTTCATCGGGGTGTTCATCGGCGCCGTCACCTTCACCGGCTCGGTCGTCGCGTATCTGAAGCTGTCCGCGCGGATCAAGTCGAACCCGCTGACGCTGCCCGGCAAGCACATCCTCAACGTGGGTGCCCTGGTCGCCTTCGTCGCGCTCACCGTCGCGTTCGTGGCCCGCCCGAACATCGGCCTGCTCATCGCCGTCACCGTGATCGCGCTCGCCCTCGGCGCGCACCTGGTCGCCTCCATCGGCGGCGGAGACATGCCGGTGGTCGTCTCCATGCTCAACAGCTACTCCGGCTGGGCCGCGGCGGCCTCGGGCTTCCTGCTCGCCAACAACCTGCTGATCGTCACCGGCGCGCTGGTCGGCTCCTCCGGTGCCTACCTGTCGTACATCATGTGCAAGGCGATGAACCGCTCCTTCCTCTCGGTGATCGCGGGCGGTTTCGGAACCCCGGCGGCGGCCGCCGACGACGGCGAGCAGGGGGAGCACCGGGAGATCAACGCCGAGGAGACCGCGGAACTCCTGCGCGACGCCTCCTCGGTGATCATCACGCCGGGTTACGGCATGGCGGTCGCCCAGGCCCAGTACCCGGTCGCCGAACTGGCGCGCAAGCTGCGCGAGCGGGGCGTCGAGGTGCGCTTCGGCATCCACCCCGTCGCCGGCCGGCTGCCCGGGCACATGAACGTGCTGCTCGCCGAGGCGAACGTGCCGTACGACGTCGTCCTCGAAATGGACGAGATCAACGACGACTTCGCCGCCACCTCGGTCGTCCTGGTCATCGGCGCCAACGACACCGTCAACCCGGCCGCCACCGACAACCCGTCCAGCCCCATCGCCGGCATGCCGGTGCTGCACGTGTGGGAGGCAGCCAACGTGGTCGTCTTCAAGCGGTCGATGGCCGCCGGGTACGCCGGAGTGCAGAACCCGCTGTTCTTCCGGGAGAACACCCAGATGCTCTTCGGCGACGCCAAGCAGCGGGTGGAGGACATCCTGCGCGGCCTGGACGCCCTCGACGCGCCGGTTCCGGAGATGGCCGGCACCACGCGGTGAACAACGCTGCCCCGCCGGCGCGGTCCGGCGGGGCACCCCGGGCACCGGCCGCCCGTTACGGCCGCCGAACCTGCCCTGTATCCCCCGACAGGCGGCTCGCCGCCGCGTACACCACCCGTGCGTGCAGTTCGAGCATCGCCACCAGGTCCACGGAGTCGCCGTGGATCTCCCGGTGCACGAACAGGCCGTCGGCACCGGCGACGGTGCAGGTGGTGAGGGTGCGGACGGATTCCTCCTCCAGGTCCGGGAAGAGGGTCTCGATCGTCTCGGCAATCCGCCGGGCGGCGATCTCGCGGACCTGCAGGAAGACCGTGCGGACCCGGGGTTCCACGGGCCGTCGTTCCAGGGCGAGCATCAGTCCCAGGCGCAGGAAGCCGGGTGCGTCGACCAGGGACTTGGCGATGTGCGCCGCCATGGTGGTGAGGCGTTCCAGGGGCGTGCCGGTCTCCTCACCGGGCAGTTCGACGGCCCGCAGCCAGGTCTCGAAGCCGCGCTCGATGACGGCCCCCGCTCGTGCGGGGGCCCGGCGAGCGACGGGGCTCCTTGCGCAGCCCCACTCTAGGTCGGGCAGGCCGAACGGGCGGATCCGTGCGGCCTCCTCACTGGGGAGGCCGCACGGCCGCGGCAGACCGCGTACCGGTCATGCGCGCGCTCCGCCGGTGCGGCGCTTCACCAGCCACCACGCGCCGCCGCCCACGACGAGCAGGGCCACGAGCACGCCGCCCGCGACCAGGCCCGGCGACGGACCGTCGTCCTCGGCCGCGGTGGTGTCGCCGGCGGGGGAGACCTCGGAGGGAGCCGGACCCGAGGCCTCGGGTGAGGCGGGGACGGAACTGGGGCCGGAACTGGGCGGACTGGAGGCGGTGGGCTTCGAACCCGGCGCCGCCGCCTTCAGCTTCAGAACGGGCGCGGGCTGGGCCGGTTCCGTGTCGCCGGCCGGCATTTCGATCCAGCGGGAGACCTCGCCGTCGCTGTAGGTCTCGACCGTCTTGAAGGCCAGTTCCGCGGCGTCCGGGAGCCGCCGTACCTTGATCTTGTGCTCGGCGTCCACGCCCGTCCCGAGGGCCGGGCCGCCGATGGTGTATCCGTCGCCGCCGGGCTTCAGCTTCCAGCCCTCGGGCGCTTCGGCGAGTGTCACGTCGGCGGGTGCGATGCCCTCGGGCAGGACGACCCGGAGCCGGGTGAAGCCCGCCGAGTCGGACTCCGCCTCGGAGACGAAGGCCAGGGTGACGTTCTCGGCCAGGGCCTGCGGCTTGTCGGCCTCGACCTCGGCGTGGGCCGAGGCCGTTCCGGCCGCGGTGAGGGCGGCTGTGATGACGGCCGCGCCGACGACGGCGACACGCCGTACGGCACAGGCGAGGTGGTACGTGGACATGCGGGAACTCCTTGCTGGTGAAGCCGGGCACGGCGAAGCCGCGGCCCGGATGAGGGGACGACCGGGACGTGGAGACGTCCCGGCGGGCCCCTGCGCACCAGCGTGTGGTCCAGCGTTCGTGTCCGTGGGGCGGACGGCGGGTCGAAGCAGCCGAGCAGCGGCACGGCGGGCGGCGCGCCACCGGTGCCGCCGCCGGGCAGCAAGGACCGCCGTACGCGGGCCACGACGGCGGCGGCGGCGCGCCGCACGGTGCGGGCGGCGGCGAACGCGGCCGTCAGTGCCGCGTCCGCCCGGTGCAGCAGCCAGCCCGCCGCCAGCGCGGCGACGACATGGGCGGCCGTCATACCGGCCGAGACCTGGTGCCAGGCGTGCCCGTCGCCGCCCGTCCCCTGATGCCCGGCATGACCCGCCCCGGTGGCATGGGCGCCGCCCGTCAGGGTCAGGCCGGTGTGCAGGACCCCCTGCGCCCCGAGGGTGGCCGCGGCCACGGTGGGCAGGGAGAGTCGACGGCGGGCGACGGGCCGGGCGGCCGCGAACTGCGCCAGGCCGAACCCGGCGACGAGCCGCCAGGGCACCGCGCCCTCGGCGACAGTGTGGTGCCCGAGAGCCGCGAGCACGCTGCCGACGAGGGCGAACATGCCCGCCCGCACGCTCGCACCGACGTTCACCCCGTCGTATACGTCAGGTACGGAAGGACTGTTCAGACGGCTGTCCGGTGGTCAGTACTCCCTGATGAAGCAGTCGGAGACGTAGCCCTCGACCCCGGTCCGGTTGTTGTGGACGTACGTCCAGTGGTCCTTCACCGAGCCGTCCGGGCAGGGCACGCTCTCCGCGTTGCTCTGCCCGCCCATGTGCGTGTAGCCGTCGCCGGGATTGCCGTGCCCTCGCACGGAGGATGTGGTGCTGTAGCCGCTGTGGATCTTCACGCCTCTGGCCGTGAAGTCCCCCTGGGGCGGCGCCGCGGCGATCGCCGTCGCGGAGAACAGAGTTCCCAGCAGCGTGAGCAGGGCCGTGGTCGTCACGGTGGCGTGCCTGATGCTCATGAGACTGCTCCTGACTTTGAGTGATCGGTCGGTCACAGATTGGCATGAGGCTGGGAAGGCGGAGGCCACTGCCGCGATGGCGCGGGGAGCACCGGCGGGGCGTGTGGAAGTCATGCCGCGGGCCGCGCGAGGCTTCTCGCCTCGTCAGTCCGCCGTCTGCGCCGGGTTCGCCGTCACCCTGCGCAGCAGCGGCCCGCTGCGCCCGATCGCGGCGAGCATGGCCGGCGCGCCGGCGGTCACGCAGAGGGCGAGCTGGAGCGCGCCGGAGCTGTCGACGGTCGCGCCGGGCGCCTGGTTGAGCTGGTAGCCCCCGAAGACGCCCATCGCGGTGGTGCCGCCGGCCAGGACGACCAGGGGCAGGACCGTCTCACGGACCCGGGCCCGGTCCAGCACCCTCAGCGGGGTGCCGGACAGCCGCAGCAGACCGTAGACGCGGCGCCGGTCCAGGACGCCCGCGGCTGCGGTCAGTCCCGCGGAGGCCGTCGCCACGAGGAAGCTCAGGAGCAGCGTGGCGGTGCTGACCGTGGCGACGCGGTCGGTGACGGTCTCGTCCGGGGCGGGCACATAGTCCCGCGAGGCCGGGAAGCGGCCCTGCCCGGCGGGTGCCAGGGCGGTGACGGCCGCGTCGATCCGCTCGGGCCCGCCCGGGACCCGGGCGGGCCCGAGCACATGACTCCTGGTTCGGCGTCAGGATCCAGTAGAGGAAGTGGCTCCACTCTCGTCCGGATGCGTGGGCCCGCGCCTCGGCCGTTCGGCCGGACCCCCGGGAGCATGGCAGCACGGGCCCTCGGCCGTTCGGCCGATGCGAAAGGGCCGGCTCGACACCGAACGGTGCCGAGCCGGCCCTTCCGTGCTGCCGGGCTGGTCAGTCCGTGCCGGACTCCATCGCCGCGCGGTCAAGCCAGGCGTCCTCCTCGGAGACCTCGCCGCGGGAGGCGATGGCCTCGGCGCCGCCCTCGGGCAGCTCCGGCATGGTGCCGATGAGGCCGGTCGCGGCCGCCTGCGAGGCGCCGATGGTGGGGCTGCCGGTGCCGATCAGGCCGATGCCGGCGTACTGCTCCAGCTTGGCGCGCGAGTCGGCGATGTCGAGGTTGCGCATGGTGAGCTGGCCGATCCGGTCCACCGGGCCGAACGCCGAGTCCTCGGTGCGCTCCATGGACAGCTTGTCCGGGTGGTAGCTGAACGCCGGGCCGGTCGTGTCGAGGATCGAGTAGTCCTCACCGCGCCGCAGCCGCAGCGTCACCTCGCCGGTGACGGCCGCGCCCACCCAGCGCTGCAGCGACTCGCGGATCATCAGCGCCTGCGGGTCCAGCCAGCGGCCCTCGTACATCAGCCGGCCGAGCCGCCGTCCCTCGGCGTGGTACTGGGCGAGGGTGTCCTCGTTGTGGATCGCGTTGACCAGCCGCTCGTAGGCGGTGTACAGCAGGGCCATGCCGGGCGCCTCGTAGATGCCGCGGCTCTTGGCCTCGATGATCCGGTTCTCGATCTGGTCCGACATGCCCAGGCCGTGCCGGCCGCCGATGGCGTTGGCCTCCATGACCAGGTCGACGGGGGAGGCGAACTCCTTGCCGTCGATCGTCACCGGGCGGCCCTGGTCGAAGCCGATCGTCACGTCCTCGGTGGCGATCTCGACCTCGGGGTCCCAGAACCGGACGCCCATGATGGGCTCGACGGTCTCGACGCCGGTGTCCAGGTGCTCCAGGGTCTTGGCCTCGTGGGTGGCGCCCCAGATGTTGGCGTCGGTGGAGTACGCCTTCTCCGTGCTGTCCCGGTAGGGCAGCCCGTGGGCGAGCAGCCACTCGGACATCTCCTTGCGGCCGCCGAGCTCCGTCACGAAGGCCGCGTCCAGCCAGGGCTTGTAGATCCTGAGGTGCGGGTTGGCGAGCAGGCCGTAGCGGTAGAACCGCTCGATGTCGTTGCCCTTGAAGGTCGAGCCGTCGCCCCAGATCTGGACGTTGTCCTCGAGCATCGCCCGGACCAGGAGCGTGCCGGTGACGGCACGGCCGAGGGGCGTGGTGTTGAAGTACGCCCGCCCGCCCGAGCGGATGTGGAACGCGCCGCAGGTCAACGCGGCCAGGCCCTCCTCGACCAGCGCCGCACGGCAGTCGACCAGGCGCGCGATCTCGGCACCGTAGGTCTTCGCACGGCCGGGCACCGACGCGATGTCGGGCTCGTCGTACTGGCCGATGTCGGCCGTGTAGGTGCACGGGACGGCACCCTTGTCGCGCATCCACGCGACCGCGACGGACGTGTCGAGACCGCCCGAGAAGGCGATGCCGACGCGCTCGCCGGCGGGCAGGGAGGTGAGGACCTTGGACATGGGAAGAGTATGTATCATCACGCATAATCATGCAAGTAGCGTGTATGGATTCCGGCCGGGGGGTCCAGGACTCGCCCCGATCCGGCCGGAATCAGCTCAGAAGAGGTCCTGCCCGGAGCCGCCGAGCGCCCCGAGAATCCGCTCGGCGGCCAGGGTCGGCGTCAGCTCGCCGTCCCTGACCCGCTGTTCGAGCGTCGGCGCCAGTGCCCGCACCGCCGGGTCGGCCTTCAGACGGCCGAGGAGTTCGTCGCGGACCATGGTCCAGGTCCAGTCGACCTGCTGGTCACGGCGCTTGGCGGCGAGGCGGCCGGTGGAGTCCAGCAGGGTGCGGTGCTGTTCGAGGCGCTCCCACACGGTGTCCAGACCGGCCGACTCGCGGGCGCTGCAGCTCAGCACGGGCGGGGTCCAGGCCGCGTCCTTGCCGTGCATCAGCCGCAGCGCGCCCGCCAGCTCACGCGCGGCGGCGCGGGCGTCGCGCTCGTGCGGGCCGTCCGCCTTGTTGACGGCGATCACGTCGGCCAGCTCCAGGACGCCCTTCTTGATGCCCTGGAGCTGATCGCCGGTGCGGGCGAGGGTGAGCAGCAGGAAGGAGTCGACCATGTTCGCGACCGCGGTCTCGGACTGGCCGACGCCGACCGTCTCCACCAGGATCACGTCGTAGCCGGCCGCCTCCATCACCACGATCGACTCACGGGTCGCCTTGGCCACACCGCCCAGCGTGCCCGCGGTGGGGGAGGGGCGGACGAAGGCCGCCGGATCCACCGCCAGGCGCTCCATGCGGGTCTTGTCGCCGAGGATCGAGCCGCCGGTACGGCTGGAGGAGGGGTCGACCGCGAGCACCGCCACCCGGTGCCCGAGCGAGGTCAGCTGCGTGCCGAACGCGTCGATGAACGTCGACTTGCCCACGCCCGGCACCCCGCTGACACCGATCCGCCGGGCCCGCCCGCTGTGCGGCAGCAGCTCGGTCAGCAACTCCTGGGCCAGCGCCCGGTGCTGGGGCCGGGTGGACTCGACGAGCGTGATGGCGCGGGCGATGATCGCCCGCTTCCCGTCGAGTACGCCCTTCACATAGGCGTCGACATCGATCACAGGTCGTGCCCGAGGGTAGCCGCCAGCCCCTTCACCAGGTCGTACGCCGCGTCCGGGATCACCGTCCCTGGCGGGAAGACGGCCGCCGCGCCCATCTCCAGCAGCGTGGGAACGTCCTGCGGCGGGATCACCCCGCCGACCACGATCATGATGTCCTCGCGCCCCTCCTCGGCGAGCTGCTCGCGCAGCGCCGGTACGAGGGTGAGGTGACCGGCCGCCAGCGACGAGACCCCGACGATGTGCACATCCGCCTCGACGGCCTGCCGGGCCACCTCGGCGGGGGTCTGGAACAGCGGGCCGACGTCCACGTCGAAGCCGAGGTCGGCGAAGGCGGTGGCGATCACCTTCTGGCCGCGGTCGTGGCCGTCCTGGCCCATCTTGGCGACCAGGATGCGCGGGCGGCGGCCCTCGGCCTCCTCGAAGTCGGACACGAGGGTGCGGGTGCGGTCCACGGAGGGAGACTCCCCGGCTTCGTTGCGGTACACGCCGGTGATGGTACGGATCTGGCTCGCGTGCCGCCCGTACACCTTCTCCAGGGCGTCGGAGATCTCCCCGACCGTCGCCTTCGCACGGGCCGCGTTCACCGCCAGCTCCAGCAGGTTGCCCTCGCCCCCGGCGGCCCGGGTCAGCGCGTCCAGCGCGTCCCGGCAGGCCGTCTCGTCCCGCTCCTCGCGCAGCCGCCGCAGCTTCTCGACCTGCTGGGCCCGCACCGAGGAGTTGTCGACCTTGAGCACCTCGATCTGCTCGTCGCTGTCGACCCGGTACTTGTTGACGCCGATGACCGGCTGGCGGCCGGAGTCGATCCGGGCCTGGGTGCGGGCCGCGGCCTCCTCGATGCGCAGCTTGGGGATGCCCGCGTCGATGGCCTTGGCCATGCCGCCCGCGGCCTCGACCTCCTGGATGTGCTGCCAGGCCCGCCGCGCGAGGTCGTACGTCAGCTTCTCCACGTACGCGCTGCCGCCCCACGGGTCGATCACGCGGGTCGTGCCGGACTCCTGCTGGAGCAGCAGCTGCGTGTTGCGGGCGATACGCGCCGAGAAGTCGGTGGGCAGCGCGAGGGCCTCGTCGAGGGCGTTGGTGTGCAGCGACTGCGTGTGCCCCTGGGTGGCCGCCATGGCCTCGACGCAGGTGCGCGTCACGTTGTTGAACACGTCCTGCGCGGTCAGCGACCAGCCCGAGGTCTGCGAATGGGTGCGCAGCGAAAGGGACTTGGCGTTCTGCGGGTCGAACTGCCTCACCAGCTTCGCCCACAGCAGGCGCGCCGCCCGCAGCTTGGCGACCTCCATGAAGAAGTTCATGCCGATCGCCCAGAAGAACGACAGCCGGGGCGCGAACGCGTCCACGTCCAGGCCGGCCTCACGGCCCGCCCGGATGTACTCCACGCCGTCCGCGAGCGTGTACGCCAGCTCCAGATCGGCCGTGGCACCGGCCTCCTGGATGTGGTAGCCGGAGATGGAGATGGAGTTGTAGCGGGGCATCCGCTGCGAGGTGAAGGCGAAGATGTCGGAGATGATCCGCATCGACGGCTTCGGCGGATAGATGTAGGTGTTGCGGACCATGAACTCCTTGAGGATGTCGTTCTGGATGGTCCCGGCCAGCTTCTCGGGCGGTACGCCCTGTTCCTCGGCGGCCACGATGTACAGCGCCAGCACCGGCAGCACGGCGCCGTTCATCGTCATCGACACGGTCATCTTGTCGAGGGGGATGCCGTCGAACAGCTGGCGCATGTCGTAGATCGAGTCGATCGCCACGCCCGCCATGCCGACGTCGCCGGTCACCCGCGGGTGGTCGCTGTCGTAACCCCGGTGCGTGGGCAGGTCGAAGGCGACCGACAGGCCCTTCTGCCCGGCCGCGAGGTTGCGCCGGTAGAAGGCGTTCGACTCCTGGGCCGTGGAGAAACCGGCGTACTGACGGATCGTCCAGGGCTGGTTGACGTACATCGTCGGGTACGGGCCGCGCAGATACGGCGCCTGGCCCGGGCGCGTGTCCAGGAAGTCCAGGCCCTCCAGGTCACGGCCGGTGTACAGCGGCTTGACCGCGATGCCCTCCGGGGTCTCCCAGAGCAGGTCGTCCCCGCCGGACGCGTTCTTGACCGCCGTACGCCACTCGTCGGGCCCGCCGTCGGCGGCCGGGGAGCCCAGCTCGATCCCGGAGAAGTCGGGGATTCCCATCAGGACACTCCCATGCGGTCGAGGGTGGCGGACAGCACGGCGACGGCGTCACAGCCCGCGAAGACGTACGAGTCGACACCGGGGTGGTTCCCCGGCCGCCCGGCGAGGAACACATGCCGGGCACCGGCGGCCCTCAGGTCCCGGGCGGTGGTCTCGGCCTGCTCCTCGTACAGGGCGTCACTGGAGCACAGCACGGCCTCGCTCGCGCCGCTCTCCTCGAAGGTGCCCTCCGTGACGGGCTCGATGCCGCCCGCCTGGAAGAGGTTCGAGGCGAAGGTCAGGCGCGCGGTGTGGGCCGCGGCCGGGCCGAGCGCGGCCAGGAAGATCCGGGGCCGGGAGCCGGTCGCCGCGAGGTGGGCGTCGGAGCGGGCGCGCAGCGCCTCGTAGGCCTCGTCGCGGCGCACCCGCGGCAGCCCGCCGGAGCGCGGCTCGGGAGCCGGCTCGCGCACGACCGGCTTCTCGGCGATGTGGGGGAACTCGCTGACGCCGGTGATGGGTTCGCGCCGCTTGGCGAGCTTCCCGCTGCGGGCCGCCCAGGTGTCGGCGAGGTCCCGCCCGAGGCCGCCCGAGCGCAGGGCGGCCGCCTGGCCGCCGAGTCGTTCGATCCGCCGGAAGAACTCCCAGCCCGCGTGCGCGAGTTCGTCGGTGAGGCGCTCCACGTACCAGGAGCCGCCCGCCGGGTCGATCACCCGGGACAGGTGCGACTCCTCGATGAGGATCGTGGAGGTGTTGCGGGCGATTCGGCGGGCGAACGCGTCCGGCAGGCCGAGCGCGTGGTCGAAGGGCAGCACGGTGACCGAGTCGGCCCCGCCCGCCCCCGCGGCCAGCGTCGCGATGGTCGTGCGCAGCATGTTCACCCACGGGTCGCGGCGCGTCATCATCACCGGTGAGGTCACGACGTGCTGGAGCTGCGCCCCCGCGCGCGGGGCCCCGCAGGCCTCGGCGACCCTCGCCCAGAGCCGGCGCGCGGCCCGCAGCTTGGCGATCGTCAGGAACTGGTCGGCGGTCGCCGCGTACCGGAACTCCAGCTGCGCACAGGCCTGTTCGACGCTCAGCCCCGCATCGGTCAGCTCCCGCAGATACGCCACCGCCGTCGCCAGCGAGCAGCCCAGCTCCTGGGCGGCCGAACCGCCGGCCTCGTGGTACGGCAGCGCGTCCACGGTCAGCGCCCGCAGCCCCGGGTACTCCTCGGCGCACCGCCGCGCGAGATCCGCCACCGGTGCGACGTCGTAGCCCTGTCCGGTACGGGCCTCGTGGCCCAGCGGGTCCGCGCCCAGGTTGCCGCGCGCCACGTCGCGGGCGACGCCCCGCTCCTCGTACAGCCGCAGCAGTTCCCGTGCGGCGGGCTCGGTCTCGTGCCCCGCGTCGAGGACGACGGGTGCCAGGTCGAGATAGACGCCGTCGAGGACCGTGCCGAGGGACGGCACCGGGATGGCGTCCTCGCCCACGGTCAGCCAGAGGGAGGAGACACCGTTCTCCAGGTCCGCGAGCACCGCGGTGCCGTCGGCCGCCGTGTGCCGCTGCCGTACGTCCCAGCCGCCGACCGTGTTCCCCTCGGCACGGCCGCCGCGCACAAAGGGCGCGAACCCGGGGAAACCAGGCTCGGGGGCGTCGTCGCGCGCGGTGTAGAGGGGCCGGGTGCGCAACCCGTCCTCCAGGGCGGTGGACAGGGCTTCCTCGGCCTCGGCTCCCTCGACGTCCTTGCCCGACTTGCGCAGCACACCCGCCACAAGGCGCTGCCACTGCTCATGGGGCACATCAGGGAACTCGCCGGCCAGCTCAAGCCCGTCGTCAGGCAGGACCGTCATGCTCGGATGTTAGGCCACGTTAACGAAAGAGCAGGAGTGGGCGTGGCTGTGACCTTGCCCTCCCCCTGACTGTGGCCTCGGTCTCCATGATCCGCGCGGCGTTCACGCCGGGGTCGTGATCTCGTCCCCGGACCCTCGCAGCGCCTGGTACACGGACCACACCACGGCCACCAGCGGTACGGCCACCACGGCACCGATCACCCCCGCCGCGACCGCTCCGCCGACGACCGCCAGGGCCACCACCACCGGGTGCAGCCGGACGGCCCAGCTCATCACGATGGGGTGCAGGAGATGGCCCTCGATCTGTCCGATGATCACGATCAGGGCCACCACCACCAGGGCGATGAGCGGTCCCTTCGACGCCAGCGCGACGACGGCCGCGACCGCCAGGGCGATCGGCGAGCCGATCAGGGGGATGAAGGCGGCCAGGAACTCCAGCAGCGCCAGCGGCATGGCGAGCGGCACCCCGAGAGCGAAAAGGGCGATGCCCACGAGGACCGCGTTGGTCGCCGCCACCAGCAGGATGCCGTGCGTGTAGCCGGTGAAGGTCCGCCAGGCGGCCCGGCCCGCGACCGTGACGCGCTGCCGCGCCCCGTCGGGGAGCTGGTCGCACACCCACCGCCACTGCCGCTCGCCGGAGTGCGTGAAGAAGACCGCGCAGAACAGGGCCAGAGCCAGCACGGTCAGCACCTCCAGCAGCCTGCTCGCACCGCTGAGCGCCGTACTGATGAGGGTGGAGCGGTGGCTCGACAGGAGCTTGCCGATCCGGGACTGGAGATCGGCGAAGGCGTCCGCGGGAAGCCGGAACGGCGGCTCCTCCAACCGGCGCTCGATCCGGTCGATCCCCGCCACGAACTCCCGCTCCAGTCCGCTGCGCTGGTCCGCCACGGTCTCACCGACCAGGGCCAGTGCCCCGAGGACGAGGACGATGCCGCCGACGATCGCGACGGCGACCGCGAGCGGCCTGGGCATGAACCGGGCCAGGAGCCCTGCCGCGGGGCGGAGCACGGCGGCGATGACGAGGCCGAGGAAGACGGCGACGGCGATCCGGTGGAACTGCCCGAGCACGGAGAAGGCGAAGCGGACGACGATGCCGACGGCGATGATCCGCCAGGCGTACGCGGCCGCGGTCCGCAGCCAGGCCGGCACACGCGGCTCCTCACCGCCCGGGCGTCCGAGCGGCGAGGCGGGCGGTTCGACAGACGCGGCCATCTCATCCCCGTACCACCCACCGCCCGCCGAACCGCGAAGCCGGCCCTGAATTCGCCCGAAGGCCGGTATCGGCCGGTGCGGCGTCGGGGAACAAGCACGGGGAAACCGGTCAGGGACCAGCCGTACGACAAGGAGCGTCCACGCCATGGGTACCGCCGTCCACGTCCCGCAGACCCGGGACATGATCGGAGACGAGCTCTCCGGAGACGAGGCGTTCACCGCCCTGCGCCACTACGGGGGGCTGCGGCTGCTGACCGACTCCTTCGCACGGTTCCGTTACGCGGACGGCTTCACCAACGCGCGGGCCCTCGCCTTCCAGGTGGTGCTCGGGCTGGTTCCGTGCACCGTGGCGCTCGTCGGGCTGGCCACGTCGGTGCACACCGAGGGCGTGGGCCGGATCATCGAACTCACGCTCGGCCGGATCGTGCCGGGTGCCAGCGCCGACATCGTCGAGGACGCCTTCGAGGGGACGCGGCGCACCGCCCATGGCGACGTCTGGAGCACGCTCGCCCTGTGGCTCGGCCTGGGATTCGCGCTGTTGAACCTAGCCTCGGCCATGGGCCAGATCGAGCGCGGCGCCAACCGTATCTACGGCATCGAGCGCGACCGTCCCTTCCCGCGCAAGTACGCGCGAGGCATCGTGCTCGCGCTCGCCGCCGGCCTGCCCCTGGTGCTCGGGTTCGTCGCCCTCGTCGCCGGCGAGGCCGTGGGCGACGCGGTGGCGGACTCCGCCGGCCGGGAGGGCGGCGGGCCGCAATGGTGGGGCGTGCTGGACGTCCCCGTGGGGCTCGCGCTGGCCTGGGTGGCCTCCGCCGTGATCTTCCGCTGGTCGCCCCGCCGCGTCCAGCCCGGCTACACCTGGCTGGCCTTCGGCTCGGCCGTGCACCTCCTGCTGTGGGTGTCGGCCACCTGGCTGCTCGCGCTGTACGTCGAGGAGAGCGGTGCCTTCGGCGCCGTGTACGGGCCGCTCACCGCCTTCATCGCCCTGCTGCTGTGGGCCAACCTCACCGCCGTCGCGCTCTTCCTCGGCATCGCGTTCGCCGCCCAGCTGGAAGCGGCCCGCGCCGGCATCGCGTCAGCGGTCCTGCCGGACCCCGGGCCAGGTGCGTGAGGCCGTACGGCGGTTGAGGCCGCCGTGGGTCAGCCACTCGCCGTCGCGGTCACCGTCGCGGGGTCCACACCGGTGAGTTCGACGATGCGGTGCGGTGCCACACCCGCTGCCAGCGCGCGGGCGATCAGGCCGTCGCGGCCGTCCGCGCAGTCGCGGAAGGCGAGCAGCTCCTCCTCGACCCGGGCGAGTGACTGCGGTGCGTTCAGATGGCGGACCCGGCTCAGTTCCTCGTCGCCCAGCGGGACGGGCAGCCGTTCCGCTCCCTCGGGGATGGCCGCCGTCTCCTCCGGCGGCAGCAGCCGCAGCTGCGGGGAGACCGGCGTGCTTCCCTGCGCGTCCAGCCAGGCGCGTACCGCGGGAGTCTCCATGCACGCGAGATCGCCGACGGCGGCAGGGGCCACGCCGAGCGTCGCGGACGGATCGTCAAGCAGGAACAGGTAGGCGTCGTCGGTCATCCTCGGCTCCTTCTCGGCGGGGGCTGATCGATTTCCTTTACCCCGCCGAGCCCGGAATACCGTCGGCTCCGAGAGTTACGGCCATCGCGGCCAGAACCTGTCCGCAAGCCCCGCTACCCTGCCCGAATGGCGAACACCCAGCGGAGCGTCCTCGGTACCCGTGCCCTCAACCGCGCCACCCTCGACCGGCAACTGCTGCTGCGCCCCGCCCGGATGACCGCCGTCGCGGCCGTCGAGCATCTGGTCGGTCTCCAGGCGCAGAACGTCAAGCCTCCGTACTACGCGCTCGCCGCACGCCTCGACGGTTTCGACCCCGAGGCGCTGTCGACGCCGATGGCGGGCCGCGAGGTCGTCCGTATCGTCACGATGCGCTCCACCATCCACACCCACACCGCGGACGACTGCCTCACCCTGAGGCCGCTGGTGCAGCCCGCCCGGGACCGGGAGCTGGTCCAATTCCGCAAGGGACTCGCCGGTGTCGACCTGGACCGTCTCGCCCGTCTCGCCCGGGACCTCGTCGAGGCCGGGCCCCGCACGATGAAGCAGTTGCGCGAGGCCCTGCTCCAGGAGTGGCCCGACGCCGATCCGCAGGCCCTGGCGGTCGCCGCCCGGTGCCGTCTGCCGCTCGTGCAGGTGACCCCGCGCGGCCTGTGGGGCCGCAGCGGGCAGGTCAGTCTCACCACCGCCGAGCACTGGCTCGGCCGCCCGTCCGAACCCGCCCCCACCCCCGACGCGGTCGTCCCGCGCTACCTCGCCGCCTTCGGCCCGGCCTCCGTGAAGGACATGCAGACCTGGGCCGGACTGACCCGCCTGCGCGACGCCTTCGAACGGCTTCGCCCGCAACTCGTCACCTTCCAGGACGACAACGGCGTCGAGCTCTTCGACCTCCCGGACGCCTCCCGCCCCGACCCGGACACCCCGGCCCCGCCGCGTTTCCTGCCCGAGTTCGACAACCTGCTCCTCTCCCACGCCGACCGCACCCGCGTCGTCCCACCGCAGTACCGGGGCCGCTCCTGGCAGGGCAACATCGCCTACCCCACGCTCCTCGTCGACGGCTTCCTCGCGGGCCTGTGGCGACTGGAGGACCACGCCCTCGTCATCGAGCCCTTCGACCGGCTCACCAGGGACCGACGGGACGAGGTCACCGCCGAGGGCGAGCGGATGCTGCGCGTGATGCAACCGGGGACGTCGTACGACATCCGCTTCGGAGTCGTACGGAAATGACGCACCGCACATGGAGAGGGGGCGTTGCGGGCCGCTCGTGGAGGCCCGCAACGCCCCCTGGTCTTTCACCTGAGGGGTACTCAGGAGCTAGGTCCGGTTACGAGTTGACCTGCGTCGTGACCAGGTTGGAGAAGGTGGTCAGCCGGGTGTAGACACCCGGGTAACCGGCCTGGGCGCAGCCTTCGCCCCAGGAAGTGATGCCTGCCAGGACGCCCCCGATGAGCAGGGGACCGCCGCTGTCGCCCTGGCAGGTGTCCACGCCGCCGGTGGTCTTTCCGGCGCAGACCATGTCGCTCTGCACGAAGTCGGAGCCGTAGGAGCTCGCACAACTGGAGTCGGACACGGTCGGTACGGTCGCGGTGCGCAGCTGGTTGGAGGAACTGCCGCCCGCGGAGGTGGTGCCCCAGCCGAGGATGCGGGCGGTGGCGCCGGCCGCGTACACCGAGGTCTGGGACGAGGTGACGTACTTCGCGGTGGTGTACGGCATCGACGTCGACAGCGTCAGCACGGCCACGTCGTCGCCGTTGGTGGCGTCGGTGTAGCTCGGGTGGATCCATATCTTGCTGACTCTGCTGACCGTGCCGTTGGTGCCGTTGAGGTAGGTGCGGCCACCGACCACCCGCACGCTGCTGGTGGTCTCACCGACCATGCAGTGCGCGGCGGTGACGACCTTGGTGGGCGAGACCAGCGTGCCGCCGCAGAACTGGTTCTGCGAGGCGTCCGTGATCTGCATGACGAACGGGTACGCGGTCGTCGTGGTCGTCGTACCGCCGACGATCGGCTGGGGCGCGGCGACGGCGGAGGGGGCGGTGAACAGCGCGGTCGCGGCGGCGGCAGCGGTCACCGCGGCGACGGCGGCGGCCTTCTTGGCACGGTTGAACCCGAACATGGGTCTCCTTGGGGAGTTGCCGGTGGGGGGTCGCGCGGGTGGTCGTGAAGCACGGGGACCCTGACGCCGTTGTTCGGATCTCCGTGTGCCCGGCGAGCGGCACGCCCCCAAGCTAGAGCCCGGCACAGGGGGCTCCCAATGAGGGAACCCCCTAAGGGAGTTGGGCAGGGAAAACCCTCGGTCGCGCCCCGTGAACCCAGGTGGGGGTCAGGTCGTGCGGCGGCCGGCGGCCAGCCGGACGATGTCCACCCGCGAACGGATCCCCAACTTCCGGTAGACCCGGGTCAGCGTCGCCTCGACGGTCTTGACACTGATGAACAGACGGGCCGCGATCTCCCGGTTGGTCGCGCCCTCCATCACGAGCGAGGCGACCTGACGCTCCATCGAGGCCAGGCCCTCCAGCGCGTCCAGCGCGACGGGCGGCGCCACGGCGGCCGGCTCCACCGCCGTGGAACCACCCGCGACGGCCGCTTCGACCTGCCGCAGCCACGGCAGCGCCCGGCAGCGCCGGAACAGCCGGGCGGCCTCGTCGTACGACGCCGGCCCCGGCAGGGGTGTCCCGCCGGTGCGGGGCAGGGCGGCGGCCTGGGCGCGCAGGCGGGCCAGCGCGAAGGCGGCCCGCGCCTCCTCCAGGCCGTAGCCCAGCCTGCCGAGCCGGTCCCGCACGGACGCCAACCGCACGAGGGCGGCCTCGTGTTCGCCGCGTGCCGCCCGTACCAGCGCCTCGGCCCGGTCCAGCACGGCCAGCACGCTCTCCCGGCCCAGCCGCAGCGCGTGCGCGCGGGTCGTGTCGATGACGTCCTGGGCCTCGCCCGGTTCGCCGATGCGGACCAGGGCCTCGGCGAGGTCGCCGTGCCAGCGGCCGCGCGCCGGGTCGTTGATCCCGAGGCCCTGCTCCAGCTCCCGCACCCGGCGCAGCGAACGGACCGCGGCCGCCGGGTCCCCGGCCACCAACTGGGCGTAGCCCAGGGCCGCCAGAGCCCGGGACAGATACATCTGGTCGCCGTCGACCTCGGCGTGGTCGGCCGCCTCACGCGCGAGCGCCAGCGCCCGGTCCACGTCCCCGGCGGAGGCCTCCGCGAGGGAGGCGAGCATCGCCGAGGCGCCCTCGCCGATCCCGGCGTCCCGGGCCAGCCGCAGGCTCTCGCGGGCCAGGTCCAGGGCCCGGCCGCAGTGCCCGGTGCGCAGCTCCGTGTCGGCGAGGAAGCGCAGGAAGTGCACCTCGCTCTCGACCATGCCGCGCCGCCGCACCTCACGCAGCAGCGCGGTGATCACCGCCCGCGCCTCCGGCAGCTGGTCGCTCATGATCAGCCAGCGGAACCGGGCCGAGCCGGCGCCGTTGTGATGGCAGGCCACATACGGGTCCTGGGGTTCACGCAGCGCCCGTTTGACGGTCGCGGGCGCGCCCGGATGGCCCATCAGGGTCTCGGTGGAGGCCTGGAAGGACAGCGCCATCAGCTCGGTGCGCCGGTCCCCGCCCCGGGCGGCCAGCTCCGCCGCGTGCTCGGCCTCCTGCCGGGCCTCGGCGAAGTCGCCCTCCACGACCAGGCCGCGCCAGGCCAGCTGGTAGTGGACCAGGGCGAGCAGCCGCGGGTCGTCGCCCGCGTCGGCCAGGACCTGCGGGAAGACCGCGTCGACCTCGCCGAGCGCCTGCCCGGCCGCCTCGATGACCACCATCCAGGCCCGCACCCGCTCCGCTGGCACGGTGGCACGCGTCAGTACGTCGCGGGCGATGTCCCGGGCCAGATCGGCCTCACCTGCGGTGATCGCGTCCTCCGCGGCCTGCAGACGCCGCTCGTCCGGGCCCGGGGAGCTGTCCGCCGGGGTGTGCCGGGCCGCGAGCAGCCCGAGCGAGGCGGCCACGGACGGCGCCCCGCGGTCCAGGGCCAGCGCGCCGGCCTCGGCGAGCCGGGCCGCCACCTCCGGGTCGGTGCCGGTGGTCGCCAGGGCCAGGTGCCGGGCCCGCTCGATCGGGTCGGAGGCCGCCGTGGACAGCGCGGCGTGCACGGCCCGCCGCTCCTGCGCCGGGGCCTCCGCGTACAGCGCGGCCGAGATCAGCGGATGCGCGAACCGTACGGCTGGCCCCTCCGCCTCGGTCGCCAGCAGCCCGAGCGCCGCCGCCTGGGCCGTCTCGGCCTCGGCCTGCTCCCGGCCGGCCGCGTGCAGCAGCGCCAGCGTGGGGCGGGCACCGGCGCTGGCCACCAGGAGGGTGCGGCGCGCCTCGTCCGACAGCATCTCCAGCCGGCTCAGCACCAGGGCCCGCAGCGAGGTGGGCACGGGCAGCGGCTCGCCGGGCCGGGGCCGGGTGGGGCTCTCGGCCAGGGCGCGGCCCAGTTCCAGCGCGAAGAGCGGGTTGCCGCCGCTGGTGCGGTGGATGTCGCGGATCGTGGAGCGGGACAAGGGGGTGTAGCCGCGGTGGTCGAGCAGCGCCGAGACCTGCGTACGGGTCAGCGGGCCCAGCCGGACGGCGAGCGTGTCGGGCGGGGACGCGCGTAGATGACGGTCGTACTCCTGGCCCTCGGTCCGCACCGCGCACAGCATCTGCACGGGCGTGTCGCCCAGCCGGCGGGCGGCGAAGCCGAGCAGTTCGGCACTGGCGGCATCCAGCCACTGCAGGTCGTCGGCGACGACGAGAACCGGCCCCTCGGCGGCGAGGGCGCGCAGCGCCGACAGCACGGCGAGGCGCAGCGCGAGCCCGTCACGCTGGAGGGTGGACTCGCCGCGGCCGGTGAGCGCCGACTCCAGGGCGGTGCGCTGGGCCGAGGGCAGCTGTTCCGAGACCTCGTCCAGGACCAGGCCGAACAGGTCGGCCAGCGCCAGGAAGGGCAGGTGGGATTCGGACTCGGTGGCCGAGCAGCGCAACACGGTCCGGGCCGAGCCGCCGTAATCCGCCGCCAGCGCCCGCAGGATCGTCGACTTTCCTATTCCCGCGGGGCCGTGGAGCAGCACACTTCCGCCTCGGCCCAGCTGTTCACGCGCCGACGTGAACAGATCCTCCCTGCCGATGACCAGGTCGGGGCGGCATCTGGGAGGCTCCTGGAAGTCCCGTCGCACGGTCACCGCTCCCCTCCCTGTGTCGTGTCCTGGCCAATATTAGGCAACAGCTCTTTCAATTTCGGACGGACGGCGTGGTGAGGGAAATAACAACCGACGCCGACGGGCGAATTCATTGGGCCCCCGAATGCGGCGGCAGACGCCGTGGGCGCCCCGTCGGGAGCCCTTCGGCATTTCGAACGGACCGGTATATCAGAAAACATCACAAACCTACGGCAACCATCCCGCCCGACGCGCGGCGACCACGGCCTCGCCCCGGGTCCGGGCCCGCAGCTTCCGCATGGCCGACCGCAGATATCCCTTGACGGTCTCGGACGTCACGCCCAGCCGCTCGGCGGCGACCGCGTTCGTGGCCCCCGCGGCGACACACGCCAGCACGTCCACCTCGCGCGGCGCCGGGCGGAGGCGGGCCGGCGAGGCGGACTCGGCCGTCAGCAGCGCACACGCCTCCAGCAACTCATTCCGCAGCCCCGGGTCCGCGATCTTCGGGGCCAGCGCCCGCAGCGCCGCGTGCGCCTCCCGCACCTGCTCCCACCCCGCGCCCGCCCCGCCCCCGGCGGCGAGCGTCCGCGCCTCGTCCCGCACGACCAGGGCCCGCTCCACGTCCCGCGCCGCCTCCACGGCCGCGTCCAGCATCCGCTCGCCCATCGGCAGGGCCGTCCGCAGCGCCCCGTACAGCACCCCGCGCACCCCGTGCCGTACGACCACCGGCACGGCCAGCACCGAGCGCAGCCCCTCCACGGCCACCGGGGCGTCGTACTCGTGACTGATCTGCCGCGACGCCGAGTAGTCCGTCACCACGCACGGCCGGGAGAGCGCCACCGTCTTGCCGCCCAGCCCGTTCCCGGACGTCACCACGAACGACCGCAGGGCGTCCGTCGTCGTGCCGCTCAGTTCGCTGATGCGTATCCGCTGCCCGGCCTCCATCAGCCCGCCGAAGGCGATCGGGAGGCCGGTGGCGCGCCGCAGACGCAGCAGCGCGTTCCGTATCTCGACGGCGTCGGACGCGTCTGCTGTCACCTGTTCGCCCCTTCACTACGGCTCCTGTGCGGGCGCACCCCCCGTTCGGGGGTAGTGAGACCTGCATCACGGATTACACGATGGTTCGGAGCCGCCCGGCAATGGTCCGGTACTCAGGAGGACAGATGACATCGGCGACGGAGATGTTCCGCGAGGCGCGGGACTTCCTGCTGGAACACCGCGAGGACTACGCCACGGCCTACGACGGCTTCCGCTGGCCCCGTCCCGAGTACTTCAACTGGGCGCTCGACTGGTTCGACGAGATCGCGGACGGCAACGCCCGCACCGCCCTGCACATCGTGGAGGAGGACGGCCGCGAGACCCGGCTGTCCTTCGGGGAGATGTCCGTGCGCTCGGCGCAGTTCGCCAACTGGCTGCGTGGCCGGGGCGTGCGCGCCGAGGACCGGATCCTCGTCATGCTCGGCAACCAGGCCGAACTGTGGATCACCGCGCTCGCGGCGATGAAGCTGCGCGCGGTCGTCATCCCGGCCACGCCGCTGCTCGGCCCCGCCGACCTGCGTGACCGTGTCGACCGCGGCCGGGTCCGGCATGTCATCGCACGCTCCGAGGACACCGGCAAGTTCGCCGAGGTCCCCGGCGACTACACGCGCATCGCCGCCGGTACCGCCCCCGAGGGCTGGCTGCCGCTGGAGGACGCCTACGGCGCCCCCGCCGACTTCGCGCCCGACGCCCCGACCCGGTCCGACGACCCGCTGATGCTCTACTTCACCTCGGGCACCACCGCCCGGCCCAAACTCGTCGAGCACACTCACACGTCGTACCCGATCGGGCATCTGTCGACCATGTACTGGATCGGCCTCAAGCCCGGCGACGTGCATCTGAACATCTCCTCCCCGGGCTGGGCCAAGCACGCCTGGTCCAACCTCTTCGCCCCCTGGAACGCCGAGGCGACCGTCTTCCTGTACAACTACACGCGCTTCGACGCGGCCCGTCTCATGGCCGAGATGGACCGGGCCGGCGTCACCACGTTCTGCGCCCCGCCCACGGTCTGGCGCATGCTCATCCAGGCCGACCTGACCCAGCTGCGCACCCGGCCGCGCGAGGTCGTCGCCGCCGGTGAGCCGCTCAACCCGGAGGTCATCGAGCAGGTCCGCCGGTCCTGGGGCGTCACCATCCGGGACGGCTTCGGCCAGACCGAGACGGCCGTGCAGGTCGCCAACAGCCCTGGCCAGCCCCTCAAGACCGGCTCGATGGGCCGGCCGAGCCCCGGCTACCGCGTCGAACTGCTGGACCCCGTCTCGGGCGCGCCGGGCGCGAGCGAGGGGGAGATCGCCCTCGACCTGTCGGGCCGCCCCGTCGGCCTGATGACCGGCTACCACGGCGACGCGGACCGGACGGCGGAGTCGATGACCGGCGGCTACTACCGCACCGGCGACATCGGCGCGCGGGACGAGGACGGCTACATCACCTACGTCGGCCGCGCGGACGACGTCTTCAAGGCGAGTGACTACAAGATCTCGCCCTTCGAGCTGGAGAGCGCGCTGCTGGAGCACGAGGCGGTGGCGGAGGCGGCGGTGGTGCCCGCCCCGGACGAGCTGCGCCTCGCCGTGCCGAAGGCGTACGTCGTCCTGGCGGAGGGCTGGGAGCCCGGCCCCGACACCGCGAAGGTGCTGTTCGAGCACTCCCGGGAGGCCCTGGCCCCCTACAAGCGCATCCGCCGCCTGGAGTTCGGCGCCCTGCCCAAGACCGTCTCCGGCAAGATCCGCCGCATCGAGCTGCGCGAGGCCACGGCGGCCGGCTCGGACGCCGAGTACCGCGAGGAGGACTTCCGGTGATCTCTTACAGCCATGGAACCGGCGGGACGGCTCTGCTCGGCGACACGATCGGGGCCAACCTGGACCGGGCGGTGGCCGCCTGGCCGGAGCGCGAGGCGCTGGTCGACGTCCCGTCCGGGAGACGCTGGACGTACGCGCAATTCGGTTCCGCCGTGGACGAGTTGGCGTCCGCGCTGCATGCCTCCGGTGTCGCCAAGGGCGACCGGGTGGGCATCTGGGCGGTCAACTGCCCCGAGTGGGTGCTCGTCCAGTACGCCACCGCCCGCATCGGCGCGATCATGGTCAACATCAACCCGGCGTACCGCACCCACGAGGTCGAGTACGTCCTCAACCAGGCCGGTGTGTCCCTGCTGTTCGCCTCGGTCAGCCACAAGGCGAGCGACTACCGGGCGATGGTCGAGCAAGTACGGGACAGGTGCGCCGAGTTGCGCGAGGTCGTGTACGTCGGTGACCCGAGCTGGGAGGCGCTGCTGGGACGGGCCGCCCCGGACGCCCGGTCCCGGTATCCGGAGCTGTCCTGCGACGACCCGATCAACATCCAGTACACGTCGGGCACGACGGGCTTCCCCAAGGGCGCGACCCTCTCGCACCACAACATCCTCAACAACGGGTATTTCGTCGGCGAGTCGATCGCCTACAGCGAGCAGGACCGGGTGTGCGTCCCCGTCCCCTTCTACCACTGCTTCGGCATGGTGATGGGCAATCTGGCCGCCACCTCGCACGGCGCCTGCATCGTCATCCCCGCCCCGTCCTTCGACCCGAAGGCCACCCTGGACGCGGTCCAGCAGGAGCGCTGCACCTCCCTCTACGGCGTCCCCACCATGTTCATCGCGGAGCTCAACCTCCCCGGCTTCGCGGCGTACGACCTCTCCTCCCTGCGCACCGGCATCATGGCGGGCTCGCCCTGCCCGGTCGAGGTGATGAAGCGGGTGGTCGCCGAGATGCACATGGCGGAGGTCTCCATCTGCTACGGCATGACCGAGACCTCCCCGGTGTCCCTCCAGACCCGGAGGGACGACGACCTGGAGCACCGCACGGGCACCGTGGGCCGGGTCCTGCCGCACATCGAGGTCAAGATCGTCGACCCCGCGACGGGCGTGACACAACCCCGGGGCACAGCGGGCGAGTTGTGCACCCGCGGCTACAGCGTGATGCTCGGCTACTGGAACGAGCCGGAGAAGACCGCCGAGGCCATCGACGCCGGCCGCTGGATGCACACCGGCGACCTCGCCGTGATGCGCGAGGACGGCTATGTCGAGATCGTCGGCCGCATCAAGGACATGATCATCCGGGGCGGGGAGAACATCTACCCCCGTGAGATCGAGGAGTTCCTCTACGCCCACCCGGGCATCCAGGACGTCCAGGTCGTGGGCATCCCGCACGACCACTACGGCGAGGAGGTCCTGGCCTGCGTCATCCCCCGCGACCCGGCCGCCCCGCCGACGCTGCAGGACCTACGGGCCTTCTGCGAGGGTCAGTTGGCCCACTACAAGATCCCGAGCAGGCTTCAGATCCTCGACTCCTTCCCGATGACGGTGTCCGGGAAGGTACGCAAGGTGGAGCTGCGGGAGAGGTTCTCGGACGGGCAGAGGTAGAAGAGCTCGGGGTCGCCCTCGTCCAGGCCGTGGACCAGCCCGGCCGGTCGCCAGCCGGTCCTCAGCAGCAGTTGCTGCATGGGCTGGTTGGAGACGTTGGTCGAGGTGAACAGCTTGGGAGCGGTGCACGCGGCTTCGACGGCCGTGAGGAGCCGCGTGGCGACTCCCTTCCGGCGTGCGCCGGGTGCGACCGTCAGCAGGGTGAGGAAGCCCTGCTCGAAGAAGGTGTACTCCAGCACGCCGTAGCCCACCGGCCCGCGCGGGTCCTCGGCGAGCAGGACGAGGCCCTGGTCGCACCAGCGCCGGATGCTTGCCCGGCGCCCAGCTTCACCCGCTGCCGCGATCGGGTCCGCCTCGGCCAGTGCGGTCCAGTCGGCGGGCTCGGCTCGGCGCAGCGCGAGCGCGGCGGGTTCGATGTCGCTCATGGGGCGCATCGTGGCAGCGGCGTGCACCGGCCCGCACCCGGATTGTGTGCGGGCCGGCCGGTCACAGCGGTGCGCGCATGCACACCCGTGGCCAGCGGTCCAGGCCGTGTTCGGCCTCCGTCGCGCGGATGGCGCGCAGGCCGGGGGTGAGGCCCGGATCGGGCAGGGCGCAAAAGCCGAGGCGGGCGTAGTAGGGGGCGTTCCACGGGACCTCCGCGAAGGTGGTCAGGGTCAGGGCGGTCAGGCCCTCCTCGCGGGCGCGGTCGGCGGCGTGTGCCAGGAGGTCTCGGCCCACGCCACGGCGCGCGGCACGCGGGTGGACCGAGACCTGCTCGATGTGCAGCGCGCCGTCTACGGGTTCGGCGAGCAGGTAGGCGACCGGATGGTCCCGCTCGTCCACCGCGACCCAGCAGCGGCCGGCCCGGCGGTAGCGCTCCAGTACGTCGAGCCCCGGCGGCTCGTCGTCGGCGATCTCCGGCATGCCGAGGTCGCGGAAGGGGGCGCCGGCGGCACGCTCGATGTCCTGGAGGGCGGGGAGTTCGGCGGGGGTGGCGGGGCGGATGCGGGCAGGCCTGTAACTCATTCGTTCACCAACTCGTCAGGCCGGCACGGGCTCCGGATCGGCGTCGTCGAAGGGCGGACAGGTCTGGCTGCCCAAGCGCTCGGCCGCGTCGATGTAGTCGGCAAGAGCGTCGCGGGACCGAGCGAGTGTGGCCAGCTGGTCGTCCAGTCGCCGCAGCCGTGACCGCATCGCGGCGAGCAGTTCGGGACAGCCGAGCAGCTCCGGGGCCTCCCCGACCGCACAGGGCAGCAGATACGCGATGTCCTCGGACGATAAGCCGGCGCCGAGCAGGTGGCGGATCTGTTTCACCCGCAGCACGGCGTTCGCACCGTACTCGCGATATCCGTTCGCGCCGCGGTCCGCCTCCAGCAGGCCCTGGGCCTCGTAGTAGCGCAACTGATGGGCGTTCACGCCCGTCCGGCGACTCAGTTCCCCGATACGCATCGAAACCTCGCTTGACCTTCACACCGGTATCAACGTTGACGATGCTGCCATGAACACAACCGACACACCCGTGACAGTCATCGGACTCGGGCTGATGGGCCAGGCACTCGCCGGCGCATTCCTGAAAGCCGGGCATCCCACAACTGTGTGGAACCGTACGACCTCCAAGGCCGACGCGGTGGTGGCCGGAGGCGCACGGCTCGCGCCGACGGTCGGCGACGCGCTCGAGGCAGGTTCTTTGACGATCATCTGCGTCACCGACTACCAGGCCGTGCGGGAGCTGTTCGGCGCGAGCGATGTCGGGCTCGACGGTACGACGCTGGTCAACCTGACCTCGGGCGACTCGGCCCAGGCCCGGGAGACCGCCCGATGGGCCGAACAGCGCGGCGCCCGTTACCTGGACGGCGCCGTCATGGCCGTCCCGCCGGCGATCGGCACCGACGAGGCGGTGATTCTGCACAGCGGGTCGGAGGCGGACTTCGAGGCACACAAGTCGACACTCGACGCGCTCGGCACCGTCACCTACCTCGGTGCTGACCACGGCCTGGCGTCCCTGTACGACGTGGCGGGCCTGGCCATGATGTGGAGCGTCCTGAACGCCTGGCTCCAGGGCACCGCCCTGCTCAGGACGGCCGGTGTCGACGCCGCGACGTATGCGCCCTTCGCGCGGCGGATAGCGGCAGGAGTCGCCGAATGGCTGCCTGGATATGCCCGGCAGATCGACAGCGGCTCCTTCCCGGCGGAGGTCTCGGCCCTGGAGACCGACGCGCGGGCCATGGCGCACCTGATCGAGGAGAGCGAGGCGGTGGGTGTCAACGCCGAACTGCCCAAGCTGATCAAGGCGATGGCCGACCGCTCGATCGCCGCCGGACACGGTGGGGAGCAGTATCCCGTGCTGATCGAGGAGTTCGGCAAGCCGAGCGGTGACTGACCGACTCTTCAGCGGTCAGGACGCTCGGTCGTCGCTGCCGGTGGTGTCCAGTGCGTCGGCCGGGGCGTTCACCGGGCGCGGTGTGCCCGTGAGGTCGAGGACGAACAGGGGGATGGCCAGGGCGTCGGCGCGGGCCCGGGCGTCGTCGGCGTACCCGGCGAGGGAGAAGTAGAGGCAGTCCACGGACTCCGTCATGGCTGTCAGCCACAGGCACTCCACGTCCCGCAGCGTCGCCGGGCGCACGGCCGGGTCGACCTGCGCGAGGACGCCGCGGGCGGCGAGGCCGATGCCGGACGGGGGACGCTGGTCCGCCCGGCGTACGTCCCGGTAGCCGAGCCAGCGCAGATACAGGGCGGTGGCCGTGACGGCGTCGAGCGCGGTACGGATGGTGACGGAGCGGAAGGGGGGCCTGGCGGCACGGGCGCCGGCAACGGCAGCGGCGGCTGCGGCATCGCGTGCATCCGGCGTGGCCTTCCGGGCGGCTTCGGCGTCCTGGGCGGCGGCCTTGTCGCCGGGCGCCGTGTCAGGGTCGGCCGCCGTGTCCCGGTCCGCCGCGCCGTCCCGCCCCTCCGCCACCGGCACCCGCAGCACCGCCCCGCACGCGCACCCCAGCTCCGGACGCGGCCACTCCCCGCTCCGGCCGCAGGACGCGCAGCGCACCGTCACCCAGTCGTCCTGCCAGACGCGATGCGAGACGGGCGTCGCCGCACTGTGCCGGTCCAGGGGCGGGCCGACCGGCGCGCCGCACACGCAGGGGTACACCGGGGCCGTGTAGCGGTGCTCGCGGTGGCAGGCCGGGCAGCGCACCGGGACGGTCTCGGCCATGTCACTCCAGAACCGCGTCGCGTCGGGACAGCGGATCCATCGTGCTCCTCGGGGCCCCTGCCTGTCCGCCCCTTGCCATCTCTTGACGGCCTTCGTCCACCCCACTTACATTAATTCCAGATCGTAGAAAAAACTTTCCACAATACGGAAGAGCTCACCGCGGGGCGCGACGGGAGTGCGAATCCGACAGCCGAAGCAGGAGTACTCGATGGCTCGAATGACCGCTGCCCGCGCGGCAGTTGAGATCCTCAAGCGCGAGGGCGTGACCGACGTGTTCGGTGTCCCGGGCGCGGCGATCAACCCCTTCTACGCGGCTCTCAAGGCCTCCGGCGGCATCGCCCACACCCTCGCCCGGCACGTCGAGGGCGCCTCGCACATGGCCGAGGGCTACACCCGCACCCACCCGGGCAACATCGGCGTCTGCGTCGGCACCTCCGGCCCGGCCGGCACCGACATGATCACGGGGCTGTACTCCGCGACCGGCGACTCCATCCCGATCCTGTGCATCACCGGCCAGGCCCCGACCGCCGTGATCCACAAGGAGGACTTCCAGGCCGTCGACATCGCCTCGATCGCCAAGCCGGTCACGAAGATGGCCGTGACCGTTCTGGAGGCGGCGCAGGTCCCCGGCGTCTTCCAGCAGGCCTTCCACCTGATGCGCTCCAGCCGCCCGGGGCCGGTCCTCATCGACCTGCCGATCGACGTGCAGCTAACGGAGATCGAGTTCGACCCGGAGACGTACGAGCCGCTCCCGGTCTACAAGCCGGCCGCGACCCGCGCCCAGATCGAGAAGGCGATCACGCTCCTCAACGAGTCCGAGCGGCCGCTGATCGTCGCCGGCGGCGGTGTCATCAACGCCGATGCCGCGGAACTGCTCGTCGAATTCGCCGAGTTGACCGGCACTCCGGTGGTCCCCACCCTCATGGGCTGGGGCATCCTCCCCGACGACCACGAGCTGAACGCCGGCATGGTCGGCCTCCAGACCTCGCACCGCTACGGCAACGCGACCTTCCTGGAGTCCGACTTCGTCCTCGGTATCGGCAACCGCTGGGCCAACCGCCACACCGGCAAGCTCGACGTCTACACGGCCGGGCGCAAGTTCGTCCACGTCGACATCGAGCCCACCCAGATCGGCAAGATCTTCGCCCCGGACTACGGCGTCGCCTCCGACGCCAAGGCCGCGCTGGAGCTGTTCGTCGAGGTGGCGAGGGAGTTGAAGGTGGCGGGCAGGCTGCCCGACCGCACCGAGTGGGCCGCCTCCGCCCAGGAGAGGAAGGCGACGCTCCAGCGGCGTACGCACTTCGACGACATCCCGATCAAGCCGCAGCGCGTCTACGAGGAGATGAACAAGGCCTTCGGCCCGGAGACCCGCTACGTCTCCACCATCGGCCTCTCGCAGATCGCCGGCGCGCAGATGCTGCACGTCTACCGGCCCCGCCACTGGATCAACTGCGGCCAGGCCGGCCCGCTCGGCTGGACCGTCCCGGCCGCGCTCGGCGTCGCCAAGGCCGACCCGGAGGCGTCCGTCGTCGCGCTCTCCGGCGACTACGACTTCCAGTTCATGCTCGAGGAACTGGCCGTCGGCGCGCAGCACAAGATCCCGTACGTTCATGTCCTCGTCAACAACTCCTACCTGGGCCTGATCCGCCAGGCACAGCGGGCGTTCGACATCGACTTCCAGGTCAACCTGGAGTTTGAGAACATCAACGCCCCGGAGCTCGGCGTCTACGGCGTCGACCACGTCAAGGTCGCCGAGGGCCTCGGCTGCAAGGCGATCCGCGTCACCGACCCCGCCGAGCTGGGCGCGGCCTTCGAGCAGGCCAAGAAGCTCGCCGCGGAGCACCGGGTCCCGGTCGTCGTCGAGGCGATCCTGGAGCGGGTCACCAACATCTCCATGTCGACGACCAACGACATCGGCAACGTCGTGGAGTTCGAGGAGATCGCGACCGAGCCCGGCCATGCGCCGACCTCGATCAAGACGCTGAAGGTCTGACGCGCGGGAGATCGTACGAGCAGTGGGGCGGCCCGTCCATGGGGACGGGCCGCCCCTTACGCATGTCACTCACGCACGAGGTCAGCTGCCGCCACCTCCGCATCCGCCCCCGCCTCCGCCGCAGTAGTGGTAACCCCCGCCCCTGCCGCCCCTGCCGCGCGGGGAGTTCTTGAGGAGGCCGTTGCCGCCCACCTCTGTCCGGCGGACCAGCCCCGCCCGCAGGGCGAAGCGCGGCACCAGCAGGTGCAGGGCCGGCTCGCCGTGCAGTGCGACGGCCAGCAGCCTCTCGTCGTCGCTCAGACCGCGCCGGCTCGCGGGCAGCGGGTGGCTCTGCCGCAGCTCCCGCACCTGGCGGCGGGCGGCGCGCGTCGGGCCGAGCAGCGGGTAGCGCAGCAGGCCCGCCCCCGCGAGGGGGACGCGCATCAGCGCCACCGCGATCCGGATGTCAGGGTCCTTCACCAGCGTCCGCAGGCCGGCGGGCTCGCGCAGGGACGTGTGCACCGCCTGCGCCAAGGGGGACGGAGGCCGCTCCGCGGACACGACGTCCGCGATGCCCTTCCGTATCGTCCCCGGCCGGTCGGCCTCCGCCAGGCCCCGCAGATACAGGTCCACCACGGCGACGGTGACGGCGGCCCGCGGGCCGTCCCCCAGCAGTGCGATCTCGTGCGGCTCCAGCCGGACCGCCGTACCGTCGCTCATGGCCTCACCCCCGTGACGGGGTCCGCCGCCCCCGTGCCGGCGGGCCCCGTGTGACGAGAATGTGCCCGGCCCCGGGGGCCGTTGAAGCCCCCGGGGCCGGGTTCAGAGGTTCATTTGAGGGTTCCGTACGGGGCCTACGACCGGTGCCGTAGGCGTCTTCAGGCGTCGTGGTGCTCCGAGAGCCCCGGCCAGTCGTCCGGGCCGCCGCCCTGCCACTCGACGAGGTCGCTCTCCGCTACATCGGTGACGTACAGGTCGGCCAGCCGCAGGATCTCGGCGACGTCGTCGGCGTGGGTGGCGACGCCCAGGGGTTCCTCGCCCAGGGTGACCCGGCGGGATCCGTCCAGGGCGGGGGAGTGGACCACGACATGCGGATGCTCGGTGGGATGTGCCATGCCTTCAGGCTCCTGCGGACGCACCTGTTCCGCACCCTGAACGGGCTGGTAGCCGTCCGGCGGCGCGAGGCTGGGCGCGACAGGACATTCGCGCCGCCGGACGGGGTCTGGAGGGTGCAAGCAGGCGTACTGGGACCGCGGCGGGTGCGACGGAGCCCGGAACGGTCTTCCCTCGGGTCGAGAAGCCCGCTCCCGGTCCTTCACCACCGCACTGGCTCGCAGCCGCCGCGGTCCACACCCTGCCCGCGTCCGTGCCCGGGGCGACCACCCCTCATCCGGGTCGCCCCGCGCGGTCGGACGCGGTCAGGGAGTTCAGTCCTCGCGCAGAGCGCGGACCGCCTCCTCCACGCGCCGCCCGTACTCGGGGTCGGCGGCGTGGAAGTGCGCGAGGTTCTTGTCGATCACGTCGTCGCGGGAGACCTGGGAGAGGCCGCCGGCGATGTTCGCGATCAGCCGTGACTTCTCCTCAGCGGACATCAGCCGGTACAGCTCGCCGGCCTGGAAGAAGTCGTCGTCCTTGGTGTGCGGGGGCGCCGCGTGGGTGCCCGTGTGGCCGGCGACCGCCAGCGGGGCCGACAGCGGGCGGCCGGTCTCGGCCGGGCCGTCGTAGGAGTTCGGCTCGTAGTTCTTCGCCGCGCGGCCCTGGGCGTTGGACGCCATCAAGCCGTCCCGGCCGTAGTTCCGGGCGGTCGTGGCCTTGGGCGCGTTGACGGCCAGCTGCGTGTGGTTGACGCCCAGGCGGTAGCGGTGGGCGTCCGCGTAGGCGAACAGACGGCCCTGGAGCATCTTGTCGGGGGAGGGACCGATGCCCGGCACGAAGTTGTTCGGGGAGAACGCGGCCTGCTCGACCTCGGCGAAGACGTTGTCCGGGTTGCGGTCCAGCACCAGCCGGCCCACGCGCCGCAGCGGGTAGTCCTGGTGCGGCCAGACCTTGGTCAGGTCGAACGGGTTGAAGCGGTAGCCGTCCGCCTCTGCCGCCGGCATGAGCTGGACGTAGAGGGTCCAGGACGGGCGCACGCCCCGTTCGACGGCCTGGAGCAGATCCGTCTGGTGGGAGTTCGCGTCCCTGCCGGCGGTCTCCGCGGCCTGCTCGGCGCTGAGGCAGCGGATGCCCTGGTTGGTCTTGAAGTGGTACTTGACGAAGAAGGCCTCGCCCGCGCTGTTCGTCCACTGGTAGGTGTGCGAGCCGTAGCCGTTCATGTGCCGGTACGAGGCCGGGATGCCGCGGTCGCCCATCAGCCAGGTCACCTGGTGTGTGGCCTCGGGGGAGTGCGCCCAGAAGTCCCAGACGTTGTCCGGCTCCTGACGGCCCGTGAACGGGTCGCGCTTCTGCGAGTGGATGAAGTCCGGGAACTTGATCGGGTCCTTGATGAAGAACACCGGGGTGTTGTTCCCGACGAGGTCGTAATTGCCCTTCTCCGTATAGAACTTGACCGCGAAACCGCGCGGGTCGCGCACCGCGTCCGCGCCGCCGAGCGAGTCGGCCACGGTGGAGAAGCGCACGAACACCTCGGTGCGCCTGCCGACGGTGCTCAGGAAGTCGGCGTACGTGAACTCCGTGACGTCGTCGGTCACTTCGAAGTGGCCGTAGGCGCCCGAGCCGCGGGCGTGCACCACACGCTCCGGGATGCGCTCGCGGTTGAAGCGCGCCAGCTTCTCCAGCAGATGCTGGTCCTGGAGCAGGAGCGGGCCGCCGGCGCCGGCGGTGGCGGAGTTCTGGTTGTCGGCGACGGGGGCGCCGGACTCGGTGGTGAGCACGCGCTGCGACATCGTGACCTTCCGATACGAGAGGGCAGCGGAAAAATGTTTCCGCTTCGTGGAGCCTAGGGTCGGGGCGAACCGGGCGTCAACAGTTTGTTGAAGTGGTGGGTATGGCTGGGCCGGGCGGCGCCGCCCCTTTGGGCGCGACAGGACAGGTGTCAGCGGCGGCGCCGCCCGGGGTGCGGGGGACCCCCGGGCCTACGAGGGTCTGGAGGGGGTCAGACCTGCGCGCCGGACAGCCGCTCCACGGCCCGCAGCAGCGCCGAGTGGTCCAGGCCGCCGTCGCCCTGCGCGCGCAGGCTCGCGACGAGCTGGGCGACCACGGCGCCGACGGGCAGGGCCGCGCCGACGGTGCGGGCGGCGTCCGTGACGATGCCCATGTCCTTGTGGTGCAGGTCGATACGGAAGCCCGGCTTGAAGTCCCGGCCGAGGAAGTTGTCCTTCTTGCGGGTCAGCACGGTCGAGCCGGCGAGTCCGCCGTTGAGGACGTCCAGGGCCGCCTTCAGGTCCACGCCGGACTTCTCAAGGAAGACCACGGCCTCGGCGCACGCCTGGATGTTCACGGCGACGATCAGCTGGTTGGCGGCCTTCACGGTCTGGCCGGAGCCGTGCGGTCCGCACAGCACGATGGTCTTGCCGAGCGCCTCGAGAATCGGCTTCGCGGTGTCGAAGTCGCTCTGCTCGCCGCCGACCATGATGGACAGCACGGCCTCGATGGCCCCGGCCTCACCGCCGGACACGGGGGCGTCCAGGACGCGGATGCCCTTGTCCTTGGCGGCCTTCGCCAGGTCGACCGAGGTCTGCGGCGTGATCGAGGACATGTCGATCAGCAGGGCGCCGGACTTCGCGTTCTCCAGGATGCCGTCCGGCCCGTAGGAGATGGCCTCGACCTGGGGGGAGGCCGGGACCATCGTGATGACGACGTCGGCGTCCTTCACGGCCTCGGCGATGGAGCGGGCGGCGGTGCCGCCCGCCGCCGCGAGGCGGTCCAGCTTGTCCTGCTCCAGCGTGAAGCCGGTGACCTGGTAACCCGCCTTGATCAGGTTCTCGGACATGGGGGAGCCCATGATGCCGAGGCCGATCCAAGCGACCTTGGGAAGTGTGCTGCTCATGATGGGGTGCCTTTCGGTGCGGGGGTCAGCGGGGCAGCCAGTCGAAGGCCTCGGCGCTCGGGCGGTCGCCCGGCTTGTACTCGAGGCCGACCCAGCCGTCGTAGCCCGCCTTCCGCAGCTGGTCGAGGAGGTCTTCGAGGGGGAGTGAGCCCGTCCCGGGGGCGCCGCGGCCGGGGTTGTCGGCGATCTGGACGTGACCGGTCTTCGCGGCGTACCGCTCGATCACCGACGGGAGGTCCTCGCCGTTCATGGACAGGTGGTAGAGGTCCATCAGGAACCGGGCGTTGCCCAGGCCCGTCGCCTCGTTGACCTTGTCGACGACGTCCACGGCCGCCGGGGCGGACACAAGCGGGTACAGCGGTGACTCGGGCTGGTTCAGCGCCTCGATCAGCAGAACCGCGCCGATCCGTTCCGCGGCCCGGGCTGCGAGGGTCAGGTTCTCCAGCGCCAGCGCGTCCTGCTCGGCCGGGTCCACGCCCTCGACGCGGTTGCCGTACAGGGCGTTGAGGGCCGTGCAGCCCAGGGAGGCGGCGAAGTCGGCGGCCACGTCGATGTTGGCGCGGAACCGCTCCGACTCCTCGCCGGGGATCGACAGGGCGCCGCGGTCCGGGCCCGGGAGCCGCCCGGCGTAGAAGTTCAGGCCGGTGAGCCGGACGCCCGCCTCCTCGATCGCCCGCTGCAGGGCGTCGAGCTCGGACCGCTCGGGGACGGGTGAGTCGGTCCAGGGCCACCACAGCTCGACCGCGGTGAAGCCGGCCGCGGCGGCGGCAGCGGGACGCTCCAGGAGGGGGAGCTCCGTGAAGAGGATCGACAGGTTGACGTTGAAGCGCTGGTCTGCGAATCCCATCGGGTCGGCGCTCCCTTCCTTGTCTTCCGACGTATCTTCCAGAAGGTATTCCGTATTGCGGAATCATGTTTCTGCTTAACGGAAGATTGCCCGTGGTGCGCGAGGGCTGTCAAGAGGGGCTGCCGGAAAGTCCGTCCCGCGCGTTAGGTTGAGCGCGTGCGACTGAGAGTGGAGTTCACGACCGAGCCCTTCGACCTGGACGAGGCGCCCGCGCACGCGCTGGTGGCCCGCGAGGTCGTGGAGGCCGCCGAGCTGGACGCCGTGGACGTCGGCCCGTTCGGCAACACCGCGGAGGGTGGCGCCGACGCGGTGCTCACCGCCGTGGACGCCCTGCTCCGCAAGGCCCTGGAGGCCGGCGCCACCCGGATCTCGCTCCAGGTCAACGTGGCCGAGGAGGGTGAGGCGTGAGCGGCGCGGGGGACGAGCCGTTCATCGCGGCCGTGAAGCCCCTGGTCGACGCCATGGGCGGCGAGATGATCCCGCCGGACGAGGCCGGCCCCGACGACGTCGTCCTCGCCTGGGAAGGAAGTGACGCCGTCGCCGTACGGCTGCCGCAGCTCGCCGACTCCCTCGATCACATCCTCGCCGCGATGGAGCGCCGCAAGGGGCCGCTGGCCGACCTGGACCGCAAGGCGAAGCAGGAGGTCGTACGGATACTCGAGGCGCGCGGCGCCTTCTCCGTGCGGCACGGGGTGGAGACCGTGGCGAGCGCCCTCGGCGTCAGCCGCTTCACCGTCTACAACTACCTGAACCGCGAGAAGGGGGCCTGACCGGCCTCCGTATCCCGTCCGTTTCGGCGTCGCGAATTTTCAACAAACTGTTGACGTGCCGTCGCGGGAGGGCGTTAGCTATCGGCACGCCCGTTCAGCACGAAGGCCGTATCCGGCCACGGAGGCTCCCGTGACTTCCACTTCCACGCCGCCGGGCCTGGCCCGGTTCAACACCGTCGAGGAGAACGCGGCCCTCACCACGCTCCACGAGGCGTGCGCCTCCACGGCGTGGGCGAAGCGGCTGCTCGCCGCCCGCCCCTACGCCACCCCCGAGGACCTGTACGCCGCGAGCGACGCCGCCATGGCGGAACTGACGGTCACGGACCTCGAAGAGGCCATGGCCGGCCACCCGCCCATCGGCCGCCCCAAGGCCGGCGACCCCACCTCGGCCCGGGAGCAGCGCGGCATGTCCGGCGCCTCCGACGCACTCAGGGCGGAGATGCTCGAACTGAACCTCGCCTACCAGGAGAGGTTCGGCCATGTCTTCCTGATCTGCGCCACCGGCCGGACCGGCGAGCAGATGCGCGACGCGGTCAGGGAACGGATCGGCAACCCGCCGGAGCGGGAGCGGGAGATCGTCCGCACCGAACTGGGGAAGATCAACCGCATCCGTCTGGCCCGACTCGTCGAAGAGGACTGACAGCAGCATGAGCACCTCCGCCACCGCGTCCGTGTCCACCCACATCCTGGACACCAGCGTCGGCCGCCCCGCCGGGGGCGTCGCCGTCCGCCTGTCCGCCCGCTCGGGGCGTGAGGCGGACTGGCAGGCGCTCGGCGGCTCCGCGACCGACGCGGACGGCCGGTGCAAGGACCTCCCGGCTCTGCCGGAGGGGACCACCCACGTACGGCTCGACTTCGCGGTGGAGCCGTACTTCGAGAAGTTCGCGAACGTCGCGAAGAAGCAAGCCGATGCGCAGCAGGACGCCCCCGCGAATCGGGACAGCGGCGCCGGTGTGTTCTTCCCGGAGGTGGCGATCACGTTCGCCGTCGTACCGGGCGAGCACTACCACGTACCGCTGCTGCTCAACCCGTTCGGCTACTCCGTATACCGAGGGAGCTAGCTAGAGATGCCCACGATCCTGGGACAGAACCAGTACGGCAAGGCCGAGAACCGAGTCGTAAAGATCACGCGGGACGGCGCCACCCACCACATCAAGGATCTGAACGTGTCCGTGTCGCTCAGCGGCGACATGGAGGAGGTCCACTACTCCGGCTCGAACGCCAACGTCCTGCCGACCGACACCACCAAGAACACGGTGTACGCGTTCGCCAAGGAGCACGGCATAGAGTCGGCCGAGCAGTTCGGCATCCACCTCGCCCGGCACTTCGTGACCTCGCAGGAGCCGATCAAGACGGCCCGGATCCGCATCGAGGAGTACGCCTGGGAGCGGATCGAGGCCGCCGACGCCAACTCGCGGTTCATCGGCGCCGACGAGGTCAAGCACTCCTTCGTCCGCAAGGGCCAGGAGACACGGCTCACGCAGATCACGTACGACGGCTCGTCGTGGGAGGTGATCTCCGGTCTGAAGGACCTCGTCGTGATGAACTCGACCAACTCCGAGTTCTGGGGCTACGTCAAGGACAAGTACACGACGCTGAAGGAGGCCTACGACCGCATCCTGGCCACCCAGGTCTCCGGCCGCTGGCGCTTCAACTGGACCGACGACGACCAGCGCATGCCCCACTGGGAGAAGTCCTACGAGCAGACCAGGAAGCACATGCTCCAGGCCTTCGCCGAGACGTACTCGCTGTCGCTCCAGCAGACCCTGTACCAGATGGGGTCGCGGATCATCGAGAACCGCGGCGAGATCGACGAGGTCCGCTTCTCCCTGCCGAACAAGCACCACTTCCTGGTCGACCTGGAGCCGTTCGGGCTGAAGAACGACAACGAGGTGTACTTCGCCGCCGACCGTCCCTACGGCCTGATCGAGGCGACGATCCTGCGGGACGGCTGCGAGGCGCGCATCCCCGTGGACCTCACCAATCTCTGACGTTCCCTCTTTCGGCACCCGTGGCCGGGAACCCGTCTCTCCGGCCACGGCACTCAAACTTCCGGGGTCCTGCCGTGCCCACTCCACAACAGCGCAAAGGACGAACCATGGCAGCAGACCGGCGCATCGTCATCGAGAACTGCGCGATCGCGACCGTCGACGCGAACGACACCGAGTACGCCTCCGGGTACGTCGTCCTCGCCGGCAACCGCATCGAGTCGCTCGGCGCGGGCACGGCCCCCGAGGGCCTGGAGAACGTCGTACGCCGTATCGACGCCTCCGGTCACCTGGTGACCCCCGGCCTGGTCAACACCCACCACCACTTCTACCAGTGGATCACCCGGGGTCTGGCCACGGACCACAACCTCTTCGACTGGCTGGTCGCGCTCTACCCGGTCTGGGCGCGCATCGACGAGCGGATGGTGCGCGCGGCGGCCCAGGGCTCGCTCGCGGTGATGGCCCGCGGCGGCGTCACCACCACCATGGACCACCACTACGTCTTCCCGCGGGGCTCCGGCGACCTGTCCGGCGCGATCATCGGCGCCGCCCGCGACATGGGCGTCCGCTTCACCCTCGCGCGCGGCTCCATGGACCGCAGCGAGAAGGACGGCGGCCTGCCCCCGGACTTCGCCGTCGAGACCCTGGACGGCGCGCTGGCCGCGACCGAGGAGACCGTCCGGCGGCACCACGACTCCTCCTTCGGCGCCATGACCCAGGTCGCCGTCGCGCCCTGCTCGCCCTTCTCCGTCTCCACCGCACTGCTGCGGGACGGCGCCCAGCTCGCCCGCCGGCTCGGCGTACGGCTCCACACCCACGGCTCGGAGACCGTGGAGGAGGAGAAGTTCTGCCACGAACTGTTCGGCATGGGCCCGACCGACTACTTCGAGTCCACCGGCTGGCTCGGCGAGGACGTGTGGATGGCGCACTGCGTCCACATGAACGACTCCGACATCGCCGCCTTCGCCCGGACCAGGACGGGCGTCGCGCACTGCCCCTCCTCCAACGCCCGCCTCGCGGCCGGTATCGCCCGTGTCCCGGACATGCTCGCGGCCGGCGTCCCGGTCGGCCTCGGCGTCGACGGCACCGCCTCGAACGAGTCCGGCGAACTCCACACCGAGCTGCGCAACGCCCTCCTCATCAACCGCCTCGGCCCGCACAGGGAAGCCGCCCTGAATGCCCGTCAGGCCCTGCGCCTGGGCACCTACGGCGGTGCCCAGGTCCTGGGCCGGGCGGCGGAGACCGGCTCCCTGGAGCCGGGCAAGCTCGCCGACCTGGTCCTGTGGAAGCTGGACACGGTCGCCCATGCCTCCATCGCCGACCCCGTGACCGCCCTGGTCTTCGGCGCGGCGGCACCGGTCACGGCCTCCTTCGTCGACGGCCGGCAGATCGTCGAGGACGGGCGGCTGCTCACGGCCGACGAGGACGCCATCGCCCGCTCGACGCGGGACGAGGCCCAGCGGCTGGCGAGGATCGCCGCGCAGGGCTGAACACCCCATGACTCCGGCCGGGAGGGACGGCTCCCGGCCGGTGGCCGTGGACCCGAGCGGGGACCACGGCGCCGTCTCCGGGGCGCGCGGATGCGTGCGCCCCGGAACGGTCCCCGTCACCCGCATGTCCGGTCCCGCACGACCACCCGCACCACCTCCTTGACACCCACGGCAGCCATGGACGCGGCCGTGTACCCGACCGGAGGGACGCCGCCGTGGCCGACCACCCCGTTGACGAAAAACTCCCCGCGCTCAAGATGGCGACGACCGGCCTCCAGCACGTGGCCGCCATGTACGCCGGAGTCGTCGCCCCACCCCTGATCGTCGGCGCGGCCATCGGCCTGACCGCCACCGATCTGACCTTCCTCACCGGCGCCTGCCTGTTCACCGCGGGCCTCGCCACGTTCCTGCAGACCCTGGGCATCTGGAAGATCGGAGCCCGGCTGCCCTTCGTCAACGGCGTCACCTTCGCCGGTGTCGCCCCCATGACCGCGATCGTCGCCTCCACCGAGGACAAGTCCGACGCCCTGCCGATCATCTTCGGCGCGGTCATCGTCGCCGGACTCCTGGGCGTCATCGCCGCCCCCTTCTTCAGCAAGGCGGTGCGCTTCTTCCCGCCGGTGGTCACCGGGACGGTCATCACCCTCATCGGCGTCTCCCTCCTCCCGGTCGCCTTCGGCTGGGCCCAGGGACCCGACCCGGCGGCGCACGACTACGGTTCGGCGACCAACCTGGGCCTGGCCGCCGTCACCCTGTTGATCGTGCTGCTCCTGCGCCGCTTCACCACCGGCTTCGTCAAGCAGATCGCCGTGCTGCTCGGCCTGGTCGCGGGCACGCTGATCGCGATCCCCTTCGGCGCCACGGACTTCGGTCCGGTCGCGGACGCGGCCGTCATCGGCTTCCCGACCCCGTTCCACTTCGGCGCCCCGCAGTTCCAGGCCGCCGCGATCATCTCCCTCTGCGTCGTGATGGTGGTCTCGATGACCGAATCAACCGCCGACATGCTGGCGTTGGGCGAGATCGTCGACCGCCCGGCCGACGAGAAGACCATCGCGGCCGGCCTGCGCGCCGACACTCTCGGCTCGGCCGTCAGCCCGCTCTTCAACGGCTTCATGTGCAGCGCCTTCGCGCAGAACATCGGCCTGGTCGCCATGACCAGGATCCGCAGCCGGTACGTCGTCGCCACCGGCGGCGGCTTCCTGGTGCTGATGGGCCTGTGCCCCATGGCCGCCTCGCTGATCGCCGTCGTACCGCGCCCGGTGCTCGGCGGCGCCGGCGTGGTGCTGTTCGGCTCGGTCGCCGCCAGCGGCATCCAGACCCTGGTCAGGGCCGGCCTGGACAAGGACAACAACGTCCTGATCGTGGCCGTCTCCCTGGCCGTCGGCATCATCCCCATCACGGCGCCGGAGTTCTACCACGCCTTCCCGGAGACGGCGCGGATCGTCCTGGACTCGGGTATCTCCACGGGCTGTGTGGCGGCGGTCCTGCTGAACCTGGTCTTCAACCACCTGGGCAACAAGGACGCGCAGGACGTCACCCACCCCATGGAGGCGGGCGAGGAGATCACCGGCGCGACCCGGGCCGCCTAGAGGCCGAACAGGCCCGGATCCGTGGCCAGTTCCTTGAAGACCTTCGCGGGGTCGGCGACCAGCCTGCGTTCCTTGAGGTCCAGGATGCCGCCGACCGCCGTGATCTCGGCGGCCACCGTGCCGTCGGTCTTGCGGACGGTCTGTTCGATACGGAACGTCTTGCCGCTGCCCCAGTCGAAGGCGCAGGTCACCTCGACCTCGTCGCCCGCGAGCAGCTCACGTTTGTAGCGGATGGTCGTCTCCAGGGCCACCGGGCCCACGCCGGTTCCCGTGAGTGCGGACTGGCTGATGCCCGCGGCGTGCAGCAGCGACCAGCGGGCGTGTTCCGCGTAGTTCAGGTACACGCTCTGGTTGAGGTGACCCTGTACGTCGGTCTCGTAACCACGGACGGTCACAGGGACGGAAAACGGCTCGCTCACGGCATTCCCCTCTCGCACCGGACTCTCATGCATCGCGCAACGAGCCACCGATCTTGGCATGCCCATCACGCTCTGCGCGGCGAAGCCAGGAGATACCGGGTTCCGGCGCGCGGTTCGCGGTGGTCGCTCACCTGCCAGCCTGCCCCCTCCAGGGTCGCCGCGCAGGCGCGCAGTGCCTCGCCGTCCGGCTCGTGCACGGCCACGGCCTCCGGCTGCGGAGTCGTCCGCACCCGGTACCCCGAGGCGCCCGGCCCCGGCCCGGCCGGAGGGTGCCCGGCCGCCTCCAGGGCGAGCGCGGCGGCCTCCGCCAGATGCGTACGCTCCCAGCCGCACGGCCGGTCCACGGCCCCGTCCGGGTTGGTCATCCGGCGCAGCTCCAGCAGGCCCTGCCAGGCGCTGTGCACCTCACGGCGCCGGACCGGCCCCCCGGCTTCCGGCGCCGTCTCCTCGCCCCCGACGCGCGCCGCGAAGACGCCCGTCGACGCGGGGGCCTCACCGGCCGGCTCGGGCGTCCCCGTCACGCCCTGCCGCACCCGATGCCCCTCCGGGGTCAGAAAGTGATCGTGCGGCGGCCGGGGGTGCCGGAAAGCCAGCCCGCGTTTCACCAGCGCGGCGAGCTGCGCCTCCGTAGCCCTGAGCCGCCCGGTCACCGGGTCGGCGGCGTCGATGACACGCCGCTGCGCGGCGGTCGGCGGTCGGGTCACGGCGCGCTCCTCTCCGGCACAGGCCCCGGGGCACTCGCCCCACCTGCTCGAAGGCTACGACCCGCCACTGACATTCGGCGCCGGGACCGCTCCCCGCCCTGCGGCACGGTTCGCCGGGCGCCGGGGCTCGGGCCGCCAGGTGGCGACCAGAGCGGCGGCCAGCAGCAGCTCGGCGATGTCGCCGCCGTAGTACATGATCTCCGCGCCGCCCCGCACCTGGTCGATCGGCGCGTGGATGTCGGCCCAGAAGCCGCCGTACATCAGCTGGGAGATCACCGCGTGCGCCGCGATCGCCACGCCCAGGCAGACCAGCCGCGCCCGCACGCCCGCCCGGGCGGGGGCCGGGTCGGGCCCGGCGATGACGTGGGCGAACAGGCAGCCGGACAGCAGGAAGTGCGCGTGCAGCAGCCAGTGTCCTGCCGGGCTGGTCATGGTCGCGTTGTAGAGCGGGGTGAAGTACAGCACCGCGAGGCTGCCTGTGGAGAGCACCAGCGAGACCACCGGGTGGGTGAGCGCACGGGCCGGCGGGCTGTGCAGCAGGGAGGTCAGCTGCCGCCCACGGCGGGCGGGCAGGGTGCGCAGCAGGAGGGTGACGGGGGCGGCCAGGACCAGGGCGAGCGGCGCGTACATGCCGATGAGCAGGTGCTGGACCATGTGCCCGCGGAAGTCCTCCTGGGCGAAGGGGGCCACGGGCGGCAGCAGCGCCACACCGCACAGCAGGATCCCGCCCAGGAACCAGCCGGTCCGCCACCGGCTCCAGCCCATGGCGGGATTGCGGTGCCGCGCGCGGCGGACGAGCAGCAGGTAGCCGCCGGCGAGGGCCGACAGCATGAGCGCGGGCAGCAGCCACTCCAGGATGCCGCTGCCCGCGTGGTGCCCCTGCTCGTGGAACTGGTGGCCCATCAGGCGCGTCGGCCGCTGCGCTGGAGCAGATGGCCGCCGGCGACCAGCAGCGCGCCGAGAACGAGGAAGCCGATGTCCCACCAGACCTGGCCGTCACCGGCGTAGACGTGGTGGATGCCGAGGATGTGATGGTCCAGCACACCCTCGACGAGGTTGAACAAGCCCCAGCCGACGAGCATCCAGCCCCACAGCACGCGAGAGGTCCACACCCGCAGCCGGTCGTGGGTGACCCGCGAGTACAGGACGGCCAGACCGAGCAGGACCGAGAGCCAGCACACGGTGTGGAAGACGCCGTCCCACAGGGTGTTCATCTCCAGGCCGGAGACGGTGTGGGGATCGTAGTACTTCACCCCGATGCGATCCTGGTTGGTGCTGGAGAGCATGTGGTGCCACTGGAGCAACTGGTGCAGCAGGATGCCGTCGGCGAACCCGCCCATCCCGACGCCGAGCACGATGCCGGGCAACTGAATGCTCGCCGGCTGCTCCGCGACGCCGACCCGGGTCTCACCGGTTGTGGTGCCCATCGCTCGTCTCCACTCCTGACAGGGGGAAGGACTCAGGACGACATTCCCCCCTGCCCGGCACTCTCAACGGCGGGTTCCGGCCGTCGCGCAGGAGAGGAAGGAGCCCCATTCCGGTTGTCCGAAAGCGAGCCGGGGGCCGTGTATCCGCTTGGAGTCCCTCACATGCCCTTCAGGTGCAGGTCGGCGGAGCGTCCTTCTCGGACCTGACGCACTCCGCCCCAGCTGTTCGCTCCTCGCCGCCCGCTACTGCCGGTACCCGCCCAGGAACCGCCCGATCCGCCCGATGGCCGCCTCCAGATCATCGGCGTGCGGCAGGGTCAGGATCCGGAAGTGATCCGGGGTCGGCCAGTTGAAGCCCGTGCCCTGGACCACCTGGATCTTCTCCCGCAGCAGCAGGTCGAGGACGAACTTCTCGTCGTCGTGGATCTTGTGCACCTTGGGGTCGACGCGCGGGAAGGCGTACAGCGCGCCCTTCGGCTTCACGCAGGTCACGCCCGGGATCTCGTTGAGCTTCTCCCAGGCCACGTCCCGCTGCTCCAGCAGCCGCCCGCCCGGCTTGGTGAGGTCGCCGATGGACTGCCGCCCGCCGAGCGCGGCCTGGATGGCGTACTGGGCGGGCGCGTTGGCGCACAGCCGCATGGAGGCCAGCATGGTGAGGCCCTCCAGGTAGTCCTTGGCGTGCTGCCTCGGGCCCGTGACCACCAGCCAGCCGGAGCGGAAGCCCGCGACGCGGTAGGTCTTCGACAGCCCGCAGAAGGTGAGGACCACCAGGTCGGGGGCGAGCGCGGCGGCCGAGTGGTGCACGGCGTCGTCGTAGAGGATCTGGTCGTAGATCTCGTCGGCGAAGACCATCAGGCCGTGCCGCCGGGCGAGGTCGAGGATGCCCTCGACGATCTCCTTCGGGTAGACCGCGCCGGTGGGGTTGTTCGGGTTGATGATCACGACCGCCTTCGTCCGGTCCGTGATCTTCGACGCCATGTCGTCCAGGTCCGGGTACCAGTCGGCCTGCTCGTCGCACAGGTAGTGCACCGCCTTGCCGCCCGCGAGGGTCGTCACCGCGGTCCACAGGGGGAAGTCCGGGGCGGGGATGAGGATCTCGTCGCCGTCCTCCAGCAATGCCTGTACGGCCATGGAGACCAGCTCCGACACGCCGTTGCCGAGGAAGACGTCGTCGACGCCGACCTCCAGGCCCAGCGTCTGATAGCGCTGGGCGACCGCCCGGCGGGCGGACAGGACGCCGCGCGAGTCGGTGTACCCGTGCGCCTGCGGCAGCATCCGGATCATGTCCTGGAGGATCTCCTCCGGCGCCTCGAACCCGAAGAGCGCGGGGTTGCCGGTGTTCAGGCGCAGCACACTGTGGCCCGCCTCCTCCAGCGCGTTGGCGTGTTCTATCACCGGGCCGCGGATCTCGTAACAGACCTCGCTGAGCTTGCTCGACTGCCGGAACTCCATGCGCGCGCTTCCCCTCGGCCGATTGGTGTTGCTTGGTTTTACCAAGTAGCCGCTTGGAAAGTCCAACAACTTGTCTAGACTGCGTCGCATGCCACCTCGCCGAAGCTACGACCAGTACTGTTCCGCCGCCCGCGCGCTCGACCTGGTCGGCGACCGCTGGACCCTGCTGATCGTCCGTGAGCTCCTCGCTGGTCCCCGCCGCTACACCGACCTGCACGCGGACCTGCCCGGCGTCAGCACGGACGTACTCGCCTCCCGGCTCAGGGACATGGAACGCGACGGCCTCGCGACCCGGCGCCGGATGCCACCGCCCGGCGCGGCCTCGGTGTACGAACTCACCGATCGAGGACGGGAGTTGCTGCCGGTGCTCCAGACGCTGGGGGAGTGGGGGCAGGCCGAACTGGGGGAGCGGCGGCCGACGGACGCGGTACGGGCGCACTGGTTCGCCCTGCCCCTGCTGCGTCAGCTGGACGGGGAGGGGCTTGTCGAAGTCCGGCTGGAGGAAGGACACTTCCACCTCCACGCCGGTGCCGGGCGCGGGCCCGTGTACGGTGACGGGCCCGCACCCGGTGAGCCGGACGCCCTGCTGGTGCTGGACACCGGGACGTGCACGGCCATCGGCCGGGGCGAGCTGAGCCTGGTCCAGGCCGTCCGGGAGGGCCGGGTCGAGGTGAGCGGCGAGGGCACGCTCGCCAAGGCGCTGCGCGAGACATGACAGAAGGCCCGCACCAAGCGGGCCTTCTGAGTCCAGGAGAAGGTCAGGCAGTCGGCGGCACCCGTGACGGCCGCCCCGAGCCGCGCGTCAGCGCGTACCCGGCGACCCCCGCCAGCGCGGCCAGCGCCCCGCCCACCGCGGTCCACACCCACCGGTCCGACCACCAGCCGGACGCCCAGCCGTCCTCGGGTCCGAGCCCGGCCAGGACCGCCGAGGACTCCTCCTCGTCCCCGGACCTCGTCGCGATCCCCGGCACCAGCGGCTCGGCCAGCGAGCCGTCCACCGCCGCCGAGCCGCCGATGTCGCGGGAGTCCACCCGTACTTCGGAGTCGACCGGGAGGCCCAGGTCGGAGGCGGCGACGCCGGTCGCCGTCAGCCGGACGTAGTACGTGCCCGGCAGCGGGTCGTTCGCCCAGGGCTCCGACCAGGAGCGGACCGTGCGCAGCACGCAGGCCAGCTCGACGGAGGCGGCGTCCGCGGCGGCGGTGCGCGTCTGCGCACCGTACTGACAGGCCTGGCGGCGCCGCAGACCGTCGTACACGTCGATCTGCCAGGTCTGCGCGGCGTGGGTGTCCGGCAGCTTCACCGTCGCCGCGACCGTGGGTCGCTGCCCGGTGTCGGCGGGGAACGACCAGTACAGGTAGTCGCCCGTGGAGCCGCTCGCCGTGGCGCGCTGCCCCTGCTCGATCTCCGTCGCGGAACGGAAGGAGGTGCCCGCCTGAGTGGGCGCCGCCGAGGTGTCCTGCGACGGACTCGGCGAGGAGTCGGCCGCGGCGGGAGCGGCCGCCAGGCCCAGGGTCAGCAACGCGGCGCTCAACGCACGTACCACTCGCATCAGTTGGTCCTCCAGACCGCGAACCGCCAGCGCGACAGCCAGCCCCAGACGAGACCGGCCAGGAAGCCGGTGAGGATCAGCGCGCCGAGCAGCCACCAGCCGCGGCCGAGACCGAAGGAGGCCACGTCGCCCGCCCCGCTCGGGCCGTCCACGACATCGACGGTCAGCTCCAGCGGCAGCCCGGGCGTGGTCTTCACACCGGAGGCAGCCGAGAAGGAGTGGGTGACCGCCAGGCACACGGTCTCCGCGGCCGGCTTGTCGCTGTCACCGTCGGTGTCGTCGCGCTCGGGCTCGGGGTATCTGAGCCCCGTCGAGATCACGTCCGTACGGCCGTTGCCCGCCGCCTCGCCGCGCACGATCTCCCGGCCCTTGACCGTCACGGCCCGCATCAGCACGCCGTAGCCGGGGTTCACGGCCCGGTCGGCCGCGACACTCACCGAAGCGCGCAGCTCCTGCCCCGGCAGGACCTCCACCCGGTACCAGCGCTGCTGCCCGAACTCCTCCCGGTCGGTGTACAGGCCCGACTTCAGCGTCGGTGCCTCCACACACCGGGACGCGCCCTCGGTCGCCACCGGCGTCACCACCGGATCGGCCGCCCGGTCCACCAACTGGTTGACCTTGTCGGTGAGTTCGTCCTGGTGCTCCACCGAGGTGTACGTGCCGCCGGTGGCCTCCGCGATGCAGCTCAGCTGCCTGCTCAGCTTGGCCGTCGGCACCAGGCCCAGCGTGTCGATGGTCAGGCCTATGCCCTTCGCCGCGATCTCGCGGGCCACCTCGCACGGGTCGAGCGGGGCACAGGTGTCCTCGCCGTCGCTGATCAGCACGATGCGCTTGGAGCCGTCGCCGCCGTCCAGGTCGTCGGCGGCCTTCAGCAGGGCCGGGCCGATCGGCGTCCAGCCCGTCGGGGTGAGCGTGGCGACGGCCGTCTTGGCCTCGGTGCGGTCCAGCGGGCCGACCGGGTAGAGCTGCGCGGTGTCCTTGCAGCCCGTCTTCCGGTCGTCCCCGGGATAGTCGGCGCCGAGGGTGCGGATGCCGAGTTCGACCTCCTCGGGCGTCGCGTCGAGCACCTCGTTGAACGCCTTTTTCGCGGCGGCCATCCGCGACTGTCCGTCGATGTCCCGCGCCCGCATCGAGCCGCTCACATCGAGGACGAGGTCGACCTTGGGGGCGGCCTGGCCCGTGGGTTCGCCGGCGGCCGCTCCGGCCGGGAAGACGATCCCGGCCGTCAACGCGGCGAGCAGGGCACCCACGCCCGCCGCCAGCCGTTTTCTTGTGATCATCGGCGGATCCTATTGACCGGCGGGGTCCTGCTCCAAAACGGGGCTCACGCAAGGGGATTGGGCAGTTCCGCCCACTGGTCCCCGGGCGTCTGCGGCGAGAGCCGCATCAGCGTCAGCGCCTTGGTGGGCAGGGGCTCCGCTCGCAGTGCCATGAGGTCCGGGGTGCGCGGGAGCTCGTCCACGGCCGTCTTCAGTGCCGCGGTGAGCGCCGCTCCCGACCCCGCCGTCCCGGCCAGCGCGCCCGCCACCAGTGAGCCGAACAGCTTGCGGCGGAGCGTGCGTTCGTCGTCCGTGACCATTCGGGCGGGCAGGTCGGGGACCGTGATGCCGTGCCTGGCCAGGCGGGCCGGGCTGACGCGGATGTCGGCCAGGTCGCGGTAGACGAGCCGCAGCGGGTCGCCCTCCGGCGAGAGGACCACGAGGAGGTTCTGGCCGTGTGCCTCCAGGGCCACGCCCAGCTCCAGCAGCCGCAGACCGACGGTGAGGGCGAGGCGCGCGAAGCCGGCCAGCCAGGCGGGGGAGCGGGGGAGCGCGCTGGTGGCGAGCGCCGCCACCGGCAGGACCCGTTCACCGCTCCCGGCGTACGTCTGCGGCGACTCCCGCAGAACGGCCGCGAAGTCGGGGGAACCGGCCGCGGCGGCGCCCAGGGTGCGGGTCACGTGCAGCAGGCCGTCCGTGCGGGCGGCCGGCGTCTCGGCGAACTCCGACAGCGCCGCGGACGCGGCCACCGAGGGCAGCGAGATGTCCCGCACCGACGACGTCAGCCGGGCGCTGAGCGAGGTCTTGACGTGTGGCCCGCCGGGCAGCGCGAGCGTCCGCAGGGACATCAGCGGATGCCCGGCCCGCCGCTCCTCGCACGCCCGCTTCAGCACATGAGCCGCCTGCCAGGGGTGCACCGGCAGCACCACACGCCGCCCCTCCCGCAGATCCCGCGGCCACGCCCCGGTCACCATGCACTCCTCCGCCCGCACCGGCACCAGCCCCAGCCCCACGAGCGGCCGGTGCTCGGGCCCGTAGGCGAGCTGCTCGGCCACCGAGAAACCGGGCCGGGAACGGCAGGTGGGGTGGAACGGATGCCCGTCGACGATCCGCTGCTCCCACTCCCAGTCGTTGCCCGGCCACTCGTCCCCCGCGTGCCCCTCCTGCCCCGCTCTCGACAGCGCCAACGAGGCCACACTGTGCCCGAGTTCGGCGGCGAAGGAAGCGGAGTGCGGGACGGCGAGGTCCGTCACCAGCCGCGCCGGATCGTCGTACTCCGCCCCGTCGAGCCCCACGACGGTGACGTAGCCGCCGGTCGCGTACGGATCCGGCGGCGGGCCGTGCAGCCGGCGGCCGTCGGACAGGGACAGCGTCAGCCCGCCCCGGCCCGGCTCCCTGCGGACCACCCAGGGCAGCGGATCATGAGCGAGACCGCGCCACAGACGGGACAGCACGGCCGCCCGGGCGCCGGGCAGTTCGGCCTCGTACCGCGGCAGCAGGCCGGGCCGTACGACGGCCAGTTCGTCGGCGACCTCGGCCTCGGCGGTGGGGGAACGGTGCACGGGCGGGCTCCTCGGGTACGGGTAGGGCGTCACGGCGCGATGACGACGACCGACATACTGATCATCTCCGCCAGGAAGTCCGGAAGTCCCGGAAGGGCTGTGGGGAACGTAGAGAACACAAGGAACGTAGGGAAACGAGTGGATCGCGTGGACCTCATGCCCCCGCCCGCCGACGCGTACGCCGCCGTGCCGCTGCTGAACTGTCTGCTGCGGGAGGTGGCCCGGCCGGTGCGCCGGACCGGCGAGCACCGGATCTACCGCCTGCCCGGCGGGGACCGTCTGCTGCGGGTGCGCGGGACACGGCGGCCCGCCGAACCCGAGGTCCACGGGCCGGACGGCTGGCAGCGCGTCGGCCACACCGAGCTGGTCAAACTCGTCGCCGAGGAACTGCGCCGGCACACCGGTCTTTCCAACCACGAACTGCCCGCCGAGATGCTCGACAGCAGGGACGCCGTGGCCGCCCTGCTGGAGGCCCGCGACCGCGCGACCCCGCCCGACGCCCCCTACCTGCGCTCCGAGCAGTGCCTGCTCACCGGCCACACCCACCACCCGGCCCCCAAGGCGCGCGGCGGCGGCCCGGCCGCGGGCTGGCTGCCGTACGCGCCCGAGGCGTACGCCCGCTTCCCGCTGACCCTGCTCGGGCTGCGCGAGGACCGCGTCGTCGAGGAGGGCGACACCTCGGCCCTCGACGCCCTCGGCACCGCCCCGCCCGGCTACCGGTTGCTCCCGGCCCACCCCTGGCAACTGGACCTGGCGGGCGCGGAGCTCGCCGCCGCCTTCGCGGACGGGAGGCTGGTCCGGCTCGGCACGACCGCCTTCGACACCTGGCCCACCGCCGCGATCCGCACGCTCTACGCACCCGGGCACGACCTCTTCCTGAAGTTCAGCCTGGACGTGCGCATCACCAACGACATCCGCAGGCTGTGGCGCCACGACCTGCTCGCCCTACGCAGGACCGACGCGGCCGTGTGCGCCGCCTTCGACGACTTCGGCACGCTCGACGGCCCCCCGGCCTGGCTCGGCGACCGCGGGTACCGCACCGCCGACTTCGCCTTCGAGGCCCTGGCCGTCCTCGTCCGCGACGGCTTCGCCGGCCACCTGGTGCCCGGCGCGACCCCGCTGCTCGCCGCCGGACTCGTCGAGGGCTTCGACGGCAGCCCGCTCGACCGCGCCGCCGACCCCGAGGCGTGGTGGGCGGCGTATCTGGCGCAGGTGGTGCCCCCGGCCCTGGAGGCCTTCGCCCGGCACGGCGTCGTCATCGAGGCTCATCTGCAGAACACGCTGGTCGCCGTGGACGCCGACGGCCTGCCCGTGCAGGCGCTGTACCGGGACGCCGAGGGCGTGAAACTGCTGCCGGACGTCTCCCGGGAGGCCGGCTGGGAGCGGCTGGTGTACTGCCTGGTCGTCAACCACCTCACCGAGATCGCGGGCGCCCTCGCCGAACGCCACCCCGGCCTCGACCCCTGGCCCGCCGCCCGCCGCGAACTCGCCCGCCACGACCTGCCCGAGATCCCCGCCCTGCTCACCTCGCCCACCCTCCCCGCCAAGACGAACCTCCTGCTGCGCTGGACGGGCGCGGACGGCGCCGACGCCCGCTATCTGCCGCTGCCCAACCCGCTCAGGGAGGGAACGTGACCTGGGGAGCGCCCGTGCGCGGATGTACCCCTGCACTACCGCCGCGACCGTGCGGGCCGGGAACCGTACGGGCAGTGACCGGACGCCGGCGCCGTCGACGCGAGCCGCACGCTCACGAGACGGACTGAACCCGCGTACCGGCCGCATGGAATGATGGCCGGCGACATGGCGACGGCGGAACGAGGAAGCCGGTGTGAATCCGGCGCGGTCCCGCCACTGTGACCGGCATCGGCCCGGGAGCCAGGAGACTCACGCGGTCGCCTCCTCGACGAACCACCGGGGCGGATCTCCCCGGAGAGAGGAAGGGTGCGGCATGTCCGCAACCCCGGCCGGAGGGGTTCCGTGCCGCGTCGTCGTGTGCCGGGACTGCTGCTGCGGCACCGGCAAGGTGACCGGCGTCGACCACGCGGCCCAGACCGAGCGGCTGCGCGAGGCGGCGCCCGTGCGGGTCTCCGAGTGCCTCGACGTCTGCGACCAGGCCAACGTCATCGTCGTACAGCCGTCCGCCGCGGGCCGGGCCGCCGGGGCCCGGCCGGTGTGGTTCGGTCTGGTCAACGACCCGGCCGCGACCGAGGACATCGTCTCCTGGGTCCGCGAGGGCGGCCCCGGCGTCGCCCCCCTGCCCGACATCCTCGACCTGTACGCCTTCAGCCCGCTCGCGAAACGGCGCGCGGGCAGTTCCTGACCAGGGGCGGGGCCTCAGGACTCCTCGGCCGGCACGCACAGAACGGGGACGTTCGACAGGTGCAGCAGTTTGTGGGGGGTCGAGCCCAGCAGGGCCCCGCGCACCGGGCTCTCGCCCCAGGTGCCCACCACGATCACCCGGCCGTCATGGCGTGCCGCCGCGTCGATCAGCGCCTGCGCGGGCCGCTGGTCGATGACCTCGACGGCGCTGGGCACGCCCGCCTCGTCGGCGGCATGGACCGCGTGAGCGAGCGCGGTGTTCCCGGCCTCGCGCACGGCCGCGTGGTGGGCCGCGTACTCGTCGCCCGTGACGCCCGGAGCGGCGGCGCCGTAGACGATCACCAGCGGTTCGCCGTACGCCGCCGCCACCTCGATCGCGACCCGCAGCGCGCGCAGGGCGCCCGGGGACTCGTCGTAGCCGAGGACCACCGACATCTCAGGACTCCTTGCCGTGCTTGCCGGGGACGAGGTCGGGGTCGACCACGCTGGGGTGTTCCGACCAGAAGACGGGGGCCATCAGCCGCCACACGACCATGAGGATCACGCCCGTGATGATGATGCCGATCCCGATGACCAGCGGGGGACCGAGCCCGAACCACGAGACGCCGCTGTAGGAGTTGGCGGGGTCGGACATGTCCGCCACGGATTCCACCAGCAGCCAGGCCAGCAATCCGGCACCGATCAGGGGGCCGAGCCCGATCAGGAAGAAGTTGCGGGCACTGCGGGTCAGCTGGCGGCGGTAGTAGACCGCACAGGCGACACCCGTGAGCGCGTAGTAGAACGCGATCAGCAGGGACAGCGCGGTCAGCGAGTCGAACAGGGCGTTCTCGCTGAGTTGGTAGAGGACGAGATACCAGACGATGGCGATGCCGGCGACCCACCAGGTGCTCACGTCGGGGGTGCGGAACCGGGGGTTGATACGGCCGAAGTGCGCGGGCAGCGCGTGCCGGCGGGCCATCGACAGGCCCGTGCGCGACGCCGGGATGATCGTCGTCTGCGTGGACGCGAGCGCGGACGTCGAGACCGCCAGCAGCACGACCCAGTCCCAGCCGCCCATCGCCTCTTCGGCGAGCAGCGCGAAGATGAACTCCTCCTCCGCCGCGTTCTCGGCCAGATAGGCCGTTCCGGCGTACCCCACGACCGCGAACGCGACCGCGAGGTAGGTCACCAGGAGCAGCACCGTCGACCACACGGCCGCCTTGCCCGGGGCGGTGGCGGAGTCCTCGGTCTCCTCGGTGAGGTTGACCGCCGACTCCCACCCCCAGTAGATGAACACGCCCAGCAGCAGGGCGGCGGTCAGGGACGCCCCGCCCGCTCCGAAGGGATCGAGCCAGCTGAACTTCGGTTCGATGGAGTCGAGGGTGCCGGTGTCGGCGTAGACGCGGTAGAGCGCCACCACGGCGAAGACCAGCAGACAGGCGACCTGCGCCAGGATGAGGACGTTCTGCACCTTGGCCGACACGTCGATGCCGATCACGCAGACGGCCGTCATCACCAGGACGAGCAGCACGGTCAGCACCTGGCGGACGACGTCGTTGTCCGCCCAGCTGTCCAGGCCGACGGCGAGCAGGAAGAAGGTCACGGCGACATCCGCCAGCGACCCGACGACCAGGACACCTGTCATGGCGATGGCCCAGCCGCCGAGCCAGCCCGCCCACGGCCCCATGGCCCGGGTGACCCACGAGAAGGTCGTGCCGCAGTCCTGGTCGACCTTGTTGAGGTAGTAGAAGGCCGACGCGATCAGCAGCATCGGCACGAACGACGCGATCATCACCCCGGGGGCGTAGATGCCCACCAGGGCCACGACCGGGCCGATGACCGCCGCCACCGAGTACGCCGGTGAGGTCGCGTTGAGCCCGATGACCAGCGCGTCGAGGAACCCGATCGCATTGGGCTTCAGGCTCGCGGACGGTGGCGGGCCCGCGTCCGTGATGTCCTTGGCCATGCTCCCTCACTCCCGTTGTACGTGGATCCATACAACAGGCAGATGTGAGGCATTTTGGCCATTGATGACCTTTTAGATGACTTATGTCGCCTTTTGGGTCCGTACCGGCAGACGCAGGAAGTACCGCGTGCCGATCACGGCCGTCACCAGTCCGGCGCCCGGCTGGGCGGGGGCGCTGGGGGGTGCCTGGCAGGCCTCGGCCCTGATCAGGCGCCCTTTCACCCTCGGTTACTATGCTCACTTCATGATGTGCATGCCAGTCGGAACTCCCCTGTCGGGAAGCTACGAGGCGGGCCGTGGATTGCAAGGTCAATGAAGTGGGTGACCTGAGAGAATGCTGAGAGAGGTCACCGCGACCCGTTATGTCGAACCCCTGCGATCCGGCGGCTCCGTCCCCGGCGTCGTCGAGGCGGACGACCTCGGCACCTATGTCGTGAAGTTCACCGGCTCCGCCCAGGGCCACAAGGCCCTCGTCGCCGAGGTGATCGTGGGCGAACTGGCCCGCGCCCTCGGGCTGCGGTTCCCGGAGCTGGTCCTCGTGCACTTCGACCCGGAGGTCGCCGACAGCGAGCCCCACCAGGAGGTGCGGGACCTGCACGCGGCCAGCGCGGGCGTCAATCTCGGCATGGACTGTCTGCCGGGCGCCCGGGACTTCACGCCGGAGATCGCCCGGGTCTTCCCGGTCGACCCCCTGGAGGCGGGCAGGATCGTCTGGCTCGACGCCCTCACCGTGAACGTCGACCGTACGGTCCACAGCTCCAACCTGATGGTCTGGCCCACGCTGGGCGTCGCGCCCCCGCGCCTGTGGCTGATCGACCACGGCGCCGCCCTCGTCTTCCACCACCGCTGGGACGGCGCCGACCCGGCCAAGGCCTACGACTTCCGGCACCACGCCCTCGGCCACTACGGGCCGGATGTGCGGGCCGCCGACGCCGAGTTGGCTCCCCGGGTGACCGAGGAGCTGCTGCGCGGCATCCTCTCGGAGGTGCCCGACGCCTGGCTCGCCGACGAGCCCGGCTTCGCCGGCCCGGACGAGGCACGCGAGGCGTATGTGACGTACCTCCACGCGCGCGTGCGGTCCTCCGGGGCCTGGCTGCCCACCGGCTTCCCCACCCGGGAGGAGCTCGCCGCCGAGGAGGCCGTCCGGGCGGCGAGAACACAGGAAGGACGACCCGCGTGGCTCAAGCAGGTCCCCGACCTGCACGGCAAGCCCGCGGCCCAACAGGATTGGTCGGTGCACCTCGGATGAGTGGCCGTGTCGAGATCGAGTACTGCACCCAGTGCCGCTGGCTGCCCCGAGCGGCCTGGCTGGCGCAGGAGTTGCTCACGACCTTCGAGGCGGAGCTGACGGAACTGGCGCTGAAGCCGGGCACGGGCGGCGTGTTCGTCGTCCGCGTCGGCGAGGAGGTCGTCTGGGACCGGCGCGAGCAGGGCTTCCCCGAACCGACCGCCGTGAAGAAGGCCGTACGCGACCGAGTGGCCCCGGGAAAGACCCTGGGCCACTCGGAGCGCTAGCGGTCCGGCCCGCGCGTCAGCCCTTGAGCTGCTCGTACGCCGGCAGTGTCAGGAAGTCGGCGTAGTCCTCGTCGAGGGAGACCGTCAGCAGCAGGTCGTGCGCCTGCTGCCAGTTGCCGGCCGCGAAGGCCTCGTCGCCGATCTCGGCGCGGAGGTTGGCGAGTTCCTCGGCGGCGACCTTGCGGGCCAGCTCGGCGGTGACCTGCTCGCCGTTGTCGAGGACGACCTCCGCGTTGATCCACTGCCAGATCTGCGAGCGGGAGATCTCGGCGGTGGCCGCGTCCTCCATCAGGTTGAAGATCGCGACCGCGCCGAGTCCGCGCAGCCAGGCCTCGATGTAACGGATGCCGACCTGCACGGCGTTGACCAGACCCGCGTACGAGGGCTTGGCGTCGAGCGAGTCGATGGCGATCAGGTCGGCCGCCTTGACGTCGACGTCCTCGCGCAGCCGGTCCTTCTGGTTGGGCTTCTCGCCGAGGACCTTGTCGAAGGACTCCATGGCGATCGGCACCAGGTCGGGGTGGGCGACCCAGGAGCCGTCGAAACCGTCGTTCGCCTCGCGGTCCTTGTCGGCACGGACCTTCTCGAAGGCGACCTTGTTGACCTCCGCGTCCCGGCGGGACGGGATGAAGGCCGCCATGCCGCCGATCGCGTGCGCGCCGCGCTTGTGGCAGGTGCGGACGAGGAGTTCGGTGTACGCCCGCATGAACGGGGCCGTCATCGTCACCGCGTTGCGGTCCGGGAGGACGAACTTCGCTCCGCCGTCACGGAAGTTCTTGACGATGGAGAAGAGGTAGTCCCAGCGGCCCGCGTTCAGCCCGGAGGCGTGGTCGCGCAGCTCGTAGAGGATCTCCTCCATCTCGTACGCGGCCGTGATCGTCTCGATCAGCACGGTCGCGCGGACGGTGCCCTGTGGGATGCCGACGTACTCCTGGGCGAAGACGAAGACCTCGTTCCAGAGGCGGGCCTCCAGGTGCGACTCCGTCTTGGGGAGGTAGAAGTACGGGCCCTTGCCGAGGCCCAGCAGGCGCTCGGCGTTGTGGAAGAAGTACAGGCCGAAGTCGACCAGCGCGCCGGGTACCGGGGTGCCGTCCGCGTCGACGAGATGACGCTCGTTCAGATGCCAGCCGCGCGGGCGCATGACGACCGTGGCGAGTTCCTCGTTCGCCTTCAGGGCGTACGACTTGCCGGACTTGGCGTCCGTGAAGTCGATGTTCCGGGTGTAGGCGTCGCTCAGGTTGAGCTGGCCGAGGACCACGTTCTCCCAGGTGGGCGCGGAGGCGTCCTCGAAGTCCGCGAGCCACACCTTGGCGCCCGAGTTGAGGGCGTTGATGGTCATCTTGCGGTCGGTGGGGCCGGTGATCTCGACCCGGCGGTCGTTCAGGGCGTCCGGACTCGGGGCGACCCTCCAGGAGTCGTCGGCGCGGATCGCGGCGGTCTCCGGGAGGAAGTCGAGGGTGGAGGTGCGGGCGATCTCGGCGCGGCGCTCGGCGCGGCGGGCGAGGAGTTCGTCACGCCGGGGCGTGAACCGCCGGTGCAGCTCGGCCACGAAGGCCAGCGCCGCTTCGGTGAGGACCTCCTCCTGCCGCGGCAGGGGCTCGGCGTCGACGATGGCCAGCGGTGACGGCGCTGGTGCGGACATGAACGGTCACTTCCTTCAGCGAGCTACGAAGACGAGCCTGCGGTGCGGCACCGGGTGCCAGTCTTCCCGGATACGGGCGTTCGGCGCCCGTGGAGCCCTCGGGCGCTTCTGAACTGTGGATACTAGTTTCCTCATAGTGGAAGTTCAATCGTGTGTTGACGTCGAGACTCTTCGGGTCGAGGAAAGGTGGCGCTCCGTGCCACCCCGCTCACTCAAGGTGGGCCAGATCGGCCTCGGTGTCGATGTCGAAGGGCCGGGCCACGTCCCCGCACTCGACCAGCGCGATCGCCGGCTCGTGTTCCTTCAGATAGGCGCGTGCCCCCCGGTCCCCGGTGGCAGTCGCGGCGATGCCCGCCCAGTGGGCGGCGCCGAACAGGACCGGATGGCCCCGCACCCCGTCGTACGCGGCCGACACCAGCGACTCCTCGCCCTGGTGTGCCCCGAGGACCCGGGCCACCGCCTCCGGGCCGATGCCGGGCTGGTCGACGAGCGAGACCAGGGCGGCCCGGGCGCCCGTACCGGCGAGCGAGTCGAGCCCGGCACGCAGAGACGTGCCCATGCCCTGCTCCCAGTCGGGGTTGTCGACGAGTACGCAGCCCGGCAGGGCGGCCCGTTCGCGCACCTCTTCGGACCGGGCGCCCAGTACTACGTGGACCCGTGTGCAACCCCCCTCCCGCAGCACCCGCACCGCGTGCTCCACGAGCGGCCGCCCCCGATGGAGGAGCAGTGCCTTGGGTCGCCCTCCGAGTCGTCGCCCGCCACCGGCGGCGAGCAGTACCCCGGCAACCTCTCGGGCCTCTCCCGGCGTCTTGCGTGTCGTCATGGATCCTGCATACCGCACGATCTCGGGCCGAGAAGTTACGCAGCGGAGCAAGTCGATGACGCAATGGACTGGCGCCTGGTGGGCCCTGTCGTTTAATCTCGCCCGCACCGACCGTCCGGGCGTCCGGCCGACGCCCGGTGTGGGGGACTTCGCGTCGGAATGGCACGCGCACGACGAGGTGCGAGGGGGAGGACTGTGTTGCGGAGCGTGGAGCAGAAGCGGCAGGGGTCTGTGACCAGCGGCGACGAGGACCCGCGCGTGACGGAGCTGCGCTCCGCCGTGTCCGGGCTGCGCCGCCGGCTCGCCGCCCATCCCGGCGATTTCGCCGACCGGACCATCGCCGAGGAGGAACTGGCCGCGCTGGACGCGATGGCCGTCGCCGGCATCCCCGAGATCCCGCGGCTGCGCCGCTCCCTGCTGCTGATCGCCGGCGCGATCGGCTCGGTGAGCGCGCTGTCCCCCGGCCTGTCGGAGGTCCGCCGGGCCGTGGACCTCTTCGGGGGGCCGGTGCGCGGCGAGGGTTAGGACGCCGCGCTCGCGCTGAACGTCAGGCCGGGCTCTGGCTGGCCAGGGCCTCCGACAGTTCGGCGGCGACCTGCTGGAGCACCGGCACGATCTTGTCCGTCGCCGCCTCCGTGACCCGGCCCGCCGGGCCGGAGATGGAGATGGCCGCGGCGGTGGGGGAGTCGGGCACCGAGACCGCCAGGCAGCGGACCCCGATCTCCTGCTCGTTGTCGTCGATCGCGTAGCCCTGCCGGCGTACGTCCTCCAGCGCCGCGATGAACCCGTCGGGCGTCGTGATCGTCTTCTCCGTCGCGGCGGGCATGCCCGTGCGGTGGAGCAGGGCGCGCACCTCCTCCGCCGGGAAGCTCGCGAGCAGGGCCTTGCCCACGCCCGTGGAGTGCGGCAGCACACGCCGGCCGACCTCCGTGAACATGCGCATCGAGTGCTTCGACGGCACCTGTGCGACGTAGACGATCTCGTCCCCGTCCAGCAGCGCCATGTTCGCCGTCTCGCCGGTCTCCTCGACCAGCCGGGCGAGGTAGGGCCGCGCCCAGGTGCCCAGCAGCCGGGAGGCCGACTCGCCGAGACGGATCAGGCGCGGACCGAGCGCGTACCGCCGGTTCGGCTGCTGGCGTACGTACCCGCAGGCCACCAGGGTGCGCATCAGACGGTGGATGGTCGGCAGGGGCAGCCCGCTGCTCGCGGACAACTCGCTCAGGCCGACCTCGCCACCCGCGTCCGCCATCCGTTCGAGCAGGTCGAAGGCGCGCTCCAGGGACTGTACGCCGCCGTTGGCGGAGGACCGGGCGGAGTCGGTGGTGCTGGCGCTGGACGTCGGCACGGCGCGTTCCTTTCGGGGCTGGCGGCGGAAGAGCAGAAGCCTACCCGGCAGTCGGTTGACTCCCCGCTCGTACGTAGCTACGTTCTGCGTGCTGGAAGTTTAATTCCGCTTTGTGGAAACGTCCAGGAGTGGCCACGTGAAGGGCGCCCAAGTCCAGTGTGCCCTTGACTGGCACGGGAGAGGGAGTGAAACTCCTTCAACAGAAAGTTGAATTCCGGTAGGTGGAAGTAAGGGGTTCGGGTGTCCGACACTGAACTGGTGCTTCGCTCGACGCGTGTCATCACTCCCGAGGGGACGCGCGCCGCGTCCGTCGCGGTCGCCGACGGCACAATCACGGCCGTCCTCCCCTATGACGAACTCGTGCCGGAGGGCGCCCGCCTGGAGGATCTGGGCGATCACGTCCTGCTGCCCGGCCTGGTCGACACCCACGTCCATGTGAACGACCCCGGCCGCACCGAGTGGGAGGGCTTCTGGACCGCCACCCGCGCCGCGGCGGCCGGCGGCATCACGACCCTCGTCGACATGCCCCTCAACTCCCTCCCGCCGACCACGACCGTCGCGCACCTGCGTACGAAGCAGCGGGTCGCCGCCGACAAGGCGCACATCGACGTCGGCTTCTGGGGCGGAGCCCTGCCCGACAACGTCAAGGACCTGCGCCCGCTGCACGAGGCCGGAGTCTTCGGCTTCAAGGCGTTCCTGTCGCCGTCCGGCGTGGACGAGTTCCCGCACCTCGAGCGCGACCCGCTGGCCCGCTCCATGGCCGAGATCGCCGCCCTCGACGGCCTGCTCATCGTGCACGCCGAGGACCCCCACCTGCTCGCCTCCGCCCCGCAGCAGCCCGGCCCCAGATACGCCGACTTCCTCGCCTCCCGCCCCCGGGACGCCGAGGACACCGCCATCGCCCAGCTCATCCGCGAGGCGAAGGCCCTCCACGCGCGCGTGCACATCCTGCACCTGTCCTCCAGCGACGCCCTGCCGATGATCGCCGAGGCCAAGGCGGAGGGCGTCCGCATCACCGTGGAGACCTGCCCCCACTACCTGACCCTCACCGCGGAGGAGGTCCCGGACGGCGCCAGCGAGTTCAAGTGCTGCCCGCCGATCCGAGAGTCCGCCAACCAGGACCTGCTCTGGCAGGCGCTGGCCGACGGCACCATCGACTGCGTCGTCACCGACCACTCCCCGTCCACCGCCGACCTGAAGACGGACGACTTCGCGACGGCGTGGGGCGGCATCTCCGGACTCCAGCTGAGCCTGGCGGCGGTGTGGACGGCGGCCCGCGAGCGCGGTCACGGCCTGGAGGACGTGGTCCGCTGGATGTCCACGCGGACCTCCGAACTCGTCGGACTCGACACCCGCAAGGGCGCCATCGCGGCGGGCCGCGACGCCGACTTCGCCGTCCTGGCGCCCGACGAGACCTTCACCGTCGACCCGGCGGCCCTCCAGCACCGCAACCACGTCACGGCGTACTCGGGCAAGACCCTGTACGGCGTCGTGAAGTCCACCTGGCTGCGCGGGCAGCGCATCGTCGCGGACGGCGAGTTCACCGAACCGAAGGGCCGACTCCTGACCCGGCACCCATAGACCTCCCCGCACCCGCATCCACCGGCCGACTCCCGAAAGGCACCCATCCCGTGACGGCGATTCCCAGCTTCACCGGCGACTCGAACCCCTACGGAGGCGGCGACCCGTACGCGGACTACCGCACCGCAGACTTCCCCTTCACCCAGTACGCCAACCTCGCCGACCGGCGCCTCGGGGCCGGTGTCCTCGCCGCCAACGACGAGTTCTTCGCCCAGCGCGAGAACCTGCTGGTGCCCGAGCCCGCCGAGTTCGACCCCGAGCACTTCGGGCACAAGGGCAAGATCATGGACGGCTGGGAGACGCGGCGGCGGCGCGGCGCCTCCGCCGGGCACCCGTGGCCGACGGCCGAGGACCACGACTGGGCACTGGTGCGTCTCGGCGCGCCCGGGGTGATCCGCGGGATCGTCGTCGACACGGCCCACTTCCGCGGCAACTACCCGCAGGCGGTGTCCGTCGAGGGCACCTCCGTGCCGGGCTCCCCGTCGCCTGAGGAACTCCTCGGGGACGACGTGAAGTGGACGACCCTGGTCCCGCGCACCCCGGTCGGCGGCCACGCGGCGAACGGCTTCTCCGTCGCGGTCGAGCAGCGCTTCACCCACCTGCGGGTGAACCAGCACCCCGACGGCGGCATCGCCCGCCTGCGCGTGTACGGCGAGGTCGTCCCGGACCCCGCGTGGCTGGAGACGCTGGGGACCTTCGACGTCGTCGCCCTGGAGAACGGCGGGCAGGCGGAGGACGCCTCCAACCTCTTCTACTCGCCCGCCTCCAACACCATCCAGCCGGGCCGCTCCCGCAAGATGGACGACGGCTGGGAGACCCGGCGCCGCCGCGACCAGGGCAACGACTGGATCCGCTACCAACTGGCCTCCCAGGCGCGGATCCGCGCCCTGGAGATCGACACCGCCTACCTCAAGGGCAACAGCGCCGGCTGGGCGTCCGTGTCGGTCAAGGACGGTGAGGGCGGCGAGTGGCGCGAGATCCTGCCCCGCACCCGCCTCCAGCCCGACACCAACCACCGCTTCGTCCTCCCGGAGCCGGCCGTGGGCACGCACGCGCGCGTGGACATCTTCCCGGACGGCGGCATCTCCCGGCTGCGTCTGTTCGGCTCCCTGACGGAAGACGGCGCGAGGCGTCTCGCGGCGCGTCACCAGGAGCTGGGCGGCTGAGCCGACCCCGACCCATGGGGCGCACCGGCCTGACAGCACCGGTGCGCCCCATGTGCCTCACGTGCGTCCCATGTACCTCACGTGCGTCCCACGTGCCTCACGCCGCGTGCCCGCCGTCCACGGCGAACTCCGCACCGGTCACATACGTCGCCCCGGCCAGATAGGCGACCATGGACGCCACCTCACCGGCCGTTCCGTACCGGCCCAGCGCGGTCATCGCGGCCTGGCCGGACGAGTACGGCCCGTCCGCCGGGTTCATGTCGGTGTCGATCGGGCCGGGCAGGACGAGGTTCGCGGTGATCCCGCGCTCGCCCAGCTCCCTCGCCAGGGCCTTCGTCAGACCGGCCAGGGCGGCCTTGCTCATCGCGTAGAGCGTCCCGCCGGGTCCCGGCACGCGTTGTGCCATGCAGCTGCCGAGGGTGATGATCCGGCCGCCCTCCGGCATCCGCGCGGCGGCCGCCTGGGAGGCCAGGAAGACCGCCCGTACGTTGACGTCGAGGACACGGTCCACATCCGTGAGCGACAGGGTCTCCAGCGGCCCGAGCAGGCCCACGCCCGCGTTGTTCACCAGGATGTCGAGGCCGCCCAGCGCCTCGGCCGCCGCGGCCACCACACCGGCGGCCTCGGCGGCGTCCGCCGAATCCGCCCGCAGCGCCACCGACCGGCGCCCCAGCGCCTCCACGGCCCGAACGACCTCCTCGGCCGCCTCCTTGCCGTGCACATAGCCGACGGCCACGTCCGCGCCCTCCTGGGCCAGCCGCAGTGCCGTCGCCGCGCCGATGCCACGGCTCCCGCCGGTCACGAGAGCCACCTTGCCGTGCAGGGCTTCCTGAGCAGTCGCTCGAAAGGTCGCCTGAGAAGTTCCTTGTGAAGTCATGTCTCCATCCCAGCCGCCGCCCGACGGCGACGCTGGCGGCGAACGGACATCGAGGTCCCCGGCGACACGCGCGTGGCGTACGGCCCAGCGATGAGTTGCGGGTGCCGACGGTGTCTGAACCCATGACAACGGATCCTCTTCGTTCCGGACAGGAAGGCACCCGCCATGGGCAAGCTCGTCTCCACCCTCTTCGTCACCCTCGACGGCGTCTACCAGGCCCCCGGCGGGCCGAAGGAGGACACCCGCGGGGACTTCCCCCACGGCGGCTGGAGCTTCTGGTACGCCGACGAGGACTTCGGCCGGTTCGTCAACGACGTCTTCGCGCGCCCGGACGCCTTCCTGCTCGGGCGCCGTACCTACGACATCTTCTCCTCGTACTGGCCGAAGGTGACCGACCCGGCCGATCCGGTCGCCTCGAAGCTCAACTCCCTGCCGAAGTACGTCCCTTCCTCGACGCTGAAGGACCCCGACTGGGCGGGCACCACCGTGCTCTCCGGGGACCTCGCCGAGGAGGTCACCGCCCTGACGGAGCGCACCGACGGTGAGGTCCAGGTGCACGGCAGCGGCGCCCTCGTCCGCTCCCTGCTGTCGCTCGACCTCGTCGACACCCTCCATCTGCTGACCTTCCCGGTCGTTCTCGGCACCGGGTTCCGGCTGTTCCCGGAGGGTGCCGTACCGACCGCGTTCCGGCACCGGGGAGGGAGCGTCTCCGGCGCGGGCGTCTCGATGCAGACGTACGACCTGGCGGGCCGCCCGGAGTACGGGGAGTACAAACTTCCGGAACAAGGTTAACTTCCCGCAAACTCATCGGACTTGAAGGGAAAATCTCCGCGCTTGACATTGACATGCCACTATCTACGCGCGTCATCATGAGCGCATGAATCTCCCCCCACGCACCTCGCGGCTCGGCGCAGCAGCCGCCCTTGTGTCCGCTCTCCTCATCGGCGGGACCGTCTCCGCCACCACGGCCGACGCGGCCCCCACCGCCGTCGGCGACATCTGCTACAGCAAACTGCCGTCCCAGGCCCACGACACGCTCGACCTGATCGAGCAGGGCGGCCCCTACCCGTTCGAGCAGGACGGCACCGTCTTCCAGAACCGGGAGCGCATCCTGCCCCAGCAGTCGACCGGGTACTACCACGAGTACACGGTCATCACCCCGGGCTCCTCCAGCCGCGGTGCGCGGCGCATCGTCACCGGTGAGGAGAACCAGGAGGACTACTACACGGCCGACCACTACGAGTCGTTCGACCTGGTCGACTACGGCTGCTGACCCGTGCGGCCGCCGCGGTGAACGCCGGCCGGAGGTCCGCCCGGACGCTCAGGCGGACTTCCGGCTCCCGGCCGCCGCGAACAGGGCGACGCCCAGCACGAGCAGCGTGACGCTCGCGTAGATCTCGTAGCCGTCGAGGAACCCCAGTCGTTGCACGAGCCCCCAGTTCCAGTCGGTGAACTCGTGCACCAGGCCCGCCACGCCCTGGACCAGGGCGAGGAAGCCGAGAATCTCCAGTACCTGCTTCATTCCACGAGCCTCGCCCCGCGGACCCCCCACGCGCGTCGGCCGCGGGGCGGACATCCGGGAACCGAAGTCCCTGTCCGGGCCCGGCCGGCCCCGTCGAAAGTCCCCGGTGTGACGACTTTGGTCGACGATCCCGCCCGGGAAGCGGTGGAACGGGACCGGACTGCGTAGGTTTGTCGATCGTGAGTGGTGACAACGCGGGGCAGGCCGCCCCGGTGCCGCCGGGGGAGACGCCCTCGCTTTTCACCGGGCGCAGATGGTTCATCCCCTCCGCCCTGCTGCACGAACTCGACCCCGACACCGAACGGGGCGGGCGGCGGCCCCGGCGCACCGCACGCGACTGGGTCGTCGACTTCTGCTGCTTCCTGCTCGCCGTGCTGGTGGGGATGGTCGCCGTAGAGGCACTCGTCAAGAACCCCCATGTCCCGGAGGGACTGGCCGTCGTCGACCAGGTGATCGGCGCGCTGGCCTGCGCGTCGGTCTGGCTGCGCCGCCGCCGGCCGCTGGGGCTCGCCGTGGCGCTGACTCCCGTCACCCTCGTCTCGGACACCGCGGGCGGTGCGGCCGTGATCGCCCTGTTCACCCTGGCGGTGCACCGCCCCTTCCGGTACGTGGCCTGGGTGGGCGGCGCCAACGTCGCGCTGATCCCGCTGTTCTACTGGCTGCGCCCCGACGGGGACATTCCCTACCTGGTGAGCGTGGTCTTCGCCGTGTTGCTCACGGTGGCGATCGTCGGCTGGGGCATGTTCGTACGGGCCAAGCGGCAGTTGATGGTGAGCCTCAGGGACCGTGCCCGGCGTGCCGAGACGGAGGCGCGGCTGCGGGCCGAGCAGGCGCAGCGGCTCGCCCGCGAGGCCATCGCGCGGGAGATGCACGACGTGCTCGCCCACCGGCTGACTCTGCTCAGCGTGCACGCGGGGGCCCTGGAGTTCCGGCCCGACGCGCCCCCGGCACAGACCGCGCGGGCGGCGGGCGTGATCCGGGAGAGCGCGCACGAGGCCCTCCAGGACCTGCGGGAGATCATCGGCGTGCTGCGGGCGGACGAGCCCGACGACACGGGCAGACCGCAGCCGACCCTCGGGGCGCTGGACACGCTGGTCGCCGAGTCCCGCCAGGCCGGCATGAAAGTCTCCCTGGACCAGCGCGTGGGTGACCCCGCCGCCGTCCCGTCCTCCGTCGGCCGCACCGCCTACCGCATCGCCCAGGAGGGCCTGACCAACGCCCGCAAGCACGCGCCCGGCACGGAGGCCACGGTGTCCGTCACCGGCGCACCGGGCGACGGCCTCACCGTCGTCGTGCACAACCTGCCCCCCGAGGGCGAGGTGCCCCCCGTACCCGGCTCCGGCCAGGGGCTGATCGGCCTGACGGAACGGGCGACCCTGGCGGGCGGCCGCCTGCGGCACGGGCATACACAGGAGGGCGGGTTCGAGGTGCGGGCGTGGCTGCCGTGGGCGTGACGGGCCGGCTCGTCCGACGGGCAGGGCCCCCATGGCCCTTGTGGCCGGTGAGGCGGGCGGCGGATCATGGACATATGTCGCCTGGTGCACCGCAGTTCGAGGTCGCGTCCGTGTTGAGGGAGGTGAAGACGGTCCGGGTCGAGGGACTGGTCCGGATCCGGGAGCTCCAGGTCCCGCTGCTCCGCCGGGCGGCCGCCGCGCACTCCGCCGCCGTCACCGACGCCTGGCCCGTCGAGGTGGAGAACCTGCTGCGCACGGCTGTGTCCCGGCTCGGCGGCGGCGACCTGGAGCAGGCGGCCGGCTACTCGCTCGGCCTGGCGCCCGGCCTGCGCGACCGCCCGGCGGCGGACCGGCGCCGGCTCGCCGCCCAGGTGTACAGCGTCAGCGTCGAGCGCTTCCGCAAGAGCCAGGAGGAGATGGTCCTGGCCCAGATCGCCGAACAGGTGTGCTGGCTGGCCGGCATCGGCCCGCAGCGCGCGGCGACGACGCCCCAACCACCGCTCCTCGCCCCGCACTTGCAGCACCGCTTCCTCCGCGTCGGATCCCGCGAGGTACTGCTGCACGTCCACCCCGTCGAACTCCTCCGGAACGTCGACGTGATCGTCTCCCCGACCAACACGCACCTCTCCCTGCCCGCGATGTTCAAGGCCTCCGTGTCCGCGTCCCTGCGCCGCGCGGGTGCCGTGCGCGGCCCGGCCGGGGACGTCACCGCCGACCCCGTGCACGACGCGCTGCTCGGCTGGCGTACGGCGAACGGGCTGCTGGGCCGCCCCGCACTGCCCGGCACGGTCGCCCCCACCGAGCCGGGCGCCCTCGCGGCCCGGGGCGTCCGCCGTCTCTACCACGCCGCCGTCGCCGTCCCGAGGCCCGGCACCAACGACTACGACGTCGCCGCCCAGGACGTCGCCACGGCCGCCGCCCGCGCCCTGGCCCTGCTGTCGGAGGAACGCGCCGCCTTCACAACGCCGTTGCGGTCGATCTGCTTCCCCCTGCTCGGCGCGGGCCGCGGCGGACTTCCCCCGCAGACCGGCGTCAGCGCCCTGTGGGCCGCGCTGGACGCCGGCACCGACCCGGACACCGACCTCCACCTCGTCGTCCGCCGCCCCCTGGTCGCCGACCTGCTGGCCGAGACGCTGGGCGCGCGCGAACGGCCCCCGGCCGCACACGGATTATCCGACACCGAGGAGAAAGGACACAGGTGCGGGTGAACCCCTTCATGGTGCTCGCCGCCGCCGCGGCCGACTGGCACCGACTCTCCGCCCTGCTCGAACCGGGCGCCCGGCGGACGCTGAGCGAGCGGTTGTCCCGACTGCGAGCCGGGGCGGACGCCTCGGACCCGACCGCCGTCCTGGCCGCCGCCGAGACCCTCCTCGACGCCCTCCCCGCCGACGAGTCCGCCCGACTGCGCCGGCACGGCGACACCGGGCGGTTCACGGCGCAGCCCCAGGCCCAGCAGCTGTACGAGGGATACGCGGCGGCCGACCTGTGCATGCTCGTCCTCGACGGCAACCCCATGGTCGGACCCGTCCTGGGCCCCGTCCGCGAACGCCTGCTGAGCGAACCGTCCACGCCCTGGACCGAGAGCGCCGACCCACGGCTGATCGCCCTCTCCGGCCCGGACGGCCGCAGACGGCTGCCCCTCTTCCAGTTCGAGGCCGGGGCCATGCCCTGGCGGATCCTCCTGGAGGTCAACTCCGTCCTGCGCGCCGCCACCGACCCGTGGGGCGCCGCCGACTGGTGGCTGTCCCGTACGACATGGTGGGACGGCACCCCGGCGGCCCTGCTGGGCCGTGGCCGCGACGCCGAACTGCTCGGCGCGGCAAGGGAACTGGCCGGCCCCGAGGGGGAGGAGTAGCCATGGGCAAGTACCCGCCGCCCGAGTCCCTGCCGGGCGAACCGACCCGAGCCGTGCTGCGCGCCGGCACACCGGTCTACCGCGTGCACTCCACCCACCGCGCGCCGACCGCGTACAACGCCCGCCCCTCGCACGCCTTCTACTACGGCGGCCGTTTCGACAGCACCCCCTACGACCGCTACGGCTACCTCTACGTCGGCTTCGGCGTCGGTGCCGCCGTCTGCGAGGTGCTGCTGCGCTCGCTGCCGTTCGACTCCGACGCGGGCCACCGGCTGCTGCCCCGCGTGGCGTTCGAACGCCGCAGCCTGTCCTTCCTCAGGCTGGCCGCCGACATCGAGGTCGTCTCGCTGATGTCCGGCGCGGATCTCGCGGCGGTGGCGCAGGACGCGTGGCTGGTGCACACCGAGGGCGCCGACTATCCGCAGACCCGCGACTGGGGCCACTGGATCCGCCGGCGGACCGACCCCTGGGCCCAGGGTTTCGTCTGGCCGTCCAAGCGCGAGCCCGCCGACCGGGTCGCGATCCTCTTCGACGACCGGGGCGGGCCGCCGGCGCTGGAACCCACGGGCGCGCCCGGCGTCGACTTCGGGACCGAGGAGGGGGAACGGTGGCTCAACGGAGTGCTGGCGCCGTATCGGACGCGAACCGCGCCGCGGCCCGGTGGACGGGGGATGTGAGATGACGACGCCGTACAACCTTCAGGCGCTGGTGTGGGAGATAGAGCAGCGGGCGAAAGGCGTCGTCAGCGGCGAGGACCTGGCCGGGATGACCGAGCTGGTGCTGGACCGGCTTGGCTGTACGACGGCGCGGCAGGCCTACGACCGCCTCTACACGGACTGGGTGGCGCTGCCCCGCGGCACCGTCATGTCCGGTCTCCAGGCCGGACAGGTCCTCAGCGTGCTGCCGATGCTGCGACTCGAACGTCCGCTCGTCGACGAGCGACGGGAGGAGGAATTGTGGCAGGAGATGTGGGAGCACGGGCCGGCGGACGAGACCTGGCGGGCGAGTGTCGTCGTCAAGCACAGTGCGTGGGGCCTACGGCACCTGACCGATCCCGCCCGGATGGAGGCGGCACTCGCCCGGATCGAACAGGCCCGGGCCGTGCACCCTCCAGGCACCCGGATCCGGGAGAACCTCGACATGGCCCACGCCGGCCTGCGGACGTATCTGGGTCAACTGGGCGGCGGCGAGGACGACTTCGACACAGCTGTCGATGACCTGGCCCGACTCGTGGCGAACTCGGACATGGAACCGGACCAGCGTCCGGCCATGAACGCCCAGATCGCCCTGTTCCGGATCCACCAGGCCTTCCGCCGCTCGGACGAGGCGGCCCTGGCCGACCAGATTCGCGTGCTCGAGCTCGCCATGGCGCAATTGCCCGCCGACCACATGGACCGGTTCGCGTTCGAGTCCCACCTGGAGGCCGCCCGGGGATCTCTGACGTTCCTGCGGGCGCAGCGCACCGGCAGGTTCGAACCCGCCGCCGAAGGGGCGGGCGCCGCAACGCCGACACACGAGATCCGCCGCCAGATCGCCACGCTGCCGCGCAACGCCCAGGCCGACAGACTCGGCGAGGCGGGCTTCGCGGTGGGGCAACGGGCCCTGCTGGCCATGGACCACCAGGGGATGCTGGAGGCCATGGAACTGCAGGAAGCCGCACTGGACCTGCTCGAACCGGACGACGACCGGTGGATCCGGGTCACGGGGGCGCTGGGCGTGGCCCACTGCACCATGGCCGGACTCCACTTCGCGCCTCCGGCCGACCGCCCCCACCACCTCGACCAGGGCATCGCCTGGCTGCGGCACACCCTGAAGCTCACCGGCGGGCCGCACCACCCCTTGTGGGGCGGCACCGGCATCACACTGGCCAAGGCCTACCGCCTGCGCGGCGACGAGTACGCGCACGACGCCCGCACGAGACGCCTGAACTACGACGCCTCCCGCCGCGTCGGCCTCGAATGCCTGCGCGCGGCCGCCTGGAGCTCCCTGCTCCAGTCCGGTACGGCCCATGCCGCGCAGACGGCCCGGATGGCCGGCGGCCAGGCCCTCGACGTGGCGCGCTGGTGCCTGGCCGACGGCGCCCACGCCGACGCCGTACGGGCCCTGGACGCGGGGCGCGGCCTCGTCCTGCACGCCGCGACCGTGGTCACCACCGTGCCCGACATGCTGAGGGAACTGGGCCGGACGGAGCTCGCGCAGGAGTGGCAGGCCGCGGGCAGCGTGCCCGAGCTGGGGGAGGAGATGCTGTTCACCGGTCAGGCCGCGGTCGCGGGGCCCTCCAGCCGACTGCGCCGTCGGGTCCTGGAGGCGCTGGCCGACTCCCCCCGGCAGCAGGGCCTGCTGGATGTGCCCTCACCCGGGGACATCGGCGGTGCGCTGGGCACGATGGGCGCGACGGCGCTGGTCTACCTGGTGCCCGGCGACGGGAACGTGCCCGGACTCCTCGGCCCGCAGCACGGCTCCGGCGCGGCCGTCATCGTCAGGGCCGACGGCAGCGCAGACGCCCTCGACCTGCCCGGCCTCACCCTCGACGCACCCCAGCTCACCGCCTACCGCGCCACCGGCACCCCCGGCCGCGACGCCGGCGGCCCGCCCGAGGTCGACACCCTGCCCGGGCCGGCCCCGAGCCCCGCCACGAGCCGCGCCGCCCTGGAGCAGGTGTGCGCCTGGGCCGGTACGGCGGTGATGGAACCGCTGCTGGGCCGGCTCCCGCGCGGCTACGGCCGGGTGCCGTCCCTGGTGCTCGTCCCCATGGGCGACCTCGGCGTCGTGCCCTGGCACGCGGCACGCGTGCGAGGCCGGCGCAGGTCGCGGGCATACGCCTGCGAGGAGGTGGACATCTCCTATCTGCCCTCCGCCCGGCTGCTGTGCGACGTGGCCGCGCGCCCCGCCGCAGTCACCCGCCAAACCCTGGTCGTCGGCAATCCGACCCGCGACCTGCACCACGCCGGTGAAGAGGCCGAGGCCGTCCACAGCGTCTTCCACCCCGAAGGCGACCTGCTCGGCCCCGGTGCCGCCACGCCCGCCGCCGTCACCGACTGGCTGCGCCGGCAGCAGGGCGGACTGCTGCACCTCGCCTGCCACGGAGTGGTGCGCCAGGGCGAGCGGCACAGCGCCTATCTCGCCCTGTCCGCCGGGCGGTTGGCGGCCGAGGAACTGACCGAGGGCGCGACCCGCTACCGCGGCCTCGACCTGGTCGTCCTCGCCGCCTGCCGCACCAATGTCTCCGGGCACGGCTACGACGAGGCGTACAGCCTGTCCACCGCGTTCCTCGTCGCGGGCGCCCGCTCGGTCATCGGCTCCCTGTGGCCCGTACCCGACGCGGCGACGTCCCTGCTGATGTACATGACCCACCACTTCATGAGCCACGAGCGCCTGCCGCCCGGAGCGGCGCTGCGCAGCGCCCAGTCGTGGATGCTGAACGAACGACGCGAGGCGCCGCCCGGCATGCCGGACCGGCTGCGGGCCCGGGTACGGCACATCGACGGCGACGACCTGACCGCGTGGGCGGGCTTCACCCACCTCGGTTGGTGACGGCTCCTCACACCTCGGTGCGTACGACCACCTGGGCCGTCCCCCACCGGGCCGCCCCGTAGGCCGGACCGCCCGCGTCCCGGGCGTCCTTGCTGCCCGCCCCGATCAGCCGCAGCAGGCTCCCTCCACCGGCCGGGGCCGGGCTGAGGCGTGCGCCCGAGGGGGCGGCGGAGGACCAGGCGGGCAGCCGGAAGGGCGCGAGGTTCAGCTCGTCCTCCGCGACGATCACCTTCAGCCAGTCCCGGGTGGAGGCACCCCGCACCTTCGAACGGCCCGGCGGCAGCCGCAGCCACACGGGCTGCCCGCGCCGCGCCCACCCGACCCTGCCGTCCCCGATGAACTCGCCCTCGAACAGGTGCGGGGACGAGGCGTAACCGTCCGTCAGGTCGAGGAGCACCGCCCACAGCCGACGTCCGGAGAAGTTGTGGATCCCGACCCGCACCTGCGGTTCACCGCCGTCGGATGTGTAGGCGCAGACGATCTCCCCGTCCGCCGAGTGACGCAGACCGCCCACCGGCGTCTCCTCGACGGTGATCCGTACCAGCGACGACAGCAGCGGATCGGGATTGGCCAGGTCCCGGATGTGGTGCCAGCGGGCGATGTGCGCGAGGCAGTCGGTGACGCCGGACGCGTCCGTGGGGGACTCCAGCGGCAGGTCGGGCACGGGATGCCCGGCGCCGCCCGACACCCGCGCCCGGCCGTACCCGGCTTCCACATGCAGGCGCAGAACCCCTTCCGCCGCGGGTGGCGCGTCCGGCTCCAAGGCCAGCGCGGGCACCGCCGCGACGGCCTCCGCGACCAGACGTACGGCGGCCGGCTCACCGGACAGCGTCACCACGGCCGGCGGGAACGCCATGGCCGACGGGGTGACGGCGTGCGCCACCTGCTCGTCCTCGGCGGTCGGTTCCCAGTCGACCGGGTCCACCAGAGCCGACTCGGTCCGCACCTCCCGGACCACGACCGTGCGCTCCCCGGCGGCTCCGGCGTCTCCCGCGTCTCCCGCGTCTCCGGACAGGGTGAACTCGGCGCCCGCGAACCGCAGCCCGTGCGCCGCACCGCAGTTGACCTCCCAGCCCCACCCCGTGTGCCGCAGCAGGAACGGCGAGGCCGGCACAGGCTCGCCGGACAGGAAGCCCCCGTCCTCCGGACCGCGCAGCTCGGGATGCTGGACATGGCCACTGAAGCGCACGCGCGCGTGGGCGAGCGCGTGCACCTCCCCGTACGTGGTCGTGGGACCGAGACCGTCGAGCGCGCTCAGCAGCGCATGACTGAACAGGCCCCGGGTCCGCCCGTCGATCACCTTCTCGTGCGCCAACTCCTGCGGACGGCATGCGGCCAGCAGGACATGCCGACCCGGCTCGGGTCCCGCCCCGCCGCTCTCGCGCGACCCCGTGTGCCACCACGACTGCCAGGGCACGCCCCGGACCGCCGCACCGGCCGGACCGGCCGCACCGTCTGCGTACTCCCTCGTCGCCCCGCCCGAGTGGCAGCAGTCCAGCACCGCGACGACATGGGTGCCCCGGGCGGCGATCCTGTCCAGGCGCGCCCCGAGATCGGTGTCCTGAAGCACCGGCTGCCCGCCCGGGTCGAGGCTGTCGTGGCACACCAGCGCCTGGGACCAGCCGGTGGCCTCGCCCGGGTCGGTGGTCGGGCTCTGGCTGCCGTGCCCGCTGAACCACAGCAGCGCGGTGTCACCCGGACCACTGCGCCCCAAGTGCTCGTCAAGTGCCGCGAGCACCGCCGCCCGGGTCGCCCGGTCGTCGTACAGCGTCCGGACGCGAGACTGCGGACCGGTCCTGCCACGCAGCCAGTTCTCCGCCGCCCGTACGTCGTTGACGCAGCCGCGCAGCGGCGCGCCGGGGTAGTCGTCGATGCCCACGAACAGGGCGTACACGGTGCGCATGCGGTGATCCTTTCAGGTCCGGCCGGGCGCGGGCAGGGCGTTTCCGGGGCGCATACCGGGCGCCCGTGCGTAACCCCATGACCCCTCGCGCCGCAGCCGGTTGACTTGACTGCGGAGATGGCTGATGTTGGTGCCGCCTTCAGCACCGCGAGTAACGGAAGGAACACCACGTGAGTTTCGGGGGACCCGCCAACCCGTACCAGCCGCCCGGCCCGCCGGCCGGGGGACCGTACCCGCCGCCTCCGGCCACGGGCCCCTACGTACCGCCCCAGCCGGGCCCGGCACCGTACGGCTACCCGCAGCCACAGCCGTATCCCCATCCCCATCCCTATCCGTACCCACCGCAGCCCCACCCGGGGCCGGCGCCGGCGCCGGGCGGTCTGCGCGGTGGCGAATGGCCCTCGCTGCGCCAGTTGTTGCGGCAGGGGCGGTCGAACACCTCCGGCTGCCTGTGGCTGGTGCTGCTCGCCCCGTGCACCTGGTTCGCGTTCCTGCCGCTCGTGGTCGGCTACTCGTTCGCGCGCTCGGCCCGCAACCGGGCCCACCGGCTCTTCCCGCGGCACGGGCACCGGGCCGTCGACGACCGGCACGTCACGCGCGTCCAGAAGGTACGGGCCTGGACCGCGGCCGCCATGTCCCTGATGCTGCTCGCCGCCTACGGCAAGCCGGAGGACGTCGCCGAGGCCCAGGAGCAGTACATGATGCGGCTGGCGGTCACCCCGCCGCTGCTGCTCCTGAGCGCGCCCGTCGTGATCGCGGTGCTCTTCCGCTGGGCGTCGGCGCAGAGACGGTCGGCGATGCGCGCCAGTGTGCGGGCCGCCCTGCGGTCGGCCGGGTGGTACGTCGGCGCCGTGACGGCCCTTCCGCTGCTCGGCGGGGCGATCATCCTGCTCGGCCGGAACCGGTCGCCCTCCGCCGGGGCGTCGGAACCCGCTCCCTGGCTGATCCTCGCGGCGGCGCTGCCCCTGGTCTGGCTCCTGTTCTTCATCGGCTTCGCCACCGGCCCGGCCATCCGCACCGGTTTCAACACCTCGTCCGTGCACGCGGCGCTCCCCGCCCTGCTGACCGGCACCCTGGTGTGGGAGTTCGCGGTCATCAGCCTGGTCGCGGGCGGTCTGCCGCCCGGCCCGCCGGTGATCCAGGCCCTCGCCGTCCTCGGCGGCCCCGCCTCGGTGACGGCGGTGGTCTGGTGGGAGGTCCGCCGCCTGCGCACCCTGTACGGCGTGACCCTGCGCGCCTGAAAGCGGCCGTGATTACGTAACGCCCATGACTGCGATCAGAGTTCTCCTCGTCGACGACGATCCGCTGGTGCGGGCCGGACTGTCCTTCATGATGGGCGGCGCCGACGACATCGAGATCGTCGGGGAGGCCGCCGACGGCGGCGAGGTGGAGGCGCTCGTCGACCGCACCCGCCCGGACGTCGTGCTCATGGACATCCGGATGCCGACGGTGGACGGTCTCACGGCCACGGAGCGGCTGCGCGCCCGCGAGGACGCCCCGCAGGTGGTGGTGCTCACCACCTTCCACGCCGACGAACAGGTGCTGCGGGCGCTGCGTGTGGGCGCCGCCGGTTTCGTCCTCAAGGACACCCCGCCCACCGAGATCCTCGCGGCGGTGCGCCGGGTCGCGGCGGGTGATCCGGTCCTGTCGCCCAGCGTCACCCGTCAGCTGATGCAGCACGTGGCCGGCACCGCCGCCGACACGCGTCGCGCACGCGCGCGTGCGCGTATGGCCGTCCTCAACGACCGCGAGCGCGAGGTCGCCGTGGCGGTCGGCCGGGGCCTGGCCAACGCCGAGATCGCCACCGGCCTCTTCATGAGCGTCGCCACCGTCAAGACCCACGTCTCCCGCATCCTGGCCAAGCTCGACCTCAACAACCGGGTGCAGATCGCGCTGCTGGCGTACGACGCGGGGCTTCTGGAGGAGGAGGGGGAGGACCACGAGGGGCACTGACCCCCCGGCGCCCGGTCGTCTTCGTACCGTTCCGCCGTCACGCGAACGTCTGGGCGGCCCCGCCGGGGATCTCCGCCAGACGCACCGCCCTGCGCTCCCGGCGCGACAGCTCGCACGCCTCGGCGATGCGCAGGGCCTGCAGCGCCTCGCGCCCGTCGCAGGGGTTGGCCCGCTCCCCCCGGACGACCTCGACGAACGCGTTCAGCTCCGCCTCGTAGGCCGGGCCGAAGCGCTCAAGGAAGCCCGTCCAGGGCTTGTCGGCGGCCGGCGGCCCGGTCGGTTCGGTGGACGCGATCGGCGTACGGTCGTCCAGGCCGACCACGATCTGGTCGAGCTCCCCGGCGAGCTCCATGCGCACGTCGTAGCCGGCCCCGTTCATCCGGGAGCCGGTGATCGTGGCGAGCGTGCCGTCGTCGAGGGTGAGGAGCGCGGCGGCGGTGTCGACGTCGCCGGCCTCGCGGAACATCGCCGGCCCCGCGTCGGACCCGGCCGCGTACACATCGGCCACCTCCCGGCCCGTCACCCAGCGCAGGACGTCGAAGTCGTGGATCAGTGTGTCCCGGTACAGCCCGCCCGACAGCGGCAGCCACGCGGCGGCCGGCGGCGACTGGTCACTGGTCAGCGCCCGGACGGTGTGCAGACGCCCCAGCCTGCCGGATCGCACGGCCTCGCGGGCGCCCGTGTAGCCCGTGTCGAAGCGGCGCTGGAAGCCCATCTGGAGGACCGTCCCGACCGTCTCGACCTCGGCGATCGCGCTCAGGGTCCCCGGCAGATCCAGCGCGATGGGTTTCTCGCAGAACACCGGCAGGCCCGAGCGTGCTGCCCGACCGATCAGTTCGGCGTGGGCGGACGTGTTGGTCGTGATCACCACGGCGTCGACCCCCCAGCGGAAGATCTCCTCCACGCCCGGCGCCGCCGTCTCACCCAGCCGGTGCGCCAGATCCTGGGCCCGCGTGGGGTCCGCGTCCGTGAGGATCAAGGACCCGACGTCGCGGTGCCGGCTGAGCGTGTTCGCGTGGATCGTGCCGATGCGGCCCGTCCCGATGACCCCGATGCGCATGAAAACAAAGTGCGTCCACAGCCCGCCGCTGTCAATCTGTTTGTCCGGACAATCTGACTACACAACTTCCCGTCAACAACGCACGGAGCTACGCTCGGCCCGTGCCGAAACCAGGAGTGGACCCGACCGTGCAGCTCGAGCTGAGCGTGGACCGCAGCTCTCCCGTGCCGTTGTACTTCCAGCTGTCCCAGCAGCTGGAGGCAGCGATCGAGCACGGCACGCTGACCCCCGGCAGCCTGCTGGGCAACGAGATCGAACTCGCGGCCCGGCTCGGCCTGTCCCGGCCGACCGTCCGCCAGGCCATCCAGTCGCTCGTCGACAAGGGCCTCCTCGTACGCCGCCGCGGCGTGGGCACCCAGGTCGTGCACAGCCAGGTCAAGCGCCCGCTGGAGCTCAGCAGCCTCTACGACGACCTGGAGGCGGCGGGCCAGCGCCCGGCCACGAAGGTCCTGGTCAACACGCTCGAGCCCGCCTCCGCCGAGGTCGCCGCCGCACTCGGTGTCGCCGAGGACAGCGACGTCCACCGCGTGGAACGCCTCCGCCTCGCCCACGGCGAGCCCATGGCCTACCTCTGCAACTTCCTGCCCCCCGGCCTCATCGACCTCGACACCGGCCAACTGGAGGCCACCGGCCTCTACCGCCTGATGCGAGCGGCCGGCATCACCCTCCACAGCGCCCGCCAGTCCATCGGCGCCCGAGCGGCGACACCGCCGGAGGCGGAGCGACTCGCCGAGGAGACCGGGGCCCCGCTTCTGACCATGCAACGCGTCACGTTCGACGACACGGGCCGAGCAGTGGAATACGGCACACATACCTACCGCCCGACGCGTTATTCGTTCGAGTTCCAGCTGTTGGTACGCAGCTGATTTTCCAGGGGCGCGGGGCTGTGTCGATTTGCGGCTCCGCCGCGTGGGCGCGAGCAGCCAACCACTCACCCGCACCCGGCAATGATCCGCACCACCCCGCCCCTGCCCCGCTCCGCACACACCCCCACGGTGAGGCAGAATCGGGCCCGATGAGCACCTACCGCGACTTCACCGCCCCCATCGGCTCCCGCCGTGCCACGGCACTCCGCACCGTCGGCACCCGGGAGCGCCGCTCACACCTGACGGCACCCCGCGTGCCGACGGTCGGCATCGACATCGGCGGTACGAAGGTGATGGCGGGCGTCGTCGACGCCGACGGCAACATCCTGGAGAAGCTCCGCACGGAGACCCCGGACAAGTCCAAGAGCCCCAAGGTCGTCGAGGACACCATCGCCGAACTGGTCCTGGACCTCTCCGACCGGCACGACGTGCACGCCGTCGGCATCGGCGCGGCCGGCTGGGTCGACGCCGACCGCAACCGCGTGCTGTTCGCCCCCCACCTGTCCTGGCGCAACGAGCCGCTGCGCGACCGCCTGGCCGAGCGGCTCGCCGTGCCCGTCCTGGTCGACAACGACGCCAACAGCGCCGCCTGGGCCGAGTGGCGCTTCGGCGCCGGCCGCGGCGAGGACCACCTCGTCATGATCACGCTGGGCACCGGCATCGGCGGCGCGATCCTGGAGGACGGCCAGGTCAAGCGCGGCAAGTACGGCGTCGCCGGAGAGTTCGGCCATATGCAGGTCGTGCCCGGCGGCCACCGCTGCCCGTGCGGCAACCGCGGCTGCTGGGAGCAGTACAGCTCCGGGAACGCCCTGGTCCGCGAGGCACGCGAGCTGGCCGCAGCCGACTCGCCGGTGGCGTACGGGATCATCGAGCACGTCAAGGGCAACATCTCCGAGATCAGCGGCCCGATGATCACCGAGCTGGCCCGCGAGGGCGACGCCATGTGCATCGAGCTGCTCCAGGACATCGGCCAGTGGCTCGGCGTGGGCATCGCCAACCTCGCGGCCGCCCTCGACCCCTCCTGCTTCGTGATCGGCGGCGGTGTCTCGGCCGCCGACGACCTGCTGATCGGCCCCGCGCGGGACGCGTTCCGCCGGCATCTGACGGGCCGCGGCTACCGCCCCGAGGCCCGCATCACCCGGGCCCAGCTCGGCCCCGAGGCCGGCATGGTCGGCGCCGCCGACCTGGCCCGCCTGGTCGCCCGCCGCTTCCGCCGCGCCAAGCGCCGCCGCGTGGAGCGGTACGAGCGCTACGAGCGGTACGCGCAGTCCCGCCGCAGTACCCAGGAGACGCCGTGACCGCTTCGCTGCCCCACCAGGGCCCATGGCCCGACGAGCCGGAACGCCCGGTCGAGGGCCGCCACCACATGATCCGCCGCAGGGCGCTCACCCTGCTGATCATCGTGCTGCTCATCGGCATCCCGGCCGGCTACCTGGTGATCTCCGCGAACCAGAGCCGGGACAGCGGCAAGGACAAGGAGGCGAAGTACTCGGCGACCGGCCTCACCGAGGGCTGGCCCTCCAAGCTCCAGCGCCGGATCTACCAGGTGCCCGTCCCGCACCCGGCCTGGCACGTGGCGTACTACGAGACCAACAACTGGAAGACCAGCCGCCTGTACGCCCAGTTCGAGACCAACGCGGCCGGTCTGGACGCCTATCTGACGGGCCTCGGCCTGACCCGCGACGACCTGAAGAAGGGCCACGTCACCATCGGCGCCCGCGACCGGAAGGTCACCGGCTGGAAGTTCGCCGACAACGGCCTGTGGTCGGGTGTCGTCAACCGGCAGAAGAATCCGGCCCCCACGCATGACGTGGTCGTGGACCTGTCCAACCCGGCCTACCCCTGGGTGTTCGTGGTCTCCCGGACCGTGCCCTGACCCGAGGCCCGGCGGGCCGGTGCGGTCGCCGGGGCCGATTGTCAGACCCCGCCCGTAGAGTCGGAGACGACTGATCCGACACGCGGGACGGGAGGTGGCAGGACGTATGGGCGACACGGCCGCGGTGGCCGAGCGGGCGGGGGAGCCGACGGTCCCGGTCCGGCTCCCGGCCGTCTTCCTGCCCGCGCCCCTCCCGCGCGACGGGCGGATCGCCTTCTGGGACCCCGAGGGTGAGCCCCTGCGCACGGGGGACGCGGAGGACACCGAGGAGGTCGCGCCCACCGAGCTGACCGTCGTACGACGGCACGGCGCCGGAGTCCGGCGGCGGACCACTCCGGCGCTGTCCCTCCCGCTGGACGAGGCCCTGCCGCTCCTGGTGCGCGCCCGGCACGACCCCGCGGCCCACCCCGCCACCGCCTGCTGGGGCGCGGCCGCCCTGCACGCGCTGCGGCTGACCGCGCGCGGCCGGCTGCTGCCCGGCCTGACCGCCGCCGGGCACGACGCGTGGCGTGCCGGCCCTCTCGACCCGGACGACATCGCGCACCTGCGCGCGGTGGCCGCCGCCCTGCCGTACGAGGGGCACGCCGTTCCGCTGCCCGGCCCGGGCCCGATCCGCCTCCCCGACCCGGAAGCGCTGGTGCGCGCTTTCCTGGACGCGGTCGCCGACACCCTGCCGCGCACCCCGGCCGCGCCCCACACCTCCGGCAGGCCCTTCGCGGCCCGCGAGGCCCAGCGCCTGCCCGACGCCCACGACTGGGCCGCCGAGGTCGCCGCCGGCATGGACGCCGGGGTGCGGATCTCGCTCCGCCTGGACCTGTCGGCCTACGACCTCTTCGACGACTCCTCAGGCGGCGTACGCAGCGCCGGCGCGGCGATCGTCCAGGTGCACAGCCTCGCCGACCCGACCCTCGTGGCCGACGCCGCGGCCCTGTGGGCGGGCGGGGCCGATGACGCCTTCGGCCCCCGCGCACGCGTGGACGCGGCCCTCGCGGTCCGCCGGGCGGCCCGGGTCTGGCCCCCGCTCGACCGGCTCTCCGACCAGGACGTGCCCGACGTGCTGGCTCTGACGGAGGAGGAGCTGAACGACCTGCTCGGCGTCGCGGCCACCCGGCTCGCGGCGGCCGGGGTCGCCGTGCACTGGCCGAGGGACCTCGCCCAGGACCTGTCCGCCACGGCGGTCGTCCGCCCGGCCCCCGGCTCGGCGAAGGACGGCACCGGCTTCTTCGAGAGCGAGGACCTGCTCCGGTTCAGCTGGCAGCTGGCGCTCGCCGGCGACCCGCTGACCGACACCGAGATGGACGCCCTCGCCGAGGCCCACCGCCCGGTCGTCCGGCTGCGCGACCAGTGGGTGCTGGTCGACCCGGCCCTGGTCCGCAAGGCCCGCAAACGGGACCTGGGCCTGCTCGACCCGGTCGACGCGCTGTCCGTCGCCCTCACCGGCACGGCCGACGTGGACGGCGAGACGGTCGAGGCCGTCCCGGTCGGCGCGCTGGCCACCCTGCGCGACCGCCTGACCAGGGGGATCCACCCGGCCGAGCCACCCCCGGGCCTGCACGCCACCCTCCGCGACTACCAGCTCCGGGGCCTGGCCTGGCTCGAGCTGATGACCTCCCTGGGCCTCGGCGGCTGCCTCGCCGACGACATGGGCCTCGGCAAGACCGTCACCCTCATCGCCCTGCACCTCAAGCGGGCCCGCAGCGAGCCGACCCTGGTGGTCTGCCCGGCCTCGCTGCTGGGCAACTGGCAGCGGGAGATCACCCGCTTCGCGCCCGGCGTCCCGGTCCGCCGCTTCCACGGCCCGGACCGCAGCCTGGCCGGCCTGGACGGCGGTTTCGTCCTCACCACCTACGGCACGATGCGCTCGGCGGCCCCCGCCCTGGCCGAGCGGGCCTGGGGCATGGTCGTCGCCGACGAGGCGCAGCACGTCAAGAACCCCTACTCGGCCACGGCCAAGGCGCTGCGCACGATCCCGTCCCCCGCGCGGGTCGCCCTGACCGGCACGCCCGTCGAGAACAACCTGTCGGAGCTGTGGGCGCTGCTCGACTGGACGACCCCGGGCCTCCTCGGCCCGCTGAAGTCCTTCCGCGCCCGGCACGCCCGGGCCGTGGAGACCGGCGAGGACGAGCAGGCGGTGGAGCGCCTGGCCCGCCTGGTCCGCCCCTTCCTCCTGCGCCGGAAGAAGTCCGACCCGGGCATCGTCCCCGAGCTGCCGCCCAAGACGGAGACCGACCACCCGGTCCCGCTCACCCGCGAACAGGCCGCGCTGTACGAGGCGGTGGTCCGCGAGTCGATGCTCGCCATCGAGACCTCCGAGGGCATGGCCCGCCGGGGCCTGGTGCTGAAGCTCCTGACCTCGCTGAAGCAGATCTGCAACCACCCCGCGCTGTACCTGAAGGAGGACCACGCGCCGGAGCACGCCCGGCCCGGCGGCGACCGGTTCGCCAACCGCTCCGGCAAACTCGCCCTGCTGGACGAGCTGTTGGACACGCTGCTCGCCGAGGACGGCTCCGCGCTCGTCTTCACCCAGTACGTGGGCATGGCCCGTCTGATCACCACTCACCTGGCCACCCGGGCGGTCCCGGTCGACCTCCTCCACGGCGGCACGCCGGTCCCGGAGCGGGAGCGCATGGTGGACCGTTTCCAGGCCGGCTCGACCCCCGTCCTGGTCCTGTCCCTGAAGGCCGCGGGCACCGGCCTCAACCTCACCCGCGCGGGCCACGTCGTCCACTTCGACCGCTGGTGGAACCCGGCCGTCGAGGAGCAGGCCACCGACCGCGCCTACCGCATCGGCCAGACCCAGCCCGTCCAGGTCCACCGCCTCATCACCGAGGGCACGGTCGAGGACCGTATCGCCGAGATGCTCCAGGCCAAGCGCGCCCTGGCCGACGCCATTCTCGGCTCCGGCGAGTCGGCCCTCACCGAGCTGACGGACCGTGAGCTGTCCGACCTGGTCTCCCTGCGGAGGACGTCATGACCCACAGCGGGGCCGACGAGGCCCGCCGGGCCCTGCGGGCGGCCCGGGAGCAGGCGACCCGGGACCCGGACCCGGCATCGGCTCCCCGTCCGGCACCTTCCCCCGTCCCGTCACCCGCCGACCAGGAGACCGCCCGACCGGGAGACGCGGCCCGCGAGGCACTGCGCAGGGCGGTGTCCGAGCGTCGCGGGGCCGACGGGGACGAGGCGGGCTCCACAGGTGACGTGCATGCGGCCGAGGATGCCGATGACGTGGTGACCGGGCTGCCGGGCGGCTCGTCGAGCCACAGTGGCAGCAGCGGGGACCGCAGCGGAAGCACCGAGGGGGACGACGGCGGCAGTGGCCCGACGGCGGCTCCGTCCGGCGGGCCGTCCGAGGACGAGGGCAGGAGCGCGCCCGCCGACGTGCCGCGCCGCGGCACCCTTGACGAGGCTCCCGGCGGCGCCACCGAGCAGCCGGGTCCGCGCGCGGGGGACGTCGCGCGTGAGGCGCTGCGCGCGGCTCGGGACGACGCGCGGCGGGCACGGGAAGAGACCGCCCGCGAAGGGATCGGGCGCAGGCGCCGGGCTGCCCGGCAGGGCGCCGCGCACGAGCGGCCGGGGCCTGAGCGGCGGGCGGGCGAGCACACCGTCGGCGGGGGAGCGCGTGACGTACGGCAGTTGCTGGGCGACCTCTTCCGGATGCCTCCGGAGGCGGACGAGCCGGACGCGGAGCCCGAGGGCTCCGACGAAACGGGCCCCGGGCGCTCGCCTCACCACGGGGCCGACGCGCCGCACAGCCCGGCGAGCCCCGGCACGTCGACTCCTGACTCGCCGACTCCCGACCACCCCGCGACCTCCAATCCCTGGCCCACCCCGCCCCCAACCCCCCGAACAGCGGTCCCCCCGCACGCCGCTCCCCAGAAGCCCCGCTCCATGGCCGCCCCCAGCCGCGACAGCGAACTCCGCCGTACCTTCCCGGCCTTCCCGTCCCGGGAGCCCGACGGCAAGGGATTCGCCGAGAGCTGGTGGGGGAACGCGTGGGTCGCCGCGCTGGAGCAGGGCGCGCTGGACGCCAAGCGGCTGGAGCGCGGGCGCGGATACGCGGGGCAGGGGAATGTCGACGCCATCACCGTGACGCCCGGACTGGTGCTGGCGTACGTACAGGGCAGCCGCCCGCGCCCGTACCGCGTGCAGGTGCGGCTGCGCACGCTCGACGACGCCGACTGGGAGCTGTTCCTGGACGCCGCCGTCGACCGGCCCGGGCATATCGCGGCGCTCCTCGACAAGGAGATGCCCCACTCCCTCGCGGACTGCGGCGTGCCCCTGCTGCCCGGTCCCGGCGACCTGGAACCGCGGTGCAGCTGCCCCGACCGCGGCCACCCCTGCAAGCACGCCGCCGCCCTCTGCTACCAGACCGCCCGGCTGCTCGACGCCGACCCCTTCGTCCTGCTCCTGCTGCGCGGCCGGGGCGAACGGGACCTGCTCGACGCGCTGTCCCGGCTGAGCGCCACCCGCGCGGCGCGTGCCGCCCAGGACAAGGAACCGGAGCCTCTCCCCGGAGTGCGAGCCGCTGACGCCCTCACACCACGCGCCCTCCCGCCCCTGCCGACGCCGCTGCCCACGCCCGCGCACCCCGAGCAGCCACCGGCCTACCCGGCGTCCCCCGGCGGCCCGGACCCCTTCGCGCTGGACCAACTGGCCACGGACGCCGCCGCCCGGGCGCACGCCCTGCTCGCCACCGGCCGTGACCCGGTCGGGCGGTTGACCCTCTGGCAGGACGCGGTCCGCCTGGCCGCCGCCCGCCCCGGCTCGGGGCTCACCGCCGGCACCCGGGCGCTCTACTCCTCCCTCGCCTCCGCGGCGGGCCGCACACCGTCCGAGCTGGCCCGCGCGGTCGCCGCCTGGCGTCAGGGCGGACCGGAGGGCCTCGCCGTACTGGAGGAGCCGTGGGACCCGCCGGCCGGCCGGTTCGACCGCGCCCGCCCCCTCCTCCTCGCCGCAGACCTGCCGGCCTTCCGCCCCGGCCGCAACCACCTCACCCACCCCCACGGCCACGTCCAGCTCCGCCTGGGCCGCGACGGCCTGTGGTACGCCTACGAGTCCGAACCGGGCCACGACGACTGGTGGCCGAGAGGCACCCCCGACCTTGACCCCGTGGGCGCTCTGACGGGTCTCGGCATTCCCGGCGAGCTCTGAAGGGTGACGGGTCGACTTCCCGGTCGTTTCGGCGGGATGGAAGGTGCTTCCTGTGATGGGGCGGCCGCGCAGTCCTCCGGAACCGGAATGCAATAGGTCCCGTTCCGTTTCCGCTTGGATCAGTGGCGGCCCTGATCTGAATGTTCGGCAGGCATGTGGCCCTGATCCGGAGCTCCCGGTTCGGATTCCGCTTGGCGTCTGTCGCAATCTTCGGAAAGGCTCGCTCCCGTTCCGTCCCGGCGGCCGCGATACCGCATGTCGGCCTGAGCGTCACGTCCGTGTCAACTCTCCCTACCCTGCGGGCCGTTCGGCGTGGAGATCCGTAGAGTCAAGGTCTTGCAATGGCTCGATCCTCCTGCAAGATTGTTCGGGTCGGTTCACGACATTGCGTCACGGGGGAAATCGATGTTCTTCGACTTTACGATTGCCGGTCCTGGATCTTCCTGCCCTCATCCCGTGGTTTGCCGCGCTGTCTGAAGTCATCCGCCGCTGGATGCGTCGCACGACAGTTGCCGAGCCCACAGGAAGTTGGTAGGGGGGAAGATCGATGAACCACATCTCTGCATCAGCAGAGAAGCCGATACCACGCCAATCACCTCGCCACGATCCGTTTCACGGTGAGCTCTTATCGGAGATCACCCGCGTTCCGGTGAGCCACCTCCTGGTGGCGGGTTCTCCCCGTACGGGCGGGGAGGACACGCGACACATCACCGCGCTCGCCGAAGTGTGCGCCGATCTGCCGCCGATCGTGATCCACCACGAGACGATGACCGTCATCGACGGTGTGCACCGGCTCAGGGCGGTCGAGCGCAGCGGCGCCACGCACATCAGCGCCGTCTTCTTCAAGGGGGACGAAAGCCAGGCCTTCGTGCTCGCCGTGAAGTTGAACAGCAAACATGGACTGCCGCTCTCCCTCGCCGATCGCAAGAAGGCGGCCCTCCGTATGCTCGCGGACTTCCCGGAGTGGTCCAACCGGAGGCTGGCCGAGGTCGCCGGCCTGTCGGACAAGACGATCGCCACGCTCAGGCGGCGGTCGGGTGCGGAAAATCCGCACCCGACCGCCGTGCGACTGGGACGCGACGGTGTGGCCTATCCGGCCGTGGCGGCTGAAGGCCGCACCCGTGCGCTCGCGCTCCTCGCGGTGAAGCCCGACGCGTCCGCCCGGGAAGTGGCGCTCGCCGCCGGCATCTCGCTCACCACGGCGAAGGACGTACGACGGCGGGCGCGTGCCGCCGTCGTACCAGGGGGGACCACGGCGGGGCCGCACGAGGGGTCGCCGGGCGGCCGGGGATCCGGAGGGCCCGGGATCGTGAAGCGGCCTCGGGCGCACCCGGGCGTCGTGGACCAGTCCCTGACGGTCCGGCGGCTGGCCGCCGATCCTTCGCTCCGGTTCACCGAGGCGGGACGGAAGCTGCTCCGGATCCTGGACGTTTCCGCCGTGCAGTCGCACGACTGGACGACGATGGCGAGCAGCCTCCCGATCCACTGCGCACCGGCGATCGCCGAATTGGCGCGGCATCACGCCGAGTCCTGGCAGCTCCTCGCGGAAGAATTGACGGAACGAATCAATTCCCAGGGCGCCGAGGCGCAGAAGAAATAGCGCGCCGATGTCCTCCATGTTTCGGAGGCGTTGACAGGGCCACTTCCGGACTGTTGTATGACTCTCATCAACGGGGGCGGGATGGCAATTGAGGCCAGGCGGAGGGGCTGACGCCGCAGATGCATTGCATTTGGCCTGATGCCATTTCCAGTTTTGGGGGGATTGAATGAGCATAATCAAGCACGCGCTTCCGCTTGCTGCCGCAGGCATTGTCCTGACGGCTGGAAGCATCGTCGGCCCCGGTCTCATCCAGACCGAGCCGGTGTCCGCAAGCGCTACGACTCTCACCGAGGAAGCGGGGAAGCAGCCCGGTGTGCGGGCGGTCGCGAAGAGCCCCGACCAATTGCTGCAGCTCCTGGGCGAGAGGATCAAGGCCAAGGACGTCAAGGGGATCATCGCCCTGCATGAGCCCGAGGCGGCGATCGTCAATTACGACGGATCGATCATCCGGGGGCACAAGGAAATCCGGGCCTTCTATGTCGACTGGTTCAATTCGGACCCGGTGCTCACCGTCAACCCCCGCCAGACCGTGCCGGCCGGCGGAAAGCGTGGGGCGGACGGCAAGGTACGCAACCGCACGGCGGCCATCATGGGTGATTACCACCTGGAGCAGAACGCGGCGGACGGCACCCGCGAAAGCTTCACCGGCAATTTCTGCGACACCGTACAGGAGCAGCCGGACGGTACTTGGCTGTACGTCCAGGACAACCCGTACCCGCCCCACGGTGGACCGGCGCCGACGGCAGCCCACCACTGATCCGATGACCTCGGCGGTCTCATCCGCTTTCTGCGCAGTCGGCCGATGTCGAGGAAACTCCTGCCACCCATGGAATCTCTCCATCGGCCATGGGTGGCCGGCCATCGGTCGATCACTGCTCGGACAGCGGTGTGCCGGCACGTCGGAGGTTGGAGCAAACGTGAACGTCACCTCGCTCGAAGTGTCACAAACCCCGGTCGCACAGCAGCAGCCTCAATGGGGCGACCCGTCGCAGGTCGCGCAGGTCCGGGACGTGTTGGCCGCGCTCCCGCCGCTCGTGGAGACCGCGTCGCTGAGCCGGCTCCGGAACCTGCTCGCCGGTGTCGCCGCCGGGCAGGCGCAGGTGGTGCAGGCGGGTGACTGCGCCGAGGATCCCGCGGAGTGCACCGCGGGCGACGTGGAGCGCAAGGCGGGACTCCTCCATGTGCTCGCCGGCGTCATGAACGCGATCACCCACCAGCCGGTGGTGCGGGTGGGCCGCATCGCAGGCCAGTACGCCAAACCCCGGTCGGCGCCCACCGAGTTGGTCAACGGCGTCGAGATCCCGGTGTACCGGGGGCACATGGTGAACGGTCCGGAACCGGACCCGGAAGCACGACAGCCCGATCCCCGACGCCTGCTGGCCGGCTACCGGGCAGCGAGCCAGCTCATGGCCAATCTCTGCCCGACGCCGCAGGCGCGCATCGACCCGGCCGTCTGGACCAGCCACGAGGCGCTGCTGCTCGACTACGAGATCCCGATGCTGCGACGGGACCGGGAGGGCCGGGTCGCGCTCACCTCCACGCACTGGCCGTGGATCGGCGAGCGGACCCGTGGGCTCGACGGCGCCCACGTGACGCTGCTGGCCGATGTGGTGAACCCGGTCGCGTGCAAGGTCGGGCCGCGTATGACGGTCGCCGAGCTGCTCGGGTTGTGCGAGCGCCTCGATCCGGCGAAGGAACCGGGGCGGCTCACCCTGATCGCCCGGATGGGCGCCGACGCGACCATGGATCTGCTGCCGCCGTTGGTCCGCGCGGTACGCGCCGCAGGACACCCCGTGATCTGGCTGGTCGACCCCATGCACGGCAACACCCTGACCACGGCCGAGGGACGCAAGACCCGAGTCGTGGAGACGATCGTGCGGGAGGTCACGGCCTTTCAGGCCGCCGTGCGCACAGCCGGCGCGATACCGGGCGGGATCCATCTGGAGTCCACCCCCGACCCGGTGACCGAATGTGCCGACACCCCGAGCGGCACCGACCGGATCGGTGACAAGTACACGACCTTGTGCGACCCGCGACTCAACCCTCGCCAGGCGGTATCGGTGGTGTCGGCCTGGCAGACGCGGACGACGACGGACCGAGCCGAGGGAGAACCGTGCCGGGCATAGCCCCGATCTCAGCCTATCCACTGCCGACGGCGGCTGAACTGCCCACCGGCACGGCGCGGTGGACCCCGGACAAGAGCCGCGCGGCACTGCTCGTGCACGACATGCAGCGTTACTTCCTCGCGCCGTTCCCCGCGGAGGTGCGCGACCCGCTGGTGCGCCACTGCGCGCAGTTGCGGGAGCGCTGTGCCGCGCTCGGGGTCCCGGTGTTCTACACCGCGCAACCCGGGGGCATGACGGACGAGCAACGCGGCCTGCTCAAGGACTTCTGGGGTCCGGGCATGCGGGTCGACCCCGTCGACCGGCAGATCGTCACGGAGCTCGCACCCCGGCCGGCGGACCAGGTGCTCACCAAGTGGCGCTACAGCGCGTTCTTCCGCTCGGACCTGCTGGCGCGGATGCGCGCCCAGGGCCGCGATCAGCTCATCGTCTGCGGGGTGTACGCGCACGTCGGTGTCCTGGCGACAGCCCTCGAAGCGTTCACCAACGACATCCAGCCGTTCCTGGTCGCCGACGCCGTCGGTGACTTCTCCGCCGAGTACCACCGGCTGGCCCTGGACTACGCGGCCGCTCGCTGCTCGGTGGTCACCACCACCGAGGAGGTCTTCCGATGAACTCGACGCAGTTGCTCGAGCACGTGCTGGGCCCCGATCGGGGTGCCTTCGCCCTGCTGCACCGCCCGGACACCCTGGGCCCGGACCGGGTGGAGATCCTGCTGGGCCAGGTCAGTGCCCCGGCCCGGCTCGCCGACATCCCGTCGGCCGGCCCGAGCGGGCGGCCCGGCGAGGCCCGGCACGAGACGCTGGTCCTGGTGCCCCACCAGCAGATCACCGAGCGCGGTTTCGCCGCCGCCGAGGACGGTTCACCGCTGCTCGCGATGGAGGTGACCGACCAGGGGCAGATCAGCACCTCCGAGGCGCTCAGGGCTCTGCCGGACGAGCCGATCACCCTGACCGGCGGCTGGTTCGACACCGACGACGGGGCCTACGCCGACACGGTCCGCGAGGTGATCGACAACGAGATAGGCACGGGAGAGGGCTCGAACTTCGTCATCAAGCGTTCGTTCGTCACCACCATCACCGGATACTCCACGCGCAGCGCACTGAGCCTGTTCCGCCGGCTGCTCACCCGGGAGAGCGGCGCCTACTGGACCTTCATCGTGCACACCGGCACGCGCACCTTCGTCGGCGCCACACCCGAGCGCCACGTCAGCCTGCGCGACGGCGTCGCGGCGATGACCCCGATCAGCGGCACGTACCGCTACCCGTCCACGGGACCGGTCCTGTCGGAGGTCATGGAGTTCCTCACCAACGGCAAAGAGACCGACGAGCTGTACATGGTCCTGGACGAGGAACTGAAGATGATGGCCCGGGTCTGCCGGGGCGGTGGCCGCGTGACGGGGCCGTTCCTGCGGGAGATGGCCTGGCTCGCGCACACCGAGTACATCATCGAGGGGCGCAGCGACCTCGATCCCCGGGACATCCTGCGGGAGACGATGTTCGCTCCCACCGTGACCGGCAGCCCGCTCGAGAACGCCTGCCGGGTGATCGCCCGCTACGAACCCCGCGGCCGCGGGTACTACGGGGGCGTCGTGGCCCTCATCGGCCGTGACGCCGGCGGGGCGCGCACCCTGGACTCGGCGATCCTCATCCGTACCGCCGACATCCGTACCTCGGACGCCGACGACAGCGGTCACGTGGAGGTCGGGGTGGGCGCGACTCTGGTCCGGCACTCCGACCCCGCCGCCGAGGTCGCCGAGACCCGCACCAAGGCAGCGGGTGTGCTCTCGGCGCTGGGTGCCGGCGAGCGGCTCGACGAGCACCCGCTGATCCAGGAGGCTCTGGGGAGGCGCAACGAGACGATCGCGAACTTCTGGCTCAGCGAGACCGCGAAGCGCTCGCAGCCCCATCCCGTACTGGACGGCCGCCGGGCCCTGGTCATCGACGCCGAGGACACCTTCAGCGCGATGCTGGCCCACCAACTGCGCGCCATCGGCCTGACCGTGGAGGTCAGCACCTTCGACGCGTCGCACCGCTTCGACGACCACGACCTCGTCGTGCTGGGCCCCGGCCCCGGCGACCCGCGGGAGGCCGACCACCCCAGGATGGCCCGTCTCACCTCGGCCATCGAGGAGTTGCTGTCCCGGCGCACCCCCTTCCTGGCCGTGTGCCTGAGCCACCAGCTGCTGTGCCGGCACCTCGGGCTCGAGCTGAGGCGCCGGGAGGTCCCGAACCAGGGCACCCAGCGCGAGATCGACCTGTTCGGCTCGCGGGAGCGGGTGGGCTTCTACAACTCCTACTCGGCCCGCGCGCGAACCGACCGGCTGGACTGCCCCGGCGCCGGCGAGGTGAAGGTCGGCCTCGACCCCCTCACCGGCGAGGTGCACGCCCTGCGCGGGCCGCACTTCGGCTCGGTGCAGTTCCACCTCGAATCCGTGCTCACCCAGGACAGCGAGCGTGTCCTGGCCGAACTGCTCGTACCGCTGATGGAGACCGCGGAGGTACTGAACGTATGAAAGCCACCATCTCCTGGTGGGACCTCTCCGGGTCCGACCAGACCATCGACTCCTTACGCGCCTACCTGCGCGACGAGGGCGTGGATCCGTGGGCGGAGATCCACGGACTGCGGTTGAAGTTCTGGATCTCCGACCGCCGGACCAACCGCTGGGGCGCGGTGATGCTGTGGGACACCACGGCCGACCTGACGGCACCGATGCCGCCGAACCGGGCCACCGAGCTCATCGGATACCCGCCGACCGTGCGGATGATGTCCGACATCGAGGCCATCGTCGAAGGCGTCCACTCCGGCCGGCCGGTCGATCGCGGCCTGGCCTTCGAACCGACGGGGAAGCCGTCGTGAGCACATCGGCCCAGTCGCGGACCACCGAGGAGTTCACCGCCCCGCCCGCCGAACCGATGGACCTCCTCCAGAGGTGGTTCGACCGCGCCGTCGCGAACGCCGTCCGCGAGCCGGGCGCGCTCGCGCTGGCCTCCGCCGACGCCCGCGGCCACGCCTCCAACCGGATCGTGCAGGTGCTCAAGGTGCGCACGACGGGGCTGGTGTTCGCCACCCACTCCGACAGCCGCAAGGGCCGGGACCTGGCCGAGACGGGCTGGGCGTCCGGGGTCTTGTACTGGCGCGAGGCCGGCCGCCAGGTGATCGTGAGCGGCCCGACCCGTCCGCTGCCCGACGAGGAGTCCGACGCCCTGTGGGCCGCCCGGCCCGTCGCCACGCACCCGATGTCCGTGGCGTCCCGCCAGAGCGCGCCGCTGCTGGACGAGGACTCGCTGCGGGAACAGGCCCGGGAACTGGGCCAGGACGGCTCGGCGCTGCCCCGCCCGGACCGCTGGCTGGGCTATCTGCTGGAGCCGGCCTCGGTGGAGTTCTGGCAGGCCGACCCGCAGGACCGGTTGCACCAGAGGCTGCGTTACGAGCGCGACGGTTCCGGCTGGCGTACGGGCCGGCTCCAACCCTGACCGTGCTCCGGCCCTTGAACCCGAGAGCTCGAGAGGAAGAAAGGCAAGTCGATGTGTGGAATCACTGGCTGGGTCTCGTTCGACCGGGACCTGACTCAGCAGCGCACGCAGCTGGACGCGATGACCCGAACCATGGCCTGCCGGGGACCGGACGCCGGGGGCGCCTGGCTCGATCGGCACGCCGCGCTCGGTCATCGGAGGCTGGCGGTCATCGACCTCGAAGGCGGCACCCAGCCCATGGTGGTGTCCACCGACGACGGCCCCGTCGCGATCACCTACAGCGGTGAGGTCTACAACTACACCGAGCTCAGGAGCGAGCTGCTCCGCCGGGGTCACCGCTTCGAGACCCGCAGCGACACCGAGGTCGTGCTCCACGGCTATGTGGAGTGGGGCGAGGCGGTCGCCGAACGGCTCAACGGCATGTTCGCGTTCGCCGTCTGGGACTCCCGGGGCGAGAAGCTCGTGATGATCCGCGACCGGTTGGGCGTCAAACCGCTCTACTACTCCAGCACCGACGACGGGGTGCTGTTCGGCTCCGAGCCGAAGGCGATCCTCGCCAACGCCCTGGCGGACCGCGCGGTCGACCTCGCCGGACTGCGGGAGCTGGTCAGCTTCACGCAGACGCCGGGCAGCGCCGTGTGGTGCGGGATGAACGAGGTGGTCCCGGGCGGCGTGGTCACCGTCGACCGCTCCGGCCTGCGCGAGCGCCGCTACTGGACGCTGCCCACCCGTCCGCACACGGACGACCGGAAGACCACGGTCGCCACCGTGCGGGAGCTGCTCGAGGACATCGTCAGCCGGCAGCTGGTCTCCGACGTCCCGCGCTGCACCCTGCTCTCCGGCGGCCTGGACTCCAGCGCGATCACCGCCCTGGCCGCCGCCAAGCTCGGCCGCCCCGGAGAGCACGGCGAGGCCGGCGAGAAGGTGCGCAGCTTCGCGGTGGACTTCGTCGGACGGGAGGACGACTTCGTCGCCGACGATCTGCGTGCCACGACGGACGCCCCGTACGCGCTCGAAGTGGCCGCACACGTCGGCTCGCAGCACGAGGCCATCGTGCTCGACCACGCCGCGATCGCCGACCCCTCCGTGCGCCGGGCCGTCATCACCGCGCGGGACAGTCCGCTCAGCCTCGGCGACATGGACGGCTCGCTCTACCTGCTGTTCCAGGCCATCCGGCAGCAGTCCACGGTCGCCCTGTCCGGCGAGTCCGCCGACGAGGTCTTCGGCGGGTACAGATGGTTCCACCAGCCGGAGGTCCAGGCCGCGCAGACCTTCCCCTGGATGGCCGTCTTCGTGAGCGGCGCGCGGGCCCAGGTGTCGGACCGTTTCAACCCCGCCATCACCGCCGCCCTCGACCTTCCCACCTACATCCGCGACCGCTACTCGGACGCGGTCGGCGAGGTCGAGCGGGCCGAGGGCGAGAGCGACCACGAGATGCGGATGCGGGTGATGACCTACCTGCATCTGACGCGTTTCGTCAGGATGCTCCTGGAACGCAAGGACCGGATCAGCATGGCTGTCGGTCTGGAGGTCCGGGTCCCCTTCTGCGACCACCGCCTCGTGGAATACGTCTACAACACGCCGTGGTCGTTGAAGACCTTCGACGGCAGGGAGAAGAGCCTCCTTCGCGCCGCGACCGCCGACCTGCTGCCCCAGTCGGTGCTGGACCGGGTGAAGGCTCCCTACCCCGCCACTTTGGACCCGCACTACACCAGTGCGCTGCTGCAACAGTCCAAGGAACTGCTCACGACCGACGACCCCGTCTTCAACCTGGTCGACCGCAGCTGGCTGGAGGACATCACGCGGCGGGACTCGGCCACCATGCCGATCGATGTCCGCAACGGCATGGAGCGCGTGCTCGACCTGAGCACCTGGCTGGACATCTACCGCCCCGAACTCCGCCTCTGACGCCGAGTTCCGGTCGGCTGCGACAAAGCGTCGATTTCCACGCCCACAGCATCACGGATCGAGGGATACGAGATGGGAACGGACAACGCCCAGCCCGAGGGGCCCGAAGCCGCCTCCGACCTGCGCGCCCGGCACCGTGCCGTCGTCGCGGACTACATGAGCCGCAAGGGCGAGAACCGATTGACCCGCTACCTGTTGTTCACCGAGGACGGCAGCGCCGGCTTGTGGACCAGCGACACCGGCGAACCGATCACCTCCCAGGGGCACCAGAAACTCAAGGCGCACGGTGAATGGTCGCTGCGCATGTTCCCCGACTGGGAATGGAAGAACGTAGAGATCTTCGAAACACAAGACCCCAACAGGTTCTGGGTCGAGTGTGACGGAGAGGGCCAGATTCTCTACCCGGACTACCCGCCCGGCTACTACAGGAACCACTTCATCCACTCGTTCCTGCTCGAAGACGGCAAGATCAAGCAGAACCGCGAGTTCATGAACCCGTTCCAGCAGCTGCGCGCGTTGGGTATCGAGGTACCGAAGGTCAATCGCGGCGGGATTCCCACGTAGGGGTTTCCTTCCGCATTCAACGAATTCCGCATTCCATGGACCGGCAAGGAGCATCAGGTGGGATCTCAGCTCAACCCGTACATCGCCTTCGACGGGGACGCACGGCAGGCGATGGAGTTTTACCACGAAGTCCTCGGCGGCAAGCTGGAGCTGGGCACGTTCGCCGACTTCGGCTCGGCGGAGTCGCCCGACGCCGACAAGATCATGCACGCCACGCTCACCACCGCGGACGGCTTCACGGTCATGGCGTGGGACGTCCCGGAGCGGGTTCCCTTCAACCCGGGCAACAACGTCGCGCTCTACCTCGGCGGCGACGATGCCGGTCTCCGCGAGTACTTCGAGAAGCTCTCCGTCGGCGGCACCGTCGCGATGCCTCTCAAGAAGCAGATCTGGGGCGACGAGGCCGGCACGCTCGTGGACAGGTTCGGGATCACCTGGATGTTCAACATCACCCGAGGGTGAGGATCTCCCGGTGTGAGGTGGGGCTCTCGGACGAATCCACCTCACACCGGGAGGCATTCGGCGACAGGGGCAACCGTGGCGAAGTGGGCCGGCCGACATCGGCCGGCAGGCCGGGATGGTGAAAACTCAATGACAGTCGACATACAGGCCACTCGAGACGTGGTCGACATCATCACTGGTGGATGGAGGGCGCAGGCGCTCTACACCGCGGTGAAACTCGAACTCCCCGACCACATTCAGGCCGGCCGTGACACCGACGCCGAACTCGCCAAGGCGACCGGGGCGAACGAGCAGGGCATTCACCGCCTGATGCGCCTTCTGGTGGCCATGGGGATATTCGAGGGCAGCGAGTCCACCGGCTACCGCGGCACCCGGGTGAGCGCGGCCCTCCTCGACGGCCCTCAGTCCCTGCGCGACATGTGCCTGCTGTACGGCGAGGAGTTCTACACCGCGTGGGGTCACGCCCACCACGCCATCAGCACGGAGAGCTCGGGATTCGAGGTCGCGCACGGCCAGTCGTTCTACGAGTACCTGGGGCAGGACGCGGCCACCGCCCGGCGATTCCAGCTCACCATGAACGCCGGAAGCATGTTCTTCCACCAGGTGCCCGAGATCTTCGACTTCTCCGGCAAGAGGGTCGTGGACGTGGGCGGCGGGGGCGGGCACCTGCTCGCCACGATTCTCGGCGCCACGCCGGACGCCAGGGGCACGCTCTTCGACCGCGAGCACATGATGCCCAAGGCGCGTGAGCACCTGTCCGTCACCGTCGGCCTGGACCGCGCCGAACTGGTCGGGGGCGACATGTTCCAGGGCGTCCCGGCGGGCCGTGACGTCTACATCCTCTGTCGCGTGCTGGCCGGCTGGGACGACGAGGCCGTCGTCGGCGTCCTCGACCACTGCCGTCGCGCCATGGCGGACTCCTCGTCGCGCCTGCTGATCCTGGATCGTTTCGTCGAGGACGAGAACTCCACCGTGCTGCCCGCCCTGTGGGACCTGCACCTCCTGGTGACGACCGGCGGCGAACACCGCACCGTCGACAGGATCACGCGGCTGCTGAACCGGGCCGGCCTGGACATCGCCGGGACCGCGGAACTGCCCATGGAGACGACCGCCCTGATCGCCGCGCCGCGCACCCCGTAGCAGAACAGGAGATCCCCGGTGCTCAAGTTGGCAACGATCGGCGTCTACGGCTTCGACGGCGATTCCTTCCTGGAACGACTACGACAGGCGGACGTGCGCCTGCTGCTCGACGTACGTCAGCGTCGCGGAGTCCGCGGACCGGACTACGCCTGGGCGAACTCACTCCGGCTGCAGGCGGCTCTCGCCGCCGCCGGGATCGCCTACGAGCACCACCGTGAACTCGCCCCGACCACCGAGTTGCGTCACCTCCAGTACGCGGAGGACGACCGCCAAGGGGTCGGCAAGCGCTCCCGCCGCGAGCTCGCCGCCGAGTACACGCGCCGCTACACCGCCGAGATCCTCGACCCGGTCGACCTCGAGCCGATCGTGTCGGCGCTGTCGGGCAGCGGCATCGCGACACTGCTCTGCGTCGAGCGCGACCCCGAGGCATGCCACCGGTCGCTGGTCGCCCAGCGGCTGGCCGAGCAGCACCACATCACGATCGAACACCTGAGGCCGCTGTGATGGGTGACATTCCTCCGGGCGGCGCGCCGCGGCCGCGGATCGCGGTGTTCGCCGGGCCGACGGCGACGATTCTGAACACACCGGACCTGGTCACGTCGAACAAGGCACGCGCGCGGCACGGCCTGCCGCTGCGGCCCGCCCACTTCGACGTCCTGCGTCCCCAACGGCTCGCGGCACCAGCGACGTTGTACATCGAGGCGTTCAGCGCGCACCCGCTCGAAGAGGACGCGGCCGGCCTGTACGCCCCGCCGGACGGCTGGCTCGACAAAGACGGCACGTTCCACGCCGAGCAGCCCTTCGACGGCGCCACACCGGTCCACGTCGTCGAACTCGATCCCGCCGACGGTCTCTATCCCCTCCCCTATATGGGGAGACAGGCGGACGGCTCCGCCTGGGAGGAGACCTCGACGGCACCGTACGCACCACCGGGGGCCGCCCGGCAGACGTTCTACCCCGACGCCCGCCGTCTCTACGAGGAGATCGAGCGGTTCGGCCTCGGCGACCTCGGCACCCCCGTCGAGCTGGGGTCCGTCGCCGACTTCGCGTTCTTCCGCGCCGCCCCGTCGGGCGGATACACGACGGGTCCTGATGCCGAGCGCCTCGGGCAGGACTTCTTCGTCTACTACCCGTACCACCTCCAGAGCGAACCCGGCCTGGCGGACCTCGCCCGGGCGACCAACCAGGTCCAGGCCGTCCTCGCCACGGGCGAGTACGCCGGGGTCCAATGGCTCGAGGGGAGTCCGACCGTCGACGAGACCCTGTACTGGCTCGGACTGCTGGTCGACACGAGAGTGCCCCTCGTAGGTCACGCCGCTCAGCGCCGCCACCAGTCCCTGAGCGCGGACGGCGACCGCAACGTGGTGGACGGCGTGAAGTTCATCGCCTCGGGCGTCGCCCTCGACGAACGGGGCGAGGACCGTGTCGGTGCCTGTGTGATCGTCGACGAACTCGTCTATTCGGCCCGGGACGTGACCAAGGTCGATGCCCGACCGGGCGGCTACGAAGTCACCGGCGGTCACGGGGGAGTGGTCGCCGACCTCGGTGGCTACAGCCCTCCGCAGCTCACCTACCTCCCCGCCCGCAGACACACCCATCGCTCGGAGCTGCGCCTCACCCTGCTCCCCGAGCGGGTGCCCGGTGTCACCGGGAGCCTGGACGGGGGCGTGTCCTCGGCCGACGTCGCGACGAAGGACGCCGGCGGACTCCTACCGGCCGCCATGCCGCACGTCTCGATCACCAAGTACAGCCGGTACGCGGCAACGGGGACCGGCACCGACAGCCCGCCCGTCGCCGAGGAGGAGGTCGAGGTCCTCGCGCGGATCGACGCCAACCTCGCCCATGCGCCGCTGGCCGGCTTCGTATGCGAAGGCATGTCGCCGTTCGGGATGGCCGACCCGACGAGGAACGCGGCGCTGAGCGTCGCCGTCTTCGCCGGCATGCCGGTGGTCCGCACGGGCCGAGGCAACACCGGAGGCATGGCGTACCGCACCGACCCGGTGTTCATCTCGGGCAACAACCTCACGGCCACCAAGGCGCGCATGCTCCTCATGGCCGCGCTGCTCAAGTTCGGTGCCCTGCCCCCGGCCGCGGATCCCTTCGCTCCGACCCTCGACGAGCGCGCGGCCACGGAAAAGGCGGTCGCCCAGTACCAGACCCTGTTCGACACCCACTGACCCGCGGAACTGACAGAACGGAACCCATGGGTACGTACGAGTACGTGGTGGCCGACGTCTTCACCGACGTCCCGCTGGAGGGAAACCCGACCGCGGTCTTCCTGGACGCGTCCGGCCTCCTCCCCGAGCGCATGCAGCAGATCGCGCAGGAGATGCACCTGTCGGAGACCGTCTTCGTCCTCCCCGCTGAGGACGACGGTGATGTGCGGGTCCGCATCTTCACCCCGGTGAACGAACTGCCGTTCGCCGGACATCCGACCCTGGGTACGGCCGTGGTGCTCGGCGAGCCGCACGCGGCGAAGGAGCTCCGGATGGAGACCGCCATGGGCACCGTGGCGTTCGAACTCGAACGTGACGACGACGGCCGGACCGTCGCGGCCGGCATGTGGCAGCCCCTCCCGACGTGGGAGCCCTACGACCGTGCGGACGAACTGCTCACCGGGCTCGACCTGGTGGCCACGGGCAGCACCCTGCCGGTCGAGGTCTACCACAACGGGCCCCGGCACGTGTTCGTCGGCCTGGACGGCGTGGCCGCGCTCTCCGCCGTCGAGCCGGACCAGAGGATCCTCGCGAGGCTGCCCGACATGGCGGCCAACTGCTTCGCGGGATCGGGTACTCGGTGGAGGCTGCGCATGTTCTCGCCCGCCTACGGCGTGGTGGAGGACGCGGCCACCGGCTCGGCCGCCGGTTCGCTGGCCGTACACTTGGCCCGGCACGGACTGATCCCGTTCGGGGAGTGGATCGAGATCCGTCAGGGGGTGGAGATCGGCCGTCCTTCGACGATGCGTGCTCGGGCGATGGGGACGCCGGAACGGATCGATGCGGTCCAGGTGGCGGGACCCGCCGTGGTCGTCGCCCGGGGAACGCTGTACGCGTAGGCGCCGAGAACGTATGAGTGACCGACCCATGACCAACCCACAAGGGACGGGTGGAGTGATGGCCGCCGAGGACGACGGGCTGTTCGCGTTACCGACGCCGGACGACACCCCGCCCCCTGAGCCCGAGCGGGCCGACGCCCCGCTGGCGGTGCGGATGCGGCCGCGTACGCTCTCCGAGGTGGTCGGCCAGGCGCATCTGCTGCGTCCCGGCGCGCCGTTGCGGCGGCTGGCGGAGGGCGGGGAAGCGGCGTCGGTGTTGCTCTACGGCCCGCCCGGCACCGGGAAGACCACGATCGCGCGACTGCTCGCCACCGTCGCCACCCGGCATTTCGTCGCCCTCTCGGCGCTGTCCAGCGGGGTCAAGGAGCTGCGCGACGTGATGAACGACGCGCGTCGTCGCCACGACCGCCAGAGCCGGCAGACCGTGCTGTTCATCGACGAGGTGCACCGCTTCTCCAAGACCCAGCAGGACGCGCTGCTCGGGGCCGTCGAGGACCGGATCGTGCTGCTCGTCGCCGCCACCACGGAGAACCCGTCGTTCTCCGTCGTTTCCCCGCTGCTCTCACGTCTGCTGGTCCTGCGGCTGAAGTCGCTGACCGAGGACGAGGTCCGCGAGCTGCTGCGGCGGGCGGTGAAGGACGGGCGCGGCCTCGACGGTGCGGTCTCGCTGTCCCCCGAGGCCGAGGACGCCCTGGTACGCCTCGCGGCCGGCGACGCCCGTAGCGCGCTGACCGCACTGGAGGCGAGTGCCGACGGGGTGACCGGCACCGGCGGCACGGAGATCGACGTCCCGGCCGTGGAGCGGGCCGTCGCCGAGACCACCGTGCGGTACGACCGGCAGGGCGATCAGCACCACGATGTCGTCAGCGCGTTCATCAAGTCGATCCGCGGCTCGGACCCCGACGCCGCACTGCACTACCTGGCCCGCATGCTCGTGGCCGGGGAGGACCCCCGGTTCGTCGCGCGGCGGCTGGTGGTGCACGCCAGTGAGGACGTCGGGCTGGCCGACCCCACGGCGCTGCAGGCCGCTGTCGCCGCGGCGCAGACGGTCCAGCTCATCGGAATGCCCGAGGCCCGACTCGCCCTGGCGCAGGCCACCGTGCATCTGGCCATGGCACCGAAGTCGAACACGGTGATCGTCGGGATCGACGAGGCCATGGCCGACGTCCGGGCGGGTGCCGTGGGCGAGATTCCCGCCCACCTGCGCAAGGGCCGCTACACAGGCGCCAGGGAACTGGGCAACGCGATCGGTTACCGCTACCCCCACCGCACGCCCGAAGGAGTCCTGGAACAGCAGTACCCGCCGGACGACCTCGTGGGGAAGGACTACTACCGCCCCACGCGGCACGGCGGGGAACGCGTCCTGCACGAGCGCCTCACGAAGCTCCGCCGCGCCGTCCGCGGCGAGGAGAGGTAGCGCCGACATCACCGGACCATGAGCCTCGGAATTCACGGCCAGTACGCAGACCGCTGCCCGTGCCGTTCGACGGGCACGGGCAGCGGAGGGGACCGGGTCACATCACGCGACGGCGGTGCCCTCGAGCTCGATCATCTGGCCGGGAATCGCCAGACGCGTCACACCGAGCATCGTGGTGGTCGGCGCGACCCCGGCGGCTCCCAGCCGGCCCGCCAGCACGCCGTAGTGCTGGAAGAGCAGGTCGACGTCGGTGGTGTAGACGTTGAGCCGGACGAGGTTGGAGAGGGTCATTCCGGCCTCGGCGAGCACGGCCTCGATGTTGTCGATGCTCAGCGCGAGCTGCGCCGCCATGTCACCGTCGTGCTCGGGCTTGCCCTCCTTGCTCATCGCGGTCTGACCCGAGATGTACAGGGTGCGCGAGTGCCCGGAGACGACCTCACCCTGGTTGAAGCCCATCTCGACCGACCACGACACCGGGTTGACCGCGTTACGTTCCATCGCCGCATCTGCTCCATTCGGTTCACTGACATGACGTACGTTCAACGAGTCGGCAGCCGCCAGGCTTTGACGTCGTGTGAAGGAGCCTCCCAACAAAACATGACACCCTTGGTCAGGTTTTCTCGATAAAGTTTTCACATGCGCGCCGACCGGTTGGTTTCCTTGGTGCTCCTGCTGCGGCAGCGCGGTCGGATGACCGCGGACACGCTCGCCCGCGAGCTGGAAGTGTCCACCCGCACGGTGCTGCGCGACATAGAGGCGCTGTCCGCGGCCGGAGTGCCGGTCTACGCCGAACGCGGCCGGCACGGCGGGTTCGCGTTGCTGCCCGATTTCCAGACAGCGCTCACCGGACTGAACCAGGACGAGGCACTGGCCCTGCTGGTCGCCGGATCACGGCGCGGTGCGCAGCTGTTCGGACTCGGTTCGGCGCTCGCCTCGGCCATGCTCAAGGTGGTCGACGCACTGCCCGAAGGCCTTCGGGACACCGCGGCCGGCGCGGCACAGCGATTGCTCATCGACCCGGAGACCGACCTCCTCTCGCGCCGCGTGACCGACGAGGACGTTTCCGAGGGCATAGTGGCCGAGGTCCGGCGCGCCGTGTTCGCCGGACACAAGCTGCATATCCGCTACGCGGCTGTGGACCAGCCCCCGAAGTGGCGCACGGTGGACCCGATCGGCCTGGTCACCGTACGCGAACAGGGCTACCTGCTGGCCAAGAGAGCAGGCGAGGACCGCACCTACCGGCTGTCCCGGGTGCTGGCTGCCGAGGAACTCGACGAACCCGCGCAGCGACCGGACACGGTCGACCTGGACCGGGCCTGGCAGGAACGCAACGCGCGGTTCCGGACCGGCGGCGACAAGGTCGCCGTGCTGGTACGGGTGGACCCCGCTCGCCGGGAGCAGCTGGTGGGCACCGCGCTGGCTGTCTGCGCCGAAGAAGCCGACTCGGACGGCTGGTTACGACTGAACGTGATCTTCCAGGATTCGCGCCACGCCGAATGGGCGCTGTGGCAGCACGCCACCTACGCGGAAGTCCTGGCCCCGCAGTGGCTGCGCACCTTGCTCCACGACCGCGCCACCGTGATCGCCACGCGCTATGGAACGCCATCCGTGAAGACGGTGTGAAAGTTACCCGGTGATACACGGAAGGCAGGTGTGAGTATCCGGGGGCCCGGGTCGGCGAAACCGGAATGGGCGGTTAGCGTGGAGCGGTGAGTGAGACCACGACCCCTGCCCTCCAGTACCGCTTCGACGGCCCGGAAGACGCCCCGGTCCTCATCCTCGGCCCCTCGCTCGGCACCACCTGGCACATGTGGGACCGCCAGATCCCCGAGCTGATCAAGCACTGGCGGGTCTTCCGGTTCGACCTGCCTGGACACGGCGGCGCTCCCGCCTACCCGGCGGGCTCGGTCAACGACCTCACCACACGGCTGCTGGCCACCCTCGAAGGGCTCGGCGTGCAGCGCTTCGGCTACGCGGGCTGCGCGCTCGGCGGTGCGGTCGGCATCCAGCTGGCCCTGCGCCACCCCGAGCGGCTCGCCTCCCTGGCGCTGATCGCGGCCTCGCCCCGCTTCGGCACGGCCGACGAGTTCCGGCAGAGAGGCGTGATCGTCCGCACGAACGGCCTCGACCCCATCGCCCGCACCTCGCCCGAGCGCTGGTTCACGGGCGGATTCGCCGCCGCGCAGCCGGCGATCACCGAGTGGGCCGTGCAGATGGTCCGCACCACCGACCCCGGCTGCTACATCGCCGCCTGCGAGGCGCTCGCCTCGTTCGACGTCCGGGCCGAACTCGGCCGCGTGGGCGTACCGACCCTGGTCCTCGTCGGCTCGGACGACCAGGTCACCGGCCCCGCCGAGGCCCGCACCCTGGTCGCAGGCATCCCGGACGCCCGCCTCGCCGTCGTCCCCGGCGCCTCCCACCTGGTGCCGGTGGAGCAGCCCGCGGCGGTCACCGACCTTCTGGTGCGGCACTTCTCCACGGCCTGGCAGCCCGCCTTCGAGACCTCCACCGGCCAGACGGCCCTGCCCGCGGCCGCCCTCAAGCCGGTGCTGTCCCCGGCACCGCCGCAGCCCCTCCAGACCGGTCCCGTCGCCGAGATCGCCCCGGTCGTGGCACCCCAGGCACAGGGGCGGCCCGACCCGTACGACGCCGGGATCAAGGTCCGCCGCGAGGTGCTGGGCGACGCGCACGTCGACCGGGCGCTGGCGCAGGCCGACGACTTCTCCGGGGACTTCCAGGAGTTCATCACCCGCTACGCCTGGGGCGAGATCTGGGACCGCCCCGGGCTCGACCGGCGCACCCGCAGCTCGGTCACCCTCACCGCCCTGGTCGCCGGCGGCCACCTGGACGAGCTGGCCTTCCACACCCGGGCCGCCCTGCGCAACGGCCTCACCCCGGGCGAGATCAAGGAGGTGCTCCTCCAGGCGGCCGTCTACTGCGGAGTACCGGCCGCGAACAGCGCGTTCAAGGTAGCCCAGCAGGTCATCCGCGAGGAGACCACGCCCCAGGAGTGAGGGCGCGCGCGACCCGGGAGGCAGGATGGACTCATGAAGCTCACGAAGATGTCGCACGCCTGCGTCCGTCTCGAGAAGGACGGCCGGACCCTCGTCCTCGACCCCGGCGGGTTCAGCGAGGAGGACGCCGCGCTCGGCGCGGACGCCATCCTCGTCACCCACGAGCACCCCGACCACTTCGACGAGTTCCGGCTGCGCGCCGCGATGGAGGACAACCCGGCCGCGCGGATCTGGACCCTGAAGTCGGTCGCGGAGAGGATCTCGTCCGCCTTCCCCGGCCGGGTCCACACGGTCGGCCACGGCGACAGCTTCAGTGCCGCGGGCTTCGACGTCCAGGTCCACGGCGAACTCCACGCGGTGATCCACCCGGACATCCCGCGCATCACCAACGTCGGCTACCTCGTCGACGGCGGCAAGGTCTTCCACCCCGGCGACGCCCTCACCGTCCCCGACCACCCGGTGGAGACGCTGATGCTCCCGGTCATGGCCCCGTGGAGCAAGATCTCCGAGGTCATCGACTACGTCCGCGAGGTTCAGCCGCAGCGCGCCTACGACATCCACGACGCCCTCCTCACCGACCTCGCGCGCCCGATCTACGACCGTCAGATCGGCAATCTGGCCGGGGCGGAGCACCTGCGGCTCACCCCCGGGGCGTCGGCGGACCTCTGAGGCCGGCCTCCGAGCCCCGGCCTCCGAGGCCGGGACGGCGTTGTCAGACCCTCCGGGTAGGTTGTGGGACATGCGCATCGCGACCTGGAACGTGAACTCGATCACCGCCCGCCTGCCGAGGCTCCTGGCCTGGCTGGAGAGCAGCGGCACGGACGTGCTGTGCCTCCAGGAGGCCAAGGTCGCCGAGGAGCAGTTCCCCGCGGAGCAGCTGCGCGAGCTGGGCTACGAGTCGGCGGTCCACGCGACCGGCCGGTGGAACGGCGTGGCGGTGCTCTCCCGCGTCGGCATCGAGGACGTCGTCAAGGGCCTGCCCGGCGACCCCGGGTTCGACGGCTCGGTGGAGCCCCGCGCCATCTCGGCGACCTGCGGCCCCCTCCGCGTCTGGTCGGTGTACGTGCCGAACGGCCGCGAGGTGGACCACCCGCACTACGCCTACAAGCTCCAGTGGTTCGAGGCCCTCAAGGCCGCCGTCGCCGGTGACGCGGCCGCCAGCCGCCCCTTCGCGGTGATGGGCGACTACAACGTGGCGCCGACGGACGACGACGTCTACGACCGCGCGGCCTTCGAGGGCGCGACCCATGTCACCGCCGCCGAGCGCGCCGCCCTGGCCTCCCTGCGCGAGGCGGGCCTGTCGGACGTGGTCCCGCGGCCCCTTAAGTACGAGCACCCCTTCACGTACTGGGACTACCGCCAGCTCTGCTTCCCGAAGAACCGCGGCATGCGCATCGACCTGGTATACGCCAACGCGCCGTTCACGAACGCGGTCAAGGACGCGTACGTCGACCGCGAGGAGCGCAAGGGCAAGGGCGCGTCGGACCACGCGCCGGTCGTGGTCGACCTGGACGTGTAGCCCACAGCGGCCGCAAGGTGACCGGCTCACAGCGGCCGCAAAACGACCAGCTCACAGCATCCGCAGGTCCACCGACTCCGCCAGCGCCGCCAGCCCCGCGTCCCCGGGATGCAGGTGGTCGCCGCTGTCGTATGCGGGCAGGATCCGCGCGGGGTCGGCCGGGTCGCGTACGACGGCGTCGAAGTCGAGCACCCCGTCGAAGACAGCGCCCTCGCGGATCCACTCGTTCACCGCGACCCGCTCGGCGTCGACGGCTGCCGTGCACCGCGTCTCGCCCTCGCACGGCAGGATCGTCGCCGCGAGCATCCTGAGGCCCCGGGCGTGCCCGCGCGCCGCCAGCTCCCGCAGCCCCGCGATCACCTGCTCCGCCGAGGTGCCCCAGCGCACGTCGTTGACGCCCTCGAAGACGATCGCCGTACGGGCCTCCGACTGGGCGAGGACGTCCCGGTCGAACCGGTGCAGGGCACTCACCCCGGCCGTGTCCGTGGACACCCCGTCGCCCGGATACCGGTCGGTGACCACACGGTTGCCCGAGACGCCCTGGTTCAGTACCCCGTAGCGCGGCACGGCGCTCTGCCGCAGCAGGCGGGCGGCCAGCACGTTCGGCCACCGCCGGTTCGCGTCCACCGTGGATTTGTCGCCGTCGGTGATCGAGTCCCCGAGCAGCACCACGGACCCGGGCCCGCCGCTCACATCGACCCCGGCGAGCAGCGGCCAGCTGGTGATCACCGTGGTGTACGCGCCGGCGGTGCCGTCCGCCGCGTGGTCGCCGGGCTCGCTGACGTACGACCGCTGCTGCGCGAGCCGGTGCAGGGGCGCCGCCGGCACCGGGCCGGGCAGATGGAAGCTGACCAGCAGGTTGGCGTCCGCCGGCACGGCGAAGCCCAGCGGATCGCTGTACGCCTGAGCCCCGGCCGGGATCTCCACGCTTTCCTTACCGGCGAAGGACAGCGGCACCGGCGTCCCGCGTGCCGCCGCGCCCGAGGCCTGCACGGCGACCGTCGCGCCGCCGATCCGTACCGGGGCCGCCGCGAAGGTGTTGTCGAACCGCATCCGAACCCGGGGCCCGCCCGCCGACGTGCGTACCACCAGCCGCAGCGTCCGGTCCGTCCAGGGCCCCACGGCCGCGTAGCCGCCCGTCGACGTCGTCCAGCTGCCCGTCCAGCCCTGTGTGGCGGTCCGTACCGACACCGCGAAGACGTGCAGTCCGGCGGCGCGCGGCAGCCGGACCGAGGCGAGCTCGCGCCCCGGCGTCAGCGGCACCGTCACCACGTACAGACGGGCCTGCTCGGCGAGTTGCCCGCCGGGCGTGTTGATGTGCGGCAGGGCCACCGCCTTCGTCGCGAGCGGCCCGGTGCGCCAGTCGGGCGCGGTCAGCCGGTAGCCGGAGCGGGTGCCGTTCGCGTACGTGACCGTGCCCGGGCCGCCCGCCTCCGGGCCGGCCGTGCCCGCCACCAGGAAGGCGAGGGCGTCGCCACGCCCCGTGACGCGGACGTCCTGTCCGGCGGCGCGGACGTTGTCCGGCTCGCCCGGCGCCCGCCGCGGCCAGGTCAGCCGGGCCCCCTGAACGGTCAGGGTGCGGCCGGGCGCCCAGCCCGCGGCCGTGAGGTCCCGTGCCGACAGGGAGGCACCGGCGCCGTCGAAGTCGGCCGCCGCGGGCCGGCTGTCGTCGCTGACGGCGATGTTGTCGAACAGCCGCTCAAGCGGCACCGGCGCGGCCCGTCTCTCCTCGGCGGCACCGACGGGCCGCGCCGACACCGTCGACAGCAACGATCCGCACAGGGTCAGAACGACCAGGATCCCCCGGACACATCGGCGCACGGCCGACTCCTCCCGCTCATCGACACACGACGCGACAACACCAAACGCAGGAACGGAACAGAAGACACCACGAACGCCGAGACACAAGACGCACGGTGAAGCTAGGGAGACAACAGGGACTCGTCAACGCGCCATGCGCGAACTCGGCGTGAACTCGACCGTCATCGAAGGCCCGCGCGCCTGTGGTGCGTACGGCGGTACGAATGACACGCTGGACGTATGAACATCCCTTTCCTGGGCAACCGGCGCCAGAAGGTCGGGTTCCCCGACCCCGCGGGCATCGCGGACCTGCTCGCCGAGTGCGAACTGCTCCGCTCCCAGGCGTCCCGGGCGGGGGTCCGGCTGGACGACTCGGCGGCCTCGCTGGAGGCGCTGGACCAGCTGCTGCCGCGCTGGCGGGACGACGAGGAGACCCTGGCCTGGCTCGGCAACGACGCCGGGCTCTACCTGGGCACCGTCATCGTGCGCACCGTTCCGGGAGCCGCCTGGGAGATCCGTTCCGACGGGCAGCCCGTCGTGCGGCTCACCTCCGGCAGGGAGTTCGACGTCGTGGACTCCGGGCACGAGTGGGCCGCCTATGGCGTGCCCGAGCTGTCGCAGCTGTACGCGGAGGTCGCGGAGGCGTGAGGCCCATGACCGCACCCATGACCGCACCCTTTGAGCCAAAGTGCGATGTAAATACGGCTAATGATCGAAAAGTGCGTGTCGCCCGACAAGTCCGATCTTGCCTGGATACGTTGCGGCAACCACGACACAGCTGAGAGTGAGTAGGGCTGAGTATGGCCGTAGATCCGCTGATCGAGCTGCGTGACGTCAACAAGCACTTCGGGGAGCTGCATGTCCTGCGGGACATCAACCTCACCGTCGGCAAGGGGGAGGTGGTCGTGGTCATCGGCCCCTCGGGGTCGGGCAAGTCGACACTGTGCCGGGCGATCAACCGGCTGGAGACCATCGAGTCGGGGACGATCGTTCTCGACGGACAGCCGCTGCCCGAGGAAGGCAAGCCTCTGGCCCGGCTGCGCGCCGACGTCGGCATGGTCTTCCAGGCGTTCAACCTCTTCGCCCACAAGACCGTCCTGCAGAACCTGTCCCTGGGGCAGATCAAGGTGCGCGGGCGCAAGAAGGAGGACGCCGACAAGCGCTCCCGGGAACTCCTCGACCGGGTCGGCGTCGCCGACCAGGCGGACAAGTACCCGGCGCAGCTCTCCGGCGGTCAGCAGCAGCGCGTGGCCATCGCCCGTGCCCTGGCCATGGAGCCCAAGGCGATGCTCTTCGACGAGCCGACCTCGGCCCTCGACCCGGAGATGATCAACGAGGTGCTGGAGGTCATGAAGCAACTGGCCCGCGACGGTATGACCATGATCGTCGTCACGCACGAGATGGGCTTCGCGCGCTCGGCCGCCAACCGCGTCGTCTTCATGGCCGACGGCGGAATCGTCGAGGACCGCACCCCTGACGAGTTCTTCACCAACCCCACCAGTGACCGCGCCAAGGACTTCCTCTCCAAGATCCTCAAGCACTGAACGGGCAGGCACCGGACGGCTCATCGGATCGGACCTCGACTACGATGTGCCCTTCATCCCTGTCGGAGAGGGGGACTTCGCCGAAATCCGCCGATCCCGTCAGGGGTGAGGAGACCGCCCGCCCGGTCCGCGGGATGTTCCCGCCGGGCGTGGCCCCCACGGCCCTTCCGGCCACGGGGGCGGCGGTTCACATCGGCCAGGCCCGTCCGGCGGCAGCCGGAGATCACTGCTCGCGCAGCGGGACCGACACGTACGACGGGTCGTTCGCAGGCGAGGAGAAGGTCAGCTGCGCGCCGGACGGGTTGTGCTCGATGTAGAGCGGGTCGACCGTGTCGACAACCAGGGCGAGGCGATGCCCGGCCGGGACGTCGTAGGCCGTGGAGTACAGCTCCAGGTCGACGCCGAACGGCTTTCCGGGGGTGCGCCCGTGGAAGGTGTACGGCGCGTTGGAGACCAGCTTGCCGAGGCCGAGCGGCCCCACGTCGTAGAGGTAGGCGACGAGGGTGCCGCTCTCCTTGGTCGGGGTGAGGGTCGTGTGCAACTTCGCGGTGCCGCGCACCTGTTGGGCGTCCCCGTACTTCTCCGACTGCCACACGGCGGCCCAGCGGCGGGGGAGCAGCGGGATCGAGGCCATCGGGGGCAGCTGGGCCACCTGGTCGAGGATGCTGGACAGGAAGACGACTCCGCCGTCCGCCCCCGAGTTCACGTTCGCGCGGATCGTGGTCGTGCCCGCGAGGGCGATCTTCCGATCGGTCGCGGCGACCGACTTCCAGTCCGGGTAGCCCTCGTAGCCCCCCGAGGAGCGGGACTTGAGCTGGACGGGCTGCTCACGGTCGATGCCGTTGTCCTCGCCCCTGAGGTAGTGGTCGAACCAGCGCGTGGTGTCCTTCCATACGTCGTTGGGCAGCCCGAACAGGCCGGTCAGCTCGGCCGTGGCGTGGTCTCCGGGCCGCATCTCCAGCCGCTTCGGGCCGGTCAGCTTCTCGTAGAAGTCGGCGTACTGGTTGGGCGGGAAGATCGTGTCGCCCCAGGCGTTGGCGAGCATGACCGCCGCGCCGTTCTTGTTGATCTGGTCGACATAGGTCGCAGCGGAACGTTTCTTCCCCCAGGCGATGAGCTCCGGCTCCTTCGCCAGGTTGGAGCGGTAGAAGTCGTCGAACGTCTGGCGGAGTTCGGCGCTCTGCCGGCCCGTGACGATGCTCGCGCCGTCCAGCAGGGCGGACGCCTGGACGTGCTGGGTGCGTCCGGCGTAGATGGAGTCGATCAGGTCCGCCCATCCGCTCAGTGACGCGACCGCCTTGACCCGCTTGTCCTGCGCGGCGGTGAGCAGACTGATGCCGGCGCCGTAGGAGACGCCCGCCATGCCGATGTGCCCGGCGTCCGAGGGGGTGTGGGCGAGTGCCCAGTCGATGACCTTCGAGGCGTCGGCGATGTCGGGTGGGCCCGCTACTTCTATCTCGCCGCCCGACTGCCAGAAGCCGCGCACGTTGTACGTGACCACGACGTACCCGGAGTCGGCGAGTTTCTGTGCCTGGGCCAGATACTCGATCTGGGGCAGCCCCCAGCTCGTGGGCATGACGAGCAGCGGGTAGCGGTGTGTGCCGTCGGAGCCCGCCGGGGTGACGACGTTGGCCTTGAGGACGGTGCCGCCCTCGCCGGTGATGTCGACGAAGCGGACGGGGTTCGGCGCCGCCTGTGCGGTGGGGGCGAGTCCGAGGGCTGTGCCGGCGACCAGGGTGGCCGAGACGGCGCCTACGGCGGTGGTGCGCAGGGCCTTGCGGGTGTGTCCCACGGGTCACTCCTCACTCGTGTAAGTGCAAAGTGACCAGACGGTAACCTCGCTCCCTTACCAGTGGTAACCCGTCGGTAAGTTACGTGCCAGTAACGATTGTTGAGAAGTGGAGGACTTCAGGAGGCCCGGTGGCTGTTGCGTGGAGTGGCAGGGGTGGGCAGCGGGGTCTGAGCCGCGCGCGTCACGTCCTCCACCAGTTCGACGACGTCCGGGCCGTACGCCTGCGAGTTGATCACCTTCAGCAGCAGCGCGAAGGAGCTGTTGCCGTACTTGCGGGCCAGTTTCTCGTGGTTGCGGGCGAGGTAACGGGTGGTGGCCTGGTTGGTGATCGAGGTCTGGCCGCAGAAGAGGTAGACGGGCCGGGTGTTCTGGCTGCGCTCGGCGGTCAGCCGGGCGAGCAGCGCGTACTCCTCCTTGTCGTTGTCCACGCGGTAGCGCTCGGAGCCGATCTGGAACGATCCCCGGTCCGGCCCCGGTTCGGAGTCCATGTTCACCCGCACCCCGGGGAGCAGGGAGGACAGATGGGCCGCCATGCGGCGATTGGAGGCGGGGCCGCCGACACAGAACTCCGTCCGCTCGCCGAAGCCCTGACGTGCCGTGTCGTGCGGCAGTATCTGGGCGTGGGCGTTGCAGTCCTTGATCAGCGCGGCGAGTTCGAGGAGGGCGAACACGTCGTAGCGCATCACCGCGAACTCGGGACCCCCGGCGTTCCGGTTCACCACCAGCAGCGATTCGGAGTTGTCGGGCAGCCCGAAGAAGGACTGCTTCCGGCGGAGCCTGCGCTTCCACAGATAGGTGCGGGCCACCCAGCCCAGCCCGGCGCTGATCCCCGCCGCGACCACACCCAGGACTATGTTGCGCACGTCGTCATTCATGGGCGCGCATGCTAGCGGGCGTCGACGCACCGGTGTTCTACGCGTGCCTGACGCGACCATGGCGATGAATTAAGCTGCGCGGACGGCCTTTGACTGGAGGTGCGGATGCGTCGCCCTGTCGCGCGAAATCTGACGGTCCTGGCGGTTTCGGCCGCCGTGGTGGTGTCGGTGGGGGCGTCGGCGCCACCCGCCGCGCAGACCACCGGCGGTGAGAAGACTCCCCTGGCCGTCGGCTACGGCGGCGCTGTCTCCAGCGTCGACCCGGACGCCTCGGCCGCCGGGATCGAGGTCCTGCGCAAGGGCGGCAACGCCGTCGACGCGGCCGTCGCCACAGCCGCCGCGCTCGGCGTCACCGAGCCCTACTCCGCCGGCATCGGCGGGGGCGGCTACTTCGTCTACTACGACGCCAAGTCCCGCACGGTGCGCACCATCGACGGCCGCGAGACCGCTCCGCTGTCCGCCGACAAGAACCTGTTCACCGAGAACGGCAAGCCCATCCCGTTCGCCGGGGCCGTCAGCAGCGGCCTGAGCGTCGGCACGCCCGGCACGCCCGCCACCTGGCAGACGGCGCTGGACCAGTGGGGCAGCCGGCGGCTCGCGAGCGTCCTGAAGCCGGCCGAGCGGCTGGCGCGCGACGGTTTCACGGTCGACGAGACCTTCCGCTCGCAGACGGCGTCCAACGAGACCCGCTTCCGCTACTTCCCGGACACCGCCGAGCTGTTCCTGCCGGGCGGTCGGCTCCCCGTCGTCGGCTCCACCTTCAAGAACCGCGACCTCGCCCGCACCTACGCGGAGCTGGGGAGCAAGGGCGTCGGCGCGATCTACCGCGGCGGCCTCGGCCGGGAGATCGTCGACACGGTCAACAAGCCGCCCGTCGACCCGGCTTCCGGCTGGAACGCCCGCCCCGGCGACCTGTCCGCGAAGGACCTGGCCGCCTACCGCACCAAGCTCCAGGCACCCACCAGGACCTCGTACCGTGGCCTCGGCGTCTACTCCATGGCGCCCTCGTCCTCCGGCGGTACGACGGTCGGTGAGGCGCTCAACATCCTGGAGCGGACCGACCTGTCGAAGGCGAGCAAGGCGAAGTACCTGCACCGCTTCATCGAGGCGAGCCGGATCGCGTTCGCGGACCGGGGGCGGTGGGTGGGCGACCCCGCGTTCGAGGACGTGCCGACGAAGGAGCTGTTGTCGCAGAGGTTCGCCGACTCGCGCGAGTGCCTGATCAAGGACGACGCCGTGCTCTCCAGCCCGGTGCCGCCGGGCGATCCGCGTCATCCCGAGCGGTGTGGCTCCGGTGGCAAGGCCGCTCCGACGACGTACGAAGGTGACAGCACCACGCATCTGACGGTCGCCGACAAGTGGGGGAACGTCGTCGCCTACACCCTCACCATCGAGCAGACCGGTGGCAGCGGGATCACCGTGCCGGGGCGGGGGTTCATCCTCAACAACGAGCTGACGGACTTCTCCTTCACGCCGGCGAACCCCGCCGTGCACGACCCGAACCTGCCCGGGCCCGGGAAGCGGCCCCGGTCGTCGATCTCGCCGACGATCGTGCTCGACCGGCATGACCGGCCCGTGGTGGCGCTGGGGTCGCCGGGTGGGGCGACGATCATCACGACCGTCCTGCAGACGCTGACCGGGTTTGTCGACCGGGGGTTGCCGCTGGTCGATGCGATTGCCGCGCCTCGGGCGAGTCAGCGGAATGCCGCGCAGACCGAGCTGGAGCCGGGGCTGTACGACAACGCCGAGTTGAGGAAGCAGCTCGAGGCGATCGGGCATTCCTTCAAGGTGAACCCGGAGATCGGGGCGGCTACGGGTGTTCAGCGGCTGCCGGGTGGGAAGTGGCTGGCAGCCGCTGAGACGGTACGGCGGGGTGGGGGATCGGCCATGGTGGTGCGGCCGGTTCGCTGAAGGGTTTCGTCCGCGGGTGCGTGGGGGCTGAGCGCGCAGTTCCCCGCGCCCCTACGAGGGCGTTGCCGTCTGGAACGTCAAGTGGCCGTCCTCGGTGTCCACCGTGACCTGGCCACCCTCCTCCACCCTGCCGTCCAGCAGAAGTCGGGAAAGCTCGTTGTCCACCTCGCGCTGGATCGTGCGGCGCAGCGGGCGGGCGCCGTACTCCGGCTGGTAGCCGTGGTCGGCCAGCCATTCCACCGCTCGGTCGGTGAAGGTCACCGTGATGCCCTTGTCGTGCACGAGGGAACGGGTGCGGTCCAGCAGGAGGTTGGTGATCCGGCGGAGCTGTTCCGTGGTGAGCTGGCGGAAGACGACGATCTCGTCGATGCGGTTGAGGAACTCGGGGCGGAAGTGCTCGCGCAGCGGGCGCAGGATCTGCTCGCGCCTGGCCTCCTCGTCCGCGTCGGCGCCGCCTGACGCGAAGCCCAGCGTGCCGCCGCGGCGGGTGATCGCCTCGGAGCCGAGGTTGCTGGTCATCACGATGACGGTGTTGGTGAAGTCCACCGTGCGGCCCTGCGAGTCGGTCAGCCGGCCGTCGTCGAGGACCTGGAGCAGGATGTTGAAGACGTCCGGGTGCGCCTTCTCGACCTCGTCCAGCAGCAGGAGCGAGTACGGGTGGCGGCGGACGACCTCGGTGAGCTGGCCGGCCTCCTCGTGGCCGACGTAGCCGGGCGGGGCGCCGATCAGGCGGCTCACGGTGTGCCGCTCCTGGTACTCGCTCATGTCGAGGCGGACCATGCGGTCCTCGCTGCCGAACAGCGACTCGGCGAGCGCCCGGGCCAGTTCGGTCTTGCCGACCCCGGTCGGGCCGAGGAAGAGGAAGCTGCCGATCGGCCGGTCCGGGCTGGCCAGACCGGCTCGGGAGCGCAGCACCGCGTCGGAGACGACCCGTACGGCCTCGTCCTGGCCGACCACCCGCTCGTGCAGATGCTCTTCCAGGCCCAGCAGCCGGTCCTTCTCCTCCTGGGTGAGGCTGGCGACCGGGATGCCGGTCTGCCGGGACACCACCTCGGCGATCGACTCCGCCCCGACGACGAGGTCCTGGCCCTCGTCGATCTCGCTTTCGCCGCCGGTCTGGGCGATCCGCTGCTTCAGGTCCACGATCCGGTCGCGCAACTGGGTGGCCTGCTCGTACTGCTCGTCCGCGACCGCCTGGTCCTTGTCCCGGGTCAGCTGCTCCAGCTCCCGTTCCAGGGCCCGTACGTCCGTGCCCTTGGTCTTGGCCCGCAGCCGCACCCGGGCGCCGGCCTGGTCGATCAGGTCGATGGCCTTGTCCGGCAGGCGGCGGTCGGTGAGATAGCGGTCGGACAGCTCCACGGCCGCCACCAGCGCCTCGTCGGTGTAGCGGACCTGGTGGTGGGCCTCGTAGCGGTCCCGCAGGCCGCGCAGGATCTCGATCGCGTCCGCGGGGGTCGGCTCCGGGACCATGATCGGTTGGAAGCGGCGGGCCAGTGCCGCGTCCTTCTCGATCCGGCGGTACTCCTCCAGGGTGGTGGCGCCCACGATGTGCAGTTCGCCGCGGGCGAGGGCCGGCTTGAGGATGTTGCCGGCGTCCATCGAACTGCCGTCGCCGCCACCGGAACCGGCGCCCACGACCGTGTGCAGCTCGTCGATGAAGACGATCAACTGTTCGGAGTGGGCGCGGATCTCACTGACGATGTTGTTCATCCGCTCCTCGAAGTCACCCCGGTAGCGGGTGCCCGCGACCACCCCTGTGAGGTCCAGGGCGACCACGCGGCGCCCGATCAGGATGTCGGGCACGTCATCCTCGGAGATGCGCTGGGCCAGCCCCTCCACGATGGCGGTCTTGCCGACGCCCGCGTCACCGATCAGCACCGGGTTGTTCTTGCCGCGGCGGGAGAGGACCTCGACGGTCTGCTCGATCTCCTGGTCCCGGCCGATCACCGGGTCGATACGCCCCTGCCGGGCCAGTTCGGTGAGGTCACGGCCGTACTTGTCCAGGGTCGGCGTGTTCGTCGGGCGCGGCCGCTCGGCCTGGGGGACCTCCGGCGCCTCGGGCGGGGTGGAAGGCGCGAAGCGGGCCGCGTTCAGGATGTGCCCGGCGGCCGAGTCGGGGTTCGAGGCCAGGGCGCTGAGCACATGCTCCGGGCCGATGTAGCCGTAGCCGCGGGCCCGGGCCATGTCGTGCGCGTCCAGCAGGGCCCGTTTGGCGGCCGGGGTGAGGGACAGGGTGGTGGGCGGCGGTGCGTCCTCCGGGCCGTGCTGGGCCGGGCCCGACCGGTCGTCGATCTCCGACGCCAGCGAGTCGGGATTGGCCCCCGCCTTGCTGAGCAGGGTCCGGGTGGGCTCGGTGGCGAGCGCCGCCCGCAGCAGATGCTCCGTGTCGAGGTCCCGGCTGCCGTGCTCGGCGGCGTACTGGGCGGCGCCGCGGACGAGCTCCCGGGCCGGCTGGCTGAGCAGCCGCCCGAGGTCGATCTGCCGGGGACCCGGACGCGGTCCGCCGAAGAAGCGTGCGAGGAATTCTCCGAAGGGGTCCGAGCCGTAGCCGCCCTCCGGGCTGGTGAAGCCGCTGCTCATGGGCCTTCCGTTCCCGGCGTCCCCGGCGCCCGCGCGGGGGGACGCCCTCGCTGGTCGACGTGCCGGGGTCGGGTAACCCGGGTGGCAGCCGGTTACACCTGGGGCGCGCTCGTAGAACACCTTCGCACGATCGTCGGCAGCGGGCACCTTCGGGACATTTCCGGAGGATCAGGGATGGCCGGTGTGGTTCGGCTTCAGCGCGCCGTCAGGATCCTCGGTCCGGAATCCGTGATCGCCACCGTGTGCTCCGCGTGGGCCGCGCGGGAGCCGTCGTTCGTCTTCAGGGTCCAGCCGTCGGGAGCCGCGTGATAGTCGTCCGTACCACCTCCGATGACCATGGGCTCGATCGCCAGCACCATGCCGTGCCGCAGGCGCATGCCCCGTCCCGGCCGGCCCTCGTTCGGCACCCCGGGGTCCTCGTGCATACGGCGGCCGATGCCGTGGCCGCCGAAGCCGTCCGGGATGCCGTAGCCGGCGTCGCGGCACACCGTGCCGATCGCGTGGGCGATGTCGCCGATGCGGTTGCCCACGACGGCTGCCTCGATGCCCGCGGCGAGGGCCCGCTCGGCGGTCTCGACCAGGCGCAGATCGGCCTCGCGCGGGGTGCCGACGACGAAGCTGAGGGCCGAGTCGCCGACCCAGCCGCCCAGTTCGGCGCCGAAGTCGAGGGACACGAGGTCGCCGTCGCGCAGTCGGTAGCGGTCCGGGACGCCGTGCACGATCGCGTCGTTGACCGAGGCGCAGAGGACGGCGGGGAAGGGGGTCGGCGCGAAGGAGGGCCGGTACCCCAGGAAGGGCGAGGTCGCGCCCGCCTCGCGCAGCACGTCGTGCGCCACCTCGTCCAGTTCCAGCAGGGAGACGCCCACGTCGGCGGCCTTGTGCGCGGCCGTCAGGGCACGGCCGACGACCTGGCCCGCTTCGTACATGGCGTCGATCGATGTGTCGGTCTTGAGTTCCACCATGCCAATTACTATACCGGTATTAGAATGGGGGCATGGTGCGCACCCCTCTCACCCCCGAAGAGCGCGAACGCGGCGAGCGGCTGGGCCGGCTGCTGCGTGAGGCGCGTGGCGACCGGAGCATGACGGAGATCGCCGCGAACGCGGGCATCTCCGCCGAGACCCTCCGGAAGATCGAGACCGGGCGGGCCCCCACGCCCGCCTTCTTCACGGTGGCCGCGCTGGCCGGCGTGCTCGGGCTGTCCATGGACGAAGTGGCGGAGCGGTGCGTGCCTGCACCGGTCTGATGACCTGGTACTGAGGCTCCCGCGTCGCGCGCGAAAACTCCCCGTAGCACTCCTGTAACACGACTGGTGTTGCCTACGGGGCGGAGCGCTCCGGTCAGGCGGGAGTTGAGCGATGGCAGCGGATCAACTCCCGGGCAGGGTCCGGGAGTTCGCGAACTACCTGGACGGTCTGCTGGCACGCCTCGACCCGTCCGGCGGCTGGTGCGCGGTGTTCTGGCAGCGCGACCCGGAGGGCATGCGGGCCTGCCTCGACGGGCACGAGATGCCGCCCTGGGACGTGGTGGAGGCGCTGCTGCAGGACCTCGCCCGGCAGTACGGCCCCGGGGGCGCGGGCCCCGAGACGGAACGCGCCCGGTCCCTGCATGCCGCCGCCCTCACCGCGTACGATGCCCGGCCGGGCGGCCGCGACGCCCTCGGAGACCGGCTGGACGTCATGCTCCGCGAGCAGAGATACGCCGCCGAACGCCAGGCCGACCTGAGCCGCCTCCTCGCCTCCGCCACCACCCGAGAGCAGGCCGACGCTCTCCGCCTCGACCTCGCCTGGGCCCACGACGACCACGAACGGGCCACGGCACGCTGCGGGGAGCTGCGCGGCCGGATGTCCCGCCTGGACGACCGCGACCGCGGCGCAGCCGCCTTCTTCGAGGGGCGAGGTGTCGCGACCGGGCCGGGGGGCGTCCCGGGTGCGAGAAGTGAGGGGGCGCCGGGGGCCTTCGGCAGCGGGGGAGGGGCCGGGCCTGCGCGCGGTGGCCCGGCTCCGGGGCGACCCGAGGGTGTGCGTGGCGGGGCGGCTTCGGGGCGTGCCGCGGGGATGCGTGGCGGGGAGGCGCCAGGGGCTGCCGGGGGTGTGCGTGGTGGTGAGATGCCAGGAGCTGCCACGGGTGAGCGTGGCGGCGAGGCGTCAGGGGCTGCCGCGGCGATGTCCGGCGGCGGGGCGCCGACGGATGCTCCGCGCGGCGGCGCCGGCCCGAGCGGGCCGGCTGATGTGTTCGGTGGCGCGAGGTCGGCGGCGGGCGCCCCGGTGTTCAGGGCTGGTGCGGTCGGGGACGGATCCCGTGCGTCCGGCGGCCGTGCGGCCGAGGGGGGTGTCGGCGCGTTCGGTGATGGCGGGGCCGAGGGTGGTGTCCGTGCGTATGGTGCTGGCCCGAGTGGGCCGGCTGATGTGTTCGGTGGCGCGAGGTCGGCGGCGGGCGCGCCGGTGTTCGGGGCTGGTGCGGTCGGGGACGGATCCCGTGCGTCCGGCGGCGACGAGGTCGGGGACGGATTCCGTGGGTTCGGCGGCGGTGCGGTCGGGGACGGATCCCGTGCGTACGGCGACGGGAGGGCGGCGGCCGGGGCGTCTCCCCGGGATCAGCGTGGCCCGGGCGGCCCGTACGACCCCGGGACGCCCGCCGAGCCGTGGCACCCCATCCAGCAGCCTGCGTCCGGCACTGGCGGTGGCGCCGGTCGGCATGAGACCCGGCATGCGTACGACGGCCCGGAGCCGGAGCGCGACGCCCAGGAGCATCCGGCGGGCCGGGCCGTTCCCCCGGAAGCCGGCGGTGCCCCCACCACGTTTCCAGCCCCCGAGCCCCCGGCTCCCCAACAGCCCACCCCCAAGCAGCGCAAGCGCCGGCGCGGCAGTGCCCGGTTCGCCGGGATGGACGAGGAGGAGGCCGCGCCCGTCGTCGTGCCGCCCGCTGCCGTGCCGACGCTGCCCGAGCCCGCCCCCGTGGCCGGCCGCAGCCGGCGCGGCGCCCGGTTCGCCGGGGCCGCCGAAGAAGCCGCGGCCCAGCACGTCGTGGAGCCGCAGGGCGAGGCAGGCGGCGCGGCGGACCGGACGGAGGTCGCGCGGACCGTCGAGGCGCTGGCGCGGCTGCGTGCCGAGGGGCGGAGCGGGGAGGCGCACGTGCTGCTGGTCGAGCTCACCTCCTCGGCCCCCGCCCGGTTCCCGCTGCTCGCGGGCGAGCTGGAACGGGCCGGGCTGGGCGCGGACTGGCAGACCCTGCTGTGGGAGGCCGCCTCGCTGCCCGCAGGGCGGCTGGTCGCCGCGGCGGACGCGCTGGGCGCGGCCGGGCGCGTGGCGGACGGGCAGCAGATCCTGCGGCAGGGCGTCGCCCGGCCGCCGGCCGAGATCGGTGCGGCCGTCCTCGGCCTGGCCGCCGAGGGGCGTCACCGCGAGGTGCGCGCGCTGCTCGACGCGTATGTGAGAGCCCGCACCCCCGAGGAGGCCGCCCGCAGCGCCGAGCCCGATCCGGGGCGCCTCGTACCGCTCCTGCTGGAGGCCGCCCAGGGCGTGTCGGACGAGCGCCGCTGGGATCTCGTGCACGCGCTCCGGGTCGCCGGATTCGCCGCCTGACCGGCGACGCCGTGCCCCGGGCGACTCACCCACAGGAGTGCGAATCGCGCTCTGCCCAGCGGGTTGGCGACGATGGTCTTGGCAAGCCCGAGCCGGAGGCTTACGTTCGTGGCTCTACTGTCCGCTTCTACGGGCGTAGAGACGCAGACGTCGCGTCGAAGGAGCAGCTCATGGCCAATGTCGTACGTGCCGCTCTGGTCCAGGCCACCTGGACCGGCGACACCGAGTCCATGGTGGCGAAACACGAGGAGCACGCCCGCGAGGCGGCCCGCCGGGGCGCGAAGATCATCGGCTTCCAGGAAGTCTTCAACAGCCCCTACTTCTGCCAGGTCCAGGAGCCCGAGCACTACCGCTGGGCCGAGCCCGTCCCGGCCGGCCCGACGGTGCGGCGTATGCGGGCGCTCGCGCGCGAGACCGGCATGGTGATCGTCGTGCCGGTGTTCGAGGTCGAGCAGTCCGGCTTCTACTACAACACCGCGGCCGTGATCGACTCCGACGGCGGCTACCTCGGCAAGTACCGCAAGCACCACATCCCGCAGGTCAAGGGCTTCTGGGAGAAGTACTACTTCAAACCCGGCAACCTCGGCTGGCCCGTCTTCGACACCGCCGTCGGCAAGGTCGGCGTCTACATCTGCTACGACCGCCACTTCCCGGAGGGCTGGCGCGAGCTCGGCCTGAAGGGCGCCCAGCTGGTCTACAACCCCTCCGCCACCCACCGGGGCCTGTCGTCCCACCTGTGGCGGCTGGAGCAGCCCGCCGCGGCCGTCGCCAACGAGTACTTCGTCGCCGCGATCAACCGCGTCGGCCAGGAGGAGTACGGCGACAACGACTTCTACGGGACGTCGTACTTCGTCGACCCGCGCGGACAGTTCGTCGGCGACGTCGCCAGCGACAGCAAGGAGGAGCTCGTCATCCGCGACCTGGACCTCGGCCTCGTCGAGGAGGTGCGGCAGCAGTGGGCCTTCTACCGCGACCGCCGCCCCGACGCCTACGAAGGGCTGGTGCGGCCGTGACCGACGACCTGCTGGGCCGCCACCGGGCCGTGCTCCCCGACTGGCTCGCCCTCTACTACGAGGAGCCCCTCGAGATCACCCACGGCGAGGGCCGCCACGTCTGGGACGCCCACGGCAACCGGTACCTCGACTTCTTCGGCGGCATCCTCACCACGATGACCGCCCACGCGCTGCCCGAGATCACCAAAGCGGTGAGCGAGCAGGCCGCGCGGATCATCCACTCCTCGACCCTGTACCTCAACCGGCCCATGGTCGAACTCGCCGAGCGCGTCGCCCAGTTGAGCGGCATCCCGGACGCCCGGGTCTTCTTCACCACCTCCGGCACCGAGGCCAACGACACCGCCCTGCTGCTGGCCACGACGTACCGGCGCAGCAACACGATCCTGGCGATGCGCAACAGCTACCACGGCCGCTCCTTCAGCTCGGTCGGCATCACCGGCAACAGCGGCTGGTCCCCGACCTCGCTCTCCCCGCTGCAGACGCTGTACATCCACGGCGGCGTGCGCACCCGCGGCCCCTACGCGGACCTGAGCGACGCCGAGTTCATCGCGGCCTGCGTCGAGGACCTCAAGGACATGCTCGGCCACACCCGCCCGCCTGCCGCGCTGATCGCGGAGCCCATCCAGGGCGTCGGCGGCTTCACCTCGCCGCCGGACGGGCTGTACGCCGCCTTCCGCGAGGTGCTGAACGAACGCGGCATCCTGTGGATCGCCGACGAGGTGCAGACCGGCTGGGGCCGCACCGGCGAGCACTTCTGGGGCTGGCAGGCCCACGGGCGCAACGGACCGCCGGACCTCATGACCTTCGCCAAGGGCATCGGCAACGGCATGTCCATCGGCGGTGTCGTCGCCCGCTCCGAGATCATGAACTGCCTGGACTCCAACAGCATCTCCACGTTCGGCGGCACCCAGATCACCATGGCGGCGGGCCTCGCCAACCTCAACTACCTCGTGGAACACGACCTCCAGGGCAACGCGCGGCGGGTCGGCGGCCTGCTCATCGAGCGGCTGCGGTCCGCCGCCGCGCAGGTGCCGGCCGTACGGGAGATCCGCGGGCGCGGGCTGATGATCGGCATCGAGGTGACCAAGCCCGGCACCGACGAAGCCGACCCGAAGGCCACCGCGGCCGTCCTGGAGGCGGCCCGCGAGGGCGGCCTGCTGCTCGGCAAGGGCGGCGGCCACAACACCAGCTGTCTGCGCGTCGCCCCGCCGCTGTCCCTCAACGTCGCGGAGGCCGAGGAGGGCGCCGCGATCCTCGAGAACGCTCTGAGGAGCATCCGGTAGCAGCGCACTGAGGCAAGGGAAGTCGCCATGGCCACCACCCCGGACACCTGGGAACCCGCTCTGTCGGTCCGGCAGGTCCTCACCCTGGAGCGGGTGCTCGCCGGGGAGCCCGAGGTGGTGGCAGGGGCGAGCCATCTGGACCGGCCGGTGCGCTGGGTGCACGTCGCCGAGGCCGCCGACGTCGGTGTGATGCTCAGCGGCGGCGAGATGGTCCTCACCACCGGAGTGCTGCTCGCCGGCGACGAGGACAAGCAGGCCGAGTACGTCCGGTCACTGCACCGCGCGGAGGCCGCCGCCGTCGTCCTCGGACTCGGCCGCGCCTTCCCCGCCGCGCCGGACGTGATGCGCCGGGCGGCCGAGCGGTGCGGGCTGCCGATGGTCGTCCTGCACCGGCCCTTTCCCTTCGCCGAGCTGACCGAGGAGGTCCAGTCACGGCTCGTGCGACGAAAGTTCGCCGCCGTCAGCCTCTCCGAGGCCGTCCGTACCGAACTCACCGCTCTCATCACCGCGGGCGCTCCGCTGCAACGCCTGCTCGACGAGGTCGCCCGGCACAGCGCCTGCCCGGTCGTCGTCACCAACCTCGCCCACCGCGTCCTCGGCACGGCGGGGGAGCGGCCCGCGGTCGACGACGTCCTGCGCGACTGGGAGCGCATCGCCCGCCAGGCCGGAGGCACCGAGGGCGACGGCTGGATCCGGGCCGAACTGGGCGGACGCGGGGAGCGCTGGGGCCGCATCGTGCTGTGCGGCTACCGAGGCGACACCGCCACCGGGCGGCTGCTGGCCGACCGCGCCGCCGAGGCCCTCGTCCTGCACCGCATGCTCGGCGGCACGGCGGCCTGCTCCTGGGAGGAGCAGTCCGCGCAGAGCTTGCTGACCGACCTGGTCAGCGGTGTCGTACCGGCCCGGCAACTGCTGCCCCGGGCTCGCGCCGCCGGGCTGCCCGTCAACCGGCGGACCTTCGTGCCGCTGGTCGTCCGCGACGGCGACACCGGCCGGCTCGACCGGCTGCTGCGGCTGCTGGGCCTGCCCGGACTGGTCGCCGAACTGGCCGACGGCGCCACCGCCGTACTGCTCAGCCTCGCCCGCGACCAGGACGCCGACGCCCTCGCCGCGCACTTCGCGAACCGGCTGCGGACCGAGTCCGGTTCGGCCCGCACGATCGTCGCCGCCGCCGACCCCCGGGCCGTCTGGGACGACGTACCCGCGGGACTGCGCGAGGCCCAGCACGTGGCGGACGCGGTCGCCGATTCCGTGGCGGCCCTCGACCTCTCGCCCGTCGTCCGCCTGAAGGACGTCCACCTGCGCGGTCTGATCCGTCTCCTGCGCGACGATCCGCAGGTGCAGTCCTTCGCGGAGCGCGAGCTGGACGGGCTGCTGTGCGAGACCGACGAGGACCTGCTGTCCGTCCTGCGCACCTATCTCGCCACCGGCCGCAACAAGTCCCGCACGGCCCAGCTCCACCACGTCTCCCGCCCGGCCCTCTACCGTCGCCTGGAGGCGATACAGGGCCGCCTCGGGGTGGACCTCGACGACTTCGAGCAGGCCGCCTCGGTGCACATCGCACTCCTGGCGCACGACGCGCAACAGCAGTGAAACCTGTGACCACCTGGGAAAACGGCGGTGAAACATGGACCCACGGAAGGGTGACACGGTGGCACGCCGCACGCCCTCAGACGTGACACGGTGCAACTCAAAGAGGACTTCCGGACTTCCTAGGCTCACGGCACACCGAGCGACCGGAGGTCCCGATGAGCAGAGTGATCCGTGCCGCCGTCTTCCAGACCGCCTGGACGGGCGACAAGGAATCGATGATCCAGGTCCACGAGCAGGCGGCCCGCGACGCCGCCGCGCAGGGCGCTCAAGTCCTGTGCTTCCAGGAGCTGTTCTACGGACCGTACTTCTGCCAGGTCCAGGACCCGGCCTTCTACGAGTACGCCGAGCAGATCCCCGAGGGCCCCATCGTCCGGCGCTTCCAGGCACTCGCGAAGGAACTCGGCATCGTCCTGGTGCTGCCGATGTACGAGGAGGAGCAGCCCGGCGTCCTCTACAACACCGCCGCCGTGATCGACGCGGACGGCTCCTACCTCGGCAAGTACCGCAAGACCCACATCCCCCAGGTGCGCGGCTTCTGGGAGAAGTTCTACTTCCGCCCCGGCAACAGCGGCTGGCCGGTCTTCGAGACGGCCGTGGGCAAGGTCGGCGTCTACATCTGCTACGACCGCCACTTCCCGGAGGGCTGGCGGGCACTCGGCCTCGCCGGCGCCGAGATCGTCTTCAACCCCTCGGCCACCTCGCGCGGCCTGTCGGCCTACCTGTGGCAGCTGGAACAGCCGGCGTCGGCCGTCGCCAACGAGTACTTCATCGGCGCGATCAACCGGGTCGGCGTCGAGGAGTACGGCGACAACGACTTCTACGGCACGTCGTACTTCGTGGACCCGGAGGCCCAGTTCGTCGGCGAGGTGGCGAGCGACAAGCAGCCCGAACTGGTCGTCCGCGACCTGGACATGGCCAAGCTCCGCGAGGTCCGCGACCGCTGGCAGTTCTACCGGGACCGGGCGCCGGGGGCGTACGGACCGCTGACAGCACCTTGAGACGTCCGCGGGGGACGTGCCCTCAGGGGCGCGGGGAACTGCGCGATCAGCCACTGACGACCCGCACCAACCCACAGCGAGGAGCGACCACGACATGAGCAGCCGTACCGTCATCCGCGGCGGCCTCGTCATCACCGCATCCGACGAGATCCACGCCGACGTCCTGATCGAGAACGGCCGCATCGCCGCCCTCGCAGCCTCAGGTACACCCGCCGCCGAGACATTCACCGCGGACCGCACGATCGACGCCACCGGAAGGTACGTCATCCCCGGCGGCGTCGACGCCCACACCCACATGGAGCTGCCCTTCGGCGGCACCTTCGCCTCCGACACCTTCGAGACCGGCACCCGCGCCGCCGCCTGGGGCGGCACGACGACGATCATCGACTTCGCCGTGCAGAGCGTCGGGCACAGCCTCCGCGAGGGCCTGGACACCTGGCACGCCAAGGCCGACGGCAACTGCGCCATCGACTACGGCTTCCACATGATCGTCTCCGACGTCAACGAGCACACGCTCAAGGAGATGGACCACCTGGTGGAGGAGGGCGTCACCTCCTTCAAGCAGTTCATGGCCTACCCGGGCGTCTTCTACAGCGACGACGGCCAGATCCTGCGCGCCATGCAGCGCTCCGCCGACAACGGCGGCCTGATCATGATGCACGCCGAGAACGGCATCGCGATCGACGTCCTGGTCGAACAGGCGCTGGCCCGCGGCGAGACCGACCCCCGCTACCACGGCGAGGTCCGCAAGGCCCTGCTGGAGGCCGAGGCCACCCACCGGGCCATCAAGCTCGCGCAGGTGGCCGGCGCGCCCCTGTACGTCGTGCACGTCTCGGCGACGGAGGCGGTCGCCGAGCTGGCCCGGGCCCGCGACGAGGGGCTGCCCGTCTTCGGCGAGACGTGCCCGCAGTATCTGTTCCTGTCCACCGACAACCTCGCCGAGCCGGACTTCGAGGGCGCCAAGTACGTGTGCAGCACACCGCTCAGGCCCCGGGAACACCAGGCAGCGTTGTGGCGGGGCCTGCGCACGAACGACCTCCAGGTCGTCTCCACCGACCACTGCCCCTTCTGCTTCGTCGGCCAGAAGGACCTCGGCCTCGGCGACTTCTCCAAGATCCCCAACGGCCTCCCGGGCGTCGAGAACCGTATGGACCTGCTCCACCAGGCGGTCCTCGACGGGCACATCTCCCGCCGCCGCTGGATCGAGATCGCCTGCGCCTCCCCGGCCCGGATGTTCGGCCTGTACCCGAAGAAAGGCACCATCGCGCCGGGCGCCGACGCCGACGTCGTCATCTACGACCCGCACGCCGAGCAGGTCATGTCGGCCGAGACGCACCACATGAACGTCGACTACTCGGCGTACGAGGGCAAACGCACCACCGGCCGGGTCGAGACGGTCCTCTCGCGCGGCGAACTCGTCATCACCGAGCGGGAGTACACCGGACACGCCGGGCACGGCGTCTTCACCCCGCGTTCCACCTGTCAGTACCTCAATTAGGAGTAGTGCGGATGGACTTCGGACTCGTCCTGCAGACGGACCCGCCCGCGTCGCGGGTCGTCAGCCTGATGAAGCGCGCGGAACGCAACGGCTTCTCGTACGGCTGGACCTTCGACTCCGCCGTGCTGTGGCAGGAACCGTTCGTGATCTACAGCCAGATCCTGGCCAACACGACCAGGCTGAAGGTCGGGCCGATGGTGACCAACCCGGGCACCCGTACCTGGGAGGTCACCGCCTCCACCTTCGCCACTCTCAACGACATGTTCGGCAACCGCACGGTCTGCGGCATCGGCCGCGGCGACTCCGCGATGCGCGTGGCCGGCCGCAAGCCCAACACGCTGGCCCGGATCAGCGAGGCCATGAAGGTCATCCGGGAGCTCGGCAGCGGCCGGGAGGCCGACCTCGGCGGCACCGTCGTCCGGTTCCCGTGGATCGGCGAGGGTGCCGAACTGCCCGTGTGGATGGCCGCGTACGGCCCCAAGGCCCTGAAGATGGCGGGGGAGGAGGCGGACGGGTTCATCCTCCAGCTGGCCGATCTCTATCTGACCGAGTACATGGTCAAGGCCGTGAAGGACGCGGCCGTCGCCGCCGGCCGTGACCCCGCCGAGGTGACCATCTGCGTCGCCGCCCCGGCCTATGTCACCGAGGACGACTCGCCCGAGGCGCTCGCCCACGCGCGTGAGCAGTGCCGGTGGTTCGGCGGCATGGTCGGTAACCACGTCGCCGACCTGGTCTCCAAGTACGGCGAGCACTCCGCCCAGGTTCCCGACGAACTCACCGACTACATCAAGGCCCGCCAGGGCTACGACTACTCCCACCACGGGCGCAGCGGCAACCCCGACACCCAGTTCGTGCCCGACGAGATCGTCGACCGGTTCTGCCTGATCGGCCCGGTCGAGCGGCACATCGAGAAGCTGAACGCGCTGCGCGCGCTGGGCGTGGACCAGTTCGCCGTCTACGACATGCACGACGCGCAGGAGGCCGTGATCGACGCGTACGGGACGCGGGTCATCCCGGCTGTCGTCGGCTGACGTACCCGCCCGGCAACACCTCTCCTCGAACTCCCCCTTCCCGGCGGCCCGGGAAGGGGGCCCAGGACGCTCCCGAGCGCACCCCCCATCGGCGTCACCCGCATGGCCTTTCCCGTCCCACCTCCCCTGATTGGCCTGGCACATGACCGATACCGCTCCCACGGCCACACCGCCGACCTCCCAAGTCACCCTCGCCGACGGCCGGGTGGAGATCGCCCCGGGCGCCCCCGCACCGACCGGTCCCTACGCCAACGAGGACCTGTTGCCGGTCCCCGTCGAGAAGCGCACCTGGACCACGTACAACTTCTCCGCGCTGTGGGTCGGGATGGCCCACAACACGGCCTCCTGGACCCTGGCCTCCGGGCTCATAGCCGTCGGCATGGACTGGAAGCAGGCGGTGCTCACCATCGCCCTGGCCAACGTCATCGTGCTGATACCGATGCTGCTCACCGGGCACGCCGGACCGAAGTACGGCATACCCTTCCCGGTCTTCGCCCGTGCCTCCTTCGGCATCCGCGGGGCCAACCTGCCCGCCGTCGTACGGGCGTTGGTCGCGTGCGGCTGGTTCGGCATCCAGACCTGGATCGGCGGCGAGGCCATCTACTTCCTGGCCGGCAAGCTCATCGGGAGCGGCTGGACGGACGCCGCGAAGGTCGGCGGCTACGCCTGGACCATGTGGCTGTCGTTCGCGATCTTCTGGGCGCTGCAGGTCGTCATCATCTACCGGGGCATGGAGACGATCCGCCGCTTCGAGAACTGGGCGGCGCCCTTCGTGCTCGTCGGCGCGTTCGTGATGCTGTGGTGGATGAGCGACAAGGCGGGCGGTTTTGGCCCGCTGTTCGACCAGCCCTCCAAGCTCGGCTGGGGCGCCGACTTCTGGAAGCTCTTCGCACCCGCCCTGATGGGCATGATCGGCTTCTGGTCCACGCTGTCGCTGAACATCCCCGACTTCACCCGCTACGGCAAGAGCCAGAAGGCGCAGACCCGGGGCCAGGCCCTCGGTCTGCCGACGACCATGACGCTCTTCGCCTTCCTGTCCGTGATGGTCACCTCCGGCTCGCAGGCCGTCTACGGCGAGGCCATCTGGGACCCGGTACAGCTCGCCGCCAAGACGGACAGCACGGTGGGCCTGCTCTTCGCGCTGGTCACGGTCCTGGTGGCGACACTGTCCGTCAACGTCGCGGCCAACCTGGTCTCACCGGCCTTCGACTTCTCCAACATCGCGCCCCGCAAAATCAGTTTCCGCGCCGGCGCCCTCGCCACCTGCGTCCTCGGTGTGCTGATCTTCCCGTGGAAGCTGTACTCCGACCCGCAGGGCTACATCTTCACCTGGCTCGGCCTGGTCGGCGGGCTGCTCGGCACCGTCGCGGGCATCCTCATCGCCGACTACTGGATCCTGCGCCGCGCCCGGCTGGACCTGGCCGACCTGTACCGCACGGGCGGCCGCTACTGGTACGAGGGCGGCTGGAACTGGCGGGCCGTCGTCGCCTTCGCGGCCGGCGGCATCCTCGCCGTCGGCGGCGCGAGCTTCAAGCCGCTGACCGACGGCCGTCCGATCCCGGCGCTGGCCGACCTGGCCGACTACGGCTGGGCGGTGGGCCTGGGTACGTCGATGGTCCTGTACCTGGTGCTGATGGCGCTGCGGGGCCGTCGCACCACGGTCTGACACGGGTGGGTGCGCTGGAGGGCGATCAGCCCTCGCCGCTTTCGGCCTCCAGCGCGGCCACCGCTTCCCTGGCGGCCTTGATGGCGCCCTTGTTGATCGTGTCCGTGCTGGGCGCCTTCTTCGACTCGAAGTCACTGCCGTTGTACGTGATGGTCACCAGGGCGTTGGACGCGGCGACGAACACCTGGCCCTCGCGGGTCTCCTGCTTGTCCTCGGTGGTGAGGTTGACGATGGAGTACGCGGTGTCGCCGAGGCCGGGGACGGCGCCGCCGCCGCTCTTCTCCTCGGTGTGCTTCTTGTAGGCCTTCTGCGCCGCCTCGTCCGACTCCAGCACCTCGTAGGACACGTCGAGCCAGCGGTAGTCGTACCCCTTGAGCGCGTTCCAGGAGCAGGTGCGGCGCAGCTTCGAGTCCGTGGACGGGATCTCCTTCCCGGCCGTCTTGGCACCCGGCACCAGCGACTCGACCGTCTTCTTGGCGACGCTCTCGCACGGCGCCGGCGCGGCCGAGTACGCCTTCGACACCGTCTCCGTCGACGGGCCGGACGCGGACTGGGTCTCGGTCTTCTCTTCGGCCGAGGTGTGCTCGGCGGCCTGCGGCGCGGCGAGCGGACCGGACGACAGAGCCCAGCCCATGGTCGCGAGCACGACCACCGGGGACAGGCGTGCGGTCAGGGCCAGGGGCAGAGGTAGGGAACGCACGGCGCCCTTCTGTGGGGGACAGACGGTGCGGAGCGGGCCCGCACGGCGGACGGGACGACAGTGTCACATGCCTCCCTGTGGGGCGGAAGTGCGGCCTCCCACCTACGTCTCCCGAATACCGTGCGCGTCGGCGCCGTCGCGCTGCGCTGAGCGCACCCTGCCGTCGTCGCCCCGGACAAGGACGGACATACCTCAACTTCCCGCGACAGTAAGGGGCATTCACTCCACGGTCGACGTCCGCAGCGCGTGGTCGAGGAAGCGCCGGGTGATCGGCGGCACGGCGCGGGAACTCAGCCAGGCGATGCCGATGTCCCGGGCGCCTCGTACGTCGGTGATCTCCAGGTAGCGGATCGGGGACTCGGAGGCCGCCGTGATGTCCGGCGACGGCGGGATCAGGGACACTCCCAGACCCGCGGCGACCAGACCGCGCAGGGTCTCCACCTCCTCGCCCTCGAAGGCGATGACCGGCGTGAAGCCGGCCTCGCGGCACAGCCCCGCGGTGATGTCACGCAGCCCGTATCCCTGCTTGAGCAGGATGAACCGTTCCTCGGCCACCTCGGCCAGGCGGATCCGGCGGCGCCTGGCCAGCCGGTGCCGGGACGGGACGGCCAGCCGCAGCGGCTCCACCAGAAGACGCCGCCATGTGATGAGGGGGTGGCCGGGGTCGCTGCTGGTGATGACCAGATCCGCGGTGGTGTCGAGGAGGTGCCGCGTCAGGCCCATCTCGCCGTCCTGCTGCAGCCCGAACTGCGCCTGCGGGAAGGTCCGCCGGAAGTCGGTGACGAGCCGGGGGACCAGCCAGGTGCCCAGGGTGTGCAGGAAGGCCAGCGACACCACGCCCGAGTCGGGGTGGACCATCTCCGCCACGGCTCGTCGGCCCCGGTCGTAGTTGTCGAGCACCCCGTCGACGTACTCCTTGAACACCCGCCCCGCCGGTGTGAGGCGCAGTACGCGCCCGACGCGCTGGAGGAGTTCGGCGCCGACCTCGTCCTCCAGCCGGGCCAGGGCGCGGGACAGGGCGGGCTGGGTGATACCGGCGTCCGTCGCGGCGTCGGTCACCGTCGTTCCCTGCGCGACGGACTGGAAGGAACGCAGCACCTGGAGATCCATGGTGCCATTCTTCCCCGTCATGGGTCGCTGACGACCCAGGCGGCGGGAGCATGGATCACCCCAGCGCCGGACTGGGATCCGCTCCGCCGGACTGGGATCCGCTCTATCGGACCGGGTTCGCCGCACCCGCGACCGCGTGCCCGGTCACCTGGTCGCAGAGCTGCTCGGCCGCCGTGATCGCGCTCTCCAAGTCGGGCAGCGGCCGCCCGCGGCGGGCCGGTTCTCGCCGGGCGTGAGCGACCGTCCGCCGTGCGTCGGCCAGCTGGTGGTAGGCGGCACGGCGCAGCGCCTGCCGCTGGACCGTACCCGCTTGCGGCGCGGCGTCGCGGTAGCGCCGTGCGGCGGCGACGGCGGCCTCGGTCTGTGCCTCGGCGCGGTGGGCGGAGGAGTCCGGCCACACCGCGAAGTGCGCGACGAGCACCAGCGCGGACGCCACCGCCGTGTCCACCACCCGCGTGCCGTACAGCGGACGGTGGTCGCCAAGCAGGTCGAGCAGCACGAACACGACGGCGGTCAGGCCCAGCGTGGCGAGCGCGTAGTGGTGCCGCACGCCGATGGCCATGAGCGCGCCGAACACGGCTACGACGCCCACCACGGCGTACGTACCGGTGGCCGCCGCGGACACCGCCCCGATGGCGGCCACCCCGACGATCGTGCCGACGCACCGGTGCAGTGCGCGCGGGAACAGCGGGCCGAAATCGGGCTTGTAGACGAAGGCCACCGTCATGGGCAGCCAGTAACCGCGAGGGTGGTGCAGCACCTCCGCGAGCACATGGGCGGCGAGCACGCATCCGGCCAGCAGCAGGGCGTACCGCACACGCGCCGCCCGTCCGGGCCCGTCGTGCGCCGGCAGGCGCAACTCCGGGTCGGCCCCGTCCGGTTCACCGTCCACGGCGGTGACCAGTTCGGCCAGGGCGCGCCTGCCCGGCGAGCCGGTCACCGGTGCCGGCCGCGCCGCGCGGTCCTCCGGCACCGCGAGGTGTCCCGGCAGCAGACGTCCGGCCAGGTGCCGCGGTACGCGGGTCAGGGCGGGTGGGAGCGCACGGCCCTCCCACACCACCGCCGTCACGGCCTCGCCCAGCCGCACGGCGTAGTGGAACGCTCGGACCAGGTCCCCGGTCTTGGCCCGCTGCCGCCGCCCGCGTGGGCCGAGATGGGGGGCCATCACCTCGTGGGCGTGGTTCAGGGCCAGCGTCATCCGCAGGCGGGCCTCCTCGGCGGCATCGGTACCCGTCGCGTCCAGGGCGTCGCCCGCGCTCCGGTACACGGCGAGCACGGCGGCCCGTTCGACGTGGTGCCGGCGCCACAGCCACGGGGCCGCGGACAGCACGAGGACGAGGGCGACACCGGCGAGCAGCGCCAACGGCGGCTGCCACCACGGCCCCGGCACGGGGATGCCACTGCCGATCGTGACACCGAGCAGCAGGTGCATGCCCGACACGGACGCGATCCGCCCGTGCAGGCTGACCCCGCCCGCCACGAGCGCGGCCGTCACCAGAGACCCCGCCACCGCCGCCGGCTCCCCGCTGCGCAGGGCGACTTCACCGGCGAGCAGGCCGAGCGCACTGGACACCCCGGTCCAGCCCAGTCGCCGCACCCGGACCCGGTACGGATCGGAACCGTCCTGGCTCACCCCCCACAGGGCGCCGATGGCGGCGATCACCGACAGCACGACCCATCCGGTGGCGAGTCCCGCGAGCAGGGGCAGCGCGAGCGCGACGGCCCCCCGCGCCGCCGCGGCCCACGGCAGGGATCCGGGCAAGCGGCCGAGAACGGAGCGCGGCCACCACGGGCGCGACGGGCGGCGCGGACGATCCGGTCGCGAGTCTGCAGCTGGTGTCATGAGGCCGTGTCCTTTCGGGGGATCGGCTGCGAGGCGGGTGCGGAGCGCGCGAGGCGTGGCCCCGGCAGCGCTGCCGCGACCGCGGTCAGCCGACCAGCTCGATGAGCAGGGGCAGGGTGACGAAGGAGAGCAGCAGGCTCAGTACGACGGCGGAGCCGATGGTCCGCACGTCCTTGCCCGAGCCGTGCCGGGCGGCGAACATCAGAGGGACGGGCGAGACGGGGAACGCGAGAATCAGCGCGGCCTGGGCGGCGACCGCCTCGGAGGCCAGGAGCAACCCCGTCCCGTAGACGAGCAGGGGCAGGACGACCACGCTGGTGAGCGAGACCGCCCACACCGCGGGGGACAGCGTGGGCCGGCCGATCCGGGCGACGGAGACGCCGACGTACAGCAGGGCCGTCGCCGAGGCGGCGCCCGCGAGCAGACTCAGCGCGGAGTCCGCGATCTCCGGCACACCGACCCCGGCGACCGACAGCACCAGGCCCAGGACAGGGCCCCAGCAGAACGGCTCGCGCAGCGCGTGCCCGACGGTGCGCAGCGCGGAGGGGCGAGGGCCGGGCGACCCGGCCTCGGCGGGGACCGGCCGGGCGGCCGCCTCGGGCGTACCCCCGCCGGCGGTGACGAGGGCGGGGCGCCGAGCGAGGGCCGCAGCCCCGGCGGTGGCCGTCCGAGGCTCCGCATGTTCCGGCATGCCGAGGAGGATCAGGACGACCGGGTCGAGAACGACGTTGACGATGATGCCCGCGACGGCGATCGGCACGGCGGCCTGAGCGGTCCCGAACAGGCCTCCCAGGATGGACGTGCCCATGAAGGCGTACTGCGGCTGGACGCACGCCAGCGCGAACAGGGCCGCCCGCCGGAGCGGGCGACGGGCCGCGAGACGCAGCACGCCCAGCAGGACGGCGTACACGGCGAGGAACCCGAACGCCAGCAGGCCCACCAGAGGCAGCTGCTCGACCAGCACGTGCCGTGGTGTCTGCCAGATGCTCAGCAACAGGGCGGCGGGGAGCGCGAGTTGCATGGTCAACTCGCGCAGCGCCTGTGCACCGCCCGCATCGAAGAGCGCCCGGCGGCCGGTGCCGTAGCCGACCAGGATGAGGAGGAAGACCGGCACCACAACGGTGAAGATCTCGGCGAGAGACATGACTGCGTCAATCCTTGAAGTAAGGCGGGGGTGCGACCGTGCGGGCCGGTGACGGTGCGTCAGAGAGCCGAGGGAGTCCGGTCGGCGCCCCTGGGGGGGTGGGGAGCGATACCCGGGCGGAGGCCCGTCAGACGGCCTCGATCGGCGGATACACGGGATGCCACATGGCCGCTCGGACGCGCTCCTCGATCGTCTCGTCGGCCGTCTCCCGGGCGACGCCGCCGGCGACCGCGGCGCGGGCCACGGCCACGGCCACGGCCACGGAGGTGGTGCGCAGCCGGTCGATCGGGGGGAGGATCGGCGCGCCCGGTGCCGCGGGGTCGGTCTGGTCCGCGATGGCGCGGGCCGCGGCCACCAGCATGCCGTCGGTGATCCGCTCGGCCCGGGCGACGGCCGTGCCAAGACCCAGGCCGGGGAAGACCAGCGCGTTGTTGGCCTGCCCGATGTGGTGGGTGACGCCGTCCGTCTCCACCGGTTCGAAGGGGCTGCCGGTGGCGATCAGGGCCCGGCCGCCGGTCCAGGCGAGCAGGTCGGCGGGGACGGCTTCGGCCAGCCGCGTGGGGTTGGACAGGGGCAGGATGACCGGACGGTCGGCGTGCGCGGCCATGGAGCGGACGATGTCCTCGGTGAAGGCGCCGCCCTGCCCCGAGGTGCCGATCAGGACGCTCGGACGTACCCGGTCGACGACCTCGGCCAGCGGCACGCCACCGAGGTCCTCGTCGTGCCGCCAGCCGGCCACCTCGGCGCGGCCGCGGGCGAAGGGCATCTGGAAGTCCCGCAGCCCCCGCTGGCCCTCGGTCAGCAGGCCGTGGCGGTCGACGGCCCAGATGCGCTCCGCGGCCTCCCGTGGCGTCAGCCCGTCGGCGATCATCGCGTCGCGGAGCTGCTCGGCGATCCCGACGCCGGCGGTTCCCGCCCCGAAGAGCACCACCCGGTGGTCGCGCAGCGCGGCCCCGCCGGCGCGCACGCCGGAGAGCACGGCGGCCAGATTGACGGCGCCGGTGCCCTGGATGTCGTCGTTGAACGTCAGCGTCTTCTCGCGGTAGCGGTCCAGGATGCGGCGGGCGTTGGACGAGCCGAAGTCCTCCCAGTGCAGCAGGGCGTCGGGGAACAGCTTCGTGGCCGTGGCGACGTAGGCGTCGACGAACGCGTCGTAACTGTCCCGGTCCACACGCGGGTGCCGGTTGCCCAGGTACAGCGGGTCGTCCAGCAGCTCCTGCCGGTCGGTGCCGACGTCCAGCATCACCGCCAGGGTGCGGGCCGGGTCGACCCCGGCGGCGGCCGTGTACACGGCGAGCTTGCCCACCGCGATGTCGATGCCGCCCACCCCCCAGTCGCCGATGCCGAGGATCGCCTCGCCGTCCGTCGCCACGATCAGGTCGACGTCGCCGGCGCCCAGCCCGGAGGCGCGCAGGGAGCGCTCGATGGCGTCGGGGTCGTCGACCGAGAGGTACACGCCGCGCGGGCGGCGGTACTCGTAGCTGTAGCGCTCGATCGCCGTACCGACGGTCGGGGTGTACACGATCGGCAGCATCTCGGCCAGATGGTCACCGAGGAGCCGGTGGAAGAGCACCTCGTTGCGGTCGCGCAGTGCCGTCAGATAGACGTTCTTGGCGAGGTCGTCGGGCTGTGACCCGAACTGCGTGTAGGCGCGGGCGGCCTGCTGGTCCTGCGTCAGGACGTGTGGCGGCACCAGACCGACCAGTCCGAGCTCCTGCCGCTCCCGCCGGGTGAAAGCCGTACCCCGGTTCAGACGTGGACTGTTCAGGACGGAGTGGCCTCGCGCACTCGTCCGGATGACACCGTCGACGGTGCTCCTCTCTGTGCCCATGATGACTCCTCAGTGGTCGGGACCGGGGCTCGTTCCAGACTGTGACGGCGCGTCGCATGCGTCCAATGCCTGATAGGAAGGAGATCCATAACCTGTGGACATTCGGGCTCTGACCTGCTGGTTTTCACGGGTCGGAAGCCGGTGGAGCCGATGACTGTGATTGACATCGCCAGGCCCGGGGCAGCGAAGGGGAGAAGGCTCCGGACCCGAGTGCTCCGGCTCCTGGTCCCATGTCCCCAGGCCCGGTGAGAGGTCAGATGTTCACCACCCGCCCGACCCTCCAGGGCACCTTCGGCATGGAGGTCCCGGGGTCGGGTCGCTGACCTGGGCTTTTGTTGCCCATTGAGTCCCTGACCTGCGGTGCCCCTTCTTTCAGCGTCTTTCGGTGGGGTACCGGCTTATGCCGCCGGAACTCCCCAGAGCCTCCCCCCAGCGACGAAAAACTCCCCAGCCGCTCCCCATGCGGAGCAGCGGGGAGCGTCGGCGGAAGGCCACTCGCCTGGGGTCTCGGAGTTGGCCGGGGACGGAGGTGAAGCAAAGTTCGTGGGCCGTGACAGAGACCAATGCCGGGGCGGACCTGTAGTAAGTGAGTGGAGAAGCCGCGAGGATGTTTGTCGTCTGGTGGTGGTATGTCGGCGGTCCCTGAACCTGGACCCCTCTGGGGTCGGTGAGCGGGGCGGGAGGCGCACGGGGTGGGGAGCAGCGGTATGGCAGCTGGGGGCCGGCGGCTGTCGGCGGAGCGTGTGCGGCAGCGCCGGTCGGCCGCCGTGCGCAAGCGCGTTCACGACAAGGCACTGGTCGAGGTGCGCGGCTGTCTGCGGGACTGGGACGACGGCCGTGACGCGGCCCGAGAAGCCAAGGCCGTGGCCGAGACGATCATCGCGCCCGAGTATGAGGGCCGGGTGCTCATCGAGTTGTTGCAGAACGCGCACGACGCGCACCCGGCCAGAGCCAACGACGGACGCATCGAGATCCGGCTGGATGAGGACGAGGGTGGGTACGGCACCCTATATGTGGCCAATCGCGGCAAGCCGTTCGGCGGCAAGGACTTCAAGGACCTGTGCAGCATTGCCCTGTCCAGCAAGCGTGCCGACGCCGGGATCGGCCACAAGGGTGTCGGCTTCAAGAGCGTGCTGCACCTGTGCGACGCCCCCGAGGTCTCCGGCGTAGGACGTACGACCGTCAGGTGGAGGTGCTGCACCACGCCCGTGGCCTGAAGGTTCAGCAGGTCACCTTGCGCCGGCGGATGCGACTGATTGTCGTCTGCGGGAAGGCCGACCCGGACCGCCCCCGGGAGGCGCTTGCCGCCTCGATCGAGACGAGCGGGATGCGACGCGACTGGATGGCCTGGGAGAAGAAGGCCGAGGTACGCGTCGCCGTACCGGTCGCCGATCCCCTGCGCGAGGGGCGGCTGTACACCTTCCTGCCGATGGGCGAGCAGATCGCGGCCCCCGTGCGCGGCTTCGTCCACGCCCAGTTCTTCGCCGAGATGAACCGGCGGTCGTTCAACGAGGCGGTGCCGTGGAACGGCCTGCTGCTCGACACCTTGGCCGAGACATGTGCCCGCGCGGTGCTCGCCACAGCGGACGGACGCGCACCCATTCCTGCCGGAGCGCTGGTCGACCTCATGTGCTGGCGGTCGCCCACGGCACTCACCCGGCTCACCTCCGCCTTCCAGCGGCTCGGTCACGGCATCTCCCAAGTGCCGTTCATCCCGGTGATCGCCACGGCGTCCGGCACGCGCACCTCCCTGCACCGGGCAGTGCTGTGGGAGGGCAAGGAGCACGCCACGGCCTTCACCCCGCACGCGGTCGCCGCCACGGGGGTCACGGAGTTCCTCGACCCGGAGCTGCACCCCGTACGACTGCGGCGGCTGGTGTCTCTGGCGAGGAGTGTGGGCACGCGCCTCGAACCACCCCCCTGAGCGCCTCGCCTCCTGGGCCGAGCGGCTCGCCGAGGCCGCCGCCCGCGCCCCCTTCGACCCCGGATGGTGGGCGGACTTCTACTACGACCTCTCACAGTAGTTCCCCGACGGCTCGGACGTGACCGGCAAGCGCATCATCCTCACGTCCGGGTCGGCGCTGGCACCGGCCGGCGCGGAAGGCGTCTTCTTCGACCGGGAGGCCCCGCGGGGCGGCTCCCTCCCGGCCCTGCCCGACGGCCTGTCAGGCCGTCTGCACTTCGTGCACGAGGGCATCGCCTGGACAGGCAAGGGCCGCAAGCGCAAAGCGCAGGGCCGCACCTGGCTCAGGACCGCCGACCTCGTCCACGACTACGGCGCCGACCGGATGCTCGATGTCGTGGCCGCGGCCCTGAGCGCGGGCGGAGAGGGCGGAGACGACGACGGCGTGCGCCTGGCCTGCCTCCGCCAGGTCCTGTCCACGAAGACGTTGATCACCTGGCTCAGCGACCACGGCCACTGGCCGGTGGACATGCCCCTGTCGGACCGGCGCGCCCAACTCGGGCTGTCCCCGACGCGCTCGTCGGCGCCTGCCGGGAACAGCGCCGCGGCCACGGGCACCAGCCGATGCGGCGCACTCCTGCCGGGTCCCCAAGTAGCCCTGAACGGGCGGCTCGTCCCGGCGGCCCCGACGACTGGCCGCACTGGCCCGTGAGGTGGCCGCGGACCTGACACCAGAACAGCGCGCCACCCCGGCCACGTCCGTGACGGCACTCGCGCCCCGCATTCCCCGGCCTCGCACCCCGTCACAGCCCGCCGCCGGATCGCAGGGCGGTTCCTACCAGGCCGCAGGCAACGACCAAGACCGCACCCTACCGGTGGGCGTCGCCGGGGAGGCGGCGGTGGCCGCGTGGCTGCACGAGCAGTTCGGCGTCGAACCACAGGACTCGTGGAAGTCGAGCCTGCGCGTGCACGGACTCGCCGGTGCGCAGCCGGGGGACGACCGGCTCGGCTACGACTTCCTCATCCACGACGGCGACGCGACCTACCTCCACGAGGTCAAGTCGACCATGGGTGACAGAGGAGAGATCATCCTGGGCGAGTCGGAGGTGCGACGCGCTTCCACCCAGCTGAGGCTTCGATTCAACCTTGGCTGAATCAATAAGTTCGTGCCCCGCTGGCTGTGGGACGACGGCCTTGCTACTACAGGGATACTTGGCGGACGACAGGCATCCAGTCGCAGGTCAGCGGCTCGCGAGCGAACGCTCATTCAGTCCGTCGCCGCAGGTTGCAGACCGAAGTATCCCTGTAGTACTAGGGAAAGGGGTGCTGGGTGCGCTGCGCCCACTGTGGCACCGGGGACTGACATGTCGGGCGGAAACACGACACCCCCCGATCCGGTCAGGGGGGCTCTGACACCAGGTGACGCAGCGAGGGGCGGTCAGCGGCGGCCGACAGATCACGCCTCATGCTTCCTGCGGCACGAGAAGTGCTCGGGCAGCCCTTCGGGTCCTGGAAGGCTTGCGGGCTGACCGCAGCCGAAGCGGCAGAGCGGGATTGCTTGCCCCGACGCGTCGACCGGAACCCTGGCGGCCTCGGTTTCCCGGGGGCGGGACTCAAGGACGATCGCGCGGCTGCCACGTCTCTGCTTCGGTTCAGCCCGCACCTCCGAAGCCGGACGGTCCTCGGTGCACCTGTCGCGCCGGTCCCCCTGTCGTACGGATGGCTGACGCTCCTTGTCGTCCAGGGCGGGCCCGTTCGCCTCGAGGTACTGCTGCCACTGCTGTGCGGGGAGCCAACCGTGGTGGCCACCCCGCTGGAACGGGATCCGCTCACCGGCCGCAGCTTCCACGATGAACCGGGTGAGGGTCAGGCCGCCTTCCCCTGTGAAGGTGCTCGACTGATGGGCGGGCATGAGGACGCGGTGCCAGCCCCCGCAATACCCGGCCTCGGTGGGGTTCTCCGGGTCGTAGGGCTTCTCCGGGCACCGTGTGAGCGCGCCGTTCTGGCTGCACTGGCCCTCCTCCAGGACGAAGTTGCCGTCCTGGACCGCGATGGGGTTCTTCTGCACGCGGATGATGGAGGCCGGCAGGTTGGGCGTGCGGACGTAAGGGACGGTGCCGATGCCTGAGTGGTCGGGGTCGGCGAAGTCCCAGACCGATTGGATACCGCCGCGGCGCCGGAACCCCTCCCGTGCACGCATTCCGCGGGCTGTCTGGGCGCTCAGCTGAGGCTCGTAGCCCAGGACGATGCCGTTGGCGCCGTTGATGCGTACATCGAGGCGCGCGTGCCCGTCGGTGGTCTGCGACTCGATGTCGGCGTGGAAGCCGTGATCTTCGGAGTCCTTCGCGACGCGTTCCTTGCGGGCGAGGTGCTCGTCGGACTCGTGGCTGATGGGCTTCTCCCCGGGTTTCCGGTAGTGGGAGGCAAGCCATACGCCGTCACGCTGGACGAGGTACATGGGGACGCGTCGGCCGCGGAGGTCCCGGCAGTCGGGGCAGATGAGCCCGCGCTTTTCGACGGGGACACGTCCTCGCATGCGCAGGAGCACGTTCAGGAGGTCTTGGCCGTGCGGGACGCCGAGGTCGGGGCGGTCCAGGTCGAGGTTGCGGCCGGCCGGTTCGTAGTAGACGGGGTTGCGGAAGAGGTCTTCGTCGCTGTCGATCTGAAGGTCGTCGTCCATTGGTACTCCCCGCAGCCGCCACGAGCAGGACTCACAACGCTACGGGGAGGGTCTGACAATCAAGGCTGTCCTGCGGAAACAGGGCGCACTGAGAGACACAGGGGCGGTGGGCCTACAGCGGGTCAGGTCCGCATAGCTCGCAGCGCTTCCTCTGGATCTCCTTCGCCCATATCTCCTGTGCGGTGAACAGGGAGGGAGGACCGGGCCATGCCAGGTAGGAGCGACTGTGCCCGTGGCGGACTGCCTCGATGCCCATCTCCATGGCCTCGACGCGCTTCTCGAGGCTCATGAGCGAACGGCAGTCCCATCGGTGGAGCCGACTCGTGATGGATCCCGTGGCATAGGTCTTGCCCTCGTCGAGCTGCGCCTCCACCGGGCAATGTCTTCGCGGGAGCGTTGCCGCACGCTGAGAACTGAGGCGCAGTCCTGGCAGACGCGTCAAGTTGTACACGCGTTCAGCGTGCTGCGGAGCGGCGCTCGGTTGAAGCCTCGGAAAGGAGAGCAACAGCCGCGGCACGCCCCGCGGCGTTGAGGCGGTTCGGCAGTCCGTCCTGTTTCGGCGGCCTCCCACACCCGGCGCAAACCCTCGCCGGCTTCGCCAAGGTCACCCTGCGGCCGGGCGAACGCCCCACCGTCCCCGTGGTCCCGCCGGACCGTGTCCTATTGGGACGAATCCGGGAACCGATGGGTGACTTTCGTCGGCCAGGTCCCCGTGTACATCGACTGCTCGGCCACACCGCGACGCGTGAGGGCCCAGGTCATCTCTCCTCGATCAGTAGATGACGACAGCGGAGAGCCTTACTGCTGTGGACGTATGGTATGGCTGTGGGCGGCATACAGTCGGGGGTGGGCTTGTCTCTTCGGTTGGTTGAGGCGGCGTTGGATGAAATTGCGGCATCCGTGAGGTTGAGGGCGTTGCCCGGGCCGTCGTCCCATACGGCGCTGGTCGTGTCTGGGGTCGAGTCGCCGGAAGTTGCGAGGAGTCTCGGCAGGGTGCTGGTGGGCCTGCTCCTCGGCGCGGTGAGATGCAATGTCAGTCTTGCAGCCACTCTTCTCGTAGGAGGGGCGGACGATCGGGAACAGCTTGCGGGCGACGTAGTTGAACTGATCGGGGCAAACAACTCATTCGTCACTGACGGCGAGATCCTCTTCCGCGACACGAAAAGGAACGCATGGCTCGCTGAGGGCCTGCTCCATCTGCTTCTGGTCTTGCAGAACCGAGATCCCGGAGAGCTTCTTGGCGGACGTATTCACGCGCTGCGCCAGATGCATCCCATTCCGACCCAGCAGGGTTTCGACGCCGTGGCTCTTTACGTGCACGGGGATGTTCTGTCTCTGGCGATAGGGGAGAGCAAGGCGTCCCGTCTCGATGGTAGCGGGCAGTTGACTCAAGCAGCGAAGATATTCAAGAGCCTTGATTCGGGAGATCATCTGCGTCACTTGAGGCAGGAGCTCATGGCGCTGGAAGGATACCTGTCGCCCGACCTCGCCGGGCAAGTAGCCAATTCCGTTTTGAAGCAACGGTGTTACGTTCCGTCTATCGTGCATGAAACGTCCTTCGACGCAAGGAGAGACCGTGTCACTCTGAAGGAATTGACTCCTCCGCCCGACCACAAGCGGCTTTTGATAATCCGTCTGCAAAACTTTCATGGATTCTTTGATTCTGTCGCTGATGCCATGCGGGAAGCCGTGGCGGAGATTGTGGTGTGACGTGTTCAATCGCGGGATAGACGAACTGCTTCAAGAGCTGCCGCGAATCGGCGAGTTCGATGGAAGCGACATCAGGCGCATGCTGACCCGTGCCTGGGTGGACATCATGGAGTGGCGGGATCTGGCGCCGACGCCGAGCGCGGGAAGCAGGGGGCGCTTGGGGGTGACCGACTCGCCATTCATCACGGCAGACTGGACGTCCCCTAGAGCTGCGCTGCGCAGGCTGGCCACCGCATTGGAAGTGCATGCCGTCTTGGTGCCCGGACTGGCGGCGGTCACGGTCCAGGCATGTGCTTTTGTAGCTGCAGAGGCTCTGTCGATATGCAACGAGCAACCGGATCCAGATGTCTCCTTGAACTCCGCCTCTCCGCTCGGATCGGCCCGCAGGTACGAGCACTTGGAAGCTGGGCTGCTGTATCGCATCGCTGGTTACGATGCGAATGCAGCGCGATGTGGGGACGAGATCGGTGAGCTCGACACGCCGAGAGATGCTGAGTCCCCGGCGTCCGAGTGGGCTATGGGAACCTTCCGCGAGTTGCTGGTGGCTCAGACGAATCCCGATCTTTCCGATGCTCCACCAGTACCTAGCCGCAGCGAGCACCTGGACGTCCGTGTCCGGCATGCACTCTGGCGGAAGACGGGCCAGGCGGCACGCCGTCACACGCAGTGGCTCACCCATCAGGCAGGTGCCGTACGGACCGCGGTTGAAGAGATCCGCACGTTGATCTCGCTGTTGCACCCCGACCCGGATGGCTGGGGAGGCCAAGTAATCCACCCCGACATCCACCACATCGCCGTTCTGCTCGCAAAAGCATTTGAGGAAGACGAGACACGAGCACTGCGTGCCGTCCCGACTCCGCCCGACGAGGACGGGCGCTACGCGAGCTACGTGCAGGAGCAAGCGAAATCACGGCCCTTGCTGTGGCCCTCCGCCAGGATCTACTCCGAGCAGGCGCTCCCGGGGCCCCACGCTCATGCCGTCGTCTGCGTGCCCACCGGGGCGGGCAAGTCGGCGGTCGCGGAACTCGCCATCGCGCAGACGCTCCATCGCGGATGGGTGCTCTACCTCGCACCCACGAACGCGCTGGTGGGTCAGCTGGTGCGACGGTTGTCGTCGGTCTTCGAGTCCCTGCCCGGCGTACAGGTGCGAGGGTTCCTCGGCGGCGCCGAGTACGCCCTACTCGAGAGCGAGGACCTCGCCGTCATCGATTCCTGCCAGGTTCTGGTGATGACACCCGAGAAGTGCTCGCTGGCCCTGAGGCAGAACCCTGACGCCTTCGAAGACCTCCAATTGTGCATCCTCGACGAAGCACACCTCATCGAGGAGCCGAACGGGCGTGGCGCGCTCACGGAGCTCGTCATAGCCGAAGTACTCCATCGCGCGCCTCACGTGAGAGCGCTGTTAATGTCGGCACTGGTTGCCAACGCAGACGAACTCGCGGACTGGCTCACCACAGTGACCGGCGTAGCAGCCGTACCCATCAGCCACCCGTGGCGTCCCACGAGGACCCTGCGAGCTATCGCGGGGTTCGACCAGGCTGGAGAGGAGGCCGCTCAGGCTCTCGCCAGGGACCACCTGGCAGCCCTTCCGGCAAGCCGGAAGAAGCTATTCTATGATGCCCCCATATCGTTGCTGGTCGGACTTCAGGGGGCCTGGGCAACCAACCATCCAAAGGACTACTGGGTGGCTCGGACTCCTGTGCTCTCTCCTAGAGAGCTCCACCGCACAGATGGGCCATCTTCAACAGGCGTATGCCTCCCGATGACTGCGGCCATCGTCACAGCCATGGCTGAGAAGGGCCACCGTGTCCTGGCCTTTCTTCCTCAGAACCGACACCACAGCTTCACTCAGGCGGTCAAGTTGCCTGGATCCGAAGACTGGGCGCCAGCCAACCATGACAAGGACATCGAGGCACTGCTCACCCTGGCAGATGCCGAGCTCGGCATTGAAACGGAGCTGAGGGCCACCCTGGAGAAAGGCGTGGGCGTGCACACCGGCGCCCTCCTACGCGAAGAACAACGTGCCAGCGAAATATCCTTCGACCGGGACCGGATACGAGTGCTGTTCGCAACCGGCACGTTATCGCAGGGCCTGAACCTGCCGGCCACTGCGGTGGTCATCGGTGGGACGAAGGTCGACTTCGACCAGGATGCCTCACCTGCCGAGCGCGAGCGGCGTTCACGCACCCAACTCCTGAACGCCATCGGAAGAGCCGGACGCGCCTACACATCTGCCCGGTCGATCGCTGTGGTTGTACCCGGAAGAGCCACTTCAGGCTGAGTGTGCTGGCAGGCGCTCTGGGGGCGATCGTCACTACAGCGTGCGAAACCGCACTACAACCCGGTCGCTGGGAGCTGCCAGAGGCGTGCTCCAGAGCGCTCAGCCTGCTGCCGTTCGCTGTCAGATGGGGCGCCGGCAATCCGGGTGTCATCGCATGGATGAGAGCTGGAGTCCGGCCTCGGGTGGTCGCCCACATGCTAGAGCGACGCATGTCCCTCACCCCCTCGGCGGACTGGATGAACGACGAAGACCTGCTTCGACTTGCGGCGCGCCACCTTGCACCACCGGAGTGGGTACTGGAGGCCATGCAAGAAGATCGAGAGCGAGATCTCTTCCGTGCCATGTCCCGTGTCCGCGAGATGAAGTAACGCCAGAGGTGCGCCGCGGGCCCTTCCGCCTCAACGCGCACGACGCAGGGCCTGGGGACGTCGATGTGATGCCGACTGCGAGCTTCACGTACAGCCAATATCACGGCTGGTATACGCAACGACTGCCACGCACAGGCTAGTGAAGCAGGTGCTTATCGGCGCCTGTGGCACCGACCGCCGATCACACTGGCCGGTGCCCGGCAAGGGCACCGCGGGCACCGGCGGTGCTTGCACGTCCCGCAGGAGTCTGGGTGGGTCAGAGAGCGACGGTGCGGCGTCGTGCCTGGGTAAGGGTGACGTACAGGGAGCGATGTGGCCGTCGGCGCCGACGAGCATGGAGGCGGGGTCCTCGGGTTCCACTCGCTCGTCCTCGCTCCACCGGAGCTCTACCTGCTGCCGCAGAAGACCAAGCTCCTGGTCTACCTCAGGGTCGATCCGAGGGATGTGGACCTCGTGCCGGGCTTCGCCCGGGATGTGACGGGGCTCGGCCACCACGGTACGGGCGACCTGGAGGTGCAGTCGCGGTTCGGGGAACACCATGAAGGTGCATGCGGACCCGGCGCTGACCGCTGACATCGTGTTCACCGAGAGCGGTTCTTCCTTGGCGACGGCCTTGCCGGACAGCCTCGACTCACTCGAAGGCCGGCATGACTTCCTTGATGAACAGCTCCAGGGACTTGCGCTTCTCCTCGTGCGGCAGGCTGTTGTCGATCCAGAAGCTGTACTCGTCGACGCCGAGTTCCTGATAGACGCGCAACCGCTCGATGACCTCGGCCGGGGTGCCGATCATCGCCGTCTTGTGGAGCGACTCCGGCCGGAACTCGGGCCGTTCTTCGAACTTCGACTCCGGGCTGGGCGGCAAGAACCCGTTCCGCGGGGTGGTCTTGTTGCCGAACCAGGCGTCGAAGGTGCGGTAGAAGCGGTTGATCGCCTCCGCGGCCGGGCGCCAGCCGTCGGGCTCGTCGGGGGAGTGGACATGCGTGTGCCGCAGCACCATCAGGTCGGGGCGGGGCACCTCGGGGTGAGCGGTCACGGCGGTGTCGAACTTCCGCTTCAGGTCGGCGACTTCCTCGTCGCCCTTCATCAGCGGCGTGACCATGACGTTGCAGCCCTGCGCCACGGCGAAGTCGTGGGATGCGGGGTCGCGGGCGGCGATCCACATGGGCGGGGTGGGCTGCTGCACCGGCTTGGGCACGCTGGTCGAGGTCGGGAACTGCCAGATCTCGCCGTCGTGGGCGTAGTCGCCCTGCCAGAGCGCCCGGACGGCTGGTACGAGCTCGCGCAGGTGCTTGCCGCCGTCCGCGGCCGCCAGTCCGCCCGCCAGTCGGTCGAACTCGAACTGGTAGGCACCGCGGGCGAGTCCGACCTCCATCCGGCCGTTGCTGATGACATCGAGCAGCGCGCATTCCCCGGCGACTCTGAGCGGATGCCAGAAGGGGGCGATGATCGTTCCCGCGCCCAGCCGGATCGTCGAGGTCTGCGCGGCCAGGTGGGCCAGGAGCGGCATCGGGCTGGGGGAGATCGTGTACTCCATCGCGTGGTGCTCCCCGATCCACACGGTGGAGAACCCGCCGGCTTCGGCCATCAGGGCCAGCTCGGAGAGGTTCTCGAAGAGCTGCCGGTGGCTGACCTCCTCGTCCCAGCGCTCCATGTGCACGAACAACGAAAACCTCATGACTGCTCCTTGGCTGCTCCAGTTGTGGCGGCGTCCATCTCGGCGAGGGTGACGTCACCGGTGGCCCAGTGCGTACGGGGGACCTCGTGGACGACGACGCGGATGTACTCGGGCCGGGTGTTCACGGTGCGCAGGACCGCGGCGTGCACCTCGTGGATCAGCTCCCGGATCTGCGCCGGGGTGCGGCCCTCGGCGAGGGTGATGGAGACCTGTGGCATGTCAGCTCCGCATCGTGAACGGGTCGGCCACGGGCTCCTCGCTCGTGTTGATCCAGACACTCTTGAGCCGCGTGTACTCCTTGATCGTCTCCGTGCCGTGTTCGACGCCGACGCCGCTGGCCTTGAATCCCTGTCGCGGTGACATCGGGGACATGGCCCGGTAGGTGTTGACCCACACGGTTCCGGCGTCCAGGCGCGCGGCCATCCGGTGTGCCCGTGAGAGGTTCGTGGTCCAGACGCCGGCCGCGAGACCGTAGTCGGTGTCGTTGGCCAGACGTACGACCTCGTCCTCGGTGTCGAACGGCATGACCGCCAGGACGGGGCCGAAGATCTCCTCGCGTACGACGCGCATGCCGTTGTCGACGTCGACGAGGACGGTCGGTTCGTAGAAGAACCCGCCGAGGCCGCCGTCGGTGGCCCGTCCACCGGTCAGCACCCGGGCGCCTTCGTCCCGTCCGAGGTCGACGTACCCGGCCACCTTGTCGCGCTGTCCCTCGAAGGCCAGCGGGCCGAGCTCGGTCTTCTCGTCCAGGGGGTCGCCGATGACGATGGTCCGGGCGCGTTCCGAGACCCGTTCGAGGAGCTCGTCGTAGACGGACCTGTGCGCGAAGACCCGGCTGCCGGCGATGCAGGTCTGTCCGGCGGCGGCGAAGATGCCGGCGACGACGCCCATCGCGGCGTTCGGGATGTTCGCGTCCTCGAAGACGATGTTGGGCGACTTGCCGCCGAGTTCGAGCGTGGAGCCGATGAAGCGGCTCGCCGTCGCGGCGGCGACGCGCGCCCCGGTGGCGGTGCTGCCGGTGAATGAGATCTTCGCGAGATCGCGGTGGTCGACCAGGGCCTGCCCGGCCTCGGCGCCGAACCCGGTGACGACGTTCACCGCGCCCGGCGGGAATCCCGCCTCGATCGCCAGCTCGGCGAGCCTGAGCACCGTCGCCGAGGTGTGTTCCGAGGGCTTGATCACGACCGTGTTGCCGGCGCAGAGCGCGGGCGCCAGTTTGCTGCTGGTCAGCGTCAGCGGAGAGTTCCAGGGGGTGATCGCCCCGACCACACCGAGTGGCTCGCGGGCCGTGTAGTTGAGTACTTGGCGGTCGGAGGTGGGGATGAAGTCGCCGTGGATCTTGTCGGCCAGTCCGGCGTAGTAGTGGTAGTACTCCGGCAGCGAGGCCAGCTGCCCGCGCATCTCGCGCAGCAGCTTGCCGTTGTCCAGCGTCTCCGCGCGCGCCAGGCCTTCGGCGTTCTCGGCGATCAGGTCCCCGAGGCGGCGCAGCAGGTGTCCGCGCCGCGTCTGGCTGAGGTCGCGCCAGCGCGGGTCCTCGAAGGTTTTGCGGGCGGCGGCCACGGCTCGGTCGATGTCGGCGGCGTTCCCGCGTGCCGCCCGGTAGAGGACCTCGCGGGTGGCGGGGTTGGTGCTCTCGAAGTACTCGCCCGAGGCGGGCTCGGTCCATGCCCCGTTGATGAAGTGCCGCCACGTGGTGGGTTCAGACATGTGCGCACGCTCCGAGGAAGGTGGTGAGGGAGTCGACGAACGCCTCGGGGCGCTCGACGGGCAGCATGTGACGTGCCCCGGAGACGACCACCGCACGGCAGTCCGGCAGCGCCGCGGCCAGCCGGTGGGTCATCTCGGGCGTGGACCCGGGATCGTTCTCGCCCGTCACCGCCAGTGCGGGTATGGCGATCCGCCCCAGGTCCGGCGCGAGTTCGGCGTCCGCCGTCGCGAACACGCGATAGCAGGCGAGGAAGGATCCGATGTCGTTGGCCAGCAACGTGGCCTTTGTCTCGGCCACCCGGACGGGGTCCACATCGGTGCCGTCGTACCACCGTCTCAGGGAGGCGGCGGCACTCGCCGCGAAGTCGGCCTCCGCCGTGCGCAGCCGGTCAAGCACCGACGCCCGTTCCTCGGCCGTACGGTCGCACACCGAGCTGACCGAGGTCAGTGTGGCCCCCAACTCCGGTCGGTGCAGTGCTACATGCTGGGCGACGAGTGCCCCGAGCGAGAACCCGACCAGGTGCGAACCCACCGGAATCTCGTCGACCACTCCGTCGGCCAGGTCCGCGAGGGTCACACCGTCTGTCGCCGGCGGGCGGCTGCCGTGGCCCGGCAGGGCGGGGGTGATCACGGTGTAGCGGTCGGCCAGGAGCGCGGCGGTGGGCGCCCACATCGTGTGGTCGAGCCCGACGCCGTGCAGCAGGACCACGGTCGGCTTGGCGGCGGCCATCAACGATGCCTACTGCTCGGTCGAGAGCGGCGCCAGGCGCTGCTGGGGACGCCCCTGGGCGGCCGCGGCCAGCGCGATGATGATCTCGTGCGGGTGAGGGGCGTCGCTGATCCGGACCTCGACGGTCTGGTGGTGCGAACGGATCGTGGCGTCGGTGATGTGCTTCAGCGGGACGTCGAAGACGACACCGGCCGGCCCGCGCTTCTCGACGGCGGGCAGCAGGGTGGTGGCGTTCGCGGCCTTGCGGAAGTGGTCGCCGAACTTGAGCGTGTGGATGAGCGCCGAGCCGTGCTCGATCTCGCCGTCCAGGCCGACGATGGCCGCCTTGCCGTAGGCCTCGGCTGGAGCATCGAGTGCGTCGAGCACCGCCGGGGCCAGTAGTGCGCCGAGGTCGGAGGCGTGCGCGTCGATGCCGGGGTTGAGGTCCTCCACGAAGCCCTGACCGGCCCAGGGGTTCTCGATCACCGCCGCGACGACGGCGACCCGGGCGGGGCTGTCGACCGCGCGGCCGCCTTCGGTGTGGATCTCCTCGACGACGGTCACGATCTTGCGGACGTTCATGAGGGAACAACCTCCAGGCTTTTGGTGGTGACGACGGGGTCGGTCATGCGGTCCCCGATACGGGGGTGCGGGCGCGGCCCCGTCGACGCGGCCGCGACGACGACGATCTCGTCCACGCGCGGGGCGTCTGAGACGCGGGCACTGATGGTCTGGTAGTGGCTGCGCGTCGAGGCCCGGGTCTTGTGCCAGAGCGGGACGACCAGGGTCTCGCCCGCCTCCGCTCGCGTGTCGGCGAAGCAGATGATGGACTCGCCCTGGAGGAACTCCCGCACCAGGTTGCCGAAGTACGGGGTGTGGATGAGGGCACCGGCGTGCTCGATCTCGCCCGCCGCGCCGACGATGGCGGCCTTGCCGAACGCTTCGATCTCGTCCACGGCGCCCAGGGCGGCGATGAGCCGGTCGGTCAGCAGCCTGGCCAGCACCGGGCCGACGCGGGCCTGCTCCCCGGACAGGTCGGCCGAAGGGCCGCTGCCCACCCAGGGGTTCCGTATGACCGCGGCGACGCTGGCTCGCCGCGCGGGCTGCGCGGGTGCCTCACCCGCCTCGGTCAGAACGACGTCGCGGTAGACCACGAGCTTGCGGAGACCGATGCTCGCGTCGAGGTGATCCATGCGCTCTTGCATGGCACAGGACGATAGGTGTCGCTCGCTGGGTCGGTCAAGGGCTCGAATGCAAGGGCTCACTCATGGTCCGCCCTGCTCCCCATCAGGGCAGGTAACAGGCTTTTAACCTGCGGTTATTAGGGACACGTAAAGGTGGAGCCCGATTCCCCGCCCCGGACTCTTGACGCTCCTTCTATGACGTGCCTTACTGCTGCTTGTATGCCAGACCAGGCGGCCGTTGGGCCCCGGACCCAAGGAGTTCCATGTCCAGTCACCTTGGAACGGACGCGGAAATGACTCCCGCGACGCCATCGGGGAGCAGCGGGGAAAGCGGCACGGGCGGCACCGGCGCCGACCATGCCGACGGCGGCAGACTCGGTTCCGTTTTCTGGACCTCGGTCGGTATCTCCGCCGTCTTCGTCGCCTGGGCGGTGCTGTTCACCGACAACCTGAACAAGGTCACGAACGACTCGCTGAACTGGGTGACGTCCACGTTCGGCTGGTCCTACCTGGTGATCACGCTCGCCATCCTGATCTTCCTGGTGTTCCTGGCCTTCAGCCCCGCCGGCGACATCCGGCTGGGCAAGGACGGCGATCGCCCCGAGTTCTCGACGCTCACCTGGTTCGCCATGATCCTCAGCGCGGTCATGGGCATCGGGCTGGTCTCGTACGGTGTCGCCGAACCGATCTCCCACCTGGCGACGCCACCGCACGGTCTCGCCGAGCCGAACACGCCGGCGGCGGCGGTGCGCGCCCTCCAGTACTCCTACTTCGACTGGGGTCTGCAGGCCTGGGCGGTCTTCGCCGTGTTCGGTCTGGCCATCGCGTACTCGACGCACCGCAAGGGCCGGCGCACCCTGGTCAGCCAGCTGTTCGTGCCGCTGCTCGGCGACCGGGTGAACGGGCCGATCGGCAAGGCGATCGACGTGCTCGCCGTGTTCGCGACGCTCTTCGGCACCACGACCTCCCTGGGCCTGGGAGCCCTTCAGGTCAACAACGGGCTCGGCAGGCTGTGGGGGATGCCGGTCAACGACGTGAGCCAGGTGCTCATCATCGCCGCCGTCACCTCGATCTTCACGCTCTCGGCGGTGACCGGTGTCAGCAAGGGCATCAAGTTCCTGAGCCAGGGCAGTTCGGTGCTGGCGGGCGCGCTGTTCGTCTTCATGCTGATCGTCGGCCCCGCCGTGTTCCTCGCGAACCTGTACATCGAGTCCCTGGGCCAGTGGGCCACCGACTTCTTCCGGATGAGCCTGCAGGGCACCGCCTTCGGCGGCCTTGAGTGGATGCAGTGGTGGACCTACTTCATGATGGCCTGGTGGGTCTCCTGGGGTGCCTTCGTCGGCGTCTTCCTGGCCCGTATCTCGCGTGGCCGCACCATCCGCGGCTTCATCACGGGCGTACTCGTCGTCCCCAGCGTGGTGTTCTTCACCTGGTTCACGGTCTTCGGCGGCACCGCCATCCACATCGACATGTTCGAGGGCGGTGACATCGCCAAGCAGACAGCGGCCGACATCAACACCGCGTTCTTCGCGACCCTGGACCACTTCCCGCTGGCCTCGGTCACCTCGGCGATCGCGATCCTGCTGGTCGTGATGTTCTTCGTCTCCGGCGCGGACGCCAATACCTACGTGCTGTCCATGATGACCTCGGACGGATCGCTCACCCCGCGTCGTACGGTGCTCATCGTCTGGGGCGTCCTCACCGGCGTCACCGCCGTCGTGCTGATGCTCGCCGGCGGACTGAACGCCCTGCAGAACACCGTCATCGTGACGTCCTTGCCCTTCCTCGTGATCATCGCCGGACTGGCGGTGTCGTTCTGGAAGGAGCTGTGCGCAGACCGAAAGGAGATGTCCGGTGTCACACTCTGACGCCCGTCGTGGGCTCATCGAGAAGGCGTGGGCCGCGGCTTGGGGCCAGGGAGACGTCGATGCCCTCGACGCATTGCTGAGCCCGGCCTACCTCCGCCACGGCCAGGATCCGCACCCCCAGGACCTGACAGGCTTCAAGGCCGCGATCGTGTCGACCCGGGCGGCCTTCCCGGACCTGGTCACGACCATCGACGACATCGTGATCGAGGGCGACCGGGCCGCGATCCGCTGGCACAGCAGCGGAACCCACGAGAACTCGCTCCTCGGGGTCCCGCCCACCAAGCGGCACGTCGAGGTCAGCGGCGCCACGTTCGCCCGCTTCGAGCGGGACCGGATCGTCGAGGAGCACGTGACGTGGGATCCCCGGGCGCTGCTCGCGGCACTGGGTGTCATCCGGGTGGGACAGGACTGACGACCGAGATGAGTAGGAGCACCTCCATGGCCGCGCTCGCAGCGAAGCCCGACCTCGACGTGATGAAGCAGGTCAACCGGCAGTTCGTCACCGGTGTCACGGTCGTGACCGCGATGGACGGAGGAACCCCCAGAGGGCTGGCCGTCAACGCGTTCTCGAGCATCTCGCTCGACCCCGCCACCGTGATGGTGTGCGTCCAGCACACCTCCTCCACCCACGACTGTTTGTTCCGTGCGGACCACCTGGCGATCAACATCCTGTCCACGGACCAGCTCGACGTCGTCGGGAGGTTCGCGAGCAAGGCCGACGACAAGTTCAAGGACCTCGCATGGGAGAGCGGCCCGTTCGGCAGCCCGCTGATCGCCCGGAGCAGCGCCCAGATGGAGGCCGAGATCCGCGAACGGCTCCAGGCGAGCACCCACACCGTGTTCATCTGCCGCGTGGTGCACGCCGCGGTGACCGAGCGCCGTCCGATGGTCTACAGCGCGGGTAGGTTCTTCGACGGTGGCGCGCTCGCGCCGCTGGGATGACGGGCGGGCGGCTCGGGAGACGGAGGAGGGTTCGGTGAATCGCGCACAGAGCGAACCGAAGAACGGTTCGATGCAGGCCAGGGTGATCGCCGAGATGCGCGAGCGGATCATCAAGGGAGACATCGAGCCCGGGGCTCCACTCTCCGAGCTCGCCCTCGCCGAAGAGTTCGGGGTCAGTCGTACTCCGGTGCGCGAAGCCCTCAAGCAGTTGCAGACCGAGGGGTTGGTCGAGATCCGGCCGCGCGTCGGGACGTTCGTCACCACCCCCTCCCGCCGCGAGATCACGGAACTCTTCGAAATGAAGGAACTCCTCGAGGGCGCGGCCGCCCGCCTCCTCGCCCGGCGTGGCCGCGTCCCGGAGATCGACATGCTCGAACGGAACCTCCGCGAGGCCGACGAGGCGGTGGCCCGGGATGACCGGGAGCGGTACGCGGAGTTGGTCCAGGAGTTCCACGACCTGCTCATCTCCGGTGCCGACAACAGCAAGCTGGAGGCCCACTACCGGATGCTGATGAACCAGCTGGCCTACTCCCGGCTGGTGAACACGTCACTGAGTCAACCGGGTCGTGCCCTGCAGTCGGACCGTGAGCACCATCTCGTACTGGAGCTGATCCTGGAGAAGGACGGCGACAGCGCCGAGCACGTGATGCGTGAGCACGTCAGGGCAAGTAGGCGCGCACTGATGGCGGGGCTGCCCATCGGCAGCTCGAACGAGGGGTTCGGCATGGCAGGTGCCTGACCATCGGATCCCAACTGCCGGGCCGGGGCCGCCTCTTCGGGGGCGGTGCCGGCTCTTTCGGCTTACGGGGACCTTCCACGGCGGAAATCCCTCCGTAACGCCGACACTGTCTACTCACATGCAACAGTGATTCATCGTAGTAGACACCCTGGGAGGGGCCCATGACGACCGACCCAGAAGCGAACGCCCCCGATCTCGCCGAGCTGGTCCGCGCCGACGGCATCGAGTTCGTGCTGGCCGTCTTCGTCGATCTGACCGGCAAGCCGTGTGCCAAGCTCGTCCCGGCGCAGGCCGTAGAGGAACTGCGGGACGCGGGCGTCGGCTTCGCCGGGTACGCGGCCGGCGCGCTCGGCCAGCAGCCCAGCGACCCCGACGTGATCGCACGGCCGGACGCCTCCTCGTACACGCCGCTCCCCTCCGTCAAGCCCGGTCTCGCGCTCGTGCACTGCGACCCGTACGTGGAGGGAAAGCCCTGGCCGTATGCCCCGCGCGTCATCCTGCGCTCGCTGCTGGACCGGGCCGCCGCGCAGGGGCTGTCCCTCTCGGTGGGTGCCGAGGTCGAGTACTTCCTGGTCAACCGGGACGAGCACGGCGTGCTCAGCGTCGCCGACACCAGGGACACGGCCACCCGGCCCTGTTACGACGCCCGCGGGTTGACCCGGATGTACGACCACCTCACCGCGGTCTCCAGCGCCATGAACTCGCTCGGCTGGGGCAACTACGCCAACGACCACGAGGACGGCAACGGCCAGTTCGAGCAGAACTTCCTGCACGCGGACGCCCTGACCACCGCCGACCGGGTCATCACCATGCGGTACCTGGTGTCGGTGCTGGCCGAACAGCGGGGCATGACGGCCACGTTCATGCCGAAGCCGTTCACCGACCGCACCGGCACCGGCATGCACCTGCACATGTCGCTGTGGCGGGGCGACGAACCCGCCTTCCCCGATGCCACCGACGGGCGCGGACTCGGTCTGTCCTCGCTCGCCTACTCCTTCGTCGCCGGGATCGTCGAGCACGCGAGGGCGCTCCAGGCCGTCATCGCGCCGACCGTCAACTCGTACAAGCGCACCGGCGCGGTCTCCACCCGCTCGGGCGCCACCTGGTCACCGCGTCTCGCGAGCTACGGCGGCAACGACCGCACCCACTTCGTGCGCGTCCCCGACGGCAACCGGATCGAGCTGCGCGGCGGGGACGGCGCCGCCAACCCGTATCTCGCCGCGGCCGGCGCCCTCGCCGCCGGCCTCGACGGCATCGAGCGCGGACTTGACCCAGGTGAGCCCGGCGCTGCCGGCAAGGGGCCGGAGCTCCCGCCGACCCTGCTGCACGCGGTCGAGGCCCTCCTGGCGGACGACGTGATCAGCGGTGCGCTGGACGTGGCCGGGACCGGGGTGAGCCGGTACTTCGCCGACCTCAAGCGCGAGGAGTTCTTCGACTGGCACTCCACGGTCGGCGCCTGGGAGCTCGACCGCTATCTGACCGCCTTCTGAAGGGACTTGAGATGTGCGGAATCGTGGGGCTCCATCTACGTGAGCCCTCACTCGAACCACGGCTCGGCGTACTGCTGACCGCGATGCTGGGCCAGGTCGTCGAACGCGGACCGGACTCGGCGGGCGTCGCGGTCTACGGCGACCCGCGTCTGACCCCGCCGGGACGTACCGTCGTCTCGCTGCTCGGAGTCACACCGGCGGAGGCGGAGGCCGCGCTACCGGGTGCGGTGGCCGTTGCCGCCGACGCCACCACGGTCGTGCACGCGGACGGCGATCTGCTCGCCGCCGTGACTCAGGCGCTGCCGCACGCCACCGTCATCGGCTCCGGCACCGGCATGGCCGTCCTCAAGGGGACGGGAAACCCGGTGGAGTTGGCTTCTTCGTTCGGGCTCGCCGGGGTGACCGGCTGGCAGGGCGTCGGCCACACCCGGATGGCCACCGAGTCGGCCGTGACCCCTCAGGGCGCCCACCCCTTCTCCGTCGGCCCCGGTCAGTGCCTGGTGCACAACGGGTCCTTCGCCAACCACGCCACCATCCGCCGCGAACTGCGCGCCCAGGGCGTTCAGTTCGACAGCGAGAACGACTCCGAGGTCGGCGCCCGCTTCATCGCGCACCAGCTCTCCGAGGGCGCCGACCTGGAGAAGGCGCTGCGGCTGCTGTGCGAGCGGTTCGACGGCTTCTACACGCTGCTGGTGTCGACCGATGACTCCTTCGCGGTCGTCCGGGACGCCATCGCCTGCAAGCCGGCGCTGGTCGCCGAGACCGACGTCTGGGTGGCGATGGCCTCCGAGTACCGGGCACTGGACGTCCTGCCGGGCGTCGAGCACGCCCGCATCTTCGAACCCGAGCCGGAAGAGGTGTACGTATGGCGACGCTGACCATTCAGGAAGTCGACCTGGCCAAGACGCCGGTACGGGAACTCAACCGGGCGCTGCACGCGCCGGAGGCGGTCGCGTGGCGGGTGGCCAACCCGCGCGGCGCGCATGCCGTGGCCTGCGGCATACGGGAGAACCTCACCGTCGACATCGAGGGCCACGTCGGCTACTACTGCGCCGGCATGAACCAGCACGCCACGGTCACCGTCCACGGCAACGCGGGCACCGGGGTCGCCGAGAACATGATGTCGGGCACGGTCCGGGTGCGGGGGAACGCCTCGCAGTCGGCCGGGGCCACCGCTCACGGTGGGCTGCTGGTCATCGACGGTGACGCGGCCGCCCGCTGCGGGATCTCCATGAAGGGCGTGGACATCGTCGTCGGAGGCGACGTCGGCCACATGAGCGCGTTCATGGGCCAGGCCGGACGGCTGGTCGTCTGCGGCGACGCGGGCGACGCGCTCGGTGACTCGTTGTACGAGGCCCGGATCTACGTCCGGGGCACGGTCAAGTCCCTCGGCGCGGACTGCGTGGAGAAGGAGATGCGGGACGAACACCTGGCAGAACTGGCCGAATTGCTGAAGGCGGCCGAGCGGGACGAGGGCCCCGCCGACTTCCGCCGCTACGGCTCGGCACGGGAGCTGTACCACTTCAAGGTCGACAACACGACGGCGTACTGAGGGAGTTCGAAGCACATGGAACCCGCATCCCACGGCCTGCGCGAGTCGGCCACCTTCGACCGCGCCACCATCCACGCCATCCAGCGCGCCGCCGAGACCGGCATCTACGACATCCGCGGCTGGGGCGCCAAGCGAAAGCTCCCGCACTTCGACGACCTGCTGCTGCTCGGCGCCTCCATGTCCCGCTACCCGCTGGAGGGCTACCGGGAGCGCTGCGACACCGAGGTCGTCCTGGGCACCCGGCACGCGAAGAACCCCTTGCGGCTCGCGACCCCCGTCACCATCGCCGGCATGAGCTTCGGCGCCCTCTCCGCCCAGGCCAAGGAGGCGCTCGGCCGGGGTGCCAGCGAGGTCGGCACCTCCACGACCACCGGCGACGGCGGCATGACCCCCGAGGAGCGCGGGCACTCCAAGCACCTCGTCTACCAGTACCTGCCGTCCCGCTACGGCATGAACCCCGACGACCTGCGCGCCGCCGACGCCATCGAGGTCGTCCTCGGCCAGGGTGCCAAACCGGGTGGTGGCGGCATGCTGCTCGGGCAGAAGATCACCGAACGGGTCGCCGGGATGCGGACCCTGCCCGTCGGCATCGACCAGCGCAGCGCCTGCCGCCACCCCGACTGGACCGGCCCCGACGACCTCGCCATCAAGATCCTCGAACTGCGCGAGATCACCGACTGGGAGAAACCGGTCTATGTGAAGGTCGGCGCGACACGGACGTACTACGACGTGAAGCTCGCCGTGCACGCGGGTGCCGATGTCGTGGTCGTCGACGGCATGCAGGGTGGGACGGCCGCCACCCAGGACGTGTTCATCGAGCACGTCGGCATCCCGACCCTCGCGGCCCTGCCCCAAGCAGTCCGCGCGCTCCAGGAGTTGGGTGTCCACCGCGAGGTCCAGCTGATCGTCTCCGGCGGTATCCGCAGTGGCGCCGACATGGCCAAGGCGCTCGCCCTCGGAGCGGACGCGGTCGCCATCGGCACGGCGGCGCTGATCGCGCTCGGCGACAACCATCCGAAGTACGACGCCGACTACCGCGAACTCGGCTCCGCCGCAGGCTACTTCGACGACTACCAGGACGGCCGCGACCCGGTCGGCATCTCCACCCAGGACCCGGAGCTGTCCGCCCGCCTCGACCCCGTCGACGCCGGCCGTCGGCTCGCCAACTTCCTGCGCGTGATGACCATGGAGGCCCAGACCCTGGCCCGCGCCTGCGGCAAGGCCCACCTCCTCCATCTCGAACCCGAGGACCTGGTCGCCCTCACCATCGAGTCCGCCGCCATGGCCCGCGTCCCGCTCGCCGGCACGCAGTGGATCCCCGGAGCCGGTCTGTGATCGCGGTCGTCGGAGCCGGGCTGATGGGCGCGGCCACCGCCTGGCAGCTCGCCCGGCAGGGCCACGACGTCACCCTGATCGAGGCGTACGACATCGGGCACCAGCACGGCAGTTCGCACGGCAGCTCACGGATCTTCCGGCGCGCGTACGCCGACCCGTTCTACGTTGGCCTCACCGGGAAGGCGTTCGAGTCGTGGCGCGAGCTGGAGCACGACAGTGCGACCCCCTTGCTGCGCACCACCGGTGGCCTCGACCTGGGCCCGGGACGCGACCCGGAAGCGCTGGCCGTCGTACTGGGCGCGGCCGGAGTGCCGTACGAACTGCTCGGTGCGGAGGCCGCCGCCGAGCGCTGGCCCCACATCCACTTCGACGGACCGGCGCTCTACCACCCGGACGCCGGTGTCGTCGACGCCGACGAGACCGTCGCGGCCTGCGTGCGGAGGGCGATCGAGCACGGCGCGGACGCATGGCTCGGCGTACGCGTCACCGGAATCGACGCACAGGAGAAGACCCGTCTGCGCACGGACGACGGGCGTGAGCTCATCGCCGACACGGCGGTGATCGCGGCAGGGGCGTGGCTTCCCGAGCTCGAACTGCCCCTCCCGCTGCCGCCGTTGCGCGTGACTCAGCAGCAGGTCTTTCACTTCCGTCAGCGGGACCCGTCCGTCGCCTGGCCGATCCTGGTCTCCAAGGACGCGTCGATGCAGGTCTTCGGACTCCCGTCCGGCGGTGACGGCGGCCCGCTGCCCGCGGTCAAGGTCGCCGAACACGACCGTGGCACCCCGACCACCGCCACCACACGCAACGGTGTCGTCGACCCCGCCTCACGCACCCGCGTGAGCGACTTCGTCCGCGACCGACTCCCCGGCCTCGACCCCGACCCGGTGACCGAGGCGACCTGCCTCTACACCACCACCCCCGACGAGGACTTCGTCCTGGACCGCCACGGCCCCCTCGTCATCGTCTCCCCATGCTCCGGACACGGCGCGAAATTCGCCCCGCTCATCGGCGCGATGGCCGCCGACCTCGCCACCGGCCGCGCCGAGCCCCACCCCCGGTTCCGCCTGGAACGCACCGCATAAGATGCGCCGGTGACCGAGCACGCCGAACACCCCGAACCCGTGGCGGACGCCGACCATGCCGACGACAAGGCGCTGGAGCGCATCATCGCCGTCCGGGCCCGCGAATACCGGCAGGCGGCCGGGCTGTCGGTCGGCGAGATGGCACAGCGGGTCGGCATCTCCAAAGCCATGCTGTCGAAGATCGAGAACGCCCAGACCGCGTGCAGCCTCACCACCCTCTCCCGGCTCGCGCGCGGTCTCGACGTCCCCGTCACCGCCCTGTTCCGGGGCATGGACGACGAACGCGAGGCCGTCTTCGTCCCCGCCGGACACGGCGCCCGCATCGTCCGGCGGGGCACCCGCGTCGGCCACGAATACGCCCAGCTCGGCTCGCTCAGGGGCGCTCACAAGCGCATGGACGCCCTGCTGGTGACCCTGACCGAGCAGAGCGAGGTCTTCCCGCTGTTCCAGCACGCCGGCACGGAGATCATCTACATGCTGGAGGGCGAGATGGTCTACGGCCACGGCAAGTCCAGCTACACCCTGGGCCCCGGCGACGCCCTCCAGTTCGACGGCGAGGCTCCGCACGGCCCTGAACGGCTCGTCGAACTGCCCATTCGCTTCCTGACGGTGACCGCGTTCGGGGACAGCCCGCAGCACTGAAACCCGGCCTTAATTCGCCGTGGAACTGTCCTGTAACGCACCGCCGGTCTACTGCGGGGAAACGTCGTTTCCTTCTGTTGGACCTCTCCGCGGAGCGTACATATGGACACCGGAAGTACCGCTTGGATGCTTGCGAGCACGGCACTCGTCTGCCTGATGGTGCCGGGGCTCGCACTCTTCTACGGCGGCATGGTCGCCGCCAAGAGCGTGCTCAACATGATCATGATGACCTTCGGGGCCGTCGCTCTGGTCGGCTGCATCTGGGTCGTCTACGGCTACTCAGCCGCGTTCGGCGACTCCATCGGCGGCGCCGGGATCCTCGGTGACGTCACCGAGTTCTTCGGCATGAACGGCGTCATCACGGACGACCCCAAGGCCGTCATCCCCCTCTCGGTCTTCGCCGCGTTCCAGGCGCTGTTCGCGGCGCTCACCGCGGCACTGATCTGCGGGGCGATCTCGGACCGCATCAAGTTCGGGGCCTGGATGGCCTTCACCGGCATCTGGGTCACCCTGGTCTATCTGCCCGTCGCCCACTGGGTGTTCGCCTTCGACGGCGACGACGTGGTCGGTGGCTGGATCGTCAACAAGCTCGGCGCCATCGACTTCGCGGGCGGCACCGCCGTCCACATCAACTCCGGCGCGGCGGCCCTGGCGATGATCCTGGTCCTCGGCAGACGCATCGGCTGGCAGAAGGAGACGAAGGGTTCTGAACGGCCTCACAACCTCCCGCTGGTGATGCTCGGCGCGGGCCTGCTCTGGTTCGGCTGGTTCGGCTTCAACGGCGGCTCCGCGCTGACGTCCTCGAACGCCGCCTCCGTCGTCGTCCTGAACACCTTCACCGCCACCTGCTCCGCCATGCTCGGCTGGCTCCTCGTCGAGAAGTTCCGCGACGGCCACGCCACGAGCCTCGGCGCCGCCTCCGGCGCCATCGCCGGCCTCGTCGCCATCACCCCGGCCTGCGGCGCGGTCTCCCCGCTCGGCGCGCTCGTCCTCGGCGCGGTCGGCGGCGCGGTGTGCGCCCTCGCCGTCGGCCTCAAGTACAGGTTCGGCTACGACGACGCCCTCGACGTGGTCGGCATCCACCTCGTCGGCGGCCTCACCGGCACCCTGCTCGTCGGCATCCTCGCCACGTCGGACGCACCCAACGGCGTGGACGGCCTCCTCTACGGCGGCGGCCTCTCCCTCCTCGGCAAGCAGGCGGTCGGCGCCTTCGCCGTACTGGCCTACTCGTTCGCCGTGACCTGGGTCATCGCCAAGGCGCTCGACAAGACGATGGGGCTGCGGGTCCGCCCCGAGGTGGAGGAGGAGGGCGTCGACGTTCACCTGCACGCGGAGAGCGCCTACGACCTCACCCACCCACCGACCACCGCCCCGACCCCCGCGCCTACTGCTGCGGTATAGGGAAGCCACCTTCCGCCGCCCAGCCAGGTTCTTCCTTCGATGCGGATCAGCAGGTTGTGCGGGGTACGGAGTTCGGGTCGCGGCAGGGAGGCGAGCAACTCGGTGATGTGGGTGCCGATCTCGTCGCGGATACCGCGGACGACGGCGAGCGGGGGGCCCTCGGGGTCTGTGAGCGGCCAGTCCGGATAGCGACGCCCCGGCACAATCGGGCAGGCATCCCCACACCCCATCGTGATGACGACGTCGGCGGCCTGCACGACCTCGTCCGTCAGTGGCTTGGGGAACGCGTCCGCAAGGTCCACACCGCCCTCGGTCAGCACCTGCGCGACGACCGGCCCGACCTCGGCCGCTGGGCGCGTGCCCGCCGAGGAGACGACCACGTGGCCTCCGGCGCGGTGGGCGAGGAGGGCGGCGGCCATCTGGAAGCGGCCCGCGTTGTGGCCGCACACGAACAGCATGCGCCGCAGACCGCTGCCAGGCGCGCCCTGGACATGCGCGAGCGCGTCCAGCCGCTCGGCGGCCGTGTGCTCGGCCAGCACGACCAGGTGGGTGCGGATACGGGCGTGCTCGGCGAGGCGCTCGTAGGAGTCGGTGACGAGGCGCTGGATGGTCTCTGGTGAGACGCGGCCACGGACCGCCTCGCGGAGGGGGGATGGCGGGGCAGGGAAGGCGTGGGGCTGTGCACTGCGTGGGCGTGCTCGCGGGCCGGTCCGTGCCGTCGTGACCGGGAGGCAGCCGGACCCGGGTGCGGGGCGCGGGTCGTGACAGGGTTACCTATATGTGAATCAAGAATCACATCTGTCTTGAGGGATCGCTCACATACGGCAGAGCGCTCGTCAAAACCTGCGCGCTTGTGTTTCGGCAGGTTCTGTGCCCGTGGGCGTTCGGCGGCGGGCCGGGAGGCTCGTCGGGGCGGCTGCCCGGCCCCGTCGGCCCGGCATCCAGTGCGTGTGGGGGAGGAGGTGCCCCCTCCTCAGTTGCCCTGCGAGGCACCGAGGAGGTAGGAGACGACCGCCGTCTGGAGGTGGCTGCGCAGTTCGTTCCATGGCAGTGGGCGGTCGGACTCCAGGAACTCGCCCTGAGTGATGCGGTGCGCGATCGCGGCGTAGATCAGGCGGAAGGCGAAGTCCAGCGCGGCCGCCGGGTCCGGGTGTGCGATGGGTGTGTGACGCAGCGCCTCGGCGAAGTTGTGATTGCCCTCGACGCTGACGCGGGAGCCCTCGGCTCGTACTGCTTCGTGCCGGGTGCCGAGCAGCAGGAAGACACGCAGCAGGGCCTCGTGCGCCTGGAAGGCGTCGCTGATCGCGCCGACCGCTTCGGCGATCGCCACGGCCGGATCGCGCAGGAGGCGCAGCCGTTCCACGGACATGCGCTCCGCGATCTCGGCCTGGAGGTTTTCGGTGAAGGCGTGCTGGATGGCCAGCAGGAGTCCTTCCTTGTCGCCGAAGCGGCGATAGATGCTGCCGACCGCCATGCCGGCCCGCTCGGCGACCGCGGCCACGGTGAGGGCGTCCACTCCGCCCTCTTCGAGCAGTGCGTACCCGGCTTCGAGGATGCCCTGCTGTGAACGTCGACTGCGCTCTTGGAGGGCGGCGGGCCTGCCGGTGGTGGACTCGGTCACTCGCGCAGTTTACCGACCGGGCTCTTGACGTCCATGTTGCAGGTATGTGAATCTAACTTCACATTGAATGTGAGCAGCGCCTCACATATGGGCTGCTGCGCGCACGGTCGCGCTCCCGCCCCCTCTCTCCCACGTCACCCCTCTCCCGTCTTCTCACCTCACCCCTCGCAGTGGCGCGGGGGTGTTCCCGGAGGTGTTTCATGGCTCCGCTCCCTGATGTCCACGACGTCGCGGTCGTCGGCTACGGACCGACCGGCCTCGTCGCCGCATCCTTGCTCGGCCGGCTCGGTCATCGGGTGGTGGTGTGCGAGCGCTGGCCGGCCCTGTACGGGCTGCCCCGGCTCACCCACATCGACGACGAGACCGCCCGCACCATCCAGGCGGCGGGCGACATCGACGAGGCGCTGCGCGACTCGTCGATGTGCGAGTACCTGTGGGTCAACGGCAAGGGTGAGACGCTCGTGCGTATTCCGGCGAATCCTGACGGCCCGATGGGCTATCCGGACCACATCTCGATGTACCAGCCGGACGTGGAGAGCGCGATCGACAAGCGGCTGCGCGGCTACGGCACGGTCGAGGTCCGCCAGGGCTGGGCGGTCACCGGCCTCGACCAGGACGGCGACGGCGTCACCCTGCGCCTGCAGGGCTGGAACACCGAGACGACCTGTGCCGACGGTCCGCACGACGAGGTCCGCGCCCGCTATGTGATCGCCGCCGACGGCAGCCGCAGCGGGGTGCGGGAACTGCTCGGCGTGGAGCGTGAGGACTTCGGCTTCAACGAGCAGTGGATCAACATCGACACCGAGTGGCTGCGCCCGCAGCCCCCGGAGTTCGCGTACGGCACCCAGTACTGCGACCCGGCCCGCGGGCACATGACCATCAACATCGGGACCACCCGGCAGCGATTCGAGTTCGCCCTGCTGCCGGGCGAGACCCGCGAGGAGATGGCAGATGCGGAGGTCGCTTGGCGGCTCCTGCGCCACTATCACGACCTTGGCCCGGACGACGTACGCATCATCCGCCAGCTGGTCTACGGCTTCGAGGCCCGCATCGCCACCCGCTGGCGGACCGGCCGCGTCTTCCTTGCCGGCGACGCCGCCCACACCATGCCCCCGTACCTTGGCCAGGGCGCCTGCAGCGGCATACGCGACGCCACCAACCTCGCCTGGAAACTGCACCTCGTCCTCGGCGGACTGGCGCCCGACGCACTCCTGGACACCTACGAGAGCGAGCGCCGTCCGCACGTCACCGCCCTCACGCACGCGGCCATCGGCCTCGGCAAGGTCGCCAACACGCACGACGCCGAGGCCGCGGCGGCCCGGGACGCCGCCTTCTTCGCGGGCAAGGTGCCGCCGCCGCCGCCGTTCCCGCCGCTGAGCGACGGGGTGCTGCGGCCCAGTACGGGCGCGCCGGCCGGCACCCTCACCCCGCAGGGCCGCATCCGTCTGGCCGACGGGCGCACCGGACGCCTGGACGACCTGACCGGCTACGGCTTCGTCCTGGTCGCCGCCGAGGATCCGACCGCCGCCCTCGGTCCGGAGAGGCTCGCCCTGCTGAAGCGCCTGGGCTGCGCCGTGGTCGCCCTCGACACCGCCCGCGACCTCGACGGACGGCATCGGGAGTATCTCCACCTGCTCGGTGCGGTTGCGTATCTGGCGCGCCCTGACTTCGTGTTGTTCGGTGCGGCGGCCGACAGCGCGGATCTCGGCAAGCTGGTGGACGATCTGGACGCGGCGCTGTCCGGAACGGTCCAGGCGGCAGTATGACAACCGGGAATCCTGAAACGTCCCCCCTGGTCGCCGCCCAGCACCGGGCCATGCCCTACACCCGGCTCACCGACTGCGGCATGGACCCCGCCGACGCCCGCCGGCTGCTGGCCGACACCGCTGCCGGTACGCCGTGGCAGGACGCCGCCGCGGCCATCGCTCAGGCACAGCTCGAACGAGCCCGCCTCGCCGAGGAGTCGGGACACCGTGCGACAGCCCGGCAGGCCTACCGGTTCGCCTCGGCGGCCCTGATGTTCGCGCAGATGGCGTACCAGACCGACACGGCGGAGAAGCGGGATCTGTACGCCGGGCACATGGCTGCGACCACCGCTCTCGCACCGGCCGTGGAGCGCGTGGAGATCCCGCACCGCGGTAGCGCCCTCGGCGGCTGGCTGTGCCTGCCCCCGCACGGCACGCCCCGAGCCACCGTCATCGTCTGGGGCGGGCTCAGCGGCTGGGGGGCGGCATATCTGCCCGTCGCCGACGCGTACACCGCACGCGGCCTGGCCTGTCTGCTCGCGGAAGGCCCCGGTCAGGGCGAGACGCGGCTGCGGCACGGGCTGTACGTCGACGAGCACGTAACGGAGGGCTTCGCCCGCTTCGTCGACCTGGTCGAGGCCGATCCCCGCCTCGCCGGCGTCATCGGGGTGCAGGGGATCAGCTTCGGCGGCCTGTTCGCCGCCCATCTGGCCGCCGCCGATCCGCGCGTCGGCGCGGTGGTCGTCAACGGCGCTCCGGCGGTACCGACCGTCCTCGAATTCCGCACTGCCCGCGAGCAGCTGGCCGCCGTCGTCGGCACCGACGACCTGGACCGTGTGGCCGAGGTCATGGCCGCCCTGCGCTTCGACCCGGACAAGCACCGCATCACCTGCCCGCTGCTCCTGCTGCACGGCGGCCGGGACGCCCTCGCCCGCTACGAGGACCAGGAGCCCTTCCTGCGCGCCGCCGACCCGGCCACCTCCACCGTCCGCATCTGGCCCGACGGCGAGCACACCCTCTACAACCACGCGGCCGAACGCGACGCGCTGACCGGCGACTGGTTCACCGATCAGCTCGTCGGCCAGGGCACCCCGGAAGGATAGGAACATCCAGTGGACTTCACCGTCGAGACCGCCACCGACGCGGTGGTGGACAGCTTCCGGGAGACCAAGGACCAGCGGCTGCGGCAGGTCATGGAGAGCCTGACCCGCCACCTCCACGACTTCGTACGGGACATCGAACCCACGATGGAGGAATGGGAAGCGGCGATCGGTTTCCTCACTGCCGTCGGGCAGAAGTGCGACGACACTCGCCAGGAGTTCGTCCTGCTCTCCGACGTCCTGGGCGTCTCCATGCTCGTCGAGACCCTGAACGGGTCCGAAGTGGGAACCGAGAGCACCGTCCTCGGCCCCTTCCACATGACCGCCTCGCCCCGCCGCGAGCTCGGCGAGTCCATCGACCTGTTGGGCACCGGACGGCCTTGCGTAGTCTCCGGCCGGGTCCTGGCTGCCGACGGCACGCCGTTGCCGGACACCGAACTCGACGTGTGGCAGTGCTCGGAGGACGGCTTCTACGACGTCCAGCAGCCCGACGTCCAGCCGCCGGGCAACGGACGCGGGCTGTTCCACACGGACGACGAGGGCCGCTACTGGTTCCGCGCCGTCGTCCCCTCCCACTACCCGATCCCCACCGACGGCCCCGTCGGCCGCCTGCTCGAAGCCACCGGCAGGCATCCCTACCGGCCCGCCCACGTCCACTTCATCGCGAACGCCGAGGGGCACCGCCCGGTCACCACCCATGTGTTCGTCGCCGGCAGCCCCTACATCGACTCCGACGCCGTCTTCGCCGTCAAGAGCGGCCTGATCACCGACTTCACCGAGTCGTACGACGAACCCGACGCCCAGCGCTTCGGCGTGACCACACCCTTCGTACACGCCCGGTTCGACGTCGTGCTGGCCCCGGAGGGCACCCGGTGACCTTTACGTACGAGGCCCTGCCCATGCGGGTGATCTTCGGCGCCGGCAGTCTCCGTCAACTGCGCGACGAGGCCGAGAGGTTGGGACTGCGCCGGCTGCTGGTGCTGTCCACCCCCGGTCAACGCGCCCTCGCTCAACAGGCCGCCACCCTCCTCGGCGACCGTTGCGCCGGGATGTTCACCGAGGCTCGCATGCACGTGCCGGTCCAGGTCGCCGAAGCGGCCCGCGCGGCCGCACGCGATGCGGGCGCGGACGGCTGCCTGGCCATCGGCGGCGGCTCCGCCATCGGCCTGGGCAAGGCGATCGCACTGACGTCCGGCCTGCCCCTGATCGGTGTGCCGACGACCTACGCCGGCTCCGAGATGACGACCGTGTGGGGGCTCACCGAGAACGGGCGCAAACGCACCGGTCGGAACCGGGCCGTCCTGCCCCGCAGCGTCGTCTACGACCCCGAACTCACCGTCGGCCTCCCCGTGGACATGTCGGTGACCAGCGGGTTCAACGCCGTCGCCCATGCCGTGGAAGCCCTGTACGCGCCCGACGCCTCGCCCATCGTGTCCCTGATGGCCGAGGAAGGCGTGCGCTCACTGGTCGCGGCCCTGCCGGTCATTGCCGCCGACCCCGGCGACATGGCGGCCCGCACCGACGCGCTGCGCGGGGCGTGGCTGTGCGGGGCGTGCCTGGGGGCCACGACCATGTCGCTGCACCACAAGCTGTGCCACATCCTGGGCGGCACCTTCGACCTGCCCCACGCCGCCGTACACACCGTCCTGCTGCCGTACGTCGCCGCCTTCAACCTGCCCGCCGCGCCGGCTGCCGAGCAGGCCCTGCGCCGTGCGCTGGCCACGGACGACGTACCGAAGCATCTCGCGCGAGTGTCAGCAGAGCTCGGCGCTCCGCGCTCACTCGTCGACCTCGGTCTCACGGTGCCCGACGTCGACGACGTCATCGCCCAGGCACAGGACCAGTCCTACGCCAATCCGCAACCGGTCGCCGCGGAAGCTCTCGGCTTCCTCCTCTCGGCGGCCCTGCAGGGAACCCTCGCACCTTGACCGGCTCTTCTCACAGGAGGTTGAAATGATCAAGTTGGTGGCCGCCGTACGGCGGCGCCCCGGTATGACGCGCGCCGAGTACACCGAGTACACCGAGAAGGTGCACGGCGGGATCGCTCTCGCCAACAAGCTGACCGTGCGCAAGTACGTCCAGAACCACGTCCTCGACGGCGCCTACGGCGCGATCGGGGACGTGGGCTACCAGGTGACGCTGCCCCGCGACTCCGTGACCGAACTGTACTTCGACGACCCGTCGTCCATGGGGCAGACCTTCGCGGACCCCTACGCCCGCGACGTCGTCGGTCCCGACGCGGTCAACTTCAGCGACCAGCCGGCCGCGCTCAGTCTCCTCGTCGAGGAGAGCGAGGCCGAGGCACCCCGGCCCGCAGGCGGCATAGTGAAGGTCCTCCACTTCCTCAAGGCCGCCGACGGTGCCGCCCCGGAGGTCTTCCACAGCGGCCTGCTAGGGGCGTACGAGGACGTGCTCGCCGACCCGTCCGGGCCTGCCAGGTACCTGCGCGGCCACCAGTGGAACAGGGCCCTCCCTGGGGACGGCATGGCGGCGTACTTCGGAAGCACATCGGAGCAGCCCTCGTACGACGCCTACTCCGCCTTGTGGTTCGACGAAGCGGACGCCCTGACCGGCTTCCGCGCCTGGCAGCAGGCCCTGGCCGGCCACGCCGAGAAGCACGGCGCGCTCCTGAAGCCCTCGCTGTCCTTCTTCCTCCTCACCCGCGAGGTCGTGATCTTCGACGACCTGGCCGACGGCGGCACCGCCGCATGACCTCGTAAGGCTGACGGGCGCGGTCTCATCGACTCAGGACCAGTTATGCGGCGGCCCACGTTGCTCGGAGTCTTACCGGCTGGAAGGTAGGGGAACTATCAATACCTTCCTGAGCCGCTGACGAAAAAGGGTACGCCCGCCGTACAGCATGGCCTTTCACGAGGAGCTCTCGGCCGCCTGCGGCCAGCGGGTTGTTCGCTTCCCGCGGCGACATCGCCCACCAGACCACACATCCCTTTTCCCAGACGCAAAGGGACTCTTGAGCACATGGGCCCCTGCCCCGGCAGTGGACCGAGGCCCTACGATGGCAGAACTCGTCCAGTTGCACTCGCGAAGTTGTGCGGCTTGCGTCATCAGTCTGCCCGGCCCAGGTATCCGGGGTGACCTCGCTGGTCGGCGGTGACGCGTGACTGACCGATTGAGGAGGGGATCGTGGGGGAAGCGGCGCGGTCGACCGGTCGGTGGTTCCGGTTGACGACCACGGAACTGCCGGAAGAGGAGCGGTTGCAGCAGTGGGAGACGCGCATCAGCCGGACGGTGACGCCCCTGCGCTGGCGTAAGCTGCAGCCGCGTTTCGATGCCAGTCTCACGCTGGCCGAGTCCGGTTGCCTCGGCTTGGTCCGCGTCACCGGCAGCGCTCACATCGTCGAACGCGACAGCGAACACATCCGCGCCGCCCGGGGCGAGTATGTCAAGGCCTCCGTCCCCCTCAGAGGCAGGATCGCCTTCTACACGGGCGACGGTGCATGGACACTGCGCCCGGGCCAGGCCCTCATCCACGACTCGGACCAGGTCTTCTCTCTCGGCTCCACCCAGGGGGCGGCGGAGGTCGCGGTCATCATGCGGAGGGCCGTCTACGAAGACGCGGTGGGACCGATCGACCGTGCCGTGCCACAGGTGATCAACCCCGAGGGCACCGCCGGCGCCTATATCGCTGCTCTGGGCCGCTTACTGGAGGCGGCCACTCGTTCCGAGGCCGCGCCGAAACCCGATGAAACCGCCGTCCTGGAACTCCTCAGCGCCCTGTCCACCGGCGGACGCGCCACTGTCTCCGCCCGCACCCACTACGAAGCGGCCTGCGAGGTCATAGAACGCAGCCTCTACGAGTCCGCTCTGGGTGCCGAATACATTGCGGCGCGGATCGGTATCAGCGGCCGCCATCTCTCCCGCGTCTTCGCGGCCCAGGGAACCACCGTGCCGCGATACATCCTCGGGCGGCGGCTCGTTCACGCCCACCGCCTGATCACCTCTCCCGAAGGCGGGGCCCTCACCGTGGCCGAGACAGCCCAACGGTGCGGATTCGCCTCGCCCTCCCACTTCTCCGAGAAGTTCGCCAAGCGCTTCGGCATCCGTCCGGCGGAACTCCGGCGGCAGACGCGCAGCGCCTCATCAGCGACCGGTTGAGGGCGAGGGCGCGGTTCAAGCAGCGTCGTACGCGCGTGGATCCGCCACCTCTACCCGTTTCCGTCGTCTCCTGGACCATTGCTCGCCTGCGGCGAACCGGCACCACAAGACTTGCCACACAGGCCCCTGCCCCACCACGGGGCCCACGGCAAAAGGAGAAGCAGCATGACGGCGATCGGCGACGGCACGGGCGCCACCGGGCTGATGAAGCGTGCCATTCCGCAGCCTGAGCCTGGTCTTACGGCCGAGACGGTGATCCAGCGAGCCCGCGACATGCGCGACCACCTCCGCGCCGAGCAGGAGGCGACCGAGAAGCGGACCCACTACTCGCAGGAGACCCACGAGAAGTTCGAACAAGCCGGTTTCTACCGCATGCTCATGCCCAAGGCGTTCGGCGGCTATGAAATGCGGATCAACGACTTCATGCATGTGATCGTCGAGATCGCACGCGGCTGCCCGTCCACCGGCTGGTGCTTGTCCCTCGGCTCCTCGCACGTTCTGATCCTCGCCGGGCTGTACAGCCTCGAAGTGCAGTCCGAAGTGGTGGGCCCGGACGGGCACTTCGTGGCGCCCAACCGCCACGCTCCCTCGGTCCGGGCGGTTCCGCACGAGGACGGCTGGGAGCTCGACGGTACTTGGGAGTACTCCTCGGGCGCCCCGTACTCCACCCATGTGATGAGCGCCGTGAGGCTGCCCGCCGGAGAAGACGGTGTGCCCCGCGTCGGCCTGGCGCTGGTGCCCCGATCGCAATACACCGTGCTCGACGACTGGGGGAGCACGCTCGGGATGCGGGGCAGCGGCTCGCACTCCATCCGGGTGAAGAACGCGGTCGTGCCCTCGGATCACGTGGTCGAGATCGAGTCGGACCAGTTCAGGCTGGACACGACCATAGGGATGACGGCACACGGAAACCCCATGTACACCGGTCGGATCATGGGCGTTCTCATGTCCGAGCTGCTCGCCATCGAGATCGGCCTGGTACACGCGGCGCTCGACGAGTACACCACGGTGCTGCATGAGAAGAAGCCCATGTGGAATCCGCGGACAACGCGTGCGGAGGACCCGCGCTATCAGGAGTGGTACGGCCAGGTGACCACCACTCTGGACGTCGCCGAGGCCGTCCTGGACCGGGTCGGGGACGAGTACCACAGGCTGTGCGAGCGCGAGGTCGCCGGCGGGGGCGAGTTCTCCCAGGCCGACGACCTGCGTCTGATGAGCATGGCCGGGTACGGTTGCCGGATCCTGACCGAGGCGATGGACCTCCTGGCCCGCACCGGTGGGTCGAGCGTGATGCGCCACGGCTCACGTCTGGAACGCTACTGGCGGGACATGAGCGCCTGCCGCACACACGGTTTCGCACTGATGCGGGAGACCACCGCGGTGCAGACCGGCTCCGCGCTGCTCGCAGCCGATGGCGCTGCGAAGGCGAGCGAGCGATGAGCTCTGGGTACCGGGGTCCGAGCGGAGGTACGCAGGAACGAGCGGATATCGATCCGGCATGCTTCCGGGACGTGCTCGGCCGGTTCTGCTCGGGGATCACGGCGGTGACGGCCACGGTCGACGGCCGCCCGGTCGGGCTCACCTGCCAGTCGTTCATGAGCATGTCGCTCGAGCCGCCCCTGGTGGCCTTTGCTCCCGCGGTCACCTCCACGAGCTATCCGTTGATCCGGGAAGCCGGCCACTTCGCGGTCGGCGTCCTGGCCGAGGACCAGGCCGACGTGGCCACGGCGTTCTCGCGGAGCGGCCGAGACAAGTTCACCGGTAGGGCGTGGCACCACGGGGTCACCGGCGCTCCGCTGCTCGACGGGGCGATCGCCCACATCGAGTGCGAGCTGGTCGAGGAGTACGCCATAGGTGACCATCTGCTGGTCGTCGGACGGGTCGTGGCCTTGTCAGGCCACCCCGATGCCGCGCCCCTGCTGTACTTCCGGGGGGCCTTCGGCGCCCTCTCCGCCGGCCGCGACCGTCGGCTGTGTCGCGGTGAGGCACCACCGAGCTGATCGGTGTCGCCGTCGCAGCGGTCGTTCTGCTGATCACCTTCGGGCCGGTCGTGGCAGCGGGTCATGGCCGCCGAACTGCGCGCCGGCGCCGGCGGCTTCCTGCTCAAGGGCGCCCGCCCCGAGGAACTCGTGGCCGACGTCCACGCGGGCATCGCCGTCGACGTCGTGGCACCCGCGCTGATCGGCGGCACCCGCATCAGGTCCGCCGACGCATGACAGGACGACACCCTGCCGGCCCCCATCCCGGTCGGCCGCCTTGGCCGGGTCGGCAGGGTCGCGGCGTTGGCCGTGTCCATGCCGGCCCACGCCAGAAGGGCCTACGGCGACGGTGTGCGCCGTGCCCGGTGATCAGCATCGCCATGGCGCAGCGCCTCCAGGGACGAGCCCCGCCGGCGGCGGACGAGTTCGCGCAGAGTGCTGACGTTGCGATAGCCGACCCGGCCGGCGATCGTCTCGGCGCTGAGGGTGGTGGTGCGCAGCAGGAAGGTCGCCTCGTCCAGCCGGATGTCCTGGATGAAGTCCAGTGGTGATCTGCCCAGGACGGCCTGTGCGGTGCGCTGCAGGGTGCGCATGCTCACGCCGAGAGTGCGCGCGGCCTGGGCCAGTGGCGGCGGATCGGCCAGGTGCGCTCGGGCCCACCGTTCGAAGGCGGTCAGCAGTGGGTCCGCCTGGGCCAGCTGGGTCGGGAGCGCGAAGGCGGCTTGCGAGGGGCGGTCGCCGATCAGCAGGTACCGGGCGACGAGGTCGGCGAGTTCGGGGCTGCGCCGCTGCACCACCCACAGCGCCAGATCGATGTGAGCGAAGGCGGCACCCGCCGTGGTGACGCAACTGTCCTGGATCAGCGTTCGCGAATCCTCCACCGCCACCTCGGGGTAACGCCTGCGGAAGGCCGGTCCCAGCCACCAACTCGTCGTGGCGCGGCGGCCGTTGAGCGTGCCGGACTCGGCCAGGAAGAACGCTCCGCTGCACGCGGCGGCCAGGGGGATCCCGGAGTCGGCCGAGGCCGCTGCGAGGTCGAGGACCCAGGCGTTGGCCGGCTCTCGGACCGCCGCGACCACGTGCTCCGGAGCCTTGAAACCGACGGCCGGCATGAGCAGGAGGTCCGCCCCGTGCGAGAGCTCTGCGACCGGGACGGTCGCCAGGCTCAGCCCGTTCGCGGTGCTGACCTGGGACCCCGCACCGACCACGGTCACCGAGAAGGGCGGCGCGTCACCGTCTCCCGCGCTCAGGGCGTTCGACGCGTTGAGCACGTCCATGATCGCCGAAAGCCCGGAGTCGAAAATGCCGTCGATGGCTGCCAGCACGATGCGCATGGCGTAAATGGTACTGGAATCGTCGTTTCCGCCACTCCTGGCTCGTTCGCCGTGACCATACGTTGTTCGCAGGCCGGGGCCCCACCGCGGCCCGCCGTTCTCGTCACCGTAGGCGTTGCGGCATCTCACGACTCACGCAAGGAGAGATTTCGTGGCGCTCAAGCTCGGAGTCCTGGCGCTGCTGACCGCGAAGCCCGGCAAGGAGGCGGAGCTGGCCGCGTTCTTGAACGCCGGCCGCGGCATCGTCGAGGACGAGGCCGGTACCCAGGTCTGGTACGCCTTCCAGGTCGACAGCGCGACCTTCGGCATCTTCGACGCCTTCGCCGACGAGGACGCGCGCCAGGCGCACCTCAGCGGCCGCATCCCGGCGGCCCTGTCCGAGGTCGGCCCGGAACTCCTGGCCGCCGACCCCGACATCCGCCTGGTCGACGTTCTCGCCCTCAAGCACGCCGCCTGAACTCGCCGGCTCCTCGGCAGCGCACGAGCCCGCGATCGGACTGTGGCCCTTTCTCAAGCAGGGCACAGCACCAGGTCGGGCCCGGTTCCCCGCCATCGTCATTCGCCATCCCGTTCCACGGAGAAGTTCATGAGAAAGACCGTTCGCAACCTTGCCGTGCTGAGTGCCGCCGCCGCCGTGGTGGCGGGCGTCAGCGTGGTGGCCACCGCGGACAGCGGCAGTGGTCATACGACAGTCACGCAGCGCGACAGCTACGGCCACACCAAGGTCCGCAGCGGAATCCCGGCCGGTGCCGCCCGCTTCACTGTCAGTAGCCCCGACGTCCGCGACGGCGGCGCCATCCCGGCCACCTCCTTTGCGAACACCTTCGGCTGCACCGGTGGGAACGAGCAGCTCCGGCTGGAGTGGAGCGGTGCTCCGAAGAACGCCCGCAGCTTCGCGGTGTCCATGCAGGACGTGGACGCACCGACCGGCAGCGGCTTCTGGCACTGGATGACCTGGGACATCCCGGCCGGCGAGAAGAGCCTTGGCCGGACTCTTCCGGCCGGTGCCGTCGTGGGCGCGAACGACAGCGGCGGCTCCGGATACATGGGCCCGTGCCCGTCGGCCGGCGACATCACCCACCGCTACAAGATCACCGTTTACGCCCTCGACACCCCGAGCCTGGGCTTGCCGGCCACCGCCACGCCCGCCGTGGCCGCCTTCACCCAGGGCAGCCACATCCTGGGCTACGGCGATATCACGGCCACCGCCCGGCGCTGAACCCCTAACAGCCCGAAAAGGAAAAGACACGATGAGTGCCAACGACCCCTTTGCCCGCCTTCCGGAGGCGGCGACCTTCACCGTCACCAGCACCACCGTCGCCGATGGCGCCACCTGGCCCGCCGAGCAGTACTCCGGCGCCTTCGGTGTACCCGGCGGCAAGGACGTCTCCCCGCAGCTGTCCTGGAGCGGCGCCCCCGAGGGCACCAAGAGCTACGCCGTCACGGTGTACGACCCTGACGCCCCCACCGGCTCCGGCTTCTGGCACTGGGCGGTGGCCGACATTCCGGCCAACGTGACCGAACTGCCCGAGGGGGCGGGCGACGACACCGGCTCGGGTCTGCCCGAGGGCGCCTTCCAGCTGCCCAACGATGCCCGCGCCGCCCGCTTCATCGGCGCAGCCCCGCCCGCCGGGCACGGCCCGCACCGCTACTTCGTCGTGGTGCACGCCCTCGACGTCGAGTCCATCGGCGTCCCGGCAGAGGCCACCCCGGCCTTCCTCGGCTTCAACGTCACCAGCCACATCCTCGGCCGCGCGGTCCTCACGGTCACCGCCGAGATCCCGGCGGCCTGACGAACGGCCATGCTGAGGGGTCTCATCCACGATCGTGGGTGAGACCCCTCAGCACACGCGTATCCGCAGTGTCTGGCCGCACCGCGTCTCGGCAGCCGACCGTGCGGCGCCGGCGTGCCGTCTTCCGATGGTGCCAACGCTCTGTGCCAGAGCCCTGTGCGTGGATGCAGACCGCGAGGACAAATCGCAGTTCGCGTGCGGAACCTGTCGGCCTCGGCGGCGCCGATCTCGCGCCGCTGGGTGAACGGTCGCTACAGCCGTCGGCCGACCTGGGGAACTGGCGGCCGCCCGTTGAACACCGCGTCGCCTCCGGGGTCGGCCCGGCCCCGGCGCGACCGACGTGACGGCGCCCCGCCCGGGTGGTGGATCAAGCCCGGAGGTGATCCTCGGACCCTGTCGACAGCAGTCCGTTGACGACCAGTGCCGCCAGTGATTCCGCCGTGGCCGTGAGCTGCTCCGGCGAGGCGGGCACAGGCCTGCCCATGCGCCGCGCCAGAGGCTCTTGCACAACTCCCGCGACGGGAGGGACGACGGCGAAGAAGAGCACGTCCAACGGAACGGGCGCGATGCGTCCGGAGGTGACGAGCCGCTCGATGCTCGGGACCATGAGCTGCAGGGTCGGGGCGATGTAGCGTTCGTACAGGTAGTCCAACCGCTCGGTGTCCCGGGACAACTCGTCGAGCAGGATGCGGTCGATCCCCGATGTGTCCACGGCGGCGCTCCGGTAGAAGCTGGTGATGAACTGCCGCAGCCACTCGGCGTCGTCCAGCGAGGGATCCACCTGCGGCAGGCGCGCCAGCTGCGCCTCCAGCGCGGAGTCCACCACCGCGCGCCAGAAGGCCAGCTTGGACCCGTAGCGGTCGTTGATGAAGTTGTGGCTGACGCCCAGGCGGCGGGCCAGCTCGCGTGCGGAAGCATGCTCGTAGCCCAGCTCCGCGAAGGCCTCGAGCCCTCGTTGCAGGATGCTTTCCTCCCCGGGCACCGCGGGAGTACCCGCACCGGGGCGCCCCGGCCGTCGAGTGGATTCGGCTCCTGCGCCCACCGTCGCCTCCAGAAATGTTTCCTCGTGCCTGCGTGGCCTGCGTCCCGGCAGGTCCGGGCCCGCGACCATCCCACGAACCCGCGAACAGCTTACTTGACACCTGTCAGAATCAGATTAATCTGACAGGTGTCAGGCGGCATCCTCCGTGCAGGGGAAGCGACTTGAGCAGCCGCTTTCCGCAGGGCTGATCCGCGTGGATCGGCACACGAGCACGTCTGACCCTCACCTGGCGGCCGGACCGCCGTACCTGCTCGAAAGTGAGAGCCCCATGGACGCCAAGCACACACCCCGCGAGGCCCCCGAGCGCGTGGCCGGCCTGGAGGCGGCGCGCCGTCGGCACGGCGCCAAGGCCGACCATGTGGTGACCCTGCTCACCGCCGGGGATCCGCTCGCCGATGCCGTCATCGCCGAACTGGACTTCTACGGTCCGCGGGCACGGCGTGCCCTCGACGCGGGCCTCAGGCGCGGCCTGTCGAGTCTTGGCCAACAGCCCCCCGCAGCGATCCGCGCGCTGCTGAGGCAACTGGAGGCCACCCCTTCCTGGGTGGACCCGCTGATGCTCCACAGGGGCGATGTCGTGAGCCTGTCCGTGCCGCCCATGTGGTTCGGGCTCTGCTCGATCACCGGCGCGCTCGCGCACATCTACTCCTCCCCGGCCACCGCACGGCTGCTGGCCGGAACAGGCAGGCCGGCGGACATGGCCGCACGTCGGCTCGCGGAGACCGAGGTGTGGGCGCACCAGGCCATACGGCCGGGAGGGCTGCTGCGCGGACGACCGGGGTACCTGGCCACGGTGGAGGTCCGGCTGGCCCATGCCCGTATGCGGGCCGCGACCCTCACGGACTGGGACAGGGGCGCCCGGGGCCTGCCGATCGGCCAGCTCGACATGGCCCGCACCTGGCTCGGCTTCACCCTCATCGCCTGCCAGGCCCTGGCAGCCGTCGGCATCGACATCACTCCCGAGGAGGAGCGTTCCCTCTATCAGTACTGGTCGTACGTCGCCCATCTCCTGGGGCTCGACGAAAGCCTTCACAAGGACGTGGCCGACCACGCCGGCGCGCGCTGTCTGCAGGACCTGCTGGACGCCACGGCAGTCGCGCCGGACGAGAACTCGAGGGCACTGACCGCCGCCATGGTCGACGCACAGGCCCGAGCCATGGCCGGCGCGCCGGGCGCCGTCCTGTCCGAGGAGCAGCTGCGCCACCTCATCGGCAACGTGCTGCGGCGGGCCTTCGGGGAGGAGTGGGGAGACCGCCTGGGCATCCCCGGCATCCCCGCCGCCACCGACCTCATGCCGCTGATCAGCCATCTCAATCGCCAGGCCCAGTACTGGCAGACCTACTCGCCCGCCTCGGCCCACGAAGCTCGCCGCCGGGCGCTGGAGGGGCCCGCGACCGAGCTGCAAGCAGCCGTCCTTCCCTGTGACCCCTCCTCGTGCCGTCGTAACGCGGGAGCCGTTCGCCCGAGCGCCTGGGCGGCCTGATCATCCTTCCTGCCGCGACGTGCGGCCGACGGTGGCCGTCTCCGGAAAGGCGTGTCCCGCTTCGTTCGCGCCGCCTCGCATCGCCGAGCAGTGACTTCGGCGCCCCGGTCACCGCCCGCATCACGTGACGAGCTCCACGACGCAGCCGTCCGACCCCGCACCGCCGAACGTTCCATCCCTTTGCCCACTTCTCATGGAGTTCCGTCATGTCCAAAACCCCCGCGGAGACGGCCACCGTGTCCGTCCTGCCGTCCGCCGACGCACAGCCCCGCCATCGCTGGTGGATCCTCGCCGTGATCGGCCTGGCCCAGCTCATGGTCGTCCTGGACGCGACGATCGTGAACATCGCCCTGCCCTCCGCGCAGAAAGACCTGGGCTTCTCCGACGGCGACCGGCAGTGGGTCGTCACCGCCTACGCGCTAGCCTTCGGCAGCCTGCTCCTGCTCGGCGGCCGTCTGTCCGATCTCTTCGGCCGCAAGATCACATTCCTGGTCGGGCTGGTCGGTTTCGCCGGGGCCTCCGCCCTGGGAGGCGCCGCGAGCAGTTTCGAGATCCTCATCGTCGCCCGCGCCGCGCAGGGGCTGTTCGGTGCGCTGCTCGCCCCCGCCGCGCTGTCCCTGCTGACCACGACGTTCACCGACGCCAAGGAGCGTGCCAGGGCCTTCGCCGTGTACAGCGCCATCGCCGGTGCCGGCGGTGCCATCGGTCTGCTCCTCGGCGGAGTCCTCACCGAATACCTCGACTGGCGCTGGACCCTCTACGTCAACCTCGTCTTCGCCGCGGCCGCCTTCATCGGCGGTGTTCTCCTGCTCCAGAGCTCCGGCCGCGACAAGAGCGTGAAGATCGACGTTCCCGGTGCCGTTCTGGTCACCGGCGGCCTGTTCTGCCTGGTCTACGGCTTCTCCAACGCCGAACACCACGACTGGAGCTCCCCGGCCACCTGGGGCTTGCTGATCGCCGGAGTCGTCCTGCTCGCCGCATTCACCTGGTGGCAGACCCGCTCCGCACACCCCTTGCTGCCGCTGCGGATCCTGCTCGACCGCAACCGCGGTGCCTCCTTCATCTCCATCCTGATCGTCGGCGCCGGCATGTTCGGCGTCTTCCTCTTCCTCACCTACTACCTGCAGCAAAGCCTGGGCTACACCCCCGTCAAGACCGGGTTGGCCTTCATGCCGATGATCGTGGCGCTCATGCTCGCCACCACTCTCGCCACCAGCCGGCTGATCCCCCGCTTCGGCCCCAAGCCGGTGGTGCCGCTGGGGATGGGCGCCGCCGCGGCCGGCATGATCTGGCTGACCGCCCTGGACCTGAACAGCAGCTACGCCACGCACGTCATGCCCCCGCTGATCGTGGCGGGGCTGGGCCTGGGTCTGGTGATGGCCCCGGCCATGAGCCTGGCCACCACGGGCGTGGCCGTCGAGGACGCCGGCGTCGCCTCCGCCGCCGTCAACACCATGCAGCAGGTCGGCGGCTCCCTCGGCACGGCCCTGCTCAACACCCTCTTCACCAGTGCCGTCACCGACTACCTGGCCGGCAAGAACCCCAAGGACCCCGCCGTCCTCGCCCAGGCAGGGCTGGAGGGGTACTCCGCCGCCTACTGGTGGTCGGCCGTCTTCTTCGCCGCCGGGCTGGTCATCAGTGTCCTCCTGTACCGGCGCGGGGTTCCGGCCACCGACCCCGATGCCGCACCCGTGGTGCACATGTGAGCTTCCGTTAGAGGCCGCACCCGCTCCCAAACTCACGAACGGCCCGCCGGGAATCCGGCGGGGCGTTCGGACTCACCCGTGTGGGCCCCGGCGCGACAGCCCCTCCCGGCTACCCGCCGTCGGGAGGACGCCCCGGAAGGCGGAGACGACCTGGCGCGGTCGGGCCTCGTCGGCGAGGGCCGGCGCGGAGGCGGGTGGGCCGCTCGAACTCACGGGCGATGAGGGTCATCGTGCGTCGATGTCCTCACGTTCGGGCAGGGCCCTGGACGACCCAACTCCACCCAACTCCACACTCGAACCGGCAAGTTGGGGCACTCGACGGGAGAGGCCGCCACTCGCGCACTTCGTGACTGAACGAGGCGTTGGGCAGGCGTAACCGTTTCACCGAGTCGGCTGGACTTCAAGAATGTGACGTACGAAACGGTTTCGTTTTTTTGGAGGTCGGGGTACGGTCTGGATGTGTAGACGTACGAAACCGTATCGTTCACCTAGGAGGTGAGGGTATGGCCGAGGTCGCAGCGTCGCGCCGCGGTCGGTTCACGCCCGAGCGTGAGGCTGCGTTGTACGCGGCCGTGTTCGACCTGCTCCGCGAAGTCGGCTATGACTCGCTGACCATGGACGCGGTGGCCGCGCGCACCAGGACCAGCAAGGCGACGCTCTACCGCCAGTGGGGCGGCAAGGCCGAGCTCGTCGTCAAAGCGTTGCGACACACCAAGCGCGGCAGCGTGGCCGACGTCGATACCGGATCGCTGCGGGGCGACCTCCACGGCCTGCTGGTCCGCGAGGACGATTCCGCAAGGGAACAGCTCTCCGCGCTGATCCGTGGCCTGGCCGTGGCGCTGCACCAGTTCCCGGATCTCGGACAAGCCTTCCGGGAACTGATCGTCGAGCCGGAGATGGACGAGTTCCGCCGGGTGTTGCGGCGCGCTGTCGACCGGGGCGAGGTCCGTGCGGACAACCCCGCACTGGACTATGTGGCGCACATGCTGATCGGCGCGTTCGTCGCCTCCGCCCTGATCTACGACCAGCCGCCGACGGAGGCGTTCCTGCATGCGTACCTCGACGCAGTGGTCCTCCCCGTCCTCGGCGTGTGAGTCCCGCCCTTTCCTCACGTCCCCGGCCGTAACCGACCCCCACGCGTACCTGACACGACCTCCCCCATGCCTGCCTAAGGGGCATGGGAGGTGCCCATCGTCGGGCCGACCCCCTCTGTCCTCAACAACCCCACGACTGACCGGGAGTACGTCTCGTGGCCACGTTCCTGTACAAACTCGGCCGCTTCGCCTTCCGGCGACGGCACCTCGTAGCCCTGTTCTGGGCAGCGCTGCTGGCCGTCGCAGGCGTCGCGGCGTTCAACGCGCCCTCCGCGGGCGCATCGTCCTTCTCGATCCCCGGCACCGAGGCCCAGAAGGCCTATGACCTGCTGGACCAGCGTTCCCCGGGCGCGAGCGCGGACGGAGCGACCGCGCGGGTCGTCTTCAAGGCACCCGCGGGCGAGAAGATGACGGACGCCGACAACAAGGCGGTCGTCGAACAGACCGTCAAGGAACTCGGTTCGGGCGCCGAAGTGGGCTCCGTCAGCGACCCGTTCACGTCACCGAACGCGGTGAGCAAGGACGGGAGGACCGTCTACGCGCAGGTGAAGTACAAGGCCCCGGCCATGGAGCTGGAGGACTCCACCAAGGACTTCCTGGAGAAGACGGTGGAGGAGTCCCGACACTCCGGGCTGACCGTCGAGGTGGGCGGTGACGTCCTCCAGACGACGCCCCATACGGGCGTGGGGGAGATCGTCGGCATCGGCGTCGCAGCGGTCGTCCTCGTCGTCACCCTGGGTTCGCTGGTCGCGGCCGGGCTGCCGCTGCTGACCGCGATCATCGGGGTGGGCATCGGCGTGGCGGGCATCACGGCCCTCGCGAACACACTCGACCTCGGCACCACCACCTCCACGCTGGCCCTGATGATCGGCATCGCCGTCGGCATCGACTACGCCCTGTTCATTCTCTCCCGCTACCGGGCCGAGCTGGCGGAGGGCCGCGAGCGCGAGGAGGCGGTCGGGCGGGCCACGGGCACGGCCGGCTCGGCGGTGGTCTTCGCCGGGCTGACGGTCGTGATCGCACTCGTCGGCCTCTCGGTCGTCAACGTCCCGATGCTGACCAAGATGGGCATCGCCGCAGCCGCCACGGTCGCGATCTCGGTGGTGATCGCTCTCACGATGATCCCGGCGCTGCTCGGGTACGCGGGCCGCAGGATCCGCCCGATGGGCAAGAAGCCGAAGGGCAGGAAGGCGGAGGCCTCCGCGGAGGCTGAGGGCGCGGCCAAGCCCAACATGGGTACCCGTTGGGCGCAGTTCGCCGTACGCCGTCCCGCCGCCGTCCTGCTGCTGGCCGTGGCCGCCCTGGGCGCGGTGGCCGTTCCGGTGACCCAGCTGGAACTCGGGCTGGGCGACGACGGGCAGCAGCCGAAGTCCACGACACAGCGGCAGGCGTACGACCTCCTCTCCGAGGGCTTCGGCCCCGGCTTCAACGGTCCGCTCATGGTCGTCGTCGACACGAAGGACAGCGGCGACCCGAAGGCGGCCGCGACCACGGTGACCGACGAGATCAAGGGCCTGAAGGACGTCACGTCAGTCAGCCCGGCGCTGTTCGACAAGGCCGGCGACACGGCGACGATCACCGTCATCCCGGACTCCAAGCCGTCCTCGACCGAGACCGAGGACCTGGTGCACGCGATCCGCGACAAGGCCGACGGCATACAGGCCGACACGGACGCGCGGGTGCTGGTCACCGGCACGACGGCGATGAACATCGACTTCTCGCAGAAGCTGACCGACGCGCTGATCCCCTACCTGGCCCTGGTGGTCGGCCTCGCCTTCCTGCTCCTGATGGTGGTCTTCCGCTCGATCCTGGTCCCGCTGAAGGCGGCCCTGGGCTTCCTGCTGAGCGTGCTGGCGGCGCTGGGTGCCGTGGTCGCGGTCTTCCAGTGGGGCTGGCTGTCCGGCCTGCTGGGCGTCGAGGAAACCGGCCCGATCATGTCGATGACGCCGATCTTCCTGATCGGCGTGGTCTTCGGCCTGGCGATGGACTACGAGGTGTTCCTCGTGACACGGATGCGCGAGGCCTACGTCCACGGCGAGGAGCCCAAGCAGGCCGTGGTGACCGGCTTCAAGCACGGCGCGCGCGTGGTCACGGCCGCCGCGATCATCATGATCTCGGTCTTCGCCGGGTTCATCGGCTCCAGCGAGTCCATGGTCAAAATGATGGGCTTCGGTCTGGCGATCGCGGTCTTCTTCGACGCGTTCGTCGTCCGCATGGCCATCGTCCCGGCCGTCCTGGCCCTGCTGGGCACGAAGGCCTGGTGGCTGCCGAAGTGGCTGGACCGCGTCCTGCCCAACGTGGACGTGGAGGGCGAGAGGCTGCGTACGGCGGATTCGGGGAAGGACACGGAGATCCCGTCCGTGGAGCGGGAGCCGGTTCCGGTGCGGGAGCCGGTGCTCGTGGGCGCCGGTGGGCTGCAGCAGAGCACGGAGACCCAGTCGCCGTCCGCGTACGCCTCGGCAGGGGAAGGGTCCCCCGGGGAGCAGGCCGGACCGTCCATCGGAGGCCAGGTGCGCGGCGCGGAAGGCGCGGGCGTGAGCGGCGCCACCCTGACGCTGATCTCCCTGACCGGACGTCAGCTCGGCCGGACCGTCGCCGGGGCCGACGGGCGGTACGCACTGCCGACGCCGGGCTCCGGCTCGTACGTCCTGATCGCGTCCGCCGACGGCCACCAACCGCAGGCCGCCACCGTGGTGGTGGGCGAGGAGCCGGTGATGTACAACGTGCTGCTCGCCGGGACCAGTGGGCTGGCCGGAACCGTGACCGACGGGGACGACGGGTGGCCGGTCGAGGGCGCCCTGATCGTCGTCACCGATGTGCGCGGCGAGGTGCTGGCGACGGTCAAGTCCGACGACAAGGGCGGCTACTCCATCGCCGAACTGCCCGCTGGTGACCTTACGGTCGCCGTCAGCGCCGGCGGCCACCGGCCCACCGCGGTGCCGGTCCAGATCTCCGGCGCGGGCGTGACCCGGCTGGACGTCCGCCTGCGGTCGGGCGCCCAGTTGCAGGGCGTGGTGCGCGCCGGGGCCGATCGGCTGCCGCTGCCGGACGCGCGGGTCACCCTGGTCGACCCGGCGGGCAACGTGATCGGCACGACCACCACCGGGTCGGACGGCACGTACGCCTTCACCGACCTGGACGCGGGCGCGTACTCGCTGATCGCCGGCGGCTATCCGCCCGTCGCCACCACGCTCACCGTCGACGGCGGTGGCGTGGACGGCTTCGACCTGGAGTTGCGCCACCCCGAGGGGTGACCCCCTCCAGGCCGACACAGACGCCGGTCCGTACGGCTGCGGATGCGTACGGACCGGCACCACAGGGCCCCGGCCGGGGCGGCCGGAGCAGGGGACGGCACAAGCCGCCCCGGCCGGGGCCCGCACCGCATCGCGGCCTTCTGGGGACTTCATCGCAGGTTTCCGGGGACTTCAATTCCTTCGAGGGGTGACAACCATGACCACCACCGGAACAGGCGGCGGCCTGCGGGCCCGGATCCGCACCAAGGACGGCTGGGCCGTCCCGCACGCCGTAGTGACCGTCACCGACATGACGGGTCAGCAGATGCTGCGCGAGGCGGCGTCGCAGGACGGCCTCGTGGCGACCGGAGCTCTGCCGCGGGGGACGTACACCGTGATCGTCACCGCCGTCGGCTACGGCCCGGCCGCCGCCACCGCCATCGTGACCGCCTCCGGCGGCGCCGACCTCGGCTCGCTGGTGCTGGCCCGCGCCGGGGGCGTGGAGCTTCCGCCGCCCGGGCCGTGGACGATCGACCCGGTGCACTCCACCGTGAGCGTGGTCGCCCAGCACCTCGGACTGAGCAGTGTGCACGGCCGGTTCACGGAGTTCGGCGGCCGGATCGAGGTCGCGGACAACCCGCTGTCGTCGAGCGTGGAGGCGGTCATCGAGGCCGCCTCGATCGAGACGGGCAACGGGATGCGCGACGGCCATCTGCGCTCCGAGGACTTCCTCGGCGTGGACGTCCATCCCAAGATCACCTACCGCAGCACGGGCATCACTCCCGCGGGCGAGGCCCGCTGGACCGTCCACGGCGAACTCGTCCTGCACGGCGTGGCCCGGTCCGTCGACCTGGACCTGTCCTACCTCGGCACCGGCCCGGACCCGTGGGGCGGCGTACGGGCGGCGTTCCGCGCGACCACCGAACTGCGGCGCGAGGACTTCGCCATGAACTACAACCAGGTCGTCCAGGCCGGCATCGCGGCCGTCGGCACGACCCTTCGCGTGGAGCTGGACATCCAGGCTGTGCAGGGGGAGCAACTGCCGCCCGTCGCATGACCGGCCACCGGTGATCAGATACCGGTTACCGGCTACCGGTTACATACAGGCGTGCGCCGCCCGGGGGGACCCAGAGGGGGGGAGGCAGTATGGGCGGCCGGCGGATCTTTGTGGGTTCAAGTAATGGCGAAGAAGTCCTCGTTGTCGCTCCATGTTATCTGCGTGGT
>NZ_JBVIWP010000002.1:919836-1037209 GCF_055594445.1 Streptomyces sp. NPDC040589 | reverse complement strand
TCCCCCCTTTAGGGGACCAGACCATGGGGGTGAAAACCCGGGTGCCCGGCCGCTGGTTACACACGTTCTCCCCCCCCTCGGTCACCCCTTTGCGCCGCACGCCTGTATGCCGGCCCTATGCCTCTTTGTGGGTCAGCGCGATGTCGACGGCGTCCTGGCTGCCGCTCAGTGTGATCTGCGTGGCCACCGGCGGGTAGCCGCTGGCGATCACGGTGTACTGCTGGCTGGAGAGGTCGGCGAAGGAGTAACTCCCGTCGACGCCGGTGGTGCGCGTCCCTACGACGTTGCCGGCGGCGTCGATCAGAGTGACCCGGGCGTCGTCCAGGGCACGGCCGTCCTGGCTGTGCACCGTCCCCCGCAGAGTCGCCGCGACGGCAAGCTGGATGTCGCAGCGGGTCCCCTCGGAGGAAACGGTTGCCGGCACGGCCGCCGGGCGGTGGCCGGGCGCGCTGACGCTGAGCGTGTAGTCGCCGGGCAGCAGGTCGTCGATCCGGTAACCGCCGTCGTCTCCGGTGGTGCTGGAGCCCGTCACCTCACCGCGCTGGTCGGTGGCCACCACCAGCGCACCGGACAGGACTTCGCCGTCCCCGCCGAGCACCGTACCGGCCAGGCCGCCGGTGCTGGGGAGTATCACGAGGTCGTGGGAGACCGGCACGCCGTTCACGCTCAGGGTGGCGACCTGTGGCTGGTAACCGGGCGCCGAGCCGATGAGGACCAGGCTGCCGCGCTCGGAGGTGTCCACCGCGTACGAGCCGTCCTCACGGGAGGTGGCGCGGGCCACCTGGTGGCCGGCGGTGTCCAGCAGGGTGATCGCGGTACGGGGCACGGGTGCGCCCGCGCCGTCCCGCACCCGTCCGCGGATGACTCCCGTGCCGCCCGCGTCTGTGGCGACGGCACCGGTGGCCAGGAGCGTGGCCGTGGAAGTGGCAGCGGTCTCCACGGCCGTGTCCGGGGTGGGGACCGGGGCCCCCTGGACCTCCGCTCGGGCCTCCGTGTTCGCCGCGGCCGGGCTCGCGCTCCTCTTCGAGCGGAACATCAGCACCGTGAGGAGGAAGGCGAAGGCGAAGAAGCCGGCCGACCACCAGTAGGCGACTTCGTAGCTGTGCAGCGCCGCGTTCGCCTTGACCAGCGGGTCGTTCAGATGGTCCTTGGCGTAGTTCGTGGCTGCGGTGGCGGCCAGGGTGTTCAGCAGGGCGGTGCTGATCGCTCCTCCCACCTGCTGGGTGGTGTTGACGGCCGCCGAGGCCACGCCCTGGTCGCTCGCCTGCACACCCAGGGTGGCGTAGCTCATCGCCGCGGGCATCGCCAGGCCGAGCCCCGCGCCCAGCAGCAGCAGCGGCGGCAGCACATGCGCCGCGTAGCTGCTGTCCAGCGCGAGGCGGGTCAGCCAGACCATGCCACCCGCGGCCACCAGCAGGCCGAAGGGCACGACGATCTTGGGTCCGATCTTGGGTACCAGCCAGTTGGTGGACAACTGCGCCATCACCATCAGCGCGCCCACCATCGGCAGGAAGGCCACGCCGTTCTTCACCGGCGAGTAGCCTAGCGTGGACTGCAGGTAGTAGGTGAGGAAGAGGAAGACGCCGAACATGCCGGCGGACGAGATGAGCATGGTCGACAGGGCCGCGGCGCGGTCTCGGTCGGCCAGCACCCGCAGCGGCAGCACGGGGTGCTTCGCCCGTATCTGCCACAGGAAGAAGACCAGCAGCAGGACGCCGCCTCCAGCGAGGAAGCCCCACGTCATCCAGTTGTCCCAGTCGTGGGTCTCCGCGTTGGCGAAGCCGTAGACGATGCCGAACAGACCGCTGGAGACCAGGACCACTCCCGGGATGTCCAGCTGGGGCCGCTCGGCCGGGACGGAGCGGCCGAAGAGGAAGATCGCACCGATCAGCGCGGGAACCGCGATGACGTCGTTGACGTACAGCGTCCAGCGCCAGTCCAGGTACTCGGTGAGCAGTCCGCCGAGGACCAGGCCCACGGCGGCGCCGGAGCCGGCGATGGCGCCGAAGATGCCGAACGCCCTGGCGCGTTCCTTGGGCTCGGTGAACGTCGTGGTCAGCAGGGAGAGCGCCGCCGGAGCGAGCAGGGCGCCGAACAGCCCCTGCACCGCGCGCGCGACGACCAGCATGGTGAAGCCGTCCGCCGCACCGCCGACCGCCGAGGCGGCGGCGAAGCCGACGAGGCCGATGATGAAGGTCGTCTTGCGGCCGAACAGGTCGGCGAGCCGGCCGCCGAGCAGGAGCAGACTGCCGAAGGCCAGCGAGTAGGCGGTGACGATCCACTGCCGGTCGTTGTTGCCGAAGCCCAGATCCTGCTGGGCGGACGGCAGGGCGATGTTCACGATCGTGGCGTCGAGGACGACCATGAGCTGGGCGAGGCCGATCACGGCCAGGGCCCACCATCGGTGCTTGGTTCGGGCTTGGGCGGGGCCGGACGGCCCGGCCTCGACCATGGCAACCGGGATGGATTCCAAGGCGGTACTCCCCTCAAGGGGCTCGGATGGCTCAGATGTGCGTCAGCGCGGGGAGGACAACGATGTCCCTACGGCGCGCAGTTGCAGGTGGCGTCGGAGTCGGCTCGGCCGACGACCGGCGAGCGAGGACCGCCCCATCGATCAGACGCCGCAAGATAAGGGGACGGCCGGGTCTCCTGCCCCCGTCCGGCTTCGGCGCGCGGCGCCGTCCGGCACCAGCTGCAGGATCTTCCGTCGTCGTCCGGCCGACATCGCGTGCCGGGCGCGTGCCAGGCCCTCGCGGTGACGGACGGTGTGGGCGAGTGCTGTCGCGAACTCGTCATGATTACCGCACGGCGAGCCGCCGCTATCCGGGCGATGGGACGCACGGCGGCGCATGAATCGCGTTCGGGTAGCGGTGGCTACTGCGGTGCGTCTCGCACCGTCCCCGCGCTGCATGTCGGGAGCAGCCGCGAAGCACGCCCGTTGCAGAGCCGGACTGGTGCGCCAAGTGCCGCTCAGTCCGGTCTCCGCGCCGGTCGTCGTCATGGCTGCCGCCCACTATCGGTCCGAAACGGTTTCGTACGCAAAGGTAGGGCAGCCTCGGGGCGAAACGCAATCGTTTCGATCAGTCTGATGTCAACTGTGCGGTAGGCCACACGTCGAGGTTCCGTGCGGCGCGGTCAACCCGCCCTGCCGTCGGTCAGGCTCGCCGCCGGCACGAAGCGGTGACGGTCTTCACCGCGAGGTGCCGGCCGGCTGGGGCCTGGCCTCCCGGTCGCTCTGCCCACTGCGGCGACCGGTCAGGTACGCGGCGAGGGCGAGCAGTCCGGCAAGGGCGATGAGCGCACAGACGGCACCCCAGCCCAGGTGAAGGTAGGCGCGGGTACCGAGCCACGATCCGGCGCTGCCACCGAGGAACGCGCAGGTCATGTAGCCGGTGTTCAGGCGGCTCCGCGCTTCGGGCCGCAGGGCGAAGATACGGGCCTGGTTGGCGACCTGACCGCACTGCACCGCCACGTCCAGCAGGAGCAGCCCCGCAGCCAGTGCCACAAGCCCCACCGCTCCGCCCAGCAAGCCCGCGGTCAGTACCGCCGCTGAGGCGAGGGCGGCCAGGATGCACCACAGGTTCACGCGGTCGACGCCGAGCCGGTCCACCCAGCGTCCGGCCGCCGGAGCGCAGAACATGCTGCCCGCTCCGATCAGTGCCAGCAGCCCCACGGCTTGGGTGCCCATGCCGTACTCGGGCCCTGTGATCAGGAGAGCCAGCGCGGTCCACGCGGCGCTGAATCCGCCGAAGACGGTGATCTGGAAAAGCACGGAACGCTGGAGCTCCCGCTCCGTACGCAGCATCCGCAGGGTGTCGGCGAGCAGGGTCGGGTAGCGATCGTGCACCACCGGGGCGCCGCCCGGCAGAGCGAGGCCGAGGACGACGGCGAGCAGCCCGGTCAGCGCGGCGGCGACGAGGTACGGAGCGCGCCAGCCCAGGTGCTCGCCCAGCACGCCGCCGAAGGTACGGGCCAGCAGGATGCCGCCGATCAGGCCGGCCTGCAGCGTGCCGATCACGCTGCCGCGCCGATCGGACTCGACCAGACCTGCTGCCATGGGCAGCAGGAGTTGTGGGACCACGGTGGCCACGCCTACCACGGCACCGGCCGCGAGCAGCAGGCCGGTGGCCGGGGCGAGACCGGCGACGAGGAGGGCGGCGCAGGTCGTCGCGAGCAGCCCGGTGATCAGTGGCCGGCGGGGAAGGCGGTCGCCGAGTGGCACCAGCAGAAAGATCCCGGCGGCGTAGCCGAGCTGCGTCACCGTCGCCACGATGGCCGCAGTGGCCGGTGCGATGCCCAGGCCGTCGGCGATGAGCGGGGTGAGAGCCTGCGGGAAGTAGACGTTCGCGACGCCGACACCGCAGGCCAGTGCCATGACCAGCGGCAGCTTTCGCCCCACGTCCGTGAGGGCCGGCGCGGACGGATCCCTTCGGGACATCGTATCCACCAATCGAACGAACTAGATGGTTCGAAATCGACCGTGGCATGCCGACCTTCGATTCGTCAAACGAACCAGTTCGTTACCATGGGATGTATGGCATACGACTCCTCGGCGACCAAGGAACGCATCCTCGCGGCGGCGACCGCGGAGTTCGCCGCGCACGGCGTCGCCGGTGCCCGGGTGGACCGTATCGCTGCCCAGGCCAAGGCCAACAAGCGTGCGATCTATGACTACTTCGGCGACAAGAACAAGCTCTTCGCCGTCGTTCTCGAACGCGTGCTGGCCGACCTCGCCGAGGCCGTCCCGCCGAGTGACGATCTGTCCGGCTATGCCGAGCGCCTCTTCGATTACCACCGTGCCCATCCCGAAGCGCTGCGCCTGGTCATGTGGGAGGCACTCGAAATCGGCGACCGGCCCGTTCCGGCTGAAGAAGCCCGCACCCGCCACTACCAGGACAAGATCGACGCCGCTGAATCCGGCGGTCAGGGCGGCGACGCGCGTACCCGTGTGTTCTTCACGCTCGCCCTGGTCGGCTGGAGCATCGCCATGCCTCAGCTACGGCGCATGGTCCTCGGCCCCGACTACGAGTTCGACGACCTCCGCGCGGAGGTCGCCCAGGCCGTACGGGCCCTGTCGGCAGAGGACGGGATCTCCGGGCAAGGACAGCCGTAGGGCCATGAGGAAGTCGTCGTCCTGGCACTACTGACCACGAAGCCCGGCAAGGAGGCGGAGTTGGCCGAGGTACGCCTTCCAGGTGGGCAGTGCGACCTTCGGCTGTCATTCAGCCCAGCTTCGTGACGATGTCGGTCACCTGTCCGGGCATTGACAGGAACGGCGAGTGCGAGGTGTCGAGCTCCACCACCGAGGTCGTGTTGCGAGGGAAGGCGGCGTCCGCGTCTGCGATGAACTTCTGCTGCAGGGCCGGTCGGATCGCCATGTCCTGGGCGCAGGTGATGTAGGTGCGGGGCACCGAGCCCCAGCCGTCGCCGGTCAGAGTGGTGGTCCCGAGCGCGATGCCCGCCGGAGCGTCAGGGGTCAGCAGCCCGAGGGCCGCCTCGGCGACGGCCGGATCGACGTCGTTGAAGAACGCGTCGCGCAGTTGCCGACGGTAGCCGGGGTCATCGGAGGTGAGGTCGAACCGCAGGGCGCCGATCACGGCGGGATCGCCCCGAAAGGACTGTCCGACCAGTTCGCCGGCGCTCTCGGGCATCTGCACGTAGGCGAGGGCCGGAACCCCCGAGGCCGGCATGAACGCGGTCAGGTACACCGCGTGCGCCACCAGGTCGGGCGCCAGTTGCGCTGCGCGCGTCAGGACGGCGCCGCCCATGCTGTGGGCCACCAGCGTGACAGGGCCACCCCGGCCGACCTCCTTGATCTGAGAGACCAGCAGGTCGCCGGCCTGGTCGAGGTCCACCCCCGCCACCGGCGACACCTCGGTGGCCAGGGCCTCAGCGTCGAACGGACGTCTGGTGAGACATTGCGGCCGACTGGCACGAAGCCCGTGGCCCGCCATGTCCACCGCGACCGCCGGGCGACCCATGGCCGCCACGCGAGCGATGACCTCACTCCAGCACCAGGATCCATGCCAGTAGCCGTGCAGGAAGATCAGCGGGGTCGAACCAGCGGACATTCTCACTCCTTTGTGACGCCGGCTTCGGTCACCGGCTCGCGTGCGCGTCCGAGCAAGGCATCCCTGACTTGGGAAGGACAGAGGAAGCCGCTGTGCCGGACGGTTCAGGTGGAGGTGGGGAAGCTGAAGCCCGTGGTGACGGATCGGTCCTGTTGGGGCCAGCGGGTGGTGACGACCTTGGGGCGGGTGTAGAAGCGGATGCCTTCGGGGCCGTGGATGGGGGAGTCGCCGATGAGGGAGTCCCTCCAGCCGCCGAAGGAGTAGTAGGACATCGGGACGGGCACCGGCACGTTGACGCCGATCATGCCGACGTGGACGTTGCGCTGGAAGCGGCGGGCGGCTTCGCCGGAGGCGGTGAACAGGGCGGTGCCGTTGCCGTAGGGGTTGGCGTTGATGAGGTCGATGGCCTCGTCGAGGGTGTCGACGCGGACGACCGCGAGAACGGGGCCGAACAGCTCCTCCTGGTAGGCGTCCATGTCGGTGGTGACGTGGTCGAGGAGGGACGGACCGGTGAAGAAGCCCTCCTCGTGGCCGTCGACCTTCAGCCCGCGTCCGTCGACCACGACGGTGGCGCCCTGGTTCTGGGCGGTGGCGACGGCGTTCTCGAGGCGTTCCTGGGCGGCCTTGGTGATCAGCGGTCCCATCTCGGTGCCGGGGGCGTCGCCGGGGCCGACCTTGACCTCGCGGGCCTTGCGCGCCAGTACCTCGACCAGCCCGTCGGCCGCCTCGCCGATCGCGACGGCGACCGATATGGCCATGCAGCGCTCGCCGGCCGAGCCGTAGGCACCGGCGGTGATGTGGTTCGCGGCGAACTCCACGTCGGCGTCCGGCAGCACGACGGCATGGTTCTTGGCACCGCCCAACGCCTGAACCCGCTTGCCGGCCCGCGTGGCCCTCTCATGCACGTACTTGGCGATGGGGGTGGAGCCGACGAAGGAGACGGCCTCGATGCCGGGGTGGGTCAGGATCACGTCGACGGCGTCCTTGCCGCCGTGGACGACGTTGAAGACGCCGTCCGGCAGACCGGCCTTCTGGTACAGCTCGGCGACGAAATTGGCGGCGGACGGGTCGCGCTCACTCGGCTTGAGGATGAAGGTGTTGCCGGTGGCGAGGGCGATCGGGTGCATCCACAGCGGCACCATCGCGGGGAAGTTGAACGGCGTGATGCCGGCGACGACGCCCAACGGCTGCCGGAAGTCGTGCACGTCCACACCGCGCGACACCTGGTCCGAGAAGCTGCCCTTGAGTACGTCGCCGAGACCGCAGGCGAACTCCACGACCTCACGGCCGCGCACGATCTCGCCGCGCGCGTCGTCCACGGTCTTCCCGTGCTCGGCGGAGATGATCCGGCCCAGTTCCTCCTCGTGCTCGACCAGGAGCTGGCGGAGGGTGAACATGACCTGGGCGCGCTGGGAGAGGGAGGACTGCGACCAGGTCTCGAAGGCGCGGGCCGCCGCGGTCACGGCCGTGTCGACGGTGGAGGAGTCGCCGAGCAGGACCCGGGCCTGTTCGGCGCCGGTGGCCGGGTTGAACACGGTCGCGGTCCCGGGGCTCGTCCCGGTGCGGGGACTGGTGGTGGGGGAGCCGTTGATCCAGTGCTGGATTGTCTTCACGTGAGAGTTTTCCTTACAGGTGGGGGCACTCGGTCTGCTGGTCGGCGGCACGGGTGGTGTCCGGGGCAAAGGTCTGGCTGAACGGGGACGGTCCACTGACCGTGCGCGGGTCTGCAGCGTTGCCCCCCAGGGCACAGACGGCCCGCCGACTCTGCCGACGGACCGTCATGCGCGATCTGGGTCAGGCGGAGGCCGCTACCTCTGCCGGCTTGTCGTACATGGCCTGGACGCCCTCCCAGTCGAGGATGGCCGCGATCTTCTCGTTTTCGTCGAGGAAACCCAGAGGGCCCTGGCAGACGAAGAAGAAGACCGTTTCCTCGGGGAAGTTGGTCCAGTCGTGGAGCATGGAGTTGGCCTCGTAGCCGTAGTCGCCGGCGACGGCCGTGAACCCGCCGCCGGAGTCGCCGCCGCGGATGTCCATGCGGCCGTACACCATGTAGTACTCGGCGGCCCCGATGTGCAGATGACGGTCGAACCCGGAGCCGGCCTCGCAGTGGAAGAGCACGGTCCAGGCGCCCGTTTCCGCGCTCACCCGAAGCAGCTTGAAGGTGATGCCGGGGCAGAACGGCTTCCACTCCTGCTCCGCGGTGTGGATCGCGATGTCCTGGAGCTTGGCGTTGTGCTCGAAGTAGCGGTCGAGTGCGGTGGTCTCGGTCATGACGATGCAGCGTCCCTTCATCCATCGTGGTGACCAATCAGAATCGGTTGAGCTGATTGGCAGACTTGGCTTGCTGGTCAGGGCCGGGCGAGGAACTCCCGGAGATCTCGGGTGACGTCTTCGGGCGCTTCGAGGGTCTGCCAGTGGCCGATGCCCTCGATGACGTGCAGCCTGGCGCTGGGCAGCAGGGCGAAGATGTCGTCGTTGACCGCCAGCGAGCTGATCTTGTCGTCGCTGCCGGTGAGCAAGAGCACCGGAGCCTTGATGCTCGCGAAGTCCGGCTCCTCGGCCGAGGCCAGGGCCTCGCAGGCGGCGGCGTAACTGTCCGGGTCCTGGCCGAGCAGCAGTTCACGGACCAGGGCTGCGGCCAGCGGACGATCGGTGCGGGTCTGCTCGGAGGTGGCGAGAGACACGAGGGTGTCGGCCACCGCGGACATGCCGCCCTCGCGCACGGCGCGGGCGCGGGCACGCGTGGCCTCCTTGGTCTGCGGGCCCTGGGCGCGGACCGCACCCAGCAGCGCGAGTTTGGTGACCCGGCCGGGATGGGCGGCGGCGAAGGTGGTGGCGATGAGGGTGCCCATGGAGTGGGCGACGACGGCGGTCTCCTCGATGCCTTCCGCGTCCAGCAGGGCAGCCAGTTCCTCGACCCAGCCGGTGATGCTGGGAGGGCCGTTCCTGGGCGAGCGGCCATGGCCGGACAGGTCGTAGCGCAGCACCGTGTGGTGCTCGGCCAGGGCGGCGACCTGCGGATCGTAGACGGTGGTGGCGCCCCCGAGGCCGTGGATGAGGACCACGGTCGAGCCCTGCCCGGTCTTCTCGACGAACAGTTCGGCGCCGCCGGCCGGCCGGATGTGGTCGCGACCGGCCGCGGGGCCGATGGTGTTGGTCAGCTCGCCCAGTCCCGGGGCGGAGACGACGACCTGGTCTCCGGTGGTGAGGTACTTGGGAGGGTCGAAGCCGATGCCGACGCCGGCCGGGGTGCCGGTGGCGATGACGTCCCCGGGCTCCAGCGTGATGCCGGCCGAGAGGGTCTCGATGATGGTCGCCACGTCGAAGAGCAGCTGTGAGGTGTTGGTGTCCTGGCGCAGCTCGCCGTTGACGCGGGACTGCAGTCGCAGATCACGGATGTCGATCTCGTCGGCGGTCACGGCCCACGGCCCCATCGGGCAGAAGGTGTCCAGGGACTTGCCGATGAACCACTGCTTGTGGTCACGCTGCAGGTCACGGGCGGTGATGTCGTTGATGAGGGTGTAGCCCCACACGTAGTCCATCGCCTCGTCGCGGCTCACCTTCGAGGCGCGTCGCCCGATGATGACGCCGATCTCGCCCTCGTAGTCCAGCGCGGAGGTGAGGTCGGTGTGGGGGTCGACCACGTCACCGGAGGCGATCACGGACGCGGCCGGCTTGGTGAAGACGACCGGGTGCTCCGGCAGGTGCTGACCGTCCGGGGAACCGGTCGCGTCGAAGCCGCTCTCGGCGAACTCCGCGGCGTGCTCGGAGTAGTTGCGCCCCACGCAGAAGATGTTGCGAGCCGGGACCAGGGGCGCCAGCAACCGTCCGGGGACGGCCTGGCGGCCGAGCGCCAGACGCGTGACTGCCCCGGGACCCGCGTCGATGATCTGCCGCAGGTCGCTCACGGAAACGCCGGTGTCGGCGAAACGCACCTCGCGGCCCGCTCCGTGTTCGTCGACGGCGCATACCCGCACGCCGTCCTTGCCGTGAATCCTTGCGAAGCGCACCGCATCTCCTTCGAACCAATGCAAACCAATATTTAGGATCGGTTCACATCGGTGAGTCTAGGTTCGGGTTTCAGTCAGGTCAATAGCTGGTTTCTCGCCCATTGATCGACGCAGGTGCTAACATTGGTTCTCATTGGTTCGGAAGGAGTGGAAATGGATCTCGCTGTCGGGCCCGCCGCCGTCGTGCTCAAGCACGTGGAGGAGGTCATCACCGCCGACGGCCTCAAGCCGGGCGACCGCCTGCCCACCGAACGGGATCTGGCGGCAGCCACCGGAGTGGGCCGCGCCGCGGTCCGCGCCGCTCTGCGGGACCTGGAGTCCCGCGGAATCGTGCTGCGTCACGTCGGCCGCGGCACCTTCATCGCTCCGGATGAGACTGCTCGCCCCGAGACGTCCGGCCACCAACCGAGCCCCGCCGAGATCATGGCCTCACGCCTGGTGCTGGAACCGGAACTGATGCCGCTCGCGGTCGCCTCGGCCACCGGCGCCGACCTCGAGGAAATGGAGCGGTGTCTGCGCGGCGGCGAGCAGGCCTCCAGCTCCGAGGAGTTCGAGCGCTGGGACACCGCCCTGCACCACAGCTTCGCCGCCGCCACGCACAACACGGTTCTGATCAACGTCAGTTCGCTGCTCATCGAGGCCCGGCGCCAGCCCATCTGGGGCGGGTTGAAGCGTCGCAGCTTCAACCCCGAGCGCCACCGCTGCTACTGCACCGAACACGAGCAGATCGTCGCCGCTGTCCGCGAACGTGACCCGCAGGCTGCCCGTGACGCGATGCGCGACCACCTCCATCACGTACGCCGCGTCCTGCTCGGTGACAACCTCTGATCCGGCAGGCCCGCGACAGGGGTTCCTGCTCAGGGACCGCCCGCAGCGCGAAACTGCTGGACGAAAGCTCCGGCTACCGCCTCGGGGCCGACCTTGCGGACGTCCGGGGCCACAGCGCGGCCGCGTCACCGCGCCTGGCCTGATCCAGCCGGGCGTCCTGCGCCGGGTGCCATGCTGTAGCGGCTCGCCGTTCTGCCGCGGGCTCGCCGTTCGGGATCAGTCGTGCGGCGGTGGTGGTGCCTGTGCCGTGGTCAGTTGCGTCGTGATGGCGGTGAGGCGTTCGGCCAGCGCGCCGGGGTCGGAGCGCGTCATGGCGGTGAGTTCGATGGTCACTGTCGCGTGGCGGAGGGGTCGGAAGCGGACGGCGGGGCGTGGCCCGGACGCCGCGGCCGGCACGACGGTGACGCCGAGCCCGCATTCGACCATGGCGATCTGTGAGGTCACCGACCGTGCCCAGTGGGCCGGGACGGGGCTGAAACCGGCCGCTCGGCACATGGCCGCCATGGCGTCGTGGTAGTCGGGGGAGATGTGGCGGTGCAGCCACACCCACGGGCCGCCCGCGAGGTCCGCCAGATCCAACGGGCCGGTGGTATCGGCGGCGGGGTGGTGGAGGGGCAGGGCCGCGACGAACCGGTCGGCGAAGAGCGAGGTCGCCGTGGTGCCGCGTACGGGGGCGGTCTGGCGCACGATCGCCCAGTCGAGCGAGTGGTCGAGGAGTCCCGCCGCGGCCTCGTGGGTGTCGATCTCCTGGGTGCGGATCTCGACGTCCGGCATGGCCTCGTGGAACCGCTCCAGCACGAGCGGCAGGGGCCAGGAGAAGGCCGAGGCGACGGCGCCCAGGCTCAGTCGTCCGCCGCGCCCGGTGGCGGCCTGCCGGGCGGCGGCCTCGGCTTCCTCGGCGTTCCGGATCAAGGCGCGGCAGTGATCCAGGAACACGGCCCCGGCGGGGCTGAGGGCGACCGACCGCTGGGTGCGGTGCAGCAGTCGACAGCCGAGCTGCTGTTCCAGTTGCTTGATCGCCTGGGACAGCGGGGGCTGGGACATCTGCAGCCGTTGCGCGGCACGGCCGAAGTGCAGCTCTTCGGCGACCGCGACGAAGTACCGGGCCTGCCGTATCTCCACCATGATTCGCGGAGCCTCTTACTGAGATAGGAAATCAGACCTTCCGAATATATGTCGGCGCTGTTGAAGTGGAGGCCATGAGCAACTCATCTCTCCTGGAACGCTTCGCGGCGCTCGACTCCGCCGCCGTCAGCGACGCGCTCGACCAGCTCGGGCTCCCTTCCGGAGTCGGCGGTATCCGTCCGGTGTGGGGTCCGGCTGCCGTCGCGGGATTCGCCGTCACCGTGGGGCTCGAACCGCGCACCGAAGGCCCTGCCGGAGCCCACATCGCCACCGCGGCCGTCGAAAGCGCGGACGACCGGAGCGTGATCGTCGTCGACAACCAGGGCCGTACCGACGTCTCGTGCTGGGGCGGCATCCTGAGTCTGGGCGCGTCCCTGCGCGGGGTTCGCGGCGTCGTCGCCGACGGCGTGTGCCGCGATGTGGCGGAGGCCCGTGAGCTGGGTTTCCCGGTGTTCTCGCGGGGTTCGATCCCGGCCACGGCGCGGGGCAGGCTGCAGCAGCGCTCCACCGGCGAGCCGGTCCGTGTCGCCGGACTCACGGTCGAGCAGGGCGACGTCGTTGTCGCGGACGAGACCGGTCTCGTCGTCGTCCCGCGTGACCGGGCCGAGGAAGTGGCGGAGATCGCCACCGCGATCGTCGCCCGGGAGGGCGCCATCGCGGACGAGGTGCGCGCGGGCGCGCCCCTCTCCCGGGCCATGCACGACGCGCGCCTCGCCGGGGAGAAGGAGCCGGTCCGATGAGTGACACCGCCACCGCTTCGAAGCCCGCTCCGCACCTGTCCACCGCGTCGGTCTCCGACGCCCTCGACTCGCTCGGGCTCCCAGGCTCCCTCCACGGCATCGGTGCGCTGCGCCCGGGGCAGCGGATCGTCGGACCGGTCTTCACTGTCAGCTACGAACCGGTCGACGAGGCCGGCGGCACGGTGGGTGACTTCCTGGACGACGTTCCTGCCGGCGCCGTGGTGCTGATCGACAATGCCGGCCGCACCGACTGCACGGTGTGGGGCGGCATCATGAGCCGGACCGCCCACGAGCGCGGCATCGCGGGCACCGTCATCAACGGCACCTGCCGCGACGTCGCCGTCGCGACCGCCGCCGGTTACCCGATCTGGTCGGTCTCCCGGTTCATGCGCACCGGCAAGGACCGCGTCCGGGTGGCCGCGGTCCAGACGGCCGTCACCCTCGACGGTGTCCTCATCCACCCCGGCGACATCCTCGTGGCCGACGACGACGGCGCCGTGGCCGTCCCGGCCGCCCGCTGGGACGAGGTCGCGGACATCGCCCGCCGTATCGACCGCGTCGAGGAGGCCATCGTCGAGGCCGTCCGCGGCGGCGCCATCCTCGCCGAGGCGCGTGCGCGGCACGGCTACCACACGCTGCAGACCCGGAAGGACCCTTCGTGAACACGCACGACATCGCCCGCGGCCACTCCACCGCAACCCTGTCCGAGGCGTCCGGACTCCCCGTGGCACTGTCCTCGCAGATCCGGCCGCTCTGGGCCGGCGCCCGGCTGTGCGGCCCGGCGTTCACCGTGCAGGGCGCCGGCGGCGACAACCTCGCGCTGCACCACGCCGTCCTGCACGCCCCCTCCGGCTCGGTCCTGGTCGCCGACCTGGGCGGCGCCCGATTCGGCCACTGGGGCGAGATCCTCACGGTGGCCGCCCAGCACCGGGGGATCGCGGGCCTGCTCATCGACGGCGGCGTCCGAGACGCGTCGGAGATCCAGGCACTCGGCTTCCCGGTCTTCTCCCGCAACGATTCCATCCTCGGCACCCGCAAGGACTTCCGCGGCGTGTTCGGGCGTCCCGTGAAGGTCGGCGGCGTCACGGTCCACACCGGCGACCTCGTCGTCGGGGACATCGGCGGAGTCGTAGCCCTTCCCGCATCCGACACCGAGCGGATCCTCGACCGCGCCGACGCCCGCGTGGCCCACGAGGACGAACTGATGAAACAGCTGAGGGAAGGCCGCAGCACCCTTGACCTGTACAACAACTTCGAAGCCGCGGGGCGGTGACCGTACCGATGACGGACAATCCGATCTTCGCCGTCGCCGCGAAGGCCGCAGCGCTACGGGCCCAGGGCGCGGACGTCATCACCCTCGCCGCCGGTGAACCCCAGGCCGCCACCAGTGCCGCGGTCGTCCAGGCCGCCGTCGACGCCGTTCGCGACCCCGCCACCCACCACTACGGAACGGCCCAGGGCGACCCCGCCCTGCGCGCGCTCGTCGCCACTGCCGTCGCCGGTGACACCGGGGTGCCCTGGAGCGCGGACGACGTCCAGATCGCCCTCGGCGCCAAGCACGCCCTCTTCCTTGCCGCCCAGGCCCTGATCGACGCCGGCGACGAAGTCCTGGTCGCCGCGCCCGGCTGGCCCGGGCACGCCGAGGTGGTCACCGCCGCCGGTGGTGTCGCCGTCCCGGTCGCCACCGACGAGCACTTCCGGCTCTCGGCCGAGGCACTCGACCACGGCCGTACCCCGCGCACCCGGGCGGTGATCCTCTCCAGCCCCGGCAACCCCACCGGCGCCGTCCACCCCGCCTCCCGGCTGCGGCAGGTCGCCGACTGGGCACAGCGGCACGGCATCTGGGTCATCAGTGACGACATCTACCGGGCGTTCGACTACACCGGGACCTACCGGTCGATCCTGCGTGTGGCTCCGCAGCTGCACGGCCGTACCGTCGTGGTGGGCGGGGTGTCGAAGGAACACGCCATGACCGGCTGGCGCGTCGGCTGGCTCGCGGCGCCACCGGAGATCATCGCCTCGGCGCGGCTGCACGTGTCCCGCACCATCACCCACGTCCCGACGGTCAACCAGCGGGCCGCCCTCGCCGCCCTGACCGACCCCGGCACCCCCATCGAGGCCGCCCGCGCCTACCGGCGCCGACGCGCCCTGCTGGTCCAGGCGCTGAACGGGATCGACGGCATCGACTGCCCACTGCCCGACGGCGGCATGTTCGCCTTCCCCGACGTCACCGGACTGCTCCGCGGCCACGGCTGGACCAGCAGCGCCGACTTCGCCGCATGGCTTCTCGACACCGCCCATCTCGCGGTCGTGCCCGGCGAGGCGTTCAACGCGCCCGGACGCATCCGGGTGTGCTTCGCCGTAGACGACGCCACGCTGATCACCGCGATCGAGCGACTGCAGACCGCCCTCTGCCCCACGCACACGCAGCACGAGTCAGCCGCACCACAGCTGGAGGACGCCCGATGAGCCCCGTCAGGAAGCTCGAACGCTTTACGCTCCCCCTCACCGTCGGCGCGACCCGCGTAGAGGTGTCCGGCCTCCACCGCGGCGGCACTGGCACCCCCCTGGTGTTCCTCCACGGCTTCGGCTCGACGAAGGAGGACTACGTGGACGTCGTCCAGCAGGAACCACTCGCCGACCACCCCGTCCTCGCCTACGACGCACCCGGCTGCGGCGCCAGCACCTGCGCGGACCTCGGCGCCGTCTCCATCCCCTTCCTCACCTCCGTCGCCGAACGGGTCCTCCAGGCAAGGCAGATCGACCGGTTCCACCTCGTCGGACACTCGATGGGCGGCCTGACCGCACTCCTGCTCGCCGACAGCGACCCCGGCCGGATCGCGAGCTTCACCGACATCGAGGGCAACCTCGCACCCGAGGACTGCTTCCTCAGCCGGCAGATCGTGACCCACTCCCACGACGATCCCGACGAGTTCCTGGCCCGGTTCGCCGAACGCGTCGCAGGGTCACGCTTCTACGGCGGCGCCCTGTACGCGGCGAGCCTTCCCCACAAGGTCCGGGCCGCAGCGGTCCGGGCGATCTTCGAGTCCATGGTCGACCTCTCCGACCACGGCAAGCTGCTCGACCGGTTCCTCGCACTCCGCGCACCGAGGATGTTCATGTACGGGGAGCAGAACAACACCCTGTCCTACCTCCCCGCTCTGGCCGAAGGCGGCGTGGAACTCGCCGAGATCGAGCACTGTGCTCACTTCCCGATGTACTCCAACCCGCCGCAGATGTGGACCCGTATCGGCGACTTCGTCTCACGCGCCGACTCCGGCTCGCAGTAAAGACACCCTCCCAGCCCGCGACGACCTTCCCCAGTTCGCGAGAAGAAGAGCTCGTCGCCGTGGACAGCGAGGCCCTGGGGGGTGCCGAGGACGTCCGCGACCTGACGCCCCGGCCAGTGGAACCGACGCACGCCGAGGCCGACGGCGCGAGGCGCCGGTCGTGAACCCGGCCCACCCCGCGCGTAGTCCGGCCCATCAATGGGCCGCAGACGTGGCCGCAACGCACCGGTGACCTGGTTCCGGGGCTGCCGGAGCGTCAGTTCATGTGCGCCTTCGTCAGCTTGGTGACGACAGGTGGGCTGATGGCGCGGGTCATGCACCGCCCGCGGCTTACGCCACGGTGTCGCGCCGTCTGGTCGTCGCGGTGCCGGCCGAGTCCTCTACCGCAAGGACTCGACCATGGGGTGCCCGGATGGCCTACTGCGCGGCATGCGTGGCGGCGACTCCATGACCGACGCGGCAGGACGATGGCCGGGCTGCTCTCACGTGGCGCGGTGCGGGATGTCCTGCTCGGTCCAGATGCACTTGCCGTCGCGCAGGTAGCGGGCGCCCCAGCGTCTGGAGAGGGCGGAGACGAGTTGCAGGCCGCGGCCGCCCTCGTCGGTGTAGGCGGCGTGCCGGATGCGCGGGGTGCTGAGGCTGCCGTCGTAGACCTCGCAGGTCAGGGAGCGGCTGTTCAGCAGGCGCAGGCGGATAGGGCCCCCGGCGTGGCGGATCACGTTGCCGACCAGTTCGCTGGCGAGCAACTCGGTGGTGATCGCCAGTTCGTCCAGGCCCCATGCGTCCAGTCGCTCGCGGACGAATGCGCGGGCCTGTCCAGCTGCGCGGGGATCCTCCGGGAGGACGCAGGTGGCGACATCGCTGGCGTTCATGGCCCGGGTGTGGGCGATCAGCAGCACCGCGTCGTCGATCGTCTGGCCATGCTGGGGCAGCAGGGCCGAGACCACCGTGTCGCACAGGTCGTCGAGGTGTCGGATGCGGTCGGCCTCGTCCCGCGCCGTGAAGACGGGCGCCGCACTCTGGGCGAGGATCTGTCGCAGCATGGCCAGTCCCCGGTCCAGACCCTGGTCGGGGGATTCGACGAGACCGTCCGTGTACAGGACCAGCAGGCTCTCCTCGGGCAGCAACACATGGTGTATTTCGAACGGTGGCGTGGCGGCCCCCAGCGGCGGGTCGGCGGCCAGGTCGGGTATGTGGACGGCGCCGTCGGGTTGGACGATGACCGGTGGGGGATGACCGGCCAAGGAGAACGAACATATCCGGGTGATCGGATCGAAGACGGCATACAGGCAGGTTGCGTACCAGTCCTCGCCCAGGTCGCTGACCAGGTCGTTGAGTCGGCTGAGCAGCTCGTCAGGAGGCATGTCCAGGTCGGCGAGGGTGCGCACCGCGGTGCGCAGCTGGCCCATGGTGGCCGCTTCGGGGATGCCGTGTCCCATGACGTCGCCGACCACCATGGCCACCCTGTCGGCGGACAGTGCGATCAGGTCGTACCAGTCGCCACCGATTTGCTCGCCCCTGCCCGACGGCAGGTAGCGGGCGGCGGCGCCGGCGGCAGGCAGGCAGGGCAGCGTCCTGGGAAGCAGGCTGCGCTGCAGTCCCTGTGCACGGGCGTGCTCCACGTCGTACAACCGGGCCCGTTCCAGGGCTTGTCCGATCAGACCGCACAGGGTGGTCAATAGGGCACGCTCTTCGTCGCTGAAGTCATGTGGCCGGGTGAAAGAAATGACGGAGACGCCGATGGTGTGTCGGGAAGCGATCATGGGCAGGAACGCCCACGACTGTTTGTGGGACGCCGCCGCCACGTCCTTCAGCGCGGGATAGCGCCGACAATATTCTTCAACCGATTCGACGAACCAGGGATGACGAGCCCTCAGGACGTCGGCTGCCACCGGGTAGTCGGCTATCTGGATCCCGTCCAGCAGATGGACGAAGTCCTGCACGTATCCCGCGGAGCCGACCACACGCTGTCGGCCGCTTTCCATCACCCAGACTATGAGTCCGTCGGCGCCGAACGGGGGCAGGACGTGGGCTGCGACGGCCCGCACGACCTCTTCCGAGGTGAGGGCCTCGGCAAGCGCCGCGGTCAGCCTGCCCATCAGGGCCGTCCGCTCGGTGCGGGTCTCTGGTACGCGGGCGGCCGGGGCGCCGGGCAGATCCTCCAGGCGACTGACAACCCACCTGGCCATGGCACGCAGAAATGATTGCTGGACCTCATCGGGCTCGTACTCTGCCGTGATCACGGAAAGCGCGCCGATCGGTCCATCGGGGCCGAGCAGGGGCACCGCTGCCGTGCCGGCCGCCCCGATGCTCAGGCTGTCCCCAGCCACCCAGGCATAGCCACCGCGCCGCACGGCGAGCACCGGCGCCACATCCTGCTCATCGGGGAGACTCGCCAACGCCTCCGCGCTCTGCGAGGACAATCCGCAGGCCGCGACCAGGCGCAGCCTGCGATCACCAGGATCGCACCAGTACAGGACGCAGCCCAGCCCTCCCATCGCATGGAGAACCAGCGTCAGCATCCCCGCGCCTCGCAGCGCGGTGTCAGACGTATGCGAGTGATGCGCGCAGGGGAACGTCAGTCTGGACTGTGGGGGGTGGCGCCTGGCTTTGCCCGTCGCAGGTGTCAACTCGCCTCCCGCTTGATCACGATCCTGTGTATGCGGTAGGAGATCGGTAAACAGCCTAAAAAATCACCTTAATAGTATCTTGTGCTCTGTTTCGGAATATGTGGCCGCCCTTGATTTTCCTGCCTCCACGTAGGTGGAGACGGTGACAGGGCGGTGCTCGTAGGTGCCGGTGACGCGGGCACTGCCGCTCGTAGCGGGACCGGGTGGTCACCAGTTCCTGGTCCCTCGCGTAGACGGTGACGTTCATGGCGCGTCCGCCTCGGGGGCCACGAGGACCGGAAGGCTGGTCTTCGTCAGCGCCTAGGTGGGGGCGGGGATGCGCAGGCTTCAGAGCGAAACTGTTTCGTACTGTCGCTGCATAGAGGCGCCCTCGCCGTGCCCGCGGCTGGGAAGGTTACTTCATCAAGGCCTTGGTGAGCTGGGAGCCGAGGGGCGTTCGGGTCGCGCGGATGAAGCCGCGGCGGGCGATGTAGCCGAGTTTGTTGGCGGGCATGAAGAAGTGCTGCATACGCAGGGCTTCCTTCTGGTGGCGGGTGATCAGCGGGCGCAGCTGCTGCTCCCATGAGCCGAGGGCGGCGGGGATGCTGTCCTGTTCGGTGAGCAGGCGGGCGAGCAGTTCGGCGCCGGTGATGCCCATGCCGGAGCCCTGGCCGGAGTGGAGGGTCATGCACCAGGCGGAGTCCCCGAGCAGGACCACCCGGCCCTGGCTCCACCGATTGAGGTGGATCTGGCTGACCTGGTCGAACAGGACGGACTCAGAGCGGTCCATCGCGTCCAGCATCGCGGGCACGGCGTCGCCGCCGAAGTCGGCGAACGCCTCGCGCAGGGCGTCGGAGGGCCGTTTGCGGATCTCGGCGGCGGGCCAGTCGGTGCGGTAGAGCAGGAAGGCGACCGGGGGGTGGTCGCGGTAGCTGTTGATCCAGGCGGAACGGCCGGGGGCGGTGACCACCAGGGCGTCGCCCTCGCGCATGCCGGGCAGCGGGCCGTCCATCACGCAGGCGGCCACGACGTGGTCGAAGTCCTTGCGGTAGAGGTCCTCGGGGCCGAAGACCAGGGAGCGGACGGTGGAGTGGATACCGTCGGCGCCGATGAGCAGATCCGCGCTCTCCACGGACCCGTCGGTGAGGGTCACGGTCACCTGGTCGCGGTCCTGGGCGACGGCGGCGGGCCCGGTGCCGTAGCGGATCTCCACCCCCAGGCCCTCGATCGCCTGGTACAGGGCGCGCTCGAGATCGCTGCGCAGCAGCATCCGCATCGGGGTGCCGTTGAGCTCCGCGGGAAACGGCATGCCGGGCGTGAGGCGACCGCGGGAGTCGACTTCGAACATGCGGCCTTCGGGGTCGCGGCGGTCTGGAAGTGAGTCCAGCAGGCCAAGGCGTTCGGCGGCGGTGAAACCGGGACCGTTGAAACGGACGAAGTAGCCGCCGGTGCGGCGGGCGGGGGCCCGCTCGATGATCAGGGGCTGCCAGCCGGCCCGGTGCAGGCTCAGCGCCGCAGCCATACCGGAGATGCCGGAACCGACGATCAGGGCGCGCCGGGCGCTGTGTGGGGGGAGTGACGAGGAGGTCATGGCATTGACCGTACCACTGATCGAAACCAGTTGACCAGTTTTGAAATCTGGTCACACAACTTGTGGGGTGAGATGCTGTGCTCATGACCGCAGATCACCTGGCCGCTTCCCCGCATGCCCCGCGGCCCGACGACGAGCGCGCCGAGCGCATTCTGGCCGCCGCGCGGGAACTGCTGCTGGCGTGGGGTTACAAGCGGATCACCGTCGACGAGATCGCGCGCCGCGCCCGGATCGGCAAGGGCACCGTCTACCTGCACTGGAAGACGAAAGAGGTGCTGTTCACCGAACTGCTGCGACGCGAGCTCCACGAGACGCTCGGCACCATCGCCGCCGGAATCGAGCAGGACCCCTCCGCCGCCCTACCCGGCAGGCTGGTTCGGCAGGTCTTCATCGAGCAGACCCGAAGCCCTCTGACCCGGGCCATCCACGCCAGTGACAGTGAAGTCCTCGGCGCACTCGCCACTTCCGGGAGCGGTGTCCCCGTCGCCCAGGAGCTCGGCTTCCGTGACCTGCTCGTCGGTCTCGTCGATGTATGGCGTGAGCACGGGCTGCTGGCGGTCACGGCGTCGGCGGCGGACCAGATCCACACCATCGACGCGGTGCTGACCGGCTTCATGACAGGTGGCATCGCCGCACCTCCGGGCGAAGACTTCCCCCCGGAGCGTCGTGCGGACCTGCTCGGTCACACGATCAAGGCAGCCCTCGAACCGTCCGTCCGGCCGGACGAGGCCACCATCCGCACAGCCGCCCGGGGCGTTCTTGCCGTACTGGCAGACGCGCGGGACGCGCTCGCCGGTGCCGACGCGCGGTCGGTGTCCCGCTGACCGGCAGTGGCCCGCGCCGGCCGGGCAGGAGGTGCCGGCGTTGTCCGTGGCACTGGTAGTGGCGGATGCGTCGCTGAAGCTGGAGTACGTCGGGGACGGCACGGTTCAGCTGCCCGTTCATCCGGGTTGCACGCGGCCGTCCCCTGCCGCGGCGAGCCGTAGGAGCTGTTCGAGGTCCGGCTCGCGCATGAGACCCCCGGTGATCGGGATGAGCTGCCGCATCGGCATCGCTGCCGCCATCTCCATGCCCTGCGGATCTGCCCCGACGGCCGGCATTCCTGCCTCGGCGGCCCGGCTCTTCAGAATCGGTCCGACCACCGGGTGCGCCATCCACTCCCCGAGCGTCGAGTCGAGGGTGAGGGGCGTGACGTGTGCGTCGCCGGCCAGGACGACCTCCCGCTCGTCCAGCACGGTCGCGGCATCCTGCCCGACCTGGATCCGGTAGCTGCCGCTGGCCACGGTCCAGCCGTGCGACTCGATGTCCCAGTAGGCGAAGGCCCGGCGGTCCAGGGTGAAGCTCATGGTGCGCGACTGCCCGGGTTCGAGGTCCGCTTTGGCGAAGGCGCGCAGTTCACGGACCGGGCGGTGGACGGGCCCCTCATGGGTGGCGACGTAGACCTGGACGACGTGCTTGGCGCGCATCTCCCCGTTGTTGAGCACGTCCACCTCGACGGCGACGGCGTCGTCACCCACGACGTCCACGCCGGCGATCGACGTCGAGAACGAGTTGTAGCTCAGCCCGTGGACGAACGGGTAGCGCACGGGCTGTTCGGCGCTGAGGTGGTGGCGGTAGCCCACCATCACGCCCTCGCCGTAGCGCACATGTCCCTGCTCGCCGGGGAAGTTCAGGTAGGAGGGGGTGTCCTGCAGCCAGTAGGGGATCGTCTCGGCGAGTCGTCCGGAGGGCGAGACCTCGCCGAAGAGCACATCGGCGATCGCACCGCCGGCGGCCTGGCCCAGGAGCCATGCCTCGACGATGGCGTCGACACAGTCGTGCCAGGGCTCCAGGGTCACCACACCGCCGTTGGACAGCACGACCACGGTGCGTGCCGCGGCTTCCACGACGGCCTGGATGAGCGCCACCTGGGCGGACGGCAGGTGGAGGTCGGCACGGTCGGAGCCTTCGGTCTCCTGCTCGCTGCCGGCGAAGACGATCGCGACCCGGGCACGGGCGGCCGCATCCACCGCCTCGCGGAACAGCGCAGCGTCCTCGGCGTCGTCCAGCCGGTGGCCCGCCGCGTACACCACGTCCCGGCCGCGCAGCGACGCCGCCGCGCGGATGGCGTCGAGCGGGGTGTCGACCCGCGTGGGCTGGACCTTCGACGAACCGCCCCCCTGGAAGCGGGGATCCGCTGCGAGGGCGCCGATCACGGCGATGCCTCCCGTACCCGTCAGCGGCAGCGTGTCGTCCTCGTTGCGCAGCAGGACGATGCAGTCGGCGGCCAGTTCGCGGGCACGGGCGTGGTGGGCGTCCGCGTCGAAACCCTGGATGCCGTCCGGCTCCGCGACGCGGGCGGCCAGGCCCGCCAGACGCGCGACGGCTCGGTCGACAGTCTCCTGAGGCAGTGCCCCGCTGCGCATGGCCGCGACGATCCTCGCGGCGCTGGCCCCGTCCGTGCCCGGCATCTCCAGATCCGTGCCCGCGGCGACGGCCGCGACCGGATCGGTCACCGCGCCCCAGTCGGAGACCACGAGACCGTCGAAGCCCCATTCGTCGCGGAGCAGTTCCGTCAGCAGCCAGGTGTGCTCGGAGGCGGGCACGCCGTTGACCCGGTTGTAGGCGCACATGACGGTCGCCGGACGGGCCTCGGTCACCACCCGCTCGAAGGCGGACAGATAGATCTCGCGCAGCGCCCGCTCGTCGACGTCCGCGCTGATCCTGAACCGGTCCGTCTCCTGGTTGTTGACGGCGAAGTGTTTGACCGACGCGCCGACGCCGCCCGCTTGCAGGCCGCGCACGTGCGCCGCGCCGAGCACGCCGGACAGCAGCGGATCCTCCGAGAAGTACTCGAAGTTGCGGCCGCCCAGCGGCGAGCGCTTGATATTGACGCCCGGGCCGAGGACGATGTCGACGCCGAGCGCCCTGGCCTCGGCCGCCACCAGTCGGCCGATCGTCTCGGCCACCTGCGGATTCCAGCTCGACGCCACGGCGACGGCTGGCGGGAAACAGGTGGCGGGCACGCTGCGGGAGATGCCGAGGTGGTCGTCGCATTCCCGCTGGAGGCGGGTGCCGTGCGGGCCGTCGGCGAGCCGCAGCGAGCGCAGGCCGATGGCAGGTGCTCCGCGGGTGGTCCAGAAGGTCATGCCGGACAGGAGCGCCGCCTTCTCCTCCAGCGTCATCGGTTGTTCATCGGCGGTCATCTCAACTCCCTTCGGACATACGGCGGGTGGCGCTGAAGGCGCCTGCCGTGGCGGTCTCGGTGGTGCCGTCGGGGAAGACGACGCGTGCGGTGGTGGCAGCCGGGACGTCGACCGTGATGGTGAGTTCGTCGCCGGTCCTGCGCCACTCGACGGCGATCGTGCCCTGCGGGGACTCGTGCGTGCCGCGGGCCCAGGTCAGCGACGGGTGCGGGACGGGCGCGACCTCGAAGGCCTCCCAGGCGACCGATCCCGGTGCCTGCCGCAGCCCCAGGGTGTGGGTGTGCAGGAAGCGGATCACAGCGCCTTTGCTGTAGTGGTTCAGGGAGTCGTGGGCCGTGCCGCTGTCGTCGATGCCTTCCCAGTCCTCCCAGATCGTGGTCGCGCCGCGGTCCAGCATGTACAGCCAGGACGGTGCGGTGCGCTGGAACAGCAGTTCGTAGGCGACGTCGGCGTGGCCGGTGTCGGCCAGGACCGGGAGCAGGTCGCCGGTGGCGAGGAAGCCGGTGCCGAGGTGGGTGCCGGCGGCGCGGATCAGCTCGACGAGGCGCGCTGCGGCTGCCTCGCGCAGTTCGTCGGGGACGAGTCCCAGAGCCAGCGCGCGCACATAGCCGGCCTGGGTGTCGCCGGTGGTGCGTCCGTCAGGGGAAAGGAACTCGGTGCGCCAGGCGTCGCGGACGCGCTCGGCGGTCTCGGTGTAGCGGGCCGCGTCCTCGTCACGGCGCAGCACCCCTGCGACGGCGGCGAGGGTCGACGTCGAGCGGTACAGGAACGCCGTGCCGACCTCGCCCTTGTCGGCCATGAACCAGGCGACAGGGTCGGTCTTGATCGGGTCGATGCGAGTGCCATCGGCGGCCTTCGCTTTCGGCTCGGTCCACTCGCCCCAGTGGAAGGATCCGTCCCAGAGGTACTGCTCGTGCGGCAGCGGCTCGGCCGAGCGATCGATACGGGACTGGTGCCGGGCAGTGCGGGCGGTGGTGAGCGCCCACTCGACCCAGCGGACCATCGCCTCCCAGTTCTCGGTGAGGATCTCCCGGTCGCCGTAGGACTCGTACAGTTCCCACGGGACGGCGACAATCGCGTCGCCCCAGCCGGCCGAGCCGGTCATCATGGCGAACTGGTCGTCGAGGTGGTGCTTGATGCGGCGGCCGTCGGGCGAGAAGTTGGCGATCCGGCCGTCGGGTAGCTGGTCGTCGCGGACGGAGCGCAGCCACTTGCGGCTGAAGCCGAGGACGTCGTACAGGCGCGTGGCGGTCGGCGCGAAGACCTGGTAGTCGCCGGTCCAGGCGAGGCGTTCGCGGGTCGGGCAGTCCGTGGGAACGTCGACGGCGTTGCCGCGGAAGCTCCAGTCGGCGATCTCATGAAGGCGGTTGAGGTCGTCGTCGCTGCAGGCGAAGGTGCCGGTGCGGCGCAGGTCGGTGTGGACGACATGCATGGTGAGGCTCGCGGGGTCGAGCGGGGCGCCGTCGCGGCGGATGCGGGCGTACCGGAAGCCGTGCACCGTGTGGCGCGGCTCGAAGGTCTCGCTGCGGCCCGCCGATATGACCTCGTCGCGCTGGACGAACGGGATCGTGTCCTCGCCGGGGCGGGCGGAGCCCAGGTGAGCGGTCGTCAGGTCGCCGTCGGCGCCGAGGTGCTCGCCGTAGTCGATGACGGTTCGGGTCCCGGCCGGTCCGAGGTCGCTCAGGGCGATCCAGCCGGAGGCGTTCTGTCCGAAGTCGGCGATCCAGAGGCCGCCTTCGAGTTGCTTGACCGACTCGGCCGGGCGTGCGGCGACCACGCGTACGGGCGGCGCGGGCGGCGATCGCGGGGGCCCGGACCTGGTCGACGAGGACCGGCTGGTCGGTGCCCGGCTGGGCGCGGAGGTCGGTGGTCTGCCCGTCCATGAGGTCGGCCCGGGTGATGGCCGACCGCGTGCTCGTCCAGGTCTCGTCACTGCGGACCACGTGGTGTGAGCCGTCCTTGTAGGTGATGTGCAGCTCGGCCCGTGCGCCGAGCACGGTGCCCCAGCCGGCCGGCAGGCGGAACGCGCCGACCTGTGGCCCGCTTGGGGATTGTTGTCGGTGCCTCGCAGTTCGACGCTTACGCCCACGACGATGCCCGAGTCAGCTTCCGGCTGGCCGCCGAGTGCGCGGAGGAAGCCGGGGAGTGGCACCTGCGCGCCAAGACGTACTCGTTCATGGCTCGGCAGGAAATCTGGGTCGGAGATCCGGACACCGGCCTCACCCATGCGGAGAAGGGCCTGGTGCGCTCCGACCGCCTTACCGCGACCGAGCGTGCCATGCTGCAGACCGCCCGGGCCCGCGCCTTCGGCAAGATGCGCGACGTGGCCAACACCCTGCGGGCGGTCGGAGAAGCCGACGCCGCGTTCGAACAGTCAGATCCGGCACAGGATCCGCCGTGGATGGCGTACTACGACTACGCCCAGCACCACGGTGATACCGCGCACGCGCTCTTCGATCTCGCTGTCCACGCGGACCAGGACCCGGGGCAAGCTGCCCGCCGATTCGAGATAGCGGTGAAGGGCCACGGGAACGCCTTCGCCCGCTCACGGGCCATCTCCGAGACGAAGCTCGCTTCCCTGGTCATGGCAAAGGGCGACGACCCGCGGTACGCGATCGTGCTCGGCCACCAAGCGTTGGACGATGTCGGCAAGTTGACCTCGTGCCGGGCCGCCGACGACCTGCGGGAACTCGCCCGGTTCGCGGGCCGGCACAGGAAGCTTTCCGAGGCCAGCGACCTGCGCGAACGCATCGCGGCTACGGTGCAGGCGTGACCACTTCACCCACGCCCACTCAGGCCGTACTTCAGGCGGCGTGCCTCGCCGCCGGCCTCGACGCGACCGACGCGGAACCGATACGGCTCGCCGAGAACGCCATTTGGCGTCTTCCCAGGGGGGTGGTGGTGCGTATCGCCCGGCCCGGCCAGTCCGCCGCCGCAACGCGCGAGGTTCTGGTCGCCCGCTGGCTGGCCGCACAGGGCGTGCCTGCCGTACGCGCCCTTGACCTGCGGCAGCCGGTAGCGGCGAACGGGTACCCAGTGACGTTTTGGCAAGAGCTGCCGCCACATGAAATCGGGACCGTCGCCGACGTCGTCGCGCTCCTCAAGCAACTGCACGCCCTGCCGAAACCAGACCTGCCGCTCGGCGAGCTAGACCCGTTCGTCCGGCTGGTCGAGCGTATCGAGGCAGCGAGCTCGCTCTCCGACGATGACCGACAGTGGCTGCACGACCGCCTCACAGACCTCAAGACTCAGTGGGCTTCGAGGCCGAGGGGCCTGCCGGAGTGTGTAGTCCACGGAGATGCATGGGTCGGCAATGTGGCGCGCACGGAGGCCGGCCCGTTGTTGGTGGACTTCGAGCGCGCTTCGTACGGCCCACCGGAGTGGGATCTCGTGTCGACCGCCGTCAAGCTCACCACGACCGGCGCAGTGTCTGCCGAACAGTACGCCGCGTTCTGCGAGACCTACGGCACCGACGTAACGGAGTGGGAAGGGTATGAACTCTTTGCCGGCGTACGCGAGTTTCGGATGACGACCTACGCGGCGCAGCACGCCGCCACCCGCCCAGAGTGGCGGCGCGAGGCGCAGTACCGCGTCGACTGCCTTCGCGGCCGGGCCGGGGCGCCGCCGTGGCGATGGAAGGGGATCATGTAGCCCGCGGACCTGGCCAACTACCAGCTGCTCACGCTAATACGTACGACCAGATCGGCGAGGACGCTGCCTTGTCAACCCCGTACCGTGGCCTGATTCTCGACTTTGGCGGCGTTCTTACCACGCGCATGAGGCAGACGGGCAGGCGCTCGAGAGGACCGGCGCCTGCTCACCTCCACCCCAGCCTGATCCAACGGAGGTGTACATGCGGGACTCGAACCCGGCGGAGTGCTTGGTGGGCTTACAAAGTCCGCCGCCGAATCGACTTGCTGACGGTCCGACGGCCCTGTTTGTCTACGGCACGCTTCAGTTCGAACCGGTGCTTATCGGCCTCATTGGACGCGTCCCCGAGCGTCGGCCCGCCACCACACTGGGCTGGCGCGCCGCGGCTCTCGACGGTCGCGTATACCCCGGTCTTGTCTCCGCGCCCGGCTCTGAAGCCCCCGGCCTGCTGCTGACGGGCCTGAGCGAGCGGGAGTGGCGAGTCCTCGACACCTTCGAAGATGATCGGTACGACCTGCGGCGAATCGATCTGACCTGCGGGTCTGCCGCTTGGGCGTACGTCTGGCCAGACGGAGAAGTGCACGAGGAGGATTGGGACGCGGCAGAATTCCAGGAACGCCACCTTCAGGGGTACGCCGCGCGTTGTGCGAGGATCGCTTCCGAACTAGCGGCCAGGGCCGGCTACTGATCCAGCGAGCGTTCGATGTGCCTGCCCCGGCCTTGGGACTGGTGGGCTCGGATGTTGAGGCGTCGCATGTTCCGGCCAGGATCGCCCCCGCGGTCACCCTGAGCGATGGCCGATGGCTTTCGCCTTATGACCACACTCTGGCGTGCTCTCCTGGAGTCGCTTATCATCCGAGAACTGATTGAGGGCGTGACCTCGCGGCTGCGTGGACCCACAGCGGTCCGCTGCTTTCCAGGGGTTACACCGTCTCAGCCAACCATCGTGCTTCGGTGGTCGGGCTGAGACGGCATGTCTCGGAACGGCCACCCTCACAGAAGGATGTCGGCCGTTGAGTTCCGGACTTTTGACGCGCCTCCTGCTCGTCGCCTTGGCAACTGTCCTGTCTCTGCTAGTCGCAGTCATCGCGGGTGTGCTGTCTTGGGCAGCGGACGGAAGCATGCCACGCGCAGTGCTCTGCGGTGGTGGGGCATTCGTCGTATGGATGACCCTCTCGGTCTCGCTGTACTCAGCCTTGGGCTTGCTCGACAGGGGCGTCGGGCAGGGATGATGTGTAGCCCAGCCGACTGGGCTTCCCCGTGCTCTTCCCGATGGAATTTGGCGTCACCGTGTGTGGTCGCCGGGGTTGCGGCCGAAAGTCGGTGAGATCCAGCATCCGGGTCTCATTGCGTTGCAGGCCGTTGGCGCATGCGACCTTGAACAAGGTGGCGTCGCGGAAGGCCGGTAACCAGCCCTTGTGGCCCGTGTCACGAACGCTGATGAGGATCTGTGAAATCGGCTCTGGCCGCAGTTCCGTGAATCCCCAGGTCAGCGAGGGGAACGAGGGATCGTTTCGGCAGAGTGTTTCCTGCCATGGCGAGCAAGACGGTCGAGGCTGTGCTGTTTCCCGGGATCGATGTGCGAGTGGAACGCGTCAGCGACTCCACCGACGTCCTTGTGGTGGAGGCGGTGTCCACCGCTCACCCGGGCCGGTGCCCGGACTGCCGGAAACAGGCGAGGCGCACACACAGCACGTACCAACGCGCCCTGGATGAAAGGCCCTTGGGATCACGCCGGGTCATAGTCCGGCTGCGGGTCCGCCGGTACTTCTGTGACCGGAAGAGCTGTTCCCGCAAGACGTTCGTCGAGCAGGTGCCGGGACTGTCCGAGCGGCACCGCCGCTCCAGCACCGGGCTGACAGGCTGGCTGCGGTCGATCGCGCTCGAGCTCGGCGGCCGTCCGGCCGCACGGTTGTGCCGCCACCTGCGGCTGGTCGCGGGCCGGACCCGGCTGCTCAGGCTATTGACGGCACCGACGGTGCCGGACCGAGCGCCGCGGGTGCTGGGGGTAGACGAGTTCGCCTTCCGCAAGGGCTGCACCTACGGCACCGTGCTGGTCGACGTCGAGGCCGGCTGGGTCGTCGATGTGCTGCCCGACCGCACCTCGGAGACGTTCGCGGTCTGGCTCACCGAGCATCCCGGCGCCGAGATCATCTGCCGGGACCGAGCCAGCGCCTACACCAAGGCGGTCAAGGAAGCCGCCCCTCATGCCCTGGAAGTCGCTGATCGCTGGCACCTGTTGCGGAACCTGTCCGCCGCGGTGGAGAAGACTTGCCACCAGCACCGCGACTGCCTGCGCAAACGCGCCGAGGAGGAGACGGGAATCGTGGTGCCGGAGCCGCCCCCGATGCTGTTACCGCCCGCGGAACTGCCCCGCACCCAGATCATCGAACGCACCCGCCACCGCTACGAGGACATCCACCGCCTGCTGGAGAAACGCTGGACGATCAGCGCCATCGCCCGCCGTCTGAACCTCGACCGCAAGACCGTGCGCCGCTTCCGCGACACCGACCTCGACGAACTGCTGGCCTCCGCCCGCGACCGCCGCCCCAACGGCGTCCTGGAGCCGTTCAAGGCATACCTCAACGCCCGCTTCACCGAAGCCCAAGGCCAGGTCAGCGGCACACGCCTGTTCCTGGAGATCCAGGCCCGCGGCTACTGCGGCAGCCGCCAGGTCGTCCGCAAACACCTCGCCGCCCTCCGCGCGGGCACCGCCGAACCGGTCCGCGCCGAAATTCCGAGCCCTCGCAAGATCACCTCGTGGATCATGCGGCCTCGCGAGACGCTCACCGACAGCCAGAACGAGCGGCTGTCACAAGTCCGGCTTGCCTGCCCGGACATCACCCGAGCCTGCTACCTCGCCCGCGCCTTCGCCGATCTGGTCCGGCACCAGCGCGGATACCTGCTGCTGGAGTGGATCCGCCAGGCCGAGCAGGATGCGCCGAAGCCCATGAGGGCTTCGCTGGCTTCCTCCGCCGGGATCTAGACGCCGTCACCGCCGGACTCACCCTGCCGTGGAGCTCAGGGGTGGTCGAAGGGCACGTGAACCGAGTAAAAACACTCAAGCGAGCCATGTACGGCAGAGCTTCGTTCGAACTCCTCCGGACCCGTGTCCTCACACGGCCATGACTAACGAAACTGCCTGCAGCATCCGGCCCCGGACGGCCAGCGACAGGCGATGAAGCTAGGGATGTGTTTTGAGCCCGAGGTCGGCCTTGAACAGCTCAATCACCGCGTATCGATCGCGATTGACCTCAGCCACCCCCGCCTCCTCGTCACTGGCGCCATCAGCGATCATCGAATGCGCCTCGATAACCCATTCCACAAGCTTACGAGCGTCTCGTGACACCTCCTTACCGGCCAGAATTTCGATCTCAGCCGTGGCGGCGTGGAGGCGGCCATCCTCCGAACGGTTCCGCTGACCAGACTTCGCTTGCCCATAGCTGGCGCTAATCGACCGAAGAAACTCGGAATAGGCGTTCTGCTTCGCAGCGCTGAGGGCGTCCTCTTGCTGCCACCTGCGGTTACGCGATGCCTGCATCTGCTGGAGTGCGCCGCCAATCAAGACTCCGAGCAGAGTTCCAGCCACGCCCACGACAACGGAGCCCATGTCCAGCCTCCTCACACGCCGTCAGCCGAAGACGGTTGTCGCCAGCGGCCTCACACGATTCTCTACCGTGGGCCCACGCTACTGCTCGGTTTTCCGCCCATGCTGGCGAGCCACCAAACAGGTGTGTGAGATTCCAGTTTCCATGAATAGCGTACGGCCACGGGCAGCAGGCGCGATCGAAAGCACGAGTAGCCACGAATGTTCGACTCGAATGGAACGGCCTGCATCACGGAACTGCGGCCAGAGCCGTGAAGTCGGCCAGTGCCGCTCTCCCTTCCCCAGCCGGGTGCCTCCTCAACGACGGCGCTGCCCACACCAGGCCGAACGATCAACTCGCATGTCAGCAACGGCCGCCAGGGTCGATCCACATCATTGTGTTAGCCGTTTCTCGCATTCAGCGAAGTCGGTGCACACTGTTACGCAACGGCGCTTCCGGCCGCATCGTCACTGATCACTGCCTCCCGGTCTCATGGTGATACTCCGTCCGCTACCAGCACGTGGCGGGAAGTCAACCTCGACCGGCTTGCCCAGCAGCACGCATACGTGCGCGGGGTTCTTAGTGTCGTACCACTCGACTTCGATGCGTATGACGTAGCGCTGCGGTTCGTCGGCGACGAGCTTGATGGAGAATGCCTCAGCCTCGCCGTCGGCGAAGGCGAGCGGCGGTAGGGCCGGACCGTACGCACGGGCGCGGACGTCGTAAAGGTCATGTTCGGGGCGCAACTTGACACGGTGACTGTTCACCCGCAGCGGCGCTTCCGTGACCGTGGGCACGACTGTCGTGCTCGGTCCACGCTCCAACACGCGCAGCCGCACCGCGACCGCGACAGCGGTGTGCACGCCTGTATTGGTCATCTCGAAGCGCAGGTCGTACGAGTTGGACGAGAGGGACAGGTCGGACAGCAGCGGACTCGTCATCGCGAGGTTTGCCCTGGCCTCCCGGCTTTCCCGCCGCCGGGCCAGGATGGGCTGCACGACGCCGACTACGGCCGCGACCACGCCGACGGCTGCGGCGATCGCAGCGAAAAGACCCGTATCGGAGGTCAGAAAGTCGAGGATCGTGCTCACTGCGCCGCCTCACCACTCTGTGCGGACTGGCCGGCGCTCGGCACTGGACCAGCCTCGCCAGACTGGCGCCGGGCCTGGGCCGCCTTGGCGTCGATCCAGTCATTGATGTCCGTCAGCCGATGGAGGACGCGCTGTACGAAGTCGCTGGAGTTGACGTCGAGCGGCGGCCCGTCGACGCCGGGCAGGGCGGAGGCAACATCCCGCTCCATTTCCGGTTGAGCTAGCTCAAGCGCGCCCGTCGACCGGTACCAGTCAACCTCACCAGGCGTAAGGACGCGGGCGAACCGCTTCGAGCCGTCGTAGATCAGGCCATAGCCGTCGGCGAGCGCGACGAAGGTGTAAACGTGGTCCTCGGCGATGTCCTCACCCATCTGGATGGCGTAGAGAAAGCTCCGGACGTTCCAGGTGAGGAGCTCGGCCGCGTTCTCAAAGCGTTCCCGCGCTGCGTCGTCAAGGTGTTCCACATAGCGCACGCGCAGATCTTCGATGGTGGCCCGCCAGAACTCGGCCGCCTCCTCCTCGCCGAGCATGTCCTTCGTCGGAACGAGGTAGACCACCTGATCGCGTTGCTCGGCATAGAACATCTTCGGTGAGTCCAGCGGCGCGACGAAGCCGCAGTAGAGGCACTCCGCGGTGCCAATGCCCGCCGGGATGAAAACGACGCCGCGCTGTGCCCAGTTGACGTAGCTGCAGGTCGTGTCCATCGAGGTGATGGTGTCGAAGGCGAACCACATCGAGCAACGGGCGCAGGGCGTGCGCCCCGTCGCCCACTGGCCCTCGTATTTTGCCAGCGTATCGACGTCGAGCGCGCCGGCGCAGACCGCCGCGTCGTCGGCGAGCTCCGCCCAGTCGGCCAGACCCTCGCCGCGGGCGATCCCTGCCCAATCCCGCAATAGCGCGCTGAATCTATGTGCATCGTCCGCCGAGTAGCTCTTGCCCGAGCCCAGCAGCGGTGATTCCGCCGTGACGGCAAGCATCCGGTCAATTGCAGCCCTCGCCTTCCGGCGTGTCCAGGGCAGGTCCAGGTAGAGGTAGATCATGTTGGCGAGTAGAACGTCCAGCACCTGCGTCAAGCGGGCAGACACCATGGGTGACGTGCTAATCGTGGCCAGCCGATTCCTTCCATAACGGAGGATCTCCGCCTCCAGGTCGGCCCAGTAAGGCTGACGAACTGACTCCACGTAGCGGTCCAACTCTTCCAGTAAAGCCGGACCCTGTGGCCCGAGCCAGTGGGCCAGGTACGCCTCGTGAAGCGCCACGAACCGCCGCAGGTCGTCCTCGGTGAACGCGTCGGCCGGGCTTTCCGGATGCCGGAGCGCAATGTTGTGGGTGATCGAATAAAAGAAGAGGAAGTCATTGATCATGCACATGATCTGACGGGTGTCGTCGTCCGATTGGTCCGGCCGGTACGTCTGCCAGTCCAACTCGGCGAAAAAGCTCGGCTGGAAGTTGCCCAACAGCCCGTTACCGATCTCCATCAAGGTGTCCGAGCTGGTGGGGTGCAGTGCCCAGCCGATCAGCTCCTGGTTCGCCTCCCGGGACCACTCGCCGTAGGAAGGCGGGTGCTGCTCGCGCTTGTCCGTCATGACTCGATCCTGTCCGAGACCAGTCCACGTCGGCAAGGGAGCCCTGGACTTCCCGCCTCCGTAACCCCGGCCACCAGTTGGAACGCTCAACTCCTATGTTGGCAATGGCCGTCAGGGTCGATTCACCTCATTGTGTTAGCCGTTGTAAGACCGTGTCCTACGTGGTGAGGCGGAGTAGTCGCTTGTAGCCGCAGATGGCTGCGGTGAGGCCGGGGAAGGCCGGGTAGTTGCGCGGATGGCGCTCGTCGTGGTGGTGCAGAACACCTCGGCTCCTGTCATGCGAAGGCCGCCCCGACGCTGGAACCGCGATGGTGTAGATCGTGGGAGGCATGCATAAGCATCTAGCGGCGGCGGCACCGCACGCCATCGTGCGTCGTTTCCGTGTGGTTGTTCCTGTCGAGAACGGTGTGCGTGCCCTCAAAGCTGCAGTTAAGGTTGCTTGGAGACCCGCCGGACACCAGAGCGACAAACGCGACTGCTCCAACGATGGGTAGCAGCACCAGTGTCACCACCTCCCAGCCACCAAGTTCAGCTTCCAGGGTCGAGCTGCTTTGTGTTGCGGTGCCTAGGGCATCCCAGTTGTCGCGGATCGCCTGCTCGAAGCCGCTCTCGTCCCAGTCCTCATCGCGGCCGTCCAAAGATGTTGTACCGCCAACGTTGGCTTCGTACCGCGCCGCCACCGCTTTATCTGTTCCGGGAATCTTGACCGCTGTCGCCACGGTGCAGTACAGGCCGACGAATCCGCTGTTGTGCAGGTGGCCTCGATAATGGAAGCTGCCAGCGCTGGTGAGGACGAGCTGTACCCATCCGCCAATCGATGAGACTCCGATGTGGCTAGTATGAAAGACCTTTCGAGCCGGAAATTCTAAGGTCTCGCCGCTGTCGTTGACGAAGAAGATCGCGCCTCGATCGAAATGACTGATCACTCCCGCCTTGTTCGTGTCCGGATCGGTCCAAGGTTGTTCGTCGGTGCGAGGTAGCCCCAGATAGCTTCCCTCACCCCCTTGCTCCATCCAGCGCTGGTAGATTACGCCGTGAACCCAAAACGCATCTTGGCTCCGACGCCAGTAAATGGCACTTCCGTTGTAGTGCTGAACATAGACGGTGCTACCGGCCACACGTTCGATATCTCCAACTGCTGCTCCTGGTGCGCCGTGGAGCTCGGCGTACTTACTGCTGATCGCGGAGCTCGCGAGAATAATTGGATTGAGGCCAATTCCGCCAATGCCGTGCATCTGCCCCCCCTTGTCAGCGCTCGATGCTGGCGGCCCAGGCTACTCGGGAATGCGCTGGAAGCCCGCTTTGGCCAGAGCAGGCGTCATAATGCCGCAGGTGGAGGGGGCGAAGCCTTGGCAGTGGCAAGCTGCTCCGAAGGACGGTTTCCACGTGTTGAGGCACACGTATGCGTCCCTAGTCCTCGAGGCAGGCGAGTCGGTCGTGACCCTCGCCAAGTGGCTGGGGCACTCGTCGCCGACCATCACCCTCGACCACTACGCCCACTTCATGCCGGAGGCGGGGAAGAAGGGGCGCAGGGCGATCGATAGCCTTCTGGGGGAGCGGGAGGAGGAGGTCCCTGGCGCAAACTCCCCAGATTCTCCCCAGGACCCATCCTGAGTGCCCGTCGTCCGGGCCGGTACGCGTAAACAGCGAGGTGAGAGGCCGTATGTTCACGACCCGCCCCACCCTCCAGGGCACCTTCGGCATGGTGTCCTCCACCCACTGGCTCGCCTCGCAGTCGGCGATGGCCGTTCTGGAGGACGGCGGCAACGCCTATGACGCGGCCGTGGCGGGCGCGTTCGTGCTGCATGTGGTGGAGCCGCATCTGAACGGTCCGGCCGGCGAGGTGCCGATCCTGCTGGCCCCGGCCGGGGGCGAGGTGCGGGTGCTGTGCGGGCAGGGCGTCGCACCGGCCGGGGCGACCGTCGCGCACTACCGGGGGCTCGGGCTGGACCTCGTCCCCGGTACCGGGCCGCTCGCCGCCGCCGTGCCGGGCGCGTTCGACGCCTGGATGGTGCTCCTGCGCGATCACGGCACCAAGTCCCTCGCCGACGTCCTGAAGTACGCCATCGGGTACGCCGAGCACGGGCACGCGCCCGTGGAGCGCGTCGGGGAGACCGTAGAGACCGTGCGCGAGCTGTTCGAGACGGAGTGGACCTCGTCGGCCGACGTGTACCTGCCCGGCGGAAAGGCACCCCGCTCCGGCGAGCTCTTCGGCAATCCCGTGCTCGCCGCCACCTGGAAGCGGCTGCTCGGCGAGACCGCCGGGGCCGGCGACCGGGAGGCGCGGATCGAGGCCGCGCGGCAGGTGTGGCGCACCGGATTCATCGCCGAGGCCCTCGTGCGCCAGGCCGCGTGCCCCACCCTGGACACCAGCGGCACCCACCACACCGGCACCCTCACGGCCGCCGACCTCGCCGCCTGGTCCGCGACCTACGAGACGCCGGTGACGTACGACTGGAACGGCTGGACCGTGTGCAAGCCCGGCCCCTGGAGCCAGGGCCCGGTCCTCCTCCAGCAGCTCGCCCTGCTCCCGCCCGAGCTGCCCCGGTACGGCTCGGCCGACTACGTCCACCTCCTGGTCGAGGGCTGCAAACTCGCCATGGCCGACCGGGAGGCCTGGTACGGGGACGCCGCCGACGTGCCGCTCGACGACCTGCTGTCCGACGGGTACAACACGGCCCGGCGTGCCCTCGTCGGCGAGCGGTCCGACCACGACCTGCGGCCCGGCAGCCCCGGCGGACGCACCCCGAGGCTGTGCGCGCACGCGCGCGTGGCGGCGGCCGCCCAGGAGGGCTTCGACGCCCTGGGTGCCGGCGAACCGACCGTCGCCAAGAGCCCGACGTCCCCGGTGCCGGGTGAACCGGAGGTCCTCGCCGACGGGACCACCCGGGGCGACACCTGCCACCTCGACGTCGTCGACCGCTGGGGCAACATGGTCTCGGCCACGCCCAGCGGCGGCTGGCTCCAGTCCAACCCCGTCGTGCCCGAACTGGGCTTCCCGCTCGGCACCCGGCTCCAGATGACCTGGCTCGAGGAGGGCCTGCCGAACTCCCTGACCCCAGGCCGCCGCCCCCGCACCACGCTGACGCCCTCGATCGCCCTGCGCGCGGGCGTGCCCGTCATGGCGTTCGGTACCCCGGGCGGCGACCAGCAGGACCAGTGGCAGCTCCACTTCTTCCTCGCGGTCGCACTTCGCGCCCAGGTCCGCGGCGGCCCCGACCTGCAGGGCGCGATCGACGCCCCCAACTGGCACAACGACAGCTTCCCCGGCTCCTTCTACCCGCGCGGCATGCGCCCGGGGAGCGTCACCGTGGAGTCCCGCACCGACCCGGAGGTCGTCGCGGAGCTGCGGCGGCGCGGCCACGAGGTGACCGTCGGCGGCCCCTGGTCGGAGGGCCGGCTGTGCGCGGTCGCGCGGGACCCGGAGACGGGCGTCCTGTCGGCGGCGGCGAACCCACGCGGCATGCAGGGATACGCCGTCGGCCGGTGATCGGCAGGGCCCGCCGCTGTCCGGCCCGCCCGGACACGTCGCTGTTCATCGCGATGCCATCCGGAGTGCACCCGGAGGGTGGGGATTGTCAGTGGCGCGTGTTGTCATGGAGGGGTGATCGACAGCAACGAAACCATCGAAGAGTTTCTCGCACAGCACGCCTCCGACGTCGAGGAGGCCATCCGCAAGGCGGCCGCCACCGAGATCATGCCGCGCTGGCGCCGGCTCGCCGCGCACGAGGTCGACGAGAAGAACGGCCCGCACGATCTGGTGACGGACGCCGACCGCAAGGCCGAGCTGTATCTGACCGACGTCCTGGTCGACCTGCTGCCCGGCTCGGTCGTGGTGGGCGAGGAGGCGGTCCACGCCAACCCGGCTTCGTACGAGGCGATATGCGGCGACGCCCCGGTCTGGATCGTCGACCCGGTCGACGGGACACGGCAGTTCGTGCACGGCGACGCCGGGTTCTGCACCCTGGTCGCGCTGGCGCACGGCGGCACCCTGCTCGCCTCCTGGACCTACGCCCCCGCCCGCGACCAGTTCGCCACCGCCCAGCGCGGCAAGGGCGCCTACCTCGACGGCGAGCGGCTGTTCGCCGGCGTGCCGGAGCCCGGCCGGGACCTCCGCGTGGCCACGTCCCACCCGGACTACACGACGGACGAACAGAAGCACGCCCTGATCGGCCTGCGCACCGAGGGCGTGGCGCCGCGCCCGTGCGGCTCGGCCGGACTGGAGTATCTCGCCATCGCCCGGGGTGAATTGGACAGTACGGCGTTCTCGTGGGAAGCCGCCTGGGATCACGCCGCCGGGCTGCTCCTGGTCGAGGAGGCGGGCGGCACCCACCTGACCCGCACGGGCGAGCCGTTCCGCATCACGGGCGGCAACGACCTCCCCTTCACCGCGGCCCGCGACGCGGCCACGGCCCGCCACGTGGCCGGACTGCTGTCGGGCGGAGCCTGACGGTCACCGACCGTACACACCCCGTCGCCCGAAACGGCGCTCCAGGTGTCCTCCAGGCGTTCTCCAGGCGTCGTCCGGGCCAGAAATCACCCGCGGCCGGTGACTGTCAGTCCCCGGGCATATCCTGATCCTCAGTGGCCGTCGGCTGACGAAGGGGTCCGAGGTGCGGTCGATGCTCGATGCCGTCGTAGTGGGTGCGGGACCGAACGGACTGACCGCGGCCGTGGAGCTGGCCCGCCGCGGCTTCTCCGTCGCCGTCTTCGAGGCCCGGGGCACCGTGGGCGGCGGAGCCCGCACCGAGGAGCTCACCCTGCCCGGCTTCCGGCATGACCCGTGCTCCGCCGCGCACCCGCTGGGCATCAACTCACCGGCGTTCCGCGCCCTGCCGCTCGAGCGGTACGGCCTGGAGTGGCTGCACGCGGAGCTGCCCATGGCACACCCCTTCCCGGACGGCACGGCGGCCGTGCTGTCCCGGTCGGTGGGCGAGACGGCCGCCTCCTTCGGGCCGCGTGACGCCGGGGCGTACCGCAGGCTCGTCGAGCCCTTCCTGCCCAAGTGGGACACCCTGGCCCGGGACTTCATGTCCCTGCCGCTCACCGCGCTGCCCCGCGACCCGGTCACCCTCGCCCGCTTCGGCCTCGTCGGCCTGCCCCCCTCGACCCTGCTGATGCGCCGCTTCCGCGACGAACCGGCCAGGACGCTCTTCGCCGGGCTCGTCGCGCATGTCATGGCACCGCTCGGCGGTTTCGCCACCGGCGCCATCGGCCTGGTCTTCGCCCTCGCGGCGCACGCCCGCGGCTGGCCCGTCGCCCGCGGCGGCTCCCAGAGCCTGTCCGACGCCCTCGCCGCCTACCTGCGGGACCTCGGCGGCAGCGTCCACACCGACTACGAGGTCAAGCGCCTCGACGACCTGCCCCCGGCCCGGGCGTACGTCTTCGACACCTCGCCCACCGCCCTGGCCCGCATCGCGGGCTTCGGCGACTACTACGCCCACTACCGTTACGGCCCGGGCGTCTTCAAGATCGACTACGCGCTGGACGGTCCCGTGCCGTGGACCGCGAAGGAGGCCCGCGTCGCCGGCACGGTCCAGATCGGCGCGAACAGGGCGGAGATCGACGCCGCGCTGCGCGCCGCGTCCCGGGAGGGCCGGGCCCCCGACAAACCGTTCCTGATCACGGTCCAGCCGAGCGTCGTCGACCCCACCCGGGCCCCGGCGGGCAAGCACGTGTTCTGGGCCTACGGTCACGTCCCGCACGGCTGGACCGGCGACCTCACCGACGCCATCGAGCGCCAACTGGAGCGCTTCGCACCAGGGTTCCGCGACCGTGTCCTGGCCCGGGCCACCGCCGGCCCGCCCGAGCTCGCCGCCCGCAACGCCAACTACGTCGGCGGCGACATCGCCTCCGGGGCGGTCTCCGGACTCCAGCTCCTGCTGCGCCCCAAGGTGACCCCGTTCCCGTACCACACCCCCCATCCGGCCGTCTTCATCTGCTCGTCGGCGACCCCGCCCGGCCCCGGGGTGCACGGCATGTCGGGACACAACGCGGCGAAGGCCGTATGGCGGCGACTGAGGCAGTCATGACCACCATCGAACTGGTCCGGGGCGACATCACCCGCGAGAGCGTCGACGCCATCGTCAACGCGGCCAACTCCACCCTGCTGGGCGGGGGAGGGGTCGACGGAGCGATCCACCGGCGCGGCGGCCCCGCCATCCTCGAGGACTGCCGCAAGCTGCGTGCTTCCCACTACGGCAAGGGTCTGGCCACAGGGCAGGCCGTCGCCACCACCGCGGGCGACCTGGACGCCCGCTGGGTGATCCACACGGTCGGCCCAGTGTTCAGCCCGACCGAGGACCGCTCGGACCTCCTCGCCTCCTGCTACCGCCAGTCCCTCCGCGTCGCCGACGAACTCGGCGCCCGTACCGTCGCCTTCCCGGCGATCTCCACCGGCGTCTACCGCTATCCGATGCAGGACGCCGCCCGTATCGCGGTGGACACCGTGCGCGCGGCGCGGACCGACGTCGAGGAGGTCCGGTTCGTCCTCTTCGACGCGCCGGCGTACGAGGTGTTCGCCGCACAGCTCCGCTGAGGCACCCGCGCACTCAGACCGGCTCGGGTTCGAAGTCCCGCAGCAGATGGTCCTGGCCCGGCTGGATGACGCCGTAGCTGCTCTCCGGTACGGCGTTCCAGACACCGGGCAGATCGCCCAGCGGCTCCGACACGACCAGCCGGGTCTCCTCGGAGACGTGCCTCAGGAACGCGAGGTCGGGGTGGAGGGCACGCACGTCGTCCACCCGGCTGCTGTAGTACAGCGACCGCGAGTCCCCGCCGCTGGAGTACCGGAAGAACCACACTCGTTCGCCGTCGGTCACCGCAATCGTCATCTGCAGCGGCTGCGGCACCCCGTGCTCGTGCCCCAGCCGCTCGACGAGCCCCGCCATCCGGGCCACCGCGCCCGGCGGGTCGCCGTCGAGCCCGAACGTGAGGGCGACGTGGAACATCACCTCGGAGTCCGTCGTGCCCTCCAGCGCCGGGAACAGCGCCGGGTCCACGGTCAGCATGAGGTCCCGGCGCAGGTCGTGGAACCCGGAGATCGCCCCGTTGTGCATCCACAGCCAGCGTCCGTGGCGGAAGGGATGGCAGTTGGTCTGCTGCACGGTCGTCCCGGTGGAGGCCCGCACATGGGCGAAGAACAGCGACGAGCGGACGTGGTCGGCGATCTCCCGCAGATTGCGGTTGCTCCAGGCCGGACCGGTGTCGCGGATGACGGCGGGCGTGCGCAGATGCCACGCGTACCAGCCGATCCCGAAGCCGTCGCCGTTGGTGGTCTCGACACCCATCCGCGCGTGCAGGCTCTGGTCGATCAGCGAGTGCTGCGGCCGGTAGAGGACGTCGTCGAGCAGCACCGGGGTGCCCGAGTAGGCGAGCCAGCGGCACATGGTCGGTACCCCCGTTCCGAGCCGTCCGGGCCGTGCCGCACGGCTGCGTAGGTGGTGCGCGAGAACCTCAGCGAACCCCGGTCGTCCCCGCGGGCGCATCGCCCGTCGCGGGTGGTTGCGCGGCGGCCGTCAAGGCCGGTCACGGCCCGGCCGTGGGCGTGCGCAGGGGGGTGAAGCTTGAGATCCTGAGGGGTACGAGCGCCGCTCGTGACCGTCGGACGGCGAACAGGGTGGACCCCATGGCCGTGACCGAGGAGTCCGGTGCGGAACCGGCGTCCGCGGGCGTCGATCCCACGGGCGATCCGCTGCTGCGCACCCGGTTCGCCCTGCCGGCGCGGCCCGCGACGTTCCTGCGCCGCGCCCGCCTGGTCCGGCACCTCGACCAGGCTCTCGGGACGCCGCTGACGATGGTCAACGGAGCGGCCGGCGCCGGCAAGACCCTCCTGGTCGCCGACTGGGCCGCCGGCCTGACGGAACCGGTCGCCTGGCTCACGACCGACACCGCCGACCAGGCTCCCGGGATCTTCTGGGCGTATCTGCTGGAGGCACTGCGTGCCGCGGGCGTTCCGGTGACGGGCGACGTCGGATGCCCGGCGGAGGCGGCCCATGTGGACCGGCGGACGCTGACCTGCCTGGCCGCCGACCTGGAGCGCCGGGACCACACCACCGTCGTCGTACTCGACGAGTTCGACCGGGTGACCTCCCCCGAGATCGCGGAGCAGTTGCAGTTCGTCCTGCACCACGCCGGACGAGGCATGCGCCTGGTGCTCGTCTCCCGCACGGAACCCCTGCTGCCGCTGCACCGCTACCGGGCGTCGGGCGACATCACGGAGATCCGGAACGCCGAGCTGGCCTTCACCTCCGAGGAGGCCCATGAACTGCTGTCGCGGCACGGACTGCACCTGCGGGCAGGCGCCGTACGGGCCCTGGTGGAGCGGACCCAGGGCTGGGCCGCGGGACTCCGGCTGTGCGCCCTGGCCGCCCGGCAGGGCACCGACCCCCACGCCTATCTGAAGCAGTTCGAGGCCGACCACAGCACCGTCGCCGACTTCCTGCTGGCGGAGGTGCTCGACCGGCAGACACCCGGCACCCAGGACCTCCTGCTGCGCAGCAGCGTCCTGGACCGCTGCTGCCCCGACCTGGTGAACGCGCTGACGCTGCGCACCGACGCGGAGCCGATCCTGGCCGCGCTGCAGCGCGAGAACGCGTTCGTCCACTACCTCGGACACTCCTGGTACAGCCTGCACCCCCTGTTCGCGGAGATCCTCCGCGCCCACCTGAGGGAGCGCTTCCCCGGCCTGGAGCCGGAGCTGCGCAGCCGGGCCGCCCAGTGGCTGCGGCGTTCCGGAGCCCTGCCCGACGCGCTCGTCCAGGGTGCCGCCGCGGACGACTGGGAGTTCACCGCCCGCGCCGTAGTCGACGATCTCGCCATCGGGCAGCTCTTCACCGGGCTGCGCTCCGAGGAGCTGTCCGCCCTGTTCGCGCGGATGAGCCCGGAGGCCACGGGACCGGCTCCCGACCTCGTGCGCGCAGCCCGCGAGCTGGGCCGGCGCGATCTCGACCACGGCCTGGCCCATCTGCGCCGGGCCGAGGAGGAACTGGGCCGGGACGGAGCCGGCTCGGCACCGGTGCGGCTCGGCTGTGCCCTGCTGGAAGCCCTGGCGGCCCGGCTGACCGGCTCTCCCGACAGAGCGGAGCGCGCCGCAGAGCAGGCCAGGCTCCTCCGGCGGGAGGTCCCCGGGCAGCTCCTCGACGAGCACCCGGAACTCACCGCCCTCCTCCTCACCCACCTGGGCTCGGCCCGCCTGTGGGCCGGGCGCTTCGACGACGCCCGGGCCGCCCTGTCGGCGGTGGCCGGGACCCCGGACGGAGCGGCTACGGCACTGCCCCGGTGGGAGGCCCTCGGCCACCTGGCACTGATCGACTACCTCAACGGCTGGCTCGGCCCGGCCGAGCACAAGGCCCTCGCGGCGGCCGGCCAGGCGGAGCGGTACAGCCTCCCGCAGCGCTCCCGGTCCGGCATCGGCCCGCTGGTCCTGGCCGCCGTCCTCATCGACCGCGACGAACTCGACGAGGCACAGGTGCTCCTCGACGAAGCGGCCGTCTCCCACCCGCTCGTCGATGACCCGGTGGTGCGGGCCGGCCGGACGCTCACCCGAGGGCGGCTGTTCCTGGCCCGAGGGGACGCCCGGGCCGCGCTGGCGGCAGCGGCGGACGCGACCGTCCCGGCGGCCGTGAGCTCACCCTGGGCGGAGGACCACGCCGCCCTGCTCGCGTCCGCCGCCCATCTGGCCGAGGGGCATCCCGAGCAGGCCCGGCAGGTCATGGAGAGGGTGGCGCACCACCGGAGGGCGTGTGCCGTCGAGGCGGCCCGCGTCCGGCTCGCGGCCGGCCACCCCGAAGGCGCGCTCGACCTGCTGGACAGCGCCCCGGAGAACGACCGGCCCGGCCCCGCGGTGACCGTCCGCGCCACGCTGGTACGCGCCCGGGCCGCCCTCGACACCGGGGACCCCACCACCGCCCGTCGCCTGGTCGCCCGGGCACTCCTGGACGGCCGGCGCGAGCGGCTGCGCCGCCCGTTCCTGGAAGCCGGCCCCTGGATCCGGCCGCTGCTGAGCACCGGCCGCCCCCGGGAACTGGCCGCCGGCTGGCTCCTGCCGGGCCCCGGCCGCGACCGCGCCCCCGGGCTCGCCCCATCTGACGAAGCCCCGGACCTCGCCGTCGAGGAGCTGAGCGCCCGCGAGCGTGATGTGGTGCGGCGCCTGGCCGAGATGATGTCGACGGAGGAGATCGCCGCGGACCTCCACGTGTCCGTGAACACGGTGAAGACCCACCTCAAGAGCATCTACCGCAAGCTCGCGGTCACCCGACGCGGCGACGCCGTCCGCCGGGCGCGCGAACGGCGGCTCCTGTGAGCGGGACCCCGACAACGAACCGTGGCCCCGCACGGCGGGCACAGGGTGCCGAGCGGCGGGCCCGCGCCGACTACACCGGCGGTGTCTACGGCTCCATGCTCGCCGCCTCCGTGGTGATCGGCGTGGGAACCCTGGGTTCGCTGCCGCGGGTGGAACTCGTGGCGCTGTTGCTGCTGACCGGTGCGGTGTTCTGGCTCGCGCACGTGCACGCGCAGCTGTTCGGGGCGCGTCTGGCGCAGGGGGCCGTGGGCCGCCGGGCCGTGCTGCAGGTGTGCCGCGAGGAGTGGCCGATCCTGGAGGCCGCCGTCCCGCCCGCGGCCGCCGTGGCGATCAGCCCGCTGCTGCCCCTGGACATGCCGGGCACCCTGTGGCTGGCGCTCTCCGTGGCGGTGGCGGGGCAGGTCGGCTGGTCGTTGGCCGCCGCGGCCCGGGCCGGTGCCTCCTGGAAGCAGATGGCCCTCTCCGCCTCGGTGAACCTGCTGCTCGGTCTGCTGATCATCATCCTCAAGATCGTCCTGAAGGAATGAGGTGTGCCGCAGGTTCACCTGCGCCGGGTGAGGGCGGACGGCGGGCCAGGGCGGACCATCGCAAGGGAAGGGCGTGCACGGCCCGCCCCACGCCGCCCCCCGCGGGAGAGCAGCTCATGCGCTACGAGATCCGTGTCGACGGACACATGTCGGAGACGCTGGCCAGGGTCTTCCCGGAGCTGGATCACGTGGTGATGTCCGGTCAGACGGTCCTGTTCGGCTCCGTCATCGACGAGGCCCACCTGTACGGACTGCTGACCCGCTTCCAGTCCCTGGGTCTCAGGGTCGTGGAGATGCGTCAGCTGCCGGAGTGATGAGCGTTGCCGGAGTGAGCGCGGGTCACAGCACCGCCGTGGAGATCCTGCCGGAGCGGGCGGCCGCGCCCAGCGCCGCGAAGTCGCGCTCGTTCTGATCGGCGTACGACCGGGCGAAGGCGGCGAGCGCGCGGTCGAACCGCCGCCGCCCAGGTACGCCGCGATGGCTACGACGTCGCCCGATCGGGCGTGGGCCCGGACCAGGCTCGCCCCGGCGTACGTACAAGTCCCGCTCGTGTCCGTCGAGGCCCGTGGCGTGCGTCCAGCCCAGGAGGATGTCACTGGTCGTCTGGATCAGCCGCTGTCCCGCCACCACGCGACGGCCCTGGTCGTCGTAGCTGTCCCCGCCGGTCCGGGCGGAGAGCACCGACGCCTGCGCCTCCTTGGCCTGGAGCAGCAGGGGATCGTCGTCCCGGCCGAGCAGCAGCACGATCCAGCAGCGGGTGCCGACATGGAAACGGAACGGGGACTCGAGCATGCGGGGCGCCCAGGCCCGACCGCCCGCTCGGCCGGGGACAGGTACGTCGTGAAGGGCCTCTGGACGGTCATGGCTCAGCCCTCCGGCCGTGCGGAGAAGTCCTCCGACGGCTCGTCGCCCCGTCTGCGCAGCCCGGCCTGGACCGCGCCGGCGAGGATCCGTGCCGCCACGCCCACCAGCAGCAGTCCGCCTGCCATCTGAAGCATCGTCAGCACCCGCCCCGTCTGGGAACGGGCGACGATATCGCCGTACCCGACGGTGGTGAACGTGGTGAGCGTGAAGTACAGGGAGTCCGTCTTGGTCAGCGGCTCGCTGAAGGAGCCCGGGGTGGAGTGCTCCAGCAGGAAGTAGGTGCCCGCGAAGAGCACCAGGAACAGGGCCAGCGTGGTGGCCAGAGTCTCGATGGCCTTCAGCCGGGGAAAGGGCGAGTGGGTGATGGCCTGGACCTCCCACCAGAAGACCAGGACGACCAGCACCAGGCCGCAGACCAGAAGCGCCGAAGTGCTGCCCGTGCTGCGCCCGTCCAGGGGCAGAACGTAGTAGACGGTGATGAGGCCGGTCGCGATGAGCGCCGCGCGTACCAGGACGGCGACCCTCGCGCGCCGCCGCCGGCCCTCTGGCTGCCGGTGCCGCTCCGGCACCTGCCGAGGCGCGGACTGGGTCCGGGCGGCCGCTGGATCGTTCATCTCATGTCTCTCGATCCTGTCGGGTGCGCTCTCCACCTCACCGCCACGGCGCCGGGTACGGATCACCCGCCGCGGGTGACCCGGCGGCCGGCGGAGCGCGGGAGGCTGGCCGCGTCGCCGATGGATCGCGGACGTAGCCGATGGGCCGCGGACGTATACGGATCGCGGACGTATGACGTATGAGGAGGGAGCCATGACCATGCCGTCCGGTCAGGCGCCGCCCGCCGGGGCGGAGCCCGGGCCCGAGGGAACGGCGCCCGATCCCGCGCAGCTGCTGGCGGCCCTGGGGCGCTCCTGGAAGTGGATCCTCGCCTCGGCCGTCGCGACTCTCGTGCCGGGCATCCTGGTCCTGGTCTGGCCGGAGGCGACCCTGCACGTCGTCGCGGTCCTGGTCGGCCTGTACCTGCTGGCGGCCGGAGCGTTCCGCTTCGTGGAGACCTTCGCCCGGCAGGAACAGGGCCACCGCCTGCCCAGCCTGCTCCTGGCCGTGCTGTGCGTCCTGGCCGGGGTGCTGTGCCTGAGGAACCCGCTGCAGACCGTCACCGCGCTGTCACTGATCGTCGGACTGGTCTGGCTGGTGTCCGGCATGCTCACCCTCTACACGGCCCTCGCCGCCCGGGACCTGCCGCACCGCGGTTTCGTCCTGGGCGCGGCCGTGCTCGGCATCGTCGCGGGCGTCGTGGTGCTGGCCCTGCCGGCGGAGTCGGCCCGTGCGCTGACCCGGCTGCTCGGTCTGTGGCTCGTGCTGCTCGGGCTGGCCGAGGCGGGGCTCGCCTTCGCATGGCGGGCGGCGCTCCGTGGGACCGGCACGCTCACCCGTCCCGGGTGAGGCGGCCCCGTCCCGGACATGGGCACGCTGAGAACGGCACGGAACGGCTGCCGGGCGTGCGCCCGGGACGGAGGAGTGACATGAGTGCGCAGACCTACCTGGCGTACGACTTTCCGTTGTTGAGCGCCTTCTGGGCGATGCTGTGGTTCTTCCTGTGGATCATGTGGTTCGTGCTGCTCTTCCGGGTCGTCTTCGACATCTTCCGTGACGACGATCTGAGCGGCTGGGCCAAGGCCGGGTGGCTGGTGTTCTGCATCGTCCTGCCCTTCCTCGGCGTGTTCGTCTACGTCATCGCGCGCGGCAAGAACATGGGCCGCCGGGAAGTGTCCCAGGCCCGCGCGCAGCAGGAGGCCTTCGACAGCTACATACGGGAGACCGCCAAGGGCGGCGAGGGACGGGGGAGCAGCGCCGACGAACTCGCCAGGCTGTCTGAGATCCGCGCCCGCGGCGACATCACGGACGACGAGTTCCGCAGGGCGAAGGAGCTGGTCCTGAGCGGCTCCGGCCCGTCGGAACACTAGCCCCCGACAGAAACGAGGCAGCAGGATGACCGCCACACACCCTACGCACGCGCACACGGCGAAACGCGAGTGGGCCGTCGGTCTGATGGTCTTCGCGGCCATCATGCTCATGATCGGTGGGATTCTGGGCATCATGCGCGGTATCGCGGCGATCGCCGAGGACGAGGTGTTCCTCTCGACCCCCAACTACGTCTTCGCGTTCGACCTCACGAGCTGGGGCTGGATCCACCTGGTGCTGGGCGCGGTCGCCGTGCTCGTCAGCATGGGGCTGTTCCAGGCGTCGACGTGGGCACGCGTCGCCGGCGTGGGCATCGCCGGACTCATCATCATCGCCAACTTCCTCTCCCTGCCGTCCTACCCGGTCTGGTCGGTCGTGATGATCGCGATCTCCGGGTTCATCATCTGGGCCCTGTGCACGGTGAAGAAGGACGACGCCTGGGAGTCGTTCGAACAGACCCCGAGCAATCCCTGAGGTCCCTCTTGGCGGCCCGGGCGGACGGCTGGCCCGCCCGGGCGCCAGACTCGCGCTCCGGGCGGGCTGATCGGGCCCGCCCGGGTGCGTTGGCTTGCGCCGGGCGGCCCGGCGGTTCGGGTGGGCGGTCGGGCTTTTCCGGATGCGTGGGCTCACGCGGCGCGGCTTGGTGCTCCGGCAGGCGGACGGGCCCGGGCAGGCGGATCCGCCCGGGCGTACCGGCCGCGGCGGGCCCGCTTGGGCCGACGGATCCGCCGCGGGTGGGCTGATGCACCGGCCCGGGCCCACGGGCCGGCGGTTGGGGTGGGCGGTCGTGTCTGTCCGGGTGCGTCGGCTCGTGCCGTGTGGCTTGGTGCTCCGGCAGGCGGAGGGGCTCGGGCAGGCGGACCTGCTCCGGCGTGCCGGCCGTGCCGGGCCCGCTTGGGCCGACGGATCCGCCGCGGGTGGGCTGACGCACCGGCCCGGGCCCACGGGCCGGCGGTTGGGGTGGGTGGTCGTGTCTGTCCGGGTGCGTCGGCTTGCGCCGTGCGGCTTGACGCTCCGGACAGGCGGCCCCGCCTGGGCAAGGCGGAGCCGCTCGGGGGTAGGGGCCCGCCAGCCCTCTCGGGCAGGCAGAACAAGGGTGGTCACGTTTTCTTCCTCCGTGAGGAGGCACACTTCACCCCCGGCGAAGGGCGGGGATGCGAGCGGGCCATCGGATCCGACGGACGGCCGGGCCCAGAACAGGGCGGGCCGTGGGCGACGTCGCGGCTCTCAGAGCCCCGTGCGAGGGCGGAGCCGGTGGCCCGGATCAGAGGTGGAGAACGTAACTCACACAAAAATGCTAACAGTTGCCGCCGCGAGAGCTCAGCCGCGCGTGCGGACCAGCAGCAGCGCCACATCGTCGTCGGGCTCCGGGCTCAGCGCGCTGAGAAGGCTGTCGCTGGTCCGCTGCAGGTTGGGGCCCGCGTTCCCCAGGAGGTGGGTCAGCATGCTGAGGCCGGTGTCGATCGGCTCCCCGCGCTTCTCGACCAGCCCGTCCGTGTACAGGGCGAGCAGCGAGCCCGGGGGAAGCTCCACCTCCACGGTGCCGAACTCCACGCCCCCCACCCCGAGCGGTACGCCGCCGGGCACGTCGACGAGCTTCGCGCTGCCGTCCGCCCAGGCGAGCACGGGCGGCAGATGCCCCGCGCTGGACAGGGCGCAGGTGCCGCGCCGCAGGTCGCACACGGCGTACACGCACGTGGCGATCGCGTCGCCGAGCGAGCCGGCGATGTCGTCGAGGTGCCGCAGCAGCTCCGCTGGCGGCAGGTCCAGCCGGGCCAGTGCCCGCGTCGCCGTGCTCAGCTGCCCCATGATCGCCGCGGCCTGGACGCCCTTGCCCATGACGTCCCCCACGACGAGCGCGGTGCGCCCGGGGCCCAGCGGCAGTACGTCGTACCAGTCGCCGCCGACCTCGCTGAGCGCCGGCCGGTAGCGGGCGGCGATGTCGAGCCCCTCCTGCTCGGCGGGCGCGGCGGGGAGCAGGCTGCGCTGGAGAGTGAGGGCGGTGCCGCGCTCACGTCCGTAGAGGCGGGCGTTGTCGATGCAGATGGCGGCACGCGCGGCGAGCTCCGAGGCGAGCACCCGGTCCCGGTCGTCGAAGGGACGTTCGTCGACCGTGCGGTACAGGGTGAGCGTGCCGAGCACCTTGCCCCGGGCCATCAGCGGCACCGCCAGGTAGGAGTGCGCGCCGGCCTCGTGCAGGGTCTGGGCGGCCCGCGCGTCCCGGGCGATGCGCCGCATCATCTTCGCGTCCACGCGCTCGACCAGGACGGGGCGGGCACTGCGGACGCACTGTGTGATGATCCGTGACGAACCGTAGGTGGCGAGCTCGCCGACCGGGTCGGCGGCGTGGATGGCGTCGGTGGGGTAGCCGGCCGCGACGGCCAGCGCCCGGAACTCGGCGGGCGCGCCGCCCGACACCGGCGCGATGGTGCCGTGGGCCACGACGGACTCCAGGACGTCCACGGCGGCCAGGTCGGCGAGGTGCGACACGACCACGTCGGCCAGTTCCCTGGCGGTCTGCTGGAGGTCCAGCGTGGTGCCGATCCGCACCCCGGCGTCGGCGATCACCGACAGGTGCTGGCGGGCCTGGGCGACCTCGGCCGCGGCCTGCTGGCGCTCGGTGACGTCCAGAACGGCCATCGCGAGGCCCAGCACCCGCCCGTCGGTGTCCTCGATGCGGTGGTACGACTCCGAGTACGCGCGGTCCTGGACGTCCGCCGCCGTACGGCCGATGGTCTGCTGGTCGAGCAGGGGTCTGCCGGTCTCCAGGACGTGCCGCATCCGGGCCTCGATGGCCTCCACGTCCAGGTCGGGCAGCACCTCGCCGACCCGGCGCCCCAGTACGGCCTCCTCCGGCACGCCGTTCATCCGCTCCAGCGCGGGATTGACCCCGACCCAGCGCAGGTCGTTGTCGAAGACGGCGATGCCGAGCGGGGTCTGGTTGACGAGGCTGTGCGAGAGGGCGAGGTCCCGCTCCACGATCCGTACGGTCGTCGCGTCCGTGGCGAGACCCAGCAGATGGGGCTGCCCCTCGGGGTCGAGGAGACGCATCGTGCGGAACTCCACGGCGCGGTCAGTGCCGTCCTTGTGCCGCAGCGGGAAGACACCGGCCCAGCGGGCCCCCGAGCTGACCTGGGCGAACAGCTCCCTGCCCCGGGTCCGGTTCTCGGGCGCGACCAGGAGTGTGTCGGCGCGCTGGCGCAGGGCCTCCGCCGGGGTGTAGCCGAGCAGCTGCTCGATCTCGGGGCTCCACAGGGCGATGTGCCCGCCCGCGTCCAGGACCACGGCCGCGACCTTCAGCAGGTCCAGCAGCCCGCCGGGCGCGGCCGTGACCGAGTCGCGATCCGAGGTCGCATACCCGTTCATGCGAGCCGCTCCTTCCGGCGCGGCAAAAGGTCCGGCCAAGATCCGTTGCGCAGGTTGTCCGATGAGGTCACAGTACGGTCGGTGAAGCGACACTGTCGCGCCGAAATGACAAAAAATCGCCGGCGAGCCGGTCGAGGCTGCCGCACGGGACACCCTTCTCGTCGTACGTGTGGCACGACGGCATGTCCCACACACGCGCTACACCGCTCGCCTTCCTCGGAGACACCGCTCGCCTTCCTCGGAGGCTGAACCATCAGGACCGCACAAAGTCCGACGGGGTCATTGATTCGATTGTGTGCGAGTCCTAGGGTGTGCCTGCTCAGCAGTTGCTCCGTCACCGTCAGTTGACACGCATCCCAACAGAAACACCCATCAAGGATGTGCAGTTGAGGATCGCGTCTGACGCGCCCTCAGTCCGTGCAGCACCCTGTCGAACCGAGGAAGGCCACGGTCATGCCGCACCCGCACCCGCTCCCGTCTCCCGACGGCCGCCCCGTAGTCAGCCGTCGACGTCTGCTCGAAGGGGGCGCCGCCGTGCTCGGCGCGCTCGCCCTCTCGGCGTCGCCCACCGCAGCGCACGCGGCCGGCCGGCGCCCGGCGGCGGACGGCCCTCCGGAGTGGAACGACGGACTGGCCGTGTACCGGGTGGGCACCGAGCCACCGCACACCACGCTCATGCCGTACGCGGACCTCGGGCAGGCACTGGACGCCGACCGCACGCGCTCGCCGTACCGGCAGAGCCTCGACGGCAAGTGGAAGTTCGCCTACGCCGACCGGCCCGACGACCGGGACACCGACTTCTACCGCACCGACGTCGACGACTCCGGCTGGGACACCATCCCCGTGCCCTCGGCCTGGCAGCTGCAGGGCTACGACTTCCCGATCTACATCAACATCACCTACCCCTGGTGGGGCCCCAACGGCGGCGGCGAGGACGCGCAGCCACCGGCCGCCCCGACCCGCTACAACCCCGTCGGCCAGTACCGCCGTACGTTCACCGTGCCGAAGAACTGGTCGGGGCGGCGCACCTTCCTGCACTTCGAGGGCGTCAAGTCCGCCCACTACGTGTGGATCAACGGCGAGTTGGCCGGCTACCACGAGGACTCCTACACCTCCGCCGAGTACGACATCACCCCGCATCTCAAGCCGGGCACCAACCAGATCGCCGTCGAGGTCTACCGCTACTCCGACGCCGAGTGGCTGGAGGACCAGGACATGATCCGGCTGAGCGGCATCTTCCGCTCGGTCCACCTGTACTCCACACCCTCCGTGCACCTGCGCGACTTCAAACTGGACACCCCGCTCGGCGACGACTACGCCTCCGCCGACCTCAAGGTCACCGCGCACGTTCGCGACTACGGCGGCGAGGGCGCGGGCCGCTACACCGTCGAGACCCAGCTCTACGACGCGCGCGGCCACGCCGTCTGGCCCCGGCCGCTGAAGCGGCCCGTCGACGTCCCGGCCGGCGACGAGGCCACCGCCGAGGCGTCCAGAGCCGTCCCCTCGCCGAAACTCTGGTCGGCCGAGCATCCGAACCTCTACACCGCCGTGCTGCAACTGCGCGACCCCGCCGGCAAGGTGGTCGAGACGCTCTCGCACCGGGTCGGCTTCCGCGAGTTCGCGCTCAAGGACGGCCTGATGCGCATCAACGGCAAACCGGTGTCCTTCCGCGGCACCAACCGGCACGAGATGCACCCCGTCACCGGCTCGGCGCTCACCAGGGCCCAGATGATCGAGGACATCGAGATCATCAAGCGCCTCAACATCAACAGCGTCCGCACCTCGCACTACCCCAACAGCCCGCTGTGGCTGGAGCTCGCCGACGAGTACGGCCTGTACCTCGTGGACGAGACCAACCTCGAAACCCACGGCATCCGCGACAAGTTCCCCGGCAGCGGCCACCCCGAGTGGACCGAGGCGTGCGTGGTCCGCGCCCAGAACATGGTCCACCGCGACAAGAACCACGCCTCGGTGGTCATCTGGTCCCTCGGCAACGAGGCGGGCGGCGGCACCACCTTCAACGCCATGTACGACTGGATCCGCGGCTACGACCCCACGCGCGTCATCCAGTACGAGGGCGACGACCGCCCGGGCATCAGCGACATCCGCTCCGAGATGTACGACAGCCCGCAACGCGTCGAAGCCCGTGCCAAGGACACGAACGACACACGGCCGTACGTGATGATCGAGTACTCCCACGGCATGGGGAACTCCAACGGCAACTTCAAGAAGTACTGGGACATCGTCCGCCGTTACGACGTCCTCCAGGGCGGCTGGATCTGGGACTTCGTCGACCAGGCCCTGCGCTGGCCCACCCCCACCCGCAAGCTGCTCACCGAGTCCGGCCCGGGCGCCCTCCGCGGCGAGGTCATCGCGTCCGCCGGCACCTTCGACCGTGCCAAGGGCGTCTCCGGCGGCACCGTCTTCCCCCGCGACGCCCGCCTCGACCTCACCGGCTCCCTCACGCTGGAGGCCTGGGTCACCCCGCACGTGACCGGCTTCCACCAGCCCATCATCGCCAAGGGCGACACCCAGTACGCCCTCAAGCAGTCCGACAGGACGCTGGAGTTCTTCATCCACGGCGGCGGCCAGTGGGTCACCGCGAGCTGGGCGCTGCCCGACGACTGGACGGGCAGGGAGCACCACGTCGCCGGTGTCTTCGACGCGGACGCGGGGACGCTCACCCTGTACGTCGACGGCTCCGTGCGAGGCACCCGCACGACCACCCGGCGTCCCAGCGACAACACGGCGTCCCTGGCGCTCGCCACCGACGTCGACAACCCGACCCGGGAGTTCAGCGGCACCATCCGGCGCGCTCGTGTGTACGCCCGCCCGCTGAGCGCGGCGGAGCTGGCCTCGGACGACCGCGGCCCGGACGACGAGGGCGTACGGTTCTGGTTCGACGCCGCCACCGCCGGGCTCACCGAGAAGCGCCCGCGCGACAAGACCTTCTACGCCTACGGCGGCGACTGGGGCGACAACCCCAACGACGGCGCCTTCTCCGGCGACGGCATCGTCACCGCCGACCGCGGCCACACGGGCAAGGCCGCCGAGGTCAAGCAGATCTACCAGGCGATCAACGCGACCGCCCTGACTTCCGGCGGCCCCGGCGCCGTCAAGCTCACCAACGAGTACCTGTTCACCAACCTCCGCGAGTTCGAAGGCCGTTGGTCCCTCGTCGCCGACGGCAAGGTCGTCCAGCGCGGCCGGCTGACCCGCGAACAGCTCGATGTGGCACCACTGACCGGCAAGGAAATCAAGGTGCCGGTACGGCTGCCGGCGAAGCCCGAACCGGGCACGGAGTACTTCCTCCAGCTCTCCTTCACCACCAAGGAGCCCGCCAAGTGGGCCCGGGCGGGCTTCGAGGTGGCCAAGCAGCAACTGGCCCTCGAAGCGGGCAGCCCGGCGGTGAAGCCCGCGCCGCTCGGCAGCGTGCCCACCCTGCGCCACACGGACGGGGACAAGACCCTCTCGGTCAAGGGCAAGAACTTCTCGGTCACGTTCGACAAGAGCACGGGAACCATCACGTCGTACGAGGCGGCCGGCACGCCTCTGATCACCTCCGGCCCCGTCCCGAACTTCTGGCGGGCGCCCACCGACAACGACCGGGGCAACGGCCACCACACCCGCAACCAGGTGTGGCGCGACGCCGGGGCGAAGCGGAAGGTGGCGGACGTACGGGTGCGACCCCTGGGCGACCGGGCCGTCGAGGTCACGATCACCGGCACGCTGCCCACCGGCACCGAGTCCACGTACTCCACCACCTACACGGTCTTCGGCAACGGCGAGATCAAGGTCGACAACACCCTGCACCCGGGCGCCGCGAACCTGCCGTACATCCCCGAGGTCGGCACCCTGCTGTTCCTGCCGCGCCGGCTGGACCGGCTGCACTACTACGGCCGCGGCCCCGAGGAGAACATGTGGGACCGCAACAACAGCACCGACGTGGGCCTGTACTCCGGCACCGTCTCCGGGCAGTGGACGTCCTATCTGCGCCCCCAGGAGAACGGCAACAAGACCGACGTCCGCTGGGCCGCGCTGACGGACGGCGGCGGACGCGGACTGCTCGTCTCCGCCGAGCCGCTGCTTGAGGTCAACGCCTCACGCTTCACCCCGGAGGACCTGTCGGTCGGCGCCCGTCACGACTACCAGCTCACCCCGAGGGACGCGGTGGTCCTGCGGATCAACCACCGCCAGATGGGCGTGGGCGGCGACAACAGCTGGGGCGCGCACACCCACGACGAGTTCAAGCTGCTCGCGGGCCGCGACTACGCGTTCACCTACCGGCTGCGTCCGCTGACGCGGGTGAGCGAGGCGATGGAGGCCTCACGCCGGCCCACGGCGGCCGAATAGCACCAACGGTGGGACAGCGGCGCCGCCTCAGTCGGCGGTGTCGCTGATCCCCAGCCGCAGATGCTCCACGTGGTACACGGCCTGGTCGAGCAGCTCGGCGACATGGTGGTCGTGCAGCGCGTACACGACCGAACGGCCCTGTCGCTCGCCCACCACCAGACCCAGATTGCGCAGCAGCCGCAGCTGGTGCGAGCAGGCCGACTGTTCCATGCCCACTTCCGCCGCCAACTCCGTGGCCGGCAGCGGGCCTTCGCGCAGGCGCGCGAGGATCAGCAGGCGGGAGGGCGTGGACAGGGCCTGGAGCGTGGTGGCCACCTTCGCGACGTTGTCCGCGTCCAGGCGTACGCGCTCGCCGGCGTCCTGCGCGGTGGTGACGGCTCCATGACCCATGACGTCATCGTACCGGGCACACGCGAACACATGAATGAATCTTCATCTGTCCCGGTCCGGGCAGGTCGATGTCGGATTCTCGCCAGACCCGCCCCCCGGCGGTGACCGATGCTGGACCTATGCAGATGGGGATGCACACCGACACCGAGCGCTGCGTACGCGCCGTCCGGTCCAAGGACGCGCGCTTCGACGGCTGGTTCTTCACGGCCGTACTGACGACCCGCATCTACTGCCGTCCCAGCTGCCCGGTCGTACCGCCCAAGCCGGAGAACATGGTCTTCCACCCGAGCGCCGCGGCCTGCCAGCAGGCCGGGTTCCGGGCCTGCAAGCGATGCCGGCCCGACACCAGCCCCGGCTCCCCGGAGTGGAACCAGCGCGCCGACCTCGTGGCCCGCGCCATGCGGCTGATCGCCGACGGCGTCGTGGACCGCGAGGGCGTGCCGGGCCTCGCAGGCCGGCTCGGCTACAGCACCCGGCAGGTCGAGCGCCAGCTGCTCGCCGAACTGGGCGCGGGCCCTCTCGCGCTCGCCCGGGCCCAGCGCGCCCAGACGGCCCGGCTGCTCATCGAGACGACGACCCTGCCGATGGCGCGGCTCGCCTTCGCCGCCGGCTTCGCCTCGATCCGCACCTTCAACGACACCGTCCGCGAGGTCTTCGCCCTGTCCCCGAGCGAGCTGCGCACCCGGGCCCCGCGGCGGCAGGGCACGAGCACACCCGGCCCGCTCGCCCTGCGGCTGCCGTTCCGGACCCCGCTCAACCCCGACAACCTCTTCGGCCACCTCGCCGCGACGGCCGTACCCGGGGTGGAGGAGTGGCGCGACGGCTCCTATCGCCGCACGCTGCGCCTCCCGTACGGCCACGGCATCGTCGCCCTCACCCCCACCCCCGACCACATCGCGTGCCGTCTCACCCTCAGCGACCTGCGCGATCTGACCGTCGCCATCAGCCGCTGCCGCCGCCTGCTCGACCTGGACGCCGACCCGGTCGCGATCGACGACCAGCTGCGCACCGACCCGGTCCTCGCGCCGCTGGTCGACAAGGCACCCGGCCGGCGCGTCCCGCGCACGGTGGACGAGGCCGAGTTCGCCGTCCGGGCCGTGCTCGGCCAGCAGGTCTCCACCGCCGCCGCCCGCACCCACGCGGCCCGCCTGGTCACCGCGCACGGCGAACCGGTCGACGACCCCGAGGGCGGCCTCACCCACCTCTTCCCGGCACCCGAGGCCCTCGCGGCGCTGGACCCCGAGTCGCTGGCGATGCCCCGCAGCCGCCGCACCACCTTCACCACCCTGGTCCGGCAACTCGCCGACGGCGAACTCCACCTGGGAGTGGAGAGCGACTGGCCGCGCAGCCGCGCCCAGCTCCTCGCCCTGCCCGGCTTCGGCCCCTGGACGGCCGACGTCATCGCCATGCGCGCCCTCGGCGACCCGGACGCCTTCCTCCCCACCGACCTCGGCATCCGCCGCGCCGCCCGGGAACTCGGCCTGCCCTCCACGCCCGCCGCGCTCACCGCACGCGCGGCTGCCTGGCGCCCGTGGCGGGCCTACGCCGTCCAGTACCTCTGGGCGACGGACAGCCACCCGATCAACTTCCTCCCGGTATAAGGACGTTCGATGAAGCGCCACACCGTGACCGACAGCCCCTACGGCCCCCTCACCCTCGTCGCCGACGACGGAGTCCTGTGCGGCCTCTACATGACCGAACAGCGCCACCGCCCGCCGGAGGAGACCTTCGGCACCCGCGACGACACGCTGTTCGCGGAGGCGGAGGAACAACTCGCGGCGTACTTCGCGGGCGAACTCAAGGAGTTCACCGTCGAACTCCGCCTGACGGGCACCCCGTTCCAGCGCACCGTCTGGGAACAACTGAGCAGCATCCCGTACGGCGAGACCCGCACCTACGGCGAACTCGCCGCCACCCTCGGCGCCCCCACCGCCTCCCGCGCGGTCGGCCTCGCCAACGGCCGCAACCCCGTCGGCATCATCGTCCCCTGCCACCGCGTCCTCGGCGCGAACGGCAGCCTCACCGGCTACGGCGGCGGCCTGGACCGCAAGCGCAGGCTGCTGGAGTTCGAGAGCGGGGCCGCGCTGTTCTAGGCGGCGTCGCCGAGGTGGCGCAACAGCTCGGGCAGGGCCGTTCCGATGGGTTCCCGCACGATCTCGTCGGCGCGTTCGTCGTACGGCGTCGGCTCGGCGTTGACGATGATCAGACGGGCGCCGTGGTCGGCGGCGACACCCGCGAGGCCCGCGGCGGGCTGGACCTGGAGGCTCGTGCCGACGGCGACGAACACCTCGCAGGCCTTGCTGATCGCGGCCGCCTCGCCGAGGACGACGGGGTCGAGCCGCTCGCCGAACATCACCGTCGCCGACTTCAGGACACCGCCGCACTCCAGACACGGCGGATCGTCCTCACCGGCCTCGACCCGTGCGAGCGCGTCCCGCATCGGGCCGCGGGAGTGGCAGCCGGTGCACACGAAACTCCGTGCCGTGCCGTGCAGTTCGAGGACCTTGCGGGCGGGCGTCCCGGCGAGCTGGTGCAGCCCGTCCACGTTCTGTGTGATCACCCGCACCGGTACCCCCGACCCCTCCAGGTCGGCGATGGCCCGGTGGGCGGCGTTGGGCTCGGCCTGCAGCGTCCGGTTCTTGCGCCGCATCTGCCACGACCGCCGCCGGATCTCCGGGTCGCTCATGTAGTACTCGTACGTCACGAGCTTCTCGGCCTCCGGATCCCGCCGCCACAGCCCGTTCGGCCCGCGGTAGTCCGGGATCCCGGAGTCGGTGCTGATACCCGCACCGGTGAGGAGGGCGACTAGAGGCTTGGCCATGAGCCGAGGGTAGGACGCCGGGCCGCACGGGGCGAACGGATATCCGAGGGACGTGCTGAGCCCTGTCAGCCGACCCGGTCGCCGTTCTCCAGCTCCGCCGTGCCCGAGCCCTCCGCCAGCACGTCCAGAGCGGTGAGGACACGGCGGCCGAGAGCGCCCGGGAGGTAATCGGTCAGCTCCTCGCGCGGTACGAGCCGCCAGGACAGCAGTTCCTCCTCCTGGAGGCGGATCGCCTTGAAGGAGTCCTCGCCGAGCACCCCGCCGTCGTACAGGTACGCCACCAGCGGCGGACGCCCCGGGCCGTGCACCCAGTCCACCGCCAGCAGCCGGCCGAGCTCACGGTCCAGGCCGATCTCCTCGGCCGTCTCGCGCCGCGCGCCCTGCCGCGGGGTCTCGCCGTCGTCGGACTCGATCGTGCCGCCGGGCAGCGTCCAGCCGTCCCGGTAATTGGGCTCGACGAGCAGTACCCGGCCCTCGCCGTCCCGGAACAGCGCGGCGGCGCCGGCCAGGACGCGGGGCAGGGACGCGATGTAGGCGGCGAAGTCAGGAGAGGTGGTCATTGGGGCAGGGTAACCACCGGATGCCAGCTCAGCCGCAGGGGAAGACGTAGTCGGACTTGTAGTTGATGTAGAGGCTGCTGGAGGACGAGCCCATCTTGGCGGTCACCGGGGCGCAGGCGAAGCTGGAGACGCGCACCGGGCCCGCGTACTCGCTGAAGCTGCCCGAGTCCTTGTCGCATGCCGTTCCGCCCACCTTGCAGACCTGCACGTACATGTACTGCGCCTTGCCGACGTTGTTGTCGAGGATGACGCAGCCCTTGCCGCCGCTCTCGTAGGAGAAGAGGGTCGCCAGGCGCTCGGCGGGGTCGGTGCCGAGGGGCAGCGGAATGCCCTTCTTCAGCGTGTAGCCGCTGCCGCAGACGTTGGCAGCGGCAGCGGCGGCCGCCGGATCGGCCTGGGCGAGGGCCACGGTCTCGGCGTCGGCCTGCGCCGAGAGCGGCACCGAGGGCTGTTCGACGGCGACGGCCTGCGGCGCGGCGAGCACGGCGGCGGTCAGGACGGTCGCGGAGGCGGCGGCACGCAGAGCAGTTCTGAGACGAGACATGACAAGCAGACGCTTTCTGTCGGGCGCGAAGACGCGAGAGCGCGGGGCGCGGACCGGGTGACTGAAAATGATCGACTGAGCCGATGGCCAGATCACTTTACGGTCGGGTTTGATCGACATCGGCGAGTGATGGGCAAGTGGCCGGAATCAGCCGGATGAAAGCCCTTTCAAGCGGAACGATCGGGAGCGCCCGGAAGTCGTGGCTGATACTGAGCCCCGATGAGCCCCGGATCACCAAGCGGAAGAGCGAGTCCGCCGCCGCACCCGGCCGGAAATGGCCGGTTCGCTACGGTCAGGCCTCCAGCTCCGCCAGCCGCAGCGTCCGCTCCGCCAGCTCGCTGATCCGTACCCCGTCGAAGCCGAACACCGCACTGCGGACCGTGTCCTCCAGCGGGGCCTTCCAGTGCTCCGGGATGGCGGCCGCCCCGCCGAACACGCCCGCCACCGAACCCGCGGTCGCGCCGTTGGAGTCGGTGTCCAGACCACCGCGGACGGTCAGGGTGATGGTGCGCGTGAAGTCGCCGTCGCCGTAGAGCAGGCCTGCGGTCAGGACGGCGGCATTCGGAACGGTGTGGATCCAGCCCATCCCGACGGTCTCCTCGGCGATCGTGGTGAGCGTGTCCTCCCAGGACATCCGGGTGTCGTGCAGGGAGACCACCCGGCGTACCGTGCGGGCCAGGCGGCTGCTCGCCGGGATCACGGTCAGGGCCTGGTCGACGGCGTGCCGCACGGTGGGTGCCGTGAACGCCGCCGCGATCAGCGCCGCCGCCCACATCGCCCCGTAGACCCCGTTGCCGGTGTGCGACAGCACCGCGTCCCGCCGGGCCAGCGAGGCGGCCCGGCGCGGCACGCCCGGGCAGGTCCAGCCGTAGATGTCGGCCCTGATCAACGCCCCGATCCACTCCTGGTACGGATTGTCGTACGTCGCCGTCAGCGGCGGCTTGAGCCCGTCGGCCAGATTGCGGTACGCGGCCCGCTCGGCGGTGAACGTCTGGAGGTACGGCAGCCGCAGCAGCCACAGGTCGCCGACCTGCTCGGTGCTGAAGCCGAAGCCGTGGGTCTCCAGCAGGTCGAGGCCGAGGATCGCGTAGTCGACGTCGTCGTCACGGCAGCTGCCGTGGATCCGGCCGCGCACACACTGGCGCCACTCGGGCCGCAGCGCGCTCGCGTCGTCGCCCGAGGGCTCGGGCAGATAGTCGGTCAGGGGGAGGGCAGCGGCCTGCCTGAGGTAGCGGTCGATGCGGTCGCGTGTCCAGACCTCGCCCTGTTCGACCGGTTTGCCGAGCATGTTGCCCGCGATGCGGCCCAGCCAGCCGCCGAGGATGCGGTCGGCGAGTCCTGCTTCGGTGTCGACGAGGGTCATGGTTACGGTCTACCCGTTTCCGCGGGATCGCCCGAGGGGGTGGGGCCGCCGGTCCAGGAGTCGGGCAGATGCTGACGCCCGGGGCGTGCTCCGGTTAAGGTCACAGCGGCGCGACTGGCCCTGACGTGCGTGAGGGCCCGGAGAGCAAGGGGAGTGCAAGTGGCGGACGCTGCAGTGAGCGGGACCCGAAGGACGCAGCGGGTGCTCGTCGCCGCGGACAAGTTCAAGGGGTCGCTGACGGCCGTGGAGGTCGCCGAGCGGGTGACGGCCGGGCTGCGCCGGGCCGTGCCGGACCTCGAGGTCGAGGCGCTGCCCGTGGCCGACGGCGGCGACGGAACCGTGGCCGCGGCGGTCGCGGCCGGGTTCGAGCGCCTGGAGGTACGGGTCGCCGGCCCCCTCGGCGGTGAAGTGACGGCGGCGTACGCGCTGCGCGACGGCACCGCGGTCGTGGAGATGGCCGAGGCGAGCGGACTCCAGCGGCTGCCCGCCGGCGTCTTCGCCCCGCTCACGGCGTCCACGTACGGCTCCGGTGAGCTGCTGCGGGCCGCCCTGGACGCGGGGGCCCGCACGATCGTCTTCGGGGTCGGCGGCAGCGCCACCACGGACGGCGGCGCCGGGATGCTGTCCGCGCTGGGCGCCCGGTTCCTGGACGCGGAGGGTGAGCCGGTACCGCCGGGCGGCGGCGGCCTCGCCGAACTGGCCACAGCCGATCTGTCGGGCCTCGACCCGCGCCTCACCGAGGTCGAGCTGGTCCTCGCCAGCGACGTCGACAACCCGCTGACCGGCCCTAAGGGCGCGCCCGCGGTCTACGGCCCGCAGAAGGGCGCGTCACCGGACGACGTGGCGGCCCTGGACACCGCCCTCGCGCACTTCGCGAAGGTGCTGGAGGGGCCGGCCGGTCCGAAGGCCGCCGGGTACGCCGCCTCGCCCGGCGCGGGCGCGGCGGGCGGCATCGGCTACGGCGCCCTGCTGCTGGGCGCCCGGTTCCGCCCCGGCATCGAGGTGATGCTCGACGTCCTGGGCTTCGCACCCGCGCTGGACCGAGCCGATCTGGTCATCACCGGCGAGGGCTCCCTCGACGAACAGACCCTGCACGGCAAGGCTCCGGCGGGTGTCGCAGCGGCGGCCCGCGCCGCCGGCAAGGACGTCGTTGCGGTCTGCGGCCGCCTCGCCCTGCTCCCGGAGGTCCTGGGCCGCTCCGGCTTCCGCCGGGCCTACCCCCTGACGGACGCGGAGCCGGACGTGGCGAAGTGCATCGCCGAGGCGGGCCCGATCCTGGAGCGGGTGGCCGAACGCATCGCCAGGGACTTCCTGAGCTGAAAGGGCAAAGGGCCCCGGACCGAAACCCGGTCCGGGGCCCTTTCCCAAGAGTCAAACGCTACGGAAGCTGCGCCGCCCGCGCCTCCCGCCGGTTGCCGCGGAAGTTGTTCACCCGCCGAGCCGTGGCGAACAGCGGAATCACCGCACCCATGACCAGCTGAAGCGCACAACCCGTCTGCAGCAGCAGCTGTCCGCTCGGCGCGTCGAACGCCCACGCGGCGAGCAGCCCCATGCTCAGCACGATCCACGACAGCATCGCCACGGCGAGCCGCCCCCGCGGCTTCGGGTACTCGACCCGGCTCACCATGAGCCACGCCGTACCCAGGATCGCCAGCAGCGTCGCCACGAAGGGCAGCTCCAGCAGCACGATCGACACGACCGTCAGTGCCCCGAACGGCGACGGCATGCCCTGGAACGTCCCGTCCTTCACGGTGACGCACGAGAACCGCGCAAGCCGCAGCACCACCGCCAACAGCACAACGATCGCGCCCACCGCCGCGACCCGCTCATGCGCGTCCCGCGCGACCATGCCGTACACGAGTACGAAGTACGCGGGCGCCAGGCCGAAGCTGATCAGATCGGAGAGATTGTCCAGCTCCGCACCCATCGGCGACGACCGCAGCTTGCGGGCGACGAGGCCGTCGAACAGGTCGAAGACGGCCGCGCACAGCATCAGGATCACGGCCGTGGCCGCGCTGTTGCGGGCCATGCCCAGATCGTCACCCGAGAGGTGCGGGATGAGGATGCCGGTGGTCGTGAAGTACACCGCCATGAACCCGCACGTGGCGTTGCCGAGCGTCAGAGTGTCCGCTATCGAGAGGCGAAGGGAGAGGGGCATCTCCTCTTCTTCGTCCACCTCGTCGGCCTCCGGGACCCAGCCGGCCTTGGTATCAGGATCAATCACGGTCAATGCGAGTCACCCCAGCCACGGTCTTCTGACCGACCTCGACGTCTACCTCCACGCCCTCGGGCAGGTAGATGTCCACACGCGAACCGAAACGGATCAGGCCGATCCGCTCGCCCTGCTCGACCTTGGTGCCCTGGGGCACGTAGGGAACGATGCGTCGGGCGACCGCGCCGGCGATCTGGATCATCTCGATGTCGCCGAGCTCGGTGTCGAAGTGCCACACGACCCGCTCGTTGTTCTCGCTCTCCTTGTTGAAAGCGGGAACAAAGCCACCGGGGATGTGCTCGACCGACGTCACCGTGCCGGCCAGCGGCGCGCGGTTGACGTGCACGTTGAGCGGGCTCATGAAGATCGCGACGCGGGTGCGGCCGTCCTTCCACGGCATGATGCTCTGCACCACACCGTCGGCGGGCGAGATGACCCGGCCCTGGGTGATCTCGCGCTCGGGGTCGCGGAAGAACCACAGCATCCCCGCCGCGAGCGCGGTGGCGGGAACGGCGACGGCCTTGGCGGCGCCGGAGCGGCGGGCACGGGCCAGGCTGAGGGCTGCGGTGGCGACGGTCGGAAGGAGCCACGGCGATGCTCCGCGCGCGAGGCGTACGCCGGCTCGGCTGTCGCGTGGTGCAGAGGTTTGGCTGTGGGGCATGGATGACCTTCGTAGCGGATGAGGCCGCACTCTGACGGGGGACGGCGGCTTTCCGGCGATCGTAGCGGCTCGGGGCCGTAACTGGGTAAGCCAGGCAGCCGAGTCGGCGGCTGAAGAGTGCTGACGGGGTGTGATCTTCTTCTCCAAGAAAACACCCCGTATCCGGACATCTAGCCCTGGAATCGATACTCTTCGAGTAGTCGCCGACCGATGATCATTTTCTGGATCTCGGCGGTACCTTCACCGATGAGCAGCATCGGCGCCTCACGGTAGAGGCGTTCGATCTCGTACTCCTTGGAGAAGCCGTAGCCGCCGTGGATCCGGAAGGCGTCCTCGACGACTTCCTTGCAGTACTCGGAGGCGAGGTACTTCGCCATTCCGGCCTCGAGGTCGTTTCGCTCCCCGGAGTCCTTTTTGCGAGCTGCATTCACCATCATCGCATGCGCGGCCTCGACCTTGGTAGCCATCTCCGCGAGCTTGAACTGGATCGCCTGGTGCTGGGCGATCGGCTTCCCGAAGGTGTGGCGCTGCTGCGCGTACTGTACGCCCAGTTCGAACGCACGCTGAGCGACGCCGCAGCCACGTGCCGCCACGTTGACGCGCCCGACCTCGACGCCGTCCATCATCTGGTAGAAACCACGGCCGGTGGCCCCGCCGAGCACGCGATCCGCAGGAATCCGCAGGCCATCCATGATGAGTTCGGTGGTGTCGACACCCTTGTAACCCATCTTGTCGATCTTGCCGGGGATGGTGAGGCCGGGGCGGACCTCGCCGAAGCCGGGCTCCTTCTCGACGAGGAAGGTCGTCATCGACTTGTGGGGCGCGGTGCCCTCGGGGTGACCTTCGTCACTTCGGACCAGAACGGCCACCAGATTCGACGTCCCGCCGTTCGTCAGCCACATCTTCTGGCCGTTCAGGACGTACTCGTCGCCGTCCCGCACCGCCTTCGACGTGATCGCCGAGACGTCCGAGCCGAGGGCCGGCTCCGACATCGAGAACGCGCCGCGGGTGTCGCCCGCCGCCATCCTCGGCAGGAAATGGTCCTTCTGCTCCTGCGTGCCGTGCTGCTTGAGCATGTACGCCACGATGAAGTGGGTGTTGATGATGCCGGACACCGACATCCACCCGCGGGCGATCTCCTCCACGCACAGCGCGTACGTCAGGAGAGACTCGCCCAGGCCCCCGTACTCCTCGGGGATCATCAGGCCGAACAGGCCCAACTCCTTCAGCCCGTCGACGATCTGCTGCGGGTACTCGTCGCGGTGTTCCAGCTCCGTGGCGACCGGGATGATCTCCTTGTCCACGAAGTCCCGGACGGTGGACAGGATCTCCTGCTGGATGTCCGTCAGACCGGCGGTCTGGGCGAGTCGCGCCATGGCTACTTCTCCTGCTCCTTGAGCTCGGGGCGGCCGGGCTGCTCGCCGCCGCGCTCCTTGATGTAGGTCTCGGTCGGCACCATGACCTTGCGGCGGAACACGCAGACCAGCGTGCCGTCCTGCTTGTAGCCCTTGGTCTCGACGTAGACGATGCCGCGGTCGTTCTTCGACTTGGACGGCCACTTGTCGAGCACGGTCGTCTGGCCGTAGAGCGTGTCGCCGTGGAAGGTCGGCGCCACGTGCTTGAGCGACTCGATCTCCAGGTTGGCGATGGCCTTGCCGGAGATGTCCGGGACGGACATGCCGAGCAGGAGGGAGTAGATGTAGTTCCCGACCACGACGTTCTTGCCGAAATCGGTCGTCTTCTCGGCGTAGTTGACGTCCATGTGGAGCGGGTGGTGGTTCATGGTGAGGAGACAGAACAGGTGGTCGTCGTACTCCGTGACCGTCTTGCCCGGCCAGTGCTTGTACGTCGCCCCGACCTCGAACTCCTCGTAGGTGCGTCCGAACTGCATCGCCGTCACGCCTCCGGGATCTCGAACTTGCTGGTGCGCCGCATGCCGGCGGCGCGTCCCTTGCCGGAGACGACCAGGGCCATCTTGCGGCTGGCCTCGTCGATCATCTCGTCGCCGAGCATCGCGGAGCCCTTCTTGCCGCCCGCCTCGGACGTGTAGTAGTCGTACGCGTCCAGGATCAGCTCTGCGTGGTCGTAGTCCTCCTGCGAGGGCGAGAAGATCTCGTTGGACGCCTCGACCTGGCCCGGGTGCAGTACCCACTTGCCGTCGAAGCCGAGGGCGGCGGCGCGCTGGGCGACCTCGCGGTAGCCGTCGATGTTGCGGATCTGCAGGTAGGGGCCGTCGATCGCCTGGAGGTTGTTGGCGCGGGCGGCCATCAGGATCTTCATCAGGATGTAGTGGTAGGCGTCCGCCGGGTAGCCGGGCGGCTGCTCGCCCACGACCAGCGACTTCATGTTGATGGAGGCCATGAAGTCGGCCGGGCCGAAGATGATCGTCTCGACGCGCGGGGAGGCCGTCGCGATCTCGTTGACGTTGTTCAGGCCCTGCGCGTTCTCGATCTGCGCCTCGATGCCGATCTTGCCGACCTCGAAGCCCATCGTCTTCTCGATCTGCGTCAGCAGCAGGTCCAGGGCGACGACCTGCTCGGCCGTCTGCACCTTCGGCAGCATGATGCAGTCGAGGTTCTGGCCGGCGCCCTCGACGACCGTGACGACGTCCCGGTACGTCCACTCGGTCGTCCAGTCGTTCACGCGCACGACGCGCGTCTTGCCCGTCCAGTCGCCCTCGTTGAGGAACTTGACGATGGTGTGCCGCGCGTCGGGCTTGGCGAGCGGGGCGCACGCGTCCTCCAGGTCGAGGAAGACCTGGTCCGCCGGGAGGCCCTGCGCCTTCTCCAGGAAGCGGGGGTTGCTTCCCGGCACCGCGAGACACGAGCGGCGGGGACGCAGACGGTTGACGGTCATGCGGGGACCTCCAGGGGGTCGAGCTTGTTCGCTTTCCGGATCTCGTCGACGATGCGGCCGATGATTCCGGTGATGTCGAAGTCCTTCGGGGTGAAGACGGCGGCCACTCCGGCGGCCCTGAGCTGCTCGGCGTCACCGTTGGGGATGATGCCACCGGCGATCACCGGAATATCTGTGGCACCGGCCACACGGAGCCGTTCGAGCACGTCCGGGACCAGTTGGGCGTGCGAGCCGGACAGGATGGACAGGCCGACCGCGTGCACGTCCTCGGCGAGGGCCGCGTCCACGATCTGCTCGGGCGTCAGCCGGATGCCCTGGTAGACCACCTCGAAGCCGGCGTCACGCGCGCGCACCGCGATCTGCTCCGCGCCGTTGGAATGCCCGTCCAGGCCCGGCTTGCCGACCAGGAAGCGCAGCTTGCCGACGTCCAGGTCCTTGGCCGTCAGATCCACCTTGCGGCGGACCAGGGCCAGCGCGCTGCCCTCCTCGACCGGGACGGCCACGGGCGCCGACGAGACGCCCGTCGGGGCGCGGAACTCGCCGAACACCTCGCGCAGGGCCCCGGCCCACTCACCGGTCGTCGCACCGGCGCGGGCGCACTCCAGGGTGGCCTCCATGAGGTTCTCGGTGCCGCGGGCGGCCTCCTTCAGCCGCTCCAGCGCCTTGCAGGGGCGCGGGTGGTTGAAGGGCGGCTGGTAGCGGTTGTCGCGCCACTGCTGGAGCGAGGCGATGACGCGGGCCTCGACCGCCGGGTCGACCGTCTGGATCGCGGTGTCCAGGTCGGCGGTCAGCGGGTTCGGTTCGGTGCCCTCGAAGGCGTTGACACCGATGATCTTCTCCTGGCCCGACTCGATCCGGCCGCGGCGCTCGGCGTGCGAGGAGACCAGCTGGGACTTGAGGTAGCCGGACTCGACGGCCGCCATCGCGCCGCCCATCTCCTGGATGCGGTCGATCTCCGCGAGGGCGGACTCGACCAGTTCCCCGACCTTCGCCTCGATCACCTTCGAGCCGTCGAAGATGTCCTCGTACTCCAGCAGATCGCTCTCGTAGGCCAGCACCTGCTGGATGCGCAGCGACCACTGCTGGTCCCAGGGGCGGGGCAGGCCCAGCGCCTCGTTCCAGGCGGGCAGCTGCACGGCACGCGCGCGTGCGTCCTTGGAGAGGGTCACGGCCAGCATCTCGAGCACGATCCGCTGGACGTTGTTCTCCGGCTGCGCCTCCGTCAGGCCCAGGGAGTTGACCTGGACGCCGTAGCGGAAGCGGCGGTGCTTGGGGTTCTCGATGCCGTACCGCTCGCGGGTGACCTTGTCCCAGATGCGGCCGAAGGCGCGCATCTTGCACATCTCCTCGACGAAGCGGACGCCCGCGTTCACGAAGAACGAGATGCGGCCGACGACATCGCCCATGCGCTCCTGCGGCACCTGGCCGGAGTCGCGCACGGCGTCGAGCACGGCGATCGCGGTGGACATCGCGTACGCGATCTCCTGCACCGGCGTGGCGCCCGCCTCCTGCAGGTGGTAGCTGCAGATGTTGATCGGGTTCCACTTCGGGATGTGGGAGACCGTGTACGCGATCATGTCCGTCGTCAGGCGGAGGCTCGGCCCCGGCGGGAACACATGGGTGCCCCGGGACAGGTACTCCTTGACGATGTCGTTCTGGGTCGTGCCCTGGAGCTTGGTGATGTCCGCACCCTGCTCCTCGGCGACGACCTGGTAGAGCGCCAGCAGCCACATGGCCGTGGCGTTGATGGTCATCGAGGTGTTCATCTGCTCCAGGGGGATGTCCTGGAACAGCCGGCGCATGTCACCGAGGTGCGCGATCGGCACACCGACCCGGCCGACCTCGCCGCGGGCGAGGACGTGGTCGGAGTCGTAGCCGGTCTGCGTCGGCAGGTCGAACGCCACCGACAGACCCGTCTGCCCCTTGGCGAGATTGCGCCGGTACAGCTCGTTGGACGCCTCGGCCGTGGAGTGACCGGCGTACGTGCGCATGAGCCACGGCCGGTCCTTCTGACGCTCACTCATGGACGGACCTCAGATGTTCCGGAAGCGGTTGATGGCGTCGATGTGCTTGGCGCGCTTCTCGTGGTCGCGCACGCCCAGGCCCTCCTCGGGGGCCAGCGCGAGCACGCCGACCTTGCCCTGGTGGAGGTTGCGGTGCACGTCGTAGGCGGCCTGGCCGGTGTCCTCCAGGGAGTAGACCTTGGAGAGCGTCGGGTGGATCTTGCCCTTCGCGATGAGCCGGTTGGCCTCCCAGGCCTCGCGGTAGTTGGCGAAGTGTGAGCCGATGATCCGCTTCAGCGACATCCACAGGTAGCGGTTGTCGTACTCGTGCATGTAGCCCGAGGTCGAGGCGCAGGTGGTGATGGTGCCGCCCTTGCGGGTGACGAACACGCTCGCGCCGAAGGTCTCGCGTCCGGGGTGCTCGAAGACGATGTCGATGTCCTCGCCACCGGTGAGTTCGCGGATGCGCTTGCCGAAGCGCTTCCACTCCTTGGGGTCCTGGGTGTTCTCGTCCTTCCAGAACTTGTAGCCCTCGGCGTTGCGGTCGATGATCGCGTCCGCGCCCATCGCCCGGCAGATGTCCGCCTTCTGCTCGCTGGAGACGACGCAGATCGGGTTGGCGCCGCCGGCCAGCGCGAACTGGGTGGCGTAGGAGCCGAGCCCGCCGCTCGCGCCCCAGATGAGCACGTTGTCGCCCTGCTTCATGCCGGCGCCGTTGCGGGAGACCAGCTGCCGGTAGGCGGTGGAGTTGACCAGGCCGGGGGCGGCGGCCTCCTCCCAGCTGAGGTGGCCGGGCTTGGGCATCAGCTGGTTCGACTTGACCAGCGCGACCTCGGCGAGGCCGCCGAAGTTGGTCTCGAAGCCCCAGATGCGCTGCTCGGGGTCGAGCATCGTGTCGTTGTGGCCGTCGGACGACTCCAGCTCGACGGAGAGACAGTGCGCGACGACCTCGTCACCGGGCCGCCAGGCGTTGACGCCCGGGCCGGTGCGCAGGACGACGCCCGCCAGGTCGGAGCCGATGACGTGGTACGGCAGGTCGTGGCGCTTGGTGAGCTCGCTGAGCCGGCCGTAGCGCTCCAGGAATCCGAAGGTCGACAGCGGCTCGAAGATCGAGGTCCACACCGAGTTGTAGTTGACCGAGGAGGCCATGACGGCCACCAGGGCCTCGCCCGGGCCGAGCTCCGGGACCGGAACCTCGTCCAGGTGGATCGACTTGCGGGGGTCCTTGTCGCGGGTCGCGAGACCCGCGAACATCTCCGTCTCGTCCTTGTGCACGGTGATCGCGCGGTACGACTCGGGGAGCGGGAGGGCGGCGAAGTCCTCCGACACGGAGTCGGGCGACTGGATCGCGGCCAGGATGTCCTTCATGGTCACGGTGTTGCCTCCGGCGGTGTGCGCCCTGAGGGAGGGGCGCTGAGGGTTACGTCGGTGCTGCTGAGGGTTGAGGGTGTGCCGTCGGTTCGGCGGTGGTGCTGTTCGGCAGCGCTTGGTGGCGCGGGAGGTTGCCTGTGACGCAGGCGCCCGGGCGAGCAGGCGGTGGGCTTGCTGGGACGTCGCCCGGACCTCTTCAACGTATGACACCGCGTGTCACCTCGCAAGGCACTGAGTGCCAGAACTTGCTCTCAGATGAAATCTTTACGTAACAAATGAGCGATGATCGATCGAATGGCCTCGGCGGGGCATGTCAAAACGGCCCCTGACATGCCAAAACGGCCACCCCGTGGGGTGGCCGTCATCACAGGTGGTGCGAGCGCTCAGCGCTCCTTGAGCGCCTGCTCGATGGTCCTCATGACCTCGTCCAGCGGGGCGTCGGTACGGGCGACGGTCACCAGTACCTCGCCCTGGGTCGAGGCCGTGGCCGCGGCCGGCTGCGGATCCGTGGAGCGCCCGGCCCCGATGCCCGTGCCGAAGGTCTTGCGCACGATCGCGAAGGCGTGGTCCAGCTGCGTCTCCACGTCCCCCTGCCCGCCGGCCCGCAGCCAGCGCCGCAGGACATGGTTGTGGGCGGTGACCACGGCGGACGCGGCGACCTCCGCCAGCAGCGGGTCGTCGTTGGCGTCGTCGGCGTGCGCGCGCTCGTCGAAGTGGCCGAGGAGATAGCGGGTGAACAGGCGCTCGTAGCGGGCCACCGACGCGATCTCCGCCTCGCGCAGCGTGGGCACCTCGCGCGTCAGCTTGTAGCGGGCGACCGAGATCTCCGGCCGGGCCGCGTACATCTTCATGACTTCCTTGATGCCGCGGCACACCGTGTCGAGCGGATGCTCGTGCGCGGGCGCGGCGTTGAGCACCGCCTCGGCGCGGATCAAGGTGTCGTCATGGTCGGGGAAGATCGCCTCTTCCTTGGAGCGGAAGTGGCGGAAGAACGTGCGGCGGGCGACCCCGGCCGCCGCCGCGATCTCGTCGACGGTGGTCGCCTCGTACCCCTTGGTCGCGAACAGCTCCATCGCGGCGGCCGCCAGTTCCCGGCGCATCTTGAGCCGCTGGGCGGCGGCGCGAGAGCCTGCGGCACGTTCCGGCGCGTCGGTCGTAGCTGATGTACGTGAGGACTTGGCGGGCTGGGGCATGCCCTGAACGTACTGCATGTGCGCAGCTCGCTGCGCATGGCCTGGTTCGTGGAACCGGTCCGGGCCGAGCAGGCCACCCCACTCGGTGCCGGACCGGAACCAGTCGCCGGGACCCTCAGCGCTTGGCATATTCGCGGAAGCCACGGCCGGTCTTGCGGCCGAGGCAGCCCGCGGCCACCAGGTGCTCCAGCAGCGGAGCCGGGGCGAGACCCGGGTCGCGGAACTCGCGGTGCAGGACCTTCTCGATGGCGAGCGAGACATCGAGCCCGACGACGTCCAGCAGCTCGAAGGGACCCATCGGGTACCCGCCGCCCAGCCTCATCGCCGCGTCGATGTCGTCGAGGGACGCGTAGTGCTCCTGCACCATCTTGATCGCGTTGTTCAGGTACGGGAACAGCAGCGCGTTCACGATGAAGCCCGCCCGGTCCCCGCAGTCGACCGCGTGCTTCCTGATCCGGCCGCAGACCTCGCGGACCGTCGCGTGGACGTCGTCGGCCGTCAGCACGGTACGGACGACCTCGACCAGCTTCATGGCCGGCGCCGGGTTGAAGAAGTGCATGCCGATCACGTCCTGCGGGCGTGAGGTGGCACGGGCGCAGGCGACGACCGGCAGGGACGAGGTGGTGGTGGCCAGGATCGCGCCCGGCTTGCAGACCTTGTCCAGGGCGGCGAACAGCTGCCGCTTGACCTCCAGGTCCTCGGCGACGGCCTCCACGGCCAGGTCGACGTCGGCGAAGTCGTCGTACGTGCCCGTCGGCGTGATGCGGTCCAGGGTCTGCGCGGCGGCCTCGGCGGTCAGCCGGCCCTTGTCGACCGAGCGGGCCAGGGACTTGCCGATCCGGGCCTTCGCGGCCTGGGCCTTCTCCTCGCTGCGGGCGGCGATGACCACCTCGTACCCGCCCTTGGCGAAGACCTCGGCGATACCGGAGGCCATGGTGCCCGAGCCCGCGACACCGACCGAGCGGACCTCCCGGCCCGCGGTCACGCTGCCGCCCTCCAGCGGGGTCAGCGCGTCCCGCACGACGACCGGGCTGTCCGGCGCCTCGTACGTGTAGAAGCCACGCCCCGCCTTACGGCCGGTCAGGCCCGCCTCGCTGAGCTGCTTGAGGATCGGGGCCGGTGCGTGCAGACGGTCGCGGGACGCGGCGTACATCGCCTCCAGGACCGTGCGCGCGGTGTCGACGCCGATCAGGTCGAGCAGCGCCAGCGGGCCCATGGGCAGCCCGCAGCCCAGCCGCATCGCGGCGTCGATGTCCTCGCGGGAGGCGTACTTCGCCTCGTACATCGCGGCGGCCTGGTTGAGGTAGCCGAAGAGCAGGCCGTCGGCGACGAACCCCGGGCGGTCGCCGACCGCGACGGGCTCCTTGCCCAGGTCCAGGGCGAGGTCGGTGACCGCCGTGACGGCCGCCGGCGCGGTCAGCACCGAGGAGACGACCTCGACCAGCCGCATCGCCGGGGCCGGGTTGAAGAAGTGCAGGCCCAGCACCCGCTCCGGACGGGAGGATTCGGCGGCCAGCCGGGTGACGGACAGGGCGTTGGTGCCGGTCGCCAGGATCGTCCCGGGGCGCACGATCCCGTCCAGCTCCCGGAAGATCTGCTGCTTGACCTCGTACGACTCGGGCGCCACCTCGATGACCAGGTCGGCGTCGGCCGCCGTCCCGAGGTCGGTGGAGGTGCGGACCCGGGCGAGGATGTCGGCGCGGTCCTGCTCGGTGAGCCGCTCGCGCTCGACGCCGCGGGCGGTGGAGGCCTCCAGGGCGGCGACGCACTTCGCGGCCTGGGCTTCGCTGATGTCGATGCCGACGACCTCGCGGCCGGCCTTGGCGAGGACCTCGGCGATGCCGGTGCCCATCGTGCCGAGGCCGACGACGGCGATGGTCTGCAGCGGGGACTGGGACGGGTCGGACAGGGGAGTGGCCATCGCGGGACTCCAGGAATGAGGGTGACGACGGGGAACACGCCCGGGTACGCCGAGGGGCGTACCGGGTGCGTGAGGAGTGCGGGTGTTGCCGGGCTGCAAGCGCACACGCCCGGTGAAGGGAGGACCGGCCCTGTCCCGGGGCCGAGTCGCACCGCGGTACCTGAGGTACCGAACCGACTTCCCCCACTGCCTTAAGGGCGTGGGAGGTACCCCCATCACGACGGCCGCGTCACCAGACCGCCGCGAGGGAATACGAGTGGGTAACTCGCTCGTCTGAGCTTAACTGGCGGGTAACGAGCGCGCCAGCCCTCGTCTTTGTGATGTACGTCCCGCGCGGCTCGCGGCACCCCTAATCTCTCAACCATGGACGAAGAGTTGCGATCACTCACGCTGCGCTTACGGCAGGAGTCGGGGGCGGTGCCCGCGTTCGAGCGGCTCGTGGCGACCGAGGACGTCGATGCCCTGGCAGGTGTGCTGACGGCACCCGGGCAGCAGCTGTGGGCGAGGGAGCTGGCCGCGTTCCGGCTCGGGCTCGCGCGGGACCGGCGGGCCTTCGAGGCCCTGGTGCTGCTGCTGAACCACCGTGACCCGCCGCGCTGCGCCTCCGCCGCCTACGCCCTCGCCCGCCTCGGAGACCCGCGCACCGCCCGCGCGGCCGCCGCCCTCGCCACCAACGAACTGCGTGTCGCCTACGCCCTCCACCCCGTTCGGCTCCTGGTCGAGCTGCGTGCCCCGGAGGCCGTGCCCGCGCTGATCACCACTCTGCGCCGGCGGCTGCGGCCGCACGACCCCTACCGTCGTGTGGCCCTCGCCTGTGTGGACGGACTCGGCACGCTCGGCGACGCCCGGGCCAGGCCCGTCCTGGACGAGGCCCTCGCCCATCCGGTGCTCGCGGAGGCGGCGGTGCGGGCGCTGGGGAGGATTCCGAAGCAGCGGTGAGGTCAGCGGGGGAGCGGTCTCGCGTAGCGCACCTCGGGAACGGTGGTGCCCTCCACCTCGAAGGGCTCCTCGGCACCGTCCGCGTGGAAGCCGGCCCGTTCGTAGAAACGGCGGGCCCGGCCGTTCTCCTTGAGGACCCACAGGAGCAGCCTGCCGTGCCCCGCGGTGGAGCAGCGCTCGACCGACTCCGCGAGCAGTGCCTGTCCCACACCCCGTCCCAGGTGTTCCGGGTGGACGTAGATGGCGTACAACTCGGCGTCCGGCGTGAGGACTTCACCGTCCCGGTACGGGCCGTGGCAGGCCCAGCCGACGAGTTCGCCCCCGTCGTCCTCGGCGACCAGGTTCACCACGCCGTCGTCGGCCTGCGCGAGGTACCTGCGACGCCGGTCGGCGTCCTCCGCGACGCTGAGCCCGTCCAGATGCGACTGCGGGATCAGGCCCCGGTAGGCGTTCTGCCAGCCGCCTGTGCGGATCTCCGCGACGCGGTCGCAGTCGGCGAGCACCATCTCCCGGACCCGGAGCCCCTTCACTCCGCCACCACGGCGAAGGCCTCGACTTCCAACAGGAACTCCGGCCGGACCAGCCCGGCGACCCGCACCGCCGAGGCGGCCGGCAGCCGGTCGTCGGGTATGTGCTCGGCGCGGGCCGCGCGGATGGCCGGCATATGGGCCATGTCCGTGACGAAGTAGGTGAGTTTGACGACGTCGTCGAAGGTCGCCCCGGCCGCGGCCAGGCAGCGCCCGAGGTTCTCGAAGACCTGGCGGGCCTGCGCCGCCGGGTCGCCCTCGCCGACCAGCCCGCGCCGCTCGTCGAGCGCCAACTGACCGGAGACGGCCACGAAACGGCCGGTGCCCATGACGACGTGGCTGTACTGGGCCGCGGCAGCGACCCCGTCGGGGGCGGCGATTCTCGTCAGCTCACTCATGGGGCCATAGTGGACCACGGGTCTGACAGTGCCCGCCCCGACGGACGGTCGGGTGCTCAGCCGCGGAAGCCGAGCAGGCGGTGCAGGGTCGAGCCGCGGGCGGACATCGACGCCGTTTTCGACGTCAGCGGCTTGGGGTCCGGCAGGGCGTCGCACGTCGCGTCCCGTGTGCCGATACCACGTGGCACGGTGCCGTCGGACAGATAGGTCGCCAGGTACTTGTCCAGGCAGGCGTTCCCGCTCAGCGTGACGCCGTGGTTGCCGCCGCCCTGCTCGACCACCAGGCTGGAGCGCGCCAGCAGGTCGTGGACGGTGACGCCGCCCTCGTACGGAGTGGCCGCGTCGTCCGTCGCCTGGAACAGCAGGGCCGGCGGCAACTGGCCGTTGGCGATGCTCACCGGGCGCGCCGCGTCGGTCGGCCAGAACGCGCACGGTGCGTTGTACCAGGCGTTGTTCCAGGTCATGAACGGCGCCTTCTCGTACGCCGCCCAGTTGTCCTTGCGCCACTGGTGCCAGTCACGCGGCCAGAACGCGTCCCGGCACTGCACCGCGGTGTAGATGCTGTAGCTGTTGTCGTCGGCGGCGTCGATCGAGCCGAAGTTCTTGTACACCTCGACCAGCGGGGCGGTGGTCCTGTGGTTCACATAGGCCGCCAACGCCTCCGCCAGATAGGGCCAGTAGCCGTTGTAGTAGGCGCCCGGGACGAAGGTGTCCTCCAGCTCCGCGGCGCCCACCTTGCCGCCCGCCGGGTTCTTGGCCAGCGCCGCCCGCATCGCGTACCACGTGGCCTCGATCTTCTCCGGGTCGGTGCCGAGCCGGTACCGCTCGTCGTGCCTGGCGACCCAGGCCATGAAGGCGCGGTGGCGGTCGTTGAAGGCGTGGTCCTGGTTGAGGTTGGCGGTGTACCAGACGTCGGTGGGGTCGACGATCGAGTCCAGGACCATGCGCCGGACGTGCTGCGGGTACAGCCGCCCGTAGACCGCGCCCAGATAGGTGCCGTACGAGTAGCCGAAGTAGTTGATCTTCCGCGCGCCCAGTGCCTGCCGGATCACTTCGATGTCGTGCGCGGCGCTGACCGTGTTGATGTGCGGCAGCAGGTGCCCGTACTTCTCGGTGCAGGAGACGGCGAAGGACTTGGCGCGGGCGAGGTTGGCCCGCTCGACCTCGGGCGTGCTCGGCACGGAGTCGGGGCGCACCGGGCCGAAGTAGCCGGGCCGGCAGTCCAGCGCGGGCCTGCTCTCGCCCACTCCGCGTGGGTCGAAGCCGATGATGTCGTACTGGGCCGCGACCTCCCTGGGCAGCGAGGTCGCGACGAAACCGGCGAGCGTCAGACCGTCGCCGCCGGGGCCGCCGGGGTTGACCAGCAGCGGGCCCTGGAACGTCCCGGCGGTGTGCGGGACACGGGACAGCGCGAGGGTGATCTGCGGACCGCGCGGGTTCGCGTGGTCGAGCGGCACCTTGACGGACGCGCACTGGAGCATCGGATAGTCGGTGGTGCCGCACTTCTTCCAGCCGGGTTTCGCGGCGCGAAACGTTTCCGCGGAGTGCGGTGCGCTCGCCTCGGCGGGCACGGCCGTAAGGCTCCCGGCCAGCACGACGGCAGCGCCGCACAGCACGGCTGCGCGTGTTCTCATGGAGTCCTTCCAGGGCGGAGAGGCGTCGGACCGCGGAGTTCACGGTCATCGCCGATTCGTCCCGGCAAGCGGCTCTGGAAGAACGTGTTCTGTCAAGACTTGACCCGATTGGGCCGTGAGGTGCGCTCGAACGCTCCTATATGAGCGACAGTTGGGTGGGTTCGGACGTCGGTGGCTCGGCAGGTTCGGGCGGCCGGATCCGGCGCGGCAGATCCGCGCGCGTGGGCCCGATGCCGTACTCCTCCGCCAGCTCGTGGACCTGACGGGTGATCCGGCGCTGGTACCACTTCGGGGCGTAGGAGCCCTCCGCGTACAGCCGCTCGTACCGGGCCACCAGATGCGGATGGTGCCGGCCCAGCCAGGCCATGAACCACTCGCGGGCCCCGGGCCGCAGATGCAGCACCAGCGGTGTGACGGACGTGGCGCCGGAGGCCGCGATCGCCCGCACGGTGGCCCGCAGTTGGGCCGGCCGGTCGCCCAGGAACGGGATCACCGGCGCCATCAGCACACCACAGCCGATGCCGTGCTCGCCCAGGGTCCGTACGACGTCCAGGCGCCGCTCCGGCGCGGGCGTGCCCGGCTCGACGGTGCGCCACAGCTCGGGGTCGGTGAAACCGACCGAGACGGATATGCCGACATCGGTCACCTCCGCGGCCCGCTTGATCAGGTCCAGGTCGCGCAGGATCAGCGTGCCCTTGGTCAGGATCGAGAAGGGGTTCGCGTGCTCGCGCAGGGCCGAGATGATGCCCGGCATCAGGCGATAGCGGCCCTCGGCGCGCTGGTAGCAGTCGACGTTCGTGCCCATCGCGATGTGCTCGCCCTGCCAGCGCCGCGAGCCGAGCTGCCGGCGCAGCAGCTCCGGCGCGTTGACCTTCACCACGATCTGGGAGTCGAAGCCGAGGCCCGTGTCGAGGTCGAGGTAGCTGTGCGTCTTGCGCGCGAAGCAGTACACACACGCGTGCGAGCAGCCGCGATAGGGATTGACCGTCCACTGGAACGACATCCGCGAGACCGCCGGCACCCGGTTGATGATCGAACGGGCCCGGATCTCGTGGAAGGTGATGCCGGCGAACTCCGGCGTGTCGAACGTGCGGGTGGTGACCGCGTCCGCGCCGAACAGCGCGGAGTCGGCCCGGCTGTGTTCGGAGTCCGTGGTGAGGTTCTCCCAGCGCATGACGCCTCCTCGGTAGCACTGCCCACAGAATAGAACACATGTTCCCTTGATCGTGCGAGGGTGCTTTACGAACGTGTTCGACCGGGTTCGGGGACCCCGATTTGGGGGGCCGGGCAGCGGGGTGGTTGGCTTGCCCCGACCCCCGAGAAACCATGTCCTGGAGGAACCTGATGGCGCAGGTCGAGGCCACTACGGAGCGGATCGTCGCGGCGGACGCGGAGACGGTGTTCGACGCCCTCGCCGACTACAGCGGGACGCGCGAGAAGCTGCTGCCCGAGCACTTCAGCGAGTACGAGGTGCGCGAGGGCGGCGATGGCGAGGGCACCCTCGTCCACTGGAAGCTCCAGGCGACCAGCAAGCGCGTGCGCGACTGCCTCCTGGAGGTCAGCGAGCCCACCGACGGTGAGCTGGTCGAGAAGGACCGCAACTCCTCCATGGTCACCACCTGGCGGGTCACCCCGGCCGGCGAGGGCAAGTCCCGGGTCGTCGTGACCACCACCTGGACCGGCGCCGGCGGCATCGGCGGCTTCTTCGAGAAGACCTTCGCGCCCAAGGGCCTCGGCCGGATCTACGACGCGATGCTCGTCAAGCTCGCCTCCGAGGTCGAGAAGTAGCCGCCCGTCTCCCCAAGATCCAACCGTGCGGGGGCCGTTGCGCCCCCTCACCGGTTCGGGTGATCTCCGGGCGGACCCGCCGCATGCCGTAACTCGTCGTGCTTGCTCATAGTTGTCGCTTTTACGCGGGAATGGTGCGGCAGCGCGACGAGGGGAGCGGTAGGTGGGCGGAATCACTCTGGCGCAGGACGAACCGGCGGTGGCGCCACCAGACACCTCCGCCCCACCACCGGCCCCGGCCGCCGAACTGAGCCCCCGCCGGGTCCGGTTGATCTTCTTCGCGCTCATGCCGGCCCTGCTCCTGGCCGCCCTGGAGCAGATGATCGTCGCCACCGCGCTCCCGAAGATCGTCGGCGAGCTGCACGGCCTGGACCGGATGTCCTGGACGATCACCGCCTACCTGCTCACCGCCACGGTCGGACTGCCGATCTACGGCAAGCTCGGCGACCTGCTGGGCCGCAAGGGCGTCTTCCAGTTCGCCATCGTCGTCTTCGTGGCCGGCTCCGCGCTCGCGGGCCGCGCGCAGACCATGGACCAGCTGATCGCCTGCCGCGCCCTCCAGGGCGTCGGCGCGGGCGGTCTCATGATCGGCGTCCAGGCGATCATCGCGGACATCGTGCCGCCCCGGCGGCGCGGCCGCTACATGGGCCTGATCGGCGCCGCGTTCGGCCTCGCCTCCGTGGCCGGGCCGCTGCTCGGCGGCTACTTCACGGACCATCTCTCCTGGCGCTGGTGCTTCTACGTCAACGTGCCCTTCGGCCTGGTCACCCTCGCCGTCGTCGCCGTCGCGCTGAAGCTCCCGAAGCCGGCCGTCAGGGCCCGGCTGGACGTCCTCGGCGCGCTGCTGCTGACCGCCGCCTCCACCTGCCTGGTGCTGCTGACCAGTTGGGGCGGCACCGAGTACGCCTGGGACTCGCGCATGATCCTCGGCCTCGGTGCCGGGGCGGCCGCGGCGACCGTCCTCTTCCTCGTCGTCGAGCACTTCGCCGTCGAACCCCTCATCCCGCTGCGGCTGTTCAGGGACTCCGTCTTCAACGTCACGGGTCTCGTCGGCCTGGTGACCGGAGCCGGACTGTTCGGCGCCGCCAGCTATCTGCCGACCTGGCTGCAGATGGTCGACGGGGCCTCCGCCACCGAGTCGGGCCTGCTCATGCTGCCGATGACGGGCGGCATCGTCGGCGCCTCGGTCATCGCCGGACAGCTCATCAGCCACACCGGCCGCTACAAGGCCTACCCGATCCTCGGCGGCGCCCTCTCCGTCACCGGCATGTGGCTGCTCTCCCGCCTCGACGCCGACACGCCCCGGCTGCACTCCAGCATCTGGATGGCCGTCCTCGGCGCCGGCATCGGCATGGTGATGCCGGTCCTGATCCTCGCCGTGCAGAACTCGGTGCGCCCCGCCGACCTCGGGACCGCCACCAGTGCCAACAACTACTTCCGGCAGATCGGCGGCAGTGTCGGAGCGGCCGTCTTCGGCACCCTCTTCGCCGGCCGGCTCGCCGACGCGCCGGCCCACCGCCTCCCCGCGCGCGCGGGCGACCGGCTGCCCGACCCCGAGGCCATCACCCCGCAGCTCGTGCACACGCTGCCCCCGGCACTGCGCGACGGCTACATCCGGGCGTACGCCGACGCCATGCCGCGGATCTTCCTCTACCTGGTGCCGGTGCTCGTCCTCGGACTGGTCATCGCCTTCTTCCTCAAGGAGAAACCACTGGTGTCCCACAACGCCTCCGCCACCGACCCGGACACGGCGCCGGGGAACGCCGCGATCCCGCAGGCGCGCGCACCGCACGCGGCCGGAATGCCCGTCTGCGGCTCGGTGCAGCACCACGACGGGACCGTGGTGCCGCGCGCGGCGCTCACCCTCATCGACGTCACCGGGCAGCAGACCGGGCGCGGCGCGAGCGGTGAGGACGGGCGCTACGCGCTCCCCACCCCCGGTCCCGGCGCCTATGTGCTGATCGCCGCCGCGGGCGGCCACCAGCCGCAGGCCGTCTCCGTGACGGTCGGTGAACGCCCCGTCGAACTGGACATCGTCCTCGGCGGCGCCGGAAACCTCGTCGGCAGCGTGGTCACCGCCGACGGCACGCCCGTGCGGGACGCCACCGTCACGCTCACCAACGCGCACGGCGCGGTCGTGGCCACCACCCGCAGCGGCAGGGAGGGCGGTTACGTCATCACCGAACTGGTCGCCGGTGAGTACACCCTCGCCGCCGGAGCGCCCGCCTTCCGCCCGGCCGCGCTGCTCGTCACCGTCCAGGCCGATCGCGAGACCCGCCGGGACATCGAACTGGCCGGCGGCGCCGTCCTGCGCGGCACCGTCCGGGCGGGCGGCGGCCGCCCCGTGGAGGACGCCCGTGTGACCCTGCTGGACGTGGCGGGCAACGTCGTCGACACCCTCACCACGGGCCCCGACGGGACGTTCCGGTTCGTCGACCTGTCCTCCGGCGAGTACACCGTCATCGCCGCCGGATACCCGCCCGTCGCCACCGTCCTCCAGGTGGCCGGGGGCGGCCGCACCGAGCGGGACCTCCAGCTGGGACACGAGGACTGAAGCGCACCGGCGCGCGGGGTCGCACGCCGGTGCGAGGCCCGCGCGAGTAATTCCCGCATTGCCTCACATCGCCACCGGCGGGCGCCGTACGGTGGTGACGCCGGCACAGATCTCGCGGATCCGTGGGGAGAGAGGGCCTGGGCCATGGACCGTGGCACCGACAAGGCTGAGCAGGGCATGGGGACAGAACCCGACGAGCCCGGCCGCGTCCCCCTGGCCGTCGTCGTGGTCGACCGCGACGGCCTCGTGTCCCACTGGAGCCGGGGCGCACGGCGCCTGTTCGGCGTCCCCAAGGACGAGGCGATCGGCCGCACGGCCCTTGACCTGCTCCCCGTCTCCGGCGCCCTGCCCGAAGAGCGGGACACCACCCCGCACGCCGCCTACGACGGTCTCGGGCCCGACCTCGAATCGTCCCTCGACGGCGGCCTGTCCTACCCGGCGGCGGGCCGCGCCCGGCTCACCGCGTCCGGGGGCGGCCGGGTCGACATCCTGTGGTGGGCCTACCCGCTGGTGATGCCCGGGCCGGAGCGGCTGCTCGTGCTGGCCGTCGACGCCGAGGGGCTGCGTGCGGACGACGGGGCGCTGGAGCGGATAGCTCCCGGCTTCGCGCTGCACACGGACTTCCCCGGGTCGGAGGAACTCGCCCGCCGGCTGCCCGAGATCCTGCCCAGCATGAGCGTCGGCGAGAGCGCCCGCATCGTCGGGCAGGTCCTCGAACTCGGTTATCCGATCCTGGAGTTCAGCCAGAACGACCGGGTGCCCGTCACCCCCGACTGGGGCGTGGCCCGGCGGGCCGAGCGTAAGGCGCGCAGGGAACGTGCCGCGCGGGCCCTGGCCGCCGGCGAGCCCGTCCCGGAGGAACTGCGCGACGAGGGCGAGGACCTCGAGTACGCGGCCGTCCGCGAGCATCTGGAGTTCCTCAACGAGGTCAGCGGCCGCATCGGCACCTCCCTCGACCTGTCCCGCACGATCATCGAGGTCAGCAGGGCCGTCGTGCCCCGGTTCACCGATGTCGCCGGGACGTATCTGCGCGAACAGGTCGTCGCCGGCGAGGGGTTCCCGGACGGTGTGCCCGACACGACCACCCTGTGGCACCGGGTCGCCGTGGAGCACACCGACGAGCCCGGCCGCTGGGACGACGTCGTCCCGGTCGGGGAGGCCATGCCGTTCCCCGCGCACACGCCGTTCTTCCAGTGCATGACCTCCGGCGAACCCGTCCTCGTGCCGCGCATCAGCGAGGAACTGGGCCACGCCATCGCCGCGCAGTTCGAGAAGCGCGACATCCGGCCGCTCATCACGGGCCGCTCCATGCTGGTCGTGCCGCTGAAGGCCCGCCATGTCGTGCTCGGCTTCATGATCCTGCTGCGGCACCCGGAGCGGCCCGTCTTCAACGACATGGACCGCGTCACCGGCGCCGAACTCGCCGCCCGCGCGGGCCTCGTGCTCGACAACGCGCGCATGTACACCCACCAGGAGAACGTCGCCGAGACGCTCCAGGACAGCATGTTGCCGCACATCCCGCCCCGCATGGCGGGCTGCGACATCGCCACCCGCTATCTGCCGGGCACCCTGCTCGGGCGGGTCGGCGGCGACTGGTTCGACGCCGTGAAGCTGCCCGGCGGCCGTACCGCGTTCGTCGTCGGCGACGTCATGGGCCACGGTCTGAACTCGGCCGCGATGATGGGTCAGTTGCGGACGGCCGTGCAGACCATGGCCGGACTGGACCTGCCGCCCGCCCAGCTGCTGCGCAACCTCGACGACCTCGCCCAGCGCCTCGGCGACACCTACCTCGCGACCTGCCTGTACGCCGTGTACGACCCGATCGCGAGCGAGCTGCACCTCGCCAACGCCGGGCACATCCCGCCCGTCCTGGTCCGGGCCGACGACGGGCGCAGCGAACTGCTGGAGCTGCCCACGGGAGCGCCGATCGGCGTCGGGGGAGTGCCCTTCGAGGCGGAACGCCTGCGTGTGGAGCCGGGAGACCGGCTGGTGATGTGCACCGACGGGCTGGTCGAGGTGCGCGGCGAGGACATCGGCGTGGGCCTCGCGACCCTCTGCGAGTCGGCCGCCCACCCGGCGGCTTCCATGGACGACGCCTGCGACACCATCATCCGGTCCCTCAACACCTGCGGTGGCCGCAAGGACGACGTGGCGCTGCTGATGGCCCGGCTGAACGGCATCGAGCCCGACGACGTCGCCGAGTGGCGGCTCGCCCTCGACCCGGCCGAGGCCGGCCGGGCCCGTGCGGTGGTCCGCGAGCAGTTGCACGACTGGGGCCTGGCGAGGCTGGTCGCGTCCGCCGAGCTGATGGTCAGCGAACTCGTCACCAACGCCGTACGGCACTCCCACGCACGCCCCGTGGAACTGCGCCTCGTCCGCGGCGACACCCTGCTGTGCGAGGTGGACGACGACGACCACGAGCTGCCGACGCTGCTGAGCAGCGGCTCTCTCGACGATTCCGGGCGCGGTCTGCGGGTCGTCAGCGCGCTGTCCCGCGAGTGGGGCACCAGCCGCACCAAGACGGGCAAGACGGTGTGGTTCGAACTGACGTTGCCCAGGCGCTGACGCCGGACGCTTGTCGTGGCCCGCGCCGCGCGGTACACCGGACTCGCCCGCCGCACGGCGGGATTCGTTCGCACCCTGGGGAGTCGGTCATGAGCGTGACGAGTCGGTACCGGGAGGCGTGGGAGGGGTTCTGGCGTGCGGCGTCCGCCGAACCGGGGGCGGTGTTCTGGGACGCCGAGCCGGTCCTTACCGCCGGCCCGCACCTCGCCCTGTTCGAACCTCATGTGGCCGATCCCGCTCTGCCGATGGTGGACCTCGGCTGCGGCAACGGCACCCAGAGCCGCTACCTCGCCGACCGCTTCCCGCGGGTCGTGGGCGCCGATCTGTCGGCCGCGGCCCTCGACCACGCCCGGCGGGCCGACCCGGCGGGGCAGGTCACGTACCGGCAGCTGGACGCCGCCGAGAAGAGCGAGACGCAGACCCTGCACGCGGAGCTCGGCGACACCAACGTCTACATGCGGGGCGTACTGCACCAGTGCGAACCGGACGACCGGCAGTCGCTGGTGGACGGGATCGCCACGCTGGTCGGCGACCGCGGCCGTGCCTTCCTGGTGGAGCTCTCCGGGGCCGCCAAGCCGCTGCTGATGGGCCTGGCGAGCGGCCCGGCCGGTCCGCCGCCCAAGCTCGCGCCGGTGTTCCGGCACGGCATCGCACCCGGCGAGGTTTCCGACGACGCCGTCCCCGAGTATCTGCGCTCGGCCGGTCTCACCGTCCTGGCGAGCGGCGAGACGCCACTGACGACCACCGAGTACCGCCCCGACGGCACGCGCATCGAGCTGCCCTCCAGGTGGCTGGTGGCGGGGCGTATCGCCTGAGGCGAGCGGTCAGTGGTCCTCAGTGGTCCGGGCCGCCCAGCCGGTCGGCCAGACAGGCCAGGTAGAGGGCCATGGCCGTCCGGTGCTCGCGCAACGAACGCCCGGTGAGCTGCTCGATCTTGTTCATGCGGTAGACGACGGTGTTGCGGTGGATGTGCAGCGCCGCGGACGCCCGTACGAGGTTGAAGCCGCTCTCGCACCAGGCCGTGACCGTGTCGCGGAGCGCCGGCCAGTCCGGCTGGTCCCGCAACCGCGCGGCCGCGAGGTCGAGCAGGCGGGTGCGGGCGGACTGGCTCACCGCCGCCAGCAGTTGGTGGACCCGCAGATCGCTGATCGAGTGGACGGTGGAGCCGCCGCCCACCCGGGCGCCCAGGCGCAGCGCGTCGCACGCGTCCTGGTACGAGTCGTGCAGACCTCCGACGGAGGTGACCGGCTCGCCGATCCCCGCGCGGGCGGCGAGCCCGTCCTGGGCGGCGATGACGTCCGTGACCCGGCGGCAGGCGGCGGCCGGCGAGTCCGCCGGGCCCCGGGGCGGAAGCCGGTGCAGGACGCCGATCCAGCCGGGGGCCGTGCCCGCGACGATGTCCTGCGGGTCGGCGAAGACATCACGGACCGTACGCAGCAGCTCCGAGCGGACCAGCGCCATGTCCCGGGCCGGAGCGCCGCGGCGGGCGCCCGGGTCGGGCACGGTCACCTCGAACGCCACAGCGACCCGGCGCAGCCGCAGGTCGAAGCCGAGTTCCGCGGCCCGGAACATCAGGAAGTCGCCCTCCACGACCAGCGGGTCGTAGGAGGCGATGTCGGCGAGCAGTTTCTCGGCCGCCCGCTCGGCGAGCAGCCGGGAGCGCAGCATCACGGACTCCCTCAGCAGGATCTCCGTCTGCCGCTTCACCAGCAGGCCGAAGCGGCGCACCTGGGCGGGTGTGCCGGTGATCCCGACGGTCCCCACCGCCTGCCCGTCCGTGACCAGGGGCAGCGTGACCCCGGGCCGTACCCCGCGCAGTGAATGGGCCTGTGACGCGTTGTGCGTGGCGGGTTCCTTGGTGCGGATGACCTCGACGGACGCCTCGTGGAAGGTGCCGACGCGGCTGCTGTCGCCGCTGCCGATGACCATGCCGTCCGCGTCGGTGATCAGCACGTTGAAGCCGATGACCGCGGAGGTGTCCCCGGCGATCTCCTGCGCGAGTGACGGGCTCAGCACGGCGTTCCTCCCGTCGGCGGGCGGTCCGAGGTTGGACGCACCGTACAGGGGAGGGGGCGATTCCAGCCACAAGTTCGTACGAAGTGAACGGTGACGCGGGGCTGGGAGCTGCCTAGCGTAATGGCCCAATCGAACCCCCGCCGGGGACCGGTGCGGTGAGACGGCGGGTTCCTTCAGCACCGAGACGGAAGGCCCGAGCCGATGATCCGTGTGCGCTCGCTCGCTCTCGCTTTGTCCGCGATGCTCCTGATGTCCACGGCCGCCGCTTGCGGCTCGGGCGGGGACGACGCCCCCAAGAACGTGTCGGCCGAGACTGCCGCGCTGGGCACGCTCACGCCCGGCGTCATCAAAGTGGCTGTCCAGCCCTACGCGCCCTACACCAGCGTCCAGGGCGGCAGAATCGTCGGACTCGACGGCGACATCCTCGCCTCCGTCGCCAAGAAGCTGGGCCTGAAGGTCGAGCCCGAGGTGACGGACTTCGCCGGCATGCTCGCCGGGGTGCAGTCCCGCCGGGTCGACCTCACCGTCGGCGGCGTCGCCTGGTCCGAGGAACGCCAGAAGCAGGGGCTGTTCACCGATCCGCCCTACTACTCACCCCCGGCGATGGCCGTCCGCGGCGGCAAGACGTACAAGACGGTCGGCGATCTGGAAGGCCTGAACCTGGGCACCGTCGAGGGCTACGTGTGGGTCAAGTCCATCCAGGCCGTGCCCGGCGCCAAGCTGCACGCCTACCCCGACGCCAACGGCGTCTTCGACGACCTGGGCGCGGGCCGGGTCGACGTCGGTTTCCTCGACCCGCTGCTCATCATCGCGGCCCAGAAGCAACGCCCGGACCTGAAGATCGACACCGAGTACCTGACGCCGCCGACCGCCGCGCAGGTCAAGGCCAAGCCCGCCTACCAGTACTTCCAGCCGTACCAGACCGGCTTCTACCTGCCCAAGAAGGCCACCAGGCTGGAGCGGGCGATCTCCGCGCGGATCGACGCCATGTACGCGAGCGGCGAGATGGAGAAGCTCGTCAGGAAGTACGGCGGCGACCCGAAGCAGTTCCTCGTGCCCGCCGCCGACGTCGCCACGGCCCGCCGCGGTGCGGACCGGCCCCAGGACTGGACGCCCCCGTCCATCGCCCAGTGAAAGCAGACGCCATGTCCGGTCTCTTCGAGGTTCCCTGGTCCGACTACCGGCTCGATCTCATCGACGCGCTCGGGCGCACCGTGTCCTACACGGTGGCCGGCTTCACCGGCGCGGTGCTCCTCGGCCTGGCCGTGGCGCTGCTCAGGCTCAGCAGGGCCTGGCCCGCGCGCGCCCTCGCCGCCGTCTACACCGAGGTGTTCAAGAACGTCCCGCTGCTCGCCATCATCTTCCTGACCTACTTCGGCCTGGCCTCCGCCGGGATCCGGCTGGACGTCTTCACGGCCGGCTGTCTCAGCCTGATCGTCTTCTACGCCGCCTACCTGTCCGAGATCTTCCGCTCCGCGATCAGCGGTGTGCACGCCGGGCAGACCGAGGCCGGTGAGGCCCTGGGGCTCGGCAGGACGGGCATCTTCGGCCACATCGTGCTGCCCCAGGCCCTCCGGCTGGCGCTGCCCGGCACCAACACCATGCTGGTCGACCTGCTCAAGTCCACCTCGCTGCTGGTCACCGTCTCCGCCGCCGAGCTGATGTCCGAGGGGCGGCTCATCACCTCCGCCACCTTCCGGGCCCTGGAGGTGTACCTGGTCATCGCGGCGATCTACTTCGCCCTCTGCTACCCGCTGTCGCAACTGCTGCTGCTCCTGGAGCGGAAGGTCCGCTCGGGAGTGCCCCTGTCGCCGTGGAGACGACGGCGCCTGCGGGCGGCCCGCGCCCTGCTGGCCGCTGATCCGGTCGCCGGCGTACCCGTGAAGGAGGCTTCCGTATGACCGAGTCAGTGGCCGCCGTGACCCCTGCCACCCGGGACTCCTCCGAGGCCGTCATACGGATCGAAGGGCTGTGCAAGTCCTTCGACGGGCGGCTCGTGCTCGACCGGGTGGACCTCGAGGTCCGCCGGGGCAGCATCGTCAGCGTCATCGGGCAGAGCGGCGGGGGCAAGACCACCCTGATGCGCTGCGTCAACCTGCTGGAACGCCCGGACCGGGGCACCGTCGAGGTCGCCGGGGAGGTGGTGCACCACGGCGGCCGCACGGTCTGCCGCGATCTGCCCCGGCTGCGCCGCACGGTCGGCATGGTCTTCCAGCGGTTCCATCTCTTTCCGCACCTGACGGCCGTCGAGAACGTCGTGCTCGCGCAGCGCAAGGCGGGCGTGCCCGAAGAACGGGCGCTGGAGCGGGCCGTGGCGCTGCTGCGGCGGGTCGGTGTGGCCCACCGTGCCCTCGGCCGGCCCGAGCAGCTCTCCGGCGGCGAACAGCAGCGCGTCGCCATCGCGCGCGCCCTCGCCCTCACGCCCGAGGTGCTGCTCTTCGACGAGCCCACCTCCTCCCTGGACCCCGAGGCCACCCGGGAGGTACTGAGCGTGATGCGTGAACTCGCCGCCGACGGGATGACGATGCTGCTGGTCACCCATGAACTGCCCTTCGCCCGAGAGGTGTCCGACCATGTCGTCTTCGTCGACGGCGGCCGGATCGTGGAGGAGGGGCGGCCCGAGAACGTCCTGGACACTCCCGCCGAGGCCCGCACCCGGGAGTTCCTCGCGTCGTACGGGAACGCGTCATGAGCGCCGCGTCCGGTTCGAGCGGCCCGGTCGTCGTCGTGGGCGGCGGTGTCGTGGGGCTGTGCACGGCGTACTACCTGGCCGCCGCGGGCCGTGAGGTGGAGGTGGTCGAGCGGCGGCAGCTGGGTTCCGGGGTGTCGCGGGGCAACGCGGGCTGGGTCTGCCTCAGCCACTCGACGCCGGTGCCGGCCCCGGGCGTGGTGCGCTACGCCCTGCGCTCGCTCGGCCGCCCGGACTCTCCGCTGTATCTGCGGCCCCTTCCGGACCCGGCGTTCGTCCGGTGGCTGTGGCGGTTCTGGCGCAGCAGCACACCGGCCGCCTTCCGGCGCGGCTACGCGGCGGTCGCCGAGCTGAACCGTGACACCTTCGGCCTGTTCGACGGGTTGCGCGAGGCAGGCGTGGACACGACGCTGACCCGGCCCGGCATGGTGCACGCCTTCCTGTCGCCGGCCGAGGCACGGCACCACCTCGCGATCCAGCGGGAGATGGCGGACGGGCACTATCCCGTGCCCGACGACATCACCACGGGCGCCGAGGCGCACCTGCTGGACGAGGCGCTGTCACCGGCCGTACGCGCGGCCTACCTCGTGGCGGGGGAGGGCGTGGTCGACCCGGAGGCGTTCGCGCGTGCCCTGGGCGAGGCGCTGGCCGCCGCGGGCGTGAAGATCCACGAGAACGCCGAGATCACCGGGTTCCGGTCGGCGGGCGGCCGGGTCTCCGCACTGCGCACCGCCGACAGCGAGCTGCCCTGCTCGGCGGTCGTCGTCGCCGCCGGCATGCGCTCCCCGGGACTGCTCCGGCTGCTCGGCCACCACCTGCCCCTCCAGGCCGGCAAGGGCTACAGCTTCTCCGTGGACCTCGATCCGGCGCCCCGGCACACGCTGTACTTCGGCGAACGCCGGGCCGTCGCCTCACCGATCGGCGGCACCACGCGGATCGGCGGCACGATGGAGCTCAGCGGCAACAACAACCGTCTCGACTGGCGCCGTATCGTCGCGGTCGCCCTCGCGAGCCGGCACTACCTGGGCCGCTGGTTCGACGACCCGGACGACCTGGTCGGCCTGATCCGCGACCCCTGGGTGGGCGGGCGGCCGTTCCTCCCCGACGGGCTTCCGGTGATCGACCGTGTCCCGGGGCACGACAACGCCTTCGCGGCCACCGGCCACGGCATGCTCGGCGTCACCCTGGGCCCGGTCACGGGGCGCAGGCTCGCCGAGTACGTGGTCACCGGGCGGCGGTCCGAGGCTCTCGTGCCCTTCCGCTTCGGCCGGCTCCGCAGCTGAGCGCGACGCGGCCTGGTGGGCGAGCTTTTTGTCGGTGTACGGTCATTCTGCCCGGTCCGTGCACCTGTCTCGTCCTCCGGAGGACAGTCATGACGTTGCCCTGGTTACGGATGCTGGTCGCGTCGGCCGCGTCGACGGTGTTGCTCGGCACGTCCGCCGTGGCCACCGCCGCCGCACCGGACAAGGACTCGGTGGCGGCGAGCGTGCACACCGCCGGGCGGGTCAAGGACGGCGGGGACGTGCTCCGGTACAGCTGGCCCGGCGTGTACTTCGAGGGCCGGATCAGGGGCACCGGCGTCGGCATCGTGCTCGACGACCCGGCCGCCGACTACGACGTCCAGGTCGACGGAGCGACGGTGGCGACCCTCGTCACACCGGGCAGGACCACCCACTGGGTCGACGGCCTGGGCAAGGGAGCGCACACCGTACGGCTCGTCAAACGCAACGACACCCCGTGGAGCACCAGCGCGTTCGGCGGCTTCGTCGCCGCGCCGGGCGGAGCCGTGCTCTCCCGCCCGACTGCCCGCAGCCGCCAGATCGAGTTCGTCGGAGACTCCCTCACGGCGGGCTACGGCAACCTCTCGGCCTCCCGCGACTGCACCGGCGAGCAGGTCGCCCGCACCACCAACGCCGACGTGAGCTATGCCGCCCTCACCGCCCGGCGGCTGCGCGCCGACTACCAGATCAACGCGTACTCGGGCCGGGGCATGGTGCGCAACTACAACGGAGGCTCGCCGGAGGAGAACTACCGCACCTTCTACGACCGCGCGCTGCTGAACGTGCCGGGCGACGTCTGGCAGAACCCCGGCACCTGGCGGCCGCGGCTCGTGGTGGTCCACCTCGGCACCAACGACTTCTCGACCCCGATCAACCCGGGCGAGTCCTGGACGGACGAGAGCCTCGCCGCCGCGTACCGGAGCGCCTACAGCGGCTTCCTCCAGAAGCTGCGGACGCGCTACGGGCCCGGGACCACCCTGCTGGCCGTCGGTGCGGGGCCGTTCGCCGGACATGTCGAGCAGGTGGTCCAGGAGCGCACCGGCGTCGGCGACCGCCGGGTCCGCTACTGGCGGCTCGACGACACGGGCCTGGACTACACCGGCTGCCACTGGCACTACTCGGCCCAGGACCACCGGCTTCTCGCCGACCGGCTCACCTCGTTCCTCGGCGGCCTGCCGATCCGCTGGTGACGTCGTAGCCGGTTCCGCCCGCAGCGCGTAACGTGACGAACCATGAAGATCTCCATCCCGATCGGATCGTCATGAGAATCCTCATCAGCGCCGACATGGAGGGCGCCACCGGAGTCACCTGGCCGGACGACGTGGTGCCGGGCGCCGCGCAGTGGGAGCGCTGCCGTTCGCTGTTCACCTCGGACGTCAACGCCGCCGTGCTCGGCTTCCACGACGGCGGCGCCGACGAGGTGATCATCAACGAGGCGCACGCGACGATGCGCAATCTGCTGCTGGAGCAGCTGGACGAACGGGCCCAGCTGCTCACCGGCCGGCACAAGGCGCTGTCCATGGTGGAGGGCGTGCAGCACGGCGACGTCGACGGCATCGCGTTCGTCGGCTATCACGCGGGCGCCGGCATGGAGGGCGTCCTCGCCCACACCTACCTCGCGAACCAGATCACGGGCGTGTGGCTGAACGACGTACGGGCGAGCGAGGGGCTGCTCAACGCCCATGTCGTCGCCGAGTTCGGGGTGCCGGTCGTCCTGGTCACCGGGGACGACGTCGCCTGCGAGGACGCCCTCGGGTACGCGCCCGAGGCGCTGAAGGTCGCGGTGAAGGACCATGTGTCGCGGTACGCGGCCGTGTGCCGCACCCCCACCCGGACCGCCGCCGACATCCGCGCGGCCGCCAAGGAGGCCGCCGCGCTGGCGGTGCGTCACGAACCCGTGCGCGGCGGCCCGTTCACCGTCGCCGTCGAGTTCGACGCGGAACATCTGGCGATGGCCGCCACCGTCGTGCCGGGTGTGGACCGGATCGGGGAGCGGAAGGTGGCATACACGAGCGAGACCATGTACGAGGGCATCCGGGCCTTCAAAGCGGTCACCACGATCGTCTCGGCCGCGGTGGAGGAGCAGTATGGCTGAGCAGGTGGACGGGCAGGCGCTGGACGAGGTCGTGACGTACACGTCCGGCCTGATCCGGATCGACACCGCCAACCGGGGCGGCGGCGACTGCCAGGAGCGGCCAGCCGCCGAGTACGCCGCCGCGCGGCTCGCCGAGGCCGGGATCGAGCCGACGCTCCTGGAGCGCACCAAGGGCCGGACCAACGTCGTCGCCCGTGTCGAGGGCACCGACCCCGGAGCCGGCGCGCTGCTGCTCCACGGCCATCTGGACGTCGTACCCGCCGAGGCCGCCGACTGGAGCGTGCACCCGTTCTCCGGGGAGGTCCGCGACGGGGTCGTCTGGGGGCGCGGCGCCGTCGACATGAAGAACATGGACGCGATGATCCTCGCCGTGGTGCGCGGCTGGGTGCGCCAGGGCGTACGGCCCCGGCGGGACATCGTCATCGCGTTCACCGCGGACGAGGAGGCCAGCGCCGAGGACGGCTCCGGGTTCCTCGCCGACGAACACGCCGCGCTGTTCGAGGGCTGTACCGAGGGCATCAGCGAGTCGGGCGCCTTCACCTTCCACGACGGCAACGGCCGGCAGATCTACCCCATCGCGGCCGGGGAACGCGGCACGGCCTGGCTGAAGCTCACCGCGCGCGGACGCGCCGGGCACGGCTCCAAGGTGAACCGGGACAACGCGGTGACCCGGCTGTCGGCCGCGATCACCCGGATCGGCGAGCACGAATGGCCCTTGCGGCCGACCGCGACCGTGCGCGCGGCGCTCACGGAACTCGCCGCGCTCCACGGCATCGACAGCGACCTGACGGACGTCGACGCGCTGCTCGACAAGCTGGGCCCCGCCGCGAAGCTCGTCGAGTCGACCGTACGCAACAGCGCCAACCCGACGATGCTGAACGCGGGTTACAAGGTCAACGTGATCCCCGGGGAGGCCGTGGCGCAGGTGGACGGACGGTATCTGCCCGGCGGCGAGGACGAGTTCCGCGAGACCCTCGACCGGCTCACCGGACCGGACGTCGAGTGGGAGTTCCACCACCGCGAGGTCGCCCTGGAGTCGCCGGTGGACTCGGCGACGTTCGCCCGGATGCGGGCCGCCGTCGAGGAGTTCGCCCCGGAGGGGCACGTGGTGCCGTACTGCATGTCAGGGGGCACGGACGCCAAGCAGTTCTCGCGCCTCGGCATCACCGGCTACGGCTTCACACCGCTGAAGCTGCCGGAGGGCTACGACTACGGGGCCATGTTCCACGGGGTCGACGAGCGGGTCCCGGTCGAGGCGCTGCACTTCGGTGTGCGGGTACTCGACCGGTTCCTGCGGACGGCCTAGGGGAGTGGGGGAGAGCGTGCGGACGCTGGCGTACGGGGCGTGGCCCTCGCCCATCGACGCGGCCCTGGCCGCCGCGCACGACGGGCACCCGGAGTACGTGGGCTTCGTCGGCGACGAGGTGTGGTGGACCGAGCCCCGCCCCGCCGAGGGCGGCCGGCGCACCCTGGTGCGGCGGCACGCCGACGGCACGGAGGAGCCGGTGCTGCCCGCGCCGTGGAACGTTCGCAGCCGGGTCATCGAGTACGGCGGGCACCCGTGGGCGGCACGCGCGGGCGACGACGGCCCGCTGGTGGTGTTCGTGAACTTCGCCGACCAGCGGCTGTACCGCTGTGAGCCGGGCGGAGAGCCTCGCCCGCTCACGCCGGTGTCTCCCGTGGGCGCGGGCCTGCGCTGGGCGGAGCCGTCGCTGCGGCCCGAGCGGGGCGAGGTGTGGTGCGTGCTGGAGGAGTTCACCGGCGACGGACCCACCGATGTGCGCCGCGTCCTGGCCGCGGTCCCGCTCGACGGCTCCGCCGCCCAGGACCGGGACGCCGTACGCGAACTCACCGACGCCCGGCACCGGTTCGTGACGGGCGCGAAGCTCTCCCCCGACGGGCTGCGGGCGGCCTGGCTGGCCTGGGACCATCCGCGCATGCCGTGGGACGGTACCGAACTGATCCTCGCCGACGTCGGCCCCGACGGCAGCCTGCACGACGCCCGGACCGTGGCCGGCGGGCCCGGCGAGTCCATCGCCCAGGCCGACTGGACCCACGACGGCCGCCTCCTGCACGCGAGCGACCGCAGCGGCTGGTGGAACCTCTACCTCGACGGGAGGCCCCTGTGCCCGCGCGAGGAGGAGTTCGGCGGGGCGCTGTGGAAGCTCGGCATGCGATGGTTCGCGCCGCTCGACAGCGGGCTGATCGCCGTCGTGCACGGCCGGGGCGCCACCGCCCTCGGCATCCTGGACCCCGAGACCGGCGAGGTCGTCGACGCGGCCGGGCCCTGGACCGAGTTCGCGCCCACCCTGGCCGCGCACGGCGAGCGCAGCGAGATGGGGGTCCCCCCGCCCGGAGGGTGGGGGAGGGTCGTTGCCGTCGGGGCCAGCCCGCGCAGCGCCTACGAGGTCGTGGAGCTGGACACGTGCACCGGCCACGCCCGCGTCATCGGCGCCGAGCACGACGACGCCGTGGACCCCGCGTACTACCCCGAGCCGCAGATCCGCACCTTCACCGGCCCGGACGGACGCGACATCCACGCCCACATCTACCCGCCGCACCACCCCGGCTGTGTCGCGCCGGACGACGAACGGCCGCCGTACGTCGTCTGGGCGCACGGCGGGCCCACCGGCCACGCACCCCTGGTGCTCGACCTGGAGATCGCCTACTTCACCTCGCGCGGCATCGGCGTCGCCGAGGTGAACTACGGCGGCTCCACCGGATACGGCCGCCCCTACCGCGAGCGGCTGCGCGAGCAGTGGGGCGTGGTGGACGTCGAGGACTGCGCGGCCGTCGCCCTGGCCCTCGCCGACGAGGGCACCGCCGACCGCGACCGGCTCGCCGTCCGGGGCGGCAGCGCGGGCGGCTGGACCGCGGCCGCCTCGCTCACCACGACCGATGTCTACGCCTGCGGCACGATCAAGTACCCCATCCTGGACCTCGCCGGCTGGGGCACGGGGGAGACCCACGACTTCGAGTCGCAGTACCTGGAGAGCCTGATCGGGCCGCTCGCCGAGGTGCCCGCGCGGTACGCGGAGCGCTCGCCCGCCACCCACGCCGACCGCCTCGGCGTGCCGTTCCTGCTGCTCCAGGGCCTGGACGACCCGATCTGCCCGCCCGTCCAGTGCGAGCGGTTCCTGGCCCGGCTGGAGGGCCGGCGGGTGCCGCACGCCTATCTCGCCTTCGAGGGGGAGGGGCACGGGTTCCGGCGGGCGGAGACCATGGTGCGCGCCCTGGAGGCCGAACTCTCCTTGTACGCACAGGTGTTCCGACTCGATCCGCGCGGCATCCCGACTCTGGAGCTGGGGCCCTTCCGGTGGACCTCCGCGGCGTCGCGACGCCCGGCATGCCCTCCCCCACTCTCGGCTTCGCTCGAGCGGGGGGACCCCCATGCCGCACGGCGGGAAGGGCCAGGTGGCTCCGCCACATGACCCTGCCCGCCGCACGCCGATCGCACGCACCGAACGCCGCTCCTTCTCCCACGGAGATCCACCGGAAGGGCCCCACCACGTGAACCAGCTTCTGCGACCGCCCCGGCTCGCCCCCGGCGCCCGTGTCGCCGTCGTCGCGCCGAGCGGGCCCGTACCCGAGGAGCGGCTCCGGGCCGGGCTCGACATCCTGCGCGGCTGGGACCTCGACCCCGTGGTGGCGCCCCATGTGCTGGGCCGGCACCGCGCGTTGGACTACCTGGCCGGCACGGACGCCGAGCGGGCCGCCGATCTGCAAGGCGCCTGGTGCGACCCGTCCGTCGCCGCGGTGCTGTGCGCCCGGGGCGGGTACGGGGCGCAGCGCATGGTGGACCTGCTCGACTGGGCGGCGATGCGGGCGGCGGGCCCGAAGGTGTTCGCCGGGTTCAGCGACATCACCGTCCTGCACCAGGCCTTCGCCACCCGCCTCGGACTGGTCACCCTGTACGGCCCCGCGGTCGCCGGCGTCGACTTCCTCAAGAACGCCCGGGCCCAGGAGCATCTGCGGGCGACCCTCTTCGAGCCGGAGTCCGTGCGGACCGTCACGGCCGTGCCCCCGGGCGGCGGGGCGCTGGTGCCCGGACGGGCCCGGGGTGTCACGCTGGGCGGCTGTCTGAGCCTGCTCGCGAGCGACCTCGGCACCCCGCACGCCCACGCGGCGGCCCGGGGCGGTCTGCTGCTGATCGAGGACGTCGGCGAGAGCCCGTACCGCCTGGACCGGTACCTGACCCAACTCCTGCGCACCGGCTGGCTGGACGGGGTCGCCGGGATCGTGCTCGGATCCTGGGCGACGTGCGGCCCGTACGAGGACCTGCGCGCGGTCTTCGCCGACCGGCTCGGCGGACTCGGAGTCCCGGTCGTGGAGGAGTTCGGGTTCGGGCACGGGGAGGGCGCGCTGACGATGCCCTTGGGGCTGGTGGCCGAACTGGACGCCGGGACGGGCACGTTGACCTTCGGCGAACCGGCTCTGAGCTGAACATGCCGTTACTGAAATCCTGTCAAGAAACCCTCGTTTCGGTGATTGACGCTCCCTTACACGTGTCACACGATGACTACCGACCAAGTACCTACTGGTCGGTATTCGGGTAGTCCCCACCGTGGAGGTCCGTGTGTCCCGACGCGTGCCCAGATCCCGCGCGCCGCTCGCTCTCGCTCTGGGCGCCGCCCTGGCCGCCCCCCTCGCCCTCACCCCGCCCGCCACCGCGGCGGACTCCTACACCGTCACCCCGCTCAAGTTCACCGTCCAGGCGGGCGGCCGGCCCTGCACGGTCGACGCCGACCTGTACCGCCCGGCGGGTGTGGACCGGGACCACCGGGCACCCGCCGTGCTCGGCACGAACGGCTTCGGCGGCAGCAAGTCGGACGGTTCGACGGACACCATCGGCAAGGCCTTCGCCCAGCGCGGCTACGTCTCCCTCATCTACTCCGGGCTCGGATTCGGCCGCAGCGGCTGTCTCATCTCCCTCGACGACCCGGCCATCGACGGTGCCGCCACCGCTCAGCTGGTCGACTTCCTGGGGGGCGAACGCGCCGCCGACGACGGCACCACCGCCGACTTCGTCACCCTCGACCGGCCCGGCGACCCACGGGCCGGCATGATCGGCGGCTCCTACGGCGGCGCCGTCCAGCTGGCGACGGCCGCCGTCGACCACCGCCTCGACGCGCTCGTCCCCATGATCACCTGGAACGACCTGGCGTACGCGCTGGACCCCAACAACGCCACCGGCGGCACCGGCGTCCCGGGCGCCTTCAAGTGGCAGTGGACCAACGGCTTCTACCTCATCGGCGAGGGCCAGCCCCTGCTCCGGCCCAGCCTCGACCCGTCCCGCGTCAACCGCCTCTCCTGTCTGCACTTCGTCACCAAGGCCTGCCGGACCATCCACACGCTCAACTCCGGCGGCTACCCGGCCGACCGGACCGCCGAGCTGCTCGCCTTCGCGCGGAGCGTCTCCCCGGCGTCGTACCTCCACCGCGTCAAGACACCCACCCTGCTGGTCCAGGGGCAGACCGACACCCTCTTCAACCTCAACGAGGCGACGGCGACGTACCGGACGCTCCGCGCGCAGGGCACCCCCGTGAAGATGATCTGGCAGTCCTGGGGCCACAGCGGCGGGCTCACCGGCCCGGCCGCCGGTGAACTCGACCTGTCGAAGGGCAACCTGGAGACCAGTTACGTCGGCCGGCGCGTCCTCGCCTGGTTCGACCGCCATCTGCGCGGCCGGACGCAGGCCGACACGGGACCGGCCTTCGCCTATCACCGGGACTGGATCACCGACCCGGACCGCGCCTACGCCACCGCCGACCGCCTCCCCACGCCGAGCCGCACGCTGTATCTCTCCGGCGACGGCAAGCTCGTCGACAACCGCAACAAGGTGACCCGGGGCAGCCGCGGTTACACCAACTGGGCGATTCCCACGAGCCATTCCGAGAGCTCGCTGGCCGGACTCATCGGACTGCCCGACACACCGCCGCATGACACCAAGGGCACCTACCTCGACTGGACCAGCACGCCGCTGTCACACCCCCTCGATGTCGTGGGCGCGCCCCGGGCCACGCTCAAGGTGAACTCCCCGAAGGCCGAGCGCACCCAGAACTCCGGCGACGCGGCCGACAAGCTCGTCCTGTTCGCCAAGCTCTACGACGTCGCCCCCGACGGCACCCGCACCCTGGTGCGCCGTCTGGTCGCGCCGGTCCGGGTACCGGACGTGACCAAGAGCTTCACCGTCACACTGCCCGGGATCGTGCACCGGTACGAGACGGGGCACCGGCTGCGGTTCGTGATCGCGGCGAGCGACGACGCGTACTTCGGCAACCGGGGGATCAAACCGGTGACCGTGGTCAGCGGGCCGCGGAACACCGGGGTGCTCCGGCTGCCGGTCGCGGGCTCCTGACAGGAGGCCCGGCTACTGTGGCGGGGTGCCCCACAACGCGTCCCGCTACCTCGCCGAAGGCCCCCGGGTGGGCATACGCCACTTCACCTACGGGGACGGCGCCGAGTTCACCGCACGGGCACGGGAGAGCAAGGACCTGCACCACCCCTGGCTCTTCCCGCCCGAGAGCGCCCAGGCCTACACCGCGTACGCCGGCCGGCTGATCGAGGACCCGTCCAAGGCCGGCTTCCTCGTCTGCGAGAAGGGCGACGTCCGCGACAAGGGCGACGGGGCCATCGCCGGGTTCATCAACATCAACAACATCGTCGACGGCGGCTTCCAGTCCGGGGCGCTGGGCTACGGCGCCTTCGCGCACGCCGCCGGGCGGGGGCTGATGCGCGAAGGTCTTGACCTCGTCGTGCGGTACGCGTTCGGCCCGATGCGGCTGCACCGGCTGGAGATCAACGTCCAGCCCGCGAACGCCGCGTCGATCGCCCTGGCCCGCGGCTGCGGGTTCCGCCTGGAGGGCTTCTCGCCGAAGATGCTCTTCGTCGACGGGGCCTGGCGCGACCACGAACGCTGGGCGATCACCGCCGAGATGGTCACGGGGCCGGGGCGGCACTGAGTCCGAGTCCGGCCCCGGCGGACATCACGCGTTGCGGTCCACGTACTCGTAGATCGACCCGTCCGGGTGCAGCGCGATCAGATTGCGGCCGGCCGGCGACGCGATGGGGCCCGCGACGATGTGGGCGCCCAGTTCGGTGAGCACCCGGTGGGTGTCGTCGACGTCCTTGACGGCGATCGTCGCGGAAACCTTGCGCAGCACCTCCAGTTCGGCCGGGGGACCGCTCATCAGCAGGAAGCAGCCGATCGCCGCCACCTCGACTCCGCCCCGTTCGAAGCGCTGGGCGCTGCCGCCCGCCAGCCGCTCGTAGAAGGGGATCGCGGTCTCGAGGTCGTCGACGCAGACGCGCAGTGTGGCACCCAGAATCTCCATGAGGACGAGCCTAGTTACGCGCCAGGGGGCGAGGGTACCCGGCCGGGTATGAAGCCGATGGATCACCTGGAGCATCTGGACAAACATCTGGTTGACGAGCTGGCACAGGTGGCGCGTGAGACCGTACGGGACGAACTGCGCGAGCAGACACGCAAGCAGCGCCGCAGGGCCACGCTGTACGCCGCGTCCGGCGCCCTCGCCCTGTACGCGGGCGCGGCACTCGCACTCGCCGTGGGACTGGCCCTCGCCCTCGGCCTGTCCGACTGGGCCGCGGCGCTGATCACCGCCGTGATCCTGGGCGCCGCGGCCTATGTGCTGCGCGGCATGGCCCGGCCGGACCGCCCGGGTTCCGGGCACGGGGCCGGTGCGGTCCCGGGCCACGATGACGCGGGCCGGGCCGCCGCCGCGGCCGATGGTCTGCCGTATCCGCCCGTGCCGCCGGCCCCGCCCGCCGGGCCCGCCCCGGGCACGGTGCCCCCGCGGCCGACGGACGACCCGGACGTACCCCGCCCCAGGGCGTGACGCGTCAGAGGCCCTGCTGGAGCTGCGGCAGCACCTTCGTGCGGTAGAAGTCGAAGAAGCCGCGCAGATCGGGGCCGATCTGGTTGACGTAGACCCGGTCGAAGCCCGCGTCGGAGAACCGCTGCAGCTCCGCCACGTGGCCGTCCACGTCGTCCCCGCACACCCGGTTCTCGCGCACCATGTCCTCGGTGACCAGTTGCTGCGCCTGCTCGAAGTGTTTCGGGGAGGGCAGCACCTGGCTCAGCTCCCCCGGCAGCCGCTCGTTCGCCCAGAGCCGGTGGACGGTGCGTACGGCCTCGTCCCGGTCGGTGTCGTAGCAGACCTTGGTGCCGCCGCTGACCAGCTTTCCGCCGCCTCCGCCCTTGCGGTACTGCTCCACCATGGTCTCGTCCGGCGCCATGGTGATGTAGCCGTCGCCGACGCGGGACGCGAGCTGGGTCGCCGCCGGGCCGAAGCCGGAGATGTCGATCGGGACGGGCTCGTCCGGCACCGTGTACAGGCGGGCGTTCTCCACCGTGTAGTGCGGCCCGTGATGGTTCACCTCCTCGCCCGTGAACAGCCGGCGCATCACCTGGACGGCCTCCTCCAGCATGTCCAGACGGACATGGGCCGGCGGCCAGTGGTCACCCAGGATGTGCTCGTTGAGCGCCTCGCCGGAGCCGACGCCGAGCCGGAAGCGGTTGTCCGTCATCACCGCGCTGGTCGCCGCGGCCTGCGCCACCACCGCCGGGTGCATCCGCACGGTCGGACAGGTCACCGCCGTCTCGATCGGCAGCGACACCGCCTCGGACAGCGCGCCGATCACCGACCAGACGAACGGGCTCTGGCCCTGCTCGTCGTTCCACGGGTGGTAGTGGTCCGAGATCCACAGCGCCTGGAATCCGGCCTGCTCGGCCATCCGCGCCTGCTCGATCAGCTCGGCGGGTCCGTACTGCTCGCACGAGAGGAAATAACCGTACTCGGGCATGGGGGAGTGCCTCCGCGACGTGGGCGGTCCGTATCCCGCCCCGGGTACCCGGGCGCCGGGGCGGAAACCGGCGGGGTCCGGGCCGGGCGGACGTTTGGGTGCCCTGGCCAGGGGGACGCGGAAGGCTCCCGAGGTACGCGACAGCGCCGGAGGTGAACCGTGAGTCGACCCCGCATCGTGATCGTCGGTGCCGGCTTCGCCGGTTACCGTGCCGCGCGCACCCTGGCCCGGCAGACCCGGGGCCGGGCCCACGTCACCCTGCTGAACCCCACCGACTACTTCCTGTATCTGCCGCTGCTGCCGCAGGTCGCCGCCGGCATCCTGGAGCCGCGCCGGGTCACGGTCTCCCTCTCGGACACGCTGCCGCACGTACGGCTGGTGCTCGGCGAGGCCGACCGGATCGACCTCGACGGACGCACCCTGCACTACACCGGCCCCGAGGGCGACGGCGGCACGCTCGCCTACGACCGGCTGGTGATCGCCGCCGGCAGCGTCAACAAGCTGCTGCCCGTCCCGGGCGTCGCCGAGCACGCGCACGGCTTCCGCGGGTTGCCCGAGGCGCTGTACCTGCGCGACCACGTGACCCGGCAGGTGGAGCTGGCGGCCGCCGCCGAGGACCCCGGGTCGTGCGCCGCGCGCTGCACCTTCGTCGTGGTCGGCGCCGGATACACCGGCACCGAGGTCGCCGCGCACGGGCAGATGTTCACCGACGCGCAGGTCCGCAAACACCCGCTGCGGCAGGGCATGCGACCGCGCTGGATCCTGCTGGACGTGGCGCCGCGGGTGCTGCCCGAGATGGACGACAACCTCTCCGCCACGGCCGACCGCGTGCTGCGGCAGCGGGGCGTGGACGTGCGGATGGGGACCTCCGTGAAGGAGGCCCTGCCCGACGGGGTCGTACTGAGCGACGGCGAGTTCGTCGAGACCCGGACGCTGGTGTGGTGCGTGGGCGTACGCCCCGACCCGCTGGTCGAGTCCCTCGGGCTGCCGTTGGAGAAGGGGCGGCTGCTCGTCGACCCGCACCTCCAGGTGCCGGGACGGCCGGAGCTGTTCGCGTGCGGTGACGCGGCCGCGGTGCCCGATCTGGAGGAGCCGGGCAGCTATACGCCGATGACCGCGCAGCACGCCTGGCGGCACGGAAAGGTCGCGGCCGAGAACGTCGCCGCGTCGCTCGGCCTGGGCGGGGAGCGCAAGCCCTACCGCCATCGCGATCTGGGCTTCGTCGTCGACCTGGGCGGTGCGAAGGCGGCGGCCAATCCGTTCGGCGTGGCGCTGTCCGGGGTACCGGCGGGTGCGGTGACGCGTGGGTATCACCTCGCCGCCATGCCCGGAAACCGGGTCCGGGTCGCCGCCGACTGGCTGCTGGACGCCGTACTGCCGCGCCAGGCCGTGCAGTTGGGGCTCGTACGGTCCGGGTCCGTGCCCCTGGACACGTCGTCGCCGGAGCTGGCCCGGGTGCCGGGCGGGCCCGGGACGCGCCAAGAGGCGAGCGCCCGCTCGGGGCCGGGCGCGGCGGTCCGGGCCGACACCTACGACGGGGGGACCGGCACCGGGCCAGGGAAGGGCCGGGCCGGAGAAGAGCCCGCGAAGGGGCAGCCCGGATCCGGGGTGACACTGTCCGGATCCGGGGCCGCGGAGCGCCGCTCGGAAACGGAGCTCGCCAAGGGCCGACCGGCTGGAGAGCCGGCCAGGACCTGGCCCGCCGACAGGCCCGCCAAGGGACCGCTCGGCGGCACGCGGGCCAGGAGCAGGCCCGGAGGTGAGCCTGCCGCGGGGCGGCCGGGTGGCGAGCCTGCCGACGGGCGGCCCAGTGACGAACCCGCGCGAAACCAGCCGGGTGGTGAACCCGCCAAGAATCAGCCGGGTGGCGAGCCCGCCAAGAATCAACCCGGCGGTGAACCCGCCAAGAATCAGCCGGGTGGCGAGCCCGCCAAGAACCAACCCGGCGGCGAGCCCGCCAAGAACCAGCCCGTGCCCGTTCTGCAGCCCCCTGACGATCAACCACCTCCGGGCCCTGATGTCGCCCCCGGCCCCGTCAAGCGTTCCGACCCACCGGACCACTCCGCGAAAGGAGACTCATGAACACCGGTGAACTCACCGATCTCGGCCGGCAGCTGCGCGTGGACAGTGTCCGCGCCGCCGACGCCGCGGGCTCCGGGCACCCGACGTCCTCGATGTCCGCGGCCGACCTGATGGCCGTCCTGCTCGCACGCCACTTCCGCTACGACTTCGACCGCCCCGCCCACCCCGGCAACGACCGCTTCGTCCTGTCCAAGGGACACGCCTCGCCGCTGCTGTACTCCGCCTACAAGGCGGCCGGCGCCATCGACGACGAGGAACTGCTCACCTTCCGCAAGCTGGGCAGCCGCCTCGAAGGGCACCCCACACCGCAGCGCCTGCCGTGGGTCGAGACGGCCACCGGCTCGCTCGGGCAGGGTCTGCCGGTCGGTGTCGGCATCGCGCTGGCGGGCAAGCGGCTGGACCGCACCGGCTACCGCACATGGGTGCTGTGCGGCGACAGCGAGCTGGCCGAGGGATCCGTGTGGGAGGCCGCCGAGCACGCCGGGTACGAGCACCTGGACAACCTCACCGTGATCGTCGACGTCAACCGGCTCGGCCAGCGCGGCCCGACCCGGCACGGCCACGACCTGGACGCCTATGCCCGCCGTTTCCAGGCCTTCGACTGGCACACCATCGAGGTCGACGGGCACGACGTGGACGCCGTCGACCGCGCCTACGGCGAGGCCGCCTCCACCAAGGGCCAGCCGACCGCGATCCTCGCCCGCACCCTCAAGGGCAAGGGTGTCGAGAGCGTCCAGGACCGCGAGGGCCTGCACGGCAAGCCGCTGCCGGAGGCCGAGGAGGCGATCGCCGAACTCGGCGGTCCGCGCGAAATCCGCGTCCAGGTGCAGGAACCGCCGGCCGCCCGCATGCTGCACGCCGTCCACACCGGGAACTACGAACTCCCCAGGTGGGACAAGGGCGAAGAGGTCGCCACCCGCAACGCCTTCGGCGAGGCACTCGCCGCGCTCGGCACCGGCCGCGGCGACATCGTCGCCCTGGACGGCGAGGTCGGCGACTCCACCCGCGCCGAGTTCTTCGCCAAGGAGCACCCCGACCGCTACTTCGAGTGCTACATCGCCGAGCAGCAGATGGTCGCCTCGGCGGTCGGGCTCGCCGCACGCGGCTGGATGCCGTACGCCGCCACGTTCGCGGCCTTCCTGACCCGGGCCCACGATTTCATCAGGATGGCCTCCGTCAGTGGCGCCGGCATCAACCTGGTCGGCTCGCACGCCGGTGTCGCCATCGGCCAGGACGGGCCCAGCCAGATGGGCCTGGAGGACCTGGCGATGATGCGGGCGGTGCACGGCTCGACCGTGCTGTACCCGTGCGACGCCAACCAGACCGCCCGGCTGGTCGGCGCGATGGCCGGGCTCGAGGGCGTCCGCTACCTGCGCACCTCGCGCGGCGAGAACGCGGTGATCTACGGTCCCGACGAGGAGTTCCCGGTCGGCGGGAGCAAGGTGCTGCGCTCCTCCGAGCATGACCGGCTGACCCTGGTCGCGGCGGGCGTCACCGTGCACGAGGCACTGGCCGCCGCCGACGCCCTGGAGCGGCAGGGCATCCAGGCACGGGTGATCGACCTGTACTCCGTGAAGCCCGTCGACCGGGCCACTCTGCGCCGGGCCGCCGAGGAGACCGGCTGCCTGGTGACCGTCGAGGACCACCACCCGGAGGGCGGCATCGGCGACGCGGTCCTCGACGCCTTCACCGACGGGCGGCCCGTCCCGCGCCTGGTGCGGCTCGCCGTACGGTCGATGCCCGGCTCGGCGTCCCCGGCCGAGTCGCTGCACGCCGCGGGCATCGACGCCGAGTCGATCGCGGCGGCCGGGCGGCTGCTGGTGGAGGAGGCGGTCGTGCCGTGAGCGGCGGCGACGGCACGCGCAGGGTGCGGGCGGGCCGTCGCACCGTGACGGTCCACCGGCCGGACAAGGTGCTCTTCCCCGGCGGCGCGCACGCCAAGGAGTACACCAAGGGCGACCTGGTGGACTACCACCGGGCCGTCGCGCCCTTCATGCTGCCCCACCTGCGCGGCCGTCCGCTGATGCTGGAGCGGCATCCGGACGGGCTCGACGGGCCGACGTTCATGCAGAAGAACACCCCGGAGCACTACCCGGAGTGGATCAGGCGCGTCGAGCTGGCCAAGGAGGGCGGCACCGTCCGCCACACCGTCTGTGACGACACCGCCACCCTCCTCCACCTGGCCGACCAGGCGAGCATCGCCCTGCACCGCTGGCTGTCCCGCGCCGACAGCGTCGACCACCCCGACCGGCTGGTCTTCGATCTCGACCCCGCCGGCGACGACTTCGAGGCCGTACGCCAGGCCGCCCGGCTGCTCGGGGAACTCCTCGCCGAGCTGGAGCTGCCCTCGGCGCTGATGACCACCGGCTCGCGCGGACTGCACGCGATCGTGCCGCTGAACGGCCGGCACGACTTCGACGAGGTGCGCGCCTTCGCCCGGGACGTCGCCGACACCCTCGCCGACGCCCACCCCGGCCGGCTCACCACCGCCGCCCGCAAGAAGGACCGCGGCGAGCGGCTCTACCTCGACGTGCAGCGCAACGCCTACGCCCAGACCGCCGTCGCGCCCTTCACGGTCCGGCCCCGGCCGGGCGCGCCCGTGGCGACCCCCATCACCTGGGACCAGCTCGACGACCCGGAACTGAACGCCCGCAGTTACACCGTCGCCGACGCCGTCGAGCAGGCCCGCACCAACCCCTGGTCCGGCCTGCTCAGCCGCGGCCGGGCGCTGGGCCCGGCCAGGCGGCGGCTGAACGCCCTGCGCGGCTGAGCCCCACCCGCCTCCCAAGGCAGGTGGCAGATGCAAGGGACCCCAGAGGTTTGGCGAACACTCTTGCGGCCACACGGAGGGGGAGGTGGCCATGTCGAACACAAGAGACACGCAAGAGTCACAGGGTTCACAGAAATCCCAGAACTCTCAGAATTCGAGCAAACCGAACGAGAAGCGGACGGCCCAGAAGCAGACGGCCCAGAAGCGGCCGAGCCCGATGGACGTGCTGCGCCAGGCGCGCGGCCAGCTCGCGGAACTCACCGGAATGGAAGCCGAGTCCGTGTCGTCCTTCGAGCAGACGGACGAGGGCTGGGCGCTGGAGGTCGAGGTCCTCGAGCTCGAGCGCGTACCCGACACGATGAGCCTGATGGCGAGCTACCAGGTGGAGCTCGACGCCGAGGGGCAGCTCACGGGCTACCGGCGCGTCCGCCGCTACGAACGCGGTCGATCCGACGCGCGCAGGCCTGGCAGCCGCTAGGCCGCCCGCCCGGACCCGCACCCACACACGAGGAGGAACACCCGGCATGACTGTCGTACCGGCACAGCAGACCGGAGGCGGAGGCGGCAGCAGCGGTCTCTACGACGTGCTCGAACTTGTTCTGGACAGGGGGCTCGTCATCGACGCATTCGTGCGAGTCTCCCTGGTCGGCATCGAGATCCTGAAGATCGACGTACGCGTCGTCGTCGCAAGCGTCGACACCTATCTGCGCTTCGCCGAGGCGTGCAACCGGCTCGACCTGGAGGCCGGGCCGCGCAAGGACCCGGGCCTGCCTGACCTGGTCGGGGAGATCACCGAGTCCGGCGCGCGCGGCAAGTCCAAGGGGGCGCTGTCCGGCGCCGCCGAGACCATCTCCGACGCCTTCAAGCAGGCGCGCGACGACGGCTCCGAGCGCCAGGGCGAGTCCCGCCCGCGCGCCCGTAAGAGCACGTCCGCCCGCCGGAAGGAGGAGCAGGAGTGAGCACCTACGTCTACGGCATCGCGGCTGACGCGCACCCGGCGCTGCCCGAGGGCATGGGCGGTGTGGGTGACCCGCCCCGCCCGGTGCGCATCCTGCGCGAGGGTGAGCTGGCGGCCGTCGTCAGTGAGGCGCCCGAGGGGCTGCGGCCCAAGCGCAGGGATCTGCTCGCCCACCAGAACGTGCTGAGCGAGGCGGGTGCGGCCGGCTGTGTGCTGCCCATGCGGTTCGGCAGCGTGGCCCCGGACGACAACTCGATCACCGGGGTGCTCGCCGAGCGTGCCGAGCACTACAAGGAACGCCTGCGGGCGCTGGAAGGCCGGGTCGAGTACAACGTCAAGGCCAACCACGTCGAAGAGGCCGTTCTGCACCAGGTGATGGCCCAGAGCCCCGACATCCGCGGTCTCGCGGAGGCCAACCGGCAGTCCGGTGGCGGCAGTTACGACGACAAGATCCGGCTCGGCGAGCTGGTCGCTGCCGCGGTCAAGGCCAGGGAGGCCGACGACGCCGCCGCACTCCGGAGCGCCCTGGACTCCTCCGCCGAGGACGTGAGCACGGGACCCGAGTCCACCGGCTGGCTGGCCAACGTGTCGTACCTGGTGGACCGGGAGTCGGCCGAGCACTTTCTGGCCGCGGTCGAGCAGGCCCGAAAGGACATGCCGCACCTGGAGGTGCGGGTCAACGGCCCGCTGCCGCCGTACAGCTTCGTCGAGCCCGGCCCGGCCGAGCCGGCGGGCACCACGGTGAGCGGCACGGAGAGCGGAGCGGGGTGACGACATGGGCTTGATCTCGGAGGTGCTGCTGCTGCCGCTCGCACCGGTGCGCGGCAGCGCCTGGGCCATCAGACAGGTGGTACAGGAGGCCGAGCGGATCTACTACGACCCCGCCACGGTCCAGGCCGAACTGGCCCGCCTCGAGGAGCGGCTGGAGGCGGGAGAGATCACGGTCGAGGAGTTCGACCGTCTTGAGGATGAACTCCTCGACCGGTTGGAGACCGCTTCGCGCGGGAGCGCGGGAACAGGCCAACAAGGGACGGCGCAATGAACCAAACGGGACTGGGCCTCGCGGTGGGGGCCGGATACCTCCTGGGACGTACCAAGAAGCTGAAGATGGCGATCGCCATCGGCGGCCTGGTCGCCGGGAAGAAGCTGAACCTGAGCCCGCGCATGGTCGCGGAGCTGCTCCAGCAACAGCTGCGGAACAACCCGCAGTTCAAGGAGATCGGCGACCAGCTGCGTGAGGATCTGCGCGGTGTGGGCAAGGCCGCCTCCGGTGCCATGGTCGAGCGGCAGATCGACGCCCTCGCCGACCGGCTGCACGGCCGGACCGCCCAGGTGCGCGACCAGCTGACGGGCGTGGTGCCCGGCGGTCGGGACGACGACGCCGAGGACGCCGAGTACGAGGAGGAGGAACCCGAGGAACCCGAGGGCTCCGGGCCCGACGAGGACGAGGAGCCTGAGGACTCCGGTGCCGACGAGGAAGAGGCCGAGGAAGAGGACGAGGAGCCTCGGGCGAAGAAGGCCCCCGCGAAGAAGGCGCCCGCCAAGAAGGCGCCGGCGAAGAAGGCGGCGGCGAAGAAGGCCCCCGCCAAGAAGGCCCCCGCGAAGAAGACGGCGGGCCGCAAGGCGGCGGCGAAGAAGACCACGCCCGCCAAGAAGGCGACCTCCGGGCGCCGGGGCGGCAGCGCCCGGTCCCGGCTGCCGAAGGGAGGCGGTGAGGGATGAGTGACACACTCGGCTCGGCGAAGTCCGCCGCCGACGGAGCGACGAAGAACCCGCTCACAGACCTGGCCCACAGCGAGGCCGCCGACCGGCTGAAGGCCGAGTTGCAGGAGTACCTCACGCTCCAGGCCACCCGCATGCTGACCGGCGTGGGCCGCAAGCTCGGTGAGTCCACCGTCAGACTCAACGACATCGCCGAGGGCAAGAGCCCCGGCTTCGCCAAGCTCGCCCTCGAAGGCGGGCGCAAGCTCGCCGAGGGCAAGGGACCCGTGCGGGCCGCCCTGGAGACCGGCGCCTCGCGCACGAAGGACAAAGTGACCGGCGCCCTGAAGAAGCTGGGCGGTGGCAAGGGCAAGGGCAAGAATTCGGGCGGCAAGCCGACCGTCATCATCGAGCACATCGACGTCGGCGTGCCCGTGCGCACCGCCTACGACCAGTGGACCCAGTACCAGGACTTCAGCACCTTCGCGAACGGCGTCACGAGCGCCGACCGCGAGGACGACACCACCTCCGACTGGCAGATGAAGGTCTTCTGGTCCAACCGCAGCTGGAAGGCGAAGACGACCGAGCAGGTGCCGGACAACCGCATCGCGTGGACGTCGGAGGGCGACAAGGGCACGACGAAGGGTGTCGTCTCATTCCACCGACTCGCCGACGACCTCACGCGTGTCCTGCTCGTCATCGAGTACTACCCCTCCGGCTTCTTCGAGAAGACCGGCAACCTCTGGCGTGCCCAGGGCCGCCGCGCCCGGCTCGACCTGAAGAACTTCGTCCGCTTCATCACGATCAAGGGCGAGGCGGAGGACGGCTGGCGCGGCGAGATCCGCGACGGCGAGGTCGTCCTCAGCCACGAGGACGCGCTCGCCGAGGAGGAGTCCGAGGAGGAGCGCCCCGAGGGCGAGGAGCCGGAGGACGAGTACGAGGAAGAGGAAGAAGAGGAAGAACCCGAGGGCGAGTACGAGGACGACGCCGAGGCCGAGTACGACGAGGAGGCCGAAGGCGAGGAAGAGCCCGAGGAGGAAGCCGAAGAGGAGCCTGAGGAGGAGTACGAAGAAGAGGACGAGGACGAGTACGCCGACAGCGGGAGCCGTCGATGACCACGCCCAGCAGGATGCCCGAACCCTACGGCCAGGGGAGCAGTGCCAACCTGGCCGACATCCTGGAACGGGTGCTGGACAAGGGCATCGTCATCGCGGGCGACATCCGCATCAACCTGCTCGACATCGAACTCCTCACGATCAAGCTCCGCCTCATCGTCGCCTCCGTCGACAAGGCCAAGGAGATGGGCATCGACTGGTGGGAGAGCGACCCGAACCTGAGCTCCCGGGCCCGCCGTGATGAACTGACCCGTGAGAACGCCGAGCTGCGCGAGAGGCTGGCCCGGCTGGAGGAGCTGGAGCCGGGCCGCGCGGAGAAGAAGGAGGCCCCGTGACCGGACTGCGGTACGTCTACGCCGTCTGTCGCCCCTTCGGTACGCCGCTCCAGTCCCAGCTGTCGGGGGTGGCGGGCGATCCGCCCCGCGCGCTGACTCACCACGGTCTCGTCGCCGTGGTGAGTCATGTGCCGGAGCGGGACTTCGCCGAGGAACCGCTCCACGCCCATCTGGAGGACCTGGACTGGCTCACCGAGACCGCCCGCGCCCACCAGGGCGTGATCGACGCGCTCACCACCGTCACGACCCCGCTGCCGCTGCGGCTCGGCACCGTGTTCCGGGACGACAGCGGCGTACGGACGATGATGGAGGCCCGCGAAGAGGACTTCCTGCGCACCCTCGACCGGCTGGAGGGCCGGGTCGAGTGGGGCGTGAAGGTGTACGCCGAGTCCGAACAGCAGGAAAGTCCCCGGCCCGCGCAGAAAGCCACGTCGGGCCGGGACTACCTGCGGCAGCGGCGTATGCAGACCAGGTCGCACGAGGAGATGTGGCAGAAGGCCGAACATTTCTCGAACCGACTGCACGAAAATCTTTCCGCATTCGCGGAGGATTCCCGGCTGCACCCCCCGCAGAATCCCGCGCTTTCCAAGGCGACCGGGCGGAACGTATTGAATGCCGCATATTTGGTGCCGCGCGCCAGTTCTGAGGAATTCGTGGAACTGGTGGACCGCACGAAGGGCGAGGCGCCCGGAATGCGCATCGAACTCACCGGCCCCTGGGCGGCCTATTCGTTCGCCGGGGACACCGGGGACGCCACATGACTGACGGAGAGAAGCCTTGACCGTAGTGGAACGCCGTGAGGTCGCCCTCGTGGACCTGCTCGACCGGCTGCTCGCCGGCGGCGTGGTGATCACGGGGGACATCACGCTGCGCATCGCCGACGTCGACCTGGTCCGGATCGACCTCAACGCGCTCATCAGCTCGGTGAACGCCCAGGTGTCCTCACCGTTCGAGGAGTTGCTGTGACGTCAGCCGACGGCCCCCGGCCCCAGCCCCGGCCCAACCCTCGTCCGCAGCGCAACCGGATGGACCTGGAGCCCGACACCGTCGAGCGTGACCTGGTCAAACTCGTGCTGACGGTGGTGGAACTGCTGCGCCAGCTCATGGAGCGCCAGGCGGTGCGCAGGTTCGACGTGGGGGATCTGACCGAGGAGCAGGAGGAGCGGGTCGGGCTCACGCTGATGCTGCTCGAGGAGCGGATGGCGGAACTGCGCGATCGCTACGGACTGCGGCCCGAGGACCTCAATCTGGACCTCGGGCCGCTCGGACCGCTGCTTCCCCGGGACGGGGGCTGAATCAGCGGGTTAATTCACCACCTGTACCACCGGCCCCGGCTGCCGGATGCCGACGTGCCCCGCACGAGGAATCCCAGCAGCCACAGGACGAGAACCGCCAACGCGATCCACCAGAGTACCTTTACCGCAAATCCGGCACCGAACAGAACCAAAGCCAGAAGCAGCACCAGCAGAATGGGAACCATAATGTGAACCTCCTGCATTCAGGGTGTCCCCGAAATGGTGATTCAGGCTTCCTTTCTGCAGAGAATTTCTCCGTGCAGCACGCTGAACCAGCCGTCCTCCTGCTCGCCCCACGCGCGCCACGCCCCGGCCGCGTCCCGCAACTCCTCCTCACCGGCGTGCCCGCCCAGCCGCGCCCGGTCCGCGTACGTCGAGGCCAGGGTGCGGTCGGCCCACAGTCCGCTCCACCAGGCCCGCTCCTGGGGTGTGGCGAAGGTCCACGTCCCGGAGCTCGCCGTGACGTCCGTGAGCCCGGCTCGCAGCGCCCAGGCCTTCAGCCGGCGCCCTGCGTCCGGCTCACCGCCGTTGGCCCGGGCGACCCGGCGGTAGAGGTCCAGCCAGTCGTCGAGTCCCGCGGACGCCGGATACCAGGTCATCGCCGCGTAGTCCGCGTCCCGCACGGCGACGATGCCGCCGGGCCTGACGACCCGCTTCATCTCCCGCAGGGCCCGCACCGGGTCGCCCACGTGCTGGAGCACCTGGTGGGCGTGGACCACGCAGAAGGTGTCGTCCGGGTAGTCCAGGGCGTGCACGTCGGCGACGGCGAAGCCGATGTTGGCCAGTCCCCGCCCGGCCGCCGTGGCGCGTGCCTGCTCCAGGATCTCCGGCACCCGGTCGACACCGGTGACCTGCCCGCCCGGCACCAGCTCCGCCAGGTCGGCGGTGATGGTGCCGGGGCCGCAGCCGATGTCCAGGATCCTCATGTGGGGCTCGAGCGAGGGCAGCAGATAGGCGGCCGAGTTGGCGGCGGTCCGCCAGGTGTGCGAGCGGAGCACCGACTCGTGGTGTCCGTGCGTGTAGACGGCGGTCTCCCGTGGTTCCGGCATGGCGGATCCCACCCCTTCCGTTCCTCCGGTCGGCATGGGATCACCGTACGCATCGGGGCCGAATGATGAGACCCGTATCCTGCTATATGGACTGACGGGGCGTCAGTCAGTATCCGGTGATGGGCCGGTACACGGTCAGCGCCTCGGGCAGCTTCTCCAGGGTGACGCTCCCCTCGACGTCGATGACCTCGCCGTCGTGGGCGAGCAGCGTGCCGGGGGCCACGTGGTCCAGGCGCAGCCGCCCCACCTGGACGGCCGCGTGGGCGGGCGAACGGGTCAGCGGCCCCGCGAGGGCGGCGGCCAGCAGCCGTGCGGCCGGCCGGCGTCCACCGTGCACGACACGGACGTCGAGCTGCCCGTCCGCGAGGTCCAGCCGGCGCCCGGGCGCGAGCCCCACGCGGTGATAGGTGCCGTTCCCGGCGAACAGCAGCCACAGCGGACGCGTGCGGCCCTGGAACTCGGCCTCCAGCGGATGCCGGTCGGCCCGCAGCACGCGCCGGGCCGCGAGCACACCGGCCGGCCAGCCGCCGATCCGGTGCGACCAGCGCTCCCGCTCGCGCACGAGCTCCGGGTAGACGCCGACACTGCAGGTGTTGAGGAAGACGCCGTGCTCCTCGCCGCAGGAGAACCGGCCGACGTCCACGCGTACGGCATCGCCCTGGCGCAGCGCGCGGGCCAGGTCGCGTGCGTCCTCCACGCCCAGGTCGTAGGCGAAGTGGTTGAGGGTGCCGCCGGGCAGTACGGCGAGGGGCAGCCCGTGCCTCAGGGCGACCCGGGCGGCGGTGTTCACGGTGCCGTCGCCACCGCACACACCGAGCACCCGGGCGCGGCCGGCCGCCTTCTCCAACTCGGCGGACACGTCCTGCGGTTCGCACTCGACGACCTCGGCCCGCGGGAGTTCGTCGCGCAGGGCGCGGGCACGCTCGGCGGTTCCCGCGGCGGTGTTCGCCACCAGTACGAGCCCCTCGCCCTCCAGCAGCGCGGGGACCTCGGCGCGGGGGCGGGCCGGCGGGGTGGCCTGCGTCCGCGTCGGCACCAGGCCCCGCACGGCGAACGCGGCTCCCACGCCCAGGGCCGCGCCGGCCAGGACGTCGCTCGGGAAATGGACGCCGGTATAGACACGGGAGAGGGCGACCGAGGCGGCCACCGGGGCGACGACCGCGCCCCACACCGGGGACTCCAGGGCGACACCGGCCGCGAAGGCGGCGGCCGACGCGGCGTGCCCGGAGGGGAACGACGTGGTGATCGGCTGCCGCTTCAGCTGCCTGATCAGCGGGACCGGGTCCAGCGCGGGGCGGGCGCGACGCACCGAGCGCTTGCCGAGCGTGTTGACGGCGAGGGAGGCGAGGCCCAGCGAGGCCAGCCCGCGGGTCGCCGCACGGCGGGCCCGGGGCGTGCGGCTCGCCGCGAGGGCGGCGGCCGCCGCGAACCACAGGGCACCGTGGTTCGCGCCACGGCCGAGCCGGGGCAGGACTGCGTCGGCTCCGGGCCAGTGCCGGTCGGCAGCGGCCTCGAAGAGACGGCGGTCCAAGGCGAAGATACGGTCGCGCAGGGGGTGGTGCCCGGGCTTCGTCGTGGTGAGGTCCAGGTCGGGGGTTGTCATGGGGCTGCGGGTACCCGGAGGGGGGTGGGCACACCGTCGCTTCTGCGTGCTCGGCGTCGCCGGCGCCAAATGGGTTTGCCCTGGAGGTTCCGGCACCGCAGAATCCCTGCACATGGGTCACCTCGAAGCCGCGCACCTGGAGTACTACCTGCCCGACGGAAGGGCGCTGCTGGGCGATGTGTCGTTCCGGGTGGGGGAAGGGGGCGTCGCGGCCCTCGTGGGGCCCAACGGCGCCGGGAAGACCACCCTGCTTCGCATGCTCGCCGGTGAGCTGAAGCCGCACGGCGGTTCCGTCACCGTCGGCGGTGGCCTCGGTGTGATGCGCCAGTTCGTCGGATCCGTACGCGACGAGACGACCGTACGCGACCTGCTCGCGTCCGTCGCGACGCCCCGTATCCGCGAGGCGGCCCGCGCCGTCGACGCCGCCGAGCACGCCATCATGACCGTCGACGACGAGGCCGCCCAGCTCAAGTACGCCCAGGCCCTGTCCGACTGGGCCGAGGCCCGTGGCTACGAGGCGGAGACGCTGTGGGACATGTGCACCACCGCGGCCCTGGGCATCCCGTACGACAGGGCGCAGTGGCGACTCGTCCGCACCCTCTCCGGCGGTGAGCAGAAGCGACTCGTGCTGGAGGCGCTGCTGCGTGGCACCGACGAGGTGCTGCTGCTCGACGAGCCCGACAACTACCTCGACGTACCCGGCAAACGCTGGCTGGAGGAGCGGCTCGCGGAGACCCGCAAGACCGTGCTGCTGGTCTCGCACGACCGCGAACTCCTCGCCCGCTCGGCCCAGCGCATCATCTCCCTGGAACCCGGCCCCGCCGGCGCCGACGCCTGGGTGCACGGCGGTGGATTCACCACCTTCCACGACGCCCGCCGGGCCCGCTTCGCTCGCTTCGAGGAGTTGCGCAGGCGCTGGGACGAGAAGCACGCGCAGCTGAAGAAGCTGGTGCTGACACTCCGTCAAGCAGCCGAGAACAGCACGGACATGGCCTCCCGCTACCGCGCCGCCCAGACCAGGCTCCGCAAGTTCGAGGAGGCCGGCCCGCCCCCGGAGCCGCCCCGCGAGCAGGACATCAAGATGCGCCTCAAGGGCGGCCGCACGGGCCTCCGGGCCGTCACCTGCGAGCACCTCGAACTCACCGGCCTGATGAAACCCTTCGACCTGGAGGTCTTCTACGGCGAACGCGTCGCCGTCCTCGGCTCCAACGGCTCCGGCAAGTCACACTTCCTGCGGCTGCTGGCCGGCGGCGACGTGGCGCACACGGGGCACTGGAAGCTGGGCGCCCGGGTCGTGCCCGGCCACTTCGCGCAGACCCACGCCCACCCGGAGCTGGAGGGCCGCACGCTCCTCGACATCCTGTGGAAGGAACACGCCCAGGACCGCGGTGCCGCGATGTCCCGGCTGCGCCGCTACGAGCTGACGAACCAGGCCGAGCAGACGTTCGACCGCCTGTCCGGCGGCCAGCAGGCCCGGTTCCAGATCCTCCTGCTGGAACTCCAGGGCGTGACGGCGCTGCTCCTCGACGAGCCGACCGACAACCTCGACCTGGAATCCGCCGAGGCGCTCCAGGAGGGCCTGGAGGCATTCGAGGGCACGGTCCTCGCCGTCACCCACGACCGCTGGTTCGCCCGCTCCTTCGACCGCTACCTGGTCTTCGGCAGCGACGGCCGGGTCCGGGAGACCCCGGCCCCGGTCTGGGACGAACGCAGAGTGGAACGCGCCCGCTAGGGGGCTGCGGCCCCCCAGGGGCGCGGGGAACCGCGCGACCAGCCACAACGTACCCGCACACGCACCGCGGCAAGCACCCCGATGGCGGCTGGGCGCACAACAGCTCCGCTCACTTCCAGCGCAACAACGCCCCGAGTCCACCCACCGGCGCCTCCTCCTCCGCAACCGCCAGCGCATGCGCGTCCGTGGCGACGGCCGACCGGATCAACGCGTCATCCGCCCGGGCCGGCCACGAGTGCTGCTCACCGAGGATCTTCAGATCCGTGCGCCGCACAGCCACCTGGTCCGGATCCTCGCCGATCCACACCTCGCGATGCGCGTCCGGCCCGTTCGGCCTGATCAGCAGCTCGTCGATACGGTGCTCACGCGCCGCCTCGATCAGCGCGGGCACGCCCTCCACGGCCCGGGCCCGGCCCCCGTCGTCCGGGCTCCGGCCGGCCCGGAACCGCTCCAGCTCCGCCTCGGCCTGCCACGCCACATGCTCGGCGCGGGCCCGTTCCACGTCCTCGTCGAGGAGCCGGCTGCCGCTGCCGTGCGGCGCCTCGACGACCAGGTCGTGCAGCCGCTTGGGCAGCCGGTCGTGCACGGACCGCCGCTCCCGGTCGTCGCCCACGAGAATCAGCAGGTCGGCCCGCGTCTCCTCCTGGCACACGGCGAGCGCGTCGGCGATCTCCGCGGCGTTGTGCTCCCAGGTGTTCTCCACCCGCAGCTGGAAATGCCGCTCGGACCAGTCCGCGGAGCCCGTCCGGTGCACCGGCCACCGGCGCCCGGTGACGCCCCCGGCGTCCTCCCGGCCCAGTGCGCTGCGCAGCTCGAAGTCCGCGCCCTTGCGGTCGACGTAGGCCACCACGCACACCGGGTCCTCGCCGGCCAGCTCCAGCAGGGGGGTGACGCGCGGCAGCGGGGCCCATTCGGCCCAGTCGCCCGCCTGCGGGGGGCGGGCCAGCGGCGGGTCGAGGACGACCTCGCCGTCGCGGGCGAAAAGGGCCCGGCCGTGCGGTTCGGAGGAGTGTCGCAGATCCTCGATCGCGTTCTGCACGGCCCTGCAGGTCGCCTCGTCCGCGCCCTGCGCGGCCAGCTGCCTGGCCAGCGCCTGGGCCGTCAGCTGCCGCTCGTGAGGCGTGTCCTCCGTGTGGCGGGAGGTATCGACGTACACAGAGGCCCACGGCCCCGAGTGTTCGTAGAGTGGGTGCAGAAAGGCGAGATCCATGGCTCCCTCCCGGGTGCCGATCGGGTGTACTGCTCAGTTGCACCGGGCGGGTACCCGTACCGCGGACACGAACACGACGAGCGGGGCGACACCATGACCGGAGTGGACCCTGACCGGCTGGACGAACAGCAGCTCATGAAGGAGCTGGAGACCATCCACCGCACGCGCCACGACACGCTGCTGTACGGGTCGAACGACGCGCTGCGGGCCCACAACGAGCGCATGGCGCAGCTCGAGGGCGAGTACCTGCGCCGCAACCCGCGCCGCCCGGTGGCCGCGGGCCGCACACGCGAAGGGGCCCGGGAGCGGGGGAGCGGGGAGTCGGCGACTCCCACACCCCCCGGCACCTGAGCCCCGAGGGCCGGAAGCGGAAGCCCTCTGTCAGCCGGCCTCCTCGGCGAACACGTCGAGGAAGGTCTCGCAGAACGCCTTGAGGTCGTCCGGCTTACGGCTGGTGACCAGCTTGCCCGCGCCGTGGTCGCAGACCTTGACCTGCTTGTCCACCCAGGTGCCGCCCGCGTTGCGGATGTCTGTCTGCAGGCTCGGCCAGGAGGTCAGCTCCCGGCCGCGTACGACGTCCGCCTCGACCAGCGTCCAGGGCGCGTGGCAGATCGCGGCCACGGGGCGGCCGTGCTCGAAGAAGTCCCGGACGAACGCGACGGCCTTGTCGTCCATCCGAAGGAAGTCCGGGTTGGCCACACCGCCGGGCAGCACCAGCCCGCCGAACGAGTCGGGCGCGCTCTCGCCCACCACCTCGTCCACGGGAAAGGTGTCCGCCTTGTCGAGGTGGTCGAACGCCTGGATCTTCCCCTGCTTCGTCGACACCAGCACGGGCTCGTGGCCGGCGTCCTTCGCCGCCTGCCACGGATCGGTCAGCTCGACCTGCTCGACGCCCTCGGGCGCGACCAGAAACGCGATACGCATGATGCTCAATGTCCTTTCCTGTCCTCGAAGCCCGTGATCGTGCTCATGCACCACCACGGGCGTCCGGCTCGGCGCGGCTGATGTCGGCGAGCGCCGACGCGGGGTCCTCGGCCTCGGCCAGGTCGCCGAGGCTCACCATGCCGACCGGCAGTCCGTTCTCCACCACCGGCAGCCGGCGCACCGCGTGCTCGCGCATCAGCGTGGCCGCCGTCGCCACCCGGTCGTCCGGCGACACCGTCACCGGATCCGGAGTGCACACGGTCTGCGCGCTCACCGTCATCGGATCGGCGCCGTCGGCGACGGCCCGCACCGCGATGTCACGGTCGGTGAGCACTCCGATCACGTCCTGCCCGTCGGCGACCACCACGTCACCGATGTTCTGCGTGCGCATCAACTGGGCCGCCTCGACGAGCGAGGCGTCCGGGCGCACGGCGACCACACCCGGAGTCATCACGTCCTTCACCAGCTCTGCCATCACCGGGGCCCTCTCTCCGTTCCCAGGTCGGCAGGGGTAGCGGGGGGGGGGGGGGGGGGGGGGGGGGGGGGGGCGCGGGGGGGGGGGGGGGGGGGGGGGGGGGGACCAAGACAACCAACCCATCGCCCCCTCCAAAGAAAAACCCACGTCGACACCCCCCACCAATCGTGTTTTTTTCGTGG
>NZ_JBVIWP010000002.1:645721-919826 GCF_055594445.1 Streptomyces sp. NPDC040589 | reverse complement strand
CTCCCCGCGTTTTTCGCCTCATGTTTAACTCACGCCAAAGCCCACCCCCCCCCCCCCCCCCCCTCCCCCCCCCCCCCCCCGCCCCACCCCCCCCCCCCCCCCCCCCCCCCCCCCCCCGCTACCCCCGCGCGGTCACTACGCGTATTCCTCCGGCCCGGTCTCGCGGGCCCGGACCAGGGCCTGGGCCAGTTCCTGGACACTGCCGTAGCGCTCCTGCCGCGGCAGCCGTTCCAGAGCCTCGACGAGGGTGTCGGGCGCCTGGTGGCCGCGCAGTTCGCGGGCGAGCTCGCGCGAGTTCGCGGGGAACGCCTTGCGGCCCAGGATCCGGGCCAGATCCAGCCGCACCGACTCCAGGGACGTCGGCGCACGGCTCGGTGTCACCGGCCCGTACGCGACCTCGGGGTCGTCCTCGGCGGCCGGCTCCGGGTCGTGCCACTCCTCACTGCGCGTGGGGTGCCCGGACCTGAGCAGACCCTGCAGTTCGTGCTTCATCTCGTCGTCCCGGTGGACGCTCAGCCGGTCGCTGCCTCGCTGCATGTCTCCCTCCAGACCTTCGGGGGTCCGCACCGCGTACCCGAACACCGGAAGCCGACACGGGTTCGGCACACCGGATCGCCACACCCGCCCTGGTTTGCGCCACGGCCTGGGGGAGACCCGGGTCACATCCCCCACACCTCCCTGGGGAAGGACCCGCCATGGCGATGCTCGCTGTGCTCATCCCGCTGCTCATGCTCGGAGTGGTGCTCGTTCTGGGCCGGTACGAGGAACTGCTGCTGCCGCAGGAGAACGCCGAACGGCGTGAACCGGCCGGCGTACCCGCACCCGCCGCTTCCGCTGCCGCTGCTGCTTCTCCCGCCCCGGCAGGAACTGCCGCCCCTTCCCCCTGAGGCCCCGCCCGACCTTCTGAGGCCCTGCTCGACCGTCGATCCCCGGTCCGCTTCGGGTCACCCTGCGCGACCGCGGGAAACCTCTCCGGGTTTGCGTGTGAGGGCCCGGGGCAGGCGCCCTTAAGTGCTTCGGACAGGAGGCACGCCCGTGGGAGCGGCGTGAAGCGTCGCCACCGGCGCCCCTGTCCCGCAGCGGATGCGCTCCCACGGTGACGGTCCGAACCAGAGCATCTGCAAGGGAATCGCGACGCATCATGCCGACTCACACGAGCTCGAAGCAGCACCCCCACGACGACGCCCCCGACACCGCCGAGGCCTTCCGCAGGCTCGCCGCCCTCCCCGCCGGCCCGGAGCGCGACGCGCTCCGCGACGAGATCGTCGAGGCCTGGCTGCCCATGGCGGACCGCCTCGCCGGACGCTTCCGCAGCCGCGGCGAGAACCTGGACGATCTGCGCCAGGTCGCGGCCCTCGGCCTGGTCAAGGCCGTGGACCGGTACGACCCCGAACTCGGCAACGCCTTCGAGAGCTATGCCGTGCCCACCGTCACCGGCGAGATCAAGCGGCACTTCCGTGACCACATGTGGACCCTGCACGTACCCCGCCGGGTCCAGGACCTGCGCAACCGTGTCCGGTTCGCCTCGCAGGACCTGTCCCAGACCATCTCCGGCCGCCGGCCCACCGTGGCCGAGATCGCCGAGCACGCGAAGATGAGCGAGGAGGACGTCAAGACCGGCCTGGAGGCGCTGGAGAGCTTCACGGCCCTGTCCCTGGACGCGGAGCTGCCCGGCAGCGAGGACGGGTACTCCCTGAGCGACGCGCTCGGGTCGCCGGATCCCGCGCTTGACACGGTCGTGGACCGGGAGGCGGTGAAGGACCGGCTGGCCGCGCTGCCGGAGCGGGAGCGGGCGATTCTCTACATGCGGTTCTTCTCCGACATGACGCAGAGCCGGATCGCCGAGGAGCTGGGGATCTCGCAGATGCATGTGTCCCGGCTGATCAGCCGGTGCTGCGGGAGGGTGCGGGAGCAGGTCATGCGGGATGCGGTGTAGCGCCGTCCCCGGGGGGTGACGTCCCGCTTCACCCGGTTGGAGGGTGCTGTCCCGCTAATGGGGTCCGGACGCGCGCGGCGGTCCGGAGGGCGGGCTGTGATGGCAGAGGGACATTCTGCCGTCGCCCGAAGGAGTCCCCTCCATGCGCCGCACCGTGCACGCTCTCTCCGTCGCCGTTCTCGCCGGGTCCGCGCTGCTGGGATTCGCACCCGCCGTCTTCGCCGAACCCGCCGCCGAGGTCAGTCCCGCCACCGTCGAGCCCGGGGGGACGCTCACCGTCTCGGTCAGCTGCGATCCGACCGGTGGGCCGCCGCCCGACACCATCGACGCCACCTCGCAGGCCTTCGACGAGGGCACCGTCCCGCTGCGCAAGGTCACCGGCAACGACGACAAGGTGTCCGGGCCCGCCTACCGGGGCACGGCCCGCATCGCGTCCGCCGAGAACTTCGAGGGCGATCCGGACGCCCTCGGCGAGGACTCGGCGTGGACCGTCGACGGCACCTGCCCGGCCGCTCCCGGCGGGGAGGGCAAGGAGTGGAGCGCGACGTTCACGGTGACCCACGGCGGCGGTGGCCACCACAAGCCGTCGCACCGGCCCACACACCGGCCCACCCACAAGCCCTGCCCCGAACAGCACCACACCCACGACCCCGAGTGCGGCGGGGCGGTGATCCAGCGCGGGGTACGGGCCGGTGACGGCGGTGCCTTCACCGACTCCGTGCCGGCCCTGGTCGCGGGCGGACTGCTGATCGCGGGCGCGTTCGGCGCCGCCGCGCACCGGCTGCGCAACCGGGAGAGCGACCCCTACCGCTGACCTGCCCGGGCCCGGCCCGCTCATGCTGTGACCGTCACAACCCGGCGGGTGCCCATGGGGCGGCGGCACCCTGGGTACTCGGTGGCCGAGGGCACGAGCCGCACCGTACGGATCACCAGAACACGGCGGCACCAGGCACTGCGGAGGTACGGATGCGGCGGACGGACCCGCAAGGCCACGGCCCGGTCCGGTTCGGGCCGCCGCTCCCCGAGGACGGGCTGCCGGTCCTGCCGGAGCTGTCCGCGGTACTCGCCGCGGCGGCGTCCCGTGGTGTCCACGAGCCGGTCGGCGGCGGCCCCGCGTTGCGGGAGGCCGCCTGCGGCTACTGGGACCGGCGCGGACTGCACTGCGCCCCCGACCGCGCGGCCGCCGGCCCCGGCGCGCCCTCCCTGCTGCTCGCGCTGACCGCCGCCCTCGGCGGTGACGTCCTGGTGCCGAGGCCCTGCGCGGCCTGGTGGGCGCCGTACGCACGCCTGTTGGGGCGGCCCGCCTTCCATGTGCCGACCCCGCCCGAGAGCGGCGGCGTCCCCGATCCGTACGCCCTGCTGGAGACCGTGCGCCGGGTCCGCGCCGAGGGCGGCGACCCGCGCCTGCTGGTGCTGTCCGTCGCCGACGACCCCACCGCGACCGTCGCCCCTCCCGAACTGCTGCACGAGACCCTCGAAGCCGCCCAGGGGGAGGGCCTGCACCTGGTCAGCGACGAGACCTGGCGCGACACCCTGCACGACCCGCACGACACCGTGCTGCTCAGCCCCGCCGAGATGCTGCCCGACCGGGTCACCGTCGTCACCGACCTGGCCGGTTCCCTGCTCCCGCCCGGCTGGCCCGCCGCCGTGGCCCGCTTCCCGGCCGGCGAGGACGGCGACGGCCTCCACGCGCGCGTGCTCGACGTCCTCACCGCGCTCGACGCCCGCGTCGCCGCCCCGGTCGCCGCGGCGGCCGGGTACGCCCTGGCCGAACCGGAACCCGTCACGGCGCGCGCGGCCGCCACCGTACGCCTGCACGCGCGCCTGGCCGCCGCCGCGCACTCCGCCGTCGTCGCGGCCGGTGCCCTCTCCCGGCCCCCGCACGCCGGCCGGCACCTGTACGTGGACCTCGCCCCGCTGCGCCCCGCGCTGACCGCGCACGGGGTGAGCGACGCACAGGAACTGGAGGACTTCCTCTCCGCCCGCCTCGGCATGCCCGCGCCGGGCGGCCACCGCTTCGGCGACGACCTCGAAGCCCCGCGCGTGCGGCTTTCCACCGGCGCACTGCTGCCCGCCTCCGACCCGGAACGCGCGGAATGCCTCACCTCACCCGCGCCGTTGGAACTGCCGCACGTGCGAGGCGCGTTGATCCGGCTGAAGTCGGTCTTCGACGATCTCCGCGACGAAGCTCAGCGATGGGAGCCTCCTCGATGACGCAGCAGTCCGAGTCGACCACAGGCACGACCACCCAGGAGGCCGACGACCCGGCACTCCCGTCCCCCCTCGCGCCCCCGTACCCGCCCCTGGCCGAACCCCGGCCGCCGGCCGAGCGGAGAGTGTGGCCGCGTACCTTCCACGACCGGCTGACCGCCCCGCTCCCCGGCCTGAAGGCCATCGCCCGCTTCGCCCGCGAGGGCTCCGTGAGACCGAGTCCCGAAGGCCTCGCCGACATCCCCCGGCTCCCCTACGCCCCCGGCCCGCTGCCCCGCGTCGACGCCCGCACCATCGCCGTCACCTGGGCGGGACACGCCAGTTGGGTGCTGCGCGTCGGCGGCCTCACGGTCCTCACCGACCCGGTCTGGTCCCGCAGGATCCTCGGCACCCCCGCCCGCGTCACCCCCGTGGGCGTCCCCTGGGAAGAGCTGCCGCGCGTCGACGCCGTCGTCATCAGCCACAACCACTACGACCACCTCGACGCCCCCACCCTGCGCCGGCTCCCGCGCGACACCCCCGTGTTCGCCCCGGCCGGGCTCGCCCGCTGGTTCCACCGTCGCCGCTTCACCCACGTCACGGAACTCGACTGGTGGGAAGCGGCCGAACTGGGCGGCGTCCGCTTCGACTTCGTCCCGTCCCACCACTGGTCCAAGCGCACCCTCACCGACACCTGCCACAGCCTGTGGGGCGGCTGGGTGCTCACCGACCGGGACGGACAGCGCGTCTACTTCGCCGGCGACACCGGCTACGGCCACTGGTTCTCCCGCATCGGCCGGCGCTACCCCGGCATCGACCTCGCCCTCCTGCCCATCGGAGCCTACGAACCGCGCTGGTGGCTCAGCGACGTCCACTGCAACCCGGAGGAGGCGGTCCGGGCCGCCCAGGACCTGGGCGCCCGGCGGATGGCCCCCATGCACTGGGCGACCTTCGTCCTGTCGGCGGAGCCGGTCCTGGAGCCCCTGACGCGCGTACGAGCGGCCTGGGAGAAGGCGGGTCTGCCCCGGGAAAACCTCTGGGACCTGCCGGTGGGCGCTTCCAAGGTGCTGTTCGGGAGCTGACCTCTCAGGGGCGCGGGGAACTGCGCGAACAACCCGCACTCCGCGAACAACCGCACCCCGAACGGCGCTACCGAACCCGCCGCACCACACTCGGCACCGCGCTGATCACCAAGGTCAGCGCGATCGCCGCCACCACGCCCTCCCACGGCTCATCGAACAGCGCCCCCCCGAGAATCCCGATCAACTGATACGTCACGGCCCACGCCAGACACGCCGGCAGGTTCCCCCGGGAGAACCGCCGCAACGGCCACTCCGCCAGAAGACAGGCCAGCATCACCGGGATACGCCCCGCCGGCACCAGCCGGGACAGCACCAGCACCGCGACACCGTGCGCGGCGAGTTTCTCCCGCGCCTGGGCGAGCCGGTCCTCCGGCGCCCGCGCCCGGATCGCCTCCAGCCAGCGCGAGCCGTTCTTCGACCTCAGCCCGCGCCGCCCCAGCCAGTACAGCGTGGCGTCCCCGAGGAACGCCGCCAGCGACGCCGTCAGGAACACCATCACCAGGGAGAGCGGCGACGTCTGGTGAACGGCGACCACGGCGGCCGAACTCACCAGCGCCCCCGTCGGAATCACCGGCACCAGCGCCCCGAGCAGCACGAGCAGGAAGAGCGTCGGATAGCCCACCGCCTGCTGTGTGGACGTCGGCACGATCGACGCCGGGGTGACGGCCGACGCCGCGAGCAAAGGCAGACCGGCCTGCGCCACGGGCGCGGTCCAGGTCACCGCGCCACCTTCAGGCGCACGCTCTCCCCGTGCCCGAGCCGGTGCACCGCCACGCCGGGTGCGCGCCGGGCCGCCAGCCGTACGAACTCGTCGCCCGGCGCATGGAACTCGTGGGGGCGCACGGCGTCCATCCCGATCGGCCAGTACGTGCCGTAGTGCACCGGCACCGCGCTGCACGGCGCCAGTTGTGCCAGCGCCTCCGCCGCCCGTCCCGCGTCCAGATGTCCCTCGCCCAGGTACGGCCCCCAGCCGCCGACCGGCAGCAGCGCCACCTCGACCGGCCCGACCTCCTCGGCCATCGTGTCGAACAGCCCGGTGTCCCCGGCGAAGTAGGTCCGGGCCTCGCCGGCTATGACGTAGCCGAGCGCGGGGACGCGGTGCGGTCCGAGCGGCAGCCGCCGCCCGTCGTGCCGCGCGGGCACGGCCCGTACGACCACGTCGCCGACCGGGATCTCGTCCCCGGGCGCCATCTCGCTCACCCGCAGGTGCGCGAGTCGGCGCAGTCCGGGCACCGCTCGGCGCGCGCCCCGGGGCACGAGCAGGCGCGTGCCCGGAGCGAGCCGCATCAGCGAGGGCACATGCAGATGGTCGGCGTGCAGATGCGAGACCAGTGCAACGTCCGCGTCACGGGCGCCGGACGGCGGCAGGGCTCCGCGCCGGCGCCGCAGGTGCGCGAGCCGGCGTGCGAACAGGGGATCGGTGAGTACGCGTACGTTCGAGTCCTCGACCGTGCAAGTGGCGTGACCCCACCAGGTGATCTCCACCGGCACTTCTTTGCCTCCTTCGCGCGACTCCCCGAAGCCTACGGGCAGGAGTAGGGTCGGCGGCGAAACCGGAGGTGAGGGGGGACGCCATGGTGCCGGTCCGGGTCACGGCGATCGCGAGTCTGACGCCGTTGGAGGAGCTGGACGACGATCCGTTCCTGGTCGACTCCCGCAGCCAGCACGCGATGTGCGCCCGCTGGGCCGCCGAGCGGGGCTATGTGATCAGCCGGGAGTTACTGGTCCGGGGGCTGCGCCCCGACCACGGCGCCCTCTGGGACGGCGTCCGGCCCGGCCTCGACCTGTTCGTGGCGCCCAGCCGGCGGGTACTCGAGAGCGCGCTCGCGTCCGTGGAGGAGTTCACCGCGGAGTGCGCGAGGCGCGGGGTGCGCGTCGAGACGGTGGGGCACGCCGAGCCGGCGTACGACGCGGCGATGAAGGCGTGCGTACACCGCCGGCTGTCGATGCCGACGGCCGGCTACGACGGACGCTGACGCGGCGACAGCGAAGGCGTGCCTTCGGCCTGGCTCTGCCCTGCTCCGCCTCGGCAGTGCGAGGGACAAAAGGCGTTCCCCGGGCGTTGTGACAGGGTGGACGAGGGCCCGCGGCGGCGGGCCGGGACGTGAGGTGGCTGGGCGTGCGGGGCGTGCGGTGGCGGCGGGTCGCCAGTCAGATAGGGCGGAGCGTCGCCGTGTGGGCGGTCTCCACCGTCACCCTGCTCCTGCTCGCCGGGATCCTGCCGGACTTCCGGCTCCGGTCGGCGGACGGCGACAGCGCCACCGACATCGCCGTCACGGCCGCGTTCGGCGCCGGCGCCTTCGGTCTGCTGTCGGCCGTGGTCTGGCCGCTGCTCGTCCGGCTCCTGCTCCTCGTACCGGCGCTCGTGCTCGGGCTGCTGGTGTTCTTCCTGAACGGCGCGCTGCTGCTGCTCGCCCTGCGTCTCAACCCCGCCGAGCGCGGCGCCGCCGCCCCGGAGACCGCCGTCGTGGTCGCCGCCGTGATGTCCGCCGTGGCGTCCGCCACCGGCGCCGCCCTGGCCGTGCGCGACGACGACGCCTACCGCCGCAGGCTGTACCGCCTCTCCGACCGCCGCCGCCGGTCCGGACCGCCCAGCCCGTCCAGCCCCGGCACGGTGTTCCTCCAGCTCGACGGCGTCGGCCACGACGTCCTGCTGGACGCGGTCGGCAAGGGCCTGATGCCCACCGTCGCCCGCTGGCTCGACTTCGGCGACGGCGGCCGCTGCACCCACCGCCTCACCCCCTGGCGCACCGACTGGTCCAGCCAGACCGGCGCCAGCCAGCTCGGCATCCTGCACGGCAGCAACCACGACGTCCCCGCCTTCCGCTGGTACGAGAAGGACACCCGCGAGGTGGTCGTCTGCAACCGCCCGACCAGCGCCGCCGAACTCCAGCGCCGCGCCGTCGGATACGCCGGGCACGGCGGCCTGCTCGCCGTCGACGGCGCCAGCCGCGGCAACCTCTTCAGCGGCGGCGCCGAGCAGCAGGCCCTCGTGCTGTCCATCGCCGCCCGCCGCCGCAGCCGCGAGAACCGCTCCCGGGCGGGCTACTTCGCCTACTTCTCGGATCCGGCCAACGCCGTGCGCACCGCCCTGTCCTTCGTCGCCGACGTCGGCCGGGAGATCGGCCAGTCCACCCGGGCCCGCCTGCTCAAGCAGCGCCCGCGGGTCTCCCGCGCGGGCCTCTACCCGTTCGTGAGGGCCTTCGCGACGGTCGTCGAGCGGGACGTCGTCGTCGCCTCGGTGACGGGCGACATGCTCGTCGGCCGCACCGCCGTCTACGCCGACCTGGTGGCCTACGACGAGGTCGCCCACCACTCCGGCCCGGCGAGCCGCGACGCGCAGAAGGTCCTGGAAAGCCTCGACCGGTCGCTGGCCCTGATCGAGAACGTCGCCGAGCACGCCCCGCGCCCGTACCGGATCGTCGTGCTGTCCGACCACGGCCAGAGCCCCGGCGAGACGTTCCGCTCCCGCTACGGCCTCACCCTGGGCGACCTGGTACGGGCCGGCTGCGGACTGCCCGTGTCGCGCAGGGCGGAGCGCACCCGCAGCGGGGCGGAGGCCCGTGCCGCCGTGCGTGCCGCCCTGCGCATCCCGGTCGAGGAGGGCGGCGAGCGGCATCGCCCCGCGCGCCGCTCCGAGCCCATCGTGCTGGCCTCCGGCAACCTCGGCCTGGTCTCCTTCCCGGACGTCACGCACCGGATGAGCAAGGAGGAGATCGACGCCCGCCACCCCGCCCTGCTGCCGACCCTCGCCAACCACCCCGGTGTCGGCTTCCTGCTGGTCCGCAGCGACGAGCACGGCGGCGTCGTCCTCGGCGCGAACGGCGCCGAGATCCCGCTGGCCGGTCTCGACGACGACCCGGGCCCGCTCGCCGCGTTCGGGCCGGGCGCGGCCGACGCGGTGCGCCGTACGCACTCCTTCCCGCACACCGCCGACATCATGGTCAACTCCTTCCACGACCCGGCCGACGGCGAAGTCCTCGCCTTCGAGGAGCAGATCGGCTCCCACGGCGGCCTCGGCGGCGCCCAGGGCAAGCCCTTCCTGCTGTCCCCGCTCGTCCTCTCCGCACCGGTGGCGGACGGGGCGGAACTCGTCGGCGCCGAGCACGTCCACCGTGTCCTGCGCCGCTGGCTGCGCGAGTCGAACGGCCCTCAGGTGCCGTTGGAGAGCAGCGAGGAACGCGCGGCCTGAAATTCGGCGCGTGCGCGGACGCGGCGCCACGGGTGTGATCGGATGGGGGAAGGGGACCCGGAGACGGGCCCCACAGCGAGTCCGTACGCGAAAGGAAGAACCGTGGCTACCACGCGCTCCGCACACACCGTCTGGGAAGGCAGCCTGCTCGAGGGCAACGGCGTCGTCACCTTCGACTCCTCCGGTGCGATCGGCGAGCAGCCGGTCACGTGGGCGTCGCGCGCCCAGGAGGCGAACGGGAAGACCAGCCCCGAGGAGCTGATCGCCGCCGCCCACTCCAGCTGCTACTCCATGGCCTTCTCCAACATCCTGAACAAGGCCGGGACGCCGCCCACCAAGCTCGTCACCTCCGCCGACGTCTCCTTCCAGCCCGGCGAGGGCATCACCGGCATCCACCTCACCGTCGAGGGCACCGTCCCCGGCATCGAGGAGGCGGCCTTCCTCGCCGCCGCCGAGGAGGCCAAGGTCGGCTGCCCGGTCAGCCAGGCGCTGAAGGCCACGCCCATCACGCTGACCGCCAAGCTCGCCTGACCGGACACACCCCCGTCGCGCGGGCCGCCCACCAGGGGCGGCCCGCGCGTCGTCGGTTCGCCACCCGCGGCCGGGGTAGGAACCAGACGCTCTCGAACCGACGGGCCGGAAGGAACGCGATGCTGCCGGGAACGTCGCCGAACGCCACGGTGCTCGACTCCGCCACCCGTGACCGGACCCGTGTCCTGCTGCTGTTCAGCCTCTCCGGACGGCTCCGCCCCCGGGACACCGCCCTCGGCGCCCTCGTCGACCGCTACGACTACGGCCGCTTCGCCTCCCACCTGATGACCAGCCAGGACGTGCTCCCCGTCCCGGTCCTCGACGAACAGGTCGCGCCCCGCCGGCTGCGGCTGCCGCACGGCGACCACGGCCTGGGCCTCGCCTCCTTGCGGATCCTCGTCGTCGCCACCCCGCGCGGCGACGCCACCCTGGTCGTGGACTGCGCCTTCGCGGGTGAGACCACGGCCGGCGACCTCGCCGCCTGGCTGGCCACGACCTGCTTCGACCGGGAGCGCATCGAACTCGACGACCGCCCGTTGCTCCAGACGCTGACCGAGCAGCTCGGCCGCCCGCTCGCCCTCGGCCAGAACGTGCACCAACTCGTCTTCCCCGGCGGCCGGTTACACCGCGAACTGCTCAGCGCCGACGAGGCCCGCAAGGCCATCCTGCTGAACGAGATCGTCTACCGCGGCCGGATGCCCTGGAACCCCGCCACGCCCTACGACGCGAGCCTCGCGCCGCACCTCAGGAACCACGGCCTCACCCTGTCCGCCCTCGGCCGGGGCGTCTCCGTCCAGGCCGGCTGGGCCCCGCACGTCGAGAACGGCCTGATGCTCGTCGCCGTCGGCATGGTCTCCGCCCTCGCCGTGCTCCAGCGCACCCGGCTCGCCGCCTTCGCGATGATGAAGGCCAACGAGCAGGCCCTGACCGACTCGCCCACCGAGATCCGCTCCCTGATCTCCCGCCTCTCCGCCGGCGTCAACGAACTCCAGCTGGACCTCGCCTTCGGCGTCGAGGCCTACGTCGACAGCCTGCTGATCCCCGAGATGGTCATGGAGGCCTTCCAGTCCTCGCAGCGTGACGCGCTCGGCATCCGCGACAGCCTGGAGAACTCGGCCCGCATGGTCGAGCGGCTGACCTCGGTGATCAGCGCCCGCTCCGCCGCCCTGGACGCCGAACTCGCCGAGCGTGACGAGCGCCGCGACCGCACCGTGTCCGGCCTCGTCGCCGCCGCCACGCTGATCGCCCTGCCTCCGACCCTGCTGCTCGCCTTCTTCGGCGTGAACGGCACGAACGTCGACGACCACCGCTCCATCCTCGACCTGCGCGCCTACGGAGCGGCCTACGCGCTGGCCTGGCTCCCCTTCGTCGTCCTCGTCGTGATCGGATACGTCCTGCTCAGACGTATCAGCACCCGCTCCGGCTCCCTGCTGCCCACGTCCGACGACGACGCCGTACCCGTACCGCCCCCACGCCCGCCCTCCGGGAGCCCCCGACCATGACGCCACGCCCCGCCGTCTCCGCCCACCGGGGCGGCTCCGAGCGCGCCGACGCCGCCACCTGGGAGGCGTACAAGGACGCGCTGGAGTCCGGGGCGGAGTATGTAGAGTTCGACATCCGCCGCACGGCCGACGGTGTCCTCGTCGTCTACCACGACCCCCGGGTCGGGCCCACCGGGCCGCCGCTGTCCCGGCTCACGCACGCCGAGCTGAGCGAGCGGGCCGGATACGACGTGCCGGTGGTGGACGAGGTCATGGCGCTGATCGCCGGGCGACTCGTGGCGCACCTGGACCTCAAGGAGGTGGGCTACGAGCAGGAGGTGGTCGACCGGGCGGTGGCCCTGCTCGGCACGGACGGACTCGTCGTGACGACACTGGAGGACCGTTCCCTCGCCGCCGTGACACGGGCCTTTCCCGGGGTGCGCACCGCGCTGTCCCTGGGGCGCGACCGCAGGGACCTGGCCCTGGCACAGCTGCCGGGGACCCGGCTGAGCGAGCTGTTCCCCGCCCGCAGGATCCGCGCCTGCGGGGCCCACGGCGTCGCCGTGCACCAGCGGCTGGCCAGGACCACCGTGCTGCGCGAGGCGACCCGGCGCGGCCTGTTCACCATGGTGTGGACGGTCAACGACGACACCCTGATGCGGGCGTTCCTCGCCCACCCGCGCGTGGACGTGCTGGTCACGGACCGGCCCCGGCGCGCCGTGGCCCTGCGCGGGCCCATCACCCCTTCGCGGCATTGACAACAGCGCACTCAAGTTTTGTGCTGGAGAGTGGGGAATGAGTGGGGGAGTGCCCTGACGGAAGGGGACAGCGATGGGACGAGCGGTCGGGATCGACCTCGGGACCACGAACTCGGTGGTGGCCGTGCTGGAGGGCGGTGAGCCCACGGTCATCGCCAACGCGGAGGGGGCAAGAACCACACCCTCGGTGGTGGCGTTCGCCAAGAACGGCGAGGTGCTGGTGGGGGAGGTCGCCAAACGGCAGGCCGTGACGAACGTGGAGCGCACCGCCCGCTCGGTCAAGCGCTACATGGGCGACGCGAGCTGGCGTTTCCCGGACCAGGGCGACGTGGACGGCACCCGCTACCGGGCGCAGGAGCTGTCCGCCCGGGTGCTGCAGAAGCTGAAGCGGGACGCGGAGTCCTACCTCGGCGAGGACGTCACCGACGCGGTGATCACCGTCCCGGCCTACTTCGACGACACGCAGCGGCAGGCGACCAAGGAGGCCGGGGAGGTCGCGGGCCTGAACGTGCTGCGGATCATCAACGAGCCGACGGCGGCGGCGCTGGCGTACGGGCTGGACAAGGAGAACGACCAGACGGTCCTCGTCTTCGACCTCGGCGGCGGCACCTTCGACGTCTCGCTGCTGGAGATGGGCGAGGGCGTCATCGAGGTGAAGGCCACCAACGGCGACACCCACCTCGGCGGCGACGACTGGGACCAGCGGATCGTCGAGTACCTCGTCAAGCGCTTCAAGGGCCAGTACGGCGTCGACCTCGCGGGCGACAAGATGGCGGTGCAGCGGCTGCGCGAGGGCGCCGAGAAGGCCAAGATCGAGCTGTCCAGCTCCACCGAGACGACGATCAACCTGCCCTACATCACGGCCTCCGCCGAAGGGCCGCTGCATCTCGACGAGAAGCTGACCCGGGCCCAGTTCCAGGAGCTCACCTCCGATCTGCTCGACCGCTGCAAGGCGCCCTTCCACCAGGCGGTCGACGACGCCGGGGTGAAGCTCTCAGCGGTCGACCACGTGATTCTCGTCGGCGGCTCCACCCGGATGCCCGCGGTGACCGAGCTGGTCAAGGAACTCACCGGCAAGGAGCCGCACAAGGGCGTCAACCCCGACGAGGTCGTGGCGCTCGGTGCCGCGCTCCAGGCGGGCGTCATGCGCGGCGACGTCAAGGACGTGCTGCTGCTCGACGTCACCCCGCTGTCCCTGGGCATCGAGACCAAGGGCGGCATCATGACGAAGCTCATCGAGCGCAACACGACCATCCCGACCCGGCGTTCGGAGATCTTCACGACGGCCGCCGACAACCAGCCCTCGGTCGGCATCCAGGTCTACCAGGGCGAACGGGAGATCGCCGCCTACAACAAGAAGCTCGGCGTCTTCGACCTGACGGGCCTGCCGCCGGCACCGCGCGGCGTCCCGCAGATCGAGGTGGCCTTCGACATCGACGCCAACGGCATCATGCACGTCTCCGCCAAGGACATGGCCACCGGCCGGGAACAGAAGATGACCGTCACCGGCGGCTCGGCCCTGGGCAAGGAAGACATCGACCGCATGATGCGCGAGGCCGAGCAGTACGCCGAGGAGGACCGGGGCCGCCGCGAGGCCGCCGAGACCCGCAACCAGGCCGAGCAACTCGTCTACCAGACGGAGAACTTCCTCCGCGACAACGGCGACAAGATCCCGGCCGACACCAAGACCGAGGTCGAGTCGGCCGTCACCGAGGTGAAGGGACAACTGGAGCAGCAGGCGGACACCGCCGCCCTGCGCACCGGGGTCGAGAAACTCGCCTCGGTCAGCCAGAAGATGGGCCAGGCGATGTACGCCCAGGCCCAGCAGGCCCACACCGAGGAGTCTCCCGGCACCGCGCGGGAAGAAGAGGGCGTGGTCGACGCGGAGATCGTGGACGAGGAGAAGGACCAACGGGACGAGAAGGGCGGCGCCGCATAGGCAGGACCACCGTCGGCGGTCCTAGAGACCGGTGTGCGCGGGCGGCAGTGTCGCGCACACCGCGTCCAGGACCGTCGCGTACGGCGTACCGAAGTCGGTGAGCCTGGACCGGAGCTGATCCAGGCCGTCGCGGTGCTCGGTCAGCAACTCGGTGCTGCCCGTGCGGGCCGCGAACTCCAGGACCGCGGGCAGGAAGTCGGGCGGTTCCTCGCCGGTGGTCTCCAGGCCGTGCGCGCGGTAGACCTCCTCGGAGGGCGCCGGTGCCGCCTCGCGCCAGACGCTCAGGTACAGGCTGTGGTCCTGCCCGGCCTCGAAGACCTCGACGTAGTGCGCGGCCAGCTCCCGGGGCGGGGTGACGGCCGCGTGGTCGGCGAACTCCCTCAGCTGCGGGGCGGCTTCGCGCAGCAGCGACAGCCGGGCGCGGAAATCGTCGTCGGGGTACATCAGGCACAGCGCGGCCGCCTGGTACAGCAGCTCGAATCCGGGCATCGGACCTCCTTCGCGTGCGCCTCGTGGTCCCGACGCTAGGGGCGGGCAGGGGGCCGTACCCGTTGGCGGGGTCCGTACGGGTCAGGATGCGTGGCTGGACCGGCCGTGACGCTGCGAGAGCCACCGAGGGGTACGCCCGCTGGGTGGCTGAAAAACGCCACTGGGAGGGGCCCTGGCGCTCGGCGGGTCCACTCCGGGAAGGGCGAATGTGAAGACACACTTCCCCGCACCCCACTAGTCCAGCGCACCGGCGGCGCCGAGTGTCACTGTCCCCCTCGCGTGGCGTTGCACAGGCTGTTTCCGGCACACCCGGGACATCGGATGTGACTACACTCGCCCCCCATGCACGAGCACGACCGCAAGACAAAACACCAGAAAACGCTTCACCGTTCATCGGGCCTCGACGTCATCGACCGGCATGTGAAGGCGGTGTGGCGCGTGGCCGGATCCGTCGTCCGCGCGGTCGTATCGACGTCCTGCGCCGATGCGTGCGGTCTCGGGCGCGCTCCTGGGAACGGGCGTGGACAGAGCCGTGCGCGTACTGCGGGCAGACGCCCGGCGGCAGTGGTCCGGCGAGGCCGCGCCGACCGCGTCGTCCAGGTGCTGTCCCGGTCCGCCGCTCGCGTGACCCCTCCGGTCGGCTCCCCTCTCTCGGCGGCCCGCACCGGGCACGCGGCGGTCACGTCCGTCGCCGGCCACCGCGGAACCGGACCCGACCCGGCTGTGATTAACGACATACCCAGGACGGCTGCGTGAGCCGCTCGGCCCATCGCCGGCACGCCCGTTCGCGCGACCCCCGCGGACACTGGCGGCTGCTCGCCCTGACCCTGCCCGTCGTATTCGCCGTCCTGCTCTTCGAAGGCTGGACCATCCACGAGGTGGACGCCGCCAAGACACGCCACCCCTGCACCAGACCCGTGCCCAAGTCCGTGGCCGAGAGCGGCCCCGTCCTGCGCGGCATCGACGGCGACAAGGTCTCGTCCGCCGCGGCGCCCGCGCGCACCGTCGCCCTCACCTACGACGGCGGACCCGACCCCGAGTGGACCCCCCATCTGCTGGATCTGCTGCGCGAGCACCACGCGCACGCCACCTTCTTCGTGTCCGGCGCCCAGGCGGCACGCCATCCGGACCTGGTGCGGCGCATCCTCGACGAAGGCCACGAGGTCGGCTCGAACACCTATACGGGAGCCGACCTCGGTTCCTCGTCGCGCGTCCGCTTCGGCATGGAACTGGGCCTCACCCAGAAGACCCTCGCGGGTACGGCGGGCATCCGCACCGACCTGCTGCGGATGCCGATGACCACCGAGGTGGACACGCTGTGCGGCGCCGAGTGGCAGGCGGCCCGGAAGGCCGCCGCGGACGGCTATGTCCTGGTCGCGGCGAACCGCCCGAGCCGCGATCCCGCGCACGGCCTGATCAGGCAGTTCAGCCAGACGGAACTGGCGTACGACGAGACGAAGCAGCTGCTCGACGACCCGCACGCCGACCGGTTCACCACCGTGACGGACGCGGTCGGCATGCCGCCCGCCGACACCCGGGTGTCCACCGCCGAACGGTGGCAGGGCAAAGCCCTGAACTGGACCGTGACGGCCGGAAACACCTTCACGCACATCATGACCTGGGTGCTGGGCGTGGCCGGAGCGCTGGGGCTGCTGCGGCTGCTGTCGCTGACCTTCTTCGCCCGCGCCCATGTCCGGCGCCTCACCCGCGTCCGCCCCGGCGCGCCCTGGCTGCGGGAGGTCAACGCGCCCGTGACGGTGCTCGTCCCCGCCTACAACGAAGAGGCCGGCATCGAGTCCACCGTCCGCTCGCTGCTCGCCTCCACGCACTCGTACCTCGAGGTCATCGTGATCGACGACGGCTCGACGGACCAGACGGCGGACCTCGCGACCTGGATCGACGACTCCCGCGTGCGGGTGATCCGGCAGCCCAACTCGGGCAAGGCGGCAGCACTCAACACCGGTCTGGCCAACGCGTCCCACGACATCGTGGTGATGGTCGACGCCGACACCGTCTTCGAGCCCGATGCCCTGCACCGGCTCATCCAGCCGCTCGCGCATCCGGCCGTGGGCGCCGTCAGCGGCAACACCAAGGTCGGCAACCGGCGTGGGCTGCTCGGCAGATGGCAGCACCTGGAGTACGTCTTCGGCTTCAACCTCGACCGGCGCATGTTCGAGGTGCTGGAGTGCATGCCGACGGTTCCGGGGGCCATCGGAGCCTTCCGCCGGGACGCGCTCATGGGCGTCGGCGGGGTCAGCGAGGACACGCTCGCCGAGGACACCGACCTGACGATGGCCCTGTGGCGGGCCGGCTGGCGGGTGGTCTACGAGGAGTCGGCCGTCGCCTGGACCGAAGTACCCGCTTCACTGAGGCAGTTGTGGCGGCAGCGGTACCGCTGGTGCTACGGAACCCTGCAGGCGATGTGGAAGCACCGCCGGGCCGTCGTCGAAGTGGGCGCGGCCGGACGCTTCGCCCGCCGCGGGCTGAGCTATCTGACGGTCTTCCAGGTGGTCCTGCCACTGCTTGCGCCGGTCGTCGACCTCTTCGCGGTGTACGGGGCGCTCTTCGCCGACCCCGTGCAGGCGACGGGCGTGTGGCTCGCCTTCCTCGGGGTCCAACTGGTCTGTGCCGGTTACGCGCTGAGACTCGACGGCGAGCGGCTGCGGGCGCTGTGGTCGATGCCGTTCCAGCTCTTCGTCTACCGGCAGCTCATGTACCTGGTCGTCATCCAGTCCGTGGTCGCCCTGCTGCTCGGCACCCGGCTGAAGTGGCACCGCATGCAGCGTTCCGGCACGGCCGCCACCCAGCAGCTCAGCAGACCGGTCGCCGATCGACAGTTGTCATCGAGGTGATGAAGGAGTGGTTCGTCCCATGAGCGACGGGCCGGGCACGTGGCCCGGAACCGACCGGCGGAACGAGAACGGGGAGGCACCAGGGCATCGGGTGATCACGGGGCAGGTGTGGCAGAGCGGCACCCCTCCGCTCCAGGCGCCCGTCCGGCCGTACGAGGGCTACGTCGTCGGGCCGTACCCGTACGACGGCGCCGACCCCGGGCCGTACCCGTACCCGTCCCCGCATCCGTCTCCGTACGACCCCCCTGTCGCCGAGCCGTACCAGGACCGTGTCGCCGAGCCGTACCGGGAGCATGTCGCAGAGCCGTACCGGGAGCATGTCGCCGGGCCCTCCGGCAGTGCTGTCGCCGGGCCGGACGAGGGAGGCGGCGGTGCCGACGGCGAACCCCGGCACGAGGGCGGCGGCCGCACCACCAGCATCAGGCCCCGTTGGGTGCGACCCGGCCGGGTCCGGCGGACCGTGCGCCTGCTGGCAGCACTGCTGTGCGCACTGGCCCTCACCGGCGCGGGCACCTGCGCCTGGGCCGAGTTCAGGCTCGACAGGTCCGTCGACCTGAGCGGGCTCGCGGACCGTCCGCCCCGGGGGAAGGGCACGAACTACCTCATCGTGGGCTCGGACGGCCGCGACGGCCTGTCGGAGCAGGCCAGAAAGGAACTGCACACCGGCACGGCCGGAGGCAGCCGCACCGACTCGATGATGCTCCTGCACACCGGCGCCCACGGCACCACGATGGTGAGCCTGCCGCGCGACTCCTGGGTGACCATCCCGTCGTACGTCGACCCGAACACCGGCAGGTTCCACCGGGCCGCGAAGAACAAGCTGAACGCGGCCTACTCCCTCGGCGGGCCCGGGATGCTCGTCCGGACCGTCGAGCGGAACACGGGGCTGCGCGTCGACCACTACGCGGAGATCGGCTTCGCGGGCTTCGTCGGTGTGGTGGACGCGGTCGGTGGCGTGGAGATGTGCGTGGACCGGAAGATCGACGACCCGAAGTCGGGACTGAAGCTGAAGAAGGGCTGTCACAACCTGACCGGCACCCAGGCACTGGCCTTCGTCCGCCAGAGGCACCAGGAGGCGGACGGCGACCTGGGGCGCTCCCGGAACCAGCGTGCCTTCCTCTCCGCCCTGGCCCGCAAGGCCGCCGCGCCGGGCGTCGTGCTCGATCCGTTCCGTACGTATCCCGCCCTGGGCGCGGGCCTTGACACCCTCGTCGTGGACAAGGACATGGAGCTGCCGACTCTCCTCTCGCTGGTCCGGGCGGTGAAGGGCGTCTCGGGAGGCAGTGGCAGGCAGCTGAACATCCCCGTGGCCGGGCCCGGCTCCGGCACGGCCGGCAGGAGTGCCCTGAAGTGGGACGAGGTGAAGGCGGAGGAGCTCTTCGCCGAACTGCGGAACGACCGGCCCGTGAGCATCGAGGAGCAGGGCTGACCGGCCGGACGGCAGTCCCGGCGGGGAAGCAGGGCGTGTGGGGTGGCCGGGCTCCGTACAGTGGGCGGAGCCCGGCCACCCCGTCTCTCTCCGTCCCGCTCCCGGGGGGAGTCAGGTGCGGCACGGAGAGGGCCAGGGGTTCGTCACCGACGCGTCGACGACGATGTCCGGCCGGGCGGTCACCGGCGGTCTGCCCAGCGCGGACTCGCTACTCATCCAGCGCACGGCCCGCGCCGAACGTCACCGGGACCCGGTGTGATCTGAGGGGCGCCTGGGGTGTTGTGACACTTCTGTGAGAACACACGCTGGTCTTCATGAGGGTGTCGCAGCGAAACAGCGCGCGTCGGTCGGCACGGACTCGCTAGGAACCCCGGTGCGAACGAGGACGGTCTTGGGTCAGGAACGGCAATCGCGCTACGCACAGGCCCACGACGGGGAACTGGGCGCGGCCGTCGCGCGGGCCCAGGACGGGGACGAGACGGCTTTCGCGGTCGCCTACCGGCTCGTGCAGCCGGGCCTGCTCGGCTATCTGCGCGGACTGGTCGGCGAGGACGCGGAGGACGTGGCGTCCGATGCCTGGCTGCAGATCGCCCGGGACCTCGGGAGATTCAAGGGAGACGGGGCCGGCTTCCGTGGCTGGACGGCCACCATCGCCCGGCACCGGGCACTGGACCATGTGCGCCGCCAGCGCGCGCGCCCCCGGCCGGGTGTGATCGAGCAGGACGTACTGGACCTGCCCGGCCCGCACAGCACCCACGAACAGGCCCTGGAGGCCGTCTCCACCGAGCGGGCCCTGGAACTGGTCTGCGGGCTGCCGCGGGACCAGGCCGAGGCCGTGCTCCTGCGCGTCATCGTCGGCCTGGACGGCCCCGCTGCCGCGCGCGTCCTCGGCAAGCGCCCCGGGGCGGTGCGCACCGCGACGCACCGGGGGCTGAAACGCCTCGCCCGCCAGTTGGGCCTCGAGACCGAGGGCGCCGAGGGTGTGACGGATGAGGCTTCCCGGATGCTGGAAAGTCGACATCAGCCACGACGAGGTCAGTGGTCGGAAAGACCGGCATCACCGACGGGGATGCCGGACCCATCGAACAGCTCAGGCAGGAACGGACAACGGACATGGGTGATCGGCTGAGCCGCGACGGAGGTACAGGCCGTCGACGTGTGCACCCCGGCGACGCCGTGACCGGCCCGTGGGGCCCACGGGACGACACCGCGCTGCACACGGCCCTGGCCGCCGCCCTGCTCGCAGACGATCTCGGTCCCGAAGCCGAGCGCCGGGCCGTGGCCGCCTTCCGGACCGCCCGCGACGCGGGAGCGCACCGAGCGCGTACCCGGCACCGGGACGACTGGCGGCTGCCGGCGGAGCGGCGTACCGGGCGCCCGGTGAAGGCGACGGTCGCCGTTGTGTTCACCAGCATCGCCCTGGGCGGAGTCGCGGTCGCGGCCATCGGCTCGGTCGGTTCGTCCGCGAACGGCACCGGGGGGAGGACCGCGCACCCCTCAGCGCTCGCCCCGGCCCGGCCGGGCGGTGAGACCTCACCGGCCTCCTCCGGCGGCCCGGGACGGGGCGATGTCTCGTCCTCCGCCCAGGACACCGAGGCCCACTGCCGTGCCTACGAACGAGTCAAAGACCGTGGAAAGGCACTCGACGCGACAGCATGGCGGCGGCTCGCAGCGGCGGCGGGCGGAGAGGGCGAGGTCGACGCGTTCTGCGCGGAGTGGCTGGCCCGGGCGTCGGCCGCACCGAGCAGGTCCGGCGCCCCGGGCAGAGCCGGCGAAGGCGCCGCGGACGCCGGCACGGGCACGGCTGGGAAGAGCCGCGCGCCGGGCAACGGGAATCCCGGCAACGGTCGGGCGGGCGGCGTCAAGGGCGAGTGACCCCAGCGGCACCGGCCGGGCCGCAGCGCGGCCCCGCCGTGGCCGTAGGCATGCCCCTGTGACGATTTCGGCGCCTCTTTCGGTGTGTAAGTAGTGAAGAAATCGCACGCCGTCGATGGCGGCGATGTGGAGATGACGCCTGGAGGTTCCGATTGCGGCCGTTCACCCTCACCTACGCCTTCCCCAGGTCCCTTCCAACGGCGGTGACGCCCTACCGCTTCGACGAGTCGCTCCAGCTGAACGTGCTGCCCGACGGCCGCCCGGCCGTCAGTGACCCGGACCTCCTCCTGGCGGTCGGTACGACGGTCTCCACCGCCGGTTCCAAGACCCACTTCGACGACTGACGATCGTGACCGAATGACCGTACTGATCCTCACGGCCAAAGAAGACGTCACCGCCGACCTGGTGGTGACCAAGCTGCACGAGGCGGCGGTGCCCGTCATGCGACTGGACCCCGCCGACCTGCCGGCCAACACCGTGCTGTCCGCGCATTACGCCCATGGCGACTTCGAGGGCCTCCTGTCGGCGAACGGACATGTGGTCAGCATGGGAGGTCTGCGATCCGTATGGGTGCGCAGGCCCGGCGAACCGGCCGCGCACGCGGCTCAGCCCTCCGCATGGCTGACCGCCGAGACCCGCCAGGCGTTGTTCGGAATGCTCTACTCCGCCTCTGCGCGATGGATGAACCATCCACGCGACGCCGACCGGGCCCGCCTGAAGCCGTGGCAGTTGAGGGCCGCTCATCTCAGCGGCTTCGCCGTACCACCGACTGTCATCACCACCTTCCCCCGCCTGGCACGGCAGTTCGCCGAGGAGTACGGGGAGGTGGTGGTGAAGTCCGCCTCGGGGCCGCCGCCAGGCGAACCCCTCCTGGCCCTGCCCACCACCTTGATCGGACCCGACTCGGACTTCTCGGGTGTCGAGGCCGGTCCCGCGCTGCTGCAGCGGTACGTACCCAAGCGTGCCGACATCCGTCTGACCTGTGTCAGCAGCCAACTGTTCGCCGCCCGGAAGAAGGCCGAGCCGCACCAGGTCGACGGACGCTACGGCGACACCGAGCACACCTGGGAGCCGGTTCCGGTGCCCGGCCATATCCGCAAGTCGGTCCACGACTACGTGGACATGGCCGGACTGGCGTACGCCGCCTTCGACTTCGCCGAGGACGAGGACGGCTTCTGGTGGTTCCTCGAATGCAACCAGAGCGGCCAGTTCGGCTTCGTGGAGCTGGAGACGGGGCAGCCGATCTCGGAGGCGGTCGCCCAGTGGCTGTCATAGCCCAGCCATCGCGGGCCGTCGGGGGCGCGTCATCGAGACCGGGACCGACTCATGCTGTCGTCCCGAGCCATCAGAAGCTGTCGCGGTAGTCCCGCAGCAGTTCCTCCGTGCGCTGGGCGGAACCGGCGCGGGCCGTCATGTGGTCCAGGACCTCCAGATGCGTGGAGATCTCCTTGCGGGAGTCCAGGTACAGCGCGCCCGTCAGATACTCGGTGAAGACCATGTCGGGCAGTTCGGGCTCGGCGAACCGGAACAGCGAGAACGGGGCGTACGTACCCGGATGCGGGCCGTCCTTGAACTCGGCGATCTGCAGCGTGACCCGGTCACGCGCGGCGTACTCCAGCAGCTTGTCCAGTTGGTCGCGCATCACCCGGCCGTCGACGCTCACCGGGCGGCGCAGCACCGTCTCGTCCATGATCACCCACAGATGCGGCGGGTTCTCACGCTCCAGGAGCCGCTGCCGCTCCATGCGCAGCGACACATGCCGCTCCACCGCCTCCGGTCCCGCGTTCGCGATGGTCCCGGCCTCCAGCACCGCACGCGCGTACCCCTCGGTCTGCAGCAGCCCCGGCACGAAGTGCGGCTCGTACGAGCGGATGATCCGGGCGGCGCCCTCCAGGCTCACGTACAGGCTGAACCACTCCGGCAGCACGTCGTGGAACCGCTGCCACCAGCCCGGCCGGTTCGCCTCCTCGGCGAGGCCGACGAACGCGGTCACCTCGTCCTCGGGCACGCCGTAGGCGGTCAGCAGGATCTGCACGTACGGGATCTTCAGCGCGACGTCGGCGGTCTCCATCCGGCGGACGGTCGCGGGGGCGACCCGCAGCACCCGGGCGGCCTCGTCACGACTGAGGCCCGCCGCCTCGCGCAGTTCCTGCAGCCGCTTGCCCAGCACCACCTGGCCCACGGTGGGTGCGGCCCGCCGTTCACTCACGCCACGCCTCCCCAACGCGCCCAAGCCCGCGATCAGTCTGCCATGTACCGCCGACAGTCTCCCAGGGCCGACGGCGAGGAGATCACGGGAGAGGACGTGTCGCCGGGGCATTACCCCGCGGGTAATCGACCGGGCGCGGCCGGAAAGCGATCGTGGACGTACCGGACCCCGGGCCGGCGCACTCCGGCCCGGGGCCCGGCTCCCAGCCGCACCATGACCCGACGGAGGGTGATGCCCCATGTCCGCGATCCAGCTCGCCGCACTCGCCCGGACCTCCGAGCCGCAGTCGATGCTGCGCCGCTTCCTGGCCCTGGACGCCGTGGTGACCGGCGCCAACGCCCTCGTCTACCTCGCGTTCCCCGGCCCCCTAGGACGCTTTCTCGGCGTCGGCTCCACGCTGCTGCTCGCCCTGGGCGCGTTCCTCGCCGCCTACGCGGCGGGCGTCGGCCTGCTGGCCTCCCGTCGGCAGCCGCCGGCACTCGGCGTGCGGGCCGTCGTCGAGGCCAACCTCGCCTGGACGGTCGTGAGCCTGGTGGCCCTGGCGCTGTGGCTCACGCCGAGCACGGCGGGCGCCGTGTGGACGGTGCTCCAGGCGCTGACCGTGGCGGGGTTCGCCGTCCTCCAGCACACGGCCCTGAAAGCACGTCAGGACAGCAGCGACTGAAGGTACTTGGCCGTCGCCGGGTCGGCCGGGAGGAGTGTCTCGATGGCCAGCTCGGCGACGGTCACGTCCATCGGGGTGTTGAACGTGGAGATCGAGGAGATGAACGAAAGCGTCCGCCCCTCGTGCTCGATCCGCAGCGGCAGCGCGAAGTACGGCACCGGCTCCGCGGGCTCCTGAGGTCCGGCCCCCGGATCCTCCTCGGGCACCGGATAGGCCGCCACCTCCTCGTACAGCTCCCGCAGCGGCTCGGAGCGGTGCAGGGCGATCTGCCGCTCCATCTGCTCCAGCAGGTGACCGCGCCAGGCGCGCAGATTGCGGATGCGGGGGGCCAGACCCCGCGGGTGCAGGGCGAGCCGCATCGCGTTCAGCGGCGGCTCCAGCAGGGACGCGCAGACGCCGTCGACCAGCGTCATGATCCCCCGGTTGGCCGCCACCACGTCGTACAGCGCGTCCACCACCAGCGCCGGATACGGCTCGTAGCCCCCGATCAGCCGCTCGATGCCCTCGCGCAGCGCGCCCAGCGCCGGGTCGTCCAGCGGCGTCTCCGGGTAGCGCGGAGCGTAACCGGCCGCCAGCAGCAGGGCGTTGCGCTCCCGCACGGGGACGTCGAGATGCTCGGCCAGCCGCAGCACCATCTCCTCGCTCGGCCGGGACCGGCCCGTCTCGACGAAGCTGATGTGCCGGGCCGAGGAGTCCGCGCGCAGGGCCAGCTCCAGCTGGCTGACCCGGCGCTGCTCCCGCCAGGCCCGCAGCAGCGGACCCACGCCCTGGCCGGCCGTGGACGGGTGAGTGGTCATGTCGGGACCGTAGTCGAGAACCGGTCGTGCCGGACAGGCACACGCCTCTGACCAGGGCCTCGGGCGCCCCGCTGTGGCAGGCTGAGAGGACACCGAGGACCCCGGCGCAAGGGAAGGAGCGCGGCCCATGCCCGTCGAACCGCTGTCGCAGAAGGAGGTCGAGGACCGGCTGGCCGAGCTGCCGGGCTGGTCGCTCGACGGAGACCGCCTCACCCGCTCCTACCGGCTCGGCTCGCACTTCGCGGCGACGGCGATGGTCGTGCACATCGCCCAGGTCCAGGAGGAGCTCGGCCACCACTCCGACCTCACGCTCGGCTACAACACCGTCTCGCTGTCCGTCCACACGCACAGCGCGGGCGGCGCCGTCACCGAGAAGGACTTCGAGCTCGCCCGCAGGGTGGAGGACCTGGCACCCGGGCACGGGGCACACTGACCGGGTGCTCGACTACGACAAGGAAGCGGCGCGGTACGACGCCTCGCGCGGCGGCGAGCCCAGGGCGGCCGCCGCCGCGGAAGCGGTGCTGAGCCTCGTACCGCCGGACACGCGCAGCCTGCTCGATCTCGGCTGCGGCACCGGCATAGTGACCCGGCGGCTCGCCGCCGCACGCGAGGGCATGCGGGTGACCGGCGTGGACCTCGCCCTCGCGATGGCCCTGCAGGCCGCCGCCCGGCTGCCGGGTGCGGTCGTGCTCGCCGACAGCAGACGGCTGCCCTTCCGGGACGGCGAGTTCGACGCCGTCAGCAGCGTGTGGCTGCTGCACCTGGCCGCCGGGCCCGCCGATGTGCGGACCATCGTCGGCGAGTGCGCCCGGGTACTGCGGCCCGGCGGGGTCTACGTCACCACGGTCGACAAGGCCGCCGCCCACAACGTGGGCAGTGACATCGATGTCGTCCTGTCCTCCCGTCCGCCGAGCCCGGTCCGCGACGGAGCGGCGGACGTCGTGTCCAGCGCCGCCGGACACGGCCTGGTGCCGGCCGGGCAGGCCTGTTTCCGGGGGCACGGGCAGGGCCGCAGCCCCCGGCGTACGGTGGCCGACCTCAGGCGCGGCTGGTTCGTCACGCTGCCGCCCGGCGACCCGCTCGCCGACGGCTTCGCCACCCGCCTGGCGGAACTGCCCGACCAGGACCGGCCCCGCCCCGACCCGGTCTTCGCACTCCGCGCCTTCAGGAAGCCGTCGGAGCACCCTCCCGCCGGGTGAAGTCCATGATCCAGTTGGTCACCCAGGTCCGGCCACCGTCCACGGAGAACGCCTGCTCCCAGCGGGCGGCGGTGTCACACACCCCCGACCACACGAACCGCACCAGCACGTCCTTGCCGATGAAGGTGTCGCTGCCGGTGAACTCGCCGCGGTCGCCCTCGAAGCGGCCGAAGACGGGCGGGAACAGGGTGCCGGTGCGGCTGGAGGCCCAGTTCAGCGACCACAGCTTCGTGGCCGGGTCGAACAGGCGCAGGGTGGCCCCCTTCGAGCCCAGGTGCGGCATGTCGATCTCGTCGATGTTGGCGGTCCCGTCGAACAGCGGCCGGCAGTGACTGGTGCCGGTGAACTCCTCCCAGGCGCTGTCCGGATCGAGGAAGTCGGTCAGCCGTCGGTGCCGGACCCGCCATGCGCCGTGGAAGAAGTCGAAGTCGTGCGGGCTGCTCATGAGCGGTCTCCAGTGGTCCCCTGGGGCAGGGAGTCGGCCAGGTAGGCGTCGAGGTCGGGGGTGGCGGGGGCGAGCATGTGGCGCACCCAGGCGTCGCGTTCGTGCAGGATCGGCGGCAGTTCCCAGACGCAGCCGATCCACGGTTTGCCGGGCGCGACGAAGTGGGTGGGATCGTTGTCCGGGCAGCCGAGGACGGGCTGGCCCGCCGCCGCGCCCCCGAAGTGCAGGACGTTGTCCCACACCCAGCTGTAGGCGTTCAGATAGGCACCGTCGTCACCGCCCCGGTGCAGGACGACGAACGTCGCCGGCGGAGTGCCGTCCGGCTTCGGCAGCAGCGTGGGCAGTAGGCGGTAGGCGGTCTCCTCCACCTCGGGTGCGATGCCCGCCGGGTCGGCGGTCACGTGGTAGCGCTTGACCCACCGTCCCGCCACCTCGACGGGCGGCGGCACGGTCAGGTGTTTCTCGGTGAAGGGCATGGCGGGACGCTAAGGCCGCTTCACTGCCATCCTGTGTCAGTGAAGTCCAGCCGACTCGTCTCGATCCTGCTGCTGCTCCAGACCCGCGGCCGGATGACCGCCGCCCAGCTCGCCGAGGAGCTGGAGGTGTCGGTGCGGACGGTGTACCGGGACGTGGAGGCCCTGGGCGCCGCCGGGATCCCGCTGTACGGCGACGCGGGCCACGCCGGCGGCTACCGCCTCCTCGACGGCTACCGCACCCGCCTCACCGGCCTCACCACCGGCGAGGCGGAGGCGCTCTTCCTCGCGGGCGCCCCCGCCGCGGCCGCCGAGCTCGGCCTCGGCTCGGTCCTGGCCGCCGCCCAGCTCAAGGTGCGTGCCGCCCTGCCGGCGGAGCTGCGCGCGCATGCCGACCGGATCAGCGGCCGCTTCCACCTGGACGCCCCCGGCTGGTACAGGGACGCCGACGACACCCCGTACCTTGCGGCTGTCGCCGACGCCGTCTGGAGCGGACGCGTGCTGCGTGTGCGGTACCGCCGCTGGCGCGAGCCCACCGACGTGGAGCGCCGCCTGGAGCCGTACGGGCTGGTGCTGAAGGCGGGCCGCTGGTATGTCGTCGCCGGGCCCGGACCGCGGACCTTCCGCGTCGACCAGATCCTCGAACTCGACACCGGCGACGAGGAGTTCACGCGCCCCGGCGACTTCGACCTGGCCGCGTACTGGGCGGCGTACCAGCGCGACTTCCACGACCGGCTGCACCGCGGCGAGGCGGTGGTACGGCTGGCCCCGGGGACGAAGCTCACCGGCCCGGCGGGGGAGGCGGTCCGGCGCGACGGACGTACGGACGAGGACGGCTGGACGCGTGCCACGGTCCCCATCGAGTCCGTCGAGCACGCCCACGCCGAGTTCCTGCGCCTCGGCACGGGCATCGAGGTACTGGCCCCGGACGAACTGCGGTCGCGCATCGCCCGCACGGTCGCCGAACTGGCCGAGCGGTACGGCAACTCCCGCGCCCCCGGCGGCGACTGAGAGGCGGAACCCGCCCGTCCTTCCAGGAGGTCCGTCACGTGAAGCACCCCCACAGGCACCGCAGACGCCGTGTGCTCCTCCCGGTGGCCGTGGTCACGGCGGCGCTCGCCGGCGCCGGCCTGACCACGTTCGCCACCGGCGACGCCTCCCCCACGCTCGAACTGACTCGCGCGGGAGGGGCCCCCATGGCCGCCACCGCCCGGCAGGTCGAGAAACTCGACCGGGGCGTGGTCAGCGTCCACACCGGCAGCGGCAACCTGGTCAGCTGGCGCTGGCTCGGCACCGACCCGGACAACGTCTCGTTCAACGTCTACCGGGCCGGTACGAAGGTCAACTCCACGCCGGTCACCGGCTCCACGAACTACTTCCACTCCGGCGCACCCGCCCAGGCCGACTACACCGTCCGCGCGGTCGTCAACGGCACGGAGCAGGGCGACTCGGTGCACGCGGTCCAGTTCCGCACCGGCTACAAGGACATCCCGATCTCCCCGCCCGCCGGCGGTACCGCCCCGGGCGACTCGGCGTACACCTACGAGGCCAACGACGCCTCCCTCGGCGACCTCGACGGCGACGGCGCCCTGGACATCGTCCTGAAGTGGCAGCCCACCAACGCCAAGGACAACTCCCAGTCCGGCTACACCGGCAACACGATCATCGACGGCATCAAGCTCGACGGCACCCGGCTGTGGCGCGTCGACCTGGGCCGCAACATCCGCTCCGGCGCGCACTACACGCAGTTCCAGGTCTACGACTACGACGGCGACGGCAAGGCCGAGGTCGCCATGAAGACCGCCGACGGCACCAAGGACGGCACCGGCGCGGTCATCGGCAGCTCCTCGGCCGACCACCGCAACTCCAGCGGGTACGTGCTGGCCGGACCCGAGTTCCTGACCATGTTCAACGGCCAGACGGGCAAGGCGATGCAGAGCGTCGACTACGTCCCGGCCCGCGGCACCGTCTCCTCCTGGGGAGACTCCTACGGCAACCGCGTCGACCGCTTCCTCGCGGGCACGGCGTACCTGGACGGCTCCCGCCCCTCCCTGATCATGGCGCGCGGCTACTACACCCGCACGGTGATCGCCGCCTGGGACTGGCGGAACGGCTCCTTCACCCGCCGCTGGACCTTCGACACCACCTCCTCCACCAACAGCGGCAAGGGCTACGACGGCCAGGGCAACCACAGCCTGTCCGTCGCGGACGTCGACGCGGACGGCAAGGACGAGATCGTCTACGGCGCGATGACCGTGGACGACAACGGCAACGGACTCTGGACCACGAAGACGGGCCATGGCGACGCCGGCCATGTCGGCGACCTGAACCCGTCCCGCGCGGGCCTGGAGTACTTCAAGGTCTCGGAGAGCACGAGCCAGCCCGGCTCCTGGATGGCCGACGCCCGCACCGGCGCGATCCTCTGGAAGACCGCCTCCGGCGCCGACAACGGCCGGGGAGTGGCCGCCGACATCTACGCGGGCAGCCCGGGCGCCGAGGCCTGGTCCGCCTCCGACACCACCCTGCGCTCGGCTACCGGCGCCTCCCTCGGCCGGGAGCCCTCCAGCATCAACTTCCTGTCCTGGTGGGACGGCGACCCCGTCCGCGAACTCCTCGACGGCACCCGCGTCGACAAGTACGGCACGTCGGGCGACACCCGCCTGCTGACCGGATCCGGGGTCTCCTCCAACAACGGCACGAAGTCCACGCCCGTCCTGTCCGGCGACATCCTCGGCGACTGGCGCGAGGAGGTCGTCTGGCGCACCGGCGACAACACGGCCCTGCGCGTCTACTCGACCCCGCACGAGACGAACACGAGGATCACGACCCTCCTCCACGACACGCAATACCGCACGGCGCTGGCCTGGCAGAACACGGCCTACAACCAGCCCCCGCACCCGAGCTTCTTCATCGGCAACGCCATGCCGACGGCTCCGAGGCCGACGGTCTACACCCCGTGAGACCCCGGTGGGTGCGTGCCACAGGGGAGCACGCACCCACCGGTCACGACAGCAGGGCCGTCAGGCGACCGCGCAGGTCCGGTCACCCAGCTTGAACACGGTCGGTTTCGTGTTCGTCCCCGACCAGTTCGCCGTGAAGCCGAAGCTCACCGACGAGCCCGCCGCCACGTTGGCGTTCCAGCCGATGTTCTTCGCCGTCACCGTCGAACCCGACTGCGCGGCCTCGGCGTTCCAGGCCTGGGTCAGCTTCTGTCCGTCGGCGAAGGGCCAGCTCAGCGACCAGCCGCTCCAGGCACTCGTCCCCGTGTTGGACAGCTGGACGTCCGCCTGGAAACCGCCCGACCACTGGTTGGTGACCTTGTACGTCACCTTGCAGGTGCCCGTCGGTGTCGGGTCGGGGCCAGGCCCCGGGTCCGTGGTGCCGCCGTCGGAGCTGTCGCCGTAGATGACGCCACGGCCGTTCGTCGAGACGTACACACGGCCGTAGACCCTCGGGTCGCCGGTGATGGCGGCGCCCGTCCAACCCCACTGGTGGGCATCGTCGTTGATGCGCGTCCAGCTCGCGCCCTTGTCCGTGGAGCGGAAGATGCCGCGCACGCCGCCGATCTTCGCGCTCGTGTACAGCGTCTGGTAGGAGGCGCCGGGCGCCGCCTTGCCGAAGCCGATGGTGTCGGCCTGCTCGACGTTCGAGAGCTTCGTGAAGCTCGCCCCGCCGTCCGTGGAGTGCCACAGGCCGTACGCCCCGTCGCTCGCGCCGCCCGCCAGCCACACATCGCCCTTCCCGCCGGGCAGGGCCTTGAAGCGGACGCTGTCGCCGCTCGGCAGTCCGTCGGCCGGGGACTGCTTGAAGGTCGCCCCGCCGTCCGTACTGACGTAGAACTTCCCCGACTTGAAGCCGTAGAAGGTCTTCGGGTCGACCCGGTCCGACTCGACGACCGCCCCGGAGGGGATCCCGCCGGAGGCCTGCCAGGAGGTGCCGAAGCCCGTCGCGTAGTGCACGCCGGCGCCCTGCGGGCTCCACACGAACCGGCTGCCGTCGGCCCCCGCCGCGACCGTGCCGCCGCCGCTCACGCCCGAAGGGTCGGTGCCCGCGAACCAGTTGGCGCCGTTGTCCGTCGAGAACGCGATGTGCGGGCCCGAGTCGAGGTTGCCGACCCGGACGGCCGTGTTCGGGTTCGACTCGGCGAAGTCGAGGCTCGTGGTCGTCGTGAAGTTCGGCTGGGTGAACATCATCGACGGCACCTTGGTCAGGTCAGTGTGGCGGAAGCCGCCGACATCGCCGAGCGCGCTGAGCAGCGGGGCACCGGACGGCGGCGAGGCGAGGTCGTTGACCGCAGTCTCCTCCAGGCCCCGCACCATCGGCTTGACGGTGAACTTCCCGCCGCTGTCCCAGTTCGTGAGGTTCTCGGTGCCGTAGATCGTCGCGCCCGTCCCGTACATCATGCGAGCGGAGTCGAACGGGTCGATCTCCATCGACTCCGTCATCCAGCCCAGTTTCGGGGTCTGTTCGGGAGGTGCCGGGTTCGCACCCCACGTCAGCCAGGGCGAGGACGAGACGTCCATCGTGTACCGGTTCTCACGGTTGGGGTACGACGTGTAGTCCCACGCCTTGGTCCAGGTCGCCCCGCTGTCCGTGGAGCGGAAGATCTGCGTGTCCGGCCACCAGGCGCTGTACGCCGTGGCCATGACCGTGCCCGGCTTCTGCCGGTCCACCGTCAGCCCGCTGAAGCCGTAGAACGTGTCGGCCTCCGCCACCGGGCTGATGTTCGTCCAGGTCCCGGTCCCGGTCGCGTACCGCCACAGCCGGCCCTTGCCGCCGTCGTACGGGCCGCCCTTGTCGCTGTAGGCGACATAGAGGTGGCCGTTCTTCGCGTCCAGGACGCCCTTGTGGGCCAGCTGGCCCGTCGGCTGTCCGGCCAGTCGCTGCCAGGTCGCGCCCGCGTCCGTCGAGCGGTACACCGCGTTGTCCGCGTCGGCGACCCCGACGTAGATCGTCTTCGTGGCGTTGCCCGACGTGCCCGTGGACTCGTCGAAGGTGACCCAGACGATGCCCTGGTTGTCGGACGCGTAGCCGGACGTGTCGCTCGGATCCTGGACGTAGTTTCCGACGTTCGGGAAGTTCGTCACCTGCGACCACGTCACGCCCGAGTCCGTCGACCGCCACAGCCCCTTGCCGCTCGGCGCGCCCAGATACAGCACGCTGTTCCGGTTCGGGTCGATCGCCAGCCGCTCGCCCATGCCACGCCCCGGCATGTTGCCGCCCAGCTTGAACGGCAGATTCGTCTTCCGCCAGCTCGCGCCCCGGTCGGAGGACCGCATGACCGCGCCGTTCTTCGGGTCCCAGCTGTTGGTGTACGTCCCGACCGCCGCGTACACCCGGTCCGGATCGACGGAGTCGGACGCGATGCTGACGACACCCGTGTGCCCCCAGTCGTCCCACCCGACCGAGTCCAGCAGCGGCGTCCAGGTCTTCGACGACTCCTGCCAGCGGTACGCGCCGCCGATGTCGGTACGGGCGTAGGCGAGGTTCTTCTCGGAGCGGTTGAAGACGATCCCTGGGACGAATCCGCCCCCGTCGATCCGGGCGTTCTTCCAGGTGTACGTGTCCGCTGCGAGCTTCGTCGAGGGGGGATCGGCGGCCAGGGCGGAGGGGGCACCCGACAGCAGCCCGGCGGCCAGCGCGAGTACGGCGGTGAGGATACGGGTTCTTCGCACGGTGGGGGTCCTTCCGTGAGGGGGACGTGCGAGGGCCGGGCGGCTCCCGTGCGGGTGGAGCCGCCCGACCGTGGCCCCGCGTCAGGTGCAGGGCCGAGTACGCGGAGCTTCGGACGCACCTAGGGCTTGGGGGCGCGGAGAACTGCGCGACCAGCCACAACGGACCCGCAGCCGACCACGGCCCCGCCCGCGGAGCGCCCGGCGGGGGCTATTCGAGAAGCTCCGCGTACGAGCCCATGGCCAAGGCGATGTCCGCCTGGGCCCAGAACCGGTGATACGTGAACGACGGAACCGCACCGCCCGCCAGATAGCTCTCGATCTTCGACCAGGCCGGGTCGTCCTCGTAGAAGGACCGGATCGAGTCGAACGTCGACGACGCGTTGATCGCGTCACCGTTCGGCATCGTGCCCGTCCAGCCACTGGGGATGTACACCGGATCGTCGAACCGGTTGTAGTCGGCCCGGTTCTCCGGGACGGCGATCCCGAGCGCGTCCTGGTGGTTGTCCCACATCCCGTCCAGCAGCTTCTTCGCCGCCGCGCCGGCCTCCGTGTCTCCCGAGCGGTCCGCGTAGTACGTCAGGGTCTTGGCGTACGAGGCCGCCACACCGACATCGTTCGTGTAGTCGGCGACGGTGACCCGCAGTCCGCTGTTGGAACCCGGGCTGGAGGCGTTCCACGTGTCGGGCTGGCCCGACCACTGCAGCGTCGACGGAATCCGGAACGTGCCGTCCGGGTTGAACGTGGTCTTGGACAGCGCCCAGTCGACCCACTTGTCGAGGACCGTCTTGGCCTGCGCGTTCCCCGTCTGCTGGTACAGCTCGGCGACCCGCTCCATGGACCACGCCTGGAAGCCGAACCACTGGTTGGACGGCGGGTCGTGGTACACGGGCTTCTCGTCGTAGTACATGCCGTAGAACGTCGACTTCCCGGCGGGCGGGGTCGCGTACCGGCCCGCCCAGCTGTTGGTCGCGCCGCCGGCGATCGCGCCCTCGCTCGACTGCAGCCAGCGGTAGAACTCCAGCTGCCGGTCCATGGACTTGGACCAGTCGGCCGCGCCCGTCGCCGACTTGGGCTTCAGCGGGGCGTAGTTGCCGAGAGCGTAGGCCGCGAGGGGGTTCTGGTAGCCGCCGTGGGCGTGGCTGGAGCCGATGCGCCAGGCCCAGCCGGCACTGGTGTCCGTGGCGCCGCCCCAGGCGTAGTACCAGGACATGAGGTAGAACGAGGCGTCCTTGCCGGTGCCCGCCGGACAGGTCGAGGGACCGACGCAGTCGCCGATCTTCTTGAAGTACTTGTCGAACATGGAGTAGCGCAGGTAGTCGCCCATCTTGGCGGCCTTGCCGACCGTCGCGGAGACGTCCCCGCCCTTGCCCTGCTCCTTCGCCCACAGGTCCGCCCAGTAGGCGGCCTGCACGGCCCGGGCGTCGGCGTCCGGCGCGTTGGTGAACTTCCACTGCTTGGCGTAGGAGGCGTCACCGGTGAACAGGTCCAGATAGCCGTTCTTCCCGCCGTACTTGAAGGCGTCACAGGTCGGCTGCGGCACGGTCTCCCACACCGACTCCTGCGAACCGCGCTGGAAGGTGTTGATGTACGACGGGCCGGTGTCCGAGGGGCCCGCCTCGCACTTGCCGGGCGAGTTGCCGTAGCCGTAGACGTTGTCGACGTCCTGCAGCCAGTGCATGCCGTAGACGTCGTCCGTGCCGTACGCGCTCTTCAGCTCGGCCGCGATCGGGTCCCGGCCGACCGAGGCGCCGGTGTCGAGCTTGGCCGGGTACTCGTTCGGGGTGTCCAGCTCGGGCGCGTAGGTCGCCGGCTTGGAGGCGTTGTAGAAGGAGTTGGTCGGCTGGTCGGCGCGGGTGGGGATCATGTACTTCTCCATGAGGTCCCACGCGCCGTTGAACTTGGCCCAGTCGCCGGTCACCTTGCCGTACATGGCCTGGAGCCACAGGAGGTAGCTGTACGCCTCCGAGGTGGTCTCGTGGCCGTGGTCCGGCGCCTCGACGATCAGCGTCTCGACCGAGTGGTAGGGGATGCCCTCGGGGGAGAAGTAGCCGTTCGCCGGGTTGGTGATCTTCCCGTAGAGCTCCAGGAAGCGGGCGTCGTAGACCTTCGCCGCCGCCAGCTGGGTCACGGTGACCGAGGCCTTGGCGTGGCCCGCGGCCGTCGACTCGAAGACCGCCGAGCCGGTGCCGGAGTTGGCGGCGGTGACGGTCACCTTCTGCGCGGTGTTCCAGTTCTGCGGCGTGAAGGTGAGCGAGGCGCCGCCCGTGACCGACAGGCCCGAGTTGCCGCTCGCGCGGGCCGACGCCACCGTCACGTTGGACGCCGGCTGCTTGGACAGCTTCACCTCGTAGGTGCCCGACTTGCCTGACTGGACGCCCAGTTGCAGCGGCGAGGCGACGACGGTCGGGCCGGAGGAGACCGTGATGCCGACCGGGGTGGAGTTCGCGGAGGCGCCCATGCTGTCGTACGCCTTCGCCACCAGGGAATGACTGCCCACGGTCAAGTCGGAAACCGAAAGAGAGTAGGGCGCACTCGTGTCCGTACCCAGCAGCGTGGTGTCGTCGTAGAACTCCACCTTGCTGATCGTGGCGTTGTCCGCGGCGGCGGCCGTGGCCGCCAGGGGGACCGCCTGGCCCTGGGTGTAGACGGCGCCGGCGGACGGGCTGGTCAGCACGGCGATCGGCGGCTGGTGCGCTCCGGTGCAGGCGGTGCCGTTGACCGAGAAGGACGTCGGCGCGGCGTTGGTGCCGCTGTAGGTGAACTGGGCGCCGGTGGAGACGGCGGCGCCCGCGGCGACCCGCGCGTTGTGGGGGGCGTTCTTGACGGTGATGTTCTGGCCGGACTGCGACCAGGTGCCGTTCCAGCCGTTCCCCAGCTTCTGGTTGCCGGAGTAGGCGTAGGTCAGCGTCCAGCCGTCGATGGCGTCCGTGCCGCGGTTGGTGAGGGTCAGGTCCGCGGTGAAGCCGGAGCCCCAGTCGTTCGTCTTGTAATCGACACTGCACTGAAGTGCGGCCGCCTGCGCGGGAGTCGACCCTGAGGAGAGCATCGTCAACGGAAGCGTGAGAGCTGCGACGGCGGCGATCCACACGCGCCGCACCGCTCCCCGTCTCCGGGGTGGGGGATGCATGGTGCTGGTTCCTCCTTGCGGCTCGGAGAAGTCAAGGCTTGAACCAGTGGGAGCGCTCCCATCGTGAGGACGGGTGTGGTATCGGTCAAGGGCCTTGAAGAGTCGAAAAGATTCGACGCCGTGAGTTGAGCGAAAGTCAGTGACTCCTCTGTTCTTTGCAGACACTTGGCGCTACCTTCCTTGACACCAGTGGGAGCGGTTCCATCAGCCGACGCGTCCGTCACGGCGTGCCCGGCCTGCAAGGAGTCGCTCATGCGACACCTCTCGCGTTCAGTACTTTGAGCCGCCCTCAGCGCGGTCGTCCCCTGCTGCGCGAGCGCCATGCCGGGTTCCTCAGTTCCTCATGTCCTTGTCGGAGCGCGCCCTGAACGGCTGACACCCCCACCAGCGAAAGGGAAACCCGCACTCATGAGCCGTACGAGAACAGCGTTACTGGCCGCGATGGCCCTGGTCGCAGGCGCGACCGGCACGGCGTTCGCCGTCGACCCGGGCGGCGCGGACATCGCCGCGGTCCCCTGCACCGTCGACTACAAGATCCAGAACCAGTGGAGCACCGGCTTCACCGCCGCCGTGACCGTCACCAACAACAGCGCCGCCAAGTCGTCGTGGTCGCTGAAGTGGTCCTACGCCGGCAACCAGATGGTCACCAGCGGCTGGAACGCCAAGCTGAGCCAGAGCGGTGCCGCCGTCACCGCGGCCAACGAGAGCTACAACGCCCAGCTCGCGACCGGCGCTTCGGTCAGCTTCGGCTTCCAGGGCAGCTACAGCGGCAGCAACGCGATCCCGGGCACGTTCACCCTCGACGGCGTCACCTGCAACGTCGACGACGGCGGCAACCCGGATCCGACCGACCCGCCGGGCCCCGGCGGCCCGTCCAACCGGGTCGACAACCCCTATGCCGGCGCCAAGGTGTACGTGAACCCGGAGTGGTCCGCGAAGGCCGCCGCCGAGCCGGGCGGCAGCCGGATCTCCAGCCAGCCGACGGGTGTCTGGCTGGACCGGATCGCGGCGATCAACGGGGCCAACGGCGGTATGGGTCTGCGCGCCCACCTCGACGAGGCGCTGCGCCAGAAGGGCTCCGGCGAACTCGTCGTCCAGCTCGTCATCTACAACCTGCCCGGCCGTGACTGCGCCGCCCTCGCCTCCAACGGCGAACTCGGCCCGACGGAGATCGACAAGTACAAGACGCAGTACATCGACCCGATCAAGACGATCCTCGCCGACTCGAAGTACGCCTCGCTGCGGATCGTCACCACCGTCGAGATCGACTCGCTGCCGAACCTCGTCACCAACACCGGCAGCCGCCCGACGGCCACCCCGCAGTGCGACGTGATGAAGGCCAACGGCAACTACGTCAAGGGCGTCGGCTACGCGCTGAACAAGCTCGGCGACGTGGCGAACGTCTACAACTACGTCGACGCCGGGCACCACGGCTGGATCGGCTGGGACGACAACTTCGGTGCCTCCGCGACCCTGTTCAAGGAGGCGGCGACCGCCGAGGGCGCCACGGTCAACGACGTCCACGGCTTCATCACCAACACGGCCAACTACAGCGCCCTGAAGGAGAACAACTTCACCATCAACGACAACGTGGCCGGCAAGTCCGTCCGCGAGTCGAAGTGGGTCGACTGGAACCGCTACACGGACGAGCAGTCCTTCGCCCAGGCCTTCCGCAACCAGCTCGTCTCGATCGGCTTCCCCTCCGGGATCGGCATGCTGATCGACACCTCCCGCAACGGCTGGGGCGGCACCGCCCGGCCCGCCGGACCGGGCGCGCAGACCTCCGTCGACACCTATGTCGACGGCGGCCGCTACGACCGCCGCATCCACCTCGGCAACTGGTGCAACCAGTCCGGAGCCGGCCTCGGCGAGCGCCCGCAGGCCGCCCCGGCGGCGGGGATCGACGCCTACGTGTGGATGAAGCCGCCGGGTGAGTCCGACGGGTCGAGCAAGGCCATCCCGAACGACGAGGGCAAGGGCTTCGACCGCATGTGCGATCCCACCTATACCGGCAACCCGCGGAACAACAACAACATGTCCGGTGCCCTGCCGGACGCGCCGGTGTCCGGGCACTGGTTCTCCGCCCAGTTCCGGCAGCTGATGCAGAACGCGTACCCGCCGCTGTCCTGAGCGGCTGACACCCCGTCCCCACGGGTCCGCCGGGGCTTCGGCCCCGGCGGATCATTTTTGCGGGAGCGGCAACAGCGGTGGCCTTCTCCCGGTGCGTCGGCGCAGTCTGGCGGCATCCGAGGGAGAGGCTGACCACCATGGCGCACGACCACGACCACGATCGTCACGACCACGACCGTCACGACCACACGCACCTCGACTGGGCCGCGATGGCTCCGAGGCTGGAGTCCCAGGCAGAGCTGTTCGCTTCCCTGTACGAGCGGGCCATGGGCTGGCTGGCGCACGAGGTGACCGAGCCGGGCCTGATCGTCGACGCGGGCAGCGGTCCGGGCGTCGTGTCGTGTCTGTTCGCCGAGACGTTCCCGGGCGCGCGGATCGTCGCGGTGGACGGCTCCGAGCCGCTGCTGGAGCGGGCGCGGGCACGCGCCGAGCGGCTGGGCGTCGCCGACCGCTTCGGCACGATCGCCGGTGAACTCCCTGGCGTGCTCGAAGAGTTGGACTACCCGGCCGACCTGCTCTGGGCGAGCCGCAGTCTGCACCACCTCGGTGATCAGCGGGCCGCGCTCGCCGCGTTCGCGGCCCGGCTGGCGCCCGGCGGCACGCTGGCCCTCATGGAGGGCGGCCTGCCCGCACGGTATCTGCCGCGCGACATCGGTATCGGCCGGCCCGGGCTCCAGGCGAGGCTCGACGCGCTGGAGGCGGAGTGGTTCACGCGGATGCGGACGGAGCTGCCGGGCTATGTCGCGGAGACGGAGGACTGGCCGGCCCTGCTGGCGTCGGCGGGGCTGAAGCCGGGCAGGACGCACACCTTCCTGCTGGACCTGCCCGCACCCGCCTCGGAACGGGCCCGGGAGTATGTCGTCGGGTCACTGTCCCATCTGCGGGAGCGGATTCCGGAGGGCTTCGACGCGGACGATCTCGCCACCCTCGACCGGCTTCTCGATCCCGACGACGAGGCGAGTCTGTACCGGCGGTCGGATGTGTTCGTGCTGGAGGCGCACACGGTGCACACGGCGGTTCGGGCGGTCTGATCAGGGGGATCTCCGATCCCCACCGCCCCGAGCAGCACGACTGCCCGCGGCCGAATGACAGGCTGCGGGCAGTCGTGGGGCCGGGAGAGGGCTCAGGCTCCGTCGAACGTCGCCGGGTCCGGGCCCAGGCGGCGGTCCTCGTTGAGGGCGCTGATGGCCGCCAGGTCCTCGGTGTCCAGCTCGAAGTCGAAGACCTCGATGTTCTCCTTGATCCGCGACGGCGTCACGGACTTCGGGATCACCACGTTGCCCAGCTGGATGTGCCAGCGGAGCACGACCTGGGCCGGCGTGCGGTTGTGCTTCTGGGCGATGGCCACGACCGCCGGAACCTCCAGCAGGCCCTTGCCCTGGCCGAGCGGCGACCAGGCCTCCGTGGCGATGCCCTGCGCCGCGTGGTACTCACGGGCGGCACTCTGCTGCAGGTGCGGGTGCAGCTCGATCTGGTTCACGGCCGGGATGACCGACGTCTCGCCGATCAGCCGCTCCAGGTGCTCGGGCAGGAAGTTGGAGACACCGATGGCCCGGATCCGGCCGTCGGCGTGCAGCTTCTCGAACGCCTTGTACGTGTCGACGTACGTCCCCTTGGCCGGCAGCGGCCAGTGGATGAGGTACAGGTCGACGAAGTCCAGGCCGAGCTTCTCCAGCGACGTGTCGAAGGCGCGCAGCGTGGAGTCGTACCCCTGGTCGGCGTTCCAGAGCTTGGTGGTGACGAAGAGCTCCTCGCGGGGGAGACCGGCGGCGGCGATGGCCTTGCCGGTGCCCTCCTCGTTGCCGTAGATCGCCGCTGTGTCGATGCTGCGGTACCCGGCCTCCAGCGCCGTCGCGACGGCCGACTCGGCCTCGTCGTCCGGCACCTGCCAGACGCCGAACCCCAGCTGGGGCATCTCGATGCCGTTGTTCAGGGTGATCTGGGGGACCTTGCTCACGAGCTCTCGATCCTTAGGTTTGTGGTCGGGTGTACTCCCATCGTCAACGATCACGAGCCGTGATGCATTCCTGACGGGAGAATTCAGACGGGTGGCACACCATCCGTTAACAGGCAGTTCATGCCCGGTAGAGGGCCTCGACCTCGTTCTCGTACGCCTTCTCGATCGCCTTGCGCTTCAGCTTCAGGGACGGGGTCAGCAGCCCGTGCTCCTCGGTGAACGGCTGGGCCAGGATGCGGAAGGTGCGGATCGACTCGGCCTGCGAGACCAGGGTGTTGGCCGCGACCACCGCGCGTCGCACCTCCGTCTCCAGGTCCGCGTCCCGCACCAGCTCCGCCGCGGACAGCTGCGGCTTGCCGCGCATCGCCAGCCAGTGCTCCACGGCCTCCTGGTCGAGGGTCACGAGGGCTGCGACGTACGGGCGGTCGTTGCCGACGAGGATGCACTGGTTGACCAGCGGATGGTCCCGGACGCGTTCCTCCAGCACACCGGGCGAAACACTCTTGCCGCCCGATGTGACCAGGATCTCCTTCTTGCGGCCGGTGATGGTGAGGTAGCCGTCCTCGTCGAGCGAGCCGAGGTCGCCGGTGGCCAGCCAGCCGTCGTGCAGGGTCTCGTCCGTGGCCTTGGGGTTGTTGAGGTAGCCCTGGAAGACGTTCTGGCCGTGCAGCCAGATCTCGCCGTCGTCCGCGAGGTGCACCGTCATGCCCGGGATGGGCTGGCCGACCGTGCCGAACCGGGTGCGGCCGGGCGGGTTGGCGGTCGCGGCGGCCGTGGACTCGGTCAGTCCGTAGCCCTCGTAGATGTGCACGCCCGCCCCGGCCCAGAACAGACCGAGCCGTCGGTCCATCGCCGATCCGCCCGACATGGCGTGCCGGATCCGGCCGCCCATCGCGGCGCGGATCTTGGAGTAGACGAGCTTGTCGAACAGCTGGTGCTGCATGCGCAGCCCCGCCGAGGGGCCGGGTCCGATGCCCCAGGCCTTGGCCTCGACGGCGTCCGCGTACTTGATGGCGATGTCCACGGCCTTCTCGAACGGGCCGGAGCGGCCCTCCTTCTCGGCCTTGCGGCGGGAGGCGTTGAACACCTTCTCGAAGATGTACGGCACGGCCAGGAAGAACGTCGGCTTGAACGCGGCCAGATCGGGCAGCAGGGCCGCCGCGTTGAGCTGCGGCTGATGGCCGAATTTCACCCCACCGCGAATCGCCGCGACCTGGACCATCCGCCCGAAGACGTGCGCGAGCGGCAGGAACAGCAGGGTGGCGGCCTCGTCGCCCCGCTTGGAGTGGAACACCGGCTCCCAGCGCTCGATGACGGTGTCCGCCTCGTACGCGAAGTTGCCGTGTGTGATGACACAGCCCTTGGGGCGTCCGGTCGTGCCCGAGGTGTAGATGATCGTGGCGACCGAGTCGGGCGTGACGGCCTGCCGGTGGCGGTGCACCACTTCGTCGTCGAGGTGCGCGCCGGCGTCGTACAGCTCCTGCACGGCACCCGAGTCGAGCTGCCACAGGCGGCGCAGCTGCGGCAGCCGGTCGATGACGGTGGCGATCGTCATCGCGTGGTCCTCGTGCTCCACGATCGCGGCCGTCACCTCGGCGTCGTACAGCATCCAGAAACACTGCTCGGCCGAGGACGTCGGGTAGACCGGCACGACCTGGGCGCCGATCGCCCACAGCGCGTAGTCGAAGAGCGTCCACTCGTAGCGCGTACGGGACATGATCGCGACCCGGTCGCCGAACCGGATGCCGCTCGCCAGCAGCCCCTTGGCCAGGGCGAGCACCTCGTCGCGGAACTCGGCGGCGGTGACATCCCGCCAGTACCCCGTGTCGTCCTTGCGGCCCAGGGCGATGTGCAGCGGGTCTTCCTGGGCATGCTGGAATACCACGTCGGCCAGACCGCCCACCGGAGGTGCCAACGCCAACGGAGGGTTGGTGAACTCGCGCAAACCCCGCTCCCCGCTCCTCAGCGCTTCTGTTGAGTGACGCTCCGCACAGCGCCGTGAAAGCTACCCCACCCGGCCAGGGGTGCGGGAGGGGGACGAAGCCGAGCGGGGCTCTGGTTCGCGCTGGTCATCGCGGGAAAATGCGCTCAGACAGGGAAGGGTCGGACAGATTACTGACGGTTGAGTAAGTTTCGGTGCCGTAATCTCCACCGAATCTGTACGACCCTGCCACGGCCCGGCGCACGCCTCACAGGCCCTTCGGCGCACTGCGGTGCAGCCGGTCCCCGCCCGCCAGGATCGCCGCCGCCAGGGCGTTCGCCGCGCCCTGCGCTGAGGGGCGGCGCCGGCCGTGGACCACCACGAAGTCGACCTGGCCCAACTCCGGCAGGCCCGCCCGGTCCGGGACCCGGACCAGGCCCGGCGGGATGAGGCCCCGGGAGTGGGCCATCACGCCGAGGCCCGCGCGCGCCGCCGCGACGAGACCGTTGAGGCTGCCGCTCGTACACACCACACGCCACTCGCGGCCCTGCCGCTCCAGCGCCTCCAGGGCGAGTGCGCGGGTGATGCCCGGCGGCGGGTAGACGATCAGCGGCACCGGGCGGTCCGGGTCGAGCCGGAGGCGTTCCGCGCCGATCCACACCAGCCTGTCGTGCCGGACCAGCTCGCCGTGCGGGTCCTCGGGGCGCCGCTTGGCCAGGACGAGGTCCAGCTTCCCGGCCGCCAACTGTTCGTGCAGCGTGCCCGACAGTTCGACCGTGAGCTCCAGGTCGACCTCCGGATGTTCGTGCCGGAAGCCCTCGAGGATCTCGGGCAGCCGGGTCAGCACGAAGTCCTCGGAGGCGCCGAAGCGCAGCCGGCCACGCAGCCGGGTGCCCGTGAAGAACGCCGTCGCCTGCTCGTGCACCTCCAGGATCCGGCGCGCGAAACCGAGCATGGCCTCGCCGTCCTCGGTCAGCTCCACCGAGTGCGTGTCCCGGGTGAAAAGCGTCCGCCCGGTGGCGTCCTCCAGCCGCCGCACGTGCTGGCTGACCGTCGACTGCCGCAGCCCGAGCCGCCGCGCGGCCTGCGTGAAGCTCAGCGTCTGCGCCACCGACAGGAAGGTGCGCAGATGGGAGGGCTCGTACATGACCCTCAGGCTATCGCTTATCGCAGAACACGATGGCAGTCAGAGCGGTATACGGGATTCCCGATCGCCGGACCGGGGAGCAGGATGGGAGGGGGCCTCCCCGGCCCTAGTACCGCCTGTACGTACCGAGCAAGTGGAGCACCGTGAAACGCCTGCGCCGGCCGCGCCGGATGCCGATCGACCCGTTCATCCTCCTCCTGCTGGCGACCGTGGGAGTCGCCGCGCTGTTCCCGGCCCGCGGGTCGGTCGCCGATGTGGCGTCCGGGGCCTCCACGGCGGCGATCGCCTTCCTGTTCTTCCTCTACGGTGCCCGGCTCTCCACCCGTGAGGCGCTGGACGGCATGCGGCACTGGCGGCTCCACATCACGGTCCTGGCCGCCACCTTCGTCGTCTTCCCGCTGCTCGGCCTCGCGGCCCGCGGGCTGGTGCCGGTGATCCTCACGGACCCGCTCTACCAGGGCCTGCTCTTCCTCACGCTCGTCCCCTCGACCGTCCAGTCGTCGATCGCCTTCACCTCGATGGCCCGCGGCAACGTGCCCGCCGCGATCTGCGCTGGCTCCTTCTCCTCCCTCATCGGCATCATCGCCACCCCGCTGCTCGCGGCCTCGCTGCTCGGCGGCAGCGGCGGCGGGTTCTCCGCGGACTCGCTGCTGAAGATCGTGCTGCAACTGCTCGTGCCGTTCCTCGCCGGGCAGCTGCTGCGCCGCTGGATCGGCGGCTTCGTCACCCGCCACAAGAAGGTCCTCGGGCTTGTGGACCGCGGCTCGATCCTGCTCGTCGTCTACACCGCGTTCAGCCAGGGCATGGTGCAGGGCATCTGGCACCAGGTCAGCCCCGCCCGGCTGGGCGGGCTGCTCGGCGTCGAGGCCGTGATCCTCGCCGTGATGCTGCTGCTGACCTGGTACGGCGGCAAGGCGCTCGGCTTCAGCCGGGAGGACCGGATCACCCTTCAGTTCGCCGGTTCGAAGAAGTCCCTGGCCTCCGGACTGCCCATGGCGAGCGTCCTGTTCGGCGCGCACGCCTCGCTGGCCGTGCTGCCGCTGATGCTCTTCCATCAGATGCAGCTGATGGTGTGCGCGGTGATCGCCAAGCGCCGCTCGCACGACCCCCGCGCGGAGGTCACCTCGCCGGAGCCAGCCGCAGAGACACGAACCGCGGTCGGTACAGGGACACGTTCCGGCTGAGCTGGGCCGCCGCACCGGTCGTCTCCAGCCAGTTGACGTCGTAGCTCAGCACGAGCCGTCCGTCGCCGCTCAGCACCGGATGGGCCTGCGGGTTGTAGGCGGCCACCTGGCCCTGCGGCAGCGACGGACTGAACTCCTTCGCCGGCCCGTGCCAGGGCCCGGCCGGGGAGCACGCCCAGTACGAGGCCACGGTGGTCAGGCCCTTCGTGCCCGCGGCCATCGTGAACAGCACGTAGGTGCCGCCGTCCCGGACGACCGAGAACGCGCTGCCCACGCCCCTGCGCTGCCCGTCCCCGAGCACCGGCCGGGGACGGGCGGCGGCCGTCCACGCCGAGCCGTCCCAGTACCGCCAGGCCGCCGGATCCCCGAGTCTGCCCTCCCGTACGCGCGCCACGTACGCGTGCGAGGCCGGTCGGGAGGCGGCCTGGCCGTCGTCGCCGCCGAAGACGTACGTCCAGCCGTCCTCCTCGACCAGTGTCGTGCCGAACAGCACCCGCCGGGACGGGTCGGGGACCAGCTGCTGGTCGAGCACCTTGACGATCGACTCCAGGCGCAGAGCGGGCAGCGACAGGGTGGCGACCTCGGTCGCGGTGGGCACGCCGTAGATCCACGGGGCCTGCCCCGCCGTGCGTACCCACAGCAGCACCCGGACGACCTGCTCGGAGGATCCGGGGGAGCGGGGTTCGACGCGGGCGGCGACCGGCCAGCGCCACTGGTTCGGCGCCGGATCGGCGAACAGCGGGGCGGGCAGAGTGGTTTCGAGCCTGCCGTCGCGCATCAGCACGGCCGAGTTGCGCACCAGCGGCTCGGCCGTGTCCCGCCAGGCGTACGACTCGCCGGCCGGGTTGGGCGGGCCGTACACCCGGCCCAGGAAGGTGTCCGAGAACAGCCACAGCACCCGGCCGTCCGGCAGTCGCAGCGAGTGGGTGCCGTCGCCGCCGGTCCAGTCGTCGCTGCGGCTCGCGTCGTCGCCGTAGCGGGCGAACTCGGCGGTGAGGCCGTCGTCCGCCTGCCAGGCGTCCACCGTCCGTGCCCGGCAGACGCCGTCGTCGTCCGGACTCTCGTCCTCCGGCAGGGCGAAGAGCAGGGCGGCACCGAGAACCAGGACCACCAGCAGGCCGATCCCGGTTCCGGTGCGCTGTCGTGCTCGTGCTGCCTCTGCGTCGTCGGGCACGTTCCGTGACGTTAGTTGCTGCCGCTCACCTGGTCCATGGGCAGCCACAGGACGGTGCCCTTGGCGGACGCTCCCGCGGCACCCGACGCCAACTCCTCGTCGGACAGAGCCCGGTTCCAGACGCGGACGTCGTCGATGGCCCCGCTGAGGAACGCCCTGCTGTCCATCCGCTGGCCGACGTGCACGCCGAACGGGGAGTTACGGCTGACCGAGCCCGGCACGTCCGTGGTGGTGACCGGCGCACCGTCGAGGAGGAGCGTCAGCTTCCCCCCGCCCCGGCGCAGCGCCAGATGGTGCCAGCCGCCGTCGTTGTGGGCGCCGTCGGTCCACACCGAGGCCGATCTGACGGTCGTCGCGCCCGACCGGGTGGTGATGAGCCCTCGGACCCGGTCGCTCGCCGGCTCCCCGCGCAGCCAGATCTGCGGCTGGGTGCTGCCGATGCCGCCCATCCACAGGAAGGGCTGTTCGCCGGTCGTGGCCGTGTAGCGGAAGAACAGCGAGGCGGTGAAGTCCCCTTCGCCGAGCGGGAGCCGGGACCGGTACGGCAGCCGTACCGCGTCGTCGGTGCCGTCGAAGGACAGCGCGCCGCCGCGCACACCGGTGGTCCGGGCGGCACCGCCGAGCACGGCCGCGGGCGTCGTGGCCGACGCGGCGTCGCGGGTGGTCGGGTCGGGGCCCCGGCGCGGTGTCAGCCAGTCCTCGGTGAAGCGGGCGAAGCGGATCTCGTCGCGGGCGTCGACCGCGCCGCCCTCGTACAGCAGGCCCACCGTCGTGCCGTCGACGGCCGCCATGTCGGAGTAGCCGGACCAGTCGGTGGTGACGACCGTGCCCCGGTCCACGGTGTCCCAGGTGCGCCCGCCGTCGTAGGAGGAGCGGACCATCATCGTCCGGCGGCGGTCGGGGTCGGCCGGAGCGGACAGCAGGAGCCGGTCGCCCAGGCGTACGGTCGCGCCCTGGACCTGCGGGGTGTAGAGGTCCGGGAGGTCGCGGAAGGGCGTGGCGAAGCTGTCGCCGCCGTCCCGGCTGAGGGTCTGGGCACGGTGGCCCAGATCGGTGCCGTCCTGTTCCCGGCCGCTGACGAGGACGGCGCCGTCGGTGCGCTCGGTGAGCGTCACCTCGGACGGCTTCTGCCGGAACGTGCCGTCCTGGGCTATGGGCCAGGAGTCAGTGGCGCCGACCCGCCAGCGGTCGCCGCCGTCGTCGCTGACGATGAGGGCGGCGTGGTTCGCGGTGACCCGGCTGCCGTCCCACGTCTCGGTGTTGACACCGAAGACGAGCCGCCCGGCGTGCTTGCCGCGGGTGAGCTGGATGCCGTGCACGGGCCCGGTCGCGTACCAGGAGTTCCAGTGCGCGGGCAGGATCTGGTCGCTCAGGTCGCGCGGCTTCGACCAGGTCCTGCCGTCGTCGTCGCTGTACTGCAGATGCGGGGTGCGGTCGCAGGGGACGGTGCAGTTCCCGGCGTCCGTACGGCCGGTGTTGTACGTCTCGGCCAGCAGGATCCGGCCGGTCCTGCGGTCCACGAGGGGCGCCGGGTTGCCGTGCGTGTCGCCGGCGCCCTCGGTGACGACCTGGAGCGGTCCCCAGGTGCGGCCGCCGTCGGTGGAGCGCTTGAGGACGAGGTCGATGTCGGCCGCGTCACCGCAGTTGAGGACGCGGCCCTCGGCGAAGGCGAGCAGCGTGCCGCTCGTGGTCCGCACGATCGCCGGGATGCGGAAGCAGGCGTAGCCGGGGTCCTGGGAGGCCTTGAAGAGGACCTGCTGTTCGAACTCCGGTAAGGCCGTGGCCGGTCGGGCCTGGGCGGGGAGGGCCGGCGCGAGCAGCGCGGCGGCGGCGAGAACGGCTGTCAGGGTGGATCTCAGACGTGCGCGAAGACTTGACGGCATGGTGCGACCTGCCCTTCATGCGTCTGTCGGCTGGACCACCGAGCCATGGGAACGGACATCCGGGCAGCTGATGCGGACAACCGGACATCCCACGTCCCATGTGTGGGGCCACAGACGGTACTTGGACTCACAGACCCCCCACAAGAAGCGTGCGTCAGGGGATCAGGACGACCTTTCCGCGGTTGGCCCGCGCCTCGATCTCCCCGTGTGCCTTCGCGGCGTCCGCCAGGGCGAACTCCCCGTGGACGGCGGGCTCGATCTCTCCCGCCGCGAACAGCCGCCACAGCTCCTCGCGCCACCGCTCATACAACTCCGGCTGCCCGCGGGCGATACGGGCCATCTGGAACCCGATCACCGACTTGGCGCCCACGAGCAGGTCGTGTGCCCGGACGGTGCCGCCGCCCGAGCTGTACGCCACCAGTCGTCCTCCCGGGGCGAGTGCGCCGAGGGCCGGGGTGAGCAACTCTCCGCCGACCGCGTCCAGGGCGTAGTCGACCGGGGCGCCCCAGCCGTCCTCGCCGTAGGTGACGACGTGGTCGGCGCCCAGGCCGCGGACGAAGCCGGTCTTCGCCGGGTCGGAAACGGCCCCCACGACCCGTCCGGCGCCCCGCGTCCTGGCCAGCTGAACGGCCAGATGGCCGACGCCGCTCGCCGCCGCCGTGACCAGGGCCGCCTCGCCGGGCTCGGGCCGTGCCGCCGCCAGGGCGCCTAGGGCGACCAGGCCGCTGCGGACCAGGGCGACCGCGTCGACGGCGCGGGCACCGTCCGGGACCGGGGAGGCCATGGCCTCGTGCAGGAGGGCGAAGTCGGCGTAGCCGTGGCCGAAGCAGAGCCCGGTCACGCGGTCGCCGGTGCCGAAGCGGGTGACGCCCTCGCCGACGGCCGTGACCTCCCCGGCGATCTCGCCGCCGAGCGGGACGGGCTCGGCCGCCTCGGTGACCTTGCGTACGACCGGGAGCGTGACGCCGATCGCCTGCGCGCGTACGAGCAGTTCTCCGGGGCCGGGCTCGGGGACCGGAGCCTCCTCCACGAACAGGGGGCCGCCTCGGGATTCGTAGCGGACGCGGCGCATCGCACCTCCGGAGTCATTGGTCATCCCAACGAATTCATTGGGGAGCCCAACGGTATAGGACGATCATAGGAAGGACCAACGATTTCTTGGCTAGGCTGCGGCCATGTCGGAAGCCCCTCTCCCCGCGATCCGCTCCCTGCCCAGCTGGCTGCTCGGCCGCGCCGCCGCCCGCGGCCGGACCCTGGTGGCAGAGGCGCTGGCCGAGGAGGACATGAGGATGTGGCACCACGTGGTGCTGTCCGCCGTCCGTGACCTGGGGCCCGTCGCCCAGGCCGACCTCGGCCGCGGGATCCGGCTCGACCCCAAGGACCTGGTCGGCATCCTCGACGACCTCCAGTCCGCGGACCTGGTGCTGCGCGAGCCCGACCCGAGGGACCGCCGCAAGAACGCGGTGTCCCTCACCCCACGGGGAGCCCGGCTGCTCAAGCGCTGCGAGAAGGCGGCCCGGGCCGCCAACGACGAGCTGCTCGCCCCGCTGTCGGCGTCCGAACGCGAACAGTTCACCGGGATGCTGCGCCGGATATCCGGCACCGCCGACTGAAGGCGTGAGACGTCGCCTCCCGCCTGAGACGGGGCCCCTGCGGCGCAGGGGGCGCTCCCCGCCGGTCGGGGCCCCGCCGCCGTGTCGCGGAGGAACCTGCTCAGCCCTGGGCGGCCGCGGCCCGCAGAGCGATCCGGTCCTCACCCGCGTACACGTTCATGGAGCCGCCCCGCAGGAAGCCCACCAGCGTCAGGCCCGTCTCGGCGGCCAGATCCACCGCAAGCGACGACGGCGCCGACACCGCGGCCAGGACCGGCAGGCCGGCCATCACGGCCTTCTGTGCCAGCTCGAAGGAGGCCCGGCCCGAGACGAGCAGGATCGTCCGCGACAGCGGCAGGTCCCCGTTCTGCAGGGCGCGGCCGACCAGCTTGTCGACCGCGTTGTGCCGGCCGACGTCCTCCCGGACGTCCAGCAGCTCGCCCTCCTCGGAGAACAGCGCCGCCGCGTGCAGGCCCCCGGTCCGGTCGAAGACCCGCTGGGCCGCGCGCAGCCGGTCGGGCAGGCTCGCCAGCAGCTCCGGGGTGACCCGGACCGGGGGAGTGTCGGCGATGGGCCACCGTGCCGTCGTGCGCACCGCGTCCAGCGACGCCTTGCCGCACAGGCCGCAGGAGGAGGTGGTGTAGACGTTCCGCTCCAGCGTGATGTCGGGGATCACCACGCCGGGGGCCGTCTTCACGTCGACGATGTTGTAGGTGTTCGAGCCTCCCCCACTCTCGGCTCCGCTCGAGCGGGAGGTGCCCCCAGCCGTCGCCCCGGCGCAGTAGACGATGTTCTGGAGGTCGTCCTGCCCGCCCAGCACCCCCTCGCTCACCAGGAATCCCGCAGCCAGGGCGAAGTCGTCGCCCGGGGTGCGCATGGTGATCGCCAGGGGCTTGCCGTTGAGCCGGATCTCCAGGGGTTCCTCCGCGACGAGCGTGTCCGGGCGGCTGGAGACCACCCCGTCCCGGATGCGGAGTACCTTGCGTCGTTCCGTGACCCGTCCCATGTCCTGATCAGCCCCGGTTCTGTACGTGCTGGTAGCCGAAGCGGCCCTTGATGCAGAGATTGCCGTGGGTCACCGGGTTGTCGTGCGGCGAGGTGACCTTCACGATCTCATTGTCCTGCACGTGCAGCGTCAGGTTGCAGCCCACTCCGCAGTACGCGCACACCGTGGTCGTCTCCGTCTGGCGCGACTCCTCCCACGTACCCGCCGCGCGCATGTCGAACTCGGACTTGAAGGACAGCGCACCCGTGGGGCACACCTCGATGCAGTTCCCGCAGTACACGCACGCCGAGTCGGTCAGCGGCGCGTCGTGCTCCACGGCGATCCGGGCGTCGAAACCGCGCCCGGCGACCGAGATCGCGAAGGTGTTCTGCCACTGGTCGCCGCAGGCGTCCACGCACTTGTAGCAGAGGATGCACTTGTCGTAATCGCGCACGTACAGGTCGTTGTCGACCTTCGGTTCCTCGTTGAGCCGGGCCGCGTCGGGGCCGAAGCGGTCGGGCTTCGCCTCGTACTCCTTGAGCCACGCGGCGACCTTCGGCGTCGTCGACAGGTCCACGGAGGACGCGAGCAGTTCGAGGACGATCTTCCGGCTGTGCCGGGCCCGTTCGGTGTCCGTGCGCACCTCCATGCCGGGCTCGGCCTTGCGGGAGCAGGCCGGCACGAGTGTCCTGGCCCCCTCCACCTCGACGACGCAGACCCGGCAGGCGTTCTTGGGCCGGAGCGTGTCGCCCTCGCACAGCGTCGGGACGTCCTTCCCGGCGGCCCGGCAGGCGTCGAGGATCGTCGAGCCCTCGGGTGCCCGCACCGGCTCCCCGTCGAGCGTGAACTCCAGCAGCCGGCGCGGGATCCCCAGCGGTGTGACGGTCATTCGTACGCCCCCAGACGGTCGATGGCGGATTCCACGGCGTTCCACGCGGTCTGCCCGAGACCGCAGATCGAGGCGTCCCGCATCGCGCGGCCCACCTCCCGCAGCAGCGCGATGTCCCCGGCGGCGTCGGCGCCGGTGCGCTCCACGATCCGGTGCAGCGCCTCTTCCTGCCGCACGGTCCCGACCCGGCAGGGCACGCACTGCCCGCACGACTCGTCCCGGAAGAACTCGGCGATGCGCAGCAGGAGCCGGGGCAGGGGCACGCTGTCGTCGAAGGCCATCACGACCCCCGAGCCGAGCGTCGTGCCGGCCTCCCGCGTCCCCTCGAAGGTGAGCGGAACGCCGAGCTCGTCGGCCCGGACGAAGCCGCCGGCCGCCCCGCCGAGCAGTACCGCCCGCAGCCCGTCCCGCACCCCGGCGAGCGTGAGCAGGTCGCCCAGCGTCGCGCCGAACGGCAGCTCGTAGACACCGGGCCGCTCCACGCTCCCCGAGACGCAGTACAGCTTCGGCCCGGTGGACCGGTCCGTGCCGATCGCCGCGTAGGCCGGGGCGCCCATCGTGAGGATCGGCAGGACGTTGACCAGCGTCTCGACGTTGTTCTCCACCGTCGGCTTGCCGAACAGGCCCTTCTCCACCGGGAACGGCGGCTTCGAGCGGGGCTCGCCCCGGTAGCCCTCGATGGAGTTGAACAGGGCCGTCTCCTCACCGCAGATGTAGGCGCCCGCGCCGCGCCGGATCTCGATGTCGAAGGCGTAGCCCTGGCCGAGGATGTCGTCACCGAGCAGTCCACGCGCGCGTGCCTGCGCGATCGCGTGCTCCAGCCGGCGCAGGGCGCGCGGGTACTCGCCGCGCAGGTACAGATATCCCCGGTGGGCGCCGGTCGCGTACGCGGCGATCGTCATCGCCTCCACCAGCGCGTACGGGTCGCCCTCCATGAGCACGCGGTCCTTGAAGGTGCCCGGCTCCGACTCGTCGGCGTTGCAGACGAGGTAGTGCGGATGGTCCGGCTGGGACGCCGTGGCCTGCCACTTGCGGCCGGTCGGGAAGGCGGCTCCGCCGCGCCCGGCCAGGCCCGAGTCGGTGACCTCGCGGATGACCCCGGCCGGGCCCAGCTCGAAGGCCCGGCGCAGGGCCGTGTAGCCGCCGTGGGCGCGATAGTCGTCGAGGGACGCCGGGTCGACCACGCCGACGCGGTGGAGCAGCATCAGGCCGTCCTGCCCGGCCTGGGGCACCGCCAGGGCGGCGGGCGGCTCCTCCGGCGCCGAGTCGGGGGCGCTCGCGGCGAGGACGGCCTTCTCGACGGTCGCCGGCGCCGGCACCGCCGTACGCACGGGATCCCCGGCCCTGATCGCGAGCGCGGCCGGGGCCCGTTCGCACAGACCCAGACACGGGCTGCGCTCGACCGACACACCGCTGCCGAGACCGAGCCGGGCCTCGATCCCGGCGCACAGCTCCGGCGCCCCGGCCGCCGCGCACGCCAGGTCCGTGCACACCTGGAGCACGGTCGCCGGGCGGGGCTTGACCGAGAACATGGCGTAGAAGGTGGCCACCCCGTACGCCTCCGCCGGCGGCACGGTCAGCCGCCGGCACAGATAGTCGAGGGCGCCGTCGCTGATCCAGCCGATCCGGTCGTTGAGGGCGTGCAGCCCCGGCAACAGCAGGTCGCGGCGGTCCCGGGCCGCGCGCCCGCCCCGCGCCCACCGGAGATCGGCATCGGAGCGATCGGCGCCCTCCCAGGAGGACTCCGGAGGCCCGAGCAGGGCGTCGACGGCCGCCCGTTCCTCGTCCGTCGGCTTGCTGTCACCGAAGTGCAGGTCCACAGTGCGTCACCCCACGATCGTCGCGATGGGCAGCTTCTCGATCCGGATCGCCGACGCCTTGAACTCCGCCGTCCCCGCGATCGGGCAGTTCGCCTCGATCGTCAGCGCGTTGGTGTCCACCTCGTCGGGGAAGTGCATGGTCATGAAGGCGAGCCCGGGCCGCAGCGCGGTGTCCACCCACACGGGCGCGGTCACCGACCCGCGCCGCGAGGTGACCTGGACCTGCTCACCGACCACGACCCCGTAGCGCTCGGCGTCCTCCGGGCACAGCTCGATGAACTCGCCGCGCCGCAGCGGCGAGGCGTAACCACCGCTCTGCACCCCGGTGTTGTACGAGTCGAGCCGCCGCCCGGTGGTCAGCCGGATCGGGTACTGCTCGTCGGTGAGGTCCACGGGCGGGTCGTGCTGCACGATCCCGAAGGGGGCGAGCCGGCCACGTGCCGAGGGGTCGGGCTCCCACAACCGGCCGTGCAGATAGGCCGGTTCGAGCCGGTCCGTGCTGGGGCACGGCCACTGGATGCCCTGGTGCTCCTCCAGACGCTCGTACGTCATGCCGTAGTGGTCGGGCGAGACGGACCTCAGTTCGTTCCACACGGTCTCGGCGTCGGCGTACTTCCAGTCGTGGCCGAGGCGGGCCGCGAGGTCGCAGAGGATGTCGATGTCCTCGCGCGCCTCGCCGGGCGGAGTGACGGCCCTGCGGACGCGCTGCACCCGCCGCTCGCTGTTGGTGGTCGTGCCCTCGGTCTCCGCCCAGCCGGCGGTGGCCGGCAGGACGACGTCCGCGAGTTCGGCCGTCTTCGTGAGGAAGATGTCCTGGACGACGAGGAAGTCGAGGGCGTTGAGCCGCCGTACGGCCTGCTCGCTGTCGGCCTCCGACTGGGCCGGATTCTCGCCGATGCAGTAGACGGCCTCGATGCCGCCGTCCTCCATCGCCTCGAACATCTCCGTGAGATTCAGTCCGTAGTGCGGCTGGATGACGGTGTCCCAGGCCGACTCGAACTTCAGCCGGGTGTCCGGGTCGAGGATGTCCTGGAAGCCCGGCAGCCGGTTGGGGATCGCCCCCATGTCGCCGCCGCCCTGCACGTTGTTCTGCCCGCGCAGGGGCTGCAGGCCCGAGCCGTAGCGGCCGACATGGCCGGTGAGCAGGGACAGGTTGATCAGGGCGCGGACGTTGTCGGTGCCGTTGTGGTGCTCGGTGATGCCGAGGGTCCAGCACAGCTGGGCGCGTTCGGCACGGGCGTAGGCGTGCGCCAGCTCGCGGATGGCGGTGGCCGGTACGCCCGTCACCTTCTCGGCGAGCGACAGCGTCCACGGCTCGACCAGCGCCCTGTACTCCTCGAAGCCGGTGGTCGCCCGCTCGACGAACGCCTCGTTGGCGAGGCCCGCGTGGATGATCTCGCGGCCGATCGCGTGCGCCATCGGGATGTCGGTGCCGACGTTGAGGCCGAGCCAGCTCTCCGCCCACTCGGCGGTCGAGGTCCGGCGCGGATCGACCGCGTACATCCGGGCCCCGTTCCTGATCCCCTTCAGCACGTGCTGGAAGAAGATCGGATGCGCGAAGCGGGCGTTGGAGCCCCACATCACGACGAGGTCCGTGTGCTCGATCTCCTCGTACGACGAGGTCCCGCCGCCCGAGCCGAACGCCGCCGACAGGCCGGCCACGCTCGGGGCGTGACAGGTGCGGTTGCAGGAGTCGACGTTGTTGGTGCCCATGACGACCCGGGCGAACTTCTGCGCCACGTAGTTCATCTCGTTGGTGGCACGGGCGCAGCTGAACATCCCGAAGGCGCCGCGGTTGCGGGCGATGCCCCGGGCGGCCCGGTCCAGGGCCTCCTCCCAGCTCGCCTGCCGGAAGGGCTCGTCGCGGGAATCACGTACGAGCGGGTGGGTCAGCCGGGTGTAGGTCTTCGGGCTTCGATCGCGTTTCCTCATGCGGCGCTCCTCAGCGCGAGCAGGTCCGAGATGGCGTGCACGGTGCGCAGGGTGGGCACCTCCACGCCGGTGATCTCCGCCAGCTCGACGACCGCCGCGAGGAGTACGTCGAGTTCGAGCGGCTTGCCACGCTCCAGGTCCTGGAGCGTGGAGGTGCGGTGGTCGCCGACCCGCTCGGCGCCCGCGAGCCGGCGCTCGATGGAGACGCCGACCTCGCAGCCGAGGGCCTCGGCGACCGCGAGCGTCTCGGTCATCATGATCTCGATGACCTTGCGGGTGCCGCCGTGCAGGCACATCTGCCGCATGGTCGCGCGGGCCAGCGCGCTGATCGGGTTGAAGGAGATGTTGCCGAGCAGCTTGACCCAGATGTCGTCCCGCAGACCGGACTCCACCGGGCACTTGAGCCCACCGGCCTGCATCGCGTCGCTGAAGGCGAGACAGCGGGCCGAGAGGCTGCGGTCGGGCTCGCCGATCGAGAACCGCGTGCCCTCCAAGTGCCGTACGACGCCCGGCCCTTCGAGCTCGGTCGCCGCGTAGACGACACATCCGACGGCCCGTTCGGGCGCGAGCACCGCACTCACCGCGCCGTCCGGGTCCACGCTCTCGACGCGGTGGCCGTCGAACGGGCCGCCGTGCCGGTGGAAGTACCACCAGGGGATGCCGTTCTGGGCCGCGACGACCGCCGTCGTCCCGTGCAGCAACGGCGCGATCAGCGGCCCGCACGCCGCGTACGCGTTGGCCTTCAGGCCCAGGAAGACGTAGTCGACCGGGCCCACTTCGGCCGGGTCGTCGGTCGTGTGGGGGTGAGCGGTGAAATCGCCGCGCGGGCTGCGCACCCGGACTCCGTGCTGCCTCATGGCCGCCAGATGCGGTCCACGGGCGATGAGATGTACATCGGCACCCGCGCGGTGGAGCGCGGCGCCGACGTAGGCGCCGATGGCACCGGCGCCGAGGACTGCGACTTTCACGGGAACACTCCGTTCGGTTTGAGGGATACCGCGGAGGTGTGACTGCCGTACGACCGCTCAGGAACCGCCGTGCGGCTTGTGTCGACGAAATATTGTCTACAGTATGGAGGTTGGGGCGGCAAGGGTCCGTGCGGCGACCGTTCGGCGCATGCTGAATACCGCTCACCGCATACGATCGACGCGCCGCCTTTTCAACTCCCGTGCGACTGCCTACCGTCCGGGAATCATGAGTCCCCCAGTCGCGCCCCCGGGCTGGAGCCGCTGGCTCGTCCCGCCCGCTGCTCTCTCCGTACATCTCTCCATCGGCCAGGCCTACGCCTGGAGCGTGTTCAAGCCGCCCCTCGAGTCCGCGCTCGGTCTCAGCGGCACGCAGAGCGCGCTGCCCTTCCAGCTGGGCATCGTCATGCTGGGCCTGTCCGCCGCGTTCGGCGGCACGCTCGTGGAACGCAACGGCCCCCGCTGGGCGATGACCGTCGCCCTGGTCTGCTTCTCGTCCGGCTTCCTGCTCTCCGCGCTGGGCGCGTCCCTGGAGCAGTACTGGCTGATCGTGTTCGGCTACGGCTTCGTCGGCGGCATCGGCCTCGGCATCGGTTACATCTCGCCCGTCTCCACACTGATCAAGTGGTTCCCGGACCGGCCCGGCATGGCCACCGGCATCGCCATCATGGGCTTCGGCGGCGGCGCGCTCATCGCCTCCCCGTGGTCGGCGCAGATGCTGGAGTCGTTCGGCGGGGACAGCTCCGGGATCGCGATGGCGTTCCTGGTGCACGGCCTGTCGTATGCCGTCTTCATGCTGCTGGGCGTGCTGTTGGTCCGGGTTCCGCCTCATGCCTCAGGGGCGCGGGGAACTGCGCGACAAGCCCCCATCGGCCCGCAGGTATCCGCGAAACAGGCGCTGCGCACTCCCCAGTTCTGGCTCCTGTGGACCGTGCTCTGCATGAACGTCACCGCCGGCATCGGCATCCTGGAGAAGGCCGCGCCGATGATCACGGACTTCTTCGCGGACACCTCCACCCCGGTGTCCGTGACGGCCGCCGCCGGCTTCGTCGCCCTGCTGTCGGCGGCGAACATGGCGGGCCGCATCGGCTGGTCCTCGACGTCCGACCTGATCGGCCGCAAGAACATCTACCGCGTCTACCTGGGCGTCGGCGCGCTGATGTACGCGCTCATCGCCCTGTTCGGCGACACCTCCAAGCCGCTGTTCATCCTGTGCGCGCTAGTCATCCTCTCCTTCTACGGCGGCGGCTTCGCGACGATCCCGGCGTATCTGAAGGACCTGTTCGGCACGTACCAGGTCGGCGCCATCCACGGGCGGCTGCTCACCGCCTGGTCCCTGGCCGGTGTGCTCGGGCCGCTCATCGTGAACTGGATCGCCGACCGGCAGGAGGAGGCGGGCCGGCACGGCGCGTCCCTGTACGGGCTGTCGTTCGTCATCATGATCGGCCTGCTCGTCGTCGGCTTCGTCGCCAACGAACTCGTCCGGCCCGTCCACCCCCGCCATCACGTCCCGCAGCCGAAGGAGGCCGAGAGTGTCCAGCAGCAGTCAGAGTCCGCCTAGCCCGGACCGGCGGTGGCTGATCGCCCTCGCCTGGGTGTGGGTGGGCGTACCGCTCGCCTACGGGCTGTACGAGCTCGTCCGGAAGGCGACACAGCTGTTCACCGGGTAAGGCCTGTGGCGGGACCGGGCCCCGGCGACAGGTGCCCGGGCGTCCGAGGTCCTGACCGAAGCTGACAACCCTGGTGCTCGTTTCCTGTTGCCTTGGCTGCCGTCGTACCCGTGAGTCACTGATCAGACTGGTGGGTCACGCTACCCAAGGCAACGAGGGGGACCCACCCACATGAACGGCTCGCGCATCGCCGCCGTCGGCCACTACCAGCCCGCCAAGGTGCTCACCAACGAGGACCTGGCGGGCCTGGTGGACACCAGTGACGAGTGGATCAGGAGCCGGGTGGGCATCCGCACCCGCCACATCGCCGGGCCCGACGAACCGGTCGACGAGCTGGCCGCCCACGCCGGCGCCAAGGCCCTCGCGGCGGCCGGCCTCGCCCCCGCCGACATCGACCTGGTGCTGGTCGCCACATCCACCGCCGTCGACCGCTCGCCCAACATGGCCGCCCGGGTCGCGGCCCGCCTCGGGATGCCGCAGCCGGCCACGATGGACCTCAACGTCGTGTGCGCCGGTTTCACCCACGCCCTGGCCACCGCCGACCACACCGTTCGCGCGGGGGGCGCGAGCCGTGCGCTGGTCATCGGGGCCGACAAGATGTCCGAGGTGACCGACTGGAGCGACCGCAGTACCTGCGTGCTCGTCGGGGACGGGGCCGGGGCCGCGGTGGTCGAGGCCGCCGAGGAGTCCGGCATCGGGCCGGTGCTGTGGGGTTCGGTGCCCGAGATGGGGCGCGCGGTGCGGATCGAGGGCACGCCCCCGCGTTTCGCCCAGGAAGGGCAGAGCGTCTACCGATGGGCGACCACGCAGCTGCCGCCCATCGCGCGCCGGGCGTGCGAGCGGGCCGGTCTTGAGCCGGCGGACCTCGCCGGGGTCGTCCTGCACCAGGCGAACCTGCGCATCATCGAACCCCTCGCCGAGAAGATCGGTGCCGTGAACGCCGTCGTCGCGCGCGATGTCACCGAGTCCGGCAACACCTCCGCCGCGAGCATCCCGCTCGCCTTCTCCAAGCTCGTCGAACAGGGCGCGGTCTCCACCGGCGACCCGGTCCTGCTGTTCGGCTTCGGCGGGAACCTGTCGTACGCGGGACAGGTCGTCCGCTGCCCCTGAGCCCTCAGGCGGCCGTGGTGTGACGCGGCCAACTGCCCGAAACCCTGGCCCTTGTGCGCCGTAGACTGTAGACGAAAGACAATCGATACTGACTCTGCGGCGACACCGGCTGCCGCCGCGCTGTGCACGGCCCTGCCGAGGAGGGGGACCGCGATGCTGTCGACAGGCCTGCCCCAGGGGGCGGTACCCAAGCTGGAACGCCCGGGTCCGCTGCGTGACCGTGTCTACGAGGCACTTCTCGAACTCATCACCACGCGTGCCCTCCAGCCCGGCCAGCACCTCGTCGAGAGCGAACTCGCCGGGCATCTGGGGGTCTCACGGCAGCCGGTGCGCGAGGCGCTGCAGCGGCTCAACACCGAGGGGTGGGTCGATCTGCGGCCCGCCCAGGGCGCGTTCGTGCACGAGCCGACGGAGGAGGAGGCCGACCAGCTCCTCACGGTCCGTACGCTCCTGGAGGCCGAGGCGGCCCGCCTCGCGGCGGCCAACGCGAACAGCGCGGGCCTCGCCGCCCTGGAAACCCTCTGCGCGGAGGGCGAGAAGGCCGTCGAGGCCGACGACGTGGACGGCGCCGTCGCCATGAACGCCCGCTTCCACGCCAAGATCATGGAGCTCGCCGGCAACGCCGTCCTCGCCGAACTCGCCGCCCAGGTCGACCGCCGCGTGCGCTGGTACTACACGCCGGTGGCCCGCCGGCGCGGCCACCAGTCCTGGATCGAGCACCGCGAACTGATCGCGGCGATCGCCGACCGGGACGAAGGGCGGGCCACCCAGCTGATGCGCGAACACACGGAGCACACGCGGCGGTCGTACCACGCGCGGGCGCGTTCGTAGGGCCCTCAGCCGGCTGCCAGCACCGCCTGGGTCTGCGTCGTCTGGCCCACCAGGGTGCCGTCCTCGTCGTGCAGGTCCGTCCGGACGGCGATGAACGAGCGTCCCACGTGAACGGGCCGTGCCTCGGCGCGGACGACGCCCGACCGCATGGCGCGGAAGAAGTTCGTCTTCGACTCGACCGTCGAGGTGCCCGCGCCCGGCGGCAGATTGAGGAAAGCGCAGACCGCGCCGGCCGTGTCGGCGAGCGCCATCAGGGCTCCCCCGTGCAGCGCTCCGCCCACCGTGCACAACTCCGGAGCCCAGGGAAGCACGGCCCTGACCCGGGCGGGGGTGGCCTCCTCGAGGGCGATGCCCAGCTTCCCGGCGAAGGGCACCGCCTTCACCAGTGCTTCGGGGGCAGGGGTGTCGCTCATGGGGACCTCCGGACGTCGACGACGCGTGCTGGTGCCAGCCTGACCTGGGCCGCGCTCACGGTCGATTACCTGCCACGTAAGACCCGCCCTTCGTGTCTTTGTCCTGTGAGTGGAAAAAGTAGAGGGCAATTCCTGCGCGACTTCTTCCCACCTCCGGCAGCCGCTGCTACGTTCCCTTCGAAAGCAAGCCACTGATGTGGCGGAAAACCGGCGCGCACAGGCCGATCGAGGCGGGGAGGGGCTCGTGAGACGTATGACCGCACGACCCGGAAACGCCCACCAGGCCCGACTGCTCACGCTGTTGCGCGACGGCGGACCCAACTCCCGTGCCCAGCTGGGCGACCAGGTCGACCTCTCGCGGTCCAAGCTCGCCGTGGAGGTGGACCGGCTGCTGGAGACGGGGCTGGTCGTGGCCGACGGACTCGCCGCCTCGCGCGGTGGCCGCCGCTCCCACAACATCCGGCTCAACCCCGGTCTGCGCTTCCTCGGCGTCGACATCGGCGCGACCTCGGTCGACGTCGCCGTCACCAACGCCGAACTGGAGACCCTCGGCCACATCAACCAGCCCATGGACGTACGCGAAGGTCCGGTCGCGGTCTTCGAGCAGGTCCTGGCCATGGCCGCGAAACTGAAGGCCTCCGGGCTCGCGGAGGGGTTCGACGGCGCCGGTATCGGCGTGCCGGGCCCGGTCCGTTTCCCCGAGGGCATCCCGGTGGCACCGCCGATCATGCCCGGCTGGGACGGCTTCCCCGTGCGGGAGGCGCTCAGCCAGGAACTCGGCTGCCCGGTCATGGTCGACAACGACGTGAACCTCATGGCGATGGGGGAGCAGCACGCGGGCGTCGCCCGCACCGTCGCCGACTTCCTCTGCGTCAAGATCGGCACCGGCATCGGCTGCGGCATCGTCGTCGGCGGTGAGGTCTACCGCGGTACGACGGGCAGCGCCGGCGACATCGGGCACATCCAGGCCGTGCCCGACGGCCGTCCCTGCGCCTGCGGCAACCGGGGCTGCCTGGAGGCCCACTTCAGCGGGGCGGCCCTCGCCCGCGACGCCACGGAGGCCGCCCAGCAGGGGCTTTCGGCCGAACTGGCATCGCGGCTGGAGACGAACGGCGGCCTCACCGCCGTCGACGTCGCCGCCGCGGCCGCCGCGGGCGACGCCACCGCACTCGACCTGATCCGCGAGGGCGGCAATCACACCGGCCAGGTCATCGCCGGCCTGGTCAGCTTCTTCAACCCGGGCCTTGTGGTGATCGGCGGCGGGGTGACCGGCCTCGGCCACACGCTGCTCGCTGCGATCCGCACCCAGGTCTACCGCCAGTCGCTGCCGCTGGCGACCGGCAATCTGCCCATCGTCCTGGGCGAGTTGGGACCCGCCGCCGGTGTCATCGGCGCGGCCCGGCTCATCAGCGATCACCTGTTCTCACCTGCGTAAGCACTCGTACGACAGGCTCACCCGCACGATCCGCTGCTCTGCCCTGCCCTGCCCTGATCACGCCTGTTCGAAAAGCGCCCTGAAACCGGCCCGCACGCCCGCCAAGGGGAATTCGCATGGCACCAGAACCACCGCTGCTCAGCATGTCCGGCATCACCAAGTCGTTCCCCGGAGTCCGGGCGCTCGACGGCGTCGACCTCGACGTCCAGGCCGGTGAGGTGCACTGTCTGCTCGGCCAGAACGGCGCCGGCAAGTCGACCCTCATCAAGGTCCTGGCCGGTGCCCACCAACCCGACACCGGCACCATCCGCTGGCGCGGCGAGGAGGTCACGCTCCGCTCGCCGATCGCCGCCATGCGCCTCGGCATCGCCACCATCTACCAGGAACTCGACCTGGTCGAGCATCTGTCGGTCGCCGAGAACGTCCACCTCGGTCATGAGCCGACCGCCGCCGGGTTCGTCGTACGCGGGAAGACGGCACGCGAGTCGACCGCTCGGCTCCTCAAGCGACTCGGGCATCCGGAGGTCGATCCGGCCCGCCTGGTCGGGGAGTTGTCGGCCGCGCAGCAGCAGATCGTGTCCATGGCGCGGGCGCTCTCCCACGACGTGCGGCTCATCGTGATGGACGAGCCCTCCGCCGCCCTCGACCCGGACGAGGTCGACAACCTCTTCCGCATCGTCGGCGATCTCACCGCCGCCGGAGTCGCCGTCGTCTACATCTCGCACCGTCTGGAGGAGATCCGGCGCATCGGCGACCGGGTCACCGTGCTGAAGGACGGGCGGGCCGTCGCGAACGGGCTTCCGGCGAAGTCGACACCGACCCGCGAGGTCGTCGCACTGATGACGGGCCGCAACGTCGAGTACGTCTTCCCCGACCGGCCCGTCTCCCCGCCGACCGGAGAATCGGTTCTCCGGATTCAAGGGCTGGCCCGCCAGGGGGAGTTCGAGCCCTTCGACCTGGAGGTGCGGCCCGGCGAGATCGTCGGCCTCGCCGGACTCGTCGGCTCGGGCCGCTCCGAGATCCTGGAGACCGTCTACGGGGCCCGCAAACCGACGTCCGGTCAGGTACTGGTCGACGGACGGCCCTTGAAGCCGGGCAGCGTACGGGCCGCCGTCCGGGCCGGACTCGGACTCGCCCCCGAGGAACGCAAGGCCCAGGCCCTGCTGATGCTGGAGTCCGTCACCCGCAATGTGTCGGTCTCCTCCATGTCCCGCTTCTCGCGCGGCGGATGGATCGACCGGGGTGCCGAACTCGGTGCCGCCCGGGCCGCGACGCGCGAGCTGTCGCTCAGGCCGGACAACCCCTCCGTTCCCGTGCGCACCCTGTCCGGCGGCAATCAGCAGAAGGCCGTCCTGGCCCGCTGGCTGCTGCGCGGCTGCCGGGTGCTGCTGCTCGACGAACCCACCCGCGGCGTCGACGTCGGCGCGCGCGCCGAACTGTACGCCGTGGTCCGCCGGCTGGCCGACGAAGGCCTCGCCGTGCTGCTGGTCTCCAGCGAGGTGCCCGAGGTACTCGGCCTCGCCGACCGCGTCCTGGTGCTGCGCGAGGGCCGTGTCGTCCACACGGCACCCGCGCGCGAACTCGACGAACACCGCGTACTCGACCTGGTCATGGAAGGAAGCCCGGCGTCATGACGCAGCCCGTCTCCCCGCCGCGGGACAGCACCGCCAAGGTGCCCCAGGCCCAGCCCCCGGCCTGGCGCGGCCTGCTGGCCCGCGCCGACGTCCGCACCCTCTCCCTGCTCGGCGTGCTCGCCGCGCTGATCCTCGTCGGCGGCATCACCAAGCCCGACGAGTTCCTCGACACCCGCAACCTGCAACTCGTCCTCACCCAGGCCTCCGTGGTCGGCGTCGTCACCGTCGGCATGACCTTCGTCATCGTCTCCGGCGGCATCGACCTGTCGGTCGGCGCGATCGTCGCCCTCGCCTCGGTGTGGGCGACCACGGTCGCCACCCAGGAGTACGGCTTCGCCGGAATCCTCTTCACGTCGATGATCGTCGGAGTCGGCTGCGGCCTGGTCAACGGGGTGCTCATCGCCTACGGCGCGATGGTGCCGTTCATCGCCACCCTCGCCATGCTGGCCTCCGCCCGCGGCCTCGCCCTGCAGATCACCGACGGCAAGACACAGATCGTCACCGTGCCCTCCGTCCTCGACCTGGGCGAACGCGACGCCTACATCCTCGGCATCCCGCCCCTGGTCCTGGTCTTCGCCGCCGTGACGGTCATCGGCTGGCTGGTGCTCAACCGCACCACCTTCGGCCGCCGCACCGTCGCCGTCGGCGGCAACCCGGAGGCCGCCCGGCTCGCCGGCATCGACGTACGCCGCCAGCGGCTCTACCTCTATCTGCTGTCCGGGCTGTGCTGCGGCATCGCCGCCTTCCTGCTGATCGTCCTGTCCGGCTCGGGCCAGAACACCAACGGCAACCTCTACGAACTCGACGCCATCGCCGCCGCGATCATCGGCGGCACGCTGCTCACCGGCGGCCGCGGCACCATCACCGGCTCCGTGCTCGGCGTCCTGATCTTCTTCACGATCACCAACATCTTCGCCCTGAACAACCTGCAGAGCGACGTCCAGCAGATCGCCAAGGGCGCGATCATCGTCGCCGCCGTGCTGGTCCAGCGCCGTACCGCGAGCACGACCTGAGGAAAGGGTTCACCGCCATGACAGAGATCACGAGCCGCAGAGGACTGCTCTTCGGGGCCGCCGCCGTCTCCGCCGGTGCCCTCCTCACCGGCTGCACGAGCAACGAGCCCTCCGACTCCAAGGACGAGCCGGCCGGCAACGACCAGCCCGCCGCCGACGACAAGCCGGGCAAGAAGGTCACCATCGGCTTCGCCGGACCGCAGGCCGACCACGGCTGGCTCAACGCCATCAACGACAACGCCAAGGAGCGCGCCGAGAAGTACTCGGACGTCACGCTGGAGATCACCGAGGGCTCCAACGACACCGCCCAGCAGATCGGCCAGATCGAGACCCTCATCAACAAGAAGGTCGACGTCCTGGTGGTGCTGCCCGCCGACGGCAAGGCCCTCACCCAGGTCGGGCTGAAGGCGATGCGCGCGGGCATCCCGGTCGTCAACCTCGACCGGATCTTCAACACCCCGCAGGCATACCGCTGCTGGATCGGCGGCGACAACTACGGCATGGGCCTCAACGCCGGGCACTACATCGGCGAGAAGCTCAAGGGGAAGTCGGGCGCCCGCGTCATCGAACTGGCGGGCCTGGACAACCTGGAGCTGACCAAGCAGCGCACCAAGGGCTTCGACGACGCCCTGAAGAACTACCCCAACATCAAGAAGGTCGCCCGCCAGGCCGCCGACTTCACCGTCGAGTCCGGCCAGGCCAAGATGGCCCAGCTGCTCCAGGCCCAGTCCAAGTTCGACGCGCTGTGGAACCACGACGACGACCAGGGTGTGGGCGCGCTGCGGGCCATCGAGCAGGCCGGGCGCGACGGCTTCCTGATGGTCGGCGGCGCGGGCGCGCTCTCCGCCTTCCAGGCCATCAAGCAGGACGACGGCGTGCTCAAGGCGACGGTTCTGTACCCGCCGACCATGGCCGCCTCCGCGATCGACCTCGCCCGCGCCCTCGGCCAGGGCAAGGGCGTCGGCGGCATGGCGGAGTTCGAGATCCCCGCGTCGATCACGCTCTACTCGGCCGTCGTCGACAAGACCAACGTCGACCAGTACATGCCCACCGGCTTCCAGTGACCGGTTCCGCCCCCGCACCCCCCACGTGCGCGACCCCGACCAGGACGAGGAGGACTCCCACATGGGACAGCCGCAGCAGCAGTCAGAAGGGACCGAGGAGGCAGGCAAGCCACCCCTGCGCGTGGGGATGGTGGGCTACGCCTTCATGGGCGCCGCCCACTCCCAGGGCTGGCGCACCGCGGGCCGCGTCTTCGACCTGCCGCTGAACCCGGTTCAGGCCGCGATCTGCGGCCGGGACCGGAACGCCGTGCGGGCGGCGGCCGACCGGCACGGCTGGGCGTCCACCGAGAGCGACTGGCGTGCCCTGGTCGAACGGGACGACATCGACCTCGTCGACATCTGCACCCCCGGCGACAGCCACGCCGAGATCGCCCTCGCCGCCCTGGCCGCCGGCAAGCACGTCCTGTGCGAGAAGCCCCTAGCCAACACCGTCGAGGAAGCCGCGTCGATGGAACGCGCGGCCGAAGAGGCGTACGCGCGCGGCCAGGTGGCGATGGTCGGCTTCAACTACCGTCGGGTGCCGGCCACCGCCCTGGCCCGCCGGATGGTCGACGAGGGCCGCCTGGGCAGGCTGCGGCACGTGCGCGTGACGTACCTCCAGGACTGGCTCGTCGACCCGGAGTTCCCGCTGACCTGGCGGCTGCGCAGGGAGCAGGCCGGCTCGGGCTCGCTCGGCGATCTGGGCGCGCACATCATCGACCTCGCGCAGTACCTGACGGGGGAGCGGCTGGCGGGCGTCTCCGCGCTGACGGAGACCTTCGTACGGGAGCGGCCGCTGCCCACCGGCGCCACGAGCGGCCTGGCCGCGGTCTCCTCGGCCGGCACCGGCCAGGTCACCGTGGACGACGCCGCCCTGTTCACCGCCCGCTTCCCCTCCGGCGCCCTGGCCTCCTTCGAGGCCACCCGCTACGCGACCGGCCGAAAGAACGCCCTGCGCATCGAGCTCAACGGCGAGCGCGGCTCGCTCGCCTTCGACCTTGAGCGGCTCAACGAGCTGTCGTTCCACGACGGCACCGAGCCGGGCGCGGAGGCCGGCTTCCGCCGGATCCTCGTCACCGAACCCGACCACCCCTACCTGGACGCCTGGTGGCCGCCGGGCCACGGCCTCGGCTACGAGCACACCTTCGTCCACCAGGCCCGCGACCTGGTCCACGCCGTCGCCGAGGGCCGCCGCCCCGAACCCTCCTTCGCCGACGGGCTGCAGGTGCAGCGCGTGCTCGCGGCGGTCGAGGAGAGCGCGGAGAAGAACTCCGTCTACACGCCGATCGCCCTCTGAGGAGGCTGACGCGGATGCCGCGTACGTTCACGCTGTTCACCGGCCAGTGGGCGGACCTGCCCCTGGAGGAGGTCTGCCGGCTCGCCCGCGACTTCGGCTACGACGGCCTCGAACTCGCCTGCTGGGGCGACCACTTCGAAGTCGACAAGGCGCTCTCCGACCCGGGGTATCTCGACGGTCGCCGGGCTCTGCTCGACAAGTACGGCCTCAAGTGCTGGGCCATCTCCAACCACCTCGTCGGCCAGGCCGTCTGTGACGCCATCATCGACGAACGCCACCAGGCCATCGTGCCGGGCGCGGTGTGGGGCGACGGAGACGCGGAAGGCGTACGGCAGCGGGCCGCGGAACGCATGAAGGACACCGCGCGCGCCGCGGCCGCCTTCGGTGTCGACACCGTCATCGGTTTCACCGGCTCCGCCATCTGGCATCTGGTCGCCATGTTCCCGCCCGCTCCCGACGCGATGATCGAACGCGGCTACCAGGACTTCGCCGACCGCTGGAACCCGATCCTGGACGTCTTCGACGCCGAGGGCGTGCGGTTCGCGCACGAGGTGCACCCCAGCGAGATCGCCTACGACTACTGGACGACGGTCCGCGCGCTGGAGGCGGTCGGCCGGCGCCCCGCCTTCGGCCTCAACTTCGACCCGTCGCACTTCGTGTGGCAGGACCTCGACCCGGTCGGCTTCCTCTGGGACTTCCGCGACCGGATCTACCACGTCGACTGCAAGGAGGCCCGCAAGCGCCTCGACGGACGCAACGGCCGGCTCGGCTCCCACCTGCCCTGGGGCGACCCGCGGCGCGGCTGGGACTTCGTCTCCGCCGGGCACGGCGACGTCCCGTGGGAGGACGTCTTCCGGATGCTGCGCTCCATCGACTACCAGGGCCCGGTCTCGGTCGAGTGGGAGGACGCCGGCATGGACCGGCTCCAGGGGGCGCCCGAGGCGCTGACCCGGCTGAAGGCCTTCGACTTCGACCCACCGAGCGCGTCCTTCGACGCGGCGTTCAACAGCTGAACCAGGACATCGAACCTCCGGGGTGACGGCGCACCCCGGCGCCCGCACCGCACGTCTACGCACCCACCCCGTACGGCCCACCCCGTTCCCGGAGGGACTTCGTGCACAGAACCAGCCTCAGAAGCACCCGCACCCCCAGGCATCCCGGGCGTCCCGGGCTTCGCGCCACCGTCGCCCTGTTCACCGGCCTGCTCCTGGCCGTGGGCACCCCGGCCACCGTCGCCGGCGCCCACCCCGGCCACCCGGAACACGACGATCCGGCGGCCGCCGAGGGCCAGTTCCAGCAGGTGCCGCTCGCCAAGGGCGAACCCGAGACGGGCGAGCCGATGTCGCTCGCCGTGCTCCCGGACCGCAGCGTGCTGCACACCTCGCGCGACGGCACGCTGCGCCTCACCGACCAGGGCGGCGTCACCAAGGTCGCCGGCAAGCTCGACGTCTACAGCCACGACGAGGAGGGCCTGCAGGGCGTCGGCATCGACCCGGACTTCAAGAACAACCGGGCGATCTACCTCTACTACGCCCCACCGCTCGACACCCCCGCGGGCGACGCCCCGGAGACCGGCACCGCCGAGGACTTCAAGAAGTTCGACGGCGTCAACCGCCTCTCCCGCTTCACCCTCAACGCCAACGGCACGCTGAACAAGGCCAGCGAGAAGAAGGTCATCGACGTCGCGGCCTCCCGCGGCATCTGCTGCCACGTCGGCGGCGACATCGACTTCGACGCGGCCGGCAACCTCTACCTGTCGACCGGCGACGACACCAACCCCTTCGCGTCCGACGGCTACACGCCCATCGACGACCGTGAGGGCCGCAACCCCGCCTTCGACGCCCGCCGCAGCTCCGCCAACACCAACGACCTGCGCGGCAAGATCCTGCGGATCAAGGTCGCCGAGGACGGCTCGTACACCGTCCCGGACGGCAACCTCTTCGCCCCGGGCACGGACAAGACCCGCCCCGAGATCTACGCGATGGGCTTCCGCAACCCGTTCCGGATGAGCGTCGACGACAAGACCGGCACCGTCTACGTCGGCGACTACGGCCCCGACGCGGGCGCCGCCGACCCCAAGCGGGGCCCGGGGGGACAGGTCGAGTTCGCCAAGGTCACCAAGGCCGCCAACTTCGGCTGGCCGTTCTGCACCGGCGACAACGACGCGTACGTCGACTACGACTTCGCCACCAAGGAGTCCGGCGAGCCGTTCGACTGCAACGCCCCGAAGAACACCTCGCCGTACAACACGGGCCTGACCGACCTGCCGCCCGCGCAGGCCGCCTGGATCCCGTACGACGGCGGATCCCTGCCCGAGTTCGGCAGCGGCTCCGAGTCCCCGATGGCCGGCCCGGTCTACCGCTACGACCCCGAGCTCGACTCCAAGGTGAAGTTCCCCGAGGCCTACGACGGTGACTTCTTCGCCGGTGAGTTCGGCCGCCGCTGGATCAAGCGGATCGAGGAGAACACCGACGGCTCCGTCGCGAAGATCAACGACTTCCCGTGGACCGGCACGCAGATCATGGACATGGAGTTCGGTCCGGACGGCGCGCTCTACGTCCTCGACTACGGCGTCTCCTGGTTCCAGGGCGACGAGAACTCCGCCCTGTACCGGATCGAGAACGCCGAGGACGGCTTCTCGCCGATCGCCGAGGTCAGCGCCGACAAGACGTCCGGAGCGGCCGGCCTGAAGGTCAAGTTCACCGGCTCGGCCAAGGACGCCGACTCCCCGGACCTCACCTACAGCTGGGACTTCGGCGACGGCACCAAGGGCGAGGGCCTCAACCCCACCCACAGGTACAAGAAGGTCGGCACCTACACCGCGACCTTCACCGCCAAGGACGCCGAGGGCAACACCGGCAACGCCAGCACCCGGATCGTGGTCGGCAACACCGAGCCCAAGGTGCGGATCGACATCCCGGCCAACGGCGCCCTGGCCGAGTTCGGCAAGCCCGTCCCCTTCAAGGTGACCGTCACCGACCCCGAGGAGACCGTCGACTGCTCCAAGGTCAAGGTCGCCTACAGCCTCGGCCATGACTCCCACGCCCACGAGCTGACCAGCGAGATGGGCTGCGAGGGCACCCTGAAGCCGCCCCCCGGTGACGGCGGCCACGACCCCAACGCCAACATCTACGGCGTCGTCGGCGCCAGTTACACCGACGGCGGGGCGAACGGCCAGGAGACGCTGACCGGCACCGCTCGCGCCGTGCTCCAGCCGCTGCACCGCCAGGGCGAGCACTTCACCACCCAGTCGGGCGTGACAGTGATCGAGAAGACCGGCGCCAACGGCGGCAAGACCGTGGGCAACATCGACGACGGCGACTGGATCTCCTTCAGCCCCTACCGGTTCGACGGGCAGAAGAAGATGACCGTGCGGGCCTCCTCCGGCGGCGCGGGCGGCTTCATCGAACTGCGCACCGGCTCGCCCGACGGACCGCTGCACGGCTCGGCGTACATCCCGCCGACCGGCGGCTGGGAGACCTTCCAGAACGTCGACGTACCGCTGCGGTCCCTGCCCAAGAAGACCACGGACATCTACCTGGTCTTCAAGGGCGGCGAGGGCGCGCTGTACGACGTGGACGACTTCGAGTTCTCCAAGGAGCCGTTCAAGGGCGGCAAGAAGGTCCTGGTCTTCTCCAAGACCGCCGGCTTCCGGCACGACTCCATCCCGGCAGGCATCGCCGCCCTGAAGGAGCTCGGCGGCCCGGCCGGCATCACGGTCGACGCGACCGAGGAGGCCCGTCAGTTCACCACGACCAACCTCGCCAAGTACGACGCGGTGGCCTTCCTGTCCACCACGGGTGATGTCCTCAACGCCGAGCAGCAGAAGGCCTTCGAGGACTACGTGGCGGGCGGCGGCGGTTACCTGGGCATCCACGCCGCGGCCGACACCGAGTACGACTGGCAGTTCTACGGCGGCCTCGTCGGCGCCTACTTCGACTCGCACCCGGCCATCCAGAAGGCCACCGTCCGCGTCGAGGACCACGACCACCCGTCCACCGGGCATCTGGACGACGCCTGGGAGCGCACGGACGAGTGGTACAACTACCGCACCAACCCGCGTGAGCAGGCCAAGGTCCTCGCCACCCTGGACGAGACCAGCTACCAGGGCGGGAACATGAAGGGCGACCACCCGATCGCCTGGTGCCAGAGCTACGGCGGCGGCCGGTCCTTCTACACCGGCGGCGGCCACACCAAGGAGTCCTACGCCGAGGAAGCCTTCCGCGCCCACCTGCTCGGCGGCCTGCAGTACGCCACCGGCCAGGTGAAGGCGGACTGCAAGCCCAGCAAGGACTACCGGAAGATCTTCAACGGCCAGACCCTGGACGGCTGGAAGCAGGCAGGCCCCGGCAAGTTCACCGTCAAGGACGGCGTGATGGAGTCCGAGGGCGGCATGGGCCTGCTCTGGTACCAGGCCAAGGAGCTGAAGTCGTACTCCCTCAAGCTCGACTGGAAGATGCGGGGCGACGACAACTCCGGGATCTTCGTGGGCTTCCCCGCCTCCGACGACCCCTGGTCCGCGGTGAACAAGGGCTACGAGATCCAGATCGACGCCACGGACGCGGCCGACCGCACCACGGGCTCCGTCTACTCGTTCAAGTCGGCGAACATCAAGGCCCGTGACCAGGTTCTGCGGCCGCCCGGCCAGTGGAACTCCTACGAGATCAAGGTCCAGGGCGAACGCCTCCAGGTGTTCCTCAACGGAGTCAAGATCAACGACTTCAGCAACAAGGACCCCCAGCGGAGCCTGACCGACGGCTACATCGGCCTCCAGAACCATGGCGCCGACGACCAGGTCTCCTTCCGCAACATCCAGTTGAAGGAACTGCCCGTCAAGGGCGACTGAACGGCGGCGGGCGGGGGACGCCGGACCCCCGCCCGCCGTCTCCCTTCCCCCCTCGGGTTCGCGCACGACCAGGAGGCTGCCCATGTCCGCGTCCCTCTCCCGACCGCGTGCGGGGGTGTGGCTGATCGGAGCCCGGGGCTCCGTCGCCACCACCGTCGTCACGGGGTGCGCCGCCATCACCGCGGGACTCCACCCGCCCACCGGCATGGTGACCGAGACCCCGGCGTTCACCGACAGCGGTCTGCCCGCGCTGTCCGACCTCGTCTTCGGCGGCCACGACACCCTCGACTGCCCCCTGCCCAAACGCGCCGAGACCCTGACCGCCGGCGGTGTCCTCCCGCCGGGCGTCGCCACCGCCGTCGCCGCCGACCTCGCCGCCGCCGACCGGGAGATCAAACCCGGTGGCCCCACCCCGGGGGACACCAGAAGCGAGGCCGAGCTGATCACGGCCTTCGCCGACGACATACGCGACTTCGCGCACCGCCACGAGCTGGAGCGAACCGTGGTGGTGAACGTCGCCTCCACCGAACCCGCGTCCCAGGGCCCCGACGCCCCGCTCCCCGCCAGCACCCTGTACGCGCTGGCCGCCCTGCGCGCGGGCTGCCCCTACGTCAACTTCACCCCCTCCGAGGGCATCCACCACCCCACCGCCGCCCGCGAGGCCGAGCGGAGCGGCCTGCCGTACGCCGGCCGGGACGGCAAGACCGGACAGACACTGCTGCGGGCCGTGCTGGGCCCGATGTTCGCGCAGCGGTCGCTGAGGGTCCGGGCCTGGTCCGGCACGAACCTGCTGGGCGGCGGCGACGGCGCCGCCCTCGCCGACCCGGCCGCCGCCGCGGCGAAGAACGCCGGCAAGGAACGCGTCCTCGCCGACACCCTCGGCACCGTCCCCGAGGGCGAGGTCCACATCGACGACGTCCCGGCCCTCGGCGACTGGAAGACCGCCTGGGACCACATCGCCTTCGACGGCTTCCTCGGCACCCGCATGATCCTCCAGACCATCTGGCAGGGCTGCGACTCGGCGCTCGCGGCACCCCTCGTACTGGACCTGGCCCGCCTCACGGCCCGCGCCCACGAGGCAGGGCTGTCCGGTCCGCTCGACGCCCTCGGCTTCTACTTCAAGGACCCCGTCGGGGACGGGCCGTCCGGTCTTGCCGAGCAGTACGAGGGACTGGTCCGGTTCGGGCGGAGCCTGGGGCAGGCCGGTGAAGAGGGCCAGGGCAGCAGGTCGGTGACACAGCCCGACGGGACGGGGGAGGCGCTGTGACGCCGCGCGAAAACTCTTGCGGATGCCTTGAGGGCGCGTCCACAGCCGCTCCTGGAGGCGGCGCCGGTGACACGACCCCCTGTGCATGCACCGGCCGGTCACAGCGCGGACGTGCCTGGGCCGAACTTCTCCGTCTGCCCGCCCTGTTCAGCGTCCCGGGCGACGCCCTGGCCGGCACGGCCGCCACCGGCGCGGCACCCAACGCCCGCACCCTGCTCGCCATCGGCTCCTCCCTCTGTCTCTACGAGGCCGGCATGGCCCTCAACGACTGGGCGGACCGCGACATCGACGCCGTCGAACGCCCGCACCGCCCCCTGCCCTCCGGCCGCATCCGCCCCTCCGCCGCCCTCACGGCGGCCTGTGCCCTCACCGGCGCCGGACTGGCCCTCGCCTCCGGCGCCGGCCGCCCCGCCCTGGCCGTCGCCGTGCCCCTCGCGGCGACCGTCTGGGCGTACGACCTCGGCCTGAAGCACACCCCCGCGGGCCCCGTGGCCATGGCCGCGGCTCGTGGACTCGACCTGCTCCTGGGAGCCGCCGCGACGACCGGCCGCACCCGACCGGCACTCCCCTCAGCGGCCCTCCTCGGCATCCACACGCTGGCCGTCACGACGGTCTCCCGTCAGGAAGCCCAGGGCGGTTCGCCTCTGGCCCCCTTGGCGGCGCTCGCGACGACCGCCCTGCTGACCCGTGTGGTGACGCATCGGCCTTCAGAGCACCGAGGGGTAACCGCTCGTGACCATCTCGGGCCAGGAGCGACTCGGCCTCCAGGACCTGTGCCCGGCCGGAAACCCGCGGCACACCTCAGTCCCGCGAGGCCGCCGGAGAGCGGCATGGCGGTCACCACCGCTCTCGCGGCCGCCTACGTCGCGGCCACCGCCCGCCCCTACTTCCACGCCACGCTCAACCCCTCACCTCCGCTCACCCAACGAGCCGTCGGCGCCGGCGTCCGCGCCACGATCCCCCTTCAGGCCGCCCTGACCGCCCGCTCCAAGGGCAAGGCCACGGCCCTCCTCATCGCGGCCCTGGCCCCGCTGGGAGCGAGGTTCGCGAAGAAGGTGAGTGTGACGTGACTCCGGAGAACTCTCCTCTCGATCCCCTCCAGCCCCTGCAGCCGCTCCGCTTCGGCTACGGCACCAACGGTCTGGCCGACCTCCGGCTCGACGACGCGCTCTCCCTCCTCGCCGATCTCGGCTACGACGGCGTCGGTCTGACGCTCGACCACATGCACCTCGACCCCCTCGCCCCCGACCTCGGCACCCGCACCCGACGGGTCGCGCGGCGGCTGGACGCGCTCGGCCTGGGCGTCACGGTGGAGACGGGCGCCCGCTATGTGCTCGACCCGCGCCGCAAACACGGTCCCTCCCTGCTGGACCCGGACCCCGGTGACCGGGCGCGCCGGGCCGACCTCCTCGTCCGTGCCGTGCGGGTCGCGGCCGACCTCGGCGCCCACGCGGTCCACTGCTTCAGCGGAGTCCTCCCGGACGGCACCGACACGGACACCGCGTGGAAGCGTCTCGCCGAGACCCTCACGCCCGTCCTGGACGCCGCCGCCTCCGCCGGCATCCCGCTCGCCGTCGAACCCGAACCGGGCCACCTCCTCGCCACCCTGGCCGACTTCCACCACCTCCGCCGCACGCTCGGCGGCCCCGAGCCTCTGGGCCTCACTCTCGACCTCGGCCACTGCCAGTGCCTCGAACCCCTCTCTCCCGCCGACTGCGTGCGCGCCGCCGCACCCTGGCTGCGGCACGTCCAGATCGAGGACATGCGGCGCGGTGTCCACGAGCACCTCCCCTTCGGAGACGGGGAGATCGACTTCCCGCCGGTCCTGGCGGCCCTCGCCGCCACCGGCTACCAGGGCCTGACCGTCGTCGAACTGCCCCGCCACTCCCACGCCGGCCCGCACTTCGCCGCGCACTCCCTCCCGTTCCTCCGCCACGCCGAGCGGACCGCGGCCACCACGTCGCCCCACCCCGCTCCGGCCCTCCAGCAGGCCGCGCCACCCCACGGCGCTCCCTCCGCCACCTCTGAAGGGAGCAGCACCCCATGACCCAGCCCGGCGCCACACCGGCGGCGAGAACCGACAGCACCACCCACACCGGCCAACCCGGTCCCGGTACCGCTCTCACCCCCTCGCCCGCCGATCTCCGCCGCCACCTCACCACCCACCTCGACCGAGCCGCCCGGTCCTGGCTCGAGCACGCCCTCGACGAGGCCGCCGCCCACCCCGGCATCCACGGGCCGATCTCCCCGTGGGAGCTGCGTCTCGCCGAGGCCGGTCGCCGCTGCGGTGCCGCGCACGCCGACGTCGCCCGGGTCCTCATCCTCCACGCGGCCCGCGCCGGCGCCGACGCCCTGACCCGGGTGTACTTCCAGGGCACCGCCGACGAGCGCCGCGCCGTCCTGCACGCCCTGCCCCACCTCGTGTCCGGCCCCGCCGCCCTCCCCCTGGTCGAGGACGCCTTGCGCACCAACGACACCCGGCTCCTCACCGCCGCCGTCGGCCCGTACGCCGCCCGGCACCTGGCCGCCCACGACTGGCGCCACGCCGTGCTGAAGTGCCTGTTCACCGGCGTCCCCGTCGAGCACGTGGCCGACCTGCCCCGGCGCGCCCACGGCGACGGCGAACTCGCCCGCATGCTGGGCGACTACGCCGCCGAGCGCACCGCCGCCGGCCGCACCGTCCCCGAGGACCTGTACCGCGTCCTGGACCTGACCGAGTCCGTGACCCCGGCCCCCGGCACGGACCACCCCCACGGCAAGGAGTCCTGATGCGCATCTTCGACCCCCACATCCACATGACCTCCCGGACCACCGACGACTACGAGGCCATGTACGCCGCCGGCGTCCGCGCCGTCGTCGAGCCCTCCTTCTGGCTCGGCCAGCCCCGCACCTCGCCCGCCTCCTTCCGCGACTACTTCGACTCGCTGCTCGGCTGGGAACCCTTCCGCGCCGCCCAGTACGGCATCGCCCACCACTGCACGATCGCCCTCAACCCCAAGGAGGCGAACGACCCGCGCTGCGCGCCCGTCCTCGACGAACTGCCCCGGTATCTCGTCAAGGACAACGTCGTGGCCGTCGGCGAGATCGGCTATGACTCGATGACCCCCGCCGAGGACACCGCCCTCGCCACACAGCTCCAGCTCGCCGCCGACCACGGCCTGCCCGCCCTGGTGCACACCCCGCACCGCGACAAGCTCGCCGGCCTGCGCCGCACCCTCGACGCCGTCCGGGAGTCCGCCCTGCCCCCGGAACGCGTCCTGGTCGACCACCTCAACGAGACCACCGTCAAGGAGGCCAAGGACAGCGGCTGCTGGCTGGGCTTCTCCGTCTATCCGGACACCAAGATGGACGAGGAACGGATGGTCGCGATCCTGCGCGCCTACGGCACCGAGCAGGTCCTGGTGAACTCCGCCGCCGACTGGGGAAGGAGCGACCCCCTCAAGACCCGCAAGGTCGGCGACCTGATGCTGGCCGAGGGCTTCGACGAGGACGACGTCGACCGGGTGCTGTGGCGCAACCCCGTCGCCTTCTACGGGCTCAGCGGCCGGCTGAACCTCGACGTCACCGGCACCGAGGCCACGCACGAGGGCAACTCCATCCTCCGCGGCGCCCCGAAGGATCCGCACGAGCCGGATCCGGGCCCGGGAGACGGCGACGAGCCGGCTCGCGTCCCCGTCGCGGAGGCGTGAACCATGCGCTTCCGCCACCCCGACGGGTCCACCGTCCACCTCGCCTACTGCACCAACGTCCACCCCGCCGAAACCCTCGACGGGGTCCTCGCCCAGCTCCGTGACCACTGCGAGCCCGTCCGCCGCCGGCTGGGCCGCGACCGGCTCGGGATCGGGCTGTGGCTCGCCAAGGACGCCGCACACGCCCTCGTCACCGACCCGTCCGCGCTGCGCGGCCTGCGCACCGAACTCGACCGGCGCGGCCTCGAAGTCGTCACTCTCAACGGCTTCCCCTATGAGGGCTTCGGCGCCGAGGAGGTCAAGTACCGCGTCTACAAGCCGGACTGGGCCGACCCGGAACGCCTCGACCACACCACCGCCCTGGCCCGCGTCCTCGCGGGGCTCCTCCCCGACGACGTGGCCGAGGGCACCATCTCCACCCTGCCCCTCGCCTGGCGCACCGCGTACGACGACGAGCGCGCGGAGACCGCCCGCACCGCCCTGCGCACCCTCGCCGAACGCCTCGACGTCATCGAGGAACTGACCGGCCGCTCCATCCGCGTCGGCCTGGAACCGGAACCCGGCTGCGTCGTCGAGACCACCCGCGACGCCATCGCCCCGCTCACCGAGATCGGCCACGACCGCATCGGCATCTGCGTCGACACCTGCCATCTCGCCACCTCCTTCGAAGATCCGGACACCGCCCTGGACGCCCTCACCGGGGCCCGTGTCCCCGTCGTCAAATCCCAGCTCTCCGCCGCCCTGCACGCCGAGCACCCCCATCTGCCCGAGGTCCGCGAGGCACTCGCCGCGTTCGCCGAACCCCGCTTCCTGCACCAGACCCGCACGGCCACCGCCGCCGGCCTGCGCGCCACCGACGACCTCGACGAGGCCCTCGCGGGCCACACCCTGCCGGACGGCGCACCCTGGCGCGCCCACTTCCACGTCCCCCTGCACGCGGCCCCCGCCGCGCCTCTCACCTCCACACTTCCGGTCCTGAAGTCCGCACTGACCCGGCTCGTCGGCGGCCCGGCCCCGCTCACCCGCCACCTGGAGGTCGAGACCTACACCTGGCAGGCCCTCCCGCCCGAGCTGCGCCCCCGGGGCCGCACCCAGCTAGCCGAGGGCATCGCCGCCGAACTCACCCTCGCCCGCGACCTGCTGACGGACCTCGGCCTGAAGGAGCTGCCATGAGCACCCACCCTTCCGCCCCGGGCACCCACCCGGCCCCGGCAGGCCCCACACCCCTCCTCGTCCTCGACGTCGTCGGCCTCACCCCCCGGCTCCTCGACCACATGCCCCGTCTCAAGGCGCTCGGACAGTCCGGCTCCCGCGCAGCGCTGGGCACCGTCCTGCCCGCCGTCACCTGCGCCGCCCAGTCCACGTTCCTCACCGGCACCATGCCCTCGGAGCACGGCATCGTCGGCAACGGCTGGTACTTCCGCGAACTCGGCGACGTTCTCCTGTGGCGCCAGCACAACGGGCTCGTCGCCGGCGACAAGCTCTGGGACGCCGCCCGCCGCGCCCACCCCGGCTACACCGTCGCGAACATCTGCTGGTGGTACGCCATGGGCGCCGACACCGACTTCACCGTCACTCCCCGTCCGGTGTACTACGCCGACGGCCGCAAGGAACCCGACTGCTACACCCGGCCGGCCGAGCTGCACGACGAACTCACGGAAAAGTTCGGCACGTTCCCCCTCTTCCACTTCTGGGGCCCCGGAGCCGACCTCTCCTCCAGCCGGTGGATCATCGACGCGACCCGCCACATCATCCGCACCCGGCACCCCGACCTGACGCTCTGCTACCTCCCTCACCTCGACTACGACCTGCAGCGCTTCGGCCCCGACGACCCGCGATCCCTGAAGGCGGCCGCCGACCTGGACGCCGCCCTGGCCCCGCTCCTGGACGACGCCCGCGCCGAGGGCCGCACGGTCGTCGCGCTGTCCGAGTACGGCATCACCCGTGTGAGCCGGCCCGTCGACATCAACCGTGCTCTGCGCCGCGCCGGCCTCTTGGAAGTGCACACGCAGGACGGCATGGAGTACCTCGACCCGATGGCGTCACGTGCCTTCGCGGTCGCCGACCACCAGATCGCCCATGTCTATGTGCGCAGCCCCGAGGACCTCGACGCCACCCGGGCCGCCCTCGACGGTCTGCCCGGCCTCGGCCAACTCCTCGACGACGAGGGCAAGAAGGCCCATCACCTCGACCATCCGCGCGCGGGCGAACTCGTCGCCGTGGCGGAACCCGACGCCTGGTTCACGTACTACTACTGGCTCGACGACGCCCACGCGCCCGACTTCGCGCGACTCGTCGAGATCCACCGCAAACCCGGCTACGACCCGGTCGAGCTCTTCATGGATCCCCTCGACCCCTACGTCAAGGTCAAGGCGGCCACCGCACTGGCGCGCAAGAGACTCGGCATGCGCTACCGCATGGCGGTCGTGCCCCTGGACCCCTCACCTATTCGCGGCAGCCACGGCCGCCTTCCGGCGAGCGACGACGACGGTCCGCTCCTCATCTGCTCCACCCCCCGTGCTGTCGGTGACCGCGTCGCGGCCACCGATGTGAAGTCACTGCTGCTCGAACTCGCCGGTCTCGGCTGAGGACAGAGCCTCAGTCCCGACTGGTCACAAGTGAAGCACTCACCACTGACAACGCCCCGCGATCACGAGGAGTTCCACGCATGAGCCGCTTCTCCCAGCCCGATCCCGAGCTCACCCACCGCCTCAGCAGACGCGGCATGCTCGGCGTGGCCGCCGGCGCCACCGCGGCCGCCCTGCTCGGTGCCGCCGCCCCCGCGACCGCCGCCGGCGGCAACGCGACGGCCGCCACCGGCACCGCGTCCGGCGCCAAGGGCCGCGGCCGCCCCGTGCTGCCGCCCGGCCGCCTCGGCATCCAGCTCTACAGCCTGCGCGACAAGGTCTCCACCCTCGGCTTCGGCCCCGTCTTCGCCGAACTGGAGAGATACGGCTACGACGAGGTCGAGTTCGCCGGCTACACGCAGGGCTCGGCGGGCCCGATCACGCTGGCCCAGCTCAAGCGGCTGGCACGGAACCACGGCCTGAACCCGATCGGCAGCCATGTCGGCTACTACTCCAACGACCCGGCCGCCTACACCTTCGCCCAGAACCTCACCAAGGTCCTCGACGACGCCCAGGCCCTCGGTCTCAAGCACATCGGCACGGCTGCGGGCCCGTTCCGCTACGGCTCCACCGTCGACGCCTGGAAGCGCGCCGCCGAGGACTTCAACACCTACGGCGCCGCGGCGAAGGCCCGGGGCATGAAGTTCTACCAGCACAACCACTCCGAGGAGTTCTCCTTCGCCACCGACAACCCCAAGGTCCGCCTCTACGACATCCTGCTCAAGGAGACCGACCCGGACCTCGTCTACCTGGAGATGGACATCTACTGGGCGTACGTCGGCCAGTTCCGCTTCTCCAAGCGGCCCGACGGAACACCCGCGCCGTTCGAGCCGCTGAACTACGTCCTCCGCAGGCCTGACCGCTACCCGCTGTTCCACGTGAAGGACGGCGAGAGCGACCCGTCGAACCCGTACGGCTACAACATGACCGACGTGGGCGACGGCGACATCGACTACCAGCGGTTCATCTCCGCCGTCACCCGGCTGCGCGGCCACCGCATGGCCCACCACTGGCAGGCCGAGCACGACAACCCGGCCGAGTCGTTCACGTTCGCGCGCCGCTCCAGCGCGCACCTGCACTCCCTGAGGGAGAAGTGCTGAGGGCCGTACCGGCATGAGGAGGCCCCTCCCGCGTCAGGGAGGGGCCTCCTCACAGGTGGGACGGTCAGCCCACGAGCCCTGTCCGGGCGCGTCACGGTCAGGCCGTGTCCTCGCCGAGCGGTTGTGGATTGGGAACGATGCGGCTCTCTTCCTTGTCGCGTCCCGGTGGGGAGAGGAACAGTGCCACGCAGCCGGCGAAGAGCGAGATCGATCCGGCCAGGATGAAGGCACCGGAGTGCCCCCAGGCGCCGACGACCACGGCACCCATGCCCGCTCCCAGACCGGAGACGAGCTTGGCGCTGTAGACCATGCCGTAGTTGGACGCGTTGTTGTTCTCGCCGAAGTAGTCCGCGGTGAGGGCCGCGAACATCGGGAAGATCGCGCCGCCGCCGAAGCCGGAGATCGCGGAGAAGATCAGGAACAGGGTCAGGTTCTTGCTGTCCGCCGACCAGAGGATGCCGAACTGGGCCAGGCCCAGGATGACGCACACGGCGAGCAGGCACCGCTTGCGGCCGTAGAGGTCGGAGAGCCAGCCGATGACGCCACGGCCGGTACCGTTGACGATCGCCTTGAGGGACATGGCCGTGGCCACGATCCCGCCCGCGAATCCGGCCTCCTCGCCGATGTCCACCTGGAACGCGATACCGAAGATGTTCACGCCGGACGTGCACGCCAGGCAGAACCACATCAGGGCCACCCGGCCGGTCTTCCACGCCTCCTTGGGGGTGTACTGGTGGACCGCCGGCGGGTTCATCCGCAGCGAGCGCGCCGCACGCGGGTCGGCGGGCGGGTTCAGCGGGTCGATCGCGGCGGGCCACCAGTTCTTCGGCGGGTCCCTGAAGAAGTAGCCGGAGAACGCGACGATTCCGGCCAGGAACACACCCACCGAGACCAGCACCCAGCGGAAGTTGGTCAGGTCCATGTAGCCGTTGAAGAGGAAGACGAAGGGCACCGAGCCGTAGGCGAAACCGCCGTTGACGAAGCCGGTCTTGCCGCCCTTGCGCTCCGGGTACCACTTGCCGACCATGTTGACGCAGGTGGCGTACACCATGCCCGCGCCCATGCCGCTGAACATGCTGAAGCCGATGTAGGCGAAGACGACGTGCGGCGCGAACGCCAGCGACAGATAGCCCAGCAGGGTGCCCGTCGCCCCACACATCATCGCCCAGCGGGCCGGCAGCTTCCCGCTCTCACGCAGTTTGCCCGCGGGGAAGGCCACCGCGGCCTGGAAGAAGACCCAGACGGTCATCATCCAGAAGATGTGCATGCTGTTCCAGCTGTGCGCCGTGTGCAGGGTGTCCTCGGCGGAGGCGAACGCGTACTCGGCGGAGGAGATGCCCATCATGCCGATCCACGGCAGGATCACCATCCACTTGCGCTTGCGCCCCATGATGTCGATGTCGGACTCGCCGACGCGATAGACGCGTCCGTTCTTGTCGGTCAGCTCGCGATAGGCGGCGACCCGTGGAACGTCGGTGGTTGTCACGTGGATTGCACCCCTTGCGTCGAAAGATCTGGCCAGCGCCCCCTGTCCCATGCCTTTCGTGCGCGTACGGGTCCCGGGGCCGGCCGACGCGCACCGTCGGCCGGCCCCCGCTCCCTCACCTCATGTACCGCCCCCCAGCACCCCCGCCTCCCGCGCCCAGCGGTACTTGGCGCCGAGCACGGCCACCGGCTTCTCGGTCGTGTACGGGTACGCCACGACCCCGCGCTCGAAGAGGTACTGGCAGGCCTCCTCGACCTCCACATCGCCCGCGAGCGACGCCACGACGGGCTTCTCGATGCCCCGCTCCCGGAACTCGGCCACCACGCGCGCGGTGAGCTCCGCGAAGACCATCGGAGGGGTGACGATGGTGTGCCAGTAGCCGAGGACGAGCGCGTGGATGCGCGGGTCCTCCATCCCCAGCCGGATCGTCGCCTCGTACGTCGACGGCGGCTCGCCCCCGGTGATGTCCACCGGGTTGCCGGCGGCCCCGAAGGGCGGGATGAACTTCCGGAACGCCTCGTCCAGGTCGGGCGGGATCTCCATCAGCGACAGGCCGTTGTCCGTCACCGCGTCCGAGAGGAGCACGCCGCTGCCGCCGGCCCCCGTGATGATGACGACGTTGTCGCCCTGGGGTGCGGGAAGCACCGGCAACGCGCGCGCGTACTCCAGCATCTCGTTCAGCCCAGGGGCCCGGATGACCCCGGCCTGCCGCAGGATGTCGTCGTAGACGGCGTCATCGCCCGCCAGGGCACCGGTGTGCGAACCGGCCGCCTTGGCGCCCGCCGCCGTACGCCCCGCCTTCAGCACGACCACCGGCTTCTTCGGTACGGTCGCCCGCGCGGCCTCCACGAAGGCGCGCCCGTCCTTGAGGTCCTCCAGGTGCATCGCGATGCACTCGGTGTGCGGGTCCTCCCCGAACCAGGTCAGCAGGTCGTCCTCGTCCAGGTCCGATTTGTTGCCGAGCCCCACGATCGCCGACACACCCGTCTTGGTCGTGCGGGCGAAACCCAGGATCGCCATCCCGATGCCGCCCGACTGCGAGGTCAGCGCGACCCCGCCCTTGACGTCGTACGGCGTGCAGAACGTGGCGCAGAGATCCTGCCAGGTGGAGTAGTAGCCGTAGATGTTCGGACCCAGCAGCCGTACGCCGTGCCGTTCGGCGATCTCCACGATCTCCGCCTGGAGTTCGTGCTCGCCGGTCTCGGCGAAGCCGGAGGGGATCAGCACGGCGTTCGGGATCTTCCTGCGTCCCACCTCCTCCAGGGCCGAGGCCACGAACTTGGCGGGGATCGCGAAGACCGCCACATCCACCTCACCGGGAACGTCCGTGACACTCTTGTACGCCTTGCGGCCCAGGATGTCATCGGCCTTGGGATTCACCGGGTGGATGTCCCCGGCGAAGCCCCCGTCGACGAGGTTGCGCATCACGGAGTTACCGATCTTGCCCTGCTCGTTGGAGGCGCCGATCACGGCGACCGAGCTCGGCTGCATCAGCCGGCGCATGGACGCGAGGATCTCGTCCCTGGAGTACCGACGGCGCGGCGGGGGCTGCGACTCGGCGAGGATCACCCGGATGTCGGCCGCGACCGCGCCCTCCGCCGTCGCGATCACCGGATTGAGGTCCACCTCGGCGATCTCCGGGAAGTCCGCTACGAGTTCGGACACCCGGCGGATCTGCTCGGCCACGGCCCACCGGTCCACACCCGCCTGGCCGCGCACCCCGCGCAGGATCTCCGCCGAGCGGATCGAGTCCAGCATCGACAGGGCCTCGTCGGCGTCCACCGGGGCGAGCCGGAAGGTGACGTCCTTCAGGACCTCGACGAGCACCCCGCCGAGCCCGAACGCGACCACCTTCCCGAACGTCGGGTCGGTGACCGCGCCGACGATGACCTCCTGCCCCTTCGGCAGCAGCTCCTGCACCTGCACACCGTCGATGCGGGCGTCCGCGTCGTAGGCGCGCGCGTTGTCGACGATGGTGTGGAACGCGGCCCGTACGTCCGCGGCTCCCTCGACGCCGACGACCACCCCGCCGGCGTCGGTCTTGTGCAGGATGTCCGGCGAGACGATCTTCATCACGACGGGCCCGCCGAAGCGCGCCGCGAACGCCACGGCCTCCTCGACGTCGGTAGCCAGCTCCTCGCCCGGTACGGCGATCCCGTACGCGTCGGCGATCACCTTGCCCTCGGGCGCGGTAAGCGCGGTCCGCCCCTCGGCCCGCACGGAGTCGAGGAGGCCGCGTACCCGCAGAAGGCGGTCTTCTGCCATCACGTCAGATCACTCCGTTCGACTTGAGCAGGCGCATTTCCTCGTCGCCGAGGCCGAGTTCGCCGACGTAGACCTCTTCGTTGTGCTCGCCGAGCAGTGGTGAGCCGGTCACCTCGACGGGGGAGTCCGACAGCTTGAGCGGGCTGCCGACGGTCACGAACTCGCCCCGCTGCGGGTGCGGGACGGTGACGACCATCTCGTTGGCGACCAGCGAACGGTCCTCGATGATCTCCCGGGTGGACAGGATCGGCCCGCACGGGATGTTGTGCGCGTTGAGCCGCTCCAGCACCTCCCACTTGGGCAGCGTCGAGGACCACTCCTCGATCAGCTGGAACATCTTGTTCAGCTTGGGCAGCCGCGCCTCGGGCGTCGCCCACTCGGGGTCGTCGGCCAGTTCGGGCCGGCCGATGAGCTCGCTGATCGGCTGCCAGCCGACGGGCTGCACGATGACGTACACGTAGTCGTTCGGGCCGCCCGGCGCGCACTTGACCGCCCAGCCGGGCTGGCCGCCGCCGGACGCGTTTCCGGACCTGGGAACCTCGTCGCCGAAGTCGTCGTTGGGATATTCACGGAGCGGGCCATGTGCCAGCCGCTGCTGATCCCTCAGCTTCACCCGGCAGAGGTTGAGGACGGCATGCTGCATGGCCACGTTGACCCGCTGACCGCGCCCGGTGTTCTCCCGCTGGTACAGCGCCGCGAGAATCCCCGCCACGGCGTGCACCCCCGTCCCCGAGTCCCCGATCTGGGCTCCCGTCGCCAGCGGCGGCCCGTCCTCGAAACCGGTGGTCGACATCGACCCGCCCATGGCCTGCGCGACGACCTCGTACGCCTTGAAGTTGGTGTACGGGCCCTCGCCGAACCCCTTGATGGAGGCATAGACGATCCGTGGATTGATCTCCTGGATGCGGTCCCAGGTGAAGCCCATCCGGTCGACCGCGCCCGGTCCGAAGTTCTCGACCATGACGTCGGAGCGCCGGATCAGCTCCGTGAGGATCTCCTTGCCGCGTTCGGTCTTGGTGTTGAGGGTGATGCTCCGCTTGTTGCAGTTGAGCATCGTGAAGTACAGGGAGTCGACGTCCGGCAGATCACGCAGCTGCTTGCGCGTGATGTCGCCGGTCGGCGCCTCCAGCTTGACGACGTCCGCGCCGAGCCAGGCGAGCAGCTGGGTCGCGGAGGGCCCGGACTGGACGTGGGTCATGTCCAGGACGCGGATGCCTTCGAGGGCCTTGGTGGACGGAGCAGTCATCGGGGCACCTCACTTGTACATGGTCTGGTTCATGGTTCCGGGGGCGTACGCGTCGGGGTCGACCCAGACGTTGATCAGGGACGGCTTGCCCGACTCGCGGGCGCGCCTCAGGGCCGGGCCGATGTCGGCGGGGTCGCGGACCTCCTCGCCGTAACCGCCCAGCATCTGGGCGAACTTGTCGTAGTGGACGTCGCCGAGGGTGTTGCCGATCCGCTCGCGGTCCTTGCCGTACTTGGCGGCCTGGCCGTAGCGGATCTGGTTCATGGAGGAGTTGTTGCCGACGATGCCGACGAACGGGAGGTCGTAGCGGACGAGCGTCTCGAAGTCCCAGCCGGTGAGGGAGAACGCGCCGTCGCCGAAGAGCGCGACGACCTCCTTGTCGGGCCGCGCCTGCTTGGCCGCGAGCACGAAGGGGACGCCCACGCCGAGCGTGCCCAGGGGGCCTGGGTCCATCCAGTGCCCGGGTGACTTGGGCTGTACGACCTGCCCGGAGAAGGTGACGATGTCGCCGCCGTCTCCGATGTAGATCGAGTCCTCGGTGAGGAAGTCGTTGATCTCGCTGACCAGGCGGTACGGGTGGATGGGTGAGGCGTCCGACCTCAGGCTCGGCAGCCGCTTCTCCAGAGCGGTCTGCTCGGCCGCCCGCAGCTCGTCCAGCCACTCCTTGCGCCTGGACGCACCGCCGTTGACGCGTCCGGAGGCCGCCTCGGTCACCGCCTTCAGCACCAGCCCGGCGTCGCCCACGATGCCGAGGTCGATGTCGCGGTTCTTGCCGACCGTGCGGTAGTCGAGGTCGATCTGCACGACGGTCGCCTCCGGTGACAGCCGCTTGCCGTAGCCCATGCGGAAGTCGAAGGGCGTACCGACGATGACGATCACGTCGGCGTTGGAGAAGGCGTACCGGCGCGACAGCTGGAAGTGGTGCGGGTCGCCGGGCGGGAGGGTGCCGCGGCCGGCGCCGTTCATGTACGCCGGGACGTTCAGGGTGCGCACCAGCTCGATGGCCGATCCGGTGCCCCGGGTCGTCCACAGCTGGCTGCCGAGCAGGATGGCCGGCTTCTCGGCGTGCACCAGCAGGTCGGCGAGCTTCTCGATCGCCTCGGGGTCGCCGGCCGAGCGGGTCGAGGCACGGTAGGCACCGGACTGGGGCACCCGGGCCTTGGCCGCGGGCACCTTGGCGTCCAGCACGTCACGCGGGATCTCCAGGAAGGAGGGCCCGGGCGCGCCGTGGAAGCACTCGCGGAACGCCATGGAGACCAGGTCCGCCGCGCGTGCCGTGTCCGGCACGGTCGCCGCGAACTTGGTGATGGGGCTCATCATGTCGACGTGCGGCAGGTCCTGGAGGGACCCCATCTTGTGCTGGGTGAGGGCCCCCTGACCGCCGATCAGCAGCATGGGCGACTCCGCGCGGAAGGCGTTGGCGACACCGGTGACGGCGTCGGTCGTCCCCGGGCCCGCGGTGACCACCGCGCAGCCGGGCTTGCCGGTGATGCGCGCGTAGCCGTCGGCGGCGTGGGCGGCGACCTGCTCGTGGCGTACGTCGACGACCTCGATGCCCTCGTCGACGCAGCCGTCGTAGATGTCGATGATGTGGCCGCCGCACAGCGTGTAGATGCGGTCGACCCCCTCGGCCTTGAGCGCCTTGGCTACGAGATGACCACCGGAAATCACGTCCTGGGTGTCGTCGGGCATGGCGAAGTCCTGTCCCTTCGTAGGGGGTTGGAACGGCTCGCAGTACATTGCATACAGTCGACGAATACTGTATGAAGCTTGTTATCCCGCATCCGGTGGGTGGTGTCCAGGGGGCGTGCGCCATTTCTCGGGAGTCTGGGGGCCGCTCCCCAGAAGACTCGGCAGTCAGGAGCCTGAATGGACCTGTACGAACACCAGGCAAGGGAACTCTTCGAAGAACACGGCATCTTGGTGCCGCGGGCCGAGGTGACGGACTCGGCCAAGGAGGCCCGCGAGATCGCACGTCGCCTCGGCGGACGGGTCGTGGTCAAGGCGCAGGTGAAGACCGGAGGGCGCGGCAAGGCGGGCGGTGTGAAGCTCGCCGCCGACCCGGCCGCCGCCGAGCTCACCGCCCGTCAGATCCTCGGCATGGACATCAAGGGCCACACGGTCGGCAAGGTGATGCTGGCCCAACCGGTCGACATCGAGACCGAGTTCTACGTGTCCTATGTACTCGACCGCGCCGCCGGCCACTTCCTCGCGATCGCCTCGGCGGAAGGCGGCATGGAGATAGAGGAGGTGGCGGCCGGCCGTCCCGAGGCCGTGGCCCGTGTCCCCGTCGACCCCGCCGAGGGCGTCACCTCCGCCAAGGCCGGCGAGATCGCCCGGGCGGCCGGGCTGCCGCCGCAGACCGTCGACGTCCTCGTACGTCTCTGGGACGTCCTGGTCCGCGAGGACGCCCTCCTGGTCGAGGTGAATCCGCTCGTCCGCACCCGGCAGGGACAGATCCTCGCCCTCGACGGCAAGGTCACCCTCGACGACAACGCCCGTTTCCGACAGGCGAGATGGGGTGCTGACGAAGGAGGGCACGACGACGCACTCGAGGCCGCCGCTGCGGCCAAGGGCCTCAACTACGTCAAGCTCGACGGTGAGGTCGGCATCATCGGCAACGGTGCCGGACTCGTCATGTCGACCCTGGACGTGGTCGCGGGCTGCGGCGCGCGCCCCGCCAACTTCCTCGACATCGGCGGCGGAGCGAGCGCCCAGGTCATGGCGGACGGACTGTCGCTGATCCTCTCCGACCCGGACGTGAAGTCCGTCTTCGTCAATGTCTTCGGCGGGATCACCGCCTGCGACGCGGTCGCCGACGGCATCGTCCGGGCCCTGGCCACCGTCCGGCTGACCAAGCCGCTCGTCGTGCGCCTCGACGGCAACAACGCGGCCCGGGGCCGGGCCGTCCTCGACGAGCACGCACATCCGCTGGTCCAGCAGGTCACCACCATGGACGGCGCCGCCCGCCGCGCCGCCGAACTCGCCACCGCGGCCTGAGGAGAGGGAACGCCATGGCCATCTACCTCACCAAGGAGAGCAAGGTCCTCGTCCAGGGCATGACCGGCGGCGAGGGAATGAAGCACACCCGGCGCATGCTCGCGGCCGGTACGGACGTCGTCGGCGGAGTCAACCCGCGCAAGGCGGGCCGCACGGTCGACTTCGACGTCCCTCATGGCCTGAAGGGCCCGGGAGGCGCCCCCACGGCCGTGCCGGTCTTCGGCTCGGTCGCCGAGGGCATGCGGGCGACCGGAGCGGACGTCACCGTCGTCTTCGTACCGCCCGCCTTCGCCAAGGCGGCCGTCGTCGAAGCCGCCGACGCGGGCATCGGCCTCGCGGTCGTCATCACCGAGGGCATCCCTGTCCACGACTCCGTCGCCTTCACCGCGTACGCCAAGGAGAAGGGCACCCGCATCGTCGGCCCCAACTGCCCGGGCCTCATCACCCCCGGCGAGTCCAACGCGGGCATCATCCCGGCCGACATCGCCAAGCCGGGCCGTATCGGCCTGGTCTCCAAGTCGGGCACGCTGACGTACCGGCTCATGTACGAGGTGCGCGACATCGGCTTCTCCACGTGCGTCGGCATCGGCGGCGACCCGGTCGTCGGCACCACGCACATCGACTGCCTCGCCGCCTTCCAGGACGACCCCGACACCGAACTGATCGTCCTCATCGGCGAGATCGGCGGCGACGCGGAGGAACGCGCGGCGGCGTACATCCGCGAGCACGTCACCAAGCCGGTCGTCGGCTACATCGCCGGATTCACCGCACCCGAGGGCAAGACCATGGGCCACGCGGGCGCGATCGTGTCCGGCTCCTCCGGCACCGCGCGGGCGAAGAAGGAGGCACTGGAGGCGGTCGGGGTGAGCGTGGGAAGCACACCGACCGAGACCGCGAAGCTCGTGCCGGCGCGTCTCGAAGGCCGATAGCGGTCCGCCCAAGGCCGATCCCCGCCCCCGACTGTGCACCGAGAGCGGAGCAACCCCATGGCACCCACCCTCACCCTCAAATCCGGCACGTCATGGCCCGACGCGTGGCAGCGCTGCCGCACCGTCGCGCCCGAGGCCTTCCGCGACGACCGGGTCCTCAACCTCTGGAACTCCGCCTGGCAGGCGGACGGCAGTGTCCTGCCCGCCGTCAGCCCGGTCGACGGCAGTCCCATCGCCGGGCCGCCACGCCTGGACGGATCCACCGCCCACCGGGCCGTGCGCGCGGCCCTCGATCAGCACCGCGCCTGGCGGCACGTCCCCCTGCCGGAGCGCAGGGCCCGCGTCGCCGCCACGCTCGACGCCCTCGCCGAACACCGCCGGCTGCTCGCACTCCTGCTCGTCTGGGAGATCGGCAAGCCCTGGCGGCTCGCCCAGGCGGACGTCGACCGGGCCATCGACGGGGTCCGCTGGTACGTCGACGGCATCGAACCGATGGTCGCCGAACGGGCCCCGCTCGACGGCCCGGTGTCCAACATCGCCAGCTGGAACTACCCGATGAGCGTGCTCGTTCACGCATTACTGGTGCAGGCACTGGCAGGCAACGCGGTCATCGCCAAGACCCCGACCGACGGCGGTGTCGCCTGCCTGACCCTGGCCAGTGCCCTCGCCGCGCGCGAGGGGATCCCCGTGACCCTCCTCAGCGGCAGCGGAGGCGAGCTGTCCCAGGCGCTGGTGCGGGCGCCCGAGATCGGCTGCGTCTCGTTCGTCGGCGGCCGCGACACCGGCGCCGCGGTGGCCACGGCCGTCGCCGACCTCGGCAAACGACACGTACTCGAACAGGAAGGACTCAACACCTGGGGCATCTGGAACTACTCGGACTGGGACGCGCTCACCGCGCTGGTTCCCAAGCTCTTCGACTACGGCAAGCAGCGCTGTACCGCGTACCCGCGCTTCGTCGTCCAGCGGCACCTGTTCGACGCGTTCCTGGCGGCGTACCTCCCGGCGGTCCGCGACGTCAGGGTCGGCCACCCGCTCGCCGTCGAGAGGACCGACGACCCGTACGCCGAGCTGGACTTCGGGCCGGTGATCAACGCCGCCAAGGCCAAGGAGCTCCAGGACCAGGTCGCCGAGGCGATCGAGCGCGGCGCCGTGCCGCTGCACCGCGGCAGCCCGGCCGACGCCCGCTTCCTGCCCGGCCAGGACACCTCCGCCTACGTCCAGCCGGTCACCCTCCTCAACCCGCCCTCGTCCTCTCCGCTGCACCACGCGGAGCCGTTCGGCCCGGTCGACACGATCGTCCTGGTCGACACGGAGGCGGAGCTGCTCGCCGCGATGAACGCCTCGAACGGCGCGCTCGTGGCCACGCTGTCCACCGACGACCGGGCCACCTACGAGCGGCTCGCCCCGCACATCCGCGCCTTCAAGGTCGGCCACGGCAGGCCCCGCTCCCGTGGCGACCGCGACGAGCTCTTCGGCGGGCTCGGCGCGTCCTGGCGCGGCGCGTTCGTCGGCGGCGAGCTGCTGGTGCGCGCGGTGACGCGGGGACCGGCGGGGGAGCGGCTGCCGGGCAACTTCCCGGAGTACCAGCTCCTGCCGTGAGGAGGAACCCCTCGGACTCAGCCGATGCCCTGTCGGTCCGGGCGCAGGGCGAACGCGCGGTCCGATGGGGACGGTTCGGCCTGGTCGACCGCCTGGCGGAGCAGTGCGCGGTGGCGCAGCAGCGGCTCCCGCCGTTCCGCCGGCACGAGCAGGAGCAGGTCGTCCAGTCCGGCCAGCATGCGCCGGGAGACCTGCGGGCTCCCGATGGCGCACCCCCGTACCTCGGTGAACCCGAGATCCACCAGCTCGGTCCACCCCGGCACGGGCTGCACCAGCCGCACCGCACCGGCCCGGTCCCGGTGCAGGGCGGTGTCCAGCGGGCGCCGGCTCAGCGAGGCCAGGAACTGGATGACGCGGTCCAGCGCCTGGACGGCGGTCGTCGGATCGTTGATCGCGGGCGACAGGGCGCGCAGCGCGATGTCGGACAACTGGCGCAGTCCGAAGCCGAGATCCTGGTGGTAGGTCCGCTCCACCCCGACCGAGGCCGTGTAGCGCAGCGCCCCGCGTGGCGGGGCCGGACCTCCGTGGACGGCCAGTACGGGCGTACCGGGCACCACGAAGTCCCCGATCCGCGGGATCAGCCGCAGCACGACCCCGTGCTTGCGCGCCACCCGCACCAATCGCGCGATGTGCACGTCCCGCAGCACACCCGCCCGGCCCTCGTGCGGTACCCACGCGGTCGCGGAGCCGAGGAGGGCTGCTTCTTCGTGCCCGTCGCGCCCGTCGTGTCCGCCCGTCGGCACGGGCATCGAGGCGGCCACCCGGAAGGACTCCGTGGCGATCCGCGCGATGACATGGCTGATCCGCATCAGTCGCAGAGTGGTGTTCACGTACAGCACGAAGAGGAACAGGCTCAGCGCGACCATGCAGAGCGTGAGGACCGACTGCACCAGCGGCACCGACGCCACGTCACGAGGGTCGTCGGCGGTGTCGAAGGACGTCAGGACCAGCAGGGTCAGCACGAAGGTCGCCAGGAACACCGCGAAGGTCGCCTTGGTGATCCGGCTCCGCACGAAGAGCCGCACCACGCGCGGGGTGAACTGCCCGCTCGCCATCTGCACGGCCACCAGCGAGATGCTGAAGACCACACCGATGAAGGTCATCATCGCCGAGCCGACCACGGTCACGACGGCCTTCGCGTCCTCCGCGAAGCGCAACAGCTCGTCGAGCGTCTCGTAGTCGCCGTCCTCCTGGAGCGCGTCGACGATGACCGTGTCGAGAACCTGCGCTCCCACCCAGACCACGAAGACGCTCACCATGGCCAGGGTGGGAGCGAACCAGAACGTGTCCCGCAGATGCTCCCGGAGCGGCGACAGCGCACGCGGGCGGCGACCCGGAGCGGGGCTCTGCGTAACCATCCAGTCACTCATGGTGTGACCCTAGGGGTATCGGGCCGCGAGGTCCCGGACCCCCGCCAGGCGGACGGAAACGCAGGTGAAAGGCACTCCGAAACCTTGGTATTGTTGTCCATGTCGCCGCGGGGAGCACTCCTGGCCAGGCGACGGACACCTTGTCCGGGTGGCGGAATGGCAGACGCGCTAGCTTGAGGTGCTAGTGCCCTTTATCGGGCGTGGGGGTTCAAGTCCCCCCTCGGACACAGATCAGCTCGGGCGGGTCGGGAAGTTTCCCGACCCGCCCGAGCTGTTTGCTCACTCCCTGTATCCCCGCAACTTGCGGTACAGCGTCGCCCGGCCGATGCCCAGCGCGGCCGCCGCGCGTGCCTTGTTGCCGCCGTGGCGGCGCAGTGCCTCCAGGATCGCGGCGCGCTCGGCGTGCTCCATCGGGCTGAGGGGGCGCGCGGCCGGTCCTTCGCGCACCGGGTCCGGGAGTTCGGTCCGGCGGACGGGGCCGGACATCCGCCGCTGCTCCGCCAGGGCCCGGACGACATGGGCCAGCTCGGTGACGTTCCCGGGCCACGGGTACAGCTCGAGCGCGCGCAGGGCGTCCAGGGTCCAGGTCAGCGGGGGCTGTCCGGGCACCGGCCGAGGCGCGAGGACCGGCAGCAGTTCCCGGATGTCCTCGGCGCGTTCCCGCAGTGGGGGCAGGGTCACCGAGCGGGCGGACAGTTTGTCCAGCAGGCGCTGCAGGCAGGGGCCGACCTGCGCGCCGGGCGTGTAGGTGACCAGGACGCGGGCGTCAGGGCGCGTGTCGAGCAGGGAGTTGAGCGCGGCGACGCCCGGCTGTTCGAGGCGCTCGGCGTGCCGCAGCAGGAGGGGCCGGTCGGCCGGCCACGCGGTCAGGGCCCCGTCGAGCCCGGTGTCCCGCGCCGCGTCGGCGATCCGGACGGCACCCTGGCCGAGCAACTCCCGGGCCAGCGCGGACTTGCCCGTTCCGCGCTCACCGGTCAGCAGCAGCGGCTCCGGGGAGCGCGCCAGTTCGACGGCACGCGCGACGGCGTGCCGCCATGGGACCGAGGAGCCGGTCAGGGTGACGGGCGGGCGCGGCGAGGCCGGCGCCTGCGGTACGGGATCGGCGACTGGTTCCAGTACGGCGACGATCCCGAGGACCGTGCCGTCGTCCAGACGCGCGGGGGTGATTCGCGCGGTGTACCCGGCTCCCTCGATCACCCCCGCCCCACTCACACCGCCGTCATCGAGCCGCGCGGTGAGCCCGCCGGGCCGCGCGGTGAGTCCGCCGGGCCCGGCGGGCAGGGCGGTCCCTTCCGTCTCACCCGCGCCGCCCCCAAGTCGCGCGGTACGCCCGGCTTCCCAGGCGGACTCCTCCGTCCCGCCCGCGCCATCCCCACGCCGCACGCTCACCGCCGTACGCTCCAGCGCATCGAGCACCTCCGGCGTCAGCAACCGCTGCGCAGCGTCGCTGACCAGCCGGTTGCGGCCGTCCAGGGCGACCACGGCCAGGTCGGGTCCACGCGTCCCGTCCGGCCCGGCCGCCCGCAGATACGCGTCCAGCAGCACCCGTTCGGCCCGCCCCGCCCGCGCGCGCAGTTCCGTCTCGACCGCGGCCGCGGCGGCCTCGGCGAGTGCCGCCTGCGGATGCGGTGAACGCGTGGTGCTCAGCCGCGAGGCGACGGTCACCGTGCCGAGCACCTGGGCGCTCTCCGGGTCGAGCAGCGGGACGGTGACCGCGGACACGTCCTGCCACCGGTCGAGGAAGTGCTCCGGCCCGTGCATCTCGGCCCGGCGCCGGGTGCGCAGGGCCAGGGCCGCGCTGTTGTTGCCGACCTCCTGCTCCGACAGAACGGGGCACGTCTCGAGCCCGGGCACGCTCCCCGCCGTCCAGAGCACGCGCAGCCGCTCGTCGGTGAGGATGAGCAGCGGCCTGCCCGCGCCCAGGGCGGGGACGATCCGGTCGAGCACCGGGCGGGCGGCGTCGAGCAGGGCCGACTCCACCGGTGGTACCGGACGAACCGCCGGTTCCTTCAAGTCGTGCGGCACGCCGAAGAACCGCGCCCGCCGCCACGCCGCGGCCACTTCCTCCGGTACGCCGTCGGGCAACGCGCGCCCCGTCAGGAAGCGTTCGCGGGCGTCGTACAGCGAGGGAAGGGCGGCGGCGGAGGTGTGCTCTGTGGTGGTCACGACATGTTCCACCGTATCGGGCTCCGTTGAACGGACAACAACTGCCGTGTCCGGAACGTCCGGCCCACACGATGTCTCGTAATGAGACACCCGCCTTCCGCCGATCCCCTCCATGATCATGAATGGCCGAAGTCCGATTCCCCCCGCAGGAGCGCCCCGTGTCCACCGTCGTCGAGACCGACGTCCTGATCGTGGGCAGCGGCCCGGCCGGTGCCTCGGCCGCGCTCGCCCTGAGCACCTACGGCGTGCCCAACCTCGTGGTGACCCGCTACGCGAGCCTCGCCGACACGCCCCGTGCGCACATCACCAACCAGCGCACCATGGAGGTGCTGCGCGACCTCGGCGTGGAGCAGGAGGTCGTCGCGCAGGCGACCCCGCAGCACCTGATGGGCAACACGACCTTCTGCACCAGCCTGGCGGGCGAGGAGCTGGGCCGGGTGCGCTCCTGGGGCAACGACCCGCTCGTCCAGGCGGAACACGAACTCGCCAGCCCCACCCGCATGTGCGACATGCCCCAGCACCTCATGGAGCCGGTCCTCGTAGACGCGGCCGTCGCCCGTGGCACCCGGCTGCGCTTCGAGACCGAGTACCTGTCCCACACCCAGGACGCGGACGGCGTCACGGCCACCGTCCGCGACCGGCTGCGCGGGGACACCTACGAGATCCGCGCCAAGTACCTGATCGGCGCCGACGGCGGCCGGTCGAAGGTCGCCGCGGACGCCGGGCTGCCGATGGGCGGCCAGATGGGCGTGGCCGGCAGCGTCAACATCGTGTTCGAGGCGGACCTGACGAAGTACACCGCCCACCGGCCGTCCACCCTCTACTGGGTCCTCGCGCCCGGCGCGACGGTCGGCGGCATCGGCGCGGGTCTGGTGCGCTGTGTCCGGCCCTGGAACGAGTGGCTGATCGTGTGGGGCTACGACGTCACCGCGGGCGCCCCCGATCTGACCACGGCGTACGCGGAATCCGTCGTCCGCCAGCTCGTCGGCGACGACGACATTCCCGTGACCATCAAGTCGTCCTCCGCGTGGACGGTCAACGAGATGTACGCGGAGAGGTACGCCAACGGCCGCGTCTTCTGCGCCGGCGACGCCGTGCACCGGCATCCGCCGTCCAACGGCCTCGGCTCCAACACCTCCATCCAGGACGCCTACAACCTGGCCTGGAAGCTCAAGCTCGTCCTCGACGGCGCCGCCCACCCCAGGCTGCTCGACAGCTACACCGCCGAACGCGCACCCATCGGCCGGCAGATCGTCACCCGCGCCAACCAGTCCATCCGCGAGACCGCCCCCGTCTTCGAGGCCCTCGACGGGCTCTCCCCGCAGACCCCCGAGCAGCTGTGGGCCAACATCGCCGCCCGCAAGGACGCCACCGAGGCCGCCGAGAAGCAGCGCGCTCAACTGCGCGAGGCGATCGCCTTCAAGGTGTACGAGTTCAACGCGCACGGCGTCGACCTCAACCAGCGCTATCCGGCCGAGAGCTCTGCCGCGATCGTCCCGGACGGCACGCCCGACCCCGGCTTCGCCCGCGACCCCGAGCTGCACCACCAGCCGTCCTCCCGCCCCGGCGCCCGGATCCCGCACGCCTGGATCACCTCCGGCACCCGCACGCTCTCCACCCTCGACACGGTCGGCCGGGGCCGCTTCACGCTGCTGACCGGCATCGGGGGAGAGGACTGGGTGCGCGCGGCCGAGGCCCAGGACATCGAGATCGCCACCGTGGTGATCGGTCCCGGGCAGGAGTACGAGGACCCGTACGGCGACTGGGCGCGGCTGCGCGAGATCACGGACACCGGCGCCCTCCTCGTACGCCCCGACGGCTTCGTCGCCTTCCGGCACGCGTCCGCTGCTCCGGACGCCGGAGAACTGCTCGCGGACACGCTGCGGCGGATCCTCGGTCACGCCTGAACGCGCGATCATGGAGGAAGCGGACGCCTCATGGAAGAAGCGGACGTCGACGAAGGGGAGCCGACATGACCACCGACGCGACGGGGGCCGGCGTCACGGAGCAGGCCCTCGCCAGCCTCCGCGGGAGCGCCGACCCGCGGCTGCGCGAGCTGCTCACCGGACTCGTCCGCCATCTCCACGACTTCGCGCGGGAGACGCGGCTCACGCAGGAGGAGTGGGAGCGGGCGATCGCCTTCCTCACGGCGACCGGGCAGGCCTGCACCGACACCCGGCAGGAGTTCATCCTGCTGTCGGACGTGCTCGGTCTGTCCATGCTCGTGGAGACCGTCAACGCCGACCGTGCGCCCGGGGCCACCGAGTCGACCGTGCTGGGTCCCTTCCACATGACCGAGTCGCCCGTCCGTGAACTCGGCGACGACATCGACCTGGTGGGCGGCGGCGAGCCGTGCGTGATCAGCGGCCGGGTGCTGGCGCGGGACGGCACACCGCTGCCCGGCGCCGTCGTCGACGTCTGGCAGGCCGACGACAAGGGCTACTACGACGTCCAGCAGCCCGGCGTCCAGCCCGCGGGCAACGGACGCGGGCTGTTCACCGCCGACGCCGAGGGCCGCTTCTGGTTCCGCACCTGCGTTCCCGCCGCGTATCCGATCCCCACCGACGGTCCGGTCGGCGGGCTGCTGAGCGCGACCGGCAGGCACCCGTACCGTCCCGCGCACATCCACTTCATCGCCACGGCCGAGGGACACACGCCCGTCACCACCCACATCTTCGTGGCGGGCGGGGAGTACCTGGAGAGCGACGCGGTGTTCGCCGTGAAGCAGAGCCTGGTCAAGGATTTCGCGGAGACCGACGACCCCTCCCTGGCGAAGGAGTTCGGCGTGCCGAACCCCTTCCGGCTCGCCCGGTTCGACCTCGTCCTGGAGCGTGCCGTATGACGTTCCGGAGCGAGTTCTCGTACGAGACCCGGCCCGTGCGGGTCGTCTTCCGGCCCGGCGCGGCCGTCACCGCGACCCCGGACGAGGCCGCGCGCCTCGGCCTGCGGCGCCTGCTCGTGGTGTGCGGCAGCCGGGGCGAGACGGTCGCCCGGGCGGTGGCGGACGCGCTCGGCGACACCTGTGCGGGAGTGCACGCCGAGGCCCGGATGCACGTACCCGCCGAGGACGCCGACCGCGCCGTCGAGGCGGTGCGCGCGGCCGGGGCGGACGGGTGCGTCGCGGTCGGCGGTGGCTCCGCGATCGGGCTCGGCAAGGCCATCGCCCTGCGCACCGGGCTGCCGCTGATCGCCGTGCCGTCGACCTACTCGGGCTCCGAGATGACTCCGGTCTGGGGCCTGACCGAGCACGGCGCCAAGCGCACCGGCCGCGACCCGGTCGTCCAGCCCCGCAGCGTCGTCTACGACCCCCGGCTCACCCTCTCCCTGCCCGTGCCGCTGACCGTGACCAGCGGCGTCAACGCGCTGGCGCACGCCGTCGAGGCGCTGTACGCCCCGGACGCCTCGCCGCTCGTCTCGGTCATGGCCGAGGAGGGCGTGCGGGCGATGGCCGGCGCACTGCCGCACCTGGTCGCCGACCCGCAGGACCTGGACGCGCGCGGCCGGGCGCTGTACGCGGCGTGGCTGTGCGGCGCGTGCCTGGGCGCGACCACCATGGGGCTGCACCACAAGATGTGCCATGTGCTGGGCGGCACCTTCGGGCTGCCGCACGCCGAGACCCACACCGTGGTGCTGCCGTACGCCCTGGCCTACAACGCCCCCGCCGCCCCGGAGGCGTTGACCGTACTGGAGCGGGCCCTCGGCACCGACGACGTGCCGCGCACCCTGTGGGAGCTGGCCGGACGCCTCGGCGCACCCCGCTCCCTCGCCGAACTCGGCCTCACGGAAGCCGACCTGGCACCGGCGGCGGCCCGGGTCGCGGGCGAGCCGTACGCCAACCCGCGCCCGGTGACGGCGGACGGGGCCCTGGCCGTGCTGCGGGCGGCGTACGAGGGAGGGCGGCCAGGGCCCGCCTAGAGCCGGTGGGAAACCGGGTGCGGGCTGTCGGTCCCGTGGTGTGTGATCGGGGCATGGCGATTGTCTTGGGCGAGCCGGGACCCGACGGGCTGGGCGAGGCCGTGGGCGTGCTGCGTGAGTGGCAGTACGAGGGGGCGCCGATGCAGTTGCATCCGGGCGACCTGGGCTGGTTCTGGCGGTCCGGCGCCGAAGCGACCGCCGCGGCGGTCCGGACCTGGAGCCGGAACGGACGGATCCTCGCCGTCGGTCTGCTGGACGGGCCCGGGCTGCTACGGCTGACGATCGCGCCCGCCGCCCATCGGGACGAGGAGCTGGCACGGCAGCTGGTCGCGGACGTGACCGAGCCGGAACGCGGCGTGCTGCCCGAGGGGAAGGCGAACATCGAGGCGCCGATGGGCGCGCTGGTCCAGGACCTGTTGTCCGAGAACGGCTGGAACACCGACGAGCCGTGGACCCCGCTGCGCCGCGACCTCACGGAGCCGGTGAAGGACCCGGGCGTACGGATCGAGGTGGCCGGACCGGAGCAAGCACATGTCCGGGCCGCCGTACAGCGAGCATCGTTCGACGGGTCCAGGTTCACGGACGGGCACTGGCGCGCGATGGCGGCCGGACTGCCGTACGCCGACGCCCGGTGCCTGGTCGCCTACGACGACCAGGGCAACGCGGTGGCGGCGGTGACGGTGTGGTCGGCCGGTCCGGGCAGGCCCGGGTTGCTCGAACCGATGGGTGTGCACCGGGAACATCGCCGTCACGGCTACGGCAAGGCGATCACCGTCGCCGCGGCGGCCGCACTCCAGGAGTTGGGCTCCTCGAGCGCGCTCGTCTGCACTCCGAGCTCCAATGCCGGCGCCGTCGCCACCTACAAGGCAGCCGGCTTCCGTCAACGCCCCGAGGTCCGGGACCTGTACCGGCCCGCCTAGGCCCTGTCCGGGAAGGTCCCCGGAACCCCATGTGCCCGGCGCGGCGTCTTGGATCTTGTCACCACAGATCCGCACGGAGGCCGGCCCAGCTCATGGCACACGACGGAAACCGCTCGACCGACGGCATAGGCGGTGCACTCGACGTCATCAGGCGCCACCGTCGCCCGCTGTACAGCTTCACCTTGCTCGTGTCCGTCCTGACCGCCACGCTCGGCTGCGCGATCCTGGCCGGCGGATTCGCGGCGGCATGGGACGCCTTCGAGAACGTCCGGGACTACGCGGACCGCAACATCGCCAACGAGGACTCCTACGTGGCCTACGCCGACGGCGGCCTGCCCCCGCTGGTACGGGTCGGCGCCGTGGTGTCGGTGCTGCTGCTCGTGCTGGGACTCCTCGTCGTCTCCGTCCTGCACACCGCGTACGCCGTCGGCGACTCTCATGCCACGCGCGACGGCGGGCCGCTCTCCATCCGCGAGTTGTGGCGGCGCACCCGTCGGCGGTTTCCCGCCGCCCTCGCGGTCAACGCGCTGACCGGACTGGCTGTGGGCGCCGTAGAGCTGGCGGCCCTGGTGCTGTGGGGCCTCGTCGAGAGCGGCGAGGTGCCGGGTGTCGAGCCCACGCCGCTGGGCGAAACCGCGTCCCCGCAGTACACACTGGTCGGGTGGGTGCTGCCGATCGCCGTCGGGTGTCTCGGCCCGCTGCTGTACTCCCGCCTGGCGCCGGCCACCGCCGAGACGGTGCTGGAGCGCCGTTCCCCGTTCGTGGCGCTGTACCGCTCCTGGGTGCTGACCCGCCCCGCACGATGGCGTGTCCTCGGCGTGGGCGCGCTGGTCACCGCGGTCGCCGTGCTCGTCTTCTGGTTGGCCCAATACGCGGCCGCTCCCCTCGCCCACTTCGCCGGACTCGGCATGCTGTGGCTCAGCGACGACAATGTGTGGATCACCGGCGTGCTGGTGCTGATCCTGCCCACAGCCGTGGCCCTTCTCCTGCTGCCCCCGGTGGTGATGCCGCTGGTGTGCGCGGTGTTCGCCCGGCTCCACGGAGAGCTGCGCGCTCGTGAGGACGCGGGGACCGCGTCCGGTTGACCGGCCCCCGCAAGCCAGACCTCTCCATGGAGAGGCCACGCGATCGCGGACGGTAGGTGACCGCAAGGGCTCCTACGGTCGTGGCATGACGCAGACGCAGAAGATTCTTGTCACCGGTGCCACCGGAACCGTCGGCCGCCAGGTGGTCACCGAACTGCTCGCCCGGGGCCACGCGGTCCGCGCCCTCACTCGGGACGCCGCGAAGGCCGTCTTCCCGGACGGTGTCGAGGTCGTCGAGGGCGACCTGACCGACCCGGGCAGCGTGGCCCCCGCCCTGGAGGGGATCACCGGACTTCATCTGATCACCTTCGGCGGGGCGGCCTTCACCCCGCTGGAGACCGGCCCCCGGATCCTGGAACTGGCCCGCTCGGCCGGTGTCCGCCGGATCACCGTGCTGCACGGCGGCGGGCCCACCCCGTTGGAGGACGCGGTGCGCGGCGACGACGGAGTGAGCTGGACCGTGCTCATGCCCGTCGAGTTCATGGCCAACGCCCTGGAGTGGGCGGACGGAATCCAGGCGGCGGGCGAGGTGCGGGAGCCGTTCGTCGCGCGGCTGAGTGCCATGGTCCACGAGGGCGACATCGGAGCCGTCGCAGCGGTCGCGCTCACGGAGGAGGGGCACGCGGGCCAGGAGTACGTCATCACCGGGCCCGAAGTGCTCACCGTCGGCGACAAGGCGGCGGCCCTCGCCGCCGCGGCCGGCCGGGAGATCGCCTTGGTCGAGCTGACCGAGGAGCAGGCCGTCGCCCAGTGGCGGGCGGCGTTCCTCCCCGAGGACGTGATCGGCTTCCTGCTCGAGGCGTACGGGAACACACCGGAGGTGGGCCGTACGGTGTCCGGCACCGTCGAGAAGGTCACCGGCCGCCCGGCCCGGACCTTCGCCCAGTGGGCCGGCGAACACGCCGAGGTTTTCCGGAAACGGGCCTGACTGTCTCGTATTGAGACACCCGTCCCGGAGCCCGCTGCCGCAAGATCGAAAAGGGGGGTGTGACCGCAACAGGGTGCGGCCGTCGGCGTGCGCTGAACCGCCGTGCGTACGGCCGTGCCACCTGATGAAAGGTGAACATCATGGCCCTCGCACTGCTCCGGCGTCGGCGGCTCAAGGGCGCCTCCGCCGCGGCGGCGGGCCTCGCGCTCCCCCTTCCGTCCGGCGCGGGTGCCGTGGCCCGTGAGGTCGTGGACCCGATGGGCTCGCCCCTGGCGGCCGCGGACGTCACCGTCACCGCCCTGGACACCCACCGGGTGGCCGCCCGCGGGACGACCGACCCGTACGGCTACTTCCTCGCCGCGCTGCCGCCCGGCCGGTACAGCCTGATGGTCGCGGCGGAGGGCCTGCGGCCGCACCGCGAGACGATCGAGATCGGCACGGGTACGTCGACGCCCACCGAGCGCGTCTGGCTGCAGCCGGCGGAGGCGCTCCAGCTGCCGGCGCCCGGAACCTGGCTCTTCGACCCGCCGCACACCGCGATCCGGTTCATCGCCAAGCACGTCGGCATGGCCAACGTCCACGGCCGATTCGAACGCTTCGACGGCGGGATCCAGATCTCCCAGGACATGACCGACTCCCGGGTGTCCGTCCGCATCGACGCCTCCAGCATCACCACCGGCAACACCACCCGCGACAACCATCTGCGGTCAGCCGACTTCCTCGACGTCGAACGCTTCCCGTACATCGACTTCAACAGCACCCGCTTCGCCTATCGCGGCGGCAGCAAGTGGTCACTGCTTGGCTCCCTCACGATGCACGGCGTGAGCCGCTCCGTCTCGCTCGACACGACGTATCTCGGCACGGTGAACGGCGGCTACGGGCAGGAGCTGCGCTGCGCGGCCCTGGCGACGGCGGAACTGCACCGCGAGGACTACACCCTCAACTGGCGCACCATGCTGGCCCGGGGCATCGCCGTGGTCGGGCCGACGGTCCAACTGGAGCTGGACGTCCAGGCGATGTACCGCACCCACGACACCCCGACCCCGCCGGAATAATCCCTGGCCCGATTCCACCCGCCCTCCCTACACTCACGGAGTACCCGGCGCCGCCCACGACGTGAGCGGCGCGCGCCGTCGTGACGAATGAAGGGAGACCGCCATGCGTGACCACACCGCTGTCGCCGTCTCCCTGTCGCGCTACGAGGTGATCCTCGTGTCCTCGTCGCTCCGGTGCCCGCTGCGCGGCCGGCGCCGGATGACCGGGACGAACGCCTGAGAAGCGCTTCCTTCGGCCTGCTGACCTAGCGTCACAGGCCGAGGCAAGCGTGTGTCACCACACCTGCCTCGCCCGGAAATCGCGCTGCCCCCTTCCTGATCGCCTCGAAAGGCCATGGGCCGTGCGCACCAACCACAACCCGCTCGCCGTCGTCCGCAACCTCGGCATCCTCGCCCACGTCGACGCCGGCAAGACCACCGTCACCGAACGGATCCTGTTCGCCACCGGAACCACGCACAAGCGCGGCGAGGTCCACGACGGCACGACCGTCACGGACTTCGACCCGCAGGAGCGGGACCGGGGCATCACCATCTTCGCCGCGGCGGTGAGCTGCGCCTGGGACGGTCACCGGATCAACCTGATCGACACGCCGGGGCACGTCGACTTCGCCGACGAGGTGGAGCGTGCGCTGCGGGTACTCGACGGTGCGGTGGCCGTGTTCGACGCGGTGGCCGGGGTGGAGCCGCAGAGCGAGTCGGTGTGGCGGCAGGCCGACCGGCACGGCGTACCGAGGATCGCGTTCGTCAACAAGATGGACCGTGCCGGAGCCGACCTCGACGCGGTCGTGGCATCGATCCGGGAGCGGCTGCACCCGGCACCGCTGGTCGTGCAGTTGCCGGTCGGCGCGGAGGACGCCTTCACCGGCGTCGTCGACCTCGTACGCCTGCGCGCGCTGCTGTGGACCGACGGTGACGCCTGCGAGGAGGTGCCGGTCCCGGACGATCTCCGGGACGAGGCCCTGGCACGTCGCCGGGCGCTGGAGGAAGCCGTGGCGGAACTCCATCCGGGCGCGCTGGAGGAGTTCTGCGACACGGGCACGCTCGGCGAGCGGACCCTCTCCTCGGCGCTGCGGGACCTGACCCGGGACGGCGACGGCGTGGTCGTGCTGTGCGGCTCCGCCTACCGCAACCGCGGTGTCGAGCCGCTGCTCGACGCGGTCGTGGCGTATCTGCCGTCGCCGCTGGACGTGCCGCCCATCCGGGGCACACACGACGACGAACAGCAGGAACGGCCCGCCGACCCGGCGGCACCGCCGGCGGCCCTCGCCTTCAAGGTGCACGCCACCCCGACGGGCCGGCTGACCTACCTGCGGATCTACTCGGGGACGATCGAGAAGGGAGACACCCTGTGGGACGCGAGCGCACGGCGCACCGAGCGGATCGGCCGGATCCTGCGCGTCCAGGCCGACCGGCACGCGCCGCTGGACCGGGCGGTCGCCGGCGACATCGTCGCCGTCGTCGGGCTGAAGTCCGCCCGTGCCGGCTCGACCCTGTGCGCGCCGGATGCCCCGCTCGTCCTGGAGCCTCCGGGCGTGCCCGAGCCGGTGGTCTCGGTCGCGGTCGAGTCCCGCAGGGCCGGTGACACCGACCGGCTGGCGTCGGGGCTCGCACGGCTGACCGAGGAGGATCCCTCGCTGGTCGTGCGGACCGACCCGGAGACCGGGCAGACGGTGCTGTCGGGCATGGGTGAACTGCACCTGGAGGTGGCGGTGGAGAAACTCCGGCGCGAGCTGGGAGTGGACGTCAACATCGGCCGTCCCAGGGTCAGTTACCGCGAGACGGTCGGCCAGGGCGTCTCCGGGCTGGTGTTCCGGCACGTCAAACAGGACGGCGGTGCGGGGCAGTTCGCCCATGTCGTCCTCGACGTGGAGCCGTACGACGGTGGCTTCGCCTTCCGCTCGGCCGTCGTCGGCGGGCGTGTGCCGCAGGAGTACGTCCGGGCGGTCGAGGCCGGCTGCCGGGACGCCCTCACCGAAGGGCCGCTCGGCGGCCACCCGGTGACCGGGCTGCGCGTCACGCTCACCGACGGGGCGACCCATGTGAAGGACTCCTCGGACACGGCGTTCCGCACGGCCGGCCGCCTCGGCCTCCGCGAGGCCTTGCGCGCCTGCGCGATGATCCTGCTGGAGCCGGTCGTCGAGGTCACGGTCACCGTGCCCGAGGACGCGGTGGGCGGTGTGCTCGGCGACCTCGCCGCCCGGCGTGGCCGGGTGACCGGCTCGGCCACCCGGGCGAGCGCGGCGATCGTCACCGCGACCGTGCCGCTGGCCGAACTGTTCGGCTACGCGACCCGGTTGCGCAGCCGCACCCAGGGCCGCGGCACCTTCACGGCGCGGCCGACCGGCTATGCGCCGGCGCCGGTCGCTACGCCCGTGCGGTAGCGCTCGGCCGGGCCTCTCCCGTTCCGGCAAGGAAAGGGGAGAGGCCCGGCCCGCTCATGGCCCGGAGCAGTGCGGCGAGGGTGGTGCCCTGCCCGGGTCGAGGAAGCGCTGAAGGGGGCTTCGGGGCGCAGTCCCTACCGCGGGCGACACGGCGGGCGACGCAGGCGGATATCGCGGGTGCTGTAGACCACTCGCAGCCGCCGTACGTCCGCACCGCCTGCTCAAGGCCGGCGCGCCTGCTCAAGGCCGGCGCGTCGGCTGGTGGCCGGTGTCGCCCCGGTCATCGTTCGCCGATCCTCAGACCTGGTCGGCGATCGGGGTGGAGTGCGCCCGCCTGGTGTGGTTGGCGATGCTCGCCGGGGCGCCGGCGTAGTCGCAGGACGAGCACCTCTGCCACACGCCCTCGGACACGGCCCGGGTGCTCACCGAATGTCCCGGACCGTATCCGTGTCCGTGCAGCAACTGGGCCACGGAGGAGCCGTACTCGACTGCCAGCAGTGCCGCCTCGGCCACCTTGTCGTGACCGGGGGCGAAGAAGGATCCGGCGCCGACCTTCTTGGCGCATCCGCACCAGCAGGTGCCGGTCGGGGTGAGGTGGGGGAGAGGCTTCGTCGTCATGGCGTCACCGTAGGTCAACGACGATGTCCGGACAGGGAGTTTGCCGTGTTCGCGGAGACGGGCTCGACCGGGCGAGAGGCCGTGACGGGTCGGCTGGGGAGTCCTCGGGCAGTCGGCCGCAGCCGGCGCTGTCTCTGGCCAACGATGACGTGCGGCGTGAGGCCCCAGAATGCTCACTGGAGGAGCGCAGCAACCGCCGATCCCGTGAAGCACCGCTTCCCACACCGCCTGTTTCACGCGATCGGGTGATGCTGCGGAGGGGCGGGCACGGGCCGGCTTCGCGGGCCGTTCGAGCTGGTGACGGGGAACTTCTCGTCCATTGTCATCACGGCAGCGGGAGCACACCATGGGCCTGCACTTCCACCGCAACCCCGACGGCACGACGACCGGGCGCAACGAGGCGAACGGCTTCACTGTGACGCATGCCGAAGAGGAAGAGGTGAAGCGGCAGTTGTACGAGGACGCCGGGTGGGAGTACACGCCTCCTCCGCCTCCGGTTCCGCCCGGGTTCCATCGGTTCTCCTTGGTGCACGACGAGTTCCGGACCACCGGGTTCGGGGACGAGCGGTATGCGGGGCTGCGGGCGCGTCCGCCGGACGGGTGCGTGCCGGTCGACTGGGGGTGCTTCGCCCTGGAGTGCGAGCGCCAGGGAAGGACGCTCATGGACGCGGTCGTCGGCACCGTCGCGGAGGTCCGCCGAGAGCACGGGCTGGTGATGAACAGCCTGGGTGTGGAGAAGCCCGAGGAATGGTTCGACGCGGACAACAAGAACGGATACGCGGCGAAGATCGTCGCGCACTTGGTGCTGATGGCCGCCGACCGCGCCAGACTGCTCGGGTACGGGCGAAAGGACGTGGTCCGGTTACTCGATGCCACGGGGATCGAGTAACCGGTGGGATGAGTCAGCGCAGGGCGGCCGGTCCCGGGACGAAGTCTGGATCCACCTGTGCCGCCAGGTCCTCTCCCGTGCGTGCGTCCGCCCAGGCCCGGACGTTGCGCACGTGGAACTCGACGGCGTGCCGGTGGAGTCGGTCCCAGTCGCGGGGGTGGGAGTCGACTGCCTCGCGGAGGACGGTGAGGGCGTGACGGTTGTGGGGCTCCAGGGATGCCAGGGGGTCCGGGCCGCCCTGTACGCGGCCCTGCTCGGCGGAGCGGACCCAGGGGGAGTGGACCAGGTGGGTCAGGAGGTCGTCCCCTACCTCTTCCTTGAGGAAGAGCAGGTCCTCCTCGCACGTCACCTTGTTGCCGACCACGGCGACACGGATGCCGAACTCACGGGCGTGGTCGCGGTACTGGCGGTAGACCGAGACGCCCTTGCGGGTGGGTTCGGCCACCAGGAAGGTGAGGTCGAAGCGGGTGAAGAGGCCGGAGGCGAAGGCGTCCGCGCCCGCTGTCATGTCGACCACGACGTACTCGCCGGGGCCGTCCAGCAGATGGCCGAGGTACAGCTCGATCGCGCCGAGCTTGGAGTGGTAGCAGGCCACGCCGAGGTCGGACTCGTCGAACTCGCCCGTGACCATCAGGGGCACGCCGCCCGCGCGGCCGACGTGCCGGGCGTGGAGTTCGTCGTCGCCGAGCGGGCGCAGAAGGCGGGAGCCGCGTCCTGGGGGAGTGGTCTTGATCATCGCCTCGCGGGAGGTGATGCGGGGGTTCGTGCCGCGCAGGCAGTCCTTGATCGAGGACAGGTGGGCGCCCAGGGGAAGGGCGGACTTCTCCTGCCCGCCGAGCGCCTCGGCCAGGTGCTGGTTGATGTCGCCGTCGATGGCGAGGACCGGGGCGCCGGAGCGTGCCAGGTGGCGGGAGAAGAGTGCCGACAGCGTGGTCTTGCCGCTGCCGCCCTTGCCGACGAACGCGATCCTCACGGCCGCTCCACCTTGTTGAAAATGGATGTCATGTGGCTAGGTTTAGGGAGTGGTCACCGTCACTGTCAAATCGGTTGGGCCGTATGGGACTTGTCCTTTACCCAGGGCCCGGTTCACCCGGCCGATCGCTCGCGTCCGCCTGATGCATATGCTGTGCAAGTGCGTCCCCACAGCATCAAGAGCCGCCCCCGGTTCCTCGCCGCCCTTGTCCTCGTTCCGTGCCTGGCCGGCTGCTTCGCCTCCCCGGGAGGGGAGTCGTCGTCGAACGGCGGGCAGTCGGGCTCCCGGCTGCGCGTGGCCCTCGCCTTCCCGCCCGCCGAGAACTTCTCGCCGTACGGAGCCGACGCCACGCTCCTCAGCCGTCTCGGCGTCACCGAGGGCCTGACCGCCCTGGACGCCAACGGCGCCGCGGCCCCCGCGCTCGCCGAGTCCTGGCGCCGCGAGGACGACCGCACCTGGAGGTTCACCCTGCGTGAGGCCACCTTCCAGGACGGCGCGGACGTCACCCCGTCCGCCGTGGCCGCGGCTCTCACCCGCGCCACGAAGGCGAAGCCCGCGCCCGCCGCCCTCGCCGGTGTCTCGCTCGACGCGAAGGCCGACGGCGACCGCGGCCTACGCGTCACCACGGCCGCCGCCGACCCCGTCCTGCCCATGCGGCTGTCCAGCCCGAGCCTCGCGATCCTCTCCCCGAAGGCATACGGCGAGAAGGGCAACCCCGACCCGGTCGGAACCGCCACCGGGCCCTTCGAGATCACGAAGGTCAACGGCGGCGGCTCCGCCACCCTCGACCGCTTCGACGACTACTGGGGCGGCCGCGCCCAGGCCTCCGGCATCGACGCCCGCTTCGTCAAGGACGGCACCGCACGCTCCAACGCGGTCCGCACCGGCGACATCGACATCGCCGAGGCGATCCCCGTCGCCCAGGCCGCCACCCTCGACAAGGCGACCCTGAAGGAAGCCGGCACCACCCGCACCACCAGCCTGCAGCTCAACACCAGGACCGGTCCCTTCAAGGACCCGAAGCTGCGCGCCGCCGCCCGCACGGCGATCGACTCCTCCACCATCGTCAAGGGCGTCTTCGAGGGGTACGCCGACCCGGGCGCGGGCATCTACGGCCCCGCCGTCACCTGGGCCGAGAGCAAGCGGGTGAAGCCGGCCGGACGTGCGGACGCCGCCGAGCCCGACGGTGAGCGGATCACCCTCGCCACCTACGACAACCGGCCCGAGCTGCCCGAGACCGCCCAGGTGGTGCAACAGCAGCTGGAGAAGGCCGGCTTCAAGGTGAAGCTGGAGGTGCGCGAGTACTCACGGCTGGAGAGCGACGCGCTCGCCGGGAAGTTCGACGCGTTCATCGGCGCTCGCAACAGCCTCCTCGACACCGGCGACCCCGTCGGCGTCCTCGGCAGCGACTACACCTGCGACGGCAGCTACAACCTGGCCCTGCTGTGCGACAAGAACGTCGACCGGGCCGTCACCAAGGTCGACGGCACCGACGGCACCGGTGAGCGGCAGGACGCCGCCATGGCCGCCGAGGCCGCGATCCTCGGCACGGACGCCGTCGTGCCGCTGGCCCACCAGCAGATCATCGCCGGCGTCTCCACCGAGGTCCGGGGCGTCGTCCTCGACCCCTACGAGCGGACCCTGGTGGGTACCGGGACGCGCCGTTGAGGCTCCTTCACGCGGGCAGCTTGGTGTCGACCACGCAGCTGATCTCGACCAACTGCCCGGGGAAGGTCAGCTCGGTGACGCCGAGGGCCGTGCTGACCGGGCGGTGGGCGCCGAAGTACGCCCGGTTGGCCTTGGCCAGCACATCGGTGTGGCGCACCAGGTCCACCGCGTACAGCGTCTGGGAGACGATCTGGTTGCGCGTGACGCCGTAGTGGGCCAGGACCTTGTCGATGTTGACATGGGTCCGCTCGAGCTGCGTGGCCCAGTCGTCCTCGGGGCGGAAGCCGCCCGCCTCGTCGAACGCGAGCTGCCCGGAGACATGGATCAGGTCGCCGGACCTGATCGCCTGGGCGTAGCCGAAGTGGGTCTCGGCGGGAATGGCGTGGTCGTAGACATCGGGAGTCGTCACAGTTCCAGTCCTTCCGTCGAGCACGCGCCTGCGTGCTCTCTTGCGGTTACTCGGGAACTGTAGGAGAGTGACCGCCGACCTGGAAGAACGCACTTTTCGGTGACTGGGGAACCAGATGGTGACCAAGCAGGAGTTGAGCGGTCTGCCCGCGGACGCGGATCTGCGGCGGGCGGACTCGCTGGCGCGTGAGATCTTCTCGGACGTGGCCAACAAGTGGGCGCTGCTGATCATCGAAGCCCTCGGTGAACGCACCCTGCGCTTCAGCGAGTTGCGTGACGAGGTCGAGGGCGTCAGCCACAAGATGCTCACCCAGAACCTGCGGATGCTGGAGCGCAACGGCCTGGTCGACCGGAAGGTGCACCCCACCGTGCCGCCGAAGGTCGAGTACACGCTCACCGAGCCGGGCCGGGCCCTGCGGGCCACGGTCGACCTGCTCTGCGGCTGGACCCACCAGTACCTCGGTCATATCGAGACGGCGCGAGGGCGCTTCGGGGCCTGACCGGCCGGGGCGTCAGCTCGCGACCAGTTCCCGTACCTGCCGCCGGGCCGCGCTCTCCTCGACCCGCGAGGTCCGGTACAGCCACAGCACGTCACGCCCGAACGACCACACCAGCAGGCCCAGGGCCAGGGCGGCGACCCCGAAGTTGCCCGCGTACGGCAGCAGACCGGCGCCCGCCACCAGCAGGAGCACGCCCTGGAGTGCCGCGACCGTCTTGCGGCCGGTGCTCGGCGGGAGGGCGGCGGTCAGCCAGGGCCAGACCCGCGCGGCGGCGACGAAGACGTACCGCATACCGCCGATGAGCAGCACCCACGGGCCCAGCTCCATCGACACGTACACGCTCAGCACCAGGATCAGGAACGCGTCCACCTCCATGTCGAAGCGCGCGCCCAGCGCCGTCGAGGTGCCCGTGCGGCGGGCCACCTTGCCGTCGACGCCGTCGAGGATCAGGGCGACCGCCGTCAGGCCGACGAACAGCGACACGGGCGGCGAACTCTGGAAGGAGTCCGCGACGAGCGCGGTGACCCCGCCGACGAGGGTGGCGCGGCCGAGGGTGACCCGGTTGGCCGCGCCGAAGGAGCGCAGCCGGGAGCGGTGCAGGGCCCGGGAGAGCACCGCCCAGGTGGCGAGGGCGAACGCGAGGCCGGTCAGCCAGCCCGCAGGGCCCATCCCGATCGCAGTGCCGATCAGGGCGAGCAGCAGGATCTGCACTCCCGCCCCCAGGGCGGTCTCCTGCTGTACGAGCCTCGCGTCGTAAGTGTTGTTCAGGGCCACCGAACACCCTCCGGCCGTGTGACAGAGTCGATCAACGCCGCTACCTTGTGCGCGGCCTGTGCACCCCTCGGTACGCAAGCAGCTTCCCGATCGTTCAGGAGGACTTCGATGAAGCACACCGCACGGGCGTTCTGGATCGACTCGCCTGGGCGAGGCGGCATCCGGGACGTCACCCTGCCGGACCCCGGCGAGGACGAGGTCCTGGTCCGCACGCTGTATTCCGGCGTGAGCCGCGGCACGGAGACGCTCGTCTTCCGCGGCGGCGTGCCGGCCAGCCAGCACACGGCCATGCGGGCACCGTTCCAGGAGGGTGACTTCCCGGGCCCGGTGAAGTACGGCTACCTCAACGTCGGCCTGGTGGAGAAAGGGCCCGAGGAACTGGTCGGCCGTACGGTGTTCTGCCTCTATCCGCACCAGAGCCGGTACGTCGTCCCTGCCCATGCCGTCACACCCGTACCGGACACCGTGCCGGCCGAACGGGCCGTGCTCGCCGGGACCGTGGAGACCGCCGTCAACGCCCTGTGGGACGCCGCGCCCCTGGTCGGCGACCGGATCGCCGTGGTCGGCGGCGGCATGGTCGGCTGCTCGGTGGCCGCCCTGCTCGCCCGGTTCCCCGGCGCTCGCGTCCAGCTGGTCGACGCCGACCCGTCCCGCGCCGCCATCGCCAAGGCCCTGGGCGTCGGCTTCGCCACCCCCGCGGAAGCCCAGGTCGAGTGCGACCTGGTCGTCCACGCCAGCGCCACCGAGCAGGGACTCGCCAGGTCCCTGGAACTCCTCACCGCGGAAGGGACCGTGCTCGAACTGAGCTGGTACGGCGACCGGCAGATCAGCCTGCCGCTCGGCGAGGCCTTCCACTCCCGGCGGCTCGTCATCCGCTCCAGCCAGGTCGGCACCGTCTCCCCGGCCCGCCCGAACCGCACCTACGCCGACCGGCTCGCCGTCGCCCTCGACCTGCTCGCCGACCCGGCGCTCGACGCCCTCGTCACCGGCGAATCCGCCTTCGAGGAGCTGCCGGACCTGCTGCCGAGGCTCGCCTCCGGCGAGATCCCCGCGCTGTGCCACCGCGTTCGCTACGACGAAAGCGAGTGACCCGTACGACGAGAGCGATTGGCGCATCGGATGACGATTCGTTCCATCCGGTACGACATCGGTACGACAAGAGCGCCTGACCTGAGAAAAGACGTAGCGGAGGCTGAACAGGGGAAGGCAAGCAGCCGTATTACCCGGCATCCCCGGCAGCCAACAGCGGGGGAGCAGACGCGCCGCACCTGGAGGGTCGTCCGTTGTTCAGCATCACCGTCCGCGATCACATCATGATCGCCCACAGCTTCCGTGGCGACGTCTTCGGACCGGCGCAGCGCCTGCACGGGGCCACGTTCCTCGTGGACGCCACCTTCCGGCGCGAGCAGCTGGACGAGGACAACATCGTCGTCGACATCGGGCTGGCCACCCAGGAACTCGGAGCCGTTGTCAGCGAGCTGAACTACCGCAACCTCGACAACGAACCCGACTTCGCCGGTGTCAACACCTCCACGGAGTTTCTCGCCAAGGTCATCGCCGACCGGCTCGCCGAGCGCATCCACAAGGGGGCGCTGGGCGAGGGCGCCAAGGGCATCGCGGGCCTGTCCGTCACCCTGCACGAGTCGCACATCGCCTGGGCGAGTTACGAGCGTGCGCTGTGACCGACACGACCATCGAGCGGCCCGGGCAGACCGGCCCGGCACGCCTGAACTACGTTCCGGTGCAGCACGCCGCCCTGAAGAACGCCGAGATCATCCCCATGTCCCTGCGCACCGTGCACTTCGTGCTCCCGGGCGGCATCGACGACCCGGCGGCACCCAGCGGCGGCAACGCCTACGACCGGCGCGTCTGCCTGGACCTGCCCGGCTTCGGCTGGCAGGTCACCAAGCACGCCGTCGCCGGTGACTGGCCCCGGCCGGGAGCTGCGGCCCGTACGGAACTGGCCCGCGCCCTGAGCGAACTGCCGGACGGTGCCGCCGTCCTGCTCGACGGCCTGGTGGCCTGCGGGGTCCCGGAGATCGTCGTGCCGGAGGCGGAACGGCTGCGCATGGCCGTCCTCGTCCATCTCCCGCTCGGCGACGAGACGGGGCTCGACCCGGCCGTGGCCGCCGAACTGGACGCCAAGGAGCGGGCGGTGCTGCGGGCGGTGCCGGCGGTCATCGCCACCAGCGACTGGGCGGTCCGCCGCCTGGTCTCCCACCACGGCCTTCCCCCGGAGCGGGTCCACGTCGCGGCCCCGGGTTCCGACATCGCACCCCTCGCGCCCGGCACCGACGGTGTCTCGCGTCTGCTGTGCGTGGCCGCCGTGACCCCGCGCAAGGGGCAGCACCGGCTGGTGGAGGCGCTGGCCACGGTGACCGACCTGCGGTGGAGCTGCGTCTTCGTCGGCAGCCTCACCCAGGAGCCCGAGTACGTCGCCCATCTGCGGTCCCTCATCGCCGAGCACGGCCTCGAGGACCGGCTGGAGCTGGCGGGCCCGAAGTCCGGCGCCGCACTCGACGCCAGTTACTCCACCGCCGACCTGATGGTCCTCACCTCCTACGCCGAGACCTACGGCATGGCCGTCACCGAGGCACTGGCCCGGGGCATCCCGGTCATGGCCACGGACGTCGGCGGGCTCCCCGAGGCGGTCGGCCGCGCCCCCGACGGCGGCGTGCCGGGCATTCTCGTCCCGCCGGAGAACCCCGCCGCCATCGCCGCCGAACTGCGCGGCTGGTTCGGCGAGGCGGATGTACGGCGTCGCCTCAAGGCCGCCGCCCGCAGTCGCCGCGCCTCCCTCGGCGGCTGGGCGACGACCGCACAGAGCCTGGCGGCGGTACTGCGCCGGCTTCCGACCGAACCCCGGAGGGCCGCATGACGAACCCGGCGACGACCCAGCAGAGCGGGGCGATTCCGACGCAGCCCGGACCCAGAGAGGTCGCCGAGCCGAAGGAGGCCCTCATGCCGGTGGACGCCACGGCTCCGAAGCCGGGTGGCACCGCGACGGCACCGGGGGACGCGGTGATCGCGTGGGCGGGTGACGCCGTTCCCGACGGCGCCGTCATCCCGGGCGCCGGCCCCAGTGGCACACCCGGCTCGCGGCCCACCGTGAAGCTGCGCGAGGCCGACCCCGACGATCCGCCCCGCTACGCGCCCGAGTGGCTGGAGCTGCGCGAGCCGGCCGACGCCGCCGCGCGGGCGCACGACCTGCTCGACCCGCTGCGCATCCGGCTCGCCAACCTGCCGGGGAAGTCGGGCGTCGCCATCCACGACCTGGGCTGCGGCACCGGGTCGATGGGCCGCTGGCTCGCCCCCCGTCTGGACGGTGCCCAGCACTGGGTGCTGCACGACCGCGACCCCTACCTGCTGCACTTCGCCGCCGTCGCCAGCCCGCGCTCCGCCGCCGACGGCAGCCGGGTCTCGGTGGAGACGCGGCGCGGTGACGTCGCCCGCCTCACGCCGGACGCCCTGAAGGGCGCGTCCCTGGTGACGGCCTCCGCGCTGCTGGACGTCCTCACCCGCGAGGAGATCGACAACCTCGCCGCCGCCTGCGCCGGTGCCGGCTGCCCCGCCCTGCTGACGCTGTCCGTCGCCGGGCGTGTCGAACTGACCCCGTCCCACCCGCTGGACACGGAGATCGCCCAGGCGTTCAACGAGCACCAGCGCCGCGACGGCCTGCTCGGCCCGGACGCGGTCACGGCGGCGGCCGAGGCGTTCTCCGAACAGGGCGCGACCGTACGGCTGCACCCGAGCCCCTGGCGGCTCGGCCCCGAGCAGGCCGCGCTCACCGAACAGTGGCTGCGCGGCTGGGTCGGCGCCGCCGTCGAGCAGCGCCCCGACCTGCGCGATCGCGCGGATGCCTATCTGACCGAACGCCTGGCCGCCTGCGCCGCCGGCGAGTTGCGCGTCCTCGTCCACCACACCGATCTCCTGGCCCTGAGCCGTCCGGCGGGCGGAGCGTCATGAGCCCCCAGGCGACGGGGACACGTCCGCGACCGACGTCCATCGAGAGCGACCGGCTGCCCCGGAGCGGCGACAGCGGCAGTCCGCTCGGGGCACCCGATGCCCCGGCACCGGAGGCCTCTTGCCCTGCCGGTTCCCCGTCGCCCGGCCCGGTCCGGGCCGCCCTGGCCCGTATCGGCTCCCGCAAGGTCCGTACCCATCTCGGCACCCTCGCCGGGATCGCCATCCTCGGTGTGCTGTTGTGGCGGCTCGGTACCGGTGTCTTCCTGGACGGGCTGAGCCGGATCGACGGGACGTCGTTGCTGCTGGCGCTCGGGATCGGGCTCGTCACCACGGTGTTCAGCGCGTGGCGGTGGGCGCTGGTGGCCCGGGGGCTCCGGATCCGGCTGCCGTTCGGACCGGCCGTCGCCGACTACTACCGCGCGCTGTTCCTCAACGCGGCGCTGCCCGGCGGCGTCCTCGGCGACGTGCACCGGGCGGTCCGGCACGGGCAGAGCGAGGGTGACCTGGGCCGGGGCGTGAAGGCGGTCGTTCTCGAACGGGCCGCCGGGCAGATCGCCCTGTTCGCCGTCGGAGCCGTGGTGCTGCTGACCATGCCGTCCCCGGTGCTGGCCGAGGCCCGGCACATCGCCCCGCTCGCGGCCCTGGCCGCGGTGGGCGCCCTCGCCGTCGTCCTCGCCCTGCGCATGAACCGGGCGACGCCCTCACGCCGGGGCCGGAAGCTGCGCGGGGTCCTCGCGGAGGCACGTGAAGGGCTGCTGTCCCGCCGCAACGCGCCCGGAGTCATTGTCTCCTCCGTGGTCGTTCTGGCAGGTTACGTGGCCATGTTCGTACTCGCCGCCCGTGTCGCCGGGACCACCGCCTCGGTGGCCGTCCTGCTGCCGCTCGCGGTCCTCGCGCTGCTGGCGATGGGGCTGCCGCTGAACGTCGGCGGCTGGGGGCCGAGGGAGGGCGTCACCGCCTGGGCGTTCGGCGCCGCGGGTCTGGGCGCCGGCCGGGGACTCGCCGTCGCGGTCGTCTACGGGGTGCTCAGCCTCGCGGCGAGCCTGCCCGGCCTGATCGTCCTCGTCGTCCGCTGGCACACGGGCCTGCGCGGCCGGTCCCGAGCCGCCGCGGCCGCAAGCGACTACCCGTCAGCCCCGCCGTCCGCGGAGGTCAGCATCGAGAAATACGCTCCGAAGGAATCGGCGAGGCTCGCCAGGAGTTCCTTCCCCTTTTCCGCCGAGCCCAGCGAAGGACGGCCGATGACACCGGAATCGGTATAGCCGGACATGCCGAGGGTGAGCAGATGACGCCGGTCGTCAGCGACGAAATCGGAGGTCTCATATCCGGGTCGGAGCATTTCGGGATGAGCGTGCAGAAGGATGGAGGTTTCTATTTCCCCCGCGTGCATGTCGGTGAGCAGCGAGGTGACCACACCCGCCCGCTCCCGCGCCTCCTCCCAGTCCTCCGCGGCCGGGAAGAGAGCCATCCGCTCACCGCGGGCGGAGGACTCCTGAACCACGTTGCCCAGTACGTAGTTTCCGCCGTGCCCGTTGACCACCACCAGGGCCTCGACGCCGGACCGGCGGAGCGAAGCCGCAATGTCCCGTACCACCGCATGAAGGGTCACCGAGGAGATGCTGACGGTCCCCGGCCAGGCCGCGTGCTCGTGCGAGCACGAGATCGTCACCGGAGGAAGGAGGTGCACCGGGTACGCGCCGGCTATCTCCCGCGCGACGGCACAGGCGACGAGCGTGTCGGTAGCCAGGGGAAGAAACGCACCGTGCTGCTCGAAGCTCCCCACGGGAAGCACCGCGACCTGCCGTGAGACACCGGCGCCCCGCGTCCGTACGTCTTCCGTGGTGTCCGCCGGCACCAGATCACTCATAACGTCACGGCCTTTCGTCTCTGCTTAGGAACTCGAGAATCATGACAGAAAAAATTGGTGTACTCGGCAAGAAGTCACCGCAGCGGACCGGCGTGGAACGCGTCGTGAATGCGCCCTTGCCCACCGTGTACGGGAAATTCCAGGCGGTCGGCTACCTGGACCACGACCGCGGTGACGAACAGGTGGCGCTGGTCTACGGCGAGCTCGGCACGGACGACGTTCTCATCCGGCTGCACTCGGAGTGCCTGACCGGCGACGCCTTCGGCTCCCAGCACTGCGAGTGCGGCGACCAGCTCGACGCCGCCCTGCGCGCGGTCGTCGCCGAGGGCGCCGGTGTCGTCGTCTACCTCAGAGGGCATGAAGGCCGTGGCATCGGCCTGCTCGCCAAGCTGCGCGCGATGGCCCTGCAGGCGGAGGGCCTGGACACGGTGGAGGCCAACCTCGCCCTGGGGCTTCCGGTCGACGCCCGCGACTACGGGGTGGCCGCCCGGATCCTGGAGGACCTGGGCGTGAAGTCCGTCCGCCTGATGTCCAACAACCCGCGCAAGCGCGACGCCCTGGTGAGCCACGGCATCCAGGTCGCCGAGCAGGTGCCGCTGCTGATCCCGCCGTGCGAGAACAACATCACCTATCTGCGGACGAAGCGGGAGCGTCTCGACCACCACCTGCCCCATCTGGACGCCGTGGTCAGCTCCTCCTGAGGCGCCGGGTGCCCGCGCGGGCGGGCTCCGGTTCTCCTCGGCGTGACCTGGGCGCATTCGTGCGCGACCCGAAGGCGGGCCGCGTACGCTTCGTGGACGTCAGCCCCTTGAGCGTCGGCCCCCAGCGGCCGACGCCTCACGTCCGGAGGCCCCCCTGGTATGAGCGAGCTCCAACTGTGGCTGCGCCACGAGGCCCGAACGACCGAGCGACGCACACCGATCGTGCCCGACGACGCCCGGCGGCTCGTCGGGAACGGAGTGGAACTGACCGTCGAGGAGTCCCCCCAGCGGGTCTTCCCGATCGAGGAGTACGAGGCGGCCGGCTGCCGTGTCGCGCCCTCGGGCTCCTGGGTGACGGCGCCGCGGGACGCCGTCGTGCTCGGCCTGAAGGAACTGCCCGCAGACCCGGCGGAACTGACGCACCGGCACATCTTCTTCGGCCACGCCTACAAGGGCCAGCCGGGAGCAGCCGACCTGCTGGGCCGGTTCACCGCCGGAGGCGGCACGCTGTTCGACCTGGAGTACCTGGTGGACGACACCGGGCGGCGCCTCGCCGCCTTCGGTTTCTGGGCCGGCTATCTGGGCGCCGCCCTCGCGGTGCTCCAGCACCGGGGCCGGCTGCGGGCACCGCTGACGCCCACCACCAAGGAGGAGCTGGACGAGACCCTCAAGCCCGCCGCCGACGACGCCGAGTTCACCGGCCTGGTCATCGGCGCCCTGGGGCGCAGCGGCCGCGGTGCCCGGGTGGCGTTCGCCGCCGCCGGGGTCGACCCGACCTGCTGGGACCTCGCCGAGACCCGCGACCTGGACCGCCGCGCCCTGCTGGACCACGACGTGATGGTGAACGCGGTGCTCGCCACCACCCCCGTCCCGCCCTTCCTCCGCGATCAGGACCTCGACACCCCGGACCGCCGGCTGCGCACCCTGTGCGACGTGACCTGCGACGTCGGCTCCCCGCTCAACGTCCTTCCGGTGTACGGCGACACCACCGACTGGGACGAGCCCGTACGCCGGCTGCGCGACGACCCTCCGCTCGACCTGATCGCCATCGACAACCTCCCCTCCCTGCTGCCGCTGGAGTCCAGCGCCGACTTCTCGGCCGCCCTGTATCCGCATCTCCTCGACCTCGGCGTCGCCGGGCCCTGGGGGCGCTGTCTGGACCGGTTCCATCAGGCCTGCCGCGAACACGGACTCGACAAGGGGGAGTTCGATGAGCACTGACCCGGTACCCGCGAGCGGCACCGTCCACTGGATCGGCGCCGGCCTCTCCACCGGCAGCGGACTGGCCGCGCTCTGCGACACCGCCGAGCGCGTACGGCTCTGGCACCGCACCGAGAGCCGCGCGGCCGACGCCCTCGGCCGACTGGGCCTCGCCGGACGGGCCGAGCCCCGCGCGTACGCGCTGTCCACCCTCGCCGCCGAACTCGCCCCCGGTGACGTCGTTGTGTCCATGCTCCCCGCGCCGGAGCACGCGTCGCTGCTCGCCGAGTGCGTACGGCAGGGAGCGCACTTCGCCTGCTCCAGCTATGTGTCCCCGGCGGTGCTGGAACAGGTGCCCGCCGCCGAGAAGGCCGGCGCCGTCGTCCTCACCGAGGCCGGGCTCGACCCGGGCATCGACCATCTCTTCGCGCACGCCCTCGTCGCCCGGGCCCGGGACGCCATCGGTGACGGGACCCCTGCCTCGTACACCCTCACCTCGTACTGCGGCGGTGTTCCCGCCGTCCCGAACGACTTCACGTACCGCTTCAGCTGGGCACCCGCGGGTGTTCTCAACGCCCTGCGCTCCCCGGCCCGTTACATCGAGGGCGGTGCCGAGACCGTCGCCGACCGTCCGTGGGAGGAGACCCGGCCGCATGTCGTCGAAGGGGAGACGTTCGAGGTCTATCCCAACCGCGACAGCGTCCCGTTCGTCGCGCAGTACGAGCTCCCCGACGCCTGGACGCCGCGGACGTTCGTACGCGGCACCCTGCGTCTGGAGGGCTGGCTGCGGGCCTGGGACGGCGTCTTCGAGGAGCTGAAGAGGGGCGACGACACCCGGATCGCCGCCCTGGCCCAGGATCTGGCCGCCGCCTACCCCACCACGGAAGAGGACCGTGACCGGGTCGTTCTCGCCGTGTCGCTGGAAGTACGGGCCGAGACCGGGCGGACCTGGGCCGGCGGCTGCCTCTTGGACCTGGTGGGGGACGCGGGGGAGAGCGCGATGGCCCGCTGCGTCTCACGCACCCTCGCCCTGGGCGTCCGCCACGTCCTGGACGGCTCCCTGCCCCCGGGTCTGAACCGCGCCGCCGAGACGGCCGCCCGGTCCGAACAGTGGCTGCGTGAACTCGCCCAGGACAGAGTCGAGTTCACCCTGCGCGTCGACCAGTAGCGGGGCTCAGTCCGACAGGGCCTCGTGGACCAGCCTCTTCAGGTCCCGGAACACCGTGTGCGAGGACCGGGGCCGCACCTGCGTCATGAACTGCACCGTCAGGTCGCGGCCCGGGTCCACCCAGAACGTCGTCGTCGCCACCCCGCTCCAGCCGTAGGCGCCGAGTCCGGACGGCACGAGCGTGCGGGACGGGTCGATGACGACGGAGCAGTTGAGGCCGAAGCCGACCCCGTCGTTACCCGGCTCGTCATGGGCGGGACGGCTGCCGAAGGCGCGCAGGTCGGCGCCGTCGGGCAGGTGGTTGCGGGTCATCAGGTCCACGGTCCCGGGCGCGAGGAGCCGCACGCCGTCGAGTTCGCCGCGGCGGCGCAGCAGCTCCATGAAGCGGTGGTAGTCGTGGGCGGAGGCCACCATGCCGCCGCTGCCCGACAGGAACCGCGGCCGGCCGCGCAGCGGCAGCCCCGGGATCGGCTCGATGCCGCCGCCGCCCTCCTTCTCGCCGTACATCTCCGACAGCCGGGGCGCCTGCTCGTCCGTGACGTGGAAGCCCGCGTCCGTCATGCCGAGGGGGCCGAAGACCCGCTCGGCACAGAACACGTCGAGCGGCTGCCCCGACACGACCTCGATGATCCGGCCCAGGACATTGCTGGCCACCGAGTAGTTCCACTCGGTACCCGGCTCGAACTGCAGCGGCAGACTCGCGTACACCTCGATGGTCTCGGCCAGGTCGGCACCCGGCGGCACGGACGACTCCAGGCCGGCCGCGCGGTACAGGGCGTCGACGGGGTGGGTGTGGTAGAAGCCGAAGGTCAGACCCGAGGTGTGGGTCATCAGGTGCCGGACGAGTATGGGGCCGTCGGCCGGGCGGGTCCGTACGCCGGCCCCGGAGCCGCCGACGTACACGCGGGGCTCGGCGAAGGCCGGCAGATGGTCGGCGACCGGGTCGTCCAGCGACAGCCGGCCCTCCTCCACCAGCAGCAGTGCGGCGACCGCGGTGACCGGCTTCGTCATGGAGTAGACCCGCCACAGCGTGTCGGGCTCGACCGGGAGCCCGGCCGCGATGTCGCGCAGCCCGCGCGTCGCCAGGTGCGCGACGCGTCCGGCGCGGGCGACGGACACGAGGAAGCCCGGCAGCCGCCCCTCGTCGACCAGTCGGGCGAAGTGCCGGTCCATGTCGTCCAGCACCCGCGGATCCAGCCCCGCCTCACCCGGATCGGCCTCTTGTCGCAGCTGTGCCATCGCTCTTCCTCCGTCGCGCTCGTCGAGGTGAGATCCGGCATACCCCGCCCGGACCGCGCAGGAACAGGTGAATGACACAGGTCACCGGTACCGTCGGAACGGGACGGCCACAGCCTGTTCGAGATCAGGTCCGACACTCCGGAGAGCAGCCCATGAGGATCCACATCACCAGTGTCTTCGTCGACGACCAGGAGAAGGCCCGGAGCTTCTACACCGACGTGCTGGGCTTCGTGAAGAAACACGACGTCCCGGTGGGGACGGACCGGTGGCTGACCGTGGTCTCCCCGGAGGATCTCGACGGGACGGAGCTGCTCCTCGAGCCCTCGGGCCATCCGGCGGTGCAGCCGTACAAGACGGCGCTGGTCGAGGACGGCATCCCGGCCGCCTCGTTCGCCGTGGACGACGTGCGGGCGGAGTTCGAGCGGCTGCGCGGGCTCGGGGTGCGGTTCACCCAGGAGCCGCTGGAGATGGGCCCGCTCACCACCGCGGTGCTGGACGACACCTGCGGCAACCTCATCCAGATCGTGCACACCAAGTCCTGAGAGCCACGGCCTAGGTCGTGGGGTGCAGGTCGGATGGCCGATGGTGCCCGGGGCGGTCGGCTTCCTAGGCTGCGAGACGGGTCGTCGTCGCGGCCCGGGACGCCACGAGAAGAGGTCGCCATGCCCGTGAACGGTCGCAGTCACATCCGCGTCGCCCGTCCCTCCCGGGACCTCGCCGCGGCCGAGCGGTTCTGGAGGGAGGGGCTCGGGCTGGACGTGGTGTGGCGGGCCGAGGGTGGGGGCGAACCAGGGGAGCACGATCTGCTGATGCTCGGTTGGCCCGACGCCGACTGGCATCTGGAGCTCGTGTACGAGGCCGCCCGGCCGGTCGAGCCCCGTCCCACCGAGGAGGACCTGCTGGTGATCTACGCCGACGGCCCGGTCCCGGACGATCTGATCGCCCGCCTGGAGCAGCACGGCGGCAAGCGGGTGGAATCCCCCAACCCCTACTGGAACGAATGGGGTGTCACCATCGAGGACCCCGACGGCTACCGGCTCGTGCTGTGCCGGCGAGCCTGGTCCAACAGCTGAAGACCGGCCTCCGAGGGGCGCGGGGCTGTATCGATTCGCGGCTCCGCCGCGCGGGCGCGACCAGCCCCACGCGCCCGCACCCGGTACCCAAGTCTGGTCAGACTGTCACCTTGTCCGGCTGAACGGTTCCCCGAGCGGCACGCTCACCGAGCACCTCCGTGGGAGCCCGGTGCGTCTCACGCGCCGACACCGCCGCGATCACCGGCGGCACGCACAGCGCCGCCGTGAACAGCGCCACCGCCGACCAGTCGTCGCCGTCCGGCCCGGCGATCTGCGCGGCGAACGTCACCGCGAAACCGGCCGCGGCGAAACCGATCTGCGTGCCGATGGCCACGCCGGACAGCCGGACCCGGGTCGTGAACATCTCGCCGTAGAAGGCGGGCCAGACACCGTTCGCGGCGCTGTAGACCACGCCGAAGCAGAGGATGCCCGTCAGGAACGTCAGCGGGTAGGAGCCCGTGGAGACGGCCCACAGGTACAGGAACATCGTCACCGCGCTGCCCGCCGCGCCGATCAGGAACACCGGGCGGCGGCCGATCCGGTCGGACAGCGTGGCCCACAGCGGGATCGCGGCGAGCGCGACGACATTGGCCAGGGCGCCCACCCACAACATGGCGGTGCGCGACATGCCCACCGCGTCGCTGGTGGCGTACGCCAGCGCCCACACCGTGAAGATCGTGCTGACCGAGGCGATGAGCGCGCCCCCGATCACCCGCAGCACATCCGCCCAGTGCTCGCGCATCAGCACCACCAGCGGCAGTTTGACGACGCCCTCCTCGGCGGCCTGCTGCGCGAAGGCCGGGGTCTCGTCCAGCTTGCGCCGGATGACGTAGCCGACGACGGCGACTCCGACGCTCAGCCAGAACGGCACCCGCCAGCCCCACGACAGCAACTGCTCCTCGGGCATCGCGGCGACCGGGATGAAGACCAGCGTGGCCAGCAGCTGGCCGCCCTGGGTGCCGCTGAGGGTGAAGCTGGTGAAGAAGCCGCGCCGGCCCGGCGGCGCGTGTTCCAGCGTCATGGAGTTGGCGCTGGCCTGTTCGCCCGCCGCCGAGATGCCCTGAAGCACCCGGCACAGCACCAGCAGGACCGGGGCGAGGGTGCCGACCTGGCCCCGGGTGGGCAGACAGCCGATGAGAAACGTCGACAGGCCCATCAGCATCAGCGTGAAGACCATGATCTTCTTGCGGCCGAGCTTGTCCCCGAAGTGGCCGAGGACCAGCGCGCCGACCGGGCGGGCGGCGTACGCGACGCCGAACGTGGCCAACGACAGCAGGGTCGCGGTGGCCGGGTCGGACTCGTCGAAGAACACGGCGGGGAAGATCAGCGCGGCGGCACTGCCGTAGATGAAGAAGTCGTAGTACTCCAGTGCGCTGCCGATCCAGGCGGCGGTCGCGGCTTTCCTGGGCTGACCGGGTGGGGCGGCGGCCCCTTGGGGCGTGGCGGGGACGGACACGGCGGCTCCTTGGCGGGCTCCACCCTAGGTGGAGTGAGACGAACGGCGAGCAGAGAGGGCGGGCCGGATCGCGGCTAATTAACCCACTGGGTAGTTAGCAGGGGATGGCCAGTGATGCTGCGCCCGCGTGCCGCCGGTGTCAAGAGGTTGCGCGCCGGACGTTCAGTCCGCCGTGCGCTCCGCCGTGAGATACGCGATCACCATGTCGCCCAGCATGGCGCGGTAGTGCGCGCGCTGCGCCGGGTCCAGCAGGTCGCGGCCGAACAGCGCGCCGAACGTGTGCCGGTTGGAGACCCGGAAGAAGCAGTAGGAGGAGATCATCGCGTGCAGGTCGACGGCGTCGACGTCGGCCGTGAACAGGCCCGACTCCTGGCCCGACGCCAGGATCCGGCGGATCACGTCCAGGGCGGGGGAGCCGATCTTGCCGAGCTTCTCGGAGGCGGCGATGTGCTGCGCCCCGTGGATGTTCTCGATGCTGACCAGGCGGATGAAGTCCGGGTGCTGCTCATGGTGGTCGAAGGTCACCTCGGCCAGCCGCCTGATCGCCGCCACGGGGTCCAGATGGTCGACGTCGAGCTGCTGCTCGGCCTCCCGGATCACGCCGTACGCCCGCTCCAGCACGGTCGTGAACAGCTGCTCCTTGCCGCCGAAGTAGTAGTAGATCATCCGCTTCGTGGTGCGGGTGCGGGCGGCGATCTCGTCCACCCGGGCCCCGTCGTAGCCGGCGCGCGCGAACTCCTGCGTGGCCACGTCGAGGATCTCGGCCCGGGTGCGGGCGGCGTCACGGATGCGCTCGCCAGGACGTGCCGGTTCTTCGACGCTGGTCATCAGGTTCCTTCGGGCGGAGGGGCCGGTGCCGGTGATTGTAGAAGCAGGGGGGCGCCCGCCCGTGGGGTCTTCCCGAGCCCGCCCTCGGCTGATATAGCTAACGTACTAGTTCGTACATTAGTGAGCTGCTCGGGAGGCCCGTGTGCCCAAGGACTCGTATCTCGTCGGACTGATCGGTTCCGGCATCGGCCCCTCGCTCAGTCCGGCGCTGCACGAGCGGGAGGCCGACCGCCAGGGCCTGCGCCTGCTGTACCGGCTCATCGACATCGATCCGCTCGGGGTGCCGCCCGAGGCCGTGGGCGATCTGGTGCGGGCCGCCCGCGACCTGGGCTTCGACGGGCTCAACATCACGCACCCCTGCAAGCAGCTCGTCATCGGGCACCTGGACGCGCTCACCCCGCAGGCCGAGGCGCTGGGCGCGGTCAACACCGTCGTCTTCGAGGACGGCCGCGCCGTCGGCCACAACACGGACGTCACCGGCTTCGCCGCGTCCTTCGCGCGCGGGCTGCCCGACGCACCGCTGGAGCGGGTCGTGCAGCTGGGCGCCGGTGGCGCGGGCGCGGCCGTCGCGCACGCCACGCTGACCCTCGGCGCCGAGCGGGTCACCGTCGTCGACGCGCTGCCGGAACGGGCCGCCGCCCTGGCCGGCTCCCTGAACCGCGCCTTCGGCCAGGGCCGTGCGGCCGCCGCGCCCCCGGAACGGCAGGCCGAGCTGCTCGCGCACGCCGACGGCATCGTCCACGCCACGCCCACCGGCATGGCGGCCCACCCCGGCCTGCCCCTGCCCGCCGGCCTGCTCCACCCCGGGCTGTGGGTCGCCGAGGTGGTCTACCGCCCGCTGGAGACCGAACTGCTGCGCACCGCCCGCGCGCTGGGCTGCGCCACCCTCGACGGCGGCGGCATGGCCGCCTTCCAGGCCGCCGACGCGTTCCGCCTGTTCACCGGGCGGGAACCCGACGCCGCGCGGATGCTGACGGACCTGACCGAACTGGCCGGGGCCGTAGCGGCACCGAACTAGGGGGTTCCGAGTCCGAACGACACGCCCAGAGAGAGGTACCGACGTGCGTACGTCCATCGCCACCGTCTCCCTCAGCGGATCCCTCACCGGGAAACTCGACGCCGCCGCCCGGGCCGGCTTCGACGGGGTGGAGATCTTCGAGAACGACCTGCTGGCCAGCCCCCTCACCCCCGAGGACATCCGCGCCCGCTGCGCCGATCTCGGCCTGACCGTCGACCTCTTCCAGCCCATGCGGGACATCGAGGCCGTGCCCGAGGCCGAGTTCGCCCGGAACCTGCGGCGGGCCCGCCACAAGTTCGAGCTGATGCGCAGGCTCGGCGCCGACACCGTCCTCGTCTGCTCCAGCGTCTCCCCGCAGGCGGTGGACGACGACGCCCTCGCCGCCGAACAGCTCAGCCGGCTCGCCGACCTCGCGCGGGAATCCGGCGTCAAGGTGGCCTACGAGGCGCTCGCCTGGGGGCGGCACGTCAGTACGTACGACCACGCCTGGCGCATCGTCGAGGCGGCCGGCCACCCGGCGCTCGGCACCTGCCTGGACAGCTTCCACATCCTCTCGCGCGGCTCGGACCCCAAGGGCATCGAGGACATCCCCGGCGAGAAGATCTTCTTCCTCCAGCTCGCCGACGCCCCGCTGCTCGCCATGGACGTCCTCCAGTGGAGCCGCCACTACCGCTGTTTCCCCGGCCAGGGCGGCTTCGACGTCGCGGGCCTGGTGCGGCACGTCCTGAGCACCGGCTACGACGGCCCGCTCTCCCTGGAGGTCTTCAACGACGTCTTCCGGCAGGCCGACGCAGGCCCGACCGCCGTGGACGCCCGGCGCTCCCTGCTGGTCCTCCAGGAGACGATCGGCCGGGCACCCCTGCCCGACCCCGTCGTCCCCACCGGCGTCGCCTTCGCCGAGCTGGTCACGTCCGACGCCGAGCCCCTCAGCGCCCTGCTCGGTTCCCTCGGCTTCACCCGCACCGCCCGGCATCGCGGCAAGCCCGTCGCCCTGTGGGAGCAGGGCGAGGCCCGGATCCTCGTCAACACCGGTCCGGCGGTCCGCCGGGACGTCACCCAGCTCGCCGCGATCGGGCTGGAGTCACCCGACCCGGCCGCGGCGGCCCGGCGTGCCGAGGCACTGCTGGCCCCCGTCCTGCCCCGCCGCCGCGCACCCGAGGACGCCCCGCTGGACGCGGTCGCCGCCCCCGACGGCACGGAACTCTTCTTCTGCGCCACCGGCCGCCCGGGCCTGCCCGACTGGCGTGCCGACTTCGAGGACACCGGCCCGGCACCCGCCCCCACGGGCATCCGCCGTATCGACCACCTCGCCCTGACCCAGCCCTGGCACCACTTCGACGAGGCCGCCCTCTTCCACCGCGGGGTACTCGGCCTGCACGGTCAGGAGAGTGTGGACGTCGCCGACCCCTACGGTCTGCTGCGCAGCCGCGCCGTCACCAACGCCGACGGCAGCGTCCGGATCGCCCTCACCGTCGGCGCCGCGCCCACGGACGAGTCCGTTCAGGCGCAGCACATCGCCCTCGCCACCGACGACGTGGTCGCCGCGGCCCGCCGCTTCCGCGAGGCCGGCGGCCGGCTGCTGCCCGTCCCGGCGAACTACTACGACGACCTCGCCGCCCGCTTCGAGTTCGCCGACGGCGAGCTGGAGACCTACCGCGACCTCGGCATCCTCTACGACCGTGACGCCCACGGCGTCTTCCGCCACTGCTACACCCGGACCATCGGCCGCGTCTTCTTCGAACTGGTGCAGCGTGACGACGGCTACCGGGGTTATGGCGCCTCCAACGCCCCGGTACGGCTGGCGGCCCAGCACGGGGTGCGGGCCCTCACTGGCGGCTGACGGTCCGGGTGATGCCCGTGACGACCGTCGTGGCGAGGATCCAGCCGGTGAGGACGAGGGCGTAGGACAGCCACTGGTAGCCGTCGGCCGGCGCGAACGCCCCCTCCTGCCCGAAGGAGATCACGGGCAGGAGCAGGTCGAGCGTGTAGAACACCGGGTTGAACTGCGGGGCCTCGTCCGCCTTCAGGGGCTGGGGGTGGTGCAGCGCGTAGGCGAGGGAGCCGATCACGAGCAGCGACACCAGCCAGCCCGCGGCCCGCAGGGGGCGGAAGCCGTAGCCGACGGTGGCGTCCTGCACATAGCCCCAGAGCCTGCCGTACCAGGGGAGGGTGCCGCGGTGGCGGCGCTGCTTGGCGAGCTGGACCTGGCGGGCGGCGTGGTCGTCGCCGATCCGGCGGTAGGCGGCGGTCAACTGCTCGTAGGCGTGCGGGACATAGCCCTCGCCGTCGCGCTCCAGCATCGCCAGACGGCGCTCGGCGGGCGCGTGCGGTGTGAGGGAGGTGTAGACGAGGCTGTCGAGCAGGACCTCCTCCGGGACCACGTCCGGCTCCAGCCACAGGACGTCCAGCTGGGCGCGGCGCAGGTTGAGCGTGCCCTCCATGGGCGGGCTCTTGCGCAGCCAGACCTCCCCGATGGTGCAGCTGCTGGCCCGCAGCGCGGCGTCACCGGGGTTCGACAGGCGCGCGTGCGACAGGTCGAGACGGCCCTCGATCCGGGCGCCGCGCAGGCCGATCCAGCCGTGCACCTCCACACCGCGCAGCAGGACGTCGCCTTCCACGGCGGCCAGTTCCGCGTCGAGGACGACGTCACCCCTGCTGCCTTCCAGCCGGGCCTGGCCCAGGTCGACGGACCCGGCGACCGACGCGCCCGTCAGGCGCACCCCGCCCCGCGCCCGCAGGCCCGGCGCCGACAGGCCGTCCCCGATGGTCACATGGTTGAGCTGGAGCGCCGGCTGACCGGCGGACAGTGCGCCGATGTCGGCGCGGTCCAGGAACAGCGCCCCGGAGATCTGTGCGCCGCCGAGCCGTACGGGACCGTCGAACAGGCAGTCCGACATGCGCAGGACGCCGTCCACCCGCAGGGTGGCGGCGTCCAGGCCGGGCAGGACGGAGTCGCGCAGATTCAACTGGCGCAGGCGCGCCGCGTACAGCACAGGGACGTTCTCGAAGTAGCAGTGACTCAGGCGCACGGCGTGATCGATTTCGCCGTACTTGAGGTCGAGCGACCCGGTGATCCGCGCACCCCCCAGTCTGAGGGCGGCGGTCTCCCCGTCCTCCTGCGGAGCGCTCAGCAGCAGGGCCCGCAACACGTCCGCGCGTACGGTCCGTTCGGGGCCCCAGTCCGCGCCCCGCTCCGGATCCTCGTCCGCCGACTCCCGGAAGTCCACGTCCCGCCCGCGTGAGAAGGCGCGCCACACCCGCTCCTCGGCGGGTGTCATATTGTCGATCTCCATCAGCGGGGACTCTGACGCCCCGGCCGGAGGCTGTCAAGCCACCCTCAACTCGCCCCCGGCCGAGATGCGTTACGCCCTCACGTTCCACTCCGCGATCACAGGCCGGTCGTGCTCGGTGGACAACCGGCTGACCGTGCCCGTCTCCAGGCGGAACAGTCGTCCTTCGGCCGCGGACAGGCCCAGGCGGCGGGCTGTCAGGGCGCGGAGGAAGTGGCCGTGGGCCACCAGCATCACATCGCCCTCGGGCAGCGCCTCCGCCACCCGGGACAGGACGCGGTCGGCGCGCTCGCCGACCTCCTCGGGGGACTCGCCCGGCTTGCCGTCGGCGCCGGGCGGGCCCCCGTCGGTCCACAGGTCCCAGTCCGGGCGGCTGCGGTGTATCTCGTCGCTCGTGACGCCCTCGTAGGCGCCGTAGTACCACTCGTGCAGGTCCGGCTCCCGCACGGCCCCCGTCAGGCCCGCGAGTTCGGCGGTGCGCACCGCGCGGGTGAGGGGGCTCGTGAGGACCAGCGCGAAGGGGCGGCCCGCCAGCAGCGGAGCCAGCGACTCGGCCTGTTCCTCACCGCGGGGGGTGAGGGGCAGGTCGGTGAAGCTGGTGTGCTGTCCGCTCCGGCTCCACTCCGTCTCGCCGTGACGGACCATCAGCAGATCGCCCACGGTGTTACGCCTTCTTCGCGGACTCGACGGCGTGGCCGCCGAACTGGTTGCGCAGCGCCGCGATCATCTTCATCTGCGGAGAGTCGTCCTGACGGGAGGCGAACCGGGAGAAGAGGGAGGCGGTGATCGCGGGCAGCGGTACGGAGTTGTCGATCGCGGCCTCCACGGTCCAGCGTCCCTCACCGGAGTCCTGGGCGTAGCCCCGGAGCTCCTCCAGGTGCTCGTCGTCGTCCAGGGCGTCCACGGCCAGGTCCAGCAGCCAGGAGCGGATGACGGTGCCCTGCTGCCAGGAGCGGAACACCTCGCGGACGTTGTCGACCGAGTCCACGGCCTCCAGCAGCTCCCAGCCCTCGGCGTAGGCCTGCATCATGGCGTACTCGATGCCGTTGTGGACCATCTTCGCGAAGTGCCCGGCACCGACCTTGCCCGCGTGGACGAAGCCGTACGGGCCCTCCGGCTTGAGCGCCTCGAAGATCGGCAGCAGAGGGTCGACGTACTCCTTCTCGCCGCCGACCATCAGGGCGTAGCCGTTCTTCAGGCCCCACACGCCGCCGGAGACACCCGCGTCGACGAAGCCGATACCGCGCTTGCTCAGCTCCTCGGCGTGCTTCTCGTCGTCCGTCCAGCGGGAGTTGCCGCCGTCGACGACCGTGTCGTAGGGCTTGAGGAGGCCCGCCAGCTGGTCGATGACGTGCTGGGTGGGCTCGCCGGCCGGGACCATGACCCAGACCGTGCGCGGCGCCTCCAGCTGGTTGACGAGGTCGGCCAGACTGGTCGCGTCGGACTTCTCGGGGTTGGTGTCGTAGCCGATGACGGTGTGGCCGGCGTTGCGCAGGCGCTCGCGCATGTTGCCGCCCATCTTGCCGAGACCCACAAGACCGATCTGCATGTCAGTTCACTTCCCGAAGATTGCGGTAGGCGGCCACCAGCGCGGCCGTGGACGGGTCGAGACCGGGGACATCCGCGCCCTCGGTCAGGGCGGGCTCGACGCGCTTGGCGAGGACCTTGCCGAGCTCGACGCCCCACTGGTCGAAGGAGTCGATGTTCCAGACCGCGCCCTGCACGAACACCTTGTGCTCGTAGAGGGCGACCAGCTGGCCCAGGACCGACGGGGTCAGTTCGGTGGCCAGGATCGTCGTGGTCGGGTGGTTGCCCTGGAAGGTGCGGTGCGGCACCTGCTCCTCGGGCACGCCCTCCGCCCGCACCTCCTCGGCGGTCTTGCCGAAGGCGAGCGCCTGCCCCTGAGCGAAGAGGTTGGCCATCAGCAGGTCGTGCTGCGCCTTCAGCTCGTCGCCCAGCTCGGCGACGGGCCGCGCGAAGCCGATCAGGTCGGCGGGGATGAGCTTGGTGCCCTGGTGGATGAGCTGGTAGTAGGCGTGCTGCCCGTTGGTGCCGGGCGTGCCCCACACCACCGGCCCCGTCTGCCACCGGACGGGACGGCCCTCGCGGTCCACCGACTTGCCGTTGGACTCCATGTCGAGCTGCTGGAGGTAGGCGGTGAACTTCGACAGATAGTGGCTGTAGGGCAGGACGGCGTGCGACTGGGCGTCGAGGAAGTTGCCGTACCAGATGCCGAGCAGGCCCATCAGCAGCGGGGCGTTGGCCTCGGCGGGGGCGTTGCGGAAGTGCTCGTCGACGATGCGGAAGCCGTCGAGCATCTCGCGGAAGCCGTCCGGGCCGATAGCGATCATCAGGGACAGACCGATCGCGGAGTCGTACGAGTAGCGGCCGCCGACCCAGTCCCAGAACTCGAACATGTTGTCGACGTCGATGCCGAACCCGGCGACCTTCTCGGAGTTCGTCGAGAGCGCCACGAAGTGCTTCGCGACCGCCTTCTCGTCGCCTCCCAGGCCCTTGAGCAGCCAGGACCGCGCAGAGGTGGCGTTGGTGATCGTCTCGATGGTGGTGAAGGTCTTGGACGCGACGATGAACAGCGTCTCCGCCGGGTCGAGGTCGCGCACGGCCTCGTGCAGGTCGGAGCCGTCCACGTTCGACACGAAGCGGAACGTCAGATCCCGCGCGGTGAACGGCCGCAGCGCCTCGTACGCCATCGCCGGGCCGAGGTCGGAGCCGCCGATGCCGATGTTGACGACGTTGCGGATGCGCTTGCCGGTGTGGCCGGTCCACTCCCCGGAGCGGACACGGTCGGCGAAGCCGGCCATCTTGTCGAGCACCGCGTGCACGCCCGGGACGACGTTCTCGCCGTCGACCTCGATCACCGTGTCCCGGGAGGCGCGCAGCGCGGTGTGCAGCACGGCCCGGTCCTCGGTGACGTTGATCCGCTCGCCGCGGAACATGGCGTCGCGCAGCCCGAACACGTCGGTGGCGGTGGCCAGCTCCTGGAGCAGGGCCAGCGTCTCGTCGGTGACCAGGTGCTTGGAGTAGTCGATGCGCAGGTCGCCCACGCGCACGACGTAGCGCTCGGCGCGCCCCGGGTCCGCGGCGAACAGCTCACGCAGGTCCGGCTGCGGCAGGGTGTCCGTGCGGTGGTCCTCCAGGGCGGTCCACTCGGGCCGCCGGGTGAGCTCGGGGGAGCCGGAGGGGGAGTCAGACATGAGCGGGGGTCTCCTCGGTGGCCTCGCCGTTCAGGGCGATGGCGTACATCTCGTCGGCGTCGAGGCGCCTGAGCTCCTCGGCGATGAGTTCGGAGGTGGCACGGACCTTCAGTGCCAGGGTGCGGGAGGGCTGGCCCGGCAGGGTCAGCGTGGCCAGCGGGCCCTCGGGGCGGTCGATGACGGTCTCGCCGCTCTCGGTTCCCAGGCGCACGGCCGTGACGACCGGTCCGGCGGTGACCACGCGGTCGACCCGGACGTGCAGTCGCGCCTCCAGCCAGCGGGCCAGCAGCTCGGCGGCCGGGTTCTCGGCCTCGGCCTCCACGGCCGCCGAGGTGATCCGTGCCCGGGCCTGGTCCAGCGCGGCGGCCAGCATCGAACGCCAGGGCGTCAGCCGGGTCCAGGCGAGGTCGGTGTCGCCGGGCGCGTAGGAGCGGACCCGGGTCTGGAGTGTCTCCAAGGGGTTCTCGACGGCGTAAAGGTCGGTGATCCGCCGCTGGGCCAGTGCCCCGAGCGGGTCCTTGGATGGCACGTCCGGGGCGTCCACCGGCCACCACACCACCACCGGCGCGTCCGGCAGCAGCAGCGGCAGCACCACCGAGTCGGCGTGGTCGGACACCTCGCCGTAGGTCCGCAGCACCACCGTCTCGCCGGTGCCCGCGTCGGCGCCCACCCGGACCTCGGCGTCCAGCCGGGAATGGGTGCGGTCGCGCGGGGTGCGGGCGTGCCGCTTGATGACGACCAGGGTGCGCGAGGGGTGTTCGTGCGAGGCCTCCTCGGCCGCCTTGATCGCGTCGTAGGCGTTCTCCTCGTCCGTGACGATCACCATCGTCAGGACCATGCCCACGGCGGGAGTGCCGATGGCCCGGCGCCCCTGCACCAGCGCCTTGTTGATCTTGCTTGCCGTGGTGTCGGTCAGGTCGATCTTCATGGCCTGCGCCAGCTCCGTCCGTCTCGTGCGAGCATCTCGTCGGCTTCCGCGGGTCCCCAGCTGCCCGACGCGTACTGCGCGGGCCTGCCGTGCGTGGCCCAGTACCGCTCGATCGGGTCGAGGATCTTCCAGGACTCTTCCACTTCCTGGTGACGGGGGAACAGATTGGCGTCGCCCAGGAGGACGTCAAGGATCAGCCGTTCGTACGCTTCCGGGCTCGATTCGGTGAACGACTCGCCGTAGGCGAAGTCCATCGTCACGTCCCGGATCTCCATCGACGTACCCGGCACCTTGGAGCCGAACCGGACCGTCATGCCCTCGTCCGGCTGGACGCGGATGACGATCGCGTTGGCGCCCAGCTCCTCGGTCGCGGTGGAGTCGAAGGGGGAGTGCGGGGCCCGCTGGAACACCACGGCGATCTCCGTCACCCGGCGGCCGAGCCGCTTGCCGGTGCGCAGGTAGAACGGGACGCCCGCCCAGCGGCGGTTGTCCACCTGGAGCCTGATCGCGGCGTACGTGTCGGTCTTCGACGAGGCGTCGATGCCGTCCTCGTCCAGATAGCCGTGCACCTTCGCACCGCCCTGCCAGGCCGCCCCGTACTGGCCGCGCACGGTGTTCTTCCCCAGGTCCTCCGGCAACTGCACGGCCCGGAGCACCTTCAGCTTCTCGGTGAGCAGCGACGCCGCGTCGAAGGCGGCCGGTTCCTCCATCGCGGTGAGCGCCATCAGCTGGAGCAGGTGGTTCTGGATGACGTCACGGGCCGCGCCGATGCCGTCGTAATACCCCGCGCGGCCGCCGATGCCGATGTCCTCGGCCATGGTGATCTGCACATGGTCGACGTATGACCGGTTCCAGATCGGTTCGAACATCTGGTTGGCGAAGCGCAGCGCCAGGATGTTCTGGACGGTCTCCTTGCCGAGGTAGTGGTCGATCCGGAAGACCTGCTCCGGGTCGAACACGTCGTGCACGATCGTGTTCAGCTCCTCGGCCGACTCCAGGTCGTGACCGAACGGCTTTTCGATGACCGCGCGGCGCCAGGAGCCCTCGGGGGCGTTCGCCAGCCCGTGCTTCTTCAGCTGCTGGGCGACCTTCGGGAAGAACTTCGGCGGCACCGAGAGATAGAAGGCGTAGTTGCCGCTGGTGCCCCGGGACGCGTCCAGCTCCTCGACGGCGGAGCGCAGCTGCTTGAACGCCGTGTCGTCGTCGAAGTCGCCCGGGATGAACCGCATGCCCTCGGCGAGCTGCTGCCAGACCTCCTCGCGGAACGGGGTCCGCGCGTGCTCACGGACCGCGTCGTGCACCACCTGAGCGAAGTCCTGGTCCTCCCAGTCCCGGCGGGCGAAGCCCACCAGCGAGAAGCCCGGCGGCAGCAGACCGCGGTTGGCCAGGTCGTACACGGCCGGCATCAGCTTCTTGCGGGACAGGTCACCGGTCACACCGAAGATGACGAGCCCGGACGGACCCGCGATCCTGGGCAGCCGGCGGTCGCGCGCGTCGCGCAGGGGATTGACGAAATCGGCCTCGGTGAACTCCGGGCGCGGGCCGGCCTCGGCCGTGCCGCTCACCCCGGTCCGCTCGACCCCGGCCGCCTCCTGAGCCGCCACGGCCTCCTTCTCCTCCTTGGTCCCCTTGGTCTCCTGTTCGGCCGTCTGGGGGATGCCCTCGCTCATTCCGCGTCAACTCCCTTGCTGTTCAAGGACTTGGTGACCGCGTCCAGCAGGTCCTGCCAGGCCACCTCGAACTTGGCCACGCCCTCGTTCTCCAGTTGCCGCACCACCTCGTCGTACCCGATGCCGAGCCGTTCGACGGCCGCCAGGTCGGCGCGGGCCTGGGCGTAACCGCCGGTGACCGTGTCGCCCTGGACGTCACCGTGGTCGGCGACGGCGTTCAGCGTGGCCTCCGGCATGGTGTTGACCGTGCCGGGGGCGACCAGTTCGTCCACGTACAGGGTGTCCTTGTATGCCGGGTCCTTCACACCGGTGGAGGCCCAAAGGGGGCGCTGCCGGTTCGCGTGGGCCCCGCCCAGCGCCTGCCAGCGCGGTCCGGCGAAGACCTGCTCGTACGCCTCGTAGGCGAGCCGCGCGTTGGCCAGGGCCGCCCGGCCCTTCAGAGCGAGGGCCTCGTCCGTGCCCAGCAGCGTCAGCCGCTTGTCGATCTCGGAGTCGACGCGGGAGACGAAGAAGGACGCCACCGAGTGGATGGCCGACAGGTCGAGACCGGCCGCCTGTGCCTTCTCCAGGCCGGCGACATAGGCGTCCATCACCTCGCGGTAGCGCTCCAGCGAGAAGATCAGCGTCACGTTCACGCTGATGCCCGCGCCGATCACCTCGGTGATCGCCGGCAGACCGGCCTTCGTCGCCGGGATCTTGATCATCACGTTGGGGCGGTCCACCAGCCAGGCCAGCTGCCGGGCCTCGGCGACGGTCGCCGTCGTGTCGTGGGCGAGGCGCGGGTCGACCTCGATGGAGACCCGGCCGTCCCGGCCGCCGGTGGCGTCGTACACCGGCCGCAGGACATCGGCGGCGGCGCGGACGTCGGCGGTGGTCATCATCCGGACGGCCTCGTCGACCGTGACGCCCCGCACCGCCAGATCGGCGAGCTGCGCCTCGTAGCCCTCGCCGGAGCCGATGGCGGCCTGGAAGATGGACGGGTTGGTGGTGACGCCGACGACGTTCCTCGTGGCGACGAGCTCGGCCAGGTTGCCGGACTCGATCCGCCGGCGCGACAGGTCGTCGAGCCAGATCGACACGCCCTCGTCGGACAGGCGCTTGAGTGCTCCCGCGCTCGCGGTCGCTTCGGTCACAGTGATCATCTTCTTTCGGGCGTTCGGATCAGTCACGCGCGGCGGCGAGGGACTCGCGGGCCGCGGCGGCGACGTTCTCGGAGGTGAAGCCGAACTCGGCGAACAGGGTCTTGGCGTCGGCGGAGGCGCCGAAGTGCTCCAGGGAGACGATGCGTCCCGCGTCCCCCACGAACCGATGCCACGTCAGGCCGATACCGGCCTCGACCGCGACCCGGGCCTTCACGGACGGCGGCAGCACCCGCTCGCGGTACTCGTGCGGCTGCTCCTCGAACCACTCCACGGACGGCATCGACACCACCCGGGTGCCGATCCCCTCGGCCTCCAGGGCCTCGCGCGCGGCGACGGCCAGCTGCACCTCGGAGCCCGTGGCGACGATCACCACGTCCGGCACCTCGGTCGAGGAGTCCGCCAGGACGTAGCCGCCGCGCGCCGCGTCCGGGTTCGGCTCGTACGCCGGCACGCCCTGGCGGGTGAGCGCGAGGCCGTGCGGGGCCGGGTCGGTGGTGTGCCGCCTGAGGATCTCGGCCCAGGCGATGGCGGTCTCGTTGGCGTCGGCCGGGCGTACGACGTTCAGGCCCGGGATGGCCCGCAGCGCGGCCAGGTGCTCGACCGGCTGGTGGGTCGGGCCGTCCTCGCCCAGGCCGACCGAGTCGTGCGTCCACACGTACGTCACCGGGAGCTGCATCAGGGCCGACATCCGCACCGCGTTGCGCATGTAGTCGGAGAACACCAGGAAGGTGCCGCCGTAGACGCGGGTGTTGCCGTGCAGGGCGATGCCGTTCATCTCCGCGGCCATCGAGAACTCGCGGATGCCGAAGTGGATCGTCCGGCCGTACGGGTCGGCCTCCGGCAGCGGGTTGCCCCGGGGCAGGAAGGACGAGGTCTTGTCGATCGTGGTGTTGTTCGAACCGGCCAGGTCGGCCGAGCCGCCCCACAGCTCGGGGACGACCGTGCCGAGCGACTGGAGGACCTTGCCGGAGGCGGCCCGGGTGGCGACCGCCTTGCCCGGCTCGAACACCGGCAGGGCGTCCTCCCAGCCCTCGGGCAGCTCGCCCTTGCTGACGCGGTCGAAGGTGACGGCGCGCTCCGGGTTGTCACCGCGCCAGGCGGCGATCCGCTTGTCCCAGGCGGTGCGCGCCTCGGCGCCCCGGTCCAGGGCCTCGCGGGTGTGGGCCAGCACCTCGTCGGCGACCTCGAAGGTCCGCTCCGGGTCGAAGCCGAGCAGGCGCTTGGTGGCGGCGACCTCGTCCTCGCCGAGTGCCGAGCCGTGAGAGGCCTCGGTGTCGCGCGCGTTGGGGGCGGGCCAGGCGATGATCGTGCGCATCGCGATGATCGAGGGGCGCCCGGTCTCGGCCTGAGCCGCCCTCAGGGCCGCGTGCAGCGCGCGTACGTCGACGTCGCCGTCCTCCTGCGGCTCGATCCGCTGCACATGCCAGCCGTAGGCCTCGTACCGCTTCAGCACGTCCTCGGAGAAGGCGGTCGCGGTGTCGCCCTCGATGGAGATGTGGTTGTCGTCGTAGAGGAAGACCAGATTGCCGAGCTTCTGGTGGCCGGCCAGCGAGGAGGCCTCGGCGGAGACGCCCTCCTGGAGGTCGCCGTCGGAGACGATGGCCCAGACGGTGTGGTCGAAGGGCGACTCGCCCCGCGGGGCGTCCGGGTCGAACAGGCCGCGCTCGTAACGGGCCGCCATCGCCATGCCGACCGCGTTCGCGACGCCCTGGCCGAGCGGGCCCGTGGTGGTCTCCACGCCCGCCGTGTGCCCGTACTCGGGGTGGCCCGGCGTCTTCGAGCCGTGCGTGCGGAACGCCTTCAGGTCGTCCAGCTCCAGCTCGTAGCCCGCGAGGTACAGCTGCGTGTACAGGGTCAGCGAGGTGTGGCCGGGTGACAGGACGAAGCGGTCACGGCCGGCCCACTCCGGGTCGGCGGGGTCGTGCCGCATCACCTTCTGAAAGAGCGTGTAGGCGGCCGGCGCGAGGCTCATCGCGGTGCCGGGGTGGCCGTTGCCGACCCTCTGGACGGCGTCCGCCGCCAGAAGACGGGCGGTGTCGACGGCACGCCGGTCGAGTTCGGTCCATTCGAAGCTGTCCGCTGTCTGCGTGCTCATCTTCAAGAAGTCCTCGATAGGAGCGAAGTGGCTGGTCTGACGTGTTCAAAATTAAAAGTCTGACTTTTTCGACGGAAGGTCGCCGTGTGCCAGGGTGTGGTGAAAGTGGGACACCCAGAGGCAGTGCGGGGCGCGAACGGGGCGGTACGAGACAGACATGGCGGACAGAACCATCGAAGACGGCGACGGGATCAGAACGTTCCCCTTTCCGGTCGAGCTGAGCGTCGGCGGTGTCGGCATGCAGGTCGGCCCGATGGGCACCGGCCGCACCTGGCACGCCGACGCGCCGCTGGAGCGCGTGCACCGCATCGACTTCCACGTCGTGATGCTGTTCGCCGAGGGCCCGGTCCGGCACATGGTCGACTTCACCGAGCACGAGGCCGGGGCCGGGGACCTGCTGTGGATCCGCCCGGGACAGGTCCACCGCTTCTCGCGGACGAGCGAGTACCGCGGAACGGTGCTCACCATGCAGCCGGGCTTCCTGCCCCGCGCGACCGTCGAGGCCACCGGCCTGTACCGCTACGACCTGCCGCCGCTGCTGCGTCCCGACCCGGCCGAACTCGCCGGTCTGCGCGCCGCGCTCGAACACCTGCGGCGCGAGTACGAGGACACGGCCACGCTGCCGCTCAGCCTGCACACCGCCGTCCTGCGCCACTCGCTGACGGCGTTTCTGCTGCGGCTCGCCCATCTGGCCGCGAGCGCGGCGGAATCGGTACGCCGGCGGTCGGACTCCACCTTCACTCTCTTCCGGGACGCCGTGGAGCGGGACTTCGCCACCAACCACAGCGTCAGCGCCTACGCGGACGCGCTCGGCTACTCCCGCCGCACCCTGGTCCGCGCGGTCCGCGCCGCCACCGGCGACACCCCCAAGGCATTCATCGACAAGCGCGTCGTGCTGGAGGCCAAGCGGCTCCTCGCCCACACCGACCTGCCGATCGGCCGGGTCGGCGCGGCGGTCGGCTTCCCCGACGCCGCGAACTTCTCCAAGTTCTTTCACCAGCACACGGACCAGACCCCGGCGGCGTTCCGGGCGGACCTGCGCTGAGGGCAGCGGAAAGGGGCCCCACGCGCGCGTGGAGCCCCCTGTCGAGACTCGTCAGCGCCCGAAGGTGAACCAGTTGACGTTGACGAAGTCCTGCGGCTGGCCGCTGGTGAAGGTCAGATACACGTCGTGCGTGCCCGTCACGGCGCTGATGTTCGCCGGGATCGTCCGCCACGACTGCCAGCCCCCGGTGCCGCCCACCGCGAAACTCCCGACAGGCGTGCTGCCACGGCCGTCCAGCCGCACCTCGACCAGCCCGCTGACGCCGCCCGTCGCACCGCTCGCGACCCGGGCGCTGAACTGCCGGGCCGCCGAGGAGCCGAAGTTGACGCCCTTGAAGTGCAGCCAGTCGCCGCCCGCCAGCGAGCCGACGTTCTGGCCGCCGCCGGAGTCGGTCGTCGTCTCGGTGCTCACCCCGGACTGGCCGTCGTAGGACTCGGCCTGGATGGCGGAGTAGGCGTCGCGGTTGCCGGTCGGCGGGGGCGTGGTGCCGCCGCCGGACGACAGCACCTGGACGTAGTCGACGACCATCGCGTGGCCCGGCTGTGTCCCGGCGTCCGGGCCGCCGCCGAACGCGTCCGGGAAGCCGCCGCCCATCGCGACGTTCAGGATGACGAAGAAGCCGTGGTCGGTGGCGTTCTTCCAGGTCGTCGCGTCGACCTGGTTGGCGCGCACGGTGTGGAAGCTGACGCCGTCGAGGTAGAAGCGGATCTCCTCGACGCCGGTCGAGCGGTCCCACTCCATCCGGTAGGTGTGGAAGCCGGCCTGGCAGGTGGTGCCCTGGCAGGTGGTCGAACCGCCGATACCGCTCGTCTCGTTGCAGGGGCCGCCCGGCGAGGTGCCGCAGTGCATGGTCGCGAACACCGTGTTCATGCCCTGGGTGTTCTCCATGATGTCCAGCTCGCCGACGGCCGGCCAGTTCCAGTAGTCGCCGCGGTAGGGGGCGCCCAGCATCCAGAACGCGGGCCAGTAGCCCTTCGCCGCTGCCCCGGTGACGTTCGGCACCTGGATGCGCGACTCGACGCGGAGTGTGCCGCCGGCCGGGGGCTGGAAGTCGGTGCGGTTGGTCTCGACGCGGCCGGAGGTCCAGTTCCCGGCGGCGTCCCGCCGGGGGGTGATGCGGAGGTTGCCGTTGCCGTCGAGGGAGACGTTGTCCGCGCTGCTCGTCATCGTCTCGATCTCGCCCGTGCCCCAGTTGGCCGGGCCGCCCGGGTAGCCCTTGCCCGTCGCGTACCGCCAGTTGGAGGTGTTGACGCCGCTGCCCGCGGCGCCGTTGAAGTCGTCCACGAACATCTGCGTCCAGCCCGACGGGGGCGGCGGGGCGGAGGCGTTCGCGGCCGGGGTTGCGGCGGTGGTGGCGGCCGCCGCGAGGCCGAGCGTGCTGACGACGGCGACGAACGCCCGCCGCAAGGGGCGGCGTCTGTGGGAGGTGCGGGAGGTATCGCTCATGGGGGGATGCCTCTCGAGTGGAGGGGTGAGAGCGCTCTCAAAGTGCCGCCAATGTGCTCCACGTCACCCAGGTCGTCAAGAGGTAAAGCCGGGAAATGTGCGGGCCGGTCGGTGAGTGCACAGCTTGAACGGGGCGTCAGGTGAGGGCTCGCTCCGGCTGCCACCCCAGGGCCCGTGAGATCCCCCGCGCCGCCACCCGTACCGCGGGGGCCAGTACGGGCACCTGGGCGTCGGCATGCGGCACCACGATGGACACGGCGGCGGTCACCGTGCCGTCCGCCGCCCGTACCGGGGCGGCCACCGACAGGGCGTCGTCCGTGATCTGACGGTCGCTCACCGCGACACCGGTGCGGCGTACTTCTGCCAGCTCCCGCCGCAGCCGCGCCGGTTCGGTGATCGTGTACGGCGTGAAGGACGCGAGTTCGCCCGCGCAGTACTCCTGCTGGAACGACGGGTCGCCGTGGGCCAGCAGGGCGAGCCCGACGCCGGTGGCGTGCAACGGCCAGCGGGCGCCGACGCGTATGTGCACGCCGACCGCCGACCGGCCCGAGAGCCACTCGATGTAGACGACGTCGGACCCGTCCCGCACGGCCAGTTGCACGTTCTCGTGCGTCGCCTCGTACAGGTCCTCCAGATACGGCAGCGCGATCTGCCGCAGGGCGAGGCCGCGCGGCGCCAGCGCGGCGAGCTCCCACAGCCGGAGCCCGACGTGGTAGACGCCGGACTCGTCCCGCTCCAGGGCGCCCCACTCGGTGAGCGCGCCCACCAGCCGGTGGGTGGTGGTCAGGGTCAGCCCGGCCCGCCGGCTGATGTCCGTCAGGCACAGCGCCGGGTGCTCGTGGTCGAAGGCCGCGAGCACGGACAGCAGCCGGTCGGGCGCGGTGGGGCCGGTCATGGCCGGTTGTCTCCCGGGTGGGCGAGGTCGTGGGGGCGGGGGTAGGCGGTCGGGCGGTGGGGAACGTAGCGGGCCGCGGTCGTCGGGTCCTCCTGCCCCGCGCGGGAGTTGAGCGTGCCGGGCGTCACGTCCCAGTGGCCCGTGTCCAGGCGGTCTTCCAGGGTGTCCAGGGCGGCCAGCGTCTCGCCGGTGGTGAAGGTGCAGTGGCCGGGGCCGTCGACGTACGCCTGGCGCAGCAGCCCCGCCGAGCCGCCGGCCGTGGCCGCCCGCCGGTAGGCGCTCTCGGCCTGCACCGGGATCAGCGCGTCACCCGTCGTGTGGATGTTCAGCTGGGGGTCGGTGAGCCGGCCGGAGAGCACGCTGGTGTTCCGCATCCACCCCACGGCCGAGGGGTCGGCGGAGATCCGGGGCGCCCGGGCCAGGGCCGAGAGGTCGGTACGCAGGGACAGACCCGCCTCCTTGTAGAGCTCGGTCACCTCTTTGTACAGCGGGGACCGGGCGAGCAGGGCGGTGTAGTCGACGCCGGTGTTCCAGGACGGGTTGCCGCCCGCCCGGCTCTCGGCCTCCTGCCGCCAGCTGAAGGCGGGCCTCTGGATGAGCCCTCGGACGGCGGCCAACTGGTTGGACTGCTGGGTCCCCCAGTCGGTGGGGCCCGGCTTCGGCTGCGAGGCGTCGTTGTAGCCGGGGATGTTGTGCAGGGCGGCGGCGAGGCCGATGCGGGCCCGGCCCTCGGGGGTCTGCTGGGCGGCGTCGACCTTCGTGGTGAGGCTCTTCGCGGCGGCGACCGCTTCGGCCTGGTCCGTGAACCCGGCGAGCCGGATCCCGGAGCCCGGGGCGAGCAGTGTGCGCAGTGCGAACACCGGGTCCAGGGTGCTGTTCCAGTTGGCGACGCCGCCCTGCACCAGCCCGCACATCGACAGCGAGCCGTCGAAGCGGTCGGCGTGCCGCTCGGCGAGCATGGTGGTGACGAAGCCGCCGTACGAGGTGCCCCAGGCGAGTGTCCGCCGGGCCGGTCCGAACTTCTCGGTGAACAGGTCCAGCGTGGCGAGCTGGTCGGGCACCGCTTCGGTGACCGCCCAGCCGTTCGTCGCGTACGAGGAGCCGATCAGGGCGTAGCCCTCGGCCAGCAGCTTGTCCAGGGCGGCCGTGCTCGGCGTGTTCTGGGCCCGCTTGGGGGATCCGGCCGGGGCGTAGCCGTGGCTGTACAGCAGCACCGTGCCGTTCCAGGACGCGGGTACGTCCATCACGTAGACCGCGCCGGAGGAGAGCTCGCCCTCCAGGTGGGCGTCGGTGGCGTCGGCCGCCTGCGCGGGCAGGGCGGTGGCCACGGACAGGCAGGTGGTCAGGAGAGCGAGGCGGATCCTCAACGCGGGGTTCCTTCCAGAGTGGGGGTGGCGGCGGGGGAGTCCAGGGCGTCGGTGTGCGTCTCGCGCAGCCGCCACACGGTCACGGCGGTGATCGCCGCGCCGGCGCACAGCAGCAGCGAGACTGGCGTGCTGCCACCCCCGTACGAGGCGAGGAGGCTGCCGGCGATCAGCGGGGAGAAGCCGGCGCCGACCAGGGTGGCCGCCTGGTAGCCGAGGGAGGCGCCGGTGTAGCGGACGCGGGTGCCGAACATCTCGGTGAGCAGCGCGCCGAGCGGCCCATACATCGTGGACTGGGCGACACCGTGACCGAGGGCGAGCGCGAGGATGAGCAGGCCGGGGGAGCCCGAGTCGACCAGGGCCAGCACGGGGAAGGCGAGCGCGGCCGAGGCGATGGCGCCGGCGAGCACGACGGGGCGGCGGCCGACCCGGTCCGACAGCGCGGACGCGGCGGGCAGGATGGCGAGGGCCACGCAGGAGGCGACGGTCACCGCGGTCAGCACCTGCGGCCGGGTGTACCCCTCGTCGACGGCGTAGGAGATCATGAAGCTCGTCAGCAGCGACTGCGTGGTGAACGCGCCGATGCCGACGCAGGCGGCGAGCAGCACGGGCTTCGGGCGGCGCAGCAGCTCCACGATCGGAGGCTTGTCCACCGGCTCCCGCTTGGCCTGCGCGAACAGCGGGCTCTCGGCGACCTTGAGGCGCACGAACAGTCCGACGGCCAGCAGCACGATGCTGAGCAGGAACGGCACCCGCCAGCCCCAGGAGCGGAAGTCGTCGTCGGGCAGGCCGGCGACGAGGGTGACCACACCGGCCGACAGCACGGAGCCGAGCGGGGCGCCGAGCTGGGTGAAACTGGACCACAGACCGCGCCGGGAGCCCTGCGTCTTCTCGGCGTGCTCGACGACCATCAGCATGGCGCCGCCCCACTCGCCGCCGATCGCGATGCCCTGCACGACGCGCAGGGCGACGAGCAGGACGGGGGCCCAGACGCCGATCGCGTCGTAGGTGGGCAGCAGGCCGATGAGGAAGCTGCCCAGGCCCATCAGGACCATGGTCAGCAGCATCATCGACTTGCGTCCGATCCGGTCGCCGAAGTGGCCGAAGACGATGCCGCCGAGCGGGCGGGCGAGATAGCCCGCGGCGAAGGTCCCGAAGGCCGCGATGGTGCCGACGGCCGGGTCGGCCTGGGGGAAGAACAGGTCGCCGAAGACGAGCGCGGCGACCGTGCCGTAGACGAGGAAGTCGTAGAACTCGACGGTCGTGCCGAGCAGGCCGGAGATGGCCACGCGGCGCAACTGCCGTGAATCCGGGGCGGGTTGAGCGGCTGAGGGGGATGGCTGCACGGGGAGCTCCCTGGGGACGGGTCTCGGATAGCCCGTGAAGTTATGCATCCATCGTGCAGCAGTCAATCATTTGCACAACATCAGTTCAGGCCGTCCTCCGCGATCCGCAGCAGCAGTGCGTGCAGCGTCTCCCGCTCGGCCTCCTCCAGCGGGCCCAGCAGTTCGTTGGTCACCCGCAGCCCGGCCTCGTCGGTGTCGCGCAGGAACGCGCGGCCGCTCTCGGTCAGGGCGACGATCCGGCTGCGGCGGTCGTCGGGGGAGGGGCGGCGCTCGGCGAAGCCCAGCTTCTCCAGGTCGTCGACCAGGCCGACGATGGCGCTCGGGTCGTAGCCGAGCCGGGTGCTCAGCTCGCGCTGGAGGGCGCCCTCGGTGGTGGCGAGGAAGCGCAGCACCGCGTAGTGGCGCAGGCGCACGCCCGACTCCTGGAGGCAGGCGTTGAAGAGCTGCCCCGAGCGCAGGCCCAGGCGGTACAGCAGGTAGCCCGTGTCGGCGTGCAGCCCGCGCATCCACGGCTCGTGCGCGTCGATGGGCTTCGGGGTGACGTTCTGGCGTGCGATGGCGGGCTCCCTGTGCTCGTTGCTTCCTGGGATTCCAGCATCTCGCACCCGTGGGTCATCAACAACTATTGACGTCAACAATTATTGCTCTTAGCTTCGATCTCGAAGCCGCACCACCCGCATCAGCTCGTGAAGGGACCCACCCGTGCCCAGCATCGATCTCTCCGGCAAGGTCGCCGTCGTCACCGGCAGCGGCCGGGGCCTCGGCCTCGCCTACGCGCATGCCCTGGCCGCCCACGGCGCGTCCGTGGTGGTCAACGACGTCGACGAGGCCGTGGCCGAGGCGGCCGTGAAGTCCATCGAGGAAGCGGGCGGCCGGGCCGTCGCCGAGGTCGTCCCGGTCGGCAGCTCCGAGGCCGCCGAGCGGCTGGTGAACCGCGCGGTCGAGGAGTTCGGCCGACTGGACGTCCTCGTCACCAACGCGGGCATCCTGCGCGACAAGGTGCTGTGGAAGATGACCGACGAGGACTTCGACGCGGTGATCACCACCCACCTCAAGGGCACCTTCACCTGCGCCCGCGCCGCCGCCGTCCGGATGCGCGAGCAGGGCGAGGGCGGCTCGCTGATCCTCGTCGGCTCCCCGGCCGGACAGCGCGGCAACTTCGGCCAGACGAACTACGCCGCCGCCAAGGCCGGCATCGCGGCGATGGCCCGCACCTGGTCCATGGAACTGGGCCGCGCGAACATCACCGTCAACGCGATCGTGCCGGTCGCGGCGACCGCGATGACCGAGACGATCCCGGCCTTCGCCCCGTACATCGAGGCCATGCGCGGCGGCGAACCGCTGCCGGACTTCCTGCGCAAGGGCGAGGGCTTCGGCACCCCGGAGGACTGCGCGGCCCTGGTCCCCTTCCTCGCCTCCGAGTCCGCCCGGGGCATCACCGGCCAGGCCATCGGCATCGGCGGCGACAAGGTGGCACTCTGGTCGCATCCGCAGGAGATCAGGGCGGCGTACGCCGACGGCGGCTGGACCCCCGGCGCCCTGGCCGACGCCTGGCCCACCTCGGTCGGTGCCGAACCCCAGTCGGTCGGCATCCCGGCGCCGAAGTTCCCGGAGGCGTGATGGCCCCCTCGATGAACGCAGACGACCTCGTCGCGATCGACGTCCACACCCACGCCGAGGTGTCCTCCAAGGGCCACTCCTCGCTGGACGACGACCTGCACGACGCCTCCTCCGCCTACTTCAAGGTCGAGGGCAAGCGGAAGCCGACCCTGGAGGAGACCGCCGCGTACTACCGCGAGCGGAAGATGGCCGCCGTGATCTTCACGGTCGACGCCGAGTCCGCCACCGGCACCCCGCCCGTCCCCAACGAGGAGGTCGCCGAGGCGGCCGCCGCCAACGCCGACGTCCTCATCCCCTTCGCCTCCATCGACCCCTTCCGGGGGAAGGCGGGCGTCAAGCAGGCCCGCCGCCTGGTCGAGGAGTACGGGGTGAAGGGCTTCAAGTTCCACCCCAGCATCCAGGGCTTCTTCCCCAACGACCGCTCGGTGGCCTACGACCTGTACGAGGTGATCGAGGAGACGGGCACCATCGCCCTCTTCCACACCGGCCAGACGGGCATCGGCGCCGGAGTCCCCGGCGGAGGCGGCATCCGCCTCAAGTACTCGAACCCCCTCCACGTGGACGACGTCGCCGCCGACTTCCCGCATCTGAAGATCATCCTGGCGCACCCGTCGTTCCCCTGGCAGGACGAGGCCCTGGCCGTCGCCACGCACAAGCCGGGCGTGCACATCGACCTGTCCGGCTGGTCGCCGAAGTACTTCCCGCCGCAGCTCGTGCAGTACGCGAACACCCTGCTGAAGGACAAGGTCCTCTTCGGCTCCGACTTCCCCGTCCTCACTCCCGACCGCTGGCTCGCCGACTTCGGCAAGCTGACGATCAAGGAAGAGGTCCGGCCGAAGATCCTCAAGGAGAACGCCGCCCGCCTGCTCGGGCTGACGAAACCGTAAGGGGCGTGACATGCGCAACGAGGGACTGGGGTCATGGCCCGCACGCCGGGCCCGCAAGACCCCGCACCGCACCGCCCTGATCCACGGCGACACCACCCGCACCTACGCCGGCCTGTACGAGCGCACCACCCGCCTCGCCCACGCCCTGCGCGAGCGGGGCATCCGGCGCGGCGACCGCATCGCCTACCTCGGCCCGAACCACCCCTCCTACCTGGAGACCCTGTTCGCGGCCGGCACGCTCGGCGCGGTCTTCGTCCCCCTCAACACGCGCCTGGCCGGCCCCGAGATCGCCTACCAGCTCGCCGACTCCGGCGCCAAGGCCCTCGTCTACGGCCCGTCACACGCCGGTCTGGTCGCGGGACTCCCGGGCAGCACGGATGTGCGTACGTACGCCGAGGTGGGCGCCGAGTACGAGGAGGCGCTGGCGTCGGCCTCCGAAGAGCCCATCGACACACCGGTCACTCCGGACGACACCTGCATCATCATGTACACCTCGGGCACGACCGGCCGCCCCAAGGGCGCCATGCTCACCCATGGCAATCTCACCTGGAACGCGGTCAACGTCCTCATCGACCATGACCTGGTCGCCGACGAACGAGCCCTGGTCTCCGCCCCGCTGTTCCACACCGCCGGCCTGAACATGCTGACGCTCCCGGTCCTGCTGAAGGGCGGCACCTGCGTCCTGGTCGAGGCCTTCGACCCCAACGCCACCTTCGACCTGATCGAGCGGCACCGGATCACCTTCATGTTCGGCGTGCCGACGATGTTCGACCAGGTGGCCAGGCACCCGCGCTGGCCGGGGGCGGACCTCTCCTCGCTGCGGATCCTGACCTGCGGCGGCTCCCCGGTCCCCACCCCGCTGATCGCGGCCTACCAGGAGCGCGGACTGACCTTCCTGCAGGGCTACGGCATGACCGAGGCCGCGCCCGGCACGCTGTTCCTGGACGCCGAGCACGCCGTCAGCAAGGCGGGTTCGGCGGGCGTGCCGCACTTCTTCAGCGACGTACGCGTCGTACGGCCGGACCTCGGGCCGGTCGACGTCGGCGAGGTCGGGGAGGTCGTGGTCCGCGGACCGCACGTCATGCCCGGCTACTGGGGACTGCCCGAGGAGACGGCCGCGTCCTTCGTGGACGGCTGGTTCCGCAGCGGCGACGCGGCCCAGGTCGACGAGGACGGCTACGTCCACATCGTCGACCGCCTCAAGGACATGATCATCTCAGGCGGGGAGAACATCTACCCCGCCGAGATCGAGGACCAGCTCCTCGCCCACCCGGACATCGTCGAGTGCGCGGTCATCGGCGTGGCGGACGACAAGTGGGGCGAGGTGCCGCGGGCGGTCGTCGTCCCCCGCGAGGGCTCCGCGCTCGACCCCGACGAGGTGCTCGCGTCGCTCGCGGGACGCCTCGCCAAGTACAAGATCCCGAAGTCGGTCGTCGTCGCGGACGAACTGCCGCGCACCGCCTCCGGAAAGCTCCTCAAGTCCCGCGTGCGCAAGCGCTACGGCACCAACTCCTAGCGAAGGACAGCTGTATGAGCATCACCGTCAACGGTCTCGACGAACTGAAGAAGCTCGCGGGCGGCGACCTCGGCACCAGCGAGTGGATCGAGGTCACGCAGGAGCGGATCGACACCTTCGCCGACGCGACCGGGGACCACCAGTGGATCCACGTGGACCCCGAGAAGGCCAAGGAGGGCCCCTTCGGCGCCCCCATCGCGCACGGCTACCTCACGCTCTCCCTCTTCATCCCGCTGTTCACCGAGCTGCTGGATGTCCAGGGCGTGACGACGAAGGTCAACTACGGCCTCAACAAGGTGCGTTTCCCCTCACCCGTGAAGGTCGGCTCCCGCATCCGGCTGACGGCCAGGCTCGCGGAGGTCGAGGACGTGCCGGGCGGCGCGCAGATCACCGTCGAGGGCGCCATCGAGATCGAGGGCGGCTCCAAGCCGGCGGCGGTGCTGCAGAGCCTGTCGCGGTTCTACGCCTGAGGCCGCGCGGGCACCAGGTCGAGCAGGCGTTCCGAGGCGTCGCGGGCGAGCGGTGACAGCCGGTCGTGCACGGACCGGAACGTCTTCTCGGCCTGGTCCGCCGGCCAGTCGTCCGGGAGGTGTTTGACGGGCAGGCGCGGATCGCGCCGGACGATGCCCAGCCACTCCGTCTGCAGCCGCAGCCGCAGCACGAGCGCGTCGTCGGCCTCCGGCAGGCCGTCCTCCCAGGGCTGCCAGCGTCGTACGAACGCCTCGTAGTGCCCGGCCAGGTCGGACAGCTCCCAGGTCTCCTCGATCATCTGGCCGATGTCCATGCCGGTGTCCGCGTGGGCCCGGAAGACCTTCACATGGGCGGACAGGCCGAGCTCGGCGACCAGTGCCGACACGTCGACCTCGCCCGGGGCGATCCACAGGCCGTTGAACAGCGGGCCGAAGCCGCTCCAGGTCAGCTGGGAGCGCAGGTCGTGGCGCTGGCGCTGCCAGGACTCGGGCAGGGAGAAGCCGAGCAGGGTCCAGGTGCCGTCCCAGTGCCGGTTGACGGCGCCGGTCTGCCAGATGCGCCGCTCGCCGTCGCGCAGCACCGCCTCCGAACGCTCGGTCAGCCCGAAGTACATCCGGCGGCCCTCACGCTGGCGGCGCAGCAGGTCACGGCCCACCATGCGGGTCAGCGTCGAGCGGGTCGCCTGCTCGCCGATCCCGGCCCGGGCGAACACGTCGATGACGCTGCCCGAGTACACGCACACATCGCGCCCGAGCACCTGGTCGCCCAGGAACGTCAGCATGAGGGACTGGGGCCGCAGCGACTCTTCACCGGTCACGCGGCCCACCGTACCTCCGCCGGATCAGTCCATGACCTGCTGGTACCCGGGGTCAGGAACCCTCGACATCGACGAACACCGGGTTCGTATAGAACCACGTGTCCGCCCACGGGTCACCGTCCCCGGGCGCGTGCGGGACCGGCCCGTGCGGGTCGACCGAGGCACCGAGGTAGCCGGTGCCGTTGCGGTTGCCGTCGCTGCCGCGCAGCCGGACGTAGAAGGACTCGTCCCCGGCGGTGAGCGGGATGCGCAGTGTGTACGTCCCTTTGCGGCCGCTGACGTCCTTCGTGTGTACGACCTTGGTGTCCGGCGCCTTCCAGGTGTCCCGGTCGGTGACGGGGCCCCGCACCGCGCCCCGGATCACGTCGACGTGCCGGAGCTCGGGCAGGATGCCCTGCGCGTTGGGGCGGGAGGCGGTCGTGACGGTGACGTACAGGCTGATCCTCTCGCCCTTGCGGACGCGCAGCCGGCCGCCCAGGGTGACGCCGCGACCGGCGTCGCAGTCCCGCTTGACCCGGACGTCGAGCCCGTCGAGCAGATGCCCGTGGTCCAGCCAGACGCGGCCCGCGCGCAGGCCCGCCATGACAGCGCGATAGCCGTAGCGGGTGACACCGACGTGGGTGCGACTGAACTGGCCGGGCCAGAAGTCGCTGCCGGGCTGCGGGGTGTCGGTGTTCACCGGGTCGGGGAGCTTGCCGGTGTTGTCGAAGTTCTGTCCGGTCGGCCAGTCGCCGTTCTTCCAGGTGTCGAAGACGGTCCGGTGGTTGTCGGAGTTGGTGGTGATCGAGAACAGACTGCCCTCGGCGAGCAGCGCGTCCCACAGCCCGCCGACGGTCGCCGTCGCCCAGTCGAAGCCGCCGTACGTCAGATAGGCGTCCGCCGGGTAGCCGGACCAGGACTGGGCGGACGGCTTGTTCTCGTACTCGCCGCGGATCGAGGTCGTGCCGCGCCAGCCGGGGATGGCGGCACCCTGGGCGCCGGGGGCACCCTCCATGCCGATCATGATCTCGGGAGCCGCGTCCCGCCAGTTGCGCATCTCGTGCGGGGAGTCGATCCCGAGCCGCAGCGGGTGGTTGGCGAGCACGAGGACGTCGTCGACATAGCCCGAACGGCGCTGCTCGGCCAGCCACTTGATCGCCTTGACGGCGTGCGCCTCGTTGCGGGCCGTGTCGGTCGCGCCGGCCGAGCCCTCGGTGTAGTTGAGCAGCTTGCCGTCGTAGGCGAGCTCGAACTGCGTGAGCAGATCCACCTCGTGGGGGCCGGGCGCCGCGAACACCGTGCAGTGCTCGGCGGCCGGGATGTACCACTCCAGGCCCTGGAAGATCAGCTGACGCGGGTTCTCCGCACGGGCTTTGAGGATCTCCTCGTGCTCCAGCTGCGCGCCGTAGTAGGCGTGCCCGAAGTTGGAGTGCTCGTTGAACACCATCCAGTCCAGGCCGTACTTGGCGGCGGCCTTCGCCTGCTGGGAGAACGTGTACTTGGCGTCGTGGCTGTAGACGGAGTGGACGTGGTGGTCGCCCACCAGATACGCCAGCCGCGGGTCGTCGCCGCCGAGGCGCTGCGGTGAGGCCGCGGCGGGCACGGCGGCCGAGCCGAGGGTGAAGGCGGCGCCGAACAGGCCCGCGCGGCGCAGGAGTCCGCGCCTGGACAGGCCCTGCGGATCGAGTGCGGCGGGTGAGACGGAGGGGTCGGCCCAGTCGGGCAGCTGCTGCTCGGTCATGGTGATCCTCGAGAAGGGAGTCAGTGCGTCATGAAGGAGGTGACGGGCAGCGCCCGTTCGACGATGCGGACGTCACCGAGACGTCCGTGCAGGATCTGGTCGATCTTCCCGCCGTACTCGTAGCCGCCCAGCAGCCACGGCAGGCCCACGGAAGTGATGCCGACGGAGGACGCCTTGGGATTACGGAGTACCGGGCAGCCCTCGACGTACAGCGTGCTGTGCTTGCCGTCGTTGACGACCGCGAGGTGCCACCACGTCTCCAGCGGGGTCTCCTGAGCCCAGTTGGTGGCGATGCCCTGCTGGTTGAGCGGGCGCATCGCCCACTGCGGTTCACGGTCGTTGGACAGCGACAGTGTGGCCAGCGGCTCGTCCGGGTCGTCGGCGGTCTTGCCGGCGGCGCCGCCCGTGCCCGTGCGCGAGACCAGGCCCGACCAGGCGTTGTGGTCCGGGTCCCAGTCGGCGGGCAGACGGTAGAACGCCTCGATGGTGTAGCCGTCCTCGAAGGTGGCCGAGTTGAGCGGGGCGCCGTCGACGGTGCGCAGATAGGCGCCCTTCAGCGGCGACTTGAAGCCCTGGAACTCCAGGCTGCCGTGGCCCGGCTGGTCGGGGTGGTGGTCCGCCGACCAGCCCAGGGCGCCGCCGCCCACCGTGACGAGCGAGAGGTCGTTGCCGCGCCCGGACAGGTCGCGGACGGTGCCGGCCGTACTGTCCGTGCCGTCGGCGGGCTTGTCGAAGCGCCAGTACGCCATCGTGCCCGGGACCAGCAGCTTCGCGGCGGGCCTGGCCGGCCGCGCGGGCACCGGGGCGAAGCCGGAGAAGCGCTGCTGGAAGTCGATCTCGACGGAGAACCGGTCGGCGTCGCCGCTCAGCTCCATCTCCTGCCGCTCCAGCTCGTTGAGCCCCTTCCCGGCCCGGCCCAGGATCCACGGGGAGACCGTCTCCACGTCGATGACGTTCCGGTCCAGGTCGAAGCGGTAGAGACGGATCATGGCCGCGCCGCCGAAGTAGCGGTTCTGGTAGTTCGTCAGATGCAGATGGACGTCGTGCCCGGCCGCGTTCTTCCGCGTCGCGCGGGCGGCGGGCCAGTAGTGCCCGTTGAGGGTGAGGAAGATCTGGTCGTGCTCCCCGACCAGTTGGTCCCACAGCTGCTGCCCGTACTCCGACAGGGAGTCGTCCTCGACGACCAGTTCGTGCGTCGTGAGGATCACCGGCGTCTTCGGGTGCTTCGCCAGAACCTCCTTCGCCCATGCGTAGCCCTGCGGCGACAGCCGCCAGTCCAGGGCCAGCACCATCCACTCCCGGCCGCCCGCCGTGAACAGGTGGAAGGTGTTGTAGCCGTCCGGGGAGGCGCCGCCGAACGTCGGCTTCCCCTGGAACCGCCGCGGGCCGAAGGCGTCCAGGTACGGCGTCGCCCCGCGCTGGTCGGTCGTCGACGACTTCACGTCGTGGTTGCCGGCCAGGACGCTGTAGCCGACGCCCCGCCGGTCCAGCAGCCGGAACGCCTCGCCGATCGCCGCGAACTCCTCCTTCGCGCCGTTTTGCGTGAGGTCCCCGAGATGCGACAGGAAGACGAGGTTCTCCTCCTTGCCGTGCTCCAGCAGATAGCGCAGTGACGCCTCCACCGGGGCCTTGTCGATGCTCGGCCCGTCGAAGAGGTACTGGGTGTCGGGCATCACGGCGAGCGTGAAGCGGCGGCTGTGCGGATCGGGACGCCAACTCGACGGCGCCGCCACGGCGGTGGCGGCCGGCAGCGCGGCCACCACTCCGGCGGTCGCGCCGAGCAGCGCCGTGGCACGAAGGAAACTGCGTCTTCCGGCACCGGCCTGGGGCGCCTCGCCCAGGTCGTGGTCATGCGAAGTGCACACGGGTGCTCCATGAGGTGACAGAGAAGAGAGGTGACAGAGAAGGGAGGGGAGAACTCAGAGAACGCGCAGCGTCCAGCTCCAGCGATGGACGCCGGCCGAGACGAGATAGGAAGCGAAGGTGTCGGGCCCGCACGACGCCGTGCCAAGACCGCGGTGCGCCACGTCGATGTGCACCACGCACCCGGCACGCGGCACCAGTTCGTCGTGATGCGCCGCCGAGGCGAGGTCGGCCGCGCGATGGCGGGTCACGGACACCTGGCAGGGCCGGTCCAGCCGCACCGCCAGTCCGGTGGCGTCCGGCGCGGACAGCGTGAACCGCCGTACGCCGTGCCGCCCGCCGCTCTCCTGCGGCCGCAGATACGGCGTGAACAGCTCGTCCACCGGCAGACCGTGGTGGCCTACGGGCGCGCCCGCGCCCCGGTCCGGATACGACTCCCAGGGGCCCTGCCCGAACCACTCCAGCAGGTTCAGCCCGGCGACCGTCTCGAAGACCGACCCGACCCGGGCCACGTCGTCCAGCGCCTCGGGCAGCTCGGCGCTCTCCTCCACCAGCAGCCCGCCCTCGACGGCCGTGAACACCTGCTCGTGCCGGACGGTCCCGCCCGGGCAGAGAAGGTCGGCGACGACGGCCACCCGTCCCGGGTCACGCCGTACGGCGACGACCTTCCGGGTGGGCGCGTCGAGCCCCCAGTCCCGCCAGCGGCCCGCCATACCGCCCAGTTCGTCGTTGTCGGTGGGCGCCCGCCACAGGGACAGCGTGGGCGCGGCCGCCAGCAGAGGATGGACCAGCAGCCCGTCCTCGTCGACCTCCACCGGGCGGTTCGTGACCGGCGTGTGCCGCACCGGTTCCGCCGCCCGCAGCCGCACCTGCGGCAGGCACACGACCGTGCCGCGCGGCGCCCAGGCCTCGTCCCCGGCCGTCGTGACGCGCAGCGTCAGCCAGGCCTCGCCGCCGTCCTCCGGCAGCTCGAACGGCAGCGGCACGGCGGCCGTCTCGCCCGGCCGCAGATCGGGCAGCTCGGCGGGAGCGGTCAGCGTGCCACCGTCGGCGAGGGACAGCTCCCACGCGCCGGACAGCCAGTCCAGGCCCCGGAAGTGCTGGTGGTTGCCGAGGACGATGCCCTCGTGCCGGAAGCACTCGATCCGCACCGGCGCGGCGATCTCCCGGTGCTCGAACATCACGGGTTTGGGGGTGCGGTCGGGGAAGACCACCCCGTCGGCGATGAAGGCGCCGTCGTGGTCGCTCTCCCCGAAGTCGCCGCCGTACGCCCAGCGATGCCCGGGCGCGGCGACACCGTTGTCATAGAGCCCGGCGCCCCCACGCCCGGCCGGTCTGCCGTCGTCCACACGCTGGAGGATGCCGTGGTCCCAGAACTCCCAGATGAACCCGCCCTGAAGACCCGGGGTGGCCTCGATGGCCTCCCAATGGTCGGCCAGCGTGCCGTTGCTGTTGCCCATGGCGTGCGAGTACTCGCACTGGATGAGCGGCTTGGTCTGGGTCCCGGACATGGCGTGCGCCAGGCACTCCTGGAGGGGCGCGTACATCGGGCAGGCGATGTCGGAGGCCAGGTCCGGATCGGCCCAGCCGAGCTTGGCTGCGCCCTCGTACTGCACCGGGCGCCGGGCCGGGTCGTGCCGGCGTACCCAGCCCGCCGCCGCGTCGTGGTTCGCGCCGTAGTCGGACTCGTTGCCCAGCGACCAGATGATGACCGACGGGTGGTTCTTGTCCCGCAGCACCATCCGCGCGACCCGGTCGACGAAGGCGCCCAGATAGCACGGGTCGCCGGCGATCTCGTGCGCGTGGTCGTGGGACTCGATGTCCGCCTCGTCGACGACGTAGAAGCCGAGCTCGTCGGCCAGGTCGTACAGGGACGGGTCGTTCGGGTAGTGCGCGGTGCGGATCGCGTTGAAGCCGAACCGCTTGAGCAGGACGAGGTCCGCGCGCATGTCGTCGTACGACACCGTCCGGCCGGTCAGCGGATGGAAGTCGTGCCGGTTGACGCCCCGGATGAACACGCGCTCGCCGTTGACCAGCAGGTCCCGGCCGGAGATCTCGACGTCACGGAAACCGATCCGGTGGTGCGAGGTGTCGGCGACCGTGCCGTCGGCGCGGTGCAGCCGTACGGTCAGCCCGTACAGCTCGGGCGTCTCGGCGGTCCAGGTGCGCACGTCCGGCACGGCGGTCCGCAGCCGGGCCTCGCCGAGGAAGTCGGAGACGCGCTCGTCCTCGGCGTTGGCGCGGTCGAACTCCGTGTCCTGGGTGAGCAGGTGCCCGTCCAGCTCCGCGCTGACGTACCAGCCCTCGGGCAGTGGCCCGCCCGTGTCCCGCACCCGGCAGTCCACCCGCAGGTCGCCGTCCCGCCGGGCCCGCACGGCCACGTCCGCGAGATGCAGCGGGTCCCGCGCGTACAGCAGCACCGAGCGGGTGATCCCGCCGTGCCACCAGTGGTCCTGGTCCTCGATGTGCGAGGCGTCCGACCACTTCACGACGGTCAGCCGCAGGGTGGCCCGCTCCCCGGGGCGCAGCACCGGCGTCAGATCGAACTCGGCGGCCAGATGGGAGTCCTTGGAGATCCCGACGGGCCGCCCGTCCACATGCACCAGCAGCACGCTCTCGGCGGCCCCCACCTGGAGCACGATCCGCCGTCCGGCCCACTCGGCCGGCACGTCCACCGCACGCTCGTACACGCCGGTCGGGTTGGCCGCGGGCACCTCGGGCGGGAACTCGGCGAACGGCATGCGGATGTTCAGGTACCGCGGGAGGTCGTCCGTGCCCTGCATGGTCCACACACCGGGTACGTACGACGACGACCAGACCTCCCCGAGCGGGGCGTCCGGCGCGGGCAGCAGCTGGAAGCGCCAGTCGCCGTCGAGGGAGACGGCCCCGGCCCGCCGGTCGACGGCGTTCATGGGCAGCCGCCCCCAGGAGGTCACCTCGGGTGCCTCCCAGGGGCGCAGGGCGAGCAGGGGATCGAGAGGTGCGTCGGTCATGACCATTCCGGAGTCGGTGCGGTGGGGCGGGGCAGGACGCGGCCCGGCAGGCCCCAGGTGGGGTCGACGGGGATACCGAGTCGGTCCAGGACGGTGGGGGCGATGTCGATGAGGCGGGGCGAGTCGAGCCGGGCGCCTACGGGCCCGGCGGGCCCGCCCGGTTCGGCGAGCACGACGAAGACCTCCCGCTCGGCACGCGTGTCACCGCCGTGGCCGCCGGAGTCGAGGTGACCGTGGTCCGTGGTCACCAGCACGGTCCAGCGCTCCCCGGTGCGTGCCGGGTCGGAGCGCCGGGCGTCGATCGCCTCCAGCAGCCGTCCGAGGTGCGCGTCCTGGGCGAGGAGGGCGTGATCGTAGGCGGGGGAGAGGGGGCCCGTGGCGTGGCCCGCCTCGTCGGTGGCGCCGAAGTACACGAACACCACGTCCGGGTCGTCGTCGGTGAGCCAGCGTGCCGCGGTGTCGGCGACGCGGCGGTCCGCGCTCGCGTAGCCGTCGGATTCGCCGTCGTAGTAGACCCGTCGGCCGATCGCGGGGCCGAGGACACCGCGGCGGACCAGCTCCGGCCAGGACACCGCGGCAGCGGTGCGCAGACCGGGCCGGGCCGCCGCGGCGAGGCTCAGGACGTCGGGGTGGCGGGCGTAGTCGGCGCCGGTGAAGTCGTTGCCGGTCACTCCGTGACGGTCGGGCCACACCCCGGTCAGCACGCTCGACCAGCCCGGCCCGGAGTCGGTGTAGGCCATGCTGGTCGACGGCCCGTTCCCGGCCCGGCCGTCGGCCTCCCCGTAGGGCAGCAGGCTCGTGCCGTGGGCGCCCCTGGCCATCAGGCCGTGCAGCACGGGTGCCGCGGACGCGGAGAGGGCCAGCCGGTCGAAGCGCAGCCCGTCCATGCCCACCACGAGCACCTTGCCGTACGCGTTCGCGTCGCGGTCCGCCACCGCCTGCCCCTCTCTTCTCTCGTGCTCGCCGCACGGCCTGTGCCGAGCGGGTCAGGTGCCCTGCACGGCCCCTTCGGTGGCGCCCGCGATGAACCCGCGGGCGAAGATGGTGAACACCACGACCAGCGGAATCGACGCCATGAGCACACCGGCCATGACCATGCTGTAGTCGGTCGTGTGGCCGACATGGAGCTGGGCGAGCACCACCTGCAGGGTGAGGTGGCCCGGGTCGGTGAGCACGACGAGCGGCCAGATGTAGTCGTTCCAGGCACCGACGAAGGCGTAGATGGCGAGGAAGGACAACGCGGGCTTGATCATCGGCAGCACGATGTTCCAGTACTGCCGGAAGAACCCCGCCCCGTCGATCCGCGCGGCGTCGAGGAGTTCGTCCGGCACACCGTTCTCGATGTACTGGCGCAGCCAGAAGATGCCGAAGGCGTTGGCGAGGGCGGGCAGGGCCAGCGCCTTCAGCGTGCCCACCCAGCCGATGTCCGACATGAGGATGAACTGCGGGAGGACGGCCAGCTGGAGCGGCAGCATCATGAACCCCACCAGCATGGCGAACAGCACCTTGCGGCCGGGGAAGTCGAACTTGGCGAAGGCGAACGCCGCCAGGGAGTCCACGAACAGCACCAGGACGGTGGTCACGGACGCGACGAGGAGCGTGTTCAGCATCGACCCGAAGAAGTCGATGGTGTCGAGCACGTGCCGGATGTTCTCCAGCAGATGGGAGCCGAAGGTCAGCTTCGGCGGGCTCTTGTAGATGTCCTCGGTGGTGTTCGTCGCCATGACGATCGTCCACACGAACGGGAAGACCGAGATCAGCACGGCAAGCGCGAGGACGATGTGCGCGGTCAGGCCCTTGGGACGCCGCGCCCGCCTCTTGACCACTGCGGTCATGACTTCCTCCCGCGCTGGACGACGCGCCAGTTGATGACGACCAGCACCATGATCAGTACGAAGAAGGCCCACACGATGGCCGCGCCGTAGCCGTAGTCGTTGTTGACGAAGGCCGACTGGTAGAAGTACAGCAGCGTGGTCAGGCCCGCCTGGCCGGGACCACCGAGGTTCGGGTTGGCGGCGTTGCTGCCGAAGAGGACCTGGGGTTCGCTGAAGCTCTGCAGGCCGTTGATCGTCGAGATGATGACGGTGAACAGGATGATGGGCCGCATGATCGGCATGGTGATCTGGAAGAACGTACGGATCGGACCGGCGCCGTCCAGCCTGGCCGCCTCGTAGATCTGCGTGGGGATCGCCTGGAGGCCGGCCAGGTAGATGATCATGTTGTAGCCGGTCCACATCCAGGTCATCAGCAGTGCGATGACCAGCTTGATCAGCCACGGATTGCTCAGCCACGGCACGGGTGAGATGCCGACCGTGCCCAAAATGGCGTTGACCAGGCCGAAGTTGTTGCTGAACACCGCGCCGAAGAAGATCGACACGGCGACGATCGAGGTGACGTTCGGTATGTAGAGGGCGATGCGGTAGAAGCCCTTGAAGCGCCGCACCGAGTGCAGCAGTGTCGCCAGCACCAGGGCGCCGAACAGCGTGGGGACGGTGGACAGGACCCAGATCACCAGGGTGTTGCGGATCGACATCCAGAAGATCGGGTCGTCCCAGAGGAACCGGAACTGCTGAAGACCGACGAACTGGATGGTGCCCATGCCGTCCCAGCGCTGGAAGGCCAGGTACAGCGAGTAGAAGACCGGGACGAACGAGAAGACGCCGAAGATCAGGAAGAAGGGCGAGATCGCCAGGTACTGCCGCCAGTAGGACAGCACCCTGCGACGTGGGGGCCGCACACCGCCCGCGGGCGGTGTGCGTCGCGGGCGGAAGCGGGCCGGGCCCGGCCCGCCGGGGTGCCGGGGCACCGCGGCGGAACCGGTGACCGGAGGTGACGTCACCTCACTTCACCCCCTGTCGCCGGGCGATCTGCTTGGCCTGGCCGACCGCGTCCTTCCAGGCGTCATCGGGCTTCACGCCCCGGGCCTCGATGCTGGTCAGCCCGGTCTTGAAGGGAGCCATGACGGCGGCGTCCGCGGGTGCCTCGTAGCTGGCCGGGATGGCCTTGGCGGCCGGGCCGAAGACCTCGATGACCTTCTGGCCGCCGAAGAAGGGGTCGCCGCCCGTCATGGCCGGCATGGAGTACGCCGCCGGCGCGGCGGGGAAGATCGCGGCGTCGGCGAAGCCCCGGGCGTCGTTCTCCGGGCTGAGGATCCAGCTGATGATCTTGAATGCCTCTTCGGGGTTCCGGCACTGCTTGGGCAGGGCCAGGTACGAGCCACCCTGGTTGGCCGGTCCGCCGGGCATCGCGCAGACCCGCCAGTTGCCCTTGGTGCCGGGGGCCGCCTGCTCGATGTCCAGGGCGTGCCAGGCCGCGCCGAGTTCGGTCGTCAGGCTCTTGCCGATGGCGGCGTTCCAGGTGTTGTCGTTGATCTTGGCGTCGAGCCCGAGGGTGTAGGGGCGGACCGCCGTGGTCCAGGCCTTGCGGATGTGGTCCTGGTCGCCGATGAAGCGGTTGTCCCTGTCGATGAACCGCTCGGTGCCCTGCCCGACCACCATGTCGAACACCGAGCTGATGTTGTTGACCAGGTAGGTACCGGGCAGCTTCTTCCTCAGCTCGGTGCCGAGCGCGAAGTAGTCCTCCCAGGTCCCGGCCTGGGCGGCGACCTTGTCGGGGTCGGTGGGCAGCCCGGCCTTGTCGAACAGGTCCGCGCGGTAGAACAGCGCGGTGGGGCCGATGTCGATCGGGAATCCGATCTGCTTGCCGTCCTCGGTCCGGGCGAGCTTGGTCTTCCAGTCCAGGTACTGGGACGAGATGTCCTTGAAGCCCAGGTCGTTCAGGTCGAGGAAGCGGTTCGCGTTGGGCAGGAAGGACGCCATGTCCTCGCCCTTGACGCCGGTGATGTCGGGCACGGAGGTACCCGCCGCGAGGGTGGTGGTGAGCTTCGACTTGAAGTCGCCGCCGATGGAGGCGACGGTCAGCTTCACCTCCTTGCCGAAGTGCGTCTTCGCCTCGGCGACCACCTTGTCGCTGAGCGCGCCTCCCCAGTACCACAAGGTGAGGTTCTTGCCGTTCTTGCTACCGGCCGAATCCGAGCCGTTGCCGCATGCCACGGTCAGACCGGAGGCGGCCGCGGTGAACGCTGCGGCCTGGAGGAAGCGTCTGCGGGAAAGGTCCACGGGTCACTCCTGTTGTTGCTGTTCGACGTGGAGAGGGGTGCGGGGATCAGTGCCGCCGTTCGGAGGCGCGTGGGCCGACGGACGTGTGAGGGGCCGGCGGGGTGAGGGGGGCGTACGCGACCGCCGGCCCGGGGTCCGCCGGGAGCCGGTCGGCCAGGAAGCCGTACGAACGCTTCAGTTCGGGATCGGTCAGGGAGTGCCACCAGCGGTGCACGCCGTACCAGCCGGGGGCGGCCAGCGCCCCGCCGTGGTGTCCGACGGACAGCCCGGCCGCGAGCACCGCGAACCGCAGCCGCTCCGCCAGCGGCCAGCCGCCGAGCGAGGCGGTGACGAAGGCGGCGCCGAAGACGTCCCCGGCGCCCGTCGCGTCGAGCACGTCGACGTCGAGGGCGGGCACGTCCGCGTACTCGCCGGTGATCTGGTCGACGGCCAGTGCGCCGTCCCCGCCCCGGGTGACCACGGCGACCGGCACCAGCTCGGACAGCGTGCCGAGCGCGGCCACCGCGCTGTCGGTGCGGGTGTAGGCCATGGCCTCCGTCTCGTTCGGGAGGAAGGCGTGGCACAGGGCCAGCTGCTCCAGGAGAGCGGTCGGCCACTCCTGGGTGGGGTCCCAGCCGACGTCGGCGTAGACCTGCGTGCCGTTGGCGGCGGCCTTGGCGAGCCACTCGCGCGGTTCGGCCTCGAGGTGGACGAGGGCGGTGCGTGCCGCGGGCGGGTCGCCCATCAGCACGTCCTGCGAGTACGGCGGCTCCTGGCCATGGGTGAGCAGGGCGCGGTCGTGGCCGAAGGCGACGGAGACGGTGACCGGGGTCGGCCAGCCGTCCGCCGTCCGGGAGAGCGAGAGGTCGATGCCCTCCTGGTCGCACAGGACGTCACGGCAGTGTTCGCCGTAGAAGTCGTCGCCGAACACGGTGGCCAGGGAGGTCCTGAGGCCGAAGCGGGAGGCCGCCACCGCGAGGTTCGCGATGCCTCCCGGGCCGCAGCCCATGCCCTCGGTCCAGATCTCCTCGCCGGGCGTCGGCGGCTTCCCGAGCCCCGTGAGGACGAGGTCGTAGAAGAGCAGCCCGGTCAGCAGCACATCGGGCCGGTCGTCGTCCACGGATGTGTCCTCTCGCTCGAGTTCGACGGAGATCGTCAAAACTCTTCATTTCCGTGACCGGAATCGTGCGCTGCTCGGAGAGATTGGTCAATACCCGAGCAGAACTGAGCATGGAAATGATTGAAGATGACGAGTAGTGTTCCGGCCGTGCTGGCAGAACGACGACACCAACTCATCCTGCGGGCCCTTCGCTCCGGAGGCCCCGCGGCTGTGACCGACCTCTCCGAGCGGCTGGGTGTGAGCCCCGCCACTATCAGGCGTGACCTGGTCAAACTGGAAGAAGACGGTCTTCTCACCCGCGTCCACGGCGGCGCCGTCGTCGAGGAGGGCGACCAGCCCTTCGCCGAGGTCGCCGAGGTGCGCGTGTCCGAGAAGGACGCCATAGCCGAGCGCGCCGCGGCGCTCATCGAGGACGGCCAGTCGGTCCTGCTGGACATCGGGACCACCGCCTACCGCCTGGCCCGGCAACTGCACGGCCGCCGGCTCACCGTGATCACCAGCAACCTGGTGGTCTACGAGGAACTCGCCGACGACGAGGGCATCGAACTGGTCCTGCTCGGCGGCATGGTCCGCCGCGAGTACCGCTCCCTGGTCGGCTTCCTCACCGAGGACAACCTGCGCCAGCTGCACGCCGACTGGCTCTTCCTCGGCACCAGCGGCGTACGGCCCGGCGGGCAGGTCATGGACACGACGGTCGTGGAGGTGCCGGTCAAGCGCGCCATGATCAAGGCCAGTGAGAAGGTCGCCCTGCTCGCCGACACGGCGAAGTTCCCCGGGCACGGGATGGCGAAGGTCTGCGGTCCCGAGGACCTGGACGTGGTGGTGACGAACGCGCCGGTCGACACGGCGACGCGGGCCTCCCTTCAGGAGGCAGGCGTCGAGGTCGTCGTGGCGGGAAAGGTGCAAGCGTGAAGCTGACGATTCTGGGCGGCGGAGGATTCCGTGTGCCGTTGGTGTACGGGGCGCTCCTCCAGGACCACGCCGAGGGCCGGGTGACACACGTCGTCCTGCACGATCTGGACGCCGGACGGCTGTCGGCGGTCACCCGTGTCCTCGCCGAGCAGGCGGCCGGCGTCCCCGACGCGCCCGACGTGAGCGCCACCACCGACCTCGACGAGGCCCTGCGCGGCGCCGACTTCGTGTTCTCCGCGATCCGCGTCGGCGGCCTGGAGGGCCGCGCGAACGACGAACGGGTGGCCCTGGCCGAGGGCGTCCTCGGCCAGGAGACGGTCGGCGCCGGCGGCATCGCCTACGGCCTGCGCACGGTCCCGGTCGCCGTCGACATCGCGCGGCGGGTGGCCCGGCTCGCGCCCGAGGCCTGGGTCATCAACTTCACCAACCCGGCCGGCCTGGTCACCGAGGCCATGTCCCGCCACCTCGGCGACCGCGTCATCGGCATCTGCGACTCACCCGTAGGCCTCGGCCGCCGCATCGCCCGCGTGCTCGGCGCGAACCCCAAGGAAGCCTGGATCGACTACGTCGGCCTCAACCACCTCGGCTGGGTGCGCGGTCTGCACGTCGCCGGCCGCGACGAACTGCCGCGCCTGCTCAGCGACCCCGACCTGCTCGGCTCCTTCGAGGAGGGCAAGCTCTTCGGCGTCGACTGGCTCCGCTCCCTCGGCGCGATCCCCAACGAATACCTGCACTACTACTACTTCAACCGTGAGGCCGTACGGGCCTACCAGCAGGCCGAGAAGACCCGCGGTGCCTTCCTGCACGACCAGCAGGCCCGCTTCTACGCCGAGATGAGGAACCCGGACGCCCCCGCCCTGAAGGTCTGGGACGACACCCGCGCCGAACGCGAGGCCACCTACATGGCCGAGAACCGTGAGACGGCGGGCGCCGGCGAACGCGACGAGGACGATCTGTCCGGCGGCTACGAGAAGGTGGCCCTCGCCCTGATGCGGGCCATCGCCCGGGACGAGCGCACGACCCTGATCCTCAACGTCCGCAACCGGCGCACCCTGTCGGTGCTGGACACCGACGCCGTCATCGAGGTCCCCTGCCTCGTCGACGCCAACGGCGCCCACCCCGTCACCGTCGAGCCGCTGCCCGACCACGCCACCGGACTGGTCTGCGCGGTCAAGGCCGTCGAGCGCGAGGTGCTGTCCGCCGCCGACTCCGGCTCGCAGGCGAGCGCCGTGAAGGCCTTCGCGCTGCACCCGCTCGTCGACTCCGTCAATGTGGCCCGCCGGCTGGTCGAGGGCTACACCGAGGTCCATCCCGGGCTGGCGTACCTTAGGTGAGCGCGGATCGGTAAGCGCTTTCCCTCCCGCTCTTCCCGTTTCTGGAGACACTTCATGCACGACGAACGCAGCCGCATCGAGGAGCGCGTGCAGCGCCTTCACGACCAGCGCATCAAGACCGCGATCTACGCGGCCACCGTCCCCTTCGAGGTGGAGGCCTGGCAGGCACCGGGGGAACCGGTCCCGTTCGAGGAGGCCGCCGCCGCCTCGTACGAGCCGTTCGCCATGGGCACCCCCTGGGGCCCGCCCTGGGGCACCACCTGGTTCCGCATGCGCGGCCAGGTGCCCGCCGAGTGGGCCGGCAAGCGCGTCGAGGCCGTCATCGACCTCGGCTTCGTGGGCGACTGGCCCGGCAACCAGGCCGAGGCCCTGGTGCACCTCACGGACGGCACCCCGCTGAAGGCCGTCAACCCGCTCAACCAGTACGTGGCGATCGCCAACCCGGCGACGGGCGGGGAGACGGTCGACTACCTGGTCGAGGCCGCCTCCAACCCGGACATCCTGGCGGACAACTTCTCGAAGATCACCCCGCTCGGCGACAAGCTGACCGCGGGCGACCAGCCGATCTACACCTTCCGCAGCGCCGACATCGCGATCCTCGACGAGGAGGTCTGGCACCTCGACCTCGACGTCCAGGTGCTGCGCGAGCTGATGCTGGAGCTGGGCGAGCACGACCCTCGCCGGCACGAGATCGCCCACGCGCTCGACCGGGCCATGGACCTGCTCGACCTGGACGACGTCTCCGGCTCCGCACCCGCCGTCCGCGCGGCGCTCCAGCCGGTCCTGTCCCGCCCCGCCCACGCCAGCGCGCACACCGTCTCCGGCGTCGGCCACGCCCACATCGACTCCGCCTGGCTCTGGCCGATCCGCGAGACCAAGCGCAAGACGTCCCGCACGTTCTCGAACGTCACGTCCCTGGCCGACGAGTACGACGACTTCATCTTCGCCTGCTCCCAGGCCCAGCAGTACGAGTGGGTGCGCGACAACTACCCCAAGGTGTGGGCCCGCATCCAGGAGTCGGTCAAGAAGGGCCAGTGGGCGCCGGTCGGCGGCATGTGGGTCGAGGCCGACGGCAACCTGCCCGGCGGCGAGGCCGTCGCCCGCCAGTTCATCCACGGCAAGCGGTTCTTCATCGAGCACTTCGGCATCGAGACCAAGGGCGTGTGGCTGCCGGACTCCTTCGGCTACAACGCGGCCTACCCGCAGCTCGCCAAGCTCGCCGGGAACGAGTGGTTCCTCACCCAGAAGATCTCCTGGAACCAGACCAACAAGTTCCCCCACCACACCTTCTGGTGGGAGGGCATCGACGGCACCCGCATCTTCACCCACTTCCCGCCGGTCGACACCTACAACGCCCGCTTCAGCGGCGAGGAGATGTCCCGCGCGGTCCGCAACTACTCGGAGAAGGGCGGCGCCAGCCGCTCCCTGGCCCCCTTCGGCTGGGGCGACGGCGGTGGCGGCCCCACCCGCGAGATCATGGAACGCGCCCGCCGGCTGGCGGACCTGGAGGGCTCCGCGAAGGTCGTCGTCGAACACCCCGACGAGTTCTTCGCCAAGGCCCGCGAGGAGTACCCGGACGCGCCCGTCTGGGTCGGCGAGCTCTACCTGGAGCTGCACCGCGCCACCTACACCTCCCAGGCCCGCACCAAGCAGGGCAACCGCCGCTCCGAGCACCTCCTGCGCGAGGCCGAGCTGTGGGCGACGACGGCCGCGCTGCACGCACCCGGGTACGCCTACCCCCACGAGAAGCTGGACCGGCTCTGGAAGACGGTGCTGCTGCACCAGTTCCACGACATCCTGCCCGGCTCCTCCATCGCCTGGGTGCACCGCGAGGCCGAGGCCGAGTACGCCCGCGTGGCCGGTGAGCTCAAGGAACTCACGGCCGAGGCCCTCGCCGCCCTCGGCGCGGGCGGGCCCCGTGCCTTCAACACGAGCCCCTACGACCGTGCCGAGGTGGTCCGTACCGCCGAGGGCGCGCCGGTGTACGTGGAGGTGCCCGCGAGCGGCTCCGCACCCCTCGCCGACGCCCGGCCCCCGCAGCCCGTGACGGTGAGCGGCCGGGTGCTCGACAACGGGCTGGTCCGCGTGGAGATCGCCGAGGACGGCACCCTGTCGTCCGTGCGCGACCTGCGCGCGAACCGCGAGGTCCTGGCCGACCAGGGCAACCTGCTGCGCCTGCACACCGACCTGCCCAACTACTGGGACGCCTGGGACATCGACAAGCACTACCGGAACCGCTACACGGACCTGCTGGACGCCTCGTCCGTCACGGTCGTCGAGCAGGACCCGCTGATCGGCGCGGTCCGCGTCGAGCGGTCCTTCGGCAAGGGCTCCACGATCACCCAGACGATCACCGTCCGGGCCGGCAGCCCCCGGATCGACATCGAGACGGACATCGACTGGCACGAGACCGAGAAGATCCTCAAGGCGGCCTTCCCGGTCGACATCCGCGCCCCGCACTCCTCCGCCGAGATCCAGTTCGGCCACATCCAGCGGCCCACCCACACCAACACCAGCTGGGAGGCGGCCCGCTTCGAGGTCTCCGGCCACCGCTGGGTGCACCTCGGCGAACCCGGCTACGGTGTCGCGGTCATCAACGACTCGACGTACGGCCACGACGTCTCCCGCACGGTCCGAGAGGACGGCGGCACCACGACCACCGTCCGCCTCAGCCTGGTCCGCGCCCCGCGCATCCCGGACCCCGAGGCCGACCAGGGCCGCCACCGCTTCACCTACGCGCTGCTGCCCGGCGCGAGCATCGAGGACGCCGTCGCCGAGGGCTACGCCCTCAACCTGCCGCTCCGGGTGGCCGAAACGGCGGGCGCCCCCGCACCGGTCGTCTCCGTCGAGGGCGAGGGCGTCACCGTGGAGGCGGTCAAGCTCGCCGACGACACCTCGGGCGATGTCGTCGTACGGCTCTACGAGTCCCGCGGCGGCCGCGCCCAGGGCGTCCTGCGCACCGGCTTCCCGCTCGCCGGCGCACAGATCACCGACCTGCTGGAGCGGCCCCTGGAGGACGCGGACCTCGCCGACGGCGGTGTCCCCGTCACCCTGCGGCCCTTCCAGATCCTCACACTGCGTCTGCGTAGGGGCTGACCCATGGCCATACAACCCTGGTTCTCCGACGCCAAGCTGGGGATCTTCATCCACTGGGGCATCTACGCCGTCGACGGCGTGCAGGAGTCCTGGTCGTTCTACGACGACATCGTCCCCTACGACCGGTACATGTCCCAGTTCGACCGCTTCACGGCCTCCCGCTACGACCCGCGCGACTGGGCGAAGCTCTTCGCGCGGGCCGGTGCCCGGTACGCCGTGCTGACCAGCCGCCACCACGACGGCGTCGCCCTGTGGGACACCGCCCACGGCGACCTGAACGTGGGCCGCGATCTGATCGCCGGCTACGCGGACGCCCTGCGCGAGCAGGGACTCAAGGTCGGCCTCTACTACTCGCACTCGGACTGGAGCCACCCCGACTACGCCTCCACCCGCAAGCCCGGCCGCCCGCCGGAGCTGGAGGACAACCGCTACTCCGAGGTCGCCGCCGAGTTCGAGGACCTGACCGCCTGGGAACGCTTCCTGGCCTACCGGGACGGCCAGATGCGGGAGCTGGTGTCCCGCTACCAGCCCGACCTGCTGTGGTTCGACGGCGAGTGGGACCGCAGCGAGGAGCAGTGGCGCATCCCCGAACTCGCCGCCCTCATCCGCTCCGAGGTCCCGGACGTCGTCTTCAACGCCCGCATGCTGAGCGAGGGCGACTACGCCACCCCGGAACAGGGCGCACCCGTCATCCCGCCGGAGGGACCCTGGGAGCTCTGCCTCACGATCAACGACTCCTGGGGCCACCAGCACCACGACCACAACCACAAGTCGGTCGACCAGCTGATCCGCTACTTCACCGAGACCATCGGCGGCGGAGGCAACCTGCTCCTCAGCGTCGGCCCGCGCGAGGACGGCACCATCCCGGCCGAGCAGGCGGAGCGGCTGGAAGGACTCGGCGCCTGGATCGCCAAGCACGCGGAAGCGGTGTACGGCACCGTCCGGGGACTCCCGCCCGGCCACCACTACGGCCCGAGCACCCTCTCCAAGGACCGGCGCACCCTCTACCTGACCCTGTTCGACGCCCCACGCGCCGCGATCAACGTCCGCGGACTGCTCAGCAAGGTGCGCGGGGTCACGGTCCTGGGCAGCGGCACGGAACTGCCCCACCGCGTCACCGGCGGCCTGCACGAAACACCGGGCATCCTCTGGATCGAACCCCCCGCCGCGGCGGACCTCGACCCGTACGCCACGGTGCTGGCCGTCGAACTGGAAGGGGAACTGGAGCTGTACCGCGGCGCGGGCCGGTTCTGACGAAAGTTTAAGAAAGCGGTGAAAGGCCTGCTCACGGGCGGTATGTGGACGCCCGTGAGCTGGCCGGTTCGCCTGTGCGACACCTGCGGTTCGCCCGGTCCCCCTGGGATCGGAACGCACAGCGAAAGAAAGGTGTCACCGTGCGAGACCCGCGTATGTCCGTCATCGGCAAGGGACTGAAGCGTCGCGGAAGGCTGGTGATAGAGGCGGTCAGTCCCCCGCGCCGGAACCTCGACGCCGTCCCCGGCCCCCGCCCGGACACCGACACCTACACCGCCCCGACCGCTCCCCGGCTGGTGGACTCGCCCGTCTTCGTGCTGTCGTCGGTGCGCTCCGGTTCGACCCTGCTGCGCGTCCTGCTGAACAGCCACAGCCGCATCCGCGCCCCGCACGAGATGCATCTGCGCACCGTGCACGTCAGCCTGTCCCGCGACTTCACCGCGGACGCCATGCGGGCGCTCCACCTCGACAAGGACGAGCTGGAACACGTGCTGTGGGACCGGGTGCTGCACCTCGAACTCACCCGCAGCGGCAAGGACGTCATCGTCGACAAGACCCCGCCGAACACCCTCATCTGGCCCCGCCTGCGCCGATGTTGGCCGAACGCCCGGTACATCCTGCTGCTCCGCCACCCCGGCGCGGTCGTCGCCTCCCTCACCAGCCGCCGCACCGACCCCGATCACGAGGCCGTCCGCGCCGAGGTCCTCGAGTACAGCGAGAAGCTGGAGGAGGCCCGCCGGAACCTCGACCCGCACGTGATCACGTACGAGGAGCTCACCGCCGAACCGGAGAAGGTCACCCGCGGCATCTGCGACCACCTCGGCGTGTCCTGGGAGCCCGGCATGCTCGACTACGGCAGCAAGGACCACGGCACGTTCCGCCCCCAGCTCGGCGACTGGTCCAGCACCATCAAGTCCGGCCGCATCCAGACGGCCCGCACCGCCGACCCGGACGTCGAACTGCCCCCACGCCTGAAGGAACTGGCCCAGGCGTGGGGGTACAGCGCTTAGCGGGAGCCGACGGGGCCTAGAGAGGCAGCGCCCCGACCGCGGCCTGCGGGGCCGCCCCGACGGAGTCGACCGGCATCGGCGGCAGCGGCTCGTCCGCCTCCGCCCGCTGCTGCGGCAGCGCCACCGGACGCAGCGGGCGCGGCCCCGACACCACGGTGTAGTCCTGGCCCAGGAACGGCGGAACCACCTCGCCCGGGTCCTCGCCGAGCGCCAGCCGCACAGCCGCCCAAGGGGCGTTGATCCCGCACAGGGACAGCTGGTGCAGGCCGCCGGCCGGGCGGGTGTTGACGTCCATGAGGACCGGACGGTCGCCGAACATCCGGAACTGGATGTTGGACAGGTAGTGCAGACCGAAGCCCTCCGCGAGCCGCCGGGCCGGGTCCAGCCACTGCTCGTGCAGTGTGAAGCCCCGGCGGCGGCCGTTCTTGGTGCGGCCCACGGCCATCCGGACCCGGTTGTCCGGACCGGTCAGGCAGTCCACCGACACCTCGGGCTGCTCCAGGCGCGGCATCACCAGCCAGTCCACCGGCTCCTCGGCCTGCCGCAGCGCCTCCAGCACCAGATCGAGCGGCACGTACGGGCTGGGGAACCCGTCGAGTTGCGACAGCGAGAAGGGCGAGCGGGTGATCACGCGGAAGCCCACACCGCCCGCTCCGGACGCAGGCTTGAAGCACGCCTTGTGCCCGCCTGCCTCCAACTCCTCGACAGCGGCGACCAGTTCGTCCTCCGAGCGGACCCGGTACCACGGCGGCACCGGCACGCCGATCGCCTGGACCGCCTCGTACGCGATCACCTTGTCGTGGAAGACGGCCACCGCCTCGGGCGGGGGCGCCAGCACCGCCGTACCGGCAGCTTCGAACTCGGCGCGGTGCGCCACGATCGCCGACTGGTGCAGCCGGGGCACGAACACATCGATGCCGCGCCGCGCGCACTGCACCAGCGCGTACTCGACGTACCCGGCCGGGGACAGGCCCTCGGGCTCCAGCTCGGCGGTGTCGGCGGCGGCCAGCACGGGGGAGTCGGGGTCGCCGTGGGTGGCATGGATCTCGACGGCCCGGTCGCTGGGATTTCTCCGCAGCTGATCCATGAAGAACACGTTCTCCGCGTACGTGCGGTTGAGCCAGACGCGTACGCGAGAGACCATGCAGGCCGCCTTTCAAGGTTCGCGGGCAGGGCTCAGCGGCCCGTGCCCGGGCAGATTGAATGTGGGTACACCAAACCGCCCCTGCGAAAGGGAAGTTTTCAGCGGTGGTGTTGGGGCCGATCATACGGCTTCGCCGGGCTCTCTCGTGCAACGCGCGTGTGAAGGATTCCTCCCGTCGTGGCCATCCGGCCGGTCTTGTCCCCGGACGCCGAGATGTGATCTCTTGGTGGCGTTCGTGTGTGCGGAGGGGGATGAAGGGTGACATCGACGGCCGGTGGTGCCGGACAGCTGCTGGCCATCAGCGATCTGCACATCGGCTACCCGGAGAACCGCGCCCTGGTCGAGAGCATGGCGCCCGTGACGGACGACGACTGGCTGCTCGTGGCCGGTGACGTCGCGGAGACCGTGGCCGACATCCGCTGGACCCTCAAGACACTCGCGGGCCGCTTCCGCAAGGTCGTCTGGGTGCCCGGGAACCACGAGCTGTGGACCCATCCGAGCGACTCCGTCACCCTGCGGGGCGTCGCCCGATACGAGTATCTGGTCGAGCTGTGCCGGGAACTCGGCGTGACGACACCCGAGGACCCCTACCCCGTCTGGGACGGCCCCGGCGGCCCGGTGGCCGTCGCCCCGCTGTTCCTGTTGTACGACTACTCGTTCCTGCCGGCCGGGTGCACGACCAAGGAACAGGGCCTGGAGTACGCCCACGGCACGGGGATCGTGTGCTCCGACGAGTATCTGCTGCACCCCGACCCGTACCCGAGCCGGGAGGCCTGGTGCCGGGCCCGGGTCGCCGAGACCGAACGCAGACTCGCCGAGCTGCCCGGCGATCTGCCCGTGATCCCCGTCAACCACTACCCGCTGGACCGGCATCCGATGGACGTCCTGTGGCACCCCGAGTTCGCCATGTGGTGCGGCACCGGCCTGACCGCCGACTGGCACCGCAGGTTCCGTGTCCACACGATGGTCTACGGCCACCTGCACATCCCTCGCACCACCTGGCACGAGGGCGTGCGCTTCGAGGAGGTGTCGGTGGGCTATCCCCGCGAGTGGCGCAAGCGGTCCGAGCCGCCGGGGCGACTGCGACGCATCCTGCCGAGGGAGGGCGAGGAGAGGTGATCGAGGAACTGCTGCCCGCGAGCGTGGTCACCGTGGAGGCCTACGGCCAGGACGGCGCGGACACCCCGCTGTACCCCGAGGAGGCGGCGCTCGTGGCGCGGGCGGTCGCCAAGCGCCGGCGGGAGTTCGCCGTCGTACGCTCCTGCGCCCGGCGCGCCATGGAGAAGCTCGGTGTGCCGCCGCAGCCGATCCTGCCCGGGGAGCGCGGCGCCCCGGGCTGGCCGGCCGGGCTGGCCGGCAGCATGACGCACTGCGACGGCTACTGTGCCGCCGCCCTGGTCCGCGCCGCCGACCTGGCCTCCCTCGGCATCGACGCCGAGGTCCACGGGCCGCTGCCCGAGGGGGTCCTGCCCTCGGTGTCCCTGCCGTCCGAGGCGGAGCGGCTGCGCCTGCTGGCGGCACAGCGGCCCGACGTCCACTGGGACCGGCTGCTGTTCAGCGCGAAGGAGTCCGTCTACAAGGCGTGGTTCCCCCTCACCGGGAAGTGGCTGGACTTCATGGAGGCGGACATCGAGATCTCCGTCGACGGCGGCTTCAGCGCGGCACTCCTCGTCCCCGGGCCCCTGGTGGGCGGCCGCCGCGTCGACCGCTTCGAGGGCCGCTGGACGACGTCCCGCGGCCTGGTTGCGACGGCCGTCGCTGTCTCGCACGCCTGAGGCGCCGCGCCCTCAAGGGCGGGGGGCTGCGCGAACAACCCCGAACAGGCCCGCACTCGGAAGACCACCCGCACTCCCGAGCTCGACTCCGCCCCCCTGGCCCCGGCGCTACGACTCGGGACACCAATTCCGCAGCAACCGGAAGAACTCCTCCTCGTTCCCGGTCAGCCCCGCCCGTTCGAGAGCCGCCTCCGCCTCGGCGAGGACCGCGGGCGGGACGATCGCGGGGCGGCTGCCGGTCTCCAGATCGAACGCGGCCCGGACGGTGTGCAGCAGTCGCAGATAGGCCTGGACGGCGGTGCGCTCACGGTCGGTCGGTACGGCGGTCTGCATCGGTCGGCTCTCCCCGTGTCGGCGTCATCGGTCCCGCGCCATGCGGCACGCACGCCCCGCACAGAAAGGGCGCACCTCCAGCTTGCCGTCCACCACTGACAATCCGGCCCCGCCGCCCCCCGGTTCGCCCGCTCGGCGGAAGAACCCGGACGGCCCGTCAGCCCTGCGGACCCCGATACCCCAGCGACGCCTCGATCCGCCCCGCCAGATGGTCCCGCTGCACCGGCCCCCGCGACGACGAACCGGCCAGCCACGCACGGCACTTGCTGGCCAGCAGCAGACCGAAGCTCTCGGCCTCCCTCTCGTCGTCCTGGTCGAAGCGGGTGCGCGCCGCGACCTTCAGGACCGTCGCCTGGAGATCGGCGGTGTCGTCGAGCAGCCGGGCCGCGACCGCCGCGCCCTCGACGTGGTGGGAGCAGTGCCCGGCGTTCATGTGCCACAGCTCGTGGCCCAGGATCACCAACTGGTGGTCCGGCGCGGTGCGTTCCTCGATCACGACGAGGTCCTGCTCGGCCATGTCGAGCCACAGCCCGCTCGCGGTCCCGACCGGGAAGGCGGCCGTACGGAAGTGGACGGGCCGGCCACGGCGTCTGCTCATGGCGTCGCACAGCGCGGCGTACAGCTCGTCGGGCCGCGCCGGCGCGGGGAGGGTCAGCTCCGCGACCAGCTCGCCGCACAGGCGGCGCATTTCCTTACCGATGCCCACAGTTCTCCCCACGGTCACGAATCGGGCCGCTTGACGCTCTCCAGGAGCATGTCCAGCCACTCCGCGACCTTGTCACGGTGCTGGTCGGTGGGCAGCTGCGCGGCCCGCCAGGCGATGCCGCGCACGCCGTGGTCCTGCAACAGCCGCTCCAGCGGGTCGTCGGCCGCCGCGGCCGCCTCCCGCTCGCGGTCGGCGAGCTTCTGCAACAGCTCCTGCTCGATGTGCTGGAGGGCGCTCACCAGCGCCTCGGGGTCCTCCGCCGTGAGGAAGCCCGCGTGCACCCGGAAGAACCGCTGGAGGGCGTCGCAGTGCTCCATGGTCGGCCGCCGGTCGCCGTTGATGAGGGCGCCGGCCTGCTGCCGGGACATGCCCGCGCCGTCGGCGATCTCCTGCTGGGTGTACTTGCGGCCGGTGGGCTTGAGCCGGGTCCGGCGCAGCAGATCCAGGCGCTGCAGGAACCGGGCCTGCACATCGGGCTCGCCCGCGGGCCTGCCGCAGAGCAGGGCCTTCACCACCGGCTCCGGAACCCCGGAGGCGACGGACAGCCGGCCGATGCCGAAGACCTCGGCGTGCGGCACACCGAGCCGGTCCGCGAGCGCGGTGACACGGGAGACGACGGCCGGTAGCACGGCCGTCGGCGTGGCGCCCGGACTTTCGACGAAGCCACCCGTCACCGACAGATCTCCTACGTCTCTCACAGGCTTCTCACAAGTGGATGCCGTGACTTTCCCCGGCGTGAACTTCCCGGAGCGTAGCCGGTGCTTCGAACTCACATCCAGGTCTCGCCACAACTGTGGCCAATTTCAGCCGTCAACAGGCATGAAATGCCACGATAGTTGACACGCCTCAGCTTCGGGCAGCAGGATCGGGGCGCCGCGTCAAGGCCGCACAGGCAAGAGGGGTGACCTCCCGATGGCATATCAGGCAGGAGGGCAGCGGCCGGCACCGCGGCCCGTCGCCGAGACTCCAGAGGCCCAGGCCTATCTGGAGGACTACACCGGGCTTCTGGAGGCCGTCTCCTCCCCCTCGCTCGTCGTCGACCACTGCTGGGACGTGGCGCTGACCAATAGCGCGTTCCGGTCACTTTTCGGTGGCGTGGGTCCGCACCCGACGGCCATGCCGGGCGACAACTTCCTCAGGTTCGTGCTGTTCCACCCCGACGCCCCCACGGTGCTCGGCGAGCACGAGTCGAGCTGGTGTCTGCCGATGCTCGCGCACTTCGCGCGCACCGTGGAGAGCCACGGCCCCGACCACGGACTCCAGGCCATCCGCCGTGACATCGCCCAGGACCCGATCATGGAGGCCGCGTACCGGCAGGGACTGCCGCACTGGATCCGCTCGGTCGGCGAGGACGCCGTCGAGCACGACGGAGCCGTACGCCCACTGGTGCACCCGGATCCGCGCCGGGGTGCCACCGAGTGCCGGGTCGTCGTCGAGACGTCCAGGACGCTCGAGGAGCTGGGCTGCACCCGGCTCACGTTCGTGCCGCGCGAGGCCCGCCGTACTCCGTCCAGGGAGCGCGGGACGCGTCGTAGCGCCTCCCACCTGAGGGTCGTACCGGCGGCCGACTGAGCGCTTCCGGCCTCGCCCAAACGACGTTCGCCCCATTCCCAGACGATGTGGTGTGTGACATAGTACTGGCGTGAGCGAGTCGCTGACCTGCGATGTCGTGGTGGTCGGAGCCGGAGTGGTCGGCGCCGCCTGTGCCTTGTACGCGGCCCGCGCCGGCCTCGATGTCGTCGTGGTGGACCGGGGCGCGGTGGCCGGCGGTACGACCGGCGCGGGGGAGGGGAACCTCCTCGTCTCCGACAAGGAGCCCGGACCCGAGCTCGAACTCGCCCTGCTTTCTGCCCGGCTCTGGGCCGAACTGGCCCGGGAAGGGCTGGGGAAGGCCGTCGAGTACGAGGCCAAGGGCGGTGTCGTCGTCGCCGGCACCGACAGGGCCCTGGCCGGTCTCGAGGAACTCGCCGCCGGGCAGCGCGCGGCCGGGGTCGAGGCCGTCCCCGTGCCGCCCGACCGGCTTCCCGACCTGGAGCCGTACCTGGCTCCCGGTCTCGCGGGCGGCATGCACTACCCGCAGGACGCCCAGGTGATGCCCGCCCTCGCGGCGGCGCATCTGCTGCGCGCCTCGAACGCCCGGCTGCTCACCGGCCGGGAGATGACCGCGGTGCTGCGGGGGCCCGGCGGTGCGGTGCGCGGGGTGCGGACCGACCGGGGCCACATCCACGCCCCGGCCGTCGTCAACGCGGCCGGCACCTGGGGCGGCGAGATCGCCGCCCGCGCGGGCGTGTCCCTGCCGGTGCTGCCCCGGCGCGGCTTCGTCCTGGTCACCGAGCCGCTGCCGCCCCGCATCCGGCACAAGGTGTACGCCGCCGACTATGTGGGCGATGTCGCGAGCGACTCGGCGGCGCTGCAGACCTCCCCGGTGGTGGAGGGCACGCCCGCCGGGCCGGTCCTGATCGGCGCCAGCCGTGAACGGGTCGGCTTCGACCGGTCGTTGTCGCTCCCGGCGCTGCGCGCGCTGGCGGCGGGCGCGACCGACCTCTTCCCCTTCCTCGCCGATGTCCGGGCCCTGCGCACCTACGTGGGCTTCCGGCCGTATCTGCCGGACCATCTGCCCGCCATCGGCCCGGACCCCCGGGCGCCCGGACTGCTCCACGCCTGCGGGCACGAGGGCGCCGGCATCGGTCTCGCCACCGGCACGGGCCGTCTGATCGCCCAGGCGCTGACCGGGCAGGCGCCCGACCTGGACCTCGGCCCGTTCCGGCCCGACCGCTTCACCGAGGAGGCCGAGTGAATCCGCTGGAGCTGGCGGGAGCCAGGCCAGGCCCCGCCTTCACGGTCACGTTCGACGGGCGGCCGGTCGAGGCCCTGCCCGGGCAGACGGTCGCCGCCGTGCTGTGGGCGGCGGGCATCACCTCCTGGCGCGCCACCCGGGGCGAGGGCCGTCCGCGGGGGGTGTTCTGCGGGATCGGCGTCTGCTTCGACTGCCTGGTGACCGTCAACGGCCGCCCCAACCAACGCGCCTGTCTGGTGCCGGTGCGGCCGGGGGACGTGATCGGCACACAGGAGGGCACGGGCCATGAGGGGGTGCGCCATGCGGACTGACCTGGTCGTGATCGGCGCAGGGCCTGCCGGTCTCGCCGCGTCCCTCGCGGCGGCCGCGCGGGGCACGCGGGTCGCGCTCGTCGACGGGGCGACGGAGCCGGGCGGGCAGTTCTACCGGCAGCCCGCCGCCGGGCTCGGGGCCGGGCGGCCCGAAGCGCTGCATCATCAGTGGCGGACCTGGGAGCGGCTGCGCGACGGACTCGCCGCCAGTGCCGTACGGGTGCTGACCGATCATCATGTGTGGTGTGTGGAGCGCGGGTCCGGCGGCTTCGTCGTGCACGCGCTGCTCGGGCCGCAGCAGGAGGAGCCGGCCGAGGTGCACGCCCCTGCCGTGCTCCTGGCCACCGGTGGCTACGAGCAGGTGCTGCCCTTCCCCGGCTGGACCCTGCCGGGCGTCGTCACCGCCGGGGGCGCCCAGGCCATGCTCAAGGGCGGCCTGGTGGTGCCGGGACGCCGAGCCGTCGTGGCCGGCACCGGGCCGCTGCTGCTGCCCGTGGCGACCGGGCTCGCGGCAGCCGGGGTGGAGGTCGCCGCGCTCGTCGAGTCCGCCGACCCGGGGCGCCTCGCCCGCCACGGCCGGGCCCTGGCCGGCAAGCTTCCCGAGGGCGCCGGATACGCCGCCCGGCTGCTGCGCCACCGCGTGCCGTTCCTCGCTCGTCACACCGTCGTCCGCGCCCACGGCGACGACCGGCTGACCGGCGTCACGGTCGCCGCCCTCGACAGCGACGGACGCGTCAGGACCGGCACCGAGCGGCAGTTGCCTTGCGACACCCTCGCCGTCGGGCACGGCATGCTCCCGCACACCGACCTGGCGGAGGGTCTCGGCTGCGGCCTCGACGGGCTCACCGTGGCCGTCGACACCGAGCAGCGCACGGACGTACCCGGCGTATGGGCGGCCGGGGAGGCCACCGGCATCGGCGGCGCGGCCCTCGCCCTCGCCGAGGGACACATCGCCGGGTGCTCCGCCGCCGCGTACCTGCACGGCACCGTCCCCGACCCGGCCCCCGCAGCCCTCAAGGCCCGTACGCGGCTCATGAGATCGGCCGCCGCCCTCGACGCCGCTTACGCGCCGCCCGCGCACTGGCCCGAGCAGGTCACCGACGACACCGTGGTCTGCCGCTGCGAGGAGGTCACCGCCGGTGCCGTGCGCGACGCCCTGGACCTCGGGGCGGGCGACGTGCGCACCGTGAAGCTGCTCACCCGGGCCGGGATGGGCTGGTGCCAGGGCCGGATGTGCGCCGGCGCGGTCGCCGGCCTCGCCGGATGCCCGCCCGCCCCGGCCAGAAGGCCCCTCGCCCGTCCCGTTCCGCTCGGCGTCCTCGCACGGCAACACCCCCAGGAGGGACAGTCATGACCGATCACCGCCCCTGGCGCGGCGTCCTCGTCGCCACCGCGCTCCCGCTGAACGACGACCTCTCCGTGAACTACGACCGGTACTCCGAACACTGCGCCTGGCTCGTCGAGAACGGCTGCGACGGCGTCGTGCCGAACGGTTCCCTCGGCGAGTACCAGGTGCTCACCCCCGAGGAGCGCGCCCGGGTCGTCGAGACGGCCGTCGCCGCGATCGGCGGGCGGCGCGTCATGCCCGGCGTCGCCGCGTACGGGTCCGCCGAGTCCCGGCGCTGGGCCGAACAGGCGGGCGAGGCGGGGTGCGAGGCGGTGATGCTGCTGCCGCCGAACGCCTACCGCGCCGACGAGCGGTCCGTCCTCGCCCACTACGCCGAGGTCGCGAAGGCCGGCCTGCCGGTCGTGGCCTACAACAACCCGATCGACACCAAGGTCGACCTGGTGCCCGAGCTGCTCGCCCGGCTGCACGGCGAGGGGCACATCCGGGGCGTGAAGGAGTTCTCAGGCGATGTCCGCCGGGCCTACCGGATCGCCGAACTCGCCCCCGAACTGGACCTGTTGATCGGCGCGGACGACGTCCTGCTGGAGCTGGCGGTCGCGGGCGCCAAGGGCTGGGTCGCGGGCTACCCGAACGCGCTGCCCCAGGCCTCGGTCGAGCTGTACCACGCGGCCGTCGACGGCGACCTCGACACCGCGCGGGACCTGTACCGGCGGCTGCACCCGCTGCTGCGGTGGGACTCGCGGGTGGAGTTCGTCCAGGCCATCAAGCTGTCCATGGACCTCGTCGGCCGCCACGGAGGCCCCTGCCGACCGCCGCGCATGCCGCTGCCGGCCGAGCAGGAGGCCGCCGTCCGAGCCGCCACCGAGAAGGCCGTAGCGGCCGGATTGGCGTAACGACCATGCGCAGCAGACTCGTCCTGCACGCCGTCGACTCGCACACCGAGGGCATGCCCACCCGGGTGATCACCGGCGGCATCGGCACCGTCCCCGGCGCCACCATGAACGAGCGGCGGCTGTACTTCCGCGAACACCGCGACGACATCAAGCAGTTGCTGATGAACGAGCCCCGCGGCCACTCCGCCATGAGCGGCGCGATCCTCCAGCCGCCGACCCGACCCGACTGCGACTGGGGCGTCGTCTACATCGAGGTCTCCGGCTATCTGCCGATGTGCGGGCACGGCACGATCGGCGTGGCGACCGTGCTCGTCGAGACCGGCATGGTCGAGGTCGTCGAGCCGGTCACCACCATCAGGCTCGACACCCCGGCGGGCCCGGTCGTCGCCGAGGTCGCGGTCGAAGACGGCGTCGCCAAGGCGGTGACGCTCCAGAACGTGCCCTCCTTCGCCGTCGCCCTCGACCGCAAGGCCACCCTCGCCGACGGGCGGACGGTGACGTACGACCTCGCCTTCGGCGGCAACTTCTACGCCATCCTGCCGCTGGAGCGGTTCGGCCTGCCCTTCGACCGGACCCGCAAGGAGGAGATCCTCGCCGCCGGGCTGTCCCTCATGGCCGCCGTCAACGACGAGGACCCGCCCGTCCACCCGGAGGACCCGTCCATCCACGGCCTCCACCACGTCTACCTGGCCGCCCCCGGCTCCACCGCCCGCCACTCCCGGCACGCCATGGCCATCCACCCCGGCTGGTTCGACCGCTCGCCCTGCGGCACGGGCACCAGCGCCCGCATGGCACAACTGCACGCGCGCGGCGAACTCCCGCTGCACACCGAGTTCGTGAACGAGTCCTTCATCGGCACCCGGTTCACCGGCAGACTGCTCGGCACGACCGAGGTGGCCGGCCGCCCGGCCGTACGGCCCAGCTTCACCGGACGCGCCTGGATCACCGGCACCGCCCAGTACCTGCTGGACCCCGACGACCCGTTCCCCGCCGGGTTCGTCCTGTAGCCCCGACCACGAGAGGACACCGCGACCGTCATGGCTGCCCCGCGGCACACCCCCGCCCTGCCCCTGCTGGGCAGCAGGAAGCCCAGCCACCGGGAGCGGGTGGCGGACGCGCTGCGGGCCGCCCTGATCGCCGGTGAACTGCGCCCCGGCGAGGTCTACTCGGCCCCCGGCCTCGCCGCCCGCTTCGGCGTCTCCGCCACCCCCGTGCGCGAGGCCATGCTCGACCTCGCCAAGGAGGGCCTGGTCGACACCGTGCCCAACAAGGGCTTCCGCGTCACCGCCGTCTCCGAGCGCCAACTCGACGAGTACACCCACATCCGGGCGCTGATCGAGATCCCCACGACGGCCGGCCTGGCCGTCACCGCCGACCCGGTGGCCCTGGAGGCACTGCGCCCGGTCGCCCAGGAGATCGTCACCTCCGCGGCGGCCGGCGACCTCATCGCCTACGTCGAGGCCGACCTGCGTTTCCACCTCGGCCTGCTGGCCCTCGCCGGCAACGACCATCTCGTCGACGTCGTACGGGACCTCAGACGCCGCTCCCGGCTGTACGGGCTGACCGCACTCGCCGGGCAGGGGTGGCTGGAGGCGTCGGCGGAGGAGCACCTGGAGATCCTGGACGCGCTGCTCGCCCGGGACGAAGAGGCCGTGCGGACGGTCATGACCCGGCACCTCGGGCATGTCCGGGGCCTGTGGGCCGCGCCCTGACCGTCCGGATCACAGGTCCAGCACGAGCCGCTTCCCACGGCAGCGGGACACACAGATGAGCATGGTCTGGCCCGTCGCGCGTTCGTCGTCGGTGAGTACCGAGTCGCGGTGGTCCGGTTCGCCCTCCAGGACATCGGTCTCGCATGTGCCGCAGGTGCCCTCGGCGCAGGAGTACAGCACCTCGACCCCGGCGGCGCGCACGGTGTCGAGCACGGACACGTCCGGTGCGACGGTGAGCGTCCTGCCGCTCTGCGCCAGCTCCACCTCGAACGCGGTGTCGCCGCCCGTCTCCCGCTCCTTGGGCCGGAACCGCTCGACGCGCAGCACCTCGGACGGGCTCCGGGCCTCCACCGCGTCCAGCAGCGGGCCGGGTCCGCAGCAGTAGACGAGCGTGCCGTCGGGAACGTCGTCCAGCACCGAGGGCAGGTCCAGCAGCCCCGTCTCGTCCTCGGGCGCGATCGTCACCCGGTCGCCGTACCGGCCCAGTTCCTCGCCGAACGCCATGGACCGGCGGGTGCGACCGCCGTAGAGCAGCGTCCACTCGGCGCCCGAGGCCTCGGCCGCCGCCAGCATCGGCAGGATCGGGGTGATGCCGATGCCGCCCGCGACGAACCGGTAGCGCGGGGCGGGCTCCAGGCCGAAGTTGTTGCGGGGGCCGCGCACCCGGACCTTGTCGCCCGGCCCCACCTGCTCGTGCACATGGGCTGATCCGCCCCGCCCGTCCGGCTCGCGCAGCACCGCGATCCGCCAGGCCGACCGGTCCGCCGGGTCGCCGCACAGCGAGTACTGCCGCTCCAGGCCGGGGCCGAGCACGACGTCGATGTGGGCGCCCGGTTCCCAGTCCGGGAGCGGATCGCCCAGCGGGTGGCGCAGAGTGAGGGCGAGCACGCCGTCGGCGGCGGACTCCCGCCGCTCGACGACGAGTTCGGCTTCGTACGCGCTCATGAGCTGTTCCCTCGCGGCTCGTGGACGGAGTGTCCCTGGGGGTGGGCGAGCATCCACTCCCACATCTCGACCGGGTCCTGCGCGGTGTGCTCACGTCCGCAGTGGCAGGTGCCGTGCAGGACGTCGGTGCCGGGCAGCCAGTCGATGCGGTAGATCTCGCCGGTCCTGAACGAAGAGGGCGCTGTCACTGGACCTTCTCCAGGGGCTTGTCGCCCTCCTCGACCAGCCGGGCGAGGATACGGCGGGCGGCCAGACCACCGGTGTCGATGTTGATGCTGAGTTCCTGGTAGCCGGTGCGCTCGGTGCCCAGCGTCTTCTGCAGCAGGTTGAGCGCGGTGACGTCCTGCATCACGACCGTGTGGTTGTTGCCCCGCAGGAATTCGGTGACCTCGGCGTCGTCCGTCGCCCAGTCGCGCGAGACGGCCCAGAAGTCGTACACCTTGCCGTCGCCGGACGGAGTGATCGCGTAGGTGATCTCCGTGTGGAAGCCGTTGGGGTCGCTGCCGTCCGGCTCCGGCACCACCCCGACCGGGGCGATGCGGCTGTGCAGCAGATACAGGCAGGGGGTGTGGTACTCGATGTCCTGCCAGCGGGTGATCCGGCCCTCTATGCCGGTGGACTTGGCGTAGAACGGCGGGCACTCGGCGTCGTCCATGTGCCGGCTCACCCGGACGATCCCGGCGCCCTCGTCGACCTCCGTGGTGATCGGCGTCTCGGCGACCTCGGGGGTGCCGATGTACCCGCCGTGCAGATACGTCTCGTGGGAGAGGTCGAGGAGGTTGTCGACGAGCAGGCCGTAGTCGCAGTCGATGGGCTCCATGCCGCGCACGGTGACCCAGCCGGGGGAGTCCAGATGCCTGGCCCTCGGGATGGTCTGCGGGTCGGCGAGTGCCGGGTCGCCGATCCACACCCAGATCAGCGAGTCCTGCTCGACGACGGGGTAGGAGGCGACCCGGGCGGTGCGCGGCACCCGTTTCTGTCCCGGCACGTACACACACGTACCGGTCGTGTCGTACGTGAACCCGTGGTACCCGCACACGATCCGGTCCCCGTCGAGACGGGTCGGTGCCTCGGACAGCGGGTACCGGCGGTGCACACACCGGTCGTGCAGGACGACCGGCGTGCCGTCCTCCTCGGTCCGGTACAGCACGAGCGTCTCACCGAGGATCGTCCGGCCGAGCAACTCCCGCCCGACCTCGTGACTGTAGGCGGCGACGTACCACTGGTTCCTGGCGAAGGCAGTGGTGTGAGGCATGGATGCGGCTCCCGTCTCTGGGTGGTGGTCGCATCGTCCGGGAGGGCGTCACGGGGGCACAATGCGACTTCCGTCCCACGGAAGGGCCTTGGTGTACGGCCTGATCCCGAAGCCTGGATCTCCGTACACCTCACCCTCGCCGAGGCGTCAACATCATGCCCGCGGATTCACCCTTGGAGAGGGTGAACGGGGGTTGTGTGGAGGGACGCTCTCGGTCACGACCGGAGGGCCGGGTGACGCCGAGGAACGCGTGTGTGGCAGCGGAGGTGTACCGACGGCGGGACGCGGTGGAGCGGTAGGGGGAAGAGCGCTCGAAACCTGCCGCGTCGGATTGGCCGGACCCGCCCGTTTCTCACTTTCGGTGTTCATTCGGGTGCGCTGCGCTACGGAGTGTTCCTCGCCTGTCCGGGCGGCGTATGTGAGGCCGGCCCGGCGGCGGATCGCACGGCAGGAAGGGCCTTCCATGCAACGCCTTCTGACCAGACTGTCACTCGTCCTCGGCATGCTCGGTGCGCTGCTCGGTTCAGCCGCAACCGCCACCACCGCGCACGCGCGGCCCCTGGCCACGACCCACATCGTCAACATCAAGACCGGCGGCAGTCTGCTGCCGCACAACTGGGGCGACGGCTTCCAGGACGGATGGGTGCACTACGTCTGGGACCGCGGCCAGACCCTCGGAGCCGACCAGTGGGAGTTCGAGCCCGTCGCCGGCTTCACCTACATCATCCGCAACACCAAGACCGGCATGTGCCTCAAGCCCGGTGCCCCCTGGTTCAACAAGCCACGGGTCACCGAGGGCACGTGCGGAACCGGCCTGGAGTTCCAGTGGCAGCTCACCCAGCGGGCTCTCGACGGCGCGTACAAGATCTACAGCCGTTCCGCGGGCCAGATCATGACCCCGTACTACGGCAACAACCTCGGGGAAGTCGTCGTTCTCGAGCCGAATAGCAACGCCGAGAAGGTCTGGTGGTCCATCGACGGCCTGTAAGCCTCTTGAACGGCTCACCTCGGCGAGCAGCCCCGAATCGTCTTCGGGCGGGGCTGCTCGCCGAACTGCGGTGAGGTCAGTGGGTCGCGCCGGCGGCGACGGCGAGGTCCGTGTCGTGGGCCAGTGCGGTCGACAGAACGACGCGCAGGCCCTTGGCCGTGTCCTCCACCGGGAGTGAGGGGACGAAGTGGTTGGCGGCAGCGGGCATCTCCGGGGTGTGCGGGATGTGCACGAAGCCGCCGCGCCGTTGCTTGCCCTCGGTGGCCAGCAGGTGCATGAGGCCGTAGAAGACGTGGTTGCACACGAACGTCCCGGCGGTCTGGGAGACCGCGGAATTCAGTCCGGTCCGCTTCTGCACCTCCGTGACACACCGTTTGATCGGGAGGGTGGAGAAGTAGGCCGCGGGGGCGTCGGGGACGATGGGCTCGTCGACGGGCTTGCGGCCGGCGTTGTCGGCTTGGGGCAGTCGTTGACGTTGATGGCGACGCGCTCGACCGAGATGCAGTCTCGGGGGGAGAGGCCGAGCGACACGACGAGCGCCGGATCCGAATCCAGCACGGCCTCTCGCAGCACTGTCAGCGACTTGCCGAAGACGCAGGGGAGTTGGACGGCCGTCACCTCGACGCCGTCCGGAGGGTTGTCCTGGAGGAGCTGGGCCGCGGCCCAGGAGGGGTTGTAGGTGTCCTGGGCGAACGGTTCGAATCCTGTCACCAATACACGGGTCATGCGTACGTCCTTCACGGGCGGAGTGGCGGGCTGTCGCCGGGGCTAGTCGATGTAGACGGAGGAGCCGTTCATGGTGGCCTGGCCGCCGGGCTGCACCCAGCCCTCGTACTGGCCGAAGCAACCGCCGTTCGGGTAGACGTAGGCCGTCCGGTCCGTGCGGTTGACGACTGACACCATGAACCCGTTCGACGGGTAGCAGCCGTGCGGGTCGGTGTGCGGGATGCCGTTGACGATCAGAGTGCCGGTGGCTGCGCCGGCGCCGGGGGCGGCCGCGGCAGGAAGAAAGCCGGGGCCGAGTACAGCGGTGGTGACGGTGACGCCGATGACGGCGAGGGATCTGCGCACGGTACGGTCCTCTCGGTTCGCGCTTCAGTGCGATTGATGCCCGTCTGTGCGAGGTACTTTGCCTGCTTTGCCGCGTGTTCGCCCGAGTGGAGGGAAGTGAATGCCGGGGGCGAGGTGGGATGCGCTTCTCCATCGACATCCCCGACTTCGGTGACTTCGCGGACCCGGGGAACGTCGCGACCGTGGCGGCGGCCGCCGAGCAGGCCGGCTGGGATGGGCTCTTCGTCCGTGGCCACCCTGTGGGGCCGCCGGTGGTCCGACCGGGGCTCGCTGTCGAGGCCATTGCGTTCCCCGCTTTGGTGTGGCCGTTGTCGGTGATCGCGAAGTCCCTTCCGGTAAAGCAGTTTCCGAATCAAAAAGTGAAATCGAAACGGAATTCCCCACTTCTCTATCTCGGTAAACTCATCTACTCTGGATACATGGAAAAGACAACGCAGTTCTACGTAGTGAAAACCGGCGACAACCTCACGAAGATCGCGCGTAGGTTCCATGTGACGGTGGATCAGATCATGGCATGGAACCCGCAGATCAAGGACCGAAATAAAATCTACCCCGACCAGCGGATACGCGTGGCCCCGCCACTGGACCAGGAAGAGGACGGCGAGTACGAGCGGTTTCCAGGCGCAGACTTCTTCCAAGCGTCAGTGACCAGCCCGGTCATCAAGGCCATGGGCGACCGCCTCGTCCAGGAGAAGTGCTCGGTGTACACCGGCGAGCCCGACTACACGTGGAGCGCGGCGGACCAGAAGTCGTACGCCAAGTGGCAGCGCAAGCTCGGATTCAGTGGCCCTGACGCGGATGGCATTCCAGGCAAGACGTCCTGGGACAAGCTGCACGTGCCAGCCGTTTACGAGTGACCAGAACAGAAACCCGGTCGGCCCGTACGCACAGCCGAATCACAGGCCTGCGTAACGGGCCGCCGCGGTCAGCGTGGCGCGCACGGGCCAAAGCGCGGATCGCCTATCTCGAAGCGCAGTTGAGATACGAGAGCGTCAGGCCGTGTCCGGAAGGCCGCATGACGCTCGTCGAGGGAATGCGGGGCCATCTCGAAAAGGCCCACGCGGCTGCCGACGAGGATTTCGAATGGCGATGGCCGTGGTCGAAGTCCGCTGCCCGCGAAGGCGTCTGGTCGAATGTGCGCAGCGCGGAGGTGCTGCTGCTTCAACTGGTTTCCGACGAGGAAGCCGCAGGCCGCGCCAGCGAGGTCATGGCGCTGGTCAAGCAACACCTGGAAACCGACGATCCCCGGCGGGTCAGACTCGCCCGGCGGCTCCGCCCCATCATCGCCGGGGACCTGACGCAGAGCGACCGGGACCTCATGGTCCGCGCGCTCGACGCCGCGTACAGCGCTCTGGACGACGAACTGGCCCGGGTGCGCAGTCTGCGCAACATCCTGTGGACCGCGACCTTCCTCGTACTGCTCGGCGTGACGGGCCTCGCCCTCTACGGCTGGTTCTCGCCCGGCTCGCTCAGTCTGTGCTTCACGCCCCAGAGCGGTCCCGCCGCTTCGGACCGGATCACCGTCGTCTGTCCCACCGCGGAGCATCACGACGTGCGGGCGGGCACCGACGTCAGCAGCCTGGCCGCGTCGAGGGACATTCTCACCGTCGAGATCGCCGGGCTCGCCGGCGCGGCCCTCACCGTCATCGCCTCGCTGCGCCGCATCCGGGGCACCGACTCCCCCTACATGCTGCCCCTGGCGTCGGCGGTGCTGAAGTTCCCCACCGGCGCCCTGTCCGCCTTCCTCGGGGTGCTGCTGATCAGGGGCGCCTTCGTCCCCGGGCTGAGCGATCTCGACAGCAGGGCGCAGGTCCTCGGCTGGGCCGCGGCCTTCGGCGCCGCACAGCACCTGGTGACCCGACTCGTCGACGACCGCGCCCAGCTGACGCTGGAGGAGGTCGGCAGACCCACCGAGGCCGCGACCGACCCGGAGCGGGCCGCCGTCAAGGAGATCGCCGCGGAGGGAGAGCCCGCGACGCCCGGACCGCAGGCTGCCGACCAATCCGGCAACGGAGAGTACGAAGGGCCTCTCGAGGGCTCGCGGGAGAGTACGGGTGAGGAGGAACGGGCGGTGGAGTCCGGTCGGCGACCCGGGTCATGACCCGGGTCGCCCGCTCACCGCCGCAGCGGTGCGTGGGCCGTCTCCGGCAGCCGCAGATACACCAGCGACGACAGCAGACAGATCACCGCGACGTACCAGGGGAACAGGCCCGAGTGTCCGAGTTCCTTGAACAGGGTGCCGACGTACGGAGCGGTGCCGCCGAAGAGGGCCACCGTCAGCGAGTAGGGGAAGCCGATGCCGGCCGCGCGCACCCGGGGCGGGAAGATCTCCGCGTTCACGGCCGCGCTGATCGAGGTGAAACCGGTCAGCAGCACCATGCCCGCGCACTGCACGAGCAGCAGCACGGCGAACGAGTCGCGCAGGCTGTGCAGCAGCGGCACCGTGAGCAGGGCGAAGCCCAGGCCGAAGAAGAGCAGCAAGGGGCGGCGGCCGAAGCGGTCCGAGAGCAGCCCGCCGAGCGGCTGCAGCAGGGCGAAGAAGGCCAGTGAGATCGTGCCCGCGAGCAGCGCGTCCGACTTCGGGAGACCCGCGTTGAGTTCGGCGTACGTCGGCAGATATGACGTCCACGTGTAGTACGCGATGGTGCCGCCCGCCGTGATGCCGCAGATCAGGAGCGACTCGCGCGGGTGCCGGCGCAGCGCCTCGAACAGGCCCGGGCGCGGGGCCTCCCGCTGCTCGGCGCTGCGGGTCTCCTGCGCGCCCCGCCGGATCCAGAAGCCGACCAGGCTCAGCACGGCCCCGAGCACGAACGGGACCCGCCAGCCCCAGCTGTCCATCTGCCCGACGCTCAGCGTGCCCACCAGCAGCGTGGCGATGCCGGAGGCGACGAGCTGCCCCACGGTCGTCGACACGTACTGGAAGCTGGAGAACAGCCCGCGCCGGCCCGGGCCCGCAGACTCCACCAGGAAGGTCGTCGAGGCCGCGAACTCGCCGCCCACGGACAGGCCCTGCAGCAGCCGGGCGAGGACGAGGACCACCGGAGCCAGCACGCCCACCGAGGCGTAGGTCGGGGTGAGCCCGACCAGCAGGCTGCTGCCGCCCATCAGCAGGATGGTGACCGTCAGCGCGGCCCGCCGCCCGTGCCGGTCCGCGACCGCGCCCATCAGCAGCCCGCCGACCGGCCGCATGAAGAAGCCCACCGCGAACACGGCGAACGTCGACAGCAGCGGCACCAGCGAGTTGTCCGCGCTCTTGGGGAAGACCTGGTCGGCGATGAAGGTCGCCAGGAACGTGTAGGCGTACCAGTCGTACCACTCCACGGCGTTGCCCACGGAGGCGGCGAGGAGCTGGCGGACGGGCCGTTTCGTCGGCGGGGAAACCGTCTGCGTCTCTGTCACGCTCATCACCCTCCCCGGGCAATGCCCCGGCACACCTGTCGTACCCGCGACTTTCACATGAGTGTCACCAGCCCCTTCCTTGGCGTTTGGTGTCCCTGAAACACTCCTTCCGCGCAGATTCCGTCATGTTCCGGCCATCCAGCACCTCAGGATGAGAGGTCTGTCCTTCATGTCCGAAGTAAACCGGCGCCGCTTTCTTCAACTCGCGGGTGCCACCACGGCCTTCAGTGCGCTGTCCGCCAGCATCCAGCGTGCCGCCGCGCTTCCGGCGAACCACCGCACCGGGTCGATCGAGGATGTCGAGCACATCGTCGTCCTGATGCAGGAGAACCGTTCCTTCGACCACTGCTTCGGGACCCTGAGAGGCGTCCGCGGCTTCGGCGACCCGCGTCCGGTCACGCTCGACAACGGAAAACCGGTCTGGCACCAGGAGAAGGACGGCAAGGAGATCCTGCCGTTCCACCCGGACGCCGACGACCTCGGCATGCAGTTCCTGGAGGGCCTGCCGCACTCCTGGCCCGACGGCCACCAGGCCTACCGCGGCGGCAAGTACGACCGGTGGGTGCCCGCCAAGGGCACCACGACCATGGCGTACCTGACCCGCGAGGACATCCCCTTCCACTACGCCCTCGCCGACTCGTTCACCGTCTGCGACGCCTACCACTGCTCGTTCATCGGCTCCACCGACCCGAACCGCTACTACATGTGGTCCGGATACACGGGCAACGACGGCACCGGCGGCGGCCCGGTCCTCGGCAACGACGAACTCGGTTACGGCTGGACGACCTACCCCGAGCGCCTGGAGCAGGCCGGCCTCTCCTGGAAGATCTACCAGGACATCGGCGACGGCCTGGACGCGGCCGGCTCCTGGGGCTGGATCGAGGACGCCTACCGGGGCAACTACGGCGACAACTCGCTGCTGTACTTCAACAAGTACCGCAATGCCAAGCCCGGCGACCCCTGGTACGACAAGGCCCGCACCGGCACGAACGCCAAGGCGGGCGAGGGCTACTTCGACCGGCTGAAGGCGGACGTCAAGGCGGGCAAGCTGCCGCAGATCTCCTGGATCGCCGCCCCCGAGGCCTTCTCCGAGCACTCCAACTGGCCCTCGAACTACGGTGCCTGGTACATCGCGCAGGTCCTGGACGCCCTCACCTCCAACCCGGAGGTCTGGTCGAAGACCGCCCTGTTCATCACGTACGACGAGAACGACGGCTTCTTCGACCACGTGGTGCCGCCGCTGCCGCCCAAGGACGCCTCCCGCGGCCTGTCCACCGTCGACGTCTCCCTCGACCTCTTCCCGGGCGACAGCAAGAACACGGCCGGCCCCTACGGCCTCGGCCCCCGGGTGCCGATGCTGGTCGTCTCGCCGTGGAGCAAGGGCGGCTACGTCTGCTCGGAGACCCTCGACCACACCTCGATCCTGCGGTTCATGGAACGGCGCTTCGGTGTGCGCGAGCCCAACATCTCGCCCTGGCGCCGGGCCGTCTGCGGCGATCTGACGGCCGCGTTCGACTTCTCCCGCAAGGACACGCGGCCGGTCCCGCTGCCCGGCACCGACGAGTACGAGCCCCAGGACCGCGAACGCCACCCCGACTACAAGCCGGCCCCGCCCGCCGACCCGCGCATGCCCCGGCAGGAACGCGGCTCGCGCCGCACCCGGCCGCTGAAGTACGCCCCGCGCGTGGACGCCTCGGTCGACGCCGCCGCCGGGAAGCTCACCCTCGCCTTCGCCTCCGGGCCGAAGGCCGGCGCCGCCTTCCACATCACCTCAGGCAACCGCGCCGACGGCCCCTGGATGTACACCACCGAGGCCGGCAAGTCCCTCTCGGACACCTGGAACTCCGCCTACTCGGCGGGTTCGTACGACCTGACCGTGCACGGCCCGAACGGCTTCGTGCGGGTCTTCAAGGGGTCGAACAAGAAGGCCGGCTGCGAGGTCACCGCACGCCACACCGGTGACGACGTGGAACTGACCTTCACCAACAAGGGCTCCGGCACGGCACGGCTGAAGCTCTCCGACCGTTACGGCACCAAGCCCTCGACCGTCACCGTCCGCCCGGGCGCGACGGTACGGCGGACCGTCGACCTCGACCGCAGCCGCCGCTGGTACGACCTGACCGTCACCGTCGAGGGCGACGCGGCGTTCCTGCGGCGGTTCGCGGGGCACGTCGAGAACGGCCGGCCGGGGGTGAGCGACCCGGCGATCGTCACCGGGTAGCCGGGAAGAGGTGCCCCGGATCGTGCGGCCGGGGCACCAACGCCGGTTCGGCCGTGGCCGAGCCGGGTTCCAGGGCCAGGACGGCGGCCACCGGATGGTCGTCGTCCACCGGACGGTCGTGGTCCACGGGCGCCGCCCTGCTGAGGAGCACCACGCCCCAGGACGCCAGGCCCGCCCCGGCGAGCGCGAGCAGCACGCCCGCCGGGCCGCCCTGGAGGCGTTCGCCCAGCAGCGACAGCCCGATCGCCGCGGCGGCCAGCGGGTTGGCCAGGGTCACCATCGCGAGCGGAGCGCCCAGCCCGCCCCGGTACGCCACTTGCGACAGCAGCAGCCCGCCGGCCGCGAAGGCCGCCACGAGCAGCGCCACCCCGACCACCTGGACGCTCAGCAGCGGACCCGACCGGTCCGTCGCGGCCACCGTCACCGTCTGGGTGAGGGCCGAGGCGACTCCCGAGGCAATGCCGGACGCGGTCGCGTGCCGCAGCCCGGGGCGGGTGCCCGGCCGGGACAGCACCCCGATGAGGGCGGCGGTGGCACCCGCCACCGCCAGCGCCTCGGGAACGCTCAGCACATCGTCGGGCGCCGGGCCGGACGCCGTGACCAGGATCGCGCCCAGGCCGAGCAGCGTCAGCGCGGTGCCCTTCCACTCGACCACGCTCACCCGCCGTCCCGCGAGCCGCGCCCCCATGGGCACCGCCGCGACCAGGGTGAGCGCGCCGAGCGGCTGGACCACGGTCAGCGGCCCGTACCTCAGGGCCACGACGTGCAGCAGCGCGGCCGACGCGTTCAGTCCGACCGAGCACCACCAGGCGCCGCTGCCGAGCAGCCGCAGCACGCCCGAGCCGGGGGAGCAGGAGGCGAGCCGCTCCTGGGCGACCGCCGCTGCCGCGTAGGCGACGGCGGAGACGAGGGACAGGGCGACGGCGACGACGACGGCGTTCATCGGCCGGCTCCCGCGAGTGCCTGCTCCTCGGTTCGGCCCTGGGCCGGTACGAGCCTGACCTGCGCGCGGCCCGCGGTGGTCGCCGTACGGTGCGGCACGTGGATCACCGCGAGCGCGAGACCGAGCAGGGCCGTCGCCACGATCGCGTCCAGCCAGTAGTGGTTCGCGGTGCCGACGATCACCAGCAGCGTCAGCAGCGGATGCAGCAGCCAGAGCCGGCGCCACCGTGACCGGGTCGCGACGATCAGGCCGATGGCCACCATCAGGGCCCAGCCGAAGTGCAGCGACGGCATCGCCGCGAACTGGTTCGACAGGGAGTCGGTCGCGGGATCGCCGTAGACCGACGGCCCGTACACCCGTGCCGTGTCCACCAGACCGGTCGCGGCCAGCATCCGGGGCGGGGCGAGCGGGAAGAGCAGGTGCAGCACCAGCGCGGCGGCGGTGACGGCGGCCAGGACCCGGCGGGCCCACACGTAGTGGGCCGGGCGGCGCAGATAGAGCCAGACCAGGAAGGCGACGGTGGCCGGGAAGTGGACCGCCGCGTAGTAGGTGTTCGCGACATGCGCCAGACCGTCGCCGTGCAGCAGCAGGGACTGCACCGCACCCTCGCCGGGGAGATGGACCGCTCGCTCGAAGTCCCACACGCGGTGCGCGTTGTGGAAGGCCTCGCCGGTGTGGCCCGTGGCCAGCTGCCGGCCGAACTTGTAGACGAGGAAGAGCCCCACGACGAGCAGGAGCTCCCGGACGAGCGGCGGTCGGGCTATGACGTGCGGCGGTCGCGCTGTCGCGTCGGACCCCGCCGGCGCAGGCTCGGTGCGGGCATTCATCCCCCGGCCCCTTCGGTGACGGTGGTGCTGTTATCGGTACGAGTGCGTACCGATACGCCAGTGTACCGATACGGTCGCGTTCCGGTACACTGGCGTATCGATAGACGTAGAACACACTGCCGGCCGGAATTTCTCGGCCGCCGAGGAAAGCCAGGAGCAGAGCCATGACGTCGCAGGCTGGGGACCGACCCGAGCCGGTCGGTGCCACGCGCCGCTCCAAGATCACGCCCGAGCGTGAGCAGGAGTTCTTCGAGGCCGTGCTGGAACAGCTCCGCGAGTGCGGCTACGACTCCGTCACCATGGAGGGGATCGCCGCCAGCACCCGCTGCAGCAAGTCCACGCTCTACCGGCAGTGGAAGACCAAGCCCCAGTTCGTGGCGGCGGCGCTGCGCTCCCACCGGCGGACGCGCTGCATCGACACCGGCTCGCTCGCGGACGACCTGCGCGAGGCCGCCCGGGCGGCGGGGGAGCTGTCGGGCCGGGACACCAAGCTTCTCCAGGCGCTCGCCCACGCGGCCCCTCAGGACCCGGAGCTGCAGCGCGCGTTGCGCGAGGCGCTGGTCGAACCGGAGATCGCCGCGCTGAAGGAGATCATCCGGCGCGGGGTCGAGAGGGGAGAGGTGCCCGCCGATCATCCGGCGCTGGAGTACATCCCGGCGCAGATGTTCGGCGTCCTGCGCATCCGGCCCGTCCTGGAGGGTGAGTACGCGGACCCGGACTACCTGGTGCGATTCGTGGAGGCCGCCGTGCTGCCGGCCCTGGGCCTGGGCCTGAGCTGAGACCCGGGCCGCCGTCCGTCGGATGACAGGACGGTGACCCGACCGCGCCGACCCGTGGGGACGGGGGCGGCGCGCACCCCCCGGCCGGGTGGGGTTCCCCTGTGAGCGGCGGGGGCGCCCCACCCGGCCGATCCGGTTACGGGCGGGGCGGTCGTTCCCTTGTGCTCCTGGTCAGACGTCCTGGCCGTTGCCGCTGCCCGTCGACACCTTGATGCCCTTGGCGATGTCGTCGAGGACGGACTCCTTCTGGCCGGCGTCCACGCCGAACCGGACGACGACCATCTGCTTCGCGTTCGCGGGGGAGGGGAACGCGAGCGACTCCACGATGCCGTCGGCGCCCTTGGTGGTGACGGCCTTCCAGCGGACCAGGTAGCCCTTCTGCCCGGCCACGGTCACCGCCTTGGCGGCCAGTACGTCGTGCGAGGTGATCCCGCCGTAGGACTTGCCGCCGTAGGACTCCTCGGCGTTGGCCGAGATGTCCGCCTTGGCGATCTCCTCGGCGGTGCTGCCCTTGGCGCCGAGGGCCAGGGCCGGTGCGGAGTAGGCTCCGCCCTTCGTGCAGGTCGAGGAGGTGTCGCCGGGGCACTTGTAGGAGTCGTCGGACGTGAGCTGCGCGCCGACCGTGATCTCCTGGCCGTACCAGCCCTCCGGGATCGGCATGCTGATCCCGCTGACGGCGTCGGTCACCGACCCGCTCCTGATCTTCGGCGGCTCGGACTGCTCGGGAGACGGGCTCTGGCCGCCGGAACCTCCGGAGCCGCCATTGCCTCCGGATCCCCCCGACCCGCCGAACGGCCCGCCCTGGCCACCGGTTCCGCCCGGGCCGCCCGGCCCCTGTGAAGTGGCCGAACCGCCGCCCGAGCCGCCGTTGTCGGTCAGCGCGTACACGCCGACACCGATACTCGCGAGAACAACGACGGCCGCCCCGACGGCAATCCCGATCCGCAGCCGGCTTCCCCGGGCGGCCGGGGGTGTGTTGGGGTAGCCGGGATACGCGCCGGCGCCCGGGTACCCGGGGGTGTTCGGGTAGGGGGCCGGCCCTGGGGGTTGGCCGGGGGTGCCTGGGTATCCAGGGGTGCCTGGGTACGCGGTAGCGCCTGGGTGGCCGGGGGTGCCTGGGTACGCGGTAGCGCCTGGGTGGCCGGGGGTGCCTGGGTACGCGGTAGCGCCTGGGTGGCCAGGGGCGCTCGGATGTCCGGTGGTGCTTGGGTGTGCGGGAGGTCCCGGGTGCCCGGCGGCGCTGCCATGAGCGGCAGCGTCCGGCTGTGCGGCAGCAGTCGGATCCCCCGCCGGGGTCGAATCACCCGCAGCGCCGGAGCCTGCCGCAGGGGCAGGATCGCCGGCGGCGCCCGCGTCTGTCGCGGTCCCAGAGCCTTCCGCAGAGGCCGCACTTACTGCAGCGCCGGAGCCCGCCGCAGGGGCGTGACGGCCCGCAGCGGCCGAGCGGTCCGCAGCGCCGGAGCCTGCCGCAGGGGCAGAATCGCCGGCGGCGCCCGCGTCTGTCGCGGCCCCCGAGCCTTCCGCGGAGGCCGCATTCACCGCAGCGCCGGAGCCCGCCGCAGGGGCGTGACGGCCCGCAGTGGCCGAGCGGTCCGCGGTGCCCGAGCCCCCCGAAGGGGCAGAGCCCCCAGCGGCGGCCGGATTCCTCGCGGCGGAGCCTGCGGCGGGAGCCGGGCCGTCCGCGGCGCCCGAGTCTCCGGCAGTGCCCGCAGCGCCCGAGTTCGTCGCAGCCGCCGAGTCTCCCGCAGAGGTGGGGACGGGTTCGCTCCTGGCGGCCGAACCCTCCGCGCCGGAGCCTGCGGTAGTGGCCGAACCGGCGTGCTCGCGCGGGGCTCCCGCAGAAGCCGAACCCTCCCCAGCCGCCGGATGCGTCGGCGGCTGGGCCGGACGGATGCGGGCCGTCCAGGCCTTTCCGTCCCACCAGCGCTCGGTGGCGGGCCCGTCACTTTTCTGGCCGGGGTCCGGGTACCACCCGGAAGGAGTCTCCTGCGTCATGCCCCCACCGTATGAGGCGTCGGTGAAAGAGGCATGAGAGGAGTCGACCAGGATCGGTCATTCCAGGATCAAGCGGGTCGGCAGAAGGCGGGCGGGTGGTGGCAGCCGTAGTCCGTCCCGGCCCGGGGTCACCGAACCGAGCACGCTCGGATGCCGGGCACCGGTGCTCGCGGGCGAGGTGCCCGGCAGGCCGTGCAGGGTCAGGAACCCCAGGACGGCGAAGGCGTAGGCCTCCTTCGCCCCGGACGGCAGCCCCAGTTCGTCCGAGGCGCGCACCGAAACCCCGGGCAGCAGCTCCCCGAGCATCCTCATCAGCACCGGGTTGCGCGTCCCGCCGCCGGAGGTGATCACCTCCGTCGCGCCCACCGACCGCACGGCGTCCGCCACGGTCCGGGCCGTGAGCATCGTCAGGGTGGCGACCACGTCCTCGGCGGGCAGTGTCCCGAACCCGGCCAGCGCGTCCCGCAGATGACCGAGATGAAACAGCTCCTTGCCCGTGGTCTTGGGCGCGGGCAGCGCGTAGTACGGCTCCTGGAGCAGCCGGTCCAGCAGTGGCCCGTGCACCCGGCCGCGGGCGGCCAGGACCCCGTCCGTGTCGTAGGACAGGGCTCCGCCGCTGAACCCATGGGCCGCCGCGTCGATCAGCGCGCAGCCCGGCCCGGTGTCGAAGGCGGTCCCGTCGGGTGCGGTGAGGTTGGCGATACCGCCGACGTTGAGTGCGACGGGCCGGCCCGGCCGGCCGCGCAGCCACAGCAGGTCGACCAGGCTGACCAGCGGCGCGCCCTGCCCGCCGGCGGCGATGTCACGCGGCCGGAAGTCGGCGACGACCGGCAGCCCGGTCGCCTCGGCGATCCAGGCCGGCTGCCCCAGCTGGAGCGTGCCGTGGACCTCGCCCCCGGCGACCCAGTGGTACACGGTCTGCCCGTGCGAGGCCACCAACTCGGCCCGTCCCTCGCACAGTTCGCGGTCGGCCCGGAGCGCGGCCGCCGCGAAGGCCTGCCCGATCCGGGTGTCCAGCCGGCACACCTCGCCCAGGGTGGTGGTCCCCGGCGGCAGGGCGGCCGACAGGATCTCGCGCAGTTCGCCGTCGTACGCCTCGCTCACCATGCCGAGCGGTTTCAGCACCAGACCGTCGCCGACGAGGTCCAGCTCGGCCGCCGCCGCGTCGATCGCGTCGTACGACGTGCCGGACATCAGACCGATCACCCGCATCGCCTCAACCAGTCCTCTCCTCCACCGCCTTCGCCCCGCGCACCCGCCGCGAGGGCGGCGTGAGCAGCGCCGGTACGCTCACCGCGCACGCCGCCGCCGCGTAGTACGCGGGGATGTCCACGCTCCCCGTCCGCTCGATGGTCTCCGTGATGATGAGCCCGGCACACCCCGAGAACACCGCATTGGACAGCGCGTAGGCGAGTCCCAGGCCCGTGTACCGCACCCGCGTCGGGAACATCTCCGACAGCATCGCCGGGCCCGGCCCCGCCATCAGTCCCACCACGGCACCCGCGCCGCACACCGCCACACCCTTCACGGTGTTCGAAACGCCGGGCTCCTGCAGAAGGTTGAGCAGCGGCACCGAGAGGGCCACGACCAGCAACGCGCCCGTCAGCATCACCGCCCGCCGGCCGAGCAGGTCGCTGAGCAGCCCCGCCGGCACGATCGTCACCGCGAAACCCAGATTGGCCAGCACGGTGGCGGCCAGCGCCTGCTGGAAGGTCGCGCCCAGCGAACTCTGCAGATACGACGGCAGCACGACGAGGAACGTGTAACCGGCCGCGGCCCAGCCCATGATCCGCCCCGCGCCCAGCGCGATCGCCCTCGCGACCTCGCGCGGGGGAGGCGTCTGCTGGGACCGCTCCGCCACGAACTCCGGCGTCTCGTCCAGCCGCAGTCTCAGCCACAACGCCCCGAGCCCCAGCGGCAGGGTCAGCAGGAACGGCAGCCGCCAGCCCCACGCGCCGAGCTGCTCCTCGGTCAGCACGGTGGCGAGCAGTGCCGCCGCGCCCGCACCGCCCAGCAGCCCCAGTGCCACCGTGAACGACTGCCACGACCCGTACAGCCCCCGCCGGCCCGGCGGAGCGAACTCCGTCATCACCGACACCGCCCCGCCGAACTCCCCACCGGCCGACAGCCCTTGGAGCACCCGCAGGAAGGTGAGCAGCCAGGGCGCCAGCGCGCCCGCCTGGGCGTAGGTCGGCAGCACGCCGATCAGTGTCGTCGCCACCGTCATCAGCGTGATCACCAGGACCAGCACCGGCCGACGGCCGACGCGGTCCCCGAGACGGCCGAAAAGCGCCGCCCCGACCGGTCGGAAGAAGAACGCGAGCGCGAACGACGCGTACGTCTTCACCAGAGCCTCGATCTCGCTGCCGCCCTCCGGTGTGAAGAACCGCGCCGCGATGATCGTCGCGAAGTAGCCGTAGACGCCGAACTCGTACCACTCGATGAGATTGCCCACCGACCCCGCGACCAGCGCCCGCCGGCCGCGCCGTGTGTCCCGTCCCTGGTGAATGAACGTCACCTCCCGTACCGTTGTGCCTTGTTGACCCGAAGGCGGCTGGTGACGGGCCGATTGCGTCGTCCGGTCACCGTCGGCTTCACCCGCCACGGCAACAGGTGCCCGGACCGCCCTCCACTCAGGCAATCGGACGGCTACGCTCGACGTCTGTACGTCGTTCGGGCGACTTGGGGAGGTAGCGGGATGACGGAGGTACGGCCCACGGCCGGCCCCTCGGCTTCCCTTTGGGAGCGCGACGAGGAAGTCGCCGCCGTCGCGCGGGCGGTCGACGGCCTGTGCGCGGACCGCTCCTCGTCCGGCGGACTGCTGGTCTTCCGGGGCGAGGCCGGACTCGGCAAGACCACGCTGCTGGCCGAAACCCGCCGCATCGCCGAGGCCCGCGGCTGCACGGTCTGGTCGGCCCGCGGCGGCGAGACCCTCCGGTCGGTCCCCTTCAACGTGGTACGGCAGTTGCTGCAGCCGGCACTGGTGTCGATGCTCCCGGAGGAGGCACGCGAATACCTCGGCGACTGGTACGACATCGCCGGCCCCGCCCTCGGCATAGCGGAACCCGGCGACCGGCAGGCCGACCCGCAGGGCGTGTGCGACGGACTGGTCGCCGCCGTGCGCCGGCTCGCCCGCCGGGACTGGCCGCTGGTGCTGCTGATCGACGACGCCCACTGGGCCGACCAGGAGACCCTGCACTGGCTCGCCGGGCTCGCCGAGCGCCTCGACGAGATGTCCGTGCTGGTCGTGGTCACCCGCCGCCCCGGCGAGGTCTCCGGCACCAGCGCCCGCCACCTCGACACCGTCGCCGCCGCCGCGGACGGACCCGTCGCGACCCTGAGCGCCCTCACCCCGGACGCGACGGCCGGACTCACCCGCGCCACCCTCGGCCCGCACGCCGACGCCGCGTTCTGCCGCGAGGTCTGGGCCGTCACCGCGGGCAACCCCTACGAGACCGTCGAACTCCTCGCCAAGGTCCAGGACAGCGAACTCGAACCGGTCGAGGCCCGGGCCGGGGAGCTGCGTGAACTGAACCGCTCGGCCCGCGGCGGTGGCCTAGTCGCCCGCCTGGAGGAACTCGGCATCGACGCCACGCGGTTCGCCTGGGCCGCCGCGATCCTCGGCACCGACATCTCCACCGACCTGGTCGCCAAGCTCGCCACCCTGGGGCCCGACGACGCCCGCCGCTGCGCCGAACTGCTGCGCACCGCCCGCATCCTCACCACACCCGACCCCGCGACCGGCCGCAGCGCCGACGGCGACCTGGAGTTCGTCCACCCGCTGATCGCCACCGCCGTCTACAACTCCATACCCGACGCCCTGTGCACCGCCATGCACGGCATCGCCGCCCGGATCGTCACCGACGAGGGGCGCGGCGCCGCCGCGGCCGCGCGCCACCTCCTCGAAGTCCACCCGGACGACGACGAGGAACTCGTGGGTCAGCTTCGCGAGGCCGCCCGTGAGCACCTCGCCGTCGGCGCCCCCGACGCCGCCCGCCGCTGCCTGGAGCGCGCCCTGGCGGAACCGCCCCGGCCCGAGTCCCACCCGCACGTGCTGTACGAACTGGCCGAGGCCACCTTCCTCACCGCGCCCGCCCGCACCATCGGCCATCTGCGGACCGCGCTCGGCATGCCCGGCCTCGGCGGGGACAAGCGGGTGGACGCCGTCTTCCGGCTCTCCCAGGCGCTGCTCCACAACGACCAGCTGGAGGAGGCCGTCCGCACGGTCGAGGCGGAGGCCGCGCGGCTGAGGCCCGGGCCCGCCCGGATGCGGCTCCAGGCCGTGCACTTCATGTGGGAGGGCATACACGCGGGCGAGGTCACCTCGCCCGACCGCTCCCGGCGGCTCGCCGACCTCGCCGCCACCTGCACCGGCCGGGACAACTCCGAACGCGCGCTGCTCATGCTGCGCGGCTTCGACGCCCTCATGCACGGCGAGAACGCGGAGGAGGTCGCCGAACTGTGCGACCGCTCCCTCGTCAACGGCCGCCTGGCCCCCGGGCTCGGCTGGACCGACACCGAGTGGGGCATCGAACTGCTGCTGATGCTGGCCAACGCGTACGCCTTCACCGACCGCCTCGACCGCGCCGAGACCCTCTACAACGAGGCCCTGCGCGCCTACGAGACGGCCGGCTGGAGCGGCGGCCACCTCGCCCTCGCCCACGCCTACGTCGGGCTCGGCCACCGCAGGCGGGGCCGTCTGAAGGAGGCGGAGTCGTCCCTGCGCGAGTCGCTGCGCCTCGCCGAGCGCGTCGGCCGCGGTCTGCCGCTGTACTGGTCCGCGACCTGCAACCTCGTCGACACACTGCTCGCCCGCGGCCATGTCCAGGAGGCCTGGGAGGTCGCCGAACGGTACGGCTTCGCCCCGCCCTACCCCTCCACCATCGTCCTGCCGGACCCGCGCTCGGTGCGCGGGAGGCTGCTGCTGGCCGTCGGCCGCACCAAGGACGGCATCAACGAACTGGAGGCCGCCGAGAAGGCCGCGGCGGCACGCGGCCACCACAACCCCGTGCTCGTCCCCTGGGCGGCGGACCTCGCCCGGGCCCTCAGCACCGAGGACCCGGCCCGTGCCGCCCGGCTCGCCGTCGACGTCCGCCGGCAGGCCGAGCGCTTCGGCACGGACACCGCCATCGGCGAGGCCCTGCGCTGCGCCGCCGCCCTGGAGACCGGACAGCGCGCGGTCCGGCTCGCCGCCCAGGCCGTCACCTACCTGGAGGCGTCGCCCTGCCAGTACGAGCACGCGGCGGCCCGCATCGAGTACGGCATCGCGGCCCGCTCGGTGAGCGACCTCGAACGCGGCCTGGACCTGGCGGTCTCGTGCGGCGCGGACGGTCTGGCGGAGCGGGCGCGGGCCGTGCTCAAGGCCGGCGTCGGACCGGCGTAGCCCAGACCACGACCGGCAGGGTCACCCTGCCGTGCCGTCCTCCTCCGCGAGCACCCGCTGGGCCGTCGCGAACGCCGAGTTCGCCGCCGGCACCCCGCAGTACACGGCTGTCTGCAGCAGCACCGCGCCGATCTCCTCGGGCGTGAGCCCGTTGCGGCGGGCCGCCCGGACGTGCATGGCCAGTTCGTCGTAGTGGCCGTGCGCGACCAGCGCGGTGAGGGTGATCATGCTGCGCTCGCGGCGCGACAGCGTCGGGTCGGTCCAGATCTCGCCCCAGGCGTAGCGCGAGATGAAGTCCTGGAAGCGCGCGGTGAAGGGCGTCTGCTTGGACTGGGCCCGGTCGACGTGGGTGTCGCCGAGCACCTCGCGCCGCACCTCCATCCCGCGTCCGACGGGCCCGCCGAAGTGGGCCCGCAGCGCGGTCAGCACCGCTTCCGGGCACTGTGCCGGCGCCAGGTGCGAGGCGCCTGGGAGCTCGACGAGCGTCGAGCCCGGCACCGCGTCGGCGATCTCCCGCAGATGCGCGGGCGGCGTCGCCGGATCCTCGCGGCCGGCGACCAGCAGCGTCGGTACGGCGATCTCGGGCAGCCGGTCCCGCAGATCGAACGCGGCGAGCGCGTCACAGCAGGCGGCGTACGCGTCCGGGTCGGCGTCCCGGTGGTCCCGCACCAGCTCCGGCACGCTGAACCCGGGCGTGAACCAGCGCGTGTCCGCGCCCTCCGCCAGCCCGGCCAGCCCCTCCCGCCGCACCAGCGCGGCCCGTTCCTCCCATGGCTTGGCCCCGTTGAAGTGCGCCGACGAGCAGATGACGGCGAGCGACGACAGCCGCTCCGGACGGTGCACCGCGAGATGCAGCCCCACGGCCCCGCCCAGCGACACACCCGCATACGCGAACTGTTCGATGCCGAGCGAGTCGGCGAGCGCCAGCACCAGACCGGCGAGGTCACCGACCGTCGCGCCCGCCTTGATGAGGTCGGCCGCCGAACCGCCGTGTCCCGGCAGATCCCAGCGGACCACCCGGTGGGTTACCGACAGTTCGGGCGCCACCTTGTCCCACAGGGCGTACGACGTGCCGAGGGAGGGGCCGAGCAGCAGCGGGGGAGCGGAGGCGGGCCCTTCGGTGTGATGGTTCAGGAGTGTCAACGTCGCTCCAGAGCACGGTCGGTCAGGGCTCCGGCGGAGCCGGTGTAGTGGGTGGGGTCGAGGTCGACGTCCGCCAGCTCCGGTGCCTCGGCGAGCGGGCGCCCCTCGGCGGCCAGCCGGGTGAGGAGTTCCTTGGCGCGGGCGCGGCCCAGCAGCGGGGCCAGTTCGGCGGAGAGCCGCTCGGACACGATCAACCCGCCGGTCAGGTCCAGGTGTTCACGCATGACCTCGGGCCTGACCCGCAGTCCCTCGGCCAGCTCCACGGCGTCCCGGGCGGCCCCGCCGACCAGCCGCAGCAGGTCCCGCAACGGCTCCCACTCGGCGTGCCAGGACCCGGCCGGCCGCTCGTCCTCCGCCGCCAGCGAGCCGTACAGCGTGGCCGCGAGCTGCGGGGCCCGTCGCGCGGCGGAGGCGATGAGGGTGGACCGTACGGGGTTGGACTTGTGCGGCATGGCGGACGAGCCCCCGCCACTGCCCTCCGCGACCTCGGCGATCTCGGTGCGCGACAGGGTGAGGACGTCCACGGCGAGTTTGCCGAGCGCGCCTGCCGTGAAGGCGAGGCACCCGGCGAGGTCGGCGACGGGCGTCCGCAGGGTGTGCCAGGGCAGATCGGGTGCCCTGAGGCCGAGTTCACGGGCGTACGCCGCCGGCAGTCCGGTCGGATCGCTCGCGCCGTACGCGCCGAACGCCGCCAATGTGCCCGCCGCGCCGCCGAGTTGGGCGGGCAGCGAGTCCCGTACGGCCGTCGTCCGGTCCCGCGCGTCGAGGACCAGCGCCCGCCATCCGGCCGCCTTCAGCCCGAAGGTCGTCGGTACGGCGTGCTGGGTGAGCGTCCGCCCCGGCATCGCGGTGTCACGGTGCTCGGCGGCCAGCCGGGCGAGAGCCCGCTCGGTGCGGCCGAGGTCGGCGAGGACCAGGTCCAGGGTCCGCGCGGCGACCAGCATCGTCGCCGTGTCCATGATGTCCTGGCTGGTCGCGCCCCGGTGGACGTAGGGGCCGTACGCGTCGCCGACGGCCTTCGTCAGCTCCGCGACCAGCGGGATGACGGGGTTGCCGCCCGCGCGGGCCCGCTCGGTGAGGGACCGTACGTCGAAGGTGCCGGCGGCCGCCTCGGCCACCGCCGTCGCCGCCTCGGCGGGTGCGAGCCCCAACGCGGCCTGGGCCCGGGTCAGCGCGGCCTCCGCGTCGAGCAGCGCCCGCAGATACGCGTGGTCGCTCGTCGCGGACGCGGCCGCCGAGTCGGCCCACCCGGGGGCGAGCAGGCCGGTGTCGCCGTGCGCAGCTGTCACTGGAACTCCAGGAAGACCGTCTCGCCTTCGCCCTGAAGGCGGATGTCGAAACGGTACGTGCCGGGCGTCTCCTCCGCGGCGATCAGCGTGTCGCGGCGCCCGTCCTCCAGCCGGGACAGCAGCGGGTCGGCGGCGAGCACCGCCGCATCGCCCGGCAGATAGATCCGGGTGTACAGGTGCAACAGGAGTCCGCGCGCGAAGACGCACACGCTGAGGTACGGGGCGTTCCGCCCGCGCGCTCCGGGTCGCAGCGTGCGCGCGTACCAGTGGCCGTTCGCGTCGGTCTGGATACGGCCCCACCCGGTGAACTCCACGCCGTTGCGCCCCAGGAAGCCGCCCGACGCCGGGTCGCGCCGCATCGAACCGTCGGCCGTCGCCAGGTTGCCGTCCGGGTCCGGCCCCCACAGTTCGATCAGGGCGTCCGGCAGCGGATCGCCCTCGCCGTCGGTGACGTACCCGTGCACGGTGACCGTGTCCGGATGCCCGACGGGCGCGATGTCCTCACCGCCGCGGAACGGCAGGGCGTGGCCGTAGAACGGGCCGACGGTGTGCGAGGGGGTGGGCAGCACGCTCTCGGGCCTGCTGGTGTCGGTCTTCGTCATGGCAGGTCAGCGCCCTTCTTCGATCCAGGTGGCCTGGGGCCCGTCGAGCACGATGTCCCAGTGGTAGCCCATCGAGAACTCCGGCACCGACAGGCTGTGGTCGTACGTCGCGACCAGCCGTTGCCGGGCCGCGTCGTCCGTCACCGACTGGATGATCGGGTCGTAGGGGAAGAGCGGGTCGCTCGGGAAGTACATCTGCGTCACGAGCCGCTGGGTGAACGCCGAGCCGAAGAGCGAGAAGTGGATGTGGGCCGGCCGCCAGGCGTTGACGTGCTGGCGCCACGGGTACGGTCCCGGCTGGACGGTGGTGAAGCGGTAGTGGCCCTCGGCGTCGGTGAGCGTGCGGCCCACGCCGGTGAAGTTCGGGTCCAGCGGAGCGTCGTGCTGCTCACGCTGATGGGCGTAGCGACCCGCCGAGTTGGCCTGCCATATCTCCACGAGCTGGCCGCGCACCGGGCGGCCGTCGCGGTCGAGCAGCCGGCCCGAGACGGTGATGCGCTCACCGATCGGCTCGCCGTCGTGCTGCCGGGTGAGGTCGTTGTCGACCTCGGTGATGTCCCGCTCCCCGAACGCCGGGGAGGACAGCTCCACCAGCTCCGGGTCCTTGCTGACGTCGATGGTGACCGGCGGCCGCTTGGGGTGCCGGAGCACCGAGGAGCGGTACGGCGCGTAGTCCCGCCGGGGCTGATGCTCGACGGGACCGCCGTCGGCGAGACGCTTCTCGTACGCGGCGTGCTCGGCCGCGATCTCCTGATCGATGTCGTGCTGTGTGAGAGTCATGGAAATCCCTGAGATTCTTGAGGGTCGTGCCCCGTCAGGGGCGCGGGGAACCGCGCGACCAGCCACATGCGGCCCGCAGTCTCGAACGGCGCTAGCGCTCCAGGACCAGCGCAAGCCCCTGGCCCACGCCGATACAAAGCGTGGCGACACCAACGCCACTGCCCCGCCGGGCAAGCTGATGAGCGACCGTGCCGGCGAGTCGGGCCCCGGACGCACCCAGCGGATGGCCGAGGGCGATGGCCCCGCCCTGCGGGTTGAGGATCGAGGGGGCGAACTCGGGCCACTCGGCCACACACCCCAGCACCTGCGCCGCGAACGCCTCGTTCAGCTCCAGCACGGACAGGTCGCCGAACCCCTTGCCCGCCTTGGCCAACGCCCGGTTGACGGCCTCGACGGGCGCCAGTCCGAAGTAGTGCGGGTCGGTCGCGGAGACACCGGTGGCGGACACCCGGGCCAGCGGCTCACGACCCGTGGCCTTCAGACCCTCCTCATCGACCAGAAGAAGGGCCGCCGCCCCGTCGTTGAGCGGTGAGGCGTTGCCCGCCGTCACCGTGCCGCCCTCTTTGCGGAAGGACGGCTTCAGCTTGGCCATCGAGGCCAGGGAGGCATCCGCACGGACACACTCGTCGGCGGCGAAGACCACCGGATCGCCCTTGCGCTGCGGGACCGCTACCGGTGTCAACTCACTCTCGAACAGTCCCTGTTCCCGCGCCCGCGCGGCCTTCTCATGGCTGTGCAGCGCGTACTCGTCCTGCTGCTCGCGGCTGATCTTGTGCTTGTCGGCGATGAGTTCGGCCGACTCGCCCAGCGGGATCGTCCACTGCGGCTCCATCCTCGGGTTGACCATCCGCCAGCCCAGAGTCGTGGAGTACAGCTCGGTGTGCCCGGCAGGGAAGGCCTTGTCGGACTTGGGCAGCACGAACGGTGCCCGGGTCATCGACTCCACACCACCCGCCAGGGCGATCGAGGCGTCCCCGACCGCGATGGCGCGGGCCGCCTGGATGACCGCCTCCAGGCCGGAGGCGCACAGCCGGTTGACGGTCACGCCCGGCACCGAGGTGGGCAGGCCCGCCAGCAGGGCGGCCATGCGGCCGACGTTGCGGTTCTCCTCACCGGCGCCGTTGGCGTTGCCGAAGTACACGTCCTCGATCCGGCCCGGATCCAACTCGGGTGTGCGGGCGAGGAGTTCGCGGATCGCGTGCGCCCCCAGGTCGTCCGGGCGGACCGAGGCCAGGCCGCCGTTGTAGCGGCCGATCGGGGTGCGGACCGCGTCGACGAGGTAGACGTCCTTCACTTCACACCCTCCGGCACACTCAGCTCGGCGTCGGTCCGGGCGACGATCTCGCCGGCGCTCACACCCGGTGCGGTCTCGACCAGGACGAGCCCGTCCCCGGTGACGTCCAGGACGCCGAGGTCGGTGATGATCCGGTTCACACACCCCTTGCCGGTCAGCGGCAGGGCGCACTCGGTGAGGATCTTCGGGGAGCCGTCCTTGGCGGTGTGGGTCATCACGACGACGACCGTACGGGCGCCGTGCACCAGGTCCATCGCCCCGCCGATCCCGGTGATCAGCTTGCCGGGGACCGCCCAGTTGGCCAGGTCGCCCCGCTCGGAGACCTGCATCGCGCCCAGCACCGCGACGTCGATGTGCCCGCCCCGGATCATCGAGAAGGACAGCGCCGAGTCGAAGAAGGACGCGCCCGGCAGGACCGTCACGGTCTCCTTGCCGGCGTTGATCAGGTCCGGGTCGACACTGTCCTCGGTGGGGTAGGGGCCGGTGCCCAGGATGCCGTTCTCCGATTCGAGGACGACCTCGACGCCCTCGGGCAGGTAGTTGGGGATGAGGGTGGGCAGGCCGATGCCGAGATTGACGTACTGGCCGTCCCGCAGCTCGCGCGCGGCCCGCGCGGCCATCTGTTCACGCGTCCAGGCCATCAGTTGCTCACCGTCCGCCGCTCGATCTTCTTGTCCGCCGCCTGCTCAGGGGTGAGCGCGAGCACCCGCTGCACGAAGACGCCGGGCAGATGCACCGCGTCCGGATCGATCTCCCCGGGCTCCACCAGCTCCTCCACCTCCGCGATCGTCACCCGCCCGGCCATCGCCGCCAGCGGGTTGAAGTTCCGGGAGGACTTGTTGAAGACCAGGTTGCCGTGCCGGTCGCCCTTCGCCGCCCGGACCAGGGCGAAGTCCGTACGGATACCGCGCTCCAGCACGAACTCCTCGCCGTCGAACTCCCGGACCTCCTTCGGCGGCGAGGCCAGCGCGACACCGCCCTCACCGTCGTAGCGCCACGGCAGACCGCCCTCGGCGACCTGCGTACCCACCCCCGCCGGGGTGTAGAAGGCGGGGATCCCGGCACCGCCGGCCCGCAGCCGCTCGGCCAGCGTGCCCTGCGGGATCAGCTCGACCTCCAGTTCCCCGGCCAGGTACTGCCGCGCGAACTCCTTGTTCGCGCCGATGTAGGACCCCGTCACCCGGGCGATCCGGCCCGCGGCGAGCAGGACCGCAAGACCCGACTCCATCGCCCCGCAGTTGTTGGAGACCACCGACACCCCGGCCACCCCGCGCTCGTACAGCGCCTGGATCAGCACGTTCGGCACACCGCTCAGCCCGAAACCACCCACCGCGAGCGACGCGCCGTCCGGCACATCGGCCACCGCCTCCAGGGCTGTGGCGACCACCTTGTCCATCCGAGAAGCCCCATCTCTTCCGAGCGCCCCCGACCTTGATTAGTCAGCGCACTGAGTATTTCCGTGAAGCTCCTTTCACGCTGCCATCGCCACAGCGGGGCGTCAAGACCTCGGCATATGCGCCTCTGATCCCTTGTGTAGCCAGCAGACAGCCCGGGAGTGGGCCGGTATTGTTCAGTGCACCAACGAAAACGACCGAGGGGTGCACATGGCGGCGGCCGACCTCACCACCCACCCCGGGCACCTGGCCCGGCGGCTCCAGCAGGCGCACTACCTGCTGTGGAACACGATGGTCTCCGAGGAGATCACCTCTCCCCAGTACGCGGTCCTCAACACGCTCGTCGCCGAGCCCGGCCTGGACCAGCGCACGGTGGGGGAGCGGGTGGGGCTCGACCGGTCCACCATCGCCGAGGTGATCAGCCGGCTCATCCGGCGCGAACTGCTCGACAAGGTCCGTGACCCGCAGGACGGCCGCCGCTTCCTGCTGCGTCTCACGGAAGAGGGCGTACGCACTCACCGCAAGCTGACCGTGCGCACCGCCCGGATGAACCAGATCTTCCTGGCGCCGCTGACCGCCGAGGAGCAGACGGTGTTCTTCGACCTCATCCGGCGCGTGTCGGACGCGGCCGAAGGGCTGCGCAACCCGGGGGAGCCCCTGGTGGCGCCCCGCTGACCGGCGCGGCCCGCGCGGGCCGGTCAGGGCGCCTTGGCGTACACCACCCACACCTGGCCCTTCGCGAAGTTCACGGGTGTGCCGTCGCGGGTGGTGAACGCCGTGCCGTCCGTGGCGTCCTCGCGATCCCAGTTCACGTCGTAGGCGCGCCCGTCGCGCAGCACCTTCGCCTTCCCCGAGCCCACCGTCTCGGTGTACGGCGTGTTGTTGCCGAGGAAGTCCCGGAAGGCGGACTCGCGCACCTTCACGTACTGCACGACGACCGTCGCGGCCGCCATCCGCTTGCCGTCGGCCGTCGTGGCGGGCGTGCCGTCCATGCCGACCAGCCAGCGGTCCCGGGAGTCCGACCAGGCGAAGGTGAAACGGGCCGCCGGATAGCGCACCGTCTGCGAGGTCGTCGTGGTGCCGCCCGCCGGGGCGGAGCCGTAGCGGAAGCCGGTGGTCAGTGCGGCCCGGCCCGGGGCTTCCGGCACGATCCGCTCGGGCCGCACATAGAGGTTGTGCGGGGCGGACCGGTCGGGTTCGCGGAAGAAGGCGTCGGAGGCGCTGCCCGGCGTCGCCGTCCGCAGCGGTGCCTTGTCGATCAGCGGCAAGAGCTTCGTCTGGGCGCCGGAGAAGGCGAGTGTGGGCCGGTCGAACTGGCGCAGCAGCTCCAGATCCGACTCACGGGCGCTGCGCACCGGGCCGACCGCCTTCGGCAGCTTCGTCGCGTACACCGCCATCAGGCGGCTCAGTCCGCCCTCGACCTGCTCCACGTACACCACGTCCGCGGCATCGACACCCGTGGGCGGGCGGGCCGAGGCGGCGTTGTCGATCTTGACGGCGAGTACGGAGCCGTCGGTCGGCGTGGGTGACGTGCCGCGCTCCGACGCGCTGGCCGAGCCCCGCCCGTCGTCGGGCGGCCCGCCCCCGCTCGTGCAGCCCGCCGCCAGGGCCGCCGTCACCGTGGCGGCCAGCAGCGCCGCTGTCGTCGCGGACCACCGTCCGCGCGCCTCTCGTCCCATGCCCACCGTCGCCACCGCGCCTCATGTCAGCTTCTTGTTCTGATTGTGCGCTTATCTGAGCATTGATGGCCATGTCCGATTGTTTCTGAACGGACGGTGTCCCCGTCGCGTCCGTCGATCGGCTCAAGGTTCAGTGCGGGGCACCCGGGTACCCGGGCCTCTCCGAAACGGCCGAGCCGAAACGACCGACGCGCACGCCGACGGAGGGAGCGCGAGGCGATGAGGGCAGTGACCTGGCAGGGCAAGCGGGACGTGCGGGTGGAGAACGTGCCCGATCCGACGATCCAGGAGCCGACGGACGCGGTCATCCGCATCACCTCCACCGGGTTGTGCGGGTCCGACCTGCATCTGTACGAAGTGCTCACGCCGTTCATGACACCGGGGGACATCCTCGGCCATGAGCCCATGGGCATCGTCGAGGAGGTCGGCGCCGGTGTCCCGGACCTCCAGGCCGGGGACCGGGTCGTGGTGCCGTTCCAGATCGCCTGCGGCAACTGCTGGATGTGCCTCACCGGCCTGCCCACCCAGTGCGAGACCACCCAGGTCAGCGGCGAGGGCATGGGCGCCGCCCTGTTCGGCTACACCCGCCTGTACGGCGCCGTGCCGGGCGCCCAGGCCGAGTACCTGCGGGTCCCGCAGGCGCAGTTCGGCCCGATCAAGGTCCCGGAGGGCCCGCCCGACGACCGCTTCGTCTACCTCTCCGACGTCCTGCCCACCGCCTGGCAGGCGGTCGCCTACGCCGACGTCCCGCAGGGCGGCAGCGTCGCCGTGCTCGGCCTCGGACCCATCGGCGACATGGCCTGCCGCGTCGCCCGGCTCCGGGGCGCCGGACGGGTGTTCGGCGTGGACCGGGTCACGGAGCGGCTGCGCCGGGCCCGCGCGCGAGGCGTGGAGACGTACGACCTCAGGTCCTTCGACGACGAGAAGGAACTCGTCGCCGCGATCCGCGACGAGACCGACGGCCGAGGCCCCGACGCCGTGATCGACGCGGTCGGCACCGAGGCCCACGGCAGCGCGGCCGCGCGCATGGTACAGAACGCCTCGTCGATCCTGCCCCGCAAACTGAGCGGCCCGCTCGCCGAACGCTTCAGCGTCGACCGGCTCACCGCCCTCCACACCGCCATCGACCTGGTGCGCCGCGGCGGCACCCTCTCGCTGTCCGGCATCTACGGCGGTCTGGCGGACCCGCTGCCGCTGCTCACCCTGTTCGACAAGCAGGTCCAGATCCGGATGGGCCAGGCCAACGTCCGCCGCTGGAGCGACGACATCATCCCGTACCTGACCGACGAGGACCCCCTCGGTGTCGAGGACTTCGCCACCCACCGGCTGCCGCTGTCGGAGGCCCCGCACGCCTACGAGATGTTCCAGCGCAAGCAGGACGGCGCGGTCAAGGTGCTGATGCGGCCCTGAGCGCCCTTGATTCCTCAGGCAGGCGTCCTCAGGCGCCGAGGATCTCCGCCAGGTCGTAGCGGACCGGCTCCTGCAACTGCGCGTAGGTGCAGCTCTCCGGGGTCCGGTCCGGGCGCCAGCGGCGGAACCGGGCGGTGTGCCGGAAACGCTGCCCGTTCTCCATGTGGTCGTACGCCACCTCGGCCACCCGCTCGGGCCTGAGCGGCACCCACGACAGATCCTTCCGGCCCGACCAGCGGCTCGGCGCCCCGGGCAGCCGGGCCTTCTCGTGCGCGGCCTCCTCGGACCAGGCCGCCCACGGATGCCCCTGCGCGTCGTCCAGCCGCAGCGGCTCCAGCTCCTCCACCAGCTCGGCACGCCTCTTCATGGGGAAGGCGGCGGACACACCCACGTGCTGGAGGGTGCCCCGGTCGTCGTACAGGCCGAGCAGCAGCGAGCCCACGACGGGGCCGCTCTTGTGCAGGCGGTACCCGGCGACGACCACGTCCGCCGTGCGCTCGTGCTTGATCTTGAACATCGCGCGCGCGTCCGGGCGGTAGCGCACCGTCAGCGGCTTGGCGATGACACCGTCCAGGCCCGCCCCCTCGTACTGCTCGAACCACTGCCGCGCCACCTCGATGTCGGTGGTCGCGGGCGCCAGGTGCACCGGCGCCGTCACCTCCGCCAGCTCCCCGGCCAGCCGCTCCCGCCGGTCGGTCATCGGGACGTCCATCAGCGACTCGTCCCCCAGCGCCAGCAGATCGAAGGCGACGAGCGAGGCCGGCGTCCGTTCCGCCAGCATCCGCACCCGCGAGTCCGCCGGATGGATCCGCTCCGTCAGCGCGTCGAAGTCCAGATGCCCCTCCCGCGCGATCACGATCTCCCCGTCCACCACACAGCGCTCCGGCAACCGCTCCCGCACAGCCGTCACCAGCTCGGGAAAGTACCTGGTCAGCGGCTTGCCCGTACGGCTGCCGAGCTCGACCTCGTCCCCGTCGCGGAACACGATCGCCCGGAACCCGTCCCACTTCGCCTCGTACTGCATGCCCGCCGGGATCGCCGCCACGGACTTGGCGAGCATGGGCAGCACGGGGGGCATCACCGGGAGATCCATGCCTCGACTCTAAGAGCCGCCCCCGTGGTCCGCCTGTCGAGCGCGGAGGTGAAAGCCGCAGGTCAGGACGGGATCACCCGAGGATGCGGAGGTGGGGCCCCGGCGACACACTGGTACGTGGCGTGCTCTGATCAGGGGGCGGACGAGGAGGATCCGCGTGGACTTCGACCAGCTTCCGCTGAAGTCGCTTTTCACCGGCGCCGAGGACGCGCTGCTGTCGATGCTGGCCGACGCACCGGCCGAGGCCGTCGAGAAGGCCCACGAGTACAAGATCCTCCGCGATGTCCTGGACGGCACCCCGGCCGCGGTGGCCGTCCTCGACGAACGGCTGCGCTTCCGGTACGTCAACGACGCCATGGCGCGCATGAGCGGAGTGCCGCCCGACGCGTTCCACGGCCGGACCATGGCCGAGGTACTGCCGGGCATCCACCGCTCCGAGGACGTCCTGCGCATGGTCCTCGGCGACGGCCGGGCCCGGGCACTGTCCGTCACCGGCACCACACGCGCCCCCTCGCCGTTCCGGCAGCGGCAGTGGAGCGCGGTCTACCACCGCCTCGACCACGGCGACCGCGTGCTCGGCCTGTGCGGCATCGCGGTCGAGGTCAGCGGGCTGCGCCAGTACCTGGACGACCTGGAGCGGGCCCACCAGCGCCTCGCCCTGCTGGACACCGCCGCGACCAGGGTCGGCACCACACTCCGCGTCGAACAGACCTGCGCGGAGCTGGCCGACTTCGTCGTGCCGAGTCTGGCCGACCGGGCGTCCGTGTGGACCCTGGACACGGAGGGAACCGTCGACGACGTGCCCCCGCCGGCGCCCGGCGTCCTCCGGCTGCGGGTCATCGCCTCGGCGGGCGGCCCGGAGGTCGTCGGCCGCGTGGGACTGACCGCGAAGGCCGGATACTACTTCGACGTCGTGCGTGACTCGCCGACCCGGAGCTGCCTGGACACCGGACGCCCGTGGGTCGGGAACCTCGCCTCGGACGACGTCCTGCTGAAGATGGTGCGCACGCAGCTCAACGTGGAGGTCTTCCGCGAGGTCGGAATCCACTCCATCGTCGTGGTCCCCCTGCCCACACGAGAGCACCCGGTCGGAGTCCTGTACCTGCTCCGCGCCGGCGACTCGGCGCCCTTCACCGACGAGGACGTCGTCGTGGCCCAGGAACTCGCCGCCCGCGCCGCCGTCTCCATCGACAACGCCCGCCAGTACACCCTCGAACACACCATGGCGCTGGAACTGCAACGCGCCCTGATGTCCGAGCCCGGCACCCCGCACCCGGACATCGAGACGGCCTCCCGCTACCTCCCCGCCGGGCAACGCGCCCTCGTCGGCGGGGACTGGTTCGACTCGATGGCTCTGCCCTGCGGCCGCACCCTCCAGGTGATGGGCGACGTCATGGGCCATGGCTTCACCGCCGCCGTCGCCATGAGCCAGTACCGCTCCCTGCTGCGCACCATCGCCGCCTCCGGCGCCCCCGTCGAACGCATCCTCCAGGAGGCCGACCACCGGCTGGCGAGCATCGGCCTCGACCGGGTGGCCACCTGTCTGCTCGCCCTCGTCGACCCCGGCCAGGGCACCTGCACCTTCGCCGGCGCCGGGCACCCGCCGCCCGTGCTGCTGCACCCCGACGCCCCGGCCGAGCTCGTGCACGTCCCGACCGGACCTCCCCTCGGCACCGACCTCGGCGGATACGAGGCACTGACCCTTCCCGTGCGGCCCGGAACCGTGCTGCTCATGTACACCGACGGCCTGATCGAGGACCGCCGCAGGGACATCGACGCCTCGCTGCGACGCCTGACGCATCTGCGCCTCGACCTCGACGGTCCGCTGGAGAGCGTCGTCGACGCCCTCCTCGCACGCCTCGTGCACGGCACCACCGAGGACGACGTCACCCTGCTCGCCACCCGCCTGCGCGCCCCGTGACGCCTGAACGCTCCGCATGCGAGGCCCACGCGCTGCGCCTACCGTGACGAGCATGGGTGACGCGGTGGAACTGGAGGCGGGAGGCCGGACCGTACGGCTGTCCAGCCCGGACAAGATGTTCTTCCCGGAGCGCGGCTTCACCAAGCTGGACCTCGCCCGCTACTACATCGCCGTCGGCCCCGGCATCCTGCGAGCCCTGCGCGACCGGCCCACGACCCTGGAGCGCTACCCCGAGGGGCTGAACGGAGAGAACTTCTTCCAGAAGCGGGCGCCCAAGAACATGCCCGACTGGATCCCGACCGCGCACATCACCTTTCCCAGCGGCCGCAGCGCCGACGAGATGTGTCCCACCGAGGTCGGAGCGGTGGTGTGGGCCGCCCAGTTCGGCACCCTCACCTTCCACCCCTGGCCGGTACGCCGCGACGACGTCGACCACCCGGACGAACTCCGCATCGACCTCGACCCGCAGCCCGGCACCGACTACGACGACGCCGCCCGCGCCGCCCATGAACTCCGGGCGGTGCTCGACGAGTTCGGCGGACTGCGCGGCTTCCCCAAGACCTCGGGCGGCCGGGGCCTGCACGTCTTCGTGCCCATCGAACCGCGCTGGACCTTCACCCAGGTCCGGCGCGCCGCCATCGCCGTCGGCAGGGAGCTGGAGCGGCGCATGCCGGACCAGGTGACCATCAAGTGGTGGAAGGAGGAGCGGGGCAGACGCATCTTCGTCGACTACAACCAGACGGCACGCGACCGCACGATCGCCTCCGCCTATTCGGTACGGCCCCGCCCGCACGCCCCCGTCTCCGCGCCCCTGAGCTGGGACGAGGTGGGGGTCGCGCACCCCCAGGACTTCGACCTCGCGACCATGCCCGCGCGCTTCGCCGAACTCGGCGACGTGCACGCGGACATGGACGACCACCGCTACTCGCTGGAGACCCTGCTCGACCTCGCCCGCCGTGACGAGCACGACCACGGGCTGGGGGACCTGCCGTACCCGCCCGAGTATCCGAAGATGCCGGGAGAACCGAGGCGGGTACAGCCGAGCAGGGCCCGCAAGGAGAAGCCTCCTACAGCTCCTTGATCCGGATGTCCCGGTACGAGACCACATCCGTCGTGCCGTGCACCTGGAGCCCGAGGTAGCCGGAGGCGAACCGCCGCCCGTCCGTGCCCGGGTCGTCCGAGCGGGGCGGGGTGAACGCCTGGCCGCCGGTGTTGTCGAACTCGTTGATCAGCACACCGTTGCGGTACACCGAGTAGTGCTGGTCGACCACGCGGATCTCGTAGTCGTTCCAGGTGCCCTTCTGGGTCACGCCGGCACCGGCGAGCCCCACCCGGTCGAAGCCGTAGACCGACCCCGTCTTGTACATGTCGCCGTCGGGCCGGTCGAGCACCTGCACCTCGTGCCCGTACTTGATGGCGACCCACTCCGGCCGTGACTCCTCCGGGTGGTCGTGGACCCAGGGGAAGCGCACGAACACACCGGAGTTGGCGTTGCCCGTGCCCGGCGCGTCGTCACGCCACTGGAGCTTCAGCGAGAAGTCGCCGTACTTGCGCTCCGGGAACCACAGCATGCCCATGCCGGGCGTCGTGGTGCTGGAGGTGATCGTCCCGTCGGCGTTCAGCCCGAACGAGCCGCCGCCCACCTGCTGCCACTTGGCCAGCGACTCCGCGGTGCCGTCGAAGAGCGCGCGATAGCCCTCGGTCTGCCCCGGCTTGCCGATGCCGGACTGGCGGGCGGCCTTCCGGACGGCGTTGTACTCGCGCTGGTCGATCACGCCCTCCTTCAGCAGCGCGTCGAGGACGGACGTCACGTGCTTGAGGAACAGGGCGTGGGACGTCCACTCCTTCTCGTCCTCGATCAGCTCGCCGATCCGGCACCGGTTGTCGGTCACCCGGTTGCGCACTCCCGAGTCGACCGAGCCGACGATCACCGTCAACCGCTCGTCGTACTCCGGGCAGTCGGGCGCCGGGACCTGGCCGGAGACGACCGTGAAGGTCACGGTGCGCGCCGCCGCGGTATTGCCGGCCTTGTCGCTCGCCCGGTACGCCACCGTGTGGCCGCCCGCCCGGTCGACCACCACCGGGGCCGAGTAGGCGAGATACGGCCCGCCGTCGAGCGAGTACTCGATCTTCTCGACGCCCGAACCGTGCGCGTCGGTCGCCGTGACGGTCACCCGGGCGCTGTTGACGTACGCCCCGGCGGAGTTCTTCGTGCCCTCCACGGACACACCCGTCACCGGCGGGGTCGTGTCCTGCGGCGGTGCCGCGACGACCGTGAACCGCACGCTCTTCTCGGCCGCGACGTTGCCCGCCTTGTCGGTGGCGCGGTAGCGGACGGTGTGCGTGCCGACCTGGTGCACCATCACGGGCGCGGTGTACGGCTGCCAGGCGCCGGAACCGACCGCGTACTCGATCGTGTTGACCCCGGACCCCGTGTCGGAGGCGGAGACGGTGACCGTCGCCATGTCGATGTACGCCCCGTCGGGATCGCGCTCACCGCTCACCGTCGCCGAGGTCTCCGGCGCGGTCGTGTCGTCCGACTGCGGCGCCACGACCGTGAACGCCGCGCTCTTCTCCGCGGAGACGTTCCCCGCCTTGTCGAAGGCGCGGTAGCGGACCTTGTGGGCGCCGACCTGGTCGACGACGACCGGCGCGGTGTACGGCTGCCAGGCACCCGCGTCGCCGATCGCGTACTCGATCCTCTCGACGCCCGAGCCGCCCTCGTCCGTGGCCTGCAGCGCCACGCTCGCCGAGCCGACGTACTCGCCCTGCGTGTTCTGCGTCCCGCTCACCTGCGCCGACGCCTCGGGCGCCGTGGTGTCCTCGCCGGTGCCCTCGGTCACCACGAGGATGCCCTGCATCTGGCCGTGGCCGGGGATCGTGCAGTGATAGAAGTACCGGCCGGGCGTGAGCGTGACCTGGGCGGTGTGCTTGCCGCCCTGGGCGTCGTTCGGGTTGGCCAGGATGTTGAGCGTGACGTCGTCGTTGAACTCGGGATCGCTCGTCACGAACGTCAGCGTGTGCGGCATGCCCGTGGTGTTGCCGGTGGCCACACTGTTCTCGAACACGATCGTGGCCGTGCCCGCGACGGCTGTCTTGGGCGCCGAGAGGTACTTGTCGATGTCGTTGCCGGCCGTCCAGGTGAGGACCTGTTCGGCGGCCTTCGCCTCCGGCTGCCCGGACGCCGGCATCGCCTGCACGCCGAGCATCATGAGCAGGGCGGCCAGCAGGGCGGCCCAGATTCTTCGTTGCCGGGTCACTCGGTCCCCCTAGCCAGCTGGTCGGCGGCCGGGGTCGGCCCGCCGCCCTTGTAGGTGACCCGCCACAGGGCCGACTTGGAGTCCGAGGTGAAGAAGCCGCGGCCGTAGTCGAGGACGTACAGCGCACCGTCCGGACCGAACTTCCAGTCCATGAGGTTCTTGATGCCGTCGTTGCCGATCGGCACGATCTTCTTCAGCGACTCCGAGTGCACCGGCAGACCGCCGTCGCCCTGCGTCTTCGGGTCCATGAGCACCGCGTTGCGCGGCTGGTCGGCGTCGTAGAAGTCACCGACGAACCACTTGCCGTCCCAGTAGGCGGGCCACTTGGCCGCGCTCGTGCTGCCGGTGTCGTACCGGTAGACCGGCCCGTTCATCGCGGCCTGGCCGCCGCCCTTCAGCCAGGGCAGCCGGTACGTCGCCTCCTCCGGCTTGTACGAGGGGACGCCGTTCGCGTCCCTCGGGTAGTCCGGCGCGCCGCCCTGCGGCGAGTACCAGATGTTGTTGCCGGTGACGGGCGGCAGATTGACCAGGCCGTCGTTGTTCGGCGACTCGTTCTTCGGGCGGTCGCAGTCGTACCAGCCCAGCGGCTTGGACGGGTCCGGCAGATTGCGGTCGCGGTAGGGCTGCTTGTTGCCCATGCAGTACGGCCAGCCGCGGTTGCCCGCCTTGGTGATGGCGGCGAAGGTGTCGTACTTGGCCGGACCCCAGGTGGTCGAGGGCGCGCTCGCGTCCGGACCGACCCAGCCGGCGTAGAGCACATCGGTCGACTTGTCGACGAAGATACGGGCGGGGTTCCTGACCCCCATCACATAGATCTCGCCGCGGGTCTTGCCGCCGCCCTCGTCGGTCTCCTTCCCGGTGAAGAGGTTGCCCTCGGGAAGCGTGAACGTCCCGTCCGGCTCCGGGTGGATGCGAAGGATCTTGCCGTTGAGGTTGTTGGTGTTGCCGGCGGTGCGGCGCGCGTCCGCGAAGGAGACGCCCTTGTAGTTCGGCTGCGGGTTGTTGCCCGAGTAACCGGAGCTGAACCCGCTGGAGTTGTTGTCACCGGTGGCGATGTACAGATTGCCCTTCGAGTCCCAGGCCATCCCGCCGCCCGAGTGGCAGCAACTGTGAATCTGCACCGGCCACTTCAGCAGCACCTTCTCACTGGCCAGGTCCAGCTTGTTCGTGGCCTGGTCGAGTGTGAAGCGCGAGACGCGCCGCTCGGCCATGCGGGTGTCACGGTTGATCTGCGAGTGCGGCGTGTAGTGCAGATACACCCAGCCGTTCGTCGCGAAACCCGGGTCCAGCTCGATGCCGAGCAGCCCCTCCTCGACCTTGATCAGCTCGTCGCCGCCGCCCTTGTTGCCGAAGACGGTGAGCGCACCGGCGAGCGTGACCTGCTTGGTCTTCGGGTCGTAGACGTGGATCTCGCCCTTGCCCTTGCCTATGTCGGGGTTGTTCCAGTCCGTGACCACCGGCTGCGAGGAGTCGGCGCCGCCCCGGCCGATGTAGAACACCCGGCCGTCGGGCGCGGTGACCAGCCCGTGTGGTTCGCCGATCTGGTCGTTCTGCCCCGGCTGGTTGGGCTTGGTCAGCCGTTCCGCCTGGTAGTTGGCGTTGATGGTCGCCTTGCAGTCGGCCTGCTCCAGCCGGGTCGTCCACATCAGCGCGCCGCGCAGATGGGCACGGAAGTCGGTCTCGTCGTACGACGACACCGTGCCGCCCATGCCGGTGTAGAAGGAGCGGCCGCCGTCGTAGTCACGGCACCAGCTGACCGGATGATCCCAGCCGTTGGCGCCCGTCCCGGGCTGGTAGCTCGACTCCCGTACCCGGGCCACCGTATGGACCTCACCCGACGGGTTCTTCGCCCAGTTCAGCCACTTGTCGGGGTGCTTCCACTGCACCGGCAGGTCCTTGGTGGCCGGGTGCCGGCGGTCTCCGACCTCGACGGTCGCCCGCTGCGCGGCCGAGGGGCTCGACGCCGCCGGGCGGGCTCCCACCAGTCCGGTGAACCAGTCGGAGTACGGCTCCGCGCGCGCCGCGTCATGGAGGCCGACGAAACCGCCGCCGGCCTCCATGTACGCCTCCAGGCCCGCCTCCTGCTCCGCGTCGAGGACATCGCCCCCGCCGGTCAGGAACACGATCGCGTTGAAGCGGCCGAGCCTCGTCTCGTTGGTGAACACCGAGGCGTCGCCGGTGGCTTCGACCTTGAAACGGCGGTTCGCCGGGCCCGAGAGCCCGATCGCCTCGATGGCCTCGATCCCGGCGTTCACGACCGGGGACTCCTCCCCGGCCGCGGCGGAGCCGTGGAAGAGCAGCACCTTTACATTCGCGCCGCCCGGCGGCGACTTGATCGACATCGTTGTCAGCGGGGGTTCCGGATACGGCCTCGCGTTCGCGGCCGGCCCCGACAGCAGCCCGGCGGTCACGACTCCGGCGGCCACGGAGGCCGCCCAGACACGTCTTCCCTTGCTCAACCCTCGTAAGTGCATGGGCACCTCCTCGGTCACAGCAACACCGCCAAGGAAGCTAAACCCCTTTGCTCGGCTCGCCAATACCTATGACCGGGATGGCTCCAACTTTGTCTTGAGTGTGGATAAACGGGAGTGCGGCCGGTACCGTCGCACAGGTTCATCACAGGTACGCCTCTGCAAAAGCCTTACCAGGGTGGGGAGTTCCGCATGGACAGACGCAGCTTCAACCGGCGGGTCCTGCTGGGCGGCGCGGCCGTCGCGACATCGTTGTCGGTGGCGCCGGAGGCCGTGAGCGTCGACGGACCGGCGAAGACGGCACCCGCCGGAGGCGAGGTGAAGCGCATCAAGCTGTACGCCGAGAAGCTCGCCGACGGCCAGATGGGCTACGGACTGGAGAAGGGCAAGGCGAGCGTCCCCGGCCCGCTGATCGAGCTCAACGAGGGCGACACCCTGCACATCGAGTTCGAGAACACCATGGACGTCGCGGTGAGTCTGCACGTCCACGGCCTGGACTACGAGATCACCAGCGACGGCACGAAGATGAACCGCAGCCATGTCGAACCGGGCGGCACCCGCACCTACACCTGGCGCACCCACGCCCCCGGCCGCCGCAAGGACGGCACCTGGCGGGCGGGCAGCGCGGGCTACTGGCACTACCACGACCATGTCGTCGGCACCGAACACGGCACGCAGGGGCTCCAGAAGGGCCTCTACGGCCCGGTGATCGTCCGCCGCAAGGGCGATGTCCTGCCGGACCGGACGCACACGGTCGTCTTCAACGACATGCGCATCAACAACAGGCCGCCGCACTCCGGGCCGAACTTCGAGGCCACGGTGGGTGATCGCGTCGAGTTCATCGTGATCACGCACGGCGAGTTCTACCACACGTTCCATATGCACGGTCACCGCTGGGCGGACAACCGCACCGGCATGCTGACCGGCCCCGACGACCCCAGCCAGGTCATCGACAACAAGATCACGGGCCCGGCCGACTCCTTCGGCTTCCAGGTGATCGCGGGGGAGGGGGTCGGCGCCGGGGCCTGGATGTACCACTGCCATGTGCAGAGCCACTCCGACATGGGGATGGTGGGCCTGTTCCTCGTGAAGAAGCCGGACGGGACGATTCCCGGGTACGAGCCGCACGAGCACGGGGGCGAACAGCCGGGGCACGAGCACTGACCGACGGTCGGCCGGCCGCTCCCGGGCAGGCACGAGAGCGCTCTCACCACGCCGCGTCCCCGGGGCTATCCTGATCCGCAACCGCAGATGAGGAGCCCCGAAGTGACCGACACCGCGCCGCGTCCCACGCTGGAGGCCGTGGCCGCCCGGGCCGGTGTCTCGCGGGCCACCGTCTCGCGTGTGGTCAACGGCGGGGACGGGGTGCGGGATGTTCTCGTGGAGCGGGTCCGCAAGGCCGTGGACGAACTCGGGTACGTGCCCAACCAGGCCGCCCGCTCCCTGGTGACCCGGCGGCACGACGCGATCGCGGTCGTCGTGGCCGAGCCCGAGACCCGGGTCTTCGCCGACCCGTTCTTCGCGCTCCAGCTGCGCGGCATCAGCAAGGAGCTGACGGCCCACGACAACCAGCTCGTCCTGCTGCTCACGGAGGGCCGGGACGATCACGCCCGGGTCGGCCGGTACCTGGCCGGCGGACATGTCGACGGGGCCCTCGTCTTCTCCCTGCACCTCCACGACCCGCTGCCGGAGCTGATCCAGCGGGCCGGTGTCCCCACCGTCTTCGGCGGCCGGCCCGGCTGGAGCGGCGACCGGCAGGGCGTGGTGTACGTCGACAGCGACAACCGCGGCGGCGCCCGCGACGCCGTCCGCCACCTGGCCGGCCTCGGCCGCACCCGGATCGCGCACATCACCGGCGCACTCGACCAGACCTCGGCGGCGGACCGGCTCGACGGCTACCGGGACGTCATGGTCGACGCCGACCCGCGGCTGATCGCCGAGGCCGACTTCACCCCGGCCGGGGGCGAGCGCGCGATGCGCGAGCTCCTCGACCGCTGCCCGGACGTGGACGCGGTGTTCGCCGCCAACGACCTCACGGCCTCCGGTGCCCTGCGCGTCCTGCGCGAGTCCGGCCGCCGTGTCCCCGACGACATCGCCGTGATCGGCTTCGACGACATGCTGCCCGTCGCGGAACAGACCGACCCGCCCCTCACGACGGTCCGTCAGGACATCGAGGAGATGGGCCGCCTGATGGCCCGCCTGCTGCTGCGTGAACTCGACCGCGGCACCTCGCACGCGGCCTCGGACGGGGCCGCCGGCGACACGCCCTCCAGCGTGGTCCTGCCGACGACGCTGGTCCGGCGCGCGTCCGCGTAGCCGGTCGGTGCCGTTCAGGGGGGAGGCCGCCCCGGCCGTTGTGCGGCAGCCGAGCCGGGAGGCGGGGTGGGCTGGGCAGGGCCTCACCACGCGGGGAGGCGGGGCGGCAGCCCGGGCAGGACCGCACCACGCTGGGAGGGGGCGGTCCAGGGCGGTGGGAACCGTGCCAGGACGAGGGTTGGTTGAGGTCCGGCCGGCACCGCGCCGGGAGGCGGGGCGGTCCAGGGCGGTGGGAACCGTGCCAGGACGAGGGCCGGCCCAGGTCCGGCCGGCACCGCGCCGGGAGGCGGGGCGGTCCAGGGCGGCTGGAACCGTGCCAGGACGAGGGTCGGCCCAGGCTCAGCCGGCACCGCGCCGGCAGGCGGAGCCGCCCCGGCCGGCCGGCACCACGCCAGGGCCCGGCGGGTCGGCCCCAGCGCACGCCGGTATCACGCCAGGAGTCGGCCTCAGGCCGCCTGTGGCTCGCTGCGGATCACCGCGAAGCGCGCCCCGTACGGGTCCGCGAGCTTGGCGAGGCGGCCGGCGCCCGGCAGGTCCGTGGCGGGCAGGCGGATCGTGCCGCCCCGCTCCTGGGCCCGGGCGACGAGGGCGTCCGGGTCGGTGACCTCGAAGTACGGCAGCCAGTACGCCTCCTCCTCGACCGGGTCGTCGGCCAGCGGCACCACGCCGCCGAACATGGCGTCCTCGGGCTCTCCGGCGGGGACGAAGGTGGTGTAGGCGCCGCCGGGGAACTCGACGCCGAAGGTCTCCAGGCCGAGCACGGAGTGGTAGAAGGCGGCCGAGGCGGGGACGTCCGCCGTGTACAGCTCCACCCAGCACAGCGAGCCGTGCTCCTGGACGACGTCCAGGCCCTTGTTACGCCCCGGCTGCCACAGGCCGAACGACACCCCCGCCCGGTCGGCGAGGATCGCCATGCGGCCCAGGTCCAGCACGTCCATGGGCTGCGTCAGCACCGAGCCGCGCGCCTGCCCGGCCGCCTTCGCCGTGGCGTCCGCGTCCGGGGCCTGGAAGTACACCGTCCAGGAGGGCGGGCCCTGCTCCGGCGTGGTCTGCATGCCACCGGCGGCGGTTCTTCCGCCGAGCTGGAAGAGACCGTACCCCCCGACCTCGGGGTCGCCCGGCTGGAACCGCCAGCCGAACAGGTCCCCGTAGAAGGCGGCGGCACCGTCGATGTCGGGTGTGCCGAGATCGATCCAGTTCGGAGCGCCGGTGACATATCGGGTGGTGAGCATGGCCGCCCTCCTCGCACAGGGTCCCGTCGTCTCTCTGCCGAGTCTCGCACCGCCCACTGACAGGCGCCGCCGGAGCACCTCCGGGGCGTGGTGCGCGACGTTCCCGCGCGCCGCCGTGCGTCGGCTCGTCGAAGAGGTGATGATCGGAGTGGCCGGGGGCATGAACGCGGTGTTGATCCCGCGTTGATCGAACGTTTTTCGCCGACCGCAACGCTTCTGGCCATGCACATCGACACCATCACCTCGCCCGAACTCGCCTGGCAGCAGGAAGCGTTGTGTGCGCAGACCGGGGCGGACTTCTTCTTCCCCGAACCGGGCAGTTCGGTGCGGGAGGCGAAGCGGATCTGCGGCCTGTGCCCGATCCGCGCGGCGTGCCTCGAGTACGCACTGGACAACGACGAGCGTTTTGGCGTCTGGGGCGGCCTGTCGGAGAAGGAACGGCTGGAGCTGCGGCGCAGGTCGAGCTAGGTCCTGTCGCACGCCGAGCCCCTTGGCGGGGTGTCCTGCCAAGGGGCTCGGGTGTGTGGCTGTCTACAGGGCTACAGGGTCAGGCGCCGGCCGCCCGGGCCGCCATGCGGGCCTTGCGTGCGGCCAGCTTCTCGTCGAACTTCGACGCCTCGGAGTCCAGGCCGCCCATGAACAGGCCGAGTTCCTCCTGCGCCTTGAGGCCCTCGGGGCCCAGGCCGTCGATCTCCATGATCTTCAGGAAGCGCAGCACGGGCTGGAGCACGTCGTCGTGGTGGATGCGCATGTTGTAGACCTCGCCGATCGCCATCTGCGCGGCGGCCCGCTCGAAGCCGGGGATGCCGTGACCGGGCATCCGGAAGTTCACGACCACGTCCCGCACCGCCTGCATCGTCAGGTCGGGCGCGAGCTCGAACGCCGCCTTGAGCAGGTTGCGGTAGAAGACCATGTGCAGGTTCTCGTCGGTCGCGATGCGGGCCAGCATGCGGTCGCAGACCGGGTCACCGGACTGGTGGCCGGTGTTGCGGTGCGAGATGCGGGTCGCCAGCTCCTGGAAGGCGACGTAGGCGACCGAGTGCAGCATCGAGTGCCGGTTGTCCGACTCGAAGCCCTCGCTCATGTGGGACATGCGGAACTGCTCCAGCTTGTCCGGGTCCACGGCGCGCGAGGTGAGCAGGTAGTCCCGCATCACGATGCCGTGCCGGCCCTCCTCCGCCGTCCAGCGGTGCACCCAGGTGCCCCAGGCGCCGTCACGGCCGAAGAGCGAGGCGATCTCGTGGTGGTAGCTGGGGAGGTTGTCCTCGGTCAGAAGATTGACGATGAGCGCGATGCGGCCGATCTCGGTGACCTGGGACTGCTCCTTCTCCCACGCCTCGCCGTCCTCGAAGAGGCCGGGGAAGTTGCGCCCGTCGCTCCACGGCACGTACTCGTGCGGCATCCAGTCCTTGGCGACCTGCAGATGCCGGTTGAGCTCCTTCTCGACCACTTCCTCCAGCGCGTACAGCAACTGAGCGTCGGTCCAGGCGCCGGCGGGGCTGCCGAGATGGGGAGTGGCAATCGTCATGGACTCTCCAGGGGACATACGTACGAGCGGTGAGCGGTAACTTACGGAATCGTAGGCTACGTTTCCGTAGGTTACGATGCCGTAGGTTAAGGGCGCTGTAAAGGCCGCTGATCAGCGGGTCGCTCGTGGGCCCGGCGACGTCCCCGGACCCGCAGGTCGAGGGCCGGAAGGGTGAGGAGTCGGGACGGTCAGGCGTACAGCTCCCGCAGCCGCACCGAGAGGCATGTCACACATCCCTCGAGCTTCTCGAACTCGCTGATGTCCACGACGACCGGTTCGTACCCGAGATCCGAGAACAGCTCCGCGGTCTTCGGCGCGCTCGCCGCCATCAGAAGTTTGTCACCGCCGAGCAGGACCACGTGCGCGCCGGCCTCCTCGGGCACCGGCAGGAAACGCGCGAACAGCGACGGCGTGTCCATCTTCGGGATGTGCCCGATGACCGTGCCGTCCGGCAGCGCCGTGACCGCCGACTTCAGGTGCAGCACCTTGCTCACCGGTACGGCGACGACCCGCGCGCCCAGCGGCTCGAACGCGGCGCGCAGCTGCTGGACCCCGGCGGCGTTGGTGCGCCCGCCCCGGCCCACGTACACGGTGTCGCCGATCTTCAGGACGTCGCCGCCCTCCAGGGTGCCCGGCTCCCAGATCCAGTTCACCGAGCAGCCCAGACCGGCCACGGCCTCCTCGACCCCGGCGGTCTCCGCACGCCGGGACTCGGCGCCCGGGCGCGCGATCAGCGCCACGTTCCGGTACATCACGACCGTGTCCTCGACGAACACCGAGTCCGGGCAGTCGTCGGCCGGATCCACCTCGATGGTGTCCCAGCCGTGCGCGCGCAGGGCCGTCACGTACGCATCCCACTGCTCGACCGCGAGGTCGGCGTCGACCCTCTCCCGCTCGATGTGCGTCACCAGCCCCTCGGCAAGACGTGGGCTGGGGCGGCGGACGAGGGCCTTCTTGCTGGGCACGAGCGTGACTCCGTATCGGATGGGACGTGTCGGGACCGCACCGACGGGGCCTCCGGGATCGACCGGAACGCGTCGGGCGTCAGCCGACCATGATGCAGGGCGATCCCACGAGAGGACACCCCCGGGCCCGGCCGGCTCCCGGGCCGGGAGCCGGCATCCACCGCTGCCCCGGGACTCACCCCACCGGCCTGGCTCCCCCCGGGGCGCTTCGCTGTGCCGGTGTCGTCGCACCGTCGGCCCGCTCCGGCCCGGCGGGGCGCAGGCACTCGATCAGGTAGTCGCCGGTGTCGGGGTCGCGGGTGACTCCATGGGTCTCGCTGCCGAAGCCGGGGAAGCGGCGGTCGAAGGACTCCAGGGCGCGGAGGTAGCCCAGGAGGGGGCCGTCCGGGGCTCCGACGCTCTCGCCCGGCATGAGTACGGGGATTCCGGGCGGCGTCACCGTGACCATCGCGGCGGCCACGCGTCCGGGCGCGTCGGCCAGCCGGATCCGTTCCGTCCCGCCGCGGATCAGGCGCTGGTAGCACAGCTGGGGCGGGGCGACCGGCTCCGGGAGCTGCTGGAAGGCGGTGTCGAGGAGCTCGACCAGGCGGACCTCGCGCAGCTGGTCGTGCATCTCCTGGCAGAGTTCGCGCAGAGTCCGCCCGGAGTAGCGCCGCGGGTGCTCGGCGACCAGCGCGGGCAGCACACGGTCGAGCGGCGCGTCACCGTCGTAGAGATCCTTGAAGTCCATCAGGGCGTCCAGCAGCGTGCCCCACTTGCCCTTGGTGATGCCCATGGAGAACAGCACGAGCGTGGTGTAGCTGTCGGTCTTCTCCACGACGATGCCGCGCGTGCCCAGATACGCGGTGAGCACCCGGGCGGGGATGCCCCAGTCGGCCATGTCGCCCCTCGCGTCGATCCCGGGGCAGGTCAGGGTGACCTTGATCGGGTCGAGCATGCAGTAGCCGTCGGTCAGCCCGGGAAAGCCGTGCCAGTCCGCGCCGGGCTCCAGATGCCAGCAGGACGGCTCGGTCCGCAGCAGGTCCGCCGGCGCCTCGTCGAAGGGCAGGCGTGTGCCGCTCTCCGGATCGGTCACCTCACCGGGCTGCCACACGCCGAAGAACCAGGACGGCCGGTCCCCGGCGGCCTCGATCCGCCGTCCGAGCCGCACCATCTCCTGGCGGAACCGGACCGCCTCGGTCACCGCCTCGTCGACCAGCCACTGTCCCTGCGGACCGTCCATCATCGCCGTGGCCACGTCCAGCGAGGCGATCATCGGGTAGAGCGGTGACGTGGTGCCGTGCATCATCAGCGCCTCGTTGAACCGATCGTGTTCCACCGGCGCCCGGGGTGCGGGCCTGACGTGCACCATGGCGCTCTGCGACAGCGCCGCCAGCAGCTTGTGGGTCGACTGCGTCGCGAAGACCGTGGGCCGGTCGGGGCCGGGGAAGGTCTCCTGGTCCACCGACATGCCGTAGCGCCCCGCGTAGAGGGGGTGGAAGCGGGCGTAGGCGAACCACGCCTCGTCGAAGTGCAGCCGTGGCGTGCCGGCGGCGAAGGCCCGGGCCGCCGCCACCGCGTCGTAACACAGGCCGTCGTACGTGGAGTTCGTGAACACCGCGTACTGGGCGCGCGACGACACCGCGTCCGCCGTCAGCGGGCTCGCGGCGATCCGCGCCGCCACCGAGTCCGCCGAGATCTCCGCCGGGGGCAGCGGGCCCGCGAGGCCGTAGCCGTTGCGGGTGGGGATCAGGTACACCGGCCGGGCACCGGAGACGACCAGGCCGTGCAGGACCGACTTGTGGCAGTTGCGGTCCACCAGGGCGATCTCGTCGCGGGTCACGCTGAAGTGGCCGACCAGACGGTTGCAGGTGGAGTCGCCGTGCAGCACGAAGTACGTGTGCTCGGAGCCGAAGACCCGTGCGGCGTTGCGCTCCGCCTCGCCGATCGGCCCGGTGTGCTCGAAGAGCGAGCCGAGCTCCTCGACCGAGATCGACAGGTCGCTGCGCAGCAGCCGCTCCCCGAAGTAGTCGTGGAACGCCCGGCCCACGGGCGACTTCAGGAAGGCGACACCCCCGGAGTGTGCCGGGGTGTGCCACGAGTACTCGTGGGCGTCGTCGAAGCGGCGCAGCGCCTTGAAGAACGGCGGGAGCAGAGCGTCCTGGTAGGCGCGAGCGGCGGTGGTGATCCGCCCCGCGATGAACGCCGGCGTGTCCTCCAGCGGCCACACGTAGCCCACGACCGACTGCGACACCCACAGCGGCAGGTCACGCAGCTCCTCGCCCGCCATGACCAGGAACACCGGCAGGTTCTGGAAGCGGCGCCCGATCCGGCGCAGTACCGCCGCACCGCCCGGTTCTTTCTCGGCCCCCGGCCCGGGCGGCAGATCCCAGGCGACCATCGCGGCGGCGAGCCCCGCCTCGGTCCTGAGCACCGCCTCGGCATCGGCGACGCCCACCACCCACCGCACCTGTAAGCCGCGCGCCCGGATCGCCTCGGCGATCCTCGCCAACTGCCCGGCGGCCACGCCCCCGTCCTCGGGATGCTCCGCGACCGCGACCAGGACCGTGCTGTCGGCCATGTGGTTCCCCTCCCTCGGCGGCCCGCGCCGCCCCCACCCCCAGTCTTCGCGGGCCCGCACGCGTGATCGGCCGGCCGAGCGCCAAACCACCCCATCGGTCCACGGCGCGGACCGCGGCTTGACGTGTCAACGCCCCGGATCGACCTCCGGAGTGACGCCCGCCGCACACTGCACCGCCCGCCTCAGGTGCTCCCCGGTGAACGAACCCTCCGCCTCCAGGAGCTGCCGCGGCGTGCCCTCGAAGACGATCTCGCCGCCGCCCCTGCCGCCGTCCGGGCCGAGGTCGATCACCCAATCGGCGCGGGCGACGACGTCCAGGTTGTGCTCGACGACGATGACCGTGTTGCCCGTGTCGACCAGCCGGTCCAGCAGGGCGACGAGTCCCTCCACGTCCGCCATGTGCAGGCCGGTCGTCGGTTCGTCGAGCACGTAGACCGCGCCCGTCCGGTGCAGCCGCGTGGCCAGCTTGATGCGCTGCCGCTCACCTCCGGAGAGCGTGGAGAGGGGCTGGCCGAGCGTCAGATACGTCAGCCCGACGTCCCGCAGGGCGCGCAGCCGGCGCCGTACGCCCGTGTCGTCGAAGAAGTCGAGCGCCTGCTCGGCCGTCATCTCCAGGACGTCGGCGATGGAACGGCCCCGCAGGGTGAGCCGCAGCACCTCGTCCCGGAAGCGCCGCCCCTCGCAGTCGTGGCAGGTCGTCGTCACCGGGTCCATGAAGGCGAGGTCGGTGTAGATGATGCCCCGGCCCTCACAGGTGCCGCAGGCGCCGGTCGAGTTGAAGCTGAAGAAGCCCGCCTCGGCCCCGGTCTCGCGGGCGAAGATCTTCCGTACCGTGTCCATGATCCCCAGATACGTCGCGGGAGTGGACCGGCCCGAGATCCCGATCGACGACTGGTCGACGACCACGGCCTCGTCGTGGGCGGCGGTGAACTCCGCGACCAGGGTGCTCTTTCCCGACCCGGCGACCCCGGTCACCGCCGTGAGCACACCGGCCGGGAACCGTACGGTGACGTCCCGCAGGTTGTGCCGGTCGGCGCCCTTGACCCACAGGTCGCCGACGGGCTCGCGCACCTCGCCCTTGACCGTCGTACGGGTACGCAGACAGCGGCCGGTGAGCGTGCCGGACGCGGCCAGCTCGTCCGGCGTGCCCTCGAACACCACCGTGCCGCCCCCGGTACCGGCCCCCGGCCCCATGTCCACCACATGGTCGGCCAGCGCGATCACGTCCGGGTCGTGCTCGACGACCAGCACGGTGTTGCCCTTGTCGCGCAGCCGCAGCAGCAGATCCCCGAGGCGGCCCACATCGCGCGGGTGCAGTCCGACGCTCGGCTCGTCGAAGATGTACGTCATCCCGGACAGGCTGGAGCCGAGGTGCCGCACCGTCTTCAGCCGCTGCCCCTCCCCGCCGCTGAGCGTCGCCGTCTCCCGGTCGAGGCTGAGGTAGCCGAGCCCGATGGTCTCGATCCGCTCCAGCGCGGCCACCGCCGCCCCCGCGACCACCCCGGCCACCGGGTCGTCGATCTCCTTCAGGACGGCGATGAGGTCGGTGACCTGCATCCGTGCGCAGTCGGCGATGGACCGGCCGTCGATCCGGGTCGCGAGCGCCGACGCGTTGAGCCGGGCACCCCGGCAGGCCGGGCAGGCGCCCTCCACCAGGAACTCCCGGACCAGGTCGCGGGTCTTCTGGCTCATGGCCGACAGGTCCCGCTTCAGGTACAGCCGCTCGAAGCGGTCGGCCAGCCCCTCGTACTCGGTGGTCCAGTTGCCGCCGGTGCCGTTGACGGTGACCTTGCTGCCGGGCCGCCCGCGCATCAGGAACTCCCGCTCGGCGGCCGTGAACCGCCCCACCGGCTTGTCCGGGTCCAGGTCGGCGCTGTTCGTGTACGTCTGCCCCTGCCAGGTCCCGGCGGCGAACGGCGGGAAGCGGACCGCCCCTCCGGCGAGGGAGCGGTCCGGGTCCACGATGCGGTCCCAGTCGGGCCGGACCGTACGGCCGAGGCCGTCGCAGTCCGGGCACATGCCCGACGGGTCGTTGAACGAGTACGCCGTCGCCGGCCCGGCGCTCGGGGTGCCGTGCCTCGAGAACAGCACCCGGATCACCGAGTAGACGTCCGTCATGGTGCCGACCGTCGACCGGGAGTGGCCGCCGACCGGCCGCTGGTCGACGACGATCGCGGGGGAGAGGTCCTCGAGACCGTCCGCGTGCGGCCGCTCGTACTTGGGCAGCCGATTGCGGACGAACCACGGATACGTCTCGTTCAGCTGGCGCTGCGACTCCACCGCGATCGTGTCGAACACGACGGACGACTTCCCCGACCCCGAAACGCCGGTGAACACGGTCAGCCGGCCTTTCGGGATGCGGAGGGTGACGTCCTTGAGGTTGTTCTCGCGTGCTCCGGTCAAGGTGATGACATCGTGCGTGAAGTCGGTCATGCCGCCGACGCTAGGCGGAATACCCGACAGCCTCTGGCGTGATTTCCTTCAGTTCTCCGTCCTCCAGCCGCAGCCAGCGGGTGATGCCGATCGACTCCAGGAACGGCAGGTCGTGACTGGCCACGATCAGCGCCCCCTCGTAGGACTCCAGGGCCGTGGTCAGCTGCCGCACGCTCGCCATGTCGAGGTTGTTGGTCGGCTCGTCGAGCATGAGGAGCTGCGGCGCGGGCTCCGCCAGCATCAGCGCGGCCAGCGCCGCCCTGAAGCGCTCGCCGCCGGACAGTGTCGCCGCCTTCTGGTCGGCCCGGGCGCCCCGGAACAGGAAGCGGGCCAGCCGCGCCCGGATCCGGTTGTTGGTGGCGTCCGGCGCGAACCGGGCCACGTTCTCGGCGACGGTCAGCTCCCCGTCGAGAACGTCGAGCCGCTGTGGCAGGAACCGCAGCGGCACATGTGTCCGCATGTCGCCCGACTCCGGATCCAGCTCGCCGGTGATCGTGCGCAGCAGCGTGGTCTTGCCCGAGCCGTTGCGCCCGATCAGCGCGACCCGCTCCGGACCGCGCAGATCGAAGCCGCCCTCCACACGGGCGCCGTACCGGAGCCCGAGATCCTGGAGGGTGAGGACGGTACGCCCCGGCGGCACGGCCGTGTACGGCAGGTCGACACGGATCTCGTCGTCGTCCCGTACGGCCTCCACCGCCTCGTCGAGCCGCTCCCTGGCCTCGGCGAGCCTCTCCTCGTGCATGATGCGGTGCTTGCCCGCGGACTCCTGCGCCGCGCGCTTGCGCGCCCCCATGACGATCTTCGGCTCGCGCTTCTGTTCGAACATCTTCTGTCCGTACCGCTTGCGGCGGGCCAGCTTGACCTGGGCGTCGGCCAGTTCACGCTTCTGTTTGCGGAAGTCGGACTCGGCCACGCGCACCATGCGCTCGGCCGCTTCCTGTTCGACCGCCAGGGCCTCCTCGTAGTCGGAGAAGTTGCCCCCGTACCAGGTGATCTCGCCGGAGCGCAGATCGGCGATCTGGTCCACGAGGTCCAGGAGTTCACGGTCGTGGCTGACGACCACCATCACACCCGGCCAGGACTGGACGGCCGCGTACAGCCGCCTGCGCGCGTACAGGTCGAGGTTGTTGGTCGGCTCGTCCAGCAGCAGTACGTCGGGCCGGCGCAGCAGCAGCGCGGCCAGTCGCAGCAGGACCGACTCGCCGCCCGAGACCTCGCCGATGGTGCGGTCCAAATCGACGTGTCCGAGCCCGAGTTCGCCCAGGGTGGCCAGGGCACGCTCCTCGACGTCCCAGTCGTCGCCGACGGTCTCGAAGTGCGCCTCGGCCACGTCGCCCGCCTCGATGGCGTGCAGCGCGGCCCGCTGTGCGGCGATGCCGAGCGTCTGGTCGACGCGCAGGGTGGTGTCGAGCGTGACGTTCTGCGGGAGGTAGCCGACCTCGCCGGCCACGCGGACCGTGCCGTCGGCCGGCGCGAGCTCACCGGCGATCAGCTTCAACAGGGTCGATTTCCCTGACCCGTTGACGCCGACCAGGCCGGTCCGGCCCGGGCCGAACGCGACGTCCAGGCCCTCGAAGACGGGGGAGCCGTCGGGCCAGGTGAAGGAGAGGGACGTGACAGTGATGGAAGTAGGCATGCGGGCCTCTTTCGCGGTTGCTTGATGCGGTCAGGGGCAAACGCGTATCGAGACACCTGCGACCAGGGAGGAGGGACTCCACGGGCATGAGAAAAGCCCTGTACCGGAGGACGGCTCTATCGCCGAGGTCGCACGCAGCGCACACACCACAGGTGTGTGACGCGGTGTCTCAGGACCTCAGACGAGCAACGTCCTTCTCCAATCGGCGGCAACAGGACGTTCTCCAACGTACGAGGGGTCCTCAGGCCTGTCAACGAATTAACGAGCGGCCCGAGCACCCCGAGGAGGCCCCGTGACCGACGGCCCGCTCTCGCTGCCGGCCCGGCTCTGCCTGCTGGCCTGGGACTCCGCGTGTCCGCCGGCCGCCGACGCCGGCCGCCTGGCCGGCCTGGTGCGGGCCGGTGCCCTCACCGAACTGGCCCAGCGCGGCCTGCTCACCGACGAGGACGGCATCGCCACGCCGGCCGGCCTCGACGCGCGCGCCGGTGACGCGGTCCTCGACGGGCTGCTGGAACTGGTCCACGAATCGTGCCCGCACTCCTGGCGGACGTGGGTGACACTGCGGGCCCGGGTGACCCTCGACGCCGTGCGGGAGCAGCTCGTGGCCGGGGGGTATCTGCGGGCGGAGAAGAAGCGGGTCCTCGGCGTGTTCCCCTCCGTCGACCACGCACTGGAGCGCGTCACCGCCGTGGAGGCGCTGCGGGAGGAGACGCGGCAGATCCTCCGGGGACCGTCGCCCGTCGCCGAGACCTCCTGGCGCGACGCGGCGCTCGTCGCCCTCGCCGCGGCGGCGGACCTGCTGCCCGAGCAGGACGTCCGCGCCCACGAGCAGCGCGTTGCGGAGCTGACCGAGCGCGCCGGGGCGACGGCGCCCGGGCTGCGGAAGATCGTGCGCGAGGTGCGTACGGCGGTGGCGGCGAAGTCGACGGCGTCCGCCCTGCCCTGACCACGCCCAGGCCGGATTCCTGCCGGCCACGGCCCCCGTCCCGCTGCTCGGGTTGCCGGCATGACGCAGGAGCGACCGAGCCGCGTCCTTTCCCGGGACCCCGCCGGTCCCGCCCAACGCCTGGGACGCCGTGAGCGCCCGGCTGCCCGAGGCGTGATCGAGAGCGGCTACGCCGAGGACGCCGCGGGGCGGCCGACGCGGCGGGCGTGCCGCTGTTCGTCAACGCCCGACGAGGTCAACACCCTGCTGGCGCAGTGGCGTCAGCTCAGCACGCGTCCCGCATCAGCTCCGCCAGGCCGTGGTCCAGATCCAGCTGGAGGTGCTCGAGACCGACGGGCACGAGCTCGCTCGTGGCCTCCAGGAACCGGCGCACCTCACTGGAGCGGACATGCACGACGGCGGTGCCCTCGGGCGCGTGGAACTCCAGCACGGTGCGGTCGTACCCGTACGGCCGCACCCGCACGTCCCCGTGTCCCTCGGCCTCCTTCAGGCCCGCGGCGAGCAGCTCGCGGGAGAAGGTCCAGCAGACCTCGACGCCCTCCAGCGTGGCCGGGGCGGGGAAGGTCATGCGGACGGCGAACGGGTCACGCCGGTCGTAGTGCAGCGTCGCGGGAATGCTCGGCATACGCGGCGCGGCGGCGACGAGACGGGCCTCCACGGGCTGCTCGATGACGATGGACAACGCCTTGCTCCCTTGTGACGGCTGGACGGACTTCCGGTCGGATTGCGGCCGGGCATTGGAAGAGACGCCGGATTCAGCCAATCCGTGCACACGAAGTGCGAGTGACCTCCGTCACCGTGTTCATGCACCAGAGTGACGTGACTCTCCTCATGTGCCACGGCGGGCACTTGTGGCGCTCACCGGAACACCCCCCGCGTCCGCGAGGCCGTCTGGACGGCGACCGGACCGTGGGCTAGCTTCCCCGGCCATGAGGCGCTTGGGGAGCACGCGACGGACGGGACGAACACGGCGCAGGGCGACCGCTGCGGCGGCCTGCGCGGCGGCACTGGCCGCCCTGACCGCCGTGCCGGCACAGGCGCACGAGCCGGAGCGCCGGGTGCCGCACTGGGAGCTGAAGGACACCGGCACCCCGGAGGTGCGATTCCGCGGCCTCGCAGCCGTCAGCCGGAACACCGCCTGGGTCGCCGGGACCGGCGGCACCGTCCTGCGCACCACCGACGGCGGGGCGACCTGGCGGAACGTCTCGCCCCCGGGCACGGCGGAGTTGCAGTTCCGGGACGTCGAGGCGTTCGACGCGCGCCGGGCCGTGGTCCTGGCCATCGGTGAGGGCGAGGCGTCCCGGGTGTTCCGGACCGACGACGGCGGGGCGACCTGGACGGAGTCCTTCCGCAACACCGACCCGAAGGCCTTCTACGACTGCCTCGCGTTCTTCGACTCCCGCCACGGCCTCGCGATGAGCGACCCGGTGGACGGGAGGTTCCGCATCCTGTCGACCGGTGACGGCGGCCGTACCTGGAAGGTGCTGCCGAACGCGGGCATGCCGGCCGCGCAGGAGGGCGAGGCCGGATTCGCGGCGAGCGGCCAGTGTCTGGTCACCTCCGGGCCGAAGGACGTCTGGCTCGCCACCGGCGGGGCCGCACGCGCGCGTGTGCTGCACTCCGCCGACCGAGGGCACACCTGGACGGCCACCGACACGGCCCTCCCGGCGGGCGACGCGGCCCGCGGCGTCTTCGCACTGGCCTTCCGCGACCGCGGCCACGGCCTCGCCGTCGGCGGCGACTTCCGCCCCGACCAGCCCTCCCCGCAGGCCGCCGCGCGCACCTCCGACGGCGGCCGCACCTGGCGCCCCGCCGCAACTTCCCCACCCGCCTACCGCTCCGGCGTCGCCTGGCTCCCGCACAGCCGCACCGCCGCCCTCGCCGTCGGCCCCACCGGCACCGACCTCACCGCGGACGGCGGCCGCACCTGGCGGACGGTCGACACCGGTTCCTACGACACCGTCGACTGCACCCCGCACCGAGGGTGCTGGGCCGCCGGTGAGAAGGGCCGGGTTGCCCGCCTGGAGCACTGAGCATGCGGACTGCCCTGATCGTTGGCAGTGTGGGTACTCGTTCACTGGTCGTGAGAGGAAGTGAGCGGTGATGCCACGCGGTTCGAGCTCCAAGCGGGAGCGTCAGTACGAGCACATCAAGGACAGTGCGCGGGACCGGGGCGAGAGCACCGGCCGCGCCAAGGAGATCGCCGCGCGGACGGTGAACAAGGAACGCGCCCGCTCCGGCGAGTCGAAGACCGCCGGCCGAACATCCACCCAGGACATGTCCTCCGGCAAGCGCGGCGGGCAGCGGTCGGGCCAGGGGTCCCAGGGCCCCACCTACGACCAGCTGTACCAGGAGGCCAGGCGCCGCGGCGTCGACGGCCGCTCCACCATGAACAAGAGCCAGTTGCGGCGCGCACTGGGCAAGTGAGGCGTACGCCTCAGAGGGTCTCCCGGTAGGCCTCCAGCCCGGGTGCCGTCTTCGTCGCGACGAACTCGGTGACGCGGTACGCGCACACGCCCGCGGTGACGAACGGGTCCCCGGCGGTGATCTCCTCGATCCGCGCACGGTCCCCCGCGACGGCGATGATCACCCCGCCGTCGCGGGGGTTCTTGCGTCCGGACGCGAGGAAGACGCCCCGCTCGTACTGCTCGTCGAGCCACGCCACATGCGCCTCCAGCACGGTGTCGACGGCGTCCAGCGGGGCGGTGTAGGTCAGCTCCAGCACGAACATGATCACGAGCCTACCCCCGGGCACCCGTGCGGCCGGCGGGAAGCCCGTAGGCTCAGGCCACCATGACGACCGTACGCATCCCCGAACACTGGCCCGCGACCGAGGAACAGGCCCGCGCCGTCCAGGACGAACTGCGCGAGCGCGTGATCCTCGACGAACCCGGACCGCCGCCCGGCACGGGCCGTGTGACGGGGGTCGACGTGGCCTACGACGACGAACGCGATGTCGTCGTCGCGGCGGCGGTCGTCCTGGACGCGTCGAGTCTCGAGGTCGTCGCGGAGGCCACGGCGGTGGGCCGCGTCTCCTTCCCCTATGTGCCCGGACTGCTCGCCTTCCGCGAGATCCCCACGGTCCTGGCCGCCCTCGACGCCCTGCCGCTCCCGCCCGGCCTGGTGGTCTGCGACGGCTACGGCCTCGCCCACCCCCGCCGCTTCGGCCTCGCCAGCCATCTCGGCGTCCTGACCGGCCTCCCCACGATCGGCGTCGCCAAGAACCCCTTCGCCTTCGCCTACGACGACCCGGACACCCCGCGAGGCAGCAGCTCCGCGCTGCTTGCCGGCTCCGAGGAAGTCGGCCGCGCCCTGCGCACCCGGGAGGCCGTCAAACCGGTCTTCGTCTCGGTAGGCCACCGCGTGACCCTCGCCGCCGCCTGCGCCCACACCCTCGCCCTGACCCCCGAGTACCGCCTCCCGGAAACCACCCGCAGAGCGGACGCCCTCTGCCGCAAGGCGCTGCGGGAGACCTACCCGGCCTGACCGGCCACCGCCGACCGAGGAGACCGGCCGGTGTGATCTGAGTACCGGCTCTGAGTACCTGTACGGATGCCCGGCCCCGGCCCCCGTCGGCAGGCTGGGGCGCATGACAACGCACCGCGCTCCCAAGCCTGTTGCCGGACCGACCCAGACGGTCGAGCGTGCCGTCACGATCGGGCTCGTCCTGGCCGTGCTGGCGGGGCTCGCCTGGATCGCCGGGATGATCTACACCATCGCCGAGTGGCCGATGTAGGACGGAGCCTCTCGGAGTCCCCTCAGCGAGTCGACGCGACGCGGAAGCGGATCCCCGCCGCGCGCAGCCGGTCGATCAGCGCGTCGCCCATCGCGACCGCCGTGGTGAGCTGACCCGCCCGCTTCGGCAGGTCGTCGAAGGCCAGGCACAGCGCCGACTCGGCGAGCATCTTCGCCGTCTCGTCGTACCCCGGATCGCCGCCCGAGACCTCCGTGTACACCCGCCTGCCGCCGCCCTCGCCCACGAAGCGCAGGGAGAACCAGCTCTTCGCCCGCTTCTCGGGGCTCGGCCCGTCCCCGGGCTTGAGCCGGTCCGACAACCAGCGCCGCGCGGGCGGCACCTGGGCCGCCGCGACCAGCGCGCCGACGGCCGCGACCCCGCCCACCGCGACGGGCAGGTGCCGGACGGCCGCGTACTGCCGGTAGCGGAAGTCGGGGCCGTACCGCTCGAGGGCCGCCGCCGACCGCCGCACGATCTGAGGGTCGATGGTCGGCATCGGCAGCGCCCAGGCGCCGACCTCCTTGGCGAACCGTGGCGTACCCGTCGGCGCGGAGACCCGCCGTCCCACCAGCCGCGGCTCGTGCCGCCGCCGGTCCCGCACGGCCGCCGCCATCTCCCGCTGCCGCGCGAACTGGTTCAGGGCCGAGTTGAACGTGCCGCCCGAGAAGGCCGCGTCGGCGGTCACGAAGCCGTCCACGGTCAGCGGCACGTCCTCGGGCAACTGCTGCACGGTGAAGTACACGCCCAGATCGTGCGGGATCGAGTCGAAGCCGGCGGCGTGCACCAGCCGGGCCCCGGTCTCACGCGCGCGTGCGTCGTGCCGGACGTACATCAGGTCCACGAACTCCGGCTCGCCCGCGAGGTCGAGGTAGTCGGTCCCGGCGTCCGCGCAGGCGGCCACGAGCTCCTCGCCGTACTTCACGTACGGGCCGACCGTCGTGGCCACCACGCGCGCCTGCTCGGCGAGGGACCGCAGCGAGGCCGGGTCGGAGACGTCCGCCCGCAGCACCCCCACCTCCGCGTCGTCCGGCAGCCGCTCGCGCAGCCGCTCCAGCTTCTCCGCGCTGCGTCCCGCGATCGCCCAGCGCAGCCCCTCCGGCGCGTGCGCGGCCAGATACTCGGCGGTGAGCACTCCGGCGAAACTGGTGGCTCCGAAGAGCACGATGTCGTACGGACGGTCCGTCCTGTTCAGCCTGCTCATGACACCCCTCGGTCGTGCAGCCCGTGCCGCTGTCGGTGGCCGAGGCTAGCGTGAGGAGTGCGGAGCCCGACGACGAGCCCGGAGGAACGACGATGGCCGTGCCCAGGAATGCCCTGAAGAAGTGGGAGAAAGTGCGCGAGTTCGCGCTGGGGCTGCCGGGTGCCGTCGAGGAGTTCCCCTGGGGCGAGTCCGTCGCGAAGGTCAACAAGAAGGTGTTCGTCTTCCTCGGCGTCCAGGACGGCAGCTACCCCCTGGGTGTGACGGTGAAGCTCAAGGACGAGACGGCTCACGCCCACGCCCTGGCCGGCCCCGGCGCCGAGCCCGCCGGTTACGGCCTGGGCAAGTCCGGCTGGGTGAGCATCCCCCTGGAGCGGCAGGGCGCCCCGGCCGCGGAGATGCTCTGCGACTGGGTGGAGGAGAGCTATCGGGTGATCGCGCCGAAACGGCTGATAGCGGAACTGGACGGGGACTGACTCCGTCAGGCAGATTACTAAGCGCTTGCTCTCTTCCGGTCTTGTGCCGATCGGAACGCGTTCTTAGCATCACTGGTGTTACATCGGTTGTGTCACAGCACTGGGGGCTGGATGACCACGGCAAGGACGCCAGGACACGGCCCGCTCACCGGCGTACGCGTCGTCGAGCTGGCCGGCATCGGGCCCGGCCCGTTCGCCGCCATGCTCCTGGCCGACCTCGGGGCCGACGTCGTGCGCGTGGACCGCCCCGGCGGCCCCGGACTCGCGATCGACCCGGCGTACGACGTCACCAACCGCAACAAGCGCTCGGTGGTCGTCGACCTGAAGTCCCCGGACGGCCCCGGCCGTGTGCTCGACCTCGCCGCACGCGCCGACATCCTGGTCGAGGGCTATCGCCCCGGTGTCGCCGAGCGCCTGGGCGTCGGCCCCGAGGCCTGCCATGCCCGCAACCCGCGCCTCGTCTACGGGCGGATGACCGGCTGGGGCCAGGACGGTCCGCTCGCCGGGCGCGCCGGGCACGACATCGCGTACATCGCCCCCACCGGCACGCTCGGCATGATCGGCCGGCCGGACGAGCCGCCGGCCGTCCCGGCCAACCTGCTCGGCGACTACGCGGGCGGCTCCCTGTACCTCGTCGTCGGCGTCCTGGCCGCCCTGAACCACGCGCGGGCGACCGGCACCGGCCAGGTCGTCGACGCCGCCATCGTCGACGGCACCGCCCACCTCGCCACGATGATCCACGGCATGCTCGCCGCCGGCGGCTGGCAGGACCGCCGCGGCGCCAACCTCCTGGACGGCGGCTGCCCGTACTACGGGACGTACGAGACGGCCGACGGCCTGCACATGGCCGTCGGCGCGCTGGAGCCGCAGTTCTACGAGGAGTTCCTGACCCTCCTCGGCATCGAGGACCAGGCCGCGGCCCGCAAGGACGTCAGCCGGTGGGGCGAATTGCGCGAACAGATCGCGGTCCGATTCAAGACCCGCACGAGGGACGAGTGGACGGCCGTCTTCGAGGGCTCCGACGCGTGCGTGGCGCCCGTCCTGTCGCTGCGCGAGGCCCCGCACCACCCGCATCTCGCCGCCCGCGGCACCTTCACCGACCACGGCGGCATCACCCAGCCCGCCCCGGCCCCCCGTTTCTCCGCGACCCCGACCTCCGTCCGCACCGGCCCGGCGCGGCCGGGCGCCGACACGGCGGACGTCGCCCGGGACTGGGACGTCCCCGGGCTCCTCCCCGCGTTCCGCAACCCTCAGTGAAAGGCCCCCTCGTGAGCACCGAAGCGTATGTGTACGACGCGATCCGCACCCCGCGCGGGCGCGGCAAGGCCAACGGCTCCCTGCACGGCACCAAGCCCATCGACCTGGTCGTGGGACTGATCCACGAGATCCGCGCCCGCTTCCCGGACCTCGACCCGGCCGCCGTCGACGACATCGTGCTCGGCGTCGTCGGCCCGGTCGGCGACCAGGGCTCCGACATCGCCCGGATCGCCGCCATCGCGGCGGGCCTGCCCGACACGGTGGCCGGTGTGCAGGAGAACCGCTTCTGTGCCTCGGGCCTGGAGGCCGTCAACCTGGCCGCCGCCAAGGTGCGTTCGGGCTGGGAGGACCTCGTCCTCGCGGGCGGCGTCGAGTCGATGTCCCGGGTGCCGATGGCCTCCGACGGCGGCGCCTGGTTCAACGACCCGATGACCAACCTCGAGGTCAACTTCGTGCCGCAGGGCATCGGCGCCGACCTCATCGCCACCATCGAGGGCTTCTCCCGGCGCGACGTCGACGAGTACGCGGCCCTCTCCCAGGAGCGGGCCGCCACCGCGATGAAGGACGGCCGCTTCGAGCGGTCCGTCGTCCCGGTCAAGGATCGCAGCGGCCTCGTCGTCCTCGACCACGACGAGTTCCCGCGCCCCGGCACCACCGCCGACTCCCTGGCCAAGCTCAAGCCGTCCTTCGCGGACATCGGCGAACTCGGCGGCTTCGACGCGGTCGCGCTCCAGCAGTACCACTGGGTGGAGAAGATCGACCACGTCCACCACGCGGGCAACTCCTCCGGCATCGTGGACGGCGCCTCACTCGTCGCGATCGGCTCCAAGGAGGTCGGCGAGCGCTACGGCCTCACGCCGCGTGCGCGGATCGTCTCCGCCGCCGTGTCCGGCTCCGAGCCCACGATCATGCTCACCGGCCCCGCCCCCGCCACCCGCAAGGCCCTCGCCAAGGCCGGACTGACCATCGACGACATCGACCTCGTCGAGATCAACGAGGCGTTCGCGGCGGTCGTGCTGCGCTTCGTGAAGGACATGGGCCTGTCCCTGGACAAGGTCAACGTCAACGGCGGCGCGATCGCCCTCGGCCACCCCCTCGGCGCGACCGGCGCGATGATCCTCGGCACGCTCGTCGACGAACTGGAGCGCCAGGACAAGCGCTACGGCCTCGCCACGCTGTGCGTGGGCGGCGGCATGGGCGTCGCCACGATCGTCGAGCGCATCTGACCACCTCCCAACGGATCACTACGGAGCACATCCCCATGAGCACTGAGTCCACCACCATCCGCTGGGAACAGGACCGCACCGGCCTCGTCACCCTCGTGATCGACGACCCGAACCAGTCCGCGAACACCATGAACCAGGCGTTCCGCGACTCGCTCGCCGCCGTCACCGACCGCCTGGAGGCCGAGAAGGACTCCATCCGGGGCGTCATCATCACCTCCGCCAAGAAGACCTTCTTCGCCGGCGGCGACCTGCGCGACCTGATCCGTGTCACGCCCGAGACGGCCCAGGAGCTGTTCGACGGCGGCATGGCGATCAAGCGGAACCTGCGCCGCATCGAGACCCTCGGCAAGCCGGTCGTCGCCGCGCTCAACGGCGCGGCCCTCGGCGGTGGTTACGAGATCGCCCTGGCCTGCCACCACCGCGTCGCGCTCGACGCGCCCGGCTCGAAGATCGGCTGCCCCGAGGTCACCCTCGGCCTGCTCCCCGGAGGCGGCGGCGTCGTCCGCACCGTCCGGCTGCTCGGCATCGCCGACGCCCTGCTGAAAGTCCTCCTCCAGGGCACCCAGTACAGCCCGCGCCGCGCCCAGGAGAACGGCCTCGTCGACGACATCGCCGAGACCCAGGAGGAACTGCTCGCCAAGGCCCGCGCCTTCATCGACGCCAACCCGGAGTCGCAGCAGCCTTGGGACAAGCCGGGCTACCGCATCCCGGGCGGCACGCCCGCCAACCCCAAGTTCGCCGCGAACCTGCCCGCCTTCCCGGCGAATCTGCGCAAGCAGACGGGCGGCGCCCCCTACCCGGCGCCGCGCAACATCCTCGCCGCGGCCGTCGAGGGCTCCCAGGTCGACTTCGAGACCGCCCAGGTCATCGAGGCCCGCTACTTCGTGGACCTCGCGGCCGGGCAGACCTCGAAGAACATGATCCAGGCCTTCTTCTTCGACCTCCAGGCCGTCAACTCCGGCGCCAACCGGCCCAAGGGCATCGAGCCCACGAAGGTCCGCAAGGTCGCCGTCCTCGGCGCCGGCATGATGGGCGCGGGCATCGCCTACTCCTGCGCCCGCGCCGGCATCGACGTCGTCCTGAAGGACGTCTCCCTGGAGTCGGCCCTCAAGGGCAAGGGCTACTCCGAGAAGCTGTGCGCCAAGGCCGTCTCCAGGGGCCGTACGACCCAGCAGAAGGCGGACGCGCTGCTCGCCCGCATCACGCCCACCGCGGAGGCGCAGGACCTGGCCGGCTGCGACGCCGTGATCGAGGCCGTCTTCGAGGACACGTCCCTCAAGCACAAGGTGTTCCAGGAGATCCAGAACGTCGTGGCGCCCGACGCGCTGCTGTGCTCCAACACCTCCACCCTCCCCATCACCGCACTCGCCGAGGGCGTCGAGCGCCAGAGCGACTTCATCGGGCTGCACTTCTTCTCGCCCGTCGACAAGATGCCGCTCGTCGAGATCATCAAGGGCGAGCGCACGGGCGAGGAGGCCCTGGCCCGCGCCTTCGACCTGGTCCGGCAGATCAACAAGACCCCGATCGTCGTCAACGACTCGCGCGGCTTCTTCACCTCCCGCGTCATCGGGCACTTCATCAACGAGGGCGTCGCCATGGTCGGCGAGGGCATCGAGCCCGCGTCGGTCGAGCAGGCCGCCGCCCAGGCCGGCTACCCGGCCAAGGTGCTGTCCCTGATGGACGAGCTGACGCTGACCCTGCCCCGCAAGATCCGGGGCGAGACGAAGCGCGCCGTGGAGGAGGCGGGCGGCACCTGGACGGCCCACCCGGCCGAGGCCGTGATCGACCGCATGGTCGACGAGTTCGGCCGTACGGGCCGCAGCGGCGGCGCCGGCTTCTACGACTACGGCGACGACGGCAAGCGCGCCGGGCTGTGGCCGGGACTGCGCGAGCACTACACCAAGCCCGGGTACCAGATCCCGTTCGAGGACATGAAGGAGCGCATGCTCTTCTCCGAGGCGCTGGACACCGTCCGGCTGCTGGAGGAGGGCGTGCTGACCTCGGTCGCCGACGCCAACATCGGCTCGATCTTCGGCATCGGCTTCCCGGGCTGGACCGGCGGCGTGCTCCAGTACATCAACGGCTACGACGGCGGCGCCGGGGGAGGCGTAGGCCTGCCCGGATTCGTGGCACGCGCGCGTGAACTCGCCGAGCGCTACGGCGACCGGTTCGCACCGCCCGCGCTGCTGGTGGACAAGGCGGAGAAGGGGGAGCGGTTCAGCGACTCAGCCCGCGGCTGACTCTTCCGGAGGCTCCGTGAGCCACTCGCCCAGCTCTTCCTTCAGCGACCGCTGAAAGGCCGTGAGGAGCGCCTGCACCACCAGAGGGTGCATGTGCGCCGACAGGGACCGCACGTCCCGGGCGTCACGCTCCGCCACCTCGCCCCGGAAGAGCTGGGAGAGTTCACGGGCCGCGGCGCGCGTGTGTTCGATGAGCACCGTGCGCGCCGCGAAGATCGCCTCCTGGGAGAGCGGCACGTCCAGCAGCCCTACGCCCAGCCGGAGCAGACCGAGGTCGGCCTCGTACCCGTCGTCCCCGGGCCGGACCACGCCCATCGCGATCAGCCGCTCGACGTCCTCGGCGCCGAGCGGCCGCCCGGCCCGCCGCTCCAGCTCCCGCCGGGTGACCGTCTCGACGGTGTCCGGCGCCCAGGAGGCCACCACGGCACGGTGGATGGCGAGGTCGTGCGCGCTCAGGTCCGGCGGAAGTTGCCGCAGATAGCGCTCTATGCCGGAGAGCGTCATGCCCTGCCGCTGCAACTCCTCGATCAGCGCCAGCCGGGCCAGGTGCTCCCGCCCGTAGTGCCCCACCCGCCGGGGGCCTAGCACCGGCGGCGGCAGCAGTCCCTTCGTGCCGTAGAAGCGGACCGTGCGCACCGTGACACCGGCCCGGGCGGCCAGCTCGTCGATCGTGAGGGTCGGCTCCTCGGCGTCGGTCGTCATGTGCAGCAGTATCGCTGTCTCACCAGTGCTGTGAAACCTCGGCCGCATCCCCGCATGACCATGAAGTGAACAGCCGGTGATCGCTGTGCCTGTTCCTGGTGGACCTTGTGAGAAGTGACGCTGTGTGACCCCCGTCACCGAATGCGAGCAGACCGGTGTGGGAAGGTGCAGCCTTGGTCCGCGCCGCGTCATAAGGGTGGTGCGGGCCATCGCACTGTACGGACCCCGGGCCCACGACGTCCGGGGTGATCCAGAGAGTGGAACCACCCGTGAGCAAGGACGCCGTCAACACGGCTGCGGCGACGCCGCGTACCGATGCGGCCCAGGTGCCCGCGGACGCGGGCGACGCCGGCTACAGCAAGGACCTCAAGCCCCGCCACGTCAACATGATCGCCATCGGTGGCGCGATCGGCACCGGACTCTTCCTGGGTGCCGGCGGGCGGCTGCACAACGCGGGCCCGGCGCTGGCGATCGCCTACCTGGTGTGCGGCGTCTTCGCCTTCTTCGTCGTGAAGGCCCTCGGCGAACTCGTGCTCTACCGCCCCTCCTCGGGCTCCTTCGTGTCGTACGCGCGGGAGTTCCTCGGGGAGAAGGGCGCCTACGTCGCCGGCTGGATGTACTTCCTGAACTGGTCGACCACCGGCATCGCCGACATCACCGCGATCGCGCTCTACACGCACTACTGGAGCCTGTTCACCGACATCCCGCAGTGGGTGCTCGCGCTGGTCGCGCTCGCGGTCGTGCTGGCCGTGAACCTGATCTCGGTGAAGATCTTCGGCGAGATGGAGTTCTGGTTCTCGATCATCAAGGTCGCCACGCTCGTCGGCTTCATGCTCATCGGCATCTTCCTGCTCGCCACGCAGCACAAGGTGGGCGGCCAGACGCCGGGCATGAGCGTGATCACGGAGAACGGCGGTGTCTTCCCGCACGGCATGATGCCCGTCGTCCTGGTCATGCAGGGCGTGATCTTCGCGTACGCCGCGCTGGAGCTGGTCGGTGTCGCCGCGGGTGAGACCGCCGAGCCGGAGAAGGTCGTCCCGCGCGCGGTGAACTCGATCATGTGGCGGGTCGGGCTCTTCTACGTCGGCTCGGTCGTCCTGCTGGCCCTGCTCCTGCCCGGCTCGGTCTACTCGGCCGACCAGAGCCCCTTCGTCACGGTCCTGTCGAAGATCGGCATCCCCGCGGCGGGCGACGTGATGAACCTGGTCGTCCTGACGGCCGCCATGTCCTCGCTGAACTCGGGCCTGTACTCCACGGGCCGCATCCTGCGCTCCATGGCGATGGCCGGTTCCGCGCCGAAGTTCACCGCCCGCATGAACCGCAGCCAGGTCCCCTACGGCGGCATCCTGCTCACCTGCGCGGTGTGCGTGCTCGGCGTCGGACTGAACTACCTCGTGCCGGCCCAGGCCTTCGAGATCGTGCTGAACGTCGCCTCCCTCGGCATCATCAGCACGTGGGTGATCATCATGATCTGCCACCTGGTCTTCGTCCGCCGTGCCAAGGCGGGCCTGGTCGACCGCCCCTCCTTCCGCCTCCCCGGCAGCCCGGTCACGGAGATCACCACGATCGTCTTCCTGCTGGCCTGCCTCGGCATGATGTGGAACGACCCCGAGGTCGGCCGCAAGACACTCCTGCTCGTCCCCGTGATCGCGGCCATGCTGGTCGCGGGCTGGTTCGGCATCCGCCGCAGGGTGTCCGCGACGGCCGACCAGGAGCTGTCCCAGCTCACGAAGTAGCAGGCCGGGGCCATGGTCAGTGGCCGCGTCTACGGTGGCGTCATGTCGGGGATCAGGTATGTCCGGGGTGACGCCACCGTTCCGTCGGTGAAGGGCGTCAAGATCATCGCCCATGTCTGCAACGACATCGGGGGCTGGGGCAAGGGCTTCGTCGTGTCGATATCGCGCCGCCGGCCCGAGCCGGAGCAGGCGTACCGGGCCTGGCAGCGGGGCCGCGCGGCGAACGACTTCGGGCTGGGCGCGGTGCGGTTCGTGCGGGTCGAGCCGTATGCGTGGGTGGCCGACATGATCGGCCGGCGCGCATCAGGACCGGCAGCAAGGGCGTCCCCGTCCGCTACGAGGCGATCGACACGGCCCTCGGCTCCCTCGTCGGCGAGGCCGCCGAGCTGGGCGCGTCCGTGCACATGCCGCGCATCGGCTGCGGCCTGGCGGGCGGGAAATGGTCCCGCGTCGAGCCGCTCGTCGAGGAGCGGCTGGTGCGACAGGGGATACGGGTGACGGTGTACGACCACGGGACTGAGGCGACGTTGCTCGGACCGGCTCAGCCCTTGCCCCCGCCCCCCGACAGGGGTCAGCCCTGCCCGTCGAAGCTCCGCAGCAGGCACCCGGTCAGACGTTCCGCGATCGACCCGTCGGGATCCAGTCGCGGGTTGAAGATCGCGACGTCGAGGCCCGCCGCTCCGCCGTCGGACAGTGCCGTGCGCAGAACGGTCTCCAGCTCCTGCCAGGTCAGGCCGCCCGGCAGCCGGTAGTCGACGGCGGGCATGGCCGTGTCGTCCAGCACGTCGGCATCGAGATGGATCCAGTACCCGGCGCCCGCGCCGTCGCCCGTCAGCAGCCCGACCGCGCGCCGGGCCGCCTCGGCCGCCCCCAGGGCGCGCACGGTGTCGAGATCCATCGCGTGCAGCGCGGACGGCAGCGGCTGCATGCCGTACCCCGCGGACTCCTCCGCGTCCCGGAACCCCAGGGCGACGACGTCCTCGTCCCGCACCAGGGGGCCCCGGCCCTCCAGGTCGGCCAGGACACGCGGGCCGTGCCCGGTGGCCAGGGCGAGTTCCATGGAGGCCGCCTCACCGGCCGGTTCCGCCGAGGGCTGGTAGAAGTCGGTGTGTCCGTCGAGGAAGAGCAGCCCGTGGCGGTCCCGGCGGCGCAGCGCGAGCAGATTGCCGAGCAGCACGCTGCAGTCGCCGCCCAGCACCACAGGGAAGCGGCCGTCGTCGAGGACACCCCCGACGGCATCGGCCAACGAAGCGGAGTACCCGGCGATACCGCCCGGGTTGAGCACGCCGCTGTCCGGATCCCGCTCCGGGTCGTACGCGGGCGGCTCCACCCGGCCCGCCCGCACCGCGCCGAGGCCTTCGGCCAGCCCGGCCCCGAGCAGCGCCTCCGGCAGTCCCTCGACCCCGGTCGGCCGCAGCCCCAGTACGGACGGTGCCTCGATGATCGCGATGTCCCGCACGCCCGGCTCCCTTCACCCGCCGGCCGACGCGCCGACCGGGCCCATACGCCGGACGCGCATGGGCCCACCGTAGACCGCCGTGCGGGAGGAGGCGCGTCAGCGCTTGTGCTCGCCGCTCCCGTGCCGCGCGTGCTCGTGAACCCCGTCGGTCGCGGCGATCTTCTTCCACGACCTCGGCTGCGACACCGTCCCGCCGGCCTTCGCGACGGACGCGGTCCGGGCCGCCGCCGACGTCGGCTTGGACGCCTCGAACAGCCACGTGTCGAACAGCGCGGCCAGGGGCTTCCCGGACACCTCCTCGGCGTAGCGCCGGAAGTCGGCGACCGACGCGTTGCCATGGGCGTACTTCCGCGGCCAGCCCTTGAGGATCGCGAAGAACGCCTCGTCACCGATCTCGTTGCGCAACGCCTGCACGGCCAGCGCGCCCCGGTCGTAGACCGCCGCGTCGAACTGGTTCTCCGGACCCGGGTCCCCGGGCCTCACCGTCCAGAACGAGTCGTCCGCCGGATGCGAGGCGTACACGTAGTCGGCGAGTTCCTGAGCGGTGCCCTCGCCCTCGTGCTCGGACCACAGCCACTGCGCGTACCGCGCGAACCCCTCGTTGATCCAGATGTCCTTCCAGCGCTTGAGGGACACGTCGTCCCCGTACCACTGGTGGGCGATCTCATGGACGACGAGGGACACGTTCGACCCGTTCGCGAACTGCCGCGGGCTGTAGTACGGCCGGGTCTGCGTCTCCAGCGCGTATCCCGTGGTGGTGTTCGGCACATAGCCGCCGAGCGCGTTGTAGGGGTACGGCCCGAAGTACCCGGCCAGCCAGTCCGCGATCTCCCCGGTCCGTTCGATGCTCGCCCGCGCCGCTCCGGCGTGGTCGCCCAGGTCCTTGCTGTAGGCGTTGAGGACCGGAATGCCGCTCTCGGTCGTGCCCGTCGTGATGTCGAACTTCCCGACCGCCAGCGTGGCGAGGTACGTGGCCTGCGGCTTGTTCGAGCGCCAGTTCCAACGGGTCCAGCCGAGGCGTGAACTCGTCGACTGGAGCGTGCCGTTGGAGATGGCCTGCGTGCCGTCCGGGACCAGTACGGACACGTCGTAGGTGGCCTTGTCGAGCGGGTGGTCGTTGCCCGGGAACCACCACGCCGCGGCCTCGGGCTCGTTCGCCGCGACACCGCCGTCCGGAGTGCGGTGCCAGCTGGTGAAACCGTAGGCCTGCTTCGACGACGGCACCCCGCGGTAGCGCACGACGACCGTGACGGACGTGCCCTTGGCCAGCGGCGTCTTCGGCGTGATCTCCAGCTCGTGCTCGCCCGAGGTCGTGAACGAGGCCTTCGCGCCATTGACGCGCACCTCGCCGACGTCCAGCAGGAAGTCCAGGTTGAACCTCGACAGCTCCTGCGTGGTGCGGGCCACGAGGGTCGCCGTGCCCTCCAGTTCGTCCGTGGCCGGCTGGTACTTCAGCCGGAGGTCGTAGTGGGAGACGTCGTATCCGCCGTTCCCGTAGGCCGGGTAGTAGGGGTCGCCGATACCCGGCGCGCCGGGGGAGTGGGGCGCGGCCGACGCCGGGATCGCCAGCAGGAGAACGGCCGCTGCCAGGGCTCCCGGCGCGATGATTCTGCGGTGCACGCAAGGCTCCAAGTCGTAGGTCCCGAATGCTGTCCGGAGCCTATTGACTCCCTGTGTCACTAGTCATGTCCATGGTCCCTGCTGTCACACGATCGCCATTCGGCCGACATGAGGCACCCGACCCTCGGGCCCCTCCCGGACACGCCGGTCCGTCAGCTGCCCTCTTCTGAACAGGAGTTCACCGATGTAGCGTCCGGCGCATGCCGAAACGCACGCGCTTCACGACCTGGAGACCGCTCGCGACGGCGGCCACCGCCGCCCTCTTGGCCACACTGCTCACCCCGGCCGCGGCACAGGCCGCCCCGCGCGGGAGCGAACCCGTCTACTCGTACGAGAAGGCCATCCGTGAGGCCGTCTGGGTGGACACCGGACTCGACGGCGACGGCGACGGAAAGGCCGACCGGGTCGCGGTCGACATCGTCCGCCCCCGCGAACCCGCCCGGCAGGGCCGCAGGATTCCCGTCATCATGGACGCCAGCCCGTACTACTCCTGCTGCGGGCGCGGCAACGAGAGCCAGCGCAAGACGTACGACGCGAACGGCGACGTCGTCCAGATGCCGCTGTACTACGACAACTACTTCGTGCCCCGCGGCTACGCCTTCGTCGGCGTCGACCTGGCCGGAACCAACCGCTCCGACGGCTGCGACGACGTCGGCGGCCGCTCCGACATCCAGTCAGCGAAGGCCGTCGTCGACTGGCTGAACGGCCGTGCCAAGGCCTACACGACCCGCACCGGCACCACCCGAGCCAAGGCCGCCTGGACCAACGGCCGCACCGGCATGATCGGCAAGAGCTGGGACGGCACCATCGCCAACGGCGTCGCCGCCACCGGCGTCAAGGGCCTCAAGACCATCGTCCCGATCAGTGCCATCTCCTCCTGGTACGACTACTACTTCCAGCAGGGGGCCCCGCTCTACGACTCCGGCCCCGAGTGGCTGTCCGACTACGTCAACAGCCCCGACGCCCGCGAGAAGTGCGGCGCCGTGCAGCAGAAGCTCGTCGACGGGGCCCCGCGCACCGGCGACTGGACCCCGCTGTGGACCGAGCGCGACTACGTGAAGGCCGCGAAGAAGGTCAGGGCCAGCGTCTTCCTGATCCACGGCACGCAGGACCTCAACGTACGCATGAAGCACGTCGGCCAGTGGTGGGACGCCCTCGCGAAGCACGGTGTCGAGCGCAAGATCTGGCTCTCCCAGACCGGCCACGTCGACCCCTTCGACTTCCGCCGCGCCACCTGGGTCGACACCCTGCACCGCTGGTTCGACCACGAACTCATGGGCTACGACAACGGCATCGACCGCGAGCCCATGGCCGACATCGAACGCCGTCCCGACCAGTGGAGCACCTCCACGGTCTGGCCGCCGGCCCGCACCCGGGCCACCACCCTGCGTCCCGACCGGGGAGCCCAGGCCGGCGTCGGCACCCTCGGCCTGGACCGCGGCCACGGCAGCGAGACCTTCACCGACGACCCGAAGCTGAGCGAGACCGACTGGGCCGCACAGATCGACAAGTCGACACCGGAGAAGGCCGGTTTCGTCACCGGACCGCTCACCCGCGAGCTGCGCCTGTCCGGCTCCTCCGAGGTCACCGTCACCGCGACGCCCTCCACCCCGACGGCCCATCTCTCCGCCGTCCTCGTGGACGTCGGCTCCGACACCATCCGCGACTACGCCGACGCCGGCGAGGGCATCACCACCCTCACGAACCGCACCTGCTGGGGCGCGAGCACCACCGGCGACAGCTCCTGCTTCAAGGAGGCGAAGGCCAAGACCGCCAACGTCGACTACACGGTCGTCAGCCGCGGCTGGGCCGACCTCGGCAACCACGCCTCGGACGGGAAGGGGTCCCCGCTCACCCCGGGCAAGCGGTACACGATCACCCTCGACCTGGCGGCGACCGACCATGTCGTCCCGAAGGGCCACCGCCTGGCGCTGATCGTCGCGGGCACCGACCAGGGCCTCATCGACCCTCCCGCCGACACGCCGAAGCTCTCGCTCGACCTCTCCCGCACCTCGGCCGACGTGCCGTTCGTCGGCGGACCCGCCGCCTTCGCCCGCGCCACCGCGGGTGCCGCGCTCACCACGCCCGTCGCCGCGCTCCTGGACGGCGTACGGGAACCGCGCACCACCCACCGCGTCCCGGAGGGAACCCAGTGAACCGCGTCCGCGCCCTGACCCTGACCGCCGCCCTCGCCGCATCCCTGGTCGCCGTCCCCGCCCAGGCGGCCACGGCCACCGACTCCCCGCCGCGCACCGGCTTCGAGCGGACCGACGGTGCCCGGTGGACCACCCAGCCCGAGGAGCAGGAGTTCCTCAAGGCCGTCGACCGGTCGAGCAGCCGGGTCTCCATGACCCGCTTCGGTACGACGAAGCAGGACCGACCGCTCCAGCTCGTGCGGATCGGCACCAGCCCGAGCCCTAACAAGGTGCTCCTCGTCTGCAGCCAGCACGGCGACGAACCCTCCGGCCGCGAAGCCTGCCTGACCACCGTCCGAGACCTCGCGTACGCCCGCGACAGTCGCACCCGGCGCTTCCTGGACCGCACCACCGTCCTCGTCGTGCCCACCGCCAACCCCGACGGCCGGGCCGCGAACACGCGCGGCAACAGCGACGGCGTCGACATCAACCGCGACCACCTCGCCCTCAAGACCGCCGAGGGCCGCGCCCTGGCCGCGCTCATCCGCGACCAGCGCCCCGACATCATCTACGACCTTCACGAATACGGTGCAACACCCCAGTACTACGACAAAGCCCTCTTCGACCTGTGGCCGCGCAACCTCAACACCCACGACGCGGTCCACGACGAGGCGAAGACCCTCTCCGAGGCCTACGTCCGCCCCGCGGCGCAGCGGGCCGGCCACTCGACCGGCACCTATGGCATCTGGACCGACCCCGAAACAGGCGAACCGGTTAAACAGGTCGCCGGAGACGGGCAGGAGCGCATTTTGCGCAATATGTCCGGTGTAAAGCATGCGATCGGACTGCTCATCGAGAGCCGTGTGGACCCGCTCACCGAAGCGGAGAAGGCGGACGAGGCGCTGAACAACCGGCGCCGGGTCACCTCCCAGCTCGACGCGCTCAAGGGCCTGTTCGGATACACCGATCAGCGCCGGGGTCGCATCGAGGCGACGACGGCCAAGGCCCGGCTCGCCGGCTACCTGGCCACCGGCCCGGTCTACGTCGGCGGCGCCGACAACGACACGCCCGAACCCGCCGAGGTGATCCAGAACCCGCCCTGCGGCTACCGGCTCACCGCCGCACAGTACGCCGAGGTCGGCGACGAACTCGCGCTGCACGGTGTGCGCGTACGACGGGACGCCGAGGGCGTGCTCGTGCCGCTGCGCCAGCCCCTGCGGGCGCTCGTCCCGCTGCTGCTCGACGGGCGAGCCACGTACCACCTGACAGAGACCGAGTCCGAAACGCAATGTTGAGAGGGGTGTAATTGCGCCACACGTGGTAGGGGCGTTACGGAGGATTTACCTTCCTCCTACGTTCAATGAAAGGTGCCGCCTGTGACACACGACCGACCAAGTGAGAACGATCCCCATGGGGGAGGCGCGCTGCCGGGTTCGGAAGCCGGTCTCCCCGGTCAGGAGAGGCCCCAGACCGACCGGGTCGTCTTCGGTGTCACGGCGGCGCTCACGCTCGCCTTCGTGATCTGGGGTGCCACGGCGACCGACTCGCTCGAATCCGTCTCCACCAGCATGCTCGGCGGGCTGATGCACAACGGCGGCTGGGCGTTCATGCTCGCCGCCTCCGGCTTCGTCGTGTTCGCCCTCTGGCTCGCGATCAGCCGTTACGGCCGTATCCACCTCGGTGCGGAGGGTGAGGAGCCCGAGTTCCGCACGGTGTCCTGGGTCGCGATGATGTTCAGCGCGGGCATGGGCATCGGCCTGATGTTCTACGGCGTGAGCGAGCCGCTGTCGCACTACTCGACGGCCCCGCCCGGCACCGACCCGGCCGACTCCGGTGAACGCATGGAGACGGCCATGGCCACCACCCTGTTCCACTGGACGCTCCATCCCTGGGCGATCTACGCCGTGGTGGGCCTCGCCATCGCCTACAGCACCTTCCGCAGGCGGCGCCGCCAGACCATCAGCGCCGTCTTCACCCCGCTCATCGGCAAGAAGCACGCGAACGGCGCCGCCGGCCGGGTCATCGACATCCTCGCGATCGTCGCGACCATCTTCGGCTCCGCCGCCTCGCTGGGGCTCGGCGCCCTCCAGATCGGCTCCGGTGTCCAGGAGCTGAAGTGGATGGACAAGGTGAGCACCGGGCTGCTCGTCACGATCATCGCGGTGCTGACCCTGGCCTTCGTCGCTTCCGCGATCTCCGGTGTGGAGAAGGGCATTCAGTGGCTGTCCAACACCAACATGGTGCTGGCGCTGATCCTCGCCCTGTTCGTGTTCGTGGCGGGCCCGACCATCATCGTCCTCGACCTGCTGCCGACGTCCGTCTTCGCCTACCTCGGCGACCTGCCCCAGCTGGCCGGCCGTACGGAGGCCAGTGGCGGGGAGGGTGTCGCGGACTGGCTGGGCAGCTGGACCGTCTTCTACTGGGCGTGGTGGATCTCCTGGACGCCGTTCGTCGGCATGTTCATCGCCCGGATCAGCCGGGGCCGGACCATCCGGCAGTTCATCGGCGGCGTCATCCTCGTGCCCAGCACGGTCAGCCTGATCTGGTTCGCGATCTTCGGCGGCTCGGCGATGAAGATGCAGGAGGAGGGCAGGCTCGGCAAGGAGGCGACCCCCGAGGGCCAGCTCTTCGACGTGCTGCAGCAGTTCCCCATCGCCACCGCCACCAGCCTGCTGGTGATGGTCCTCGTCGGCATCTTCTTCGTCTCGGGTGCCGACGCGGCGTCGATCGTCATGGGCACGCTCTCGCAGAAGGGCGCGCTCGAACCCGGCCGTCTGGTGGTGGTGTTCTGGGGCGTCGTCACCGGTGCGGTGGCCGCGATCATGCTGCTCGTCGGCAGCGGCTCGGGCGACGCGCTGACAGGTCTGCAGAACCTCACCATCCTCGCGGCGGCGCCGTTCGTCGTCGTGATGACCTTCATGTGCGTCGCCCTCATGCGCGACCTGCGCCGCGACCCGGTGGTCGTGCGTGAGCAGATGGGTTCCGAGGCCGTCGAGATGGCCGTCATGGAAGGCCACACGAAGTACGACGGCGACTTCGAGTTCCGAGTCGGCCCGGGCCGAGGCCCGGACGTCGAGGGCGATCCCATCGGCAAGCACTGATCCCGGCGACCGCCCTGCCGGATGCCCCCGACCGGGGCGTCGGAGCCCGACAGCTCCGATGCCTTCGGCCGGGGGCATCCGGCTTTGGCGGCCCGGGCGTTCTCGGCCGGGGTGCTCGGCCGTGCGGCGACCCGCGACCTCAGCCGCGCGGCCACCCGCCCCTCAGGCGCACACCAGCCGCGCCGCCTCCTCCGCGCACCCCCACGCCACCGTGACCCCCGCGCCGCCGTGGCCGTAGTTGTGCACCAGGAGCCGGCCGTCCGGCAGGGCGTCGCGGTCCAGGCGGACCGCGGGGCGGGTGGGGCGCAGTCCGACCCGGTGTTCCAGGACGCGTGCGCCGGCGATCTCCGGCCGTAGCGCCGCGCAGCGGCGGACGATCGCCCCGGCCGTCGAGGGGTCGGGCTCCGGCGACCACGCGTCCTCCTCCGCCGTACCGCCGAGGACGAGCCCGCCCGGCTGCGGAAACAGATACGCGTACTCCCCGGCCGCGTCGGTGGTGACGAGAAAGGTGTCGATCCCGGGGTTCTCCACGACCACCAACTGCCCCCGCACGGGCCGCACGGACGGATCCGGCACCAGCTCCCGCGCGGCCAGCCCCGTGCAGTTGACCACGACCGGCGCGTCGGCCTCCGCGAACGAGGAGACCGTACGAGCCTCGACCACCCCGCCCGCCGCCACGAACCGCTCCCGCAGCCACGGCAGATGAGCCGGCATGTCGATCAGCGGAAGCCGTGCCCGGACGCCCGTCCCCGCGTACTCCCCGGCCGTGGCCGGCCGCAGCTCCGGCACCCGCCCCGCCAGCCACCCGTCGACCTCGTCGAGGCGGGTTTCGCCCAGTACCCCTTCGACCATGCGTACGCCGGTCGGTTCGGGCCGTGCCGCCAGCTCCTCGTAGATCTCCAGCGACCGCAGCGCCCACTCACGCGCGAGCACGAGGGGCTCGATCCGGTAGGGCCACCACAGCGCCCCCGCGACCGCGGAGGTGGTCGCCTCCACGGCATCCCGCGTCCACACCCGCACCCGCCGCCCGCGTTCGGCCAGCACCACCGCGGTCGTCAGCCCGACGACCCCGCCACCGACCACCAGGATCTCGTCACTTCGCTCGCCCGCCATGCCGGGACCGTAGCGGAATGTGTCATGCCGTGCTCACATCACGCGCAGTATGGGGATACTCACAGCATGTGTGCCGAATACGCGACCTTCGGCCTGGCACCCGCGATGCGGGCCGGCGGAGTTCTCCACGACGGTGGTTACCAGGTCCACCGGGACTTCGTGGACTTCATCGTCGACGGACGCCCGCTGCTGTTCCGGCTCTCCGACCTCGACGCCGTCTCCCCGCTCGCCTCCGACATCCCGCCCGCCATCTTCACCGCGCAGGTCCGCAGCCTGCTCCTGGAGAGCCCGGCACCCCTGCCCGGCGGCCGCTACGTCGTCTACGGCTGCCCCGAGTGCGAGGACCTGGCCTGCGGAGCCGTCACCGCGGTCATCCGGCGGGACGGCGAGGACTTCATCTGGCGGGACTTCGCCTGGCAGACCGACGAACACGCCGACCTCGACCTCAACGGCTACCACGGCATCGGCCCGTTCCGCTTCCGCGGCGCCGAGTACCGGACGGCCCTGAGCGCCCTGCTGAACGGCTCCGCCCCCGACACCCGGCGCCGCGTCCTGCTGATCGGCGCCCGTGTCGCCGTCCTGGCCAAGCTCGCCGCGGCGTTACGCACCATCGGCGTCGGCGCCGACATCGCCCACGACACCGACGGAGTGCCCGCCGACGAACTGCGCGGCTACGGCGCCGTCGCCTTCGGCCAGGCGACCGGCGAGCGGGACCGTGCCGCCGTCCGCCGCGCCTTCGAGCAGGCCGAGGTCCCCGTCGTCTACGTCGACGGCCTCGCCCCGATCGTCCCCCTGCTCGTCGCCCAGATCGAACACGCCCTGGACCGCGGCCCGGTGGCACAGCACCGCCTCACCGGCCTGACCGCCGCCGACGGCGGGGCGGACATCGAAGTCACCTCCGCCTGCCGGGTCACTCTCACCGCGTACCGCCTCGACCGGCTCTCCCGCACCCACACCCATGAGATCTTCGACGGCGTCCTCGAACCCGGCCGTCACCGCGTCGCCCTCGACGCCAGGGCGGTGAAGGGCCGGTCCTACGTCGTGGCGCGCACCTCCGGAAGTGTCCTGGTGACGGCGGTGACCCACTGAGCGGCCCATTAAAATCAGCGACCTGATGACTGCCACCCTTGTCGCCAAGAACCTCGCCGCCGGCCACGGCGACCGCTCCCTGTTCACCGGGCTCGACCTCGTCGTCGCGCCCGGCGATGTGATCGGCCTGGTCGGAGCCAACGGCGCCGGCAAGTCCACCCTGCTCAGGATGCTCGCCGGACTCACCGCACCCGAGCAGGGCGAACTGCGCCTGTCCCCGCCGACCGCCACCGTCGGCCACCTCCCGCAGGAGCCGGACCGCCGCCCCGGCGAGACCGTACGGGCGTTCCTGGCCCGCCGCACCGGCGTCGCCGAGGCCCAGCGGGCCATGGACGAGGCGACCCAGGCCCTGGTCGACGCGGCCCCCGGCGCCGACGACGCCTACGCCACGAGCCTGGAGCGCTGGCTCGGGCTCGGCGGCGCCGACCTCGACGAACGCGCCGAGGAGGTCGCCGACTCACTGGGCCTCGCGATCGACCTGGACCAGCCGATGACGTCCCTGTCCGGCGGTCAGGCGGCCCGCGCCGGTCTCGCCTCCCTGCTGCTCTCCCGCTACGACGTCTTCCTCCTCGACGAGCCGACCAACGACCTCGACCTGGACGGCCTGGAGCGCCTCGAACGCTTCGTGAGCGGCCTGCGCGCCGGCACGGTGGTCGTCAGCCACGACCGCGAGTTCCTCACCCGCACCGTCACCAAGGTCCTCGAACTCGACCTCGCCCAGGGGCAGATCAACCTCTACGGCGGCGGCTACGACGCCTACCTCGAGGAGCGGGACGTGGCCCGCCGGCACGCCCGCGACGAGTTCGAGGAGTACGCCGACAAGAAGGCGGCCCTCCAGGACCGCGCCCAGACACAGCGGTCCTGGATGGACAAGGGCGTGAAGAACGCGCGCCGCAAGGCGGGCAACGACAACGACAAGATCGGCCGCAAGTTCCGCAGTGAGGCCAGCGAGAAGCAGGCCGCGAAGGCCCGGCAGACCCAGCGCATGATCGAGCGGCTGGACGTCGTCGAGGAGCCGCGCAAGGAGTGGGAACTGCGGATGGAGATCGCGTCGGCCCCGCGCTCGGGCGCCGTCGTCGCGACCCTGCGGGACGCCGAGGTGCGCCGCGGCGACTTCGTCCTCGGCCCGGTGTCCCTCCAGATCGACTGGGCGGACCGGGTGGCGGTGACCGGCGCGAACGGCGCCGGCAAGTCCACGCTGCTCGCCGCCCTGCTCGGCCGCGTCCCGCTCGACGCCGGTCACGCCGCGCTCGGCTCCGGTGTGCTGCTCGGCGAGGTCGACCAGGCCCGCCAGTTGTTCCACGGCCAGGAGACTCTGCTCGACGCCTTCCGCGCGGCCGTCCCGGACACCGAACCGGTCGAGGTCCGCACCCTCCTGGCCAAGTTCGGCCTCAAGTCGGAGCACGTCCTGCGCCCTGCGGCGACCCTCTCCCCGGGCGAGCGCACGAGGGCCGCCCTGGCGCTGCTCCAGGGCCGGGGCGTCAACCTCCTGGTCCTCGACGAGCCGACCAACCACCTCGACCTGCCCGCCATCGAGCAGCTGGAGTCGGCCCTCGACGCCTACGAGGGCACGCTCCTGCTGGTCACGCACGACCGCCGCATGCTGGACGCCGTCCATGTGACGCGCCGCCTGGAGGTCGCGGACGGCAAGGTGACCGAGCGCTGAAGAGGTCCGGAAGGGGGGCGAAGCACCTCTTCACAGGGGCGTGGGACCGTTTCGATCCGCGGCTCCGGCGCGCGGGCGCGACCAGCCACAACGGTCCCACAGCTCCCCACGGCCTCCCCGGCGAAGCCGTCAGCGACGACCGTTCTTCGGGTCGGCCAGGCCCGCGCGGCGCAACGCGTCGGCCATCGCGCTGTTGGCGGGCGGCGGCGCCTGACGCGAACCACCGCCACCACCACGGCCGCCGCCACCGCCACGCCCGCCCTGCCGCTGCTGCGGCGGACGCCCGCCCCGCTGCCGACGCTCGCCGGAGCCGCCGCCCTGGCCCTCCTGCTGGGCCGCCTCGTCGTCCAGCCGCAGCGTCAGCGAGATCCGCTTGCGCGGGATGTCGACGTCGAGGACCTTCACCTTGACGATGTCCCCGGGCTTCACCACGTCCCGCGGGTCCTTGACGAACGTCTTCGACATCGCCGAGACGTGCACCAGGCCGTCCTGGTGCACGCCGACGTCCACGAACGCCCCGAAGGCGGCGACGTTCGTCACGACGCCCTCCAGGACCATCCCGGCCGACAGGTCGGAGATCTTCTCCACGCCCTCCTGGAAGGCGGCCGTCTTGAAGCCCGGACGCGGGTCGCGGCCAGGCTTCTCCAGCTCCTTCAGGATGTCGGTGACGGTCGGCAGACCGAACGTCTCGTCCACGAAGTCCTGCGGCTTCAGCGAGCGCAGCGCACCGGTGTTGCCGATGAGCGCGGCGACCTCCTGGCCGCTGGTCTTCACCATGCGCCGCACGACCGGGTAGGCCTCCGGGTGCACGCTGGACGAGTCCAGCGGGTCGTCACCGCCGCGGATCCGCAGGAAGCCCGCACACTGCTCGTACGCCTTGGGGCCGAGCCGCGCCACCTTCTTCAGCCCGCCCCGGGACGTGAACGGCCCGTTGGCGTCCCGGTGCGCCACGATGTTCTCCGCGAGCCCGGAGGTGATGCCCGAGACCCGGGCGAGCAGCGGGGCCGACGCCGTGTTGACGTCCACGCCCACGCCGTTCACACAGTCCTCCACCACCGCGTCCAGCGAACGCGACAGCTTCAGCTCGGACAGGTCGTGCTGGTACTGGCCGACACCGATCGACTTCGGGTCGATCTTCACCAGCTCGGCCAGGGGGTCCTGCAGCCGGCGCGCGATCGACACGGCGCCGCGCAGCGACACGTCCATGTCGGGCAGCTCCTGCGAGGCGAACGCGGACGCCGAGTACACGGACGCGCCGGCCTCGGACACCATCACCTTCGTGAGCTTCAGCTCCGGGTGCTTGGTGATCAGCTCCCCGGCGAGCTTGTCGGTCTCGCGGGACGCCGTGCCGTTGCCGATGGCGACCAGCTCGACCGCGTGCTCCTTCGCGAGCCGGGCCAGCTTGGCGACGGCCTCGTCCCACCGGTTGGCCGGGACGTGCGGGTGGATGACGTCCGTGGCGACGACCTTGCCGGTGGCGTCCACCACGGCGACCTTCACACCCGTACGGAAGCCGGGGTCCAGCCCGAGCGTCGCGCGCGTGCCCGCCGGGGCCGCGAGCAGCAGGTCGCGCAGGTTCGCCGCGAAGACCCGCACGGCCTCGTCCTCGGCGGCCGTGCGCAGCCGCAGCCGCAGGTCGATTCCGAGGTGCACGAGGACGCGGGTGCGCCACGCCCAGCGGACCGTGTCCTTCAGCCACTTGTCCCCGGGGCGGCCCCGGTCGGCGATCCCGAACCGGTTCGCGATGATCCCCTCGTAGGACGACGGGCCGTCCGTGGCCTCCTCGGGCTCCAGGGCCAGTTCGAGGACGTCCTCCTTCTCGCCGCGCAGCATGGCCAGCACGCGGTGCGAGGGGAGCTCGGTGAACGGCTCGGCGAAGTCGAAGTAGTCGGCGAACTTCGCCCCCGCCTCCTCCTTGCCGTCCCGCACCTTGGCGGCCAGTCGCCCGCGCACCCACATGCGCTCGCGCAGCTCGCCGATCAGGTCGGCGTCCTCCGAGAACCGCTCGGTGAGGATCGCCCGGGCGCCGTCGAGGGCGGCCTGGGGATCGGCCACGCCCTTGTCGGCGTCGACGAACGCGGCCGCCGCGGCGAGGGGCTCGACGCCCGGATCACCGAGCAGCCCCTCCGCCAGCGGCTCGAGACCCGCCTCGCGGGCGATCTGCGCCTTGGTGCGCCGCTTGGGCTTGTACGGGAGGTAGATGTCCTCCAGGCGCGCCTTCGTCTCGGCGCCCCGGATCCGTGCCTCCAGCTCCTCGGTGAGCTTGCCCTGCTCGCGCACCGATTCCAGGATCGCCGCCCGCCGCTCCTCCAGCTCCCGCAGATAGCGCAGCCGCTCCTCGACGGTGCGCAGCTGCGCGTCGTCGAGCATCTCGGTCGCTTCCTTGCGGTAGCGAGCGATGAAGGGCACCGTAGAACCGCCGTCGAGCAGTTCCACGGCGGCCCTGACCTGCCGCTCCCGTACGCCGAGCTCCTCGGCGATCCTGCCTTCGATGGACCCTACGTTGATGGACCCGTTGGACCCGGGTGTCGTCACGATCCCGTACCGCCTTCTCCACTGAGGTTGCGCGGCAATTGTGGCAGGTGACACCGACACTCGGGGGCCAGGGCGGTACCCCCGGCAGGTCGCCGGCGGCCCCCCCCGGTCAGGCCCTGCGGCTGCGGGTGGCGGACGAGGCCCCGCCGAAGAGCCGGGCCAGGGCCCGGAAGGGCAGGGTCACGACGGTGGCGATGGCGCCGCCGATCTGGCGCAGCACGTCTGCGATAGCACGGAACACGGTGATTCCCCTTTCCTCTCCCGACCGCACTGATCGGGAGAGACCGGGTACCTCATCGACGCCTCACCATGCGTCACAGCAGGACACCCATGCAGGGGCAGGGGTGCGGGCAGCCCTCAGCCCTTGCCGATCAGATCCGCCGGAAAGGCCCCGGCCACGAACGCGGCCTGCGCGAAACCGGCGCCCAGCTCGGTCAGCCGGGCCACGCCCTCCGGGCCCAGGTGCTCGTACGGCGCCCGGTCGAGCCGGTCCGTCTCCCGCTCGATCTCCTCGCGCAGGGCGACACCCCGCTCGGAGAGTTCCCCGGCCGTGTCCAGCAGCCCGCGCTCGCGCAGCCGGTCCGTCGCCGCGTCCCAGTCCTCCTGGCTCCAGCCCCGAGTGGTGAACACCCACTTCGGCGCCATGCCCTTGCCCGTCGCCGTGTGGGTCACCATCGCCTCGAGGCCGTCCAGCCCCGCGGACATCAGCGCGGCCAGGTGCCCGTCGCCCCGGTGCTCGCGCAGCAGGGTCGCCGCGTGCCAGTACGCGAGGTGCGGCTCCTCGGGGACGGGCAGGTCGGCATGGGCGGCGTACAGCGGCCGCGCGCCGCGCGAACAGGCCTCGGTGGCGCGCAGCGCGAGCCGCGCTGCCTCGGCCATCTCCGCCGACGCCAGGGCCTCTTCGCCCAGCAGACGGCGCAGGGTCGCGTCGACCGCACGGAAGCGTGCCGCCAGCACCTGGCCCGGTGCGGCGCTCTCCCACACCGCCGGCACATGCCGGGCCACGAGCTCGTACTTGTAGTTGTAGAAGGCCGCCGTCACCGCGCCGGGCCCGACCGGTCCGAGGGCGGCGGCCCGCACGGCGAAGTTCACGGCGTGCGGATGGGTGATCCCGGCAGCGCCCACTTCCCGTCCCAGGTCCGGCGAGAAGTAGTGCGTCGCGTGCAGGGAGTTGAGCACGTTCTGGCAGCGGCGGCCGGCGAGCGGCTCAAGGGCGGCAGTCGTCATGCCCGGCAGGTTACCAACCGCTTGGTATGCCCTCCACGGCCGCACTTCCCCTCCCACGTCTCATGGCAGGAAAGGTGGGAAACTCGTCATTGCGGCCACACTCCGCGCCCGCGAAGAATCAAGGCCATGGCCCAGCGCACCGTTCTCGCCGTCCTCTTCGACGGCGTGCAGAGTCTCGACGTCACGGGGCCCGTGGAGGTCTTCGCGGGCGCGGAGCTGCTCTCCCCGGGGACGTACCGCATCGGCACGGCCTCCCCGGACGGCGCGCCCGTGCGGACCACCAGCGGTCTGACCCTCGTGCCCGACGAGTCCCTGGACGGCGCGTCCGACCCGCACACCCTTCTCGTCCCCGGCGGTCCGGGCTCCCTGAACCCCGACCCGCGCCTGGTCGACTGGGTGCGCGAGCACGGGCCGCGTGCCGTGCGTCTGGTCTCCGTGTGCACCGGTGCGGCCGTGCTCGCCGAGGCCGGTCTCCTGGACGGCCGCCGCGCCACGACCCACTGGGCGTACTGCGACCGGCTGGCCCGCGACCACCCGGCCGTCGAGATCGACCCCGACCCCGTCTACGTACGCGACGGGCACATCGCCACCTCGGCCGGAGTCACCGCCGGCATCGATCTCGCCCTGGCCCTGGTCGAGGAGGACCTGGGCCGGGACGCCGCCCTGGCCATCGCCCGCCACCTGGTGGTCTTCCTGCGCCGCCCGGGAAACCAGGCCCAGTTCAGCGCCCAGCTCGAAGCCCAGACCGCTCACCGCGAGCCCCTCCGGGACGTCCAGCGGTTCATCACCGAACGCCCGGCCGCCGACCTCTGCGTGGAGGCACTCGCCGCCCGCGCCCGCCTGTCGCCCCGCCACTTCGCCCGCGCCTTCCGGGACGAGACCGGTATGACGCCCGGGCGGTACGTGGACCGGGTCCGTCTCGAACACGCCCGCCGTCTCCTGGAGGACACCACCGACGGCATCGAGGAGATCTCCCGCACCAGCGGCTACGGCACCCCCGAGGCCATGCGCCGAGCCTTCGTCAAAGCCCTCGGGACACCCCCGGCCGAGTACCGCCGCCGCTTCCGCCCCGCGACCACGCCCTGAGTCCCGTCACATCGACTCGATCGCCTGGAACCGCCGAAAGGAACCCCGTATGCAGATCGCCATCGTCCTCTACGACCGCTTCACCGCCCTCGACGCCGTCGGCCCCTACGAGACCCTCGGCCGCCTCCCGGACGCGGAGACCGTGTTCGTCGCCGAGCGGACCGGCCCCGTACGGAACGAGACGGGGAACCTCGCGCTCACCGCCGACCGGGCCCTGGCCGACGTGCCGAACCCCGACATCATCGTCGTCCCCGGCGGCCCGGGCCAGGAGTCGCTGATGGCGCACGAGCCGCTCCTGGACTGGCTGCGCGCCGCCGATGCCGGCAGCACCTGGACGACGTCCGTGTGCACCGGCTCCCTGCTGCTCGCCGCGGCCGGACTCCTCCGGGGCCGCCGCGCGACCTCCCACTGGCTGACCCTGGAGGAACTGAAGCGCTTCGGCGCCGAGCCCACGGGGGAGCGGGTCGTCACCGACGGCAAGTACGTCACCGCGGCCGGAGTCTCCTCCGGCATCGACATGGGACTGACCCTCCTCGGCCGGATCGCGGGCGACGACCACGCCCGGATGGTCCAGCTCGCCACCGAGTACGACCCACAGCCGCCCTACGACGCCGGATCGCCCGAGAAGGCCCCCGCGCACGTCGTCGAACTGCTCCGGTCGCACGCCGACGTCATGCTGACGTAGGCACGCTCCAGCCGAACCGCGGCTGCCTGCGCTCCAGGAACGCGGCGACGCCCTCCGCGGTGTCGCCGCTCGCGCGCGCCTGCCCGGCCCAGTGCGCGTCCCGGTCCGTACCGCCGTTCGCGAACTCCTTCGCCGCCGCCTGTGTCAGCTGCGAACGGGACACCAGGATCCGGGTGAACTCGACGACCCGCTTGCCGAGTTCGCCCGCGGGCAGCACCTCGTCGGCCAGACCGGTGCGCAGCGCCCGCTCCGTGTCGATCAGCTCGCCGGAGAACAGCAGGTACTTGGCGGTGGCCGGACCCACCAGGGACACCAGCCGCATGGTCGAGGTCGCCGGGTAGACGATGCCGAGCTTCGCGGGCGTCACGCCGAACAGCGCGCCCTCCTCGGCGAACCGCAGATCACAGGCCGCCGCCAGCTGAGCCCCGCCGCCCACACAGTGCCCGCGTACCGCGGCCAGCGTCGGCTTCGGGAACGCGGCGAGCGCCTCCTCGGCCCGCACGGCAAGACCCTGGGCCTCCTCCGGCGAGCCCCGGAGCGTCGAGATGTCGGCCCCGGCGCAGAACGTCCCGCCCTCGCCGGTGAGCACCAGCGCCCGCACGGCCGGATCGCCGGCCAGCCCCTCCAGCAGCGGCGGCAGCGAGCGCCACATCGCGGCCGTCATGGCGTTGCGCTTCTCCGGATGGCGGATGACGACCGTCGCGACCGAGTCGGTCACGCTGTACAACAACTGCGGCTCCATGCGCCGGATGCTATCCGGAAGGCAAACCCGTACAACCCGAATAGTTCGCCGAGATGGCACAACAGGGACAGGACCAGTCCCACAACTGACCGTGTCATACGCCAACGGTCAGAAGTGCTCGATACTTGCTGACTTCTGTTCAGGCATGGGGTGCGGAGCGCATCGTTACCAACACTCGAGACGTGGCGACAATCGAGCGCGAGGGTGGCGACCGGACGATGGACGACGAGGGGCGTGGGTCCGGCCCACGTCCACAGGGCGGCGCGGTGCCCCTCGGGCCCGCGGACCCGCTGCCGTACGAGGGGGTCTGGCGGTTCACCGCGCCGGCCATCGACGCCTCGGTCCCGCAGGCGCGGCACGCCGTACGGGACCTGCTGATGCGTCAGGGCGTGCCGGTCTCGGACGACCTGGCCCAGGGGCTGCTGCTGATCGTCTCCGAGCTGGTGACGAACGCCGTGAAGCACGCGGCCGTGCTGTCGCCGACGGTCGCCGTCGAGGTGGCCGTCGGGGCGGAATGGCTGCGTGTGTCCGTGGAGGACAACCACCCGTACCGGCCCACCGCCCTGGAGGCCGACCACGGCCGGACCGGCGGCCGCGGGCTGCTCCTGGTGCGCGAGATCACCCGGGAGGCGGGCGGCAGGTGTGAGGTCGAATACACCGCGAGCGGCGGCAAGGTGATCTGGGCCGCCCTGCCGCTCAAGCCCGCACACTTCTCCTAGGTTCCGCCGCCCGGGCCGTCGTCACCAGCCGGCCGAGTCTCCGGTCAGCTCCCTGATCGCCGGCCGGGCCGCGTCCAGGACGGTCATGAACCAGGACGAGAAGGTGTCCTTGGCATGCCGCTCGGACAGCTCGGGCGGGGTCACGAACGCCGTCGACGCCACCTCCTCCGGATCCGGCCGCAGCACGGCCTGCACCATGCCGACGAAGAGGTGGTTGTACTCCTGCTCCACCAGACCGGACTCCGGGTCCGGGTGGTTGTAGCGGACCGTGCCCGCCTCGGCCAGCAGGGACGGGGAGGCGCCGAGTTCCTCGAAGGTCCGCCGCGCCGCCGCCGCGAAGGGCGCCTCGCCGGGGTAGGGGTGGCCGCAGCAGGTGTTGGACCACACACCGGGGGAGTGGTACTTGCCCAGCGCGCGCTGCTGGAGCAGCAGCCGGCCGTACTCGTCGAAGAGGAACACGGAGAACGCGCGGTGCAGCTGTCCGGGTGGCTGGTGGGCGGCGAGCTTCTCCGCGGTGCCGATCGTCACGCCGTCCTCGTCGACCAGTTCCAGCAAAATCGCGTCTGCGGTGCCGTTCGACGGGTTGTGCGTCGCGGTGGCAGGTGTGATCGGCATACCCATCCTTCACATCGGTCTTCGCGCCCCAAGTCTGCCGTACGAATCCGGCACTCCCGGCACTTCGCGGCGTGCCCGCATGTCCCCGCGCGGCAGTGCGGAGTGCGGACGGCGCCGCTCGACGCCCGAAGAGGGACCCAGGAGCAGATCGTGCCCGGCGCGATGGGCCGAAAATCGTCCCCGCCGGTGCGGGGAGGGGCAGGGCGTGGGCGTGCGCCGTAGCGCTGCGTCCCCCGGCGCACTCAGATCGGAATGCGCCCCACCAGCCCCGGACACCTCATCAGCCACGCGTCAGTGACAGAGGTGCGCCTCGTGCTCCGCGTGCCCGGTCGGCTCCAGCTGGAAGGTGCAGTGCTCCACGTCGAAGTGGTCACCGAGGCAGCCCTGCAACTCGTGGAGCATCTTCTCGTGGCCTATGGCGTTCAGCGCCTCCGAGCTGACGACCACATGCGCCGAGAGCACCGGCATGCCCGAGGTGATCGTCCAGGCGTGCAGGTCATGAACGTCCTCCACCCCGTCGGTCGCCAGGATGTGGGCCCGTACCTCCGCCATGTCGACACCCTTGGGCGCAGCCTCCAGCAGGACGTCGAGCGTCTCGCGCAGCAGCCTCCAGGTGCGCGGCGCGATCATCAGGGCGATGACGAGCGAGGCGATCGGGTCGGCGGCCTGCCAGCCGGTGAGCATGATCACAGCGGCTGAGACGATCACCGTGACCGAGCCCAGCGCGTCTGCCGCCACCTCCAGGAACGCGCCGCGCACGTTCAGGCTCTCCTTCTGGCCGCGCATCAGCAGCGCAAGCGACACCAGATTCCCGACCAGGCCGATCACACCGAACACGAGGGCGAGCCGGCCCTCGGTGTCCGCCGGCGTGATGAAGCGCTGGACCGACTCGTACACGACGTAGCCGCCGGCTCCGAGCAGCAGCAGACAGTTGGCCAGGGCGGCGAGGATCTCGGCGCGGGCGTAGCCGAAGGTGGCCCGGTCGCTCGGCGGGCGGTTCGCGAAGTGGATCGCGAGCAGCGCCATGCCCAGGCCCAGCGCGTCCGTCGCCATGTGCGCCGAGTCCGCGACGAGCGCGAGCGAGTCGGCGAGGGTGCCACCGACGATCTGGACGACCACGATGCCGAGCGTGATCGCCAGCGCGCCCCGCAGCCTGCCGCGGTACGCCGAGGTCGCCGTACCGCCGGCCGCCGCGCCGTGCGCGTGCCCGTGATCGTGCCCAGCCCCCATGAAAGCCGCCTCCTGTGTCTGCCCGATGTCTGTCCGCTCGTGCCCGGGCACCCCAGTGAACTACGGGGAGGGGGTATGTGCAACGCGGCACTGAACACCGTTGTCATGTGCCCTGACCTGCGGAAACGATGCGCAGGTCAGGGCACCCTCAGCGCGTCAGGAGCCGTGGTGCAGCTGCCAGCCGCGCCACGCCGACTCGGTCATCTCGCGCACCCCGCGCCGCGCGGTCCAGCCGAGTTCCTCGGCCGCCCGAGTCGCCGAGGCCACCGCCCGCGGGGCGTCCCCGGGGCGGCGCTCCTCGACGAGCGGGGGCCGCCGGTCGCCGGTGACCTCGCCGATGACCGTGACGAGCTCACGCACCGAGACACCCTCGCCGCGGCCGATGTTGACCGTCAGATCGCCCGAGACGTCCCCGCCGGTGAGCCGCCGGGCCGCCGCGAGATGCGCCTCGGCCAGGTCGGCGACGTGAATGTAGTCGCGAATGCAGGTCCCGTCCGGGGTCGGGTAGTCGTCGCCGAAGATCCTCGGCGCCTCGTCGCGCGTCAGCCGGTCGAAGACCATCGGGACGATGTTGAAGACACCCGTGTCCGCCAGCTCCGGTGCCGCCGCGCCCGCCACGTTGAAGTAGCGCAGACATACGGTGGAGATCCCGTGTGCCCGTCCCGCCGCCCGCACCAGCCACTCACCGGTGAGCTTGGTCTCGCCGTACGGGTTCACCGGCGCGCAGGGCGTGTCCTCCGTGATGAGGTCCACACCCGGGTCGCCGTACACGGCCGCCGACGAGGAGAACACGAAGCGCTCGACGCCGGCCCCGGCGACCGCGTCCAGCAGGGTCGCCAGGCCCCCGACGTTCTCCCGGTAGTACCGCGTCGGCTGGGCGACGGACTCGGCGACCTGCTTGCGCGCCGCGAGATGCACCACACCCGTCACACCGTGCTCGGCGAACACTCGTTTCAGCAGCTCACCGTCGAGCGACGACCCCTCCACGAGCGGGACGTCGCCGGGCAGCCGCGCGGGCACCCCGGCCGAGAGGTCGTCCAGCGCGATGACGCGCTCCCCGGCCTCGGTCATGGCCCGCGCCACATGTGCTCCGATGTAGCCGGCCCCGCCTGTGATCAGCCAAGTCATGGTCGCCCACCCTATGCCGCCACGACCGGGCACCACGCAATGTCCCCGATGTCCCGTCTGGGGGGCGCGGTTTGTGGGGCGGGCCCCGGATCCACGATGATGATCGCGGCAAAGGCTTGTGCGAACCACGTTGATCGATCTGCCGAACAGGCGGTGAACGTGGCCTTCCCGGTATCCGATAGCCTCTGCCGACATGCCGCCCGGGAGCCACCGGAGCGGGCGCCCCCACCCAGCACAGCACTGGCGCGGCCGCGTCGGTACCAGGGAGTGAATTCGGTTGTCGACCGCCATCCTCACCGGTCAGCCGGTGCCCGGATCGTCCATCGAGGCCGATCTGCGGTCCCTCGGTTTCGACGTGCGGAGCGCGGCCGACACCGCCGAGGCCGAGACCCTGCTCGCCGCGGTGCCCGGCGAGGAACGGGTCGCCCTGGTCGACGCCCGGTTCGTGGGGCATGTGCACGCACTGCGGCTCGGCCTCACCGACCCCCGCTTCCCGCTCACCGGGATCCCCGGCGCCGTCACCGCCCAGCCCGCCGGCCGCCAGGCCCTCACCCGGGCGATGGCCCGCGAGAACTCCGCGGTCGGCGGCACCACCCTGGTAGACAGCCTCGCCGACCGCATCCTCACCGCCCTGGACACCGACGGCACCGAGGTGCACCGCCCCGAGCTGGGCAGCCTCGTCGCCGCCGTCCCCGCCGACTCGCAGGCCCGCAACGAGGCACGGCAGGCCCTGACGGCCGTCGACGACGAGGCCGTACGCCTGAAGTCGGCCGTGAAGTCCCGCGACGGCTTCTTCACCACCTACTGCATCAGCCCGTACTCCCGCTACATCGCCCGCTGGTGCGCCCGCCGCGGCCTGACCCCGAACCAGGTCACCACCGCCTCGCTCATCACCGCCCTCATAGCGGCGGCCTGCGCGGCCACCGGCACCCGCGGCGGCTTCGTGGCGGCCGGCGTCCTGCTGATCGCGTCCTTCGTGCTGGACTGCGTCGACGGCCAGATCGCCCGCTACTCCCTGCAGTACTCCACGCTCGGCGCCTGGCTCGATGCCACCTTCGACCGGGCCAAGGAGTACGCCTACTACGCCGGCCTCGCCCTCGGAGCCGCCCGCGGCGGAGGCCATGACGATGTATGGGCCCTCGCGCTCGGCGCCATGGTCCTGCAGACCTGCCGGCACGTCGTGGACTTCTCCTTCAACGAGGCCAACCACGACGCCACCGCCAACACCAGCCCCACCGCCGCCCTCTCCGGCAAGCTCGACAGCGTCGGCTGGACGGTCTGGGTGCGCCGCATGATCGTCCTGCCCATCGGCGAGCGCTGGGCGATGATCGCGGTCCTCACGGCGGCCACGACTCCTCGCATCACCTTCTACGCGCTGCTCATCGGCTGCGCCTTCGCGGCGACCTACACCACGGCGGGCCGGGTGCTGCGCTCCCTGACCCGCAAGGCCCGGCGGACCGACCGGGCGGCGCAGGCGCTGGCCGACCTCGCGGACAGCGGGCCGCTCGCCCAGGGCCTCGCGGAGGCGCTCAAGAAGCCCGCCCGCGGGCTGCCGGGCTTCACGGCCCCCGTCGTCGCCCTCCTCGGCGGCCTCGCCGTCGTCCTCACGGCCGCCCTGACCGGCTTCGGCGGACCGTGGGCGATCGTCGCCGCCGTCGTCTACGCCCTGACCTCGGGCCTCGCCGTGGCCCGCCCCCTCAAGGGCGCTCTCGACTGGCTGGTCCCGCCGCTCTTTCGCGCCGCGGAATACGGCACGGTCCTCGTCCTCGCGGCCAAGGCGGACGTGAACGGAGCCCTTCCTGCGGCTTTCGGGCTGGTGGCCGCGGTCGCCTACCATCACTACGACACGGTGTACCGCATCCGCGGCAACGCCGGAGCGCCCCCGGCCTGGCTGGTGCGTTCCATCGGGGGGCACGAAGGACGGACGCTGCTCGTCACCGTCCTCGCCGCGCTGCTCACCGCCTCGCAGTTCGCTGTCGCGCTCACGGTCCTCGCCGTGGGCGTGGCCCTGGTGGTGCTCCTGGAGAGCATCCGCTTCTGGGTGGCTGCCCACAAGGGTGGCGCGCCCGCCGTACACGATGAAGGAGAACCCGCATGATCGGCCTCGTGCTGGCGGCCGGCGCCGGACGGCGTCTGCGCCCCTACACCGACAGCCTTCCCAAGGCTCTGGTGCCGGTGGGTCCTGCGGGCATAGAGGGCGAACCGACGGTTCTCGACCTGACCCTCGCCAACTTCGCCGAGGTCGGCCTCACCGAGGTCGGCATCATCGTCGGCTACCGCAAGGAGGCCGTGTACGCGCGCAAGGAGGCGCTGGAGCAGAAGTACGGCGTCAAGCTCACCCTCATCGACAACGACAAGGCCGAGGAGTGGAACAACGCCTACTCCCTGTGGTGCGGGCGTGACGCCCTCAAGGACGGGGTGATCCTCGCCAACGGCGACACCGTCCACCCGGTCTCCGTCGAGAAGACGCTGCTCGCCGCCCGCGGCGACGGCAAGAAGATCATCCTCGCCCTGGACACGGTCAAGGACCTGGCCGACGAGGAGATGAAGGTCGTCGTCGACCCCGAGAAGGGCATGACGAAGATCACCAAGCTGATGGACCCCGCCGAGGCCACCGGCGAGTACATCGGCGTCACCCTCATCGAGGGCGACGCGGCCCCCGAGCTGGCCGACGCGCTCAAGACCGTGTGGGAGACCGACCCGCAGCAGTTCTACGAGCACGGCTACCAGGAGCTCGTGAACCGCGGCTTCCGTATCGACGTGGCGCCGATCGGCGACGTCAAGTGGGTGGAGATCGACAACCACGACGATCTCGCCCGCGGACGGGAGATCGCGTGCCAGTACTGACCCGGCTCATCCCCTCCCCGCTCGTCGTGGACATCCGCCCGGGTGCCCTCGACGACCTGGCCTGCGTCCTCGCCGACGAGCGCATCTCGCACTCCGGCCGCCTCGCCGTCGCCGTCAGCGGCGGCTCCGGCGCCAGGCTGCGCGAGCGCATCTCGCCGAGCATGCCCGGCGCCACCTGGTACGAGGTCGGCGGCGGCACCCTCGACGACGCGGTCCGGCTGGCGAGCGACATAAAGGCCGGCCACTTCGACGCGGTCGTGGGGCTCGGCGGCGGCAAGATCATCGACTGCGCCAAGTTCGCCGCGGCGCGCGTCGGCCTGCCGCTGGTCGCCGTCCCCACGAACCTCGCGCACGACGGCCTGTGCTCGCCGGTCGCCACCCTCGACAACGACGCGGGCCGCGGCTCGTACGGCGTGCCGAACCCGATCGCGGTCGTCATCGACCTGGACGTCATCCGTGAGGCCCCGGTACGTTTCGTCCGCGCCGGCATCGGTGACGCCGTCTCCAACATCTCGGCGATCGCCGACTGGGAGCTGGCCAACCGCGTCAAGGGCGAGCGCATCGACGGCCTCGCCGCGGCCATGGCCCGCCAGGCGGGCGAGGCCGTGCTCCGGCACCCCGGCGGCATCGGCGACAACGACTTCCTCCAGGTGCTCGCCGAGGCGCTGGTCCTCAGCGGCATCGCCATGTCGGTGTCGGGCGACTCACGGCCGTCCTCCGGGGCGTGCCACGAGATCAACCACGCCTTCGACCTGCTCTACCCGAAGCGGGCCGCCGCCCACGGCGAGCAGTGCGGACTGGGCGCGGCCTTCGCGATGTGGCTGCGCGGAGCCCACGAGGAGTCGGCGTACATGGCCCAGGTGCTGCGCCGGCACGGGCTGCCCGTGCTGCCGGACGAGATCGGCTTCACGACGGACGAGTTCGTCAAGGCCGTCGAGTTCGCCCCGGAGACCCGGCCCGGCCGCTACACCATCCTCGAACACCTCGACCTGAACACCGAACAGATCAAGGACATCTACGCCGACTATGTCAAGGCCATCGGTAGCTGAACTACGCCCCGTCGTTCACCCCGCGGGGGTGAAGGACCGGCGCAGCGGTGAGCACTGGATGGGACGCCTCTACATGCGTGAGGTGTCCCTTCGGGTCGACCGTTACCTGGTCAACACCAGGGTCACGCCCAACCAGCTCACCTACCTGATGACCGTCTTCGGTGTGCTCGCGGCCCCGGCCCTGCTGGTGCCGGGGATCGCGGGCGCGGTGCTCGGCGTCGTCATGGTCCAGATGTATCTCCTGCTGGACTGCGTCGACGGCGAGATCGCGCGCTGGAAGAAGCAGTACTCGCTCAACGGCGTCTACCTCGACCGGGTGGGCGCCTACCTCACCGACGCCGCGGTGCTCGTCGGCTTCGGCCTGCGCGCCGCCGACCTGTGGGGCAGCGGCCGGATCGACTGGCTGTGGGCCTTCCTCGGCACCCTGGCCGCCCTCGGCGCCATCCTGATCAAGGCCGAGACCGACCTCGTCGGCGTCGCCCGGCACCAGGCCGGAAAGCCGCCGGTCCAGGAGACCGCCTCCGAGATGCGCTCCTCCGGCATGGCGCTGGCCCGCAAGGCCGCCGGCGCCCTGAAGTTCCACCGGCTGATCCTCGGCATCGAGGCGTCCCTGCTGATCCTGGTCCTGGCGATCGTCGACCAGGCCCGCGGCGACCTCTTCTTCTCCCGGCTCGGCGTGGCGGTGCTGGCCGGCATCGCGCTGGTGCAGACCCTGCTGCACCTCGTGTCCATCCTCGCTTCGAGCAGGCTGAAGTGAGCGGCATGAAGGTCGGCGCGGTCATCATCACCATGGGCAACCGCCCCGACGAACTGCGCGCCCTCCTCGACTCGGTCGCCAAGCAGGACGGCGACCCGGTCGAGGTGGTCGTCGTCGGCAACGGCTCGCCCGTCCCGGACGTCCCCGAGGGCGTCCGCACCATCGAGCTGCCCGAGAACCTCGGCATCCCCGGCGGCCGCAACGTCGGCATCGAGGCCTTCGGCCCGGCCGGCCGGGACGTCGACATCCTGCTGTTCCTGGACGACGACGGACTGCTCGCGAGCCACGACACCGCCGCGCTGTGCCGGAAGGCCTTCGAGGCCGACCCGAAGCTCGGCATCGTGAGTTTTCGCATAGCCGACCCGGAGACCGGCGTCACCCAGCGCCGCCACGTGCCCCGGCTGCGCGCCGCCGACCCGATGCGCTCCTCGCGCGTCACCACGTTCCTCGGCGGAGCCAACGCCGTCCGCACCCGGGTCTTCGCCGACGTCGGCGGGCTTCCGGACGAGTTCTTCTACGCCCACGAGGAAACCGACCTGGCATGGCGGGCCCTCGACGCGGGCTGGATGATCGACTACCGGTCCGACATGGTGCTGTACCACCCGACGACCGCGCCCTCGCGGCACGCGGTCTACCACCGCATGGTCGCCCGCAACCGCGTCTGGCTGGCCCGCAGAAACCTCCCCGCGCCGCTCGTCCCGGTCTATCTCGGCGTGTGGCTGCTGCTCACCCTCGTACGCCGCCCCAGCCGCCTCGCCCTGCGGGCCTGGTTCGGCGGATTCCGCGAAGGCTGGACGACCCCGTGCGGACCCCGCCGGCCCATGAAGTGGCGTACGGTGTGGCGGCTGACCCGACTGGGCCGGCCCCCCGTCATCTGACAAGCTCGTATCCGGGAGTATCCGGGAGCACCCGGGCCGTACCCTGGCCCCCGGCTCATGCAGGCCCGCACAGGCCACGCATCTCGAAGACGAAAGTTTCCACTAGTGAGTGAGACAACGCACGATGCCCCGGTCGCGGTGAGCGCGTCCGCGGCGCCCGACGAGGGACTCTCGGCGAGGGAGCTCGCCGAGAAGCACGGGCTGAGCGTCAGCGGCGCCCGGCCGTCCCTCATCGAGTACGTCCGTCAGCTCTGGGACCGGCGGCACTTCATCCTCGCCTTCTCCCGCGCGAAGCTGACCGCCCAGTACAGCCAGGCCAAGCTCGGCCAGCTGTGGCAGGTGGCCACACCGCTGCTGAACGCGGCCGTGTACTTCTTCATCTTCGGCCTGCTCCTGGAGGCCGACCGGGGCATGTCCCGCGAGGTCTACATCCCGTTCCTGGTGACGGGCGTGTTCGTGTTCACCTTCACGCAGAGCTCGGTGATGGCGGGCGTGCGCGCGATCTCCGGCAACCTCGGCCTGGTCCGCGCCCTGCACTTCCCGCGGGCCTCGCTGCCGATCTCGTTCGCGCTGCAGCAGCTCCAGCAGCTGCTGTTCTCGATGATCGTGCTGTTCGCCATCACGATCGGCTTCGGCCACTACCCCGACCTGTCCTGGCTGCTGATCGTGCCGGTGCTCCTCCTGCAGTTCTGCTTCAACACCGGCCTCGCGCTGATCATGGCCCGGGCGGGTGCCAAGACCCCGGACCTCGCGCAGCTGATGCCGTTCGTGATGCGGACGTGGATGTACGCGTCCGGGGTGATGTTCTCCATCCCGATCTTCCTCGAGTCGAAGCCGGCCTGGATCTCGAACGTCCTGCAGTGGAACCCGGCCGCGATCTACATGGATCTGATGCGCTTCTCCCTCATCGACGACTACGGCTCCAAGTACCTCCCCGACCATGTGTGGGCGGCCGCGGGCGGCTGGGCCGTGCTCTTCGCCCTCGGCGGCTTCGTGTACTTCTGGAAGGCGGAGGAGAGGTACGGCCGTGGCTGAGCAGATGCAGGACGCGAGGATCCCCACCGTCGTCGCGGACGACCTCCACATCGTCTACCGCGTCAACGGCGCCAAGTCCGGAAAGGGCAGCGCCACCGCCGCCCTCAGCCGCATCCTGAAGCGGGGCTCCGACGACGCGGCGCGGGGCGTGCGCAAGGTGCACGCCGTACGCGGCGTCTCCTTCGTGGCGTACCGCGGCGAGGCCATCGGCCTGATCGGCTCCAACGGCTCCGGCAAGTCGACCCTGCTGCGTGCCATCGCCGGTCTGCTGCCCGCCGAGCAGGGCAAGGTCTACACCGACGGCCAGCCCTCGCTGCTCGGCGTCAACGCGGCCCTGATGAACGACCTCACCGGCGAGCGGAACGTCATATTGGGCGGGCTCGCCATGGGCATGTCCCGCGAGGAGATCAAGGACCGCTACCAGCAGATCGTCGACTTCTCCGGCATCAACGAGAAGGGCGACTTCATCACCCTGCCCATGCGCACCTACTCCTCCGGCATGGCGGCCCGGCTCCGCTTCTCCATCGCCGCGGCCAAGGACCACGACGTCCTGATGATCGACGAGGCCCTGGCCACCGGCGACCGCAAGTTCCAGAAGCGCTCCGAGGACCGCATCCGGGAGCTGCGCAAGGAAGCCGGCACCGTGTTTCTGGTCAGTCACAACAACAAGTCGATCCGCGACACCTGCGACCGCGTCCTGTGGCTGGAGCGCGGTGAGCTGCGGATGGACGGCCCGACCGACGAGGTGCTCAAGGAGTACGAGAAGTTCACCGGTAAGTAGCCCGGATCGGCCAGGGCCCCGCCGCAACTGTTCCGGCGGGGCCCCGCGTCTGCAAAGGAAACGTCAACTCCGGTCCATCTCAGGAAGCTTGGGGCCAATCGGTGTGTTCTCGTGATGTGCGGGACACCCTGGCGGACCGCGACACGTTGTACAACGTAAGCTGTACAGGTCCCGAAACACGGCAATCAGGGCGATAATGCGCGACACCGCCCGTCGGGCAGTCGTGCGGACGGCTGGGCGGCGTGTCCGAAATAGTGTGTATTGGGTCGGCAGTGTAGAACGGGAGATGTGACGGCAATGGCTACGGATACTCCCCAGCTCCACGCAGCACGTGCCGTCCCCGCGCCGGGTAGCCGGCGGTGACGGGAACCGGCACGGCGCGCGCGCTCGACCCGGAGCGCGGCACCCTCGACAAGGCCGCGGGCGAGAACTTCCCCGTGGCCCCCTTCTTCCTGCCCCGGGTCTGGCGCGCCGACCTCATGGCCGTCTACGGCTTCGCCCGCCTGGTCGACGACATCGGCGACGGCGATCTGGCCCCCGGTGGTGCCGACGCCCGGCTGCTCGGCGTGTCCCCGCAGGACGCCGAGGACCGGCTGGTCCTGCTGGACGCCTTCGAGGCCGACCTGCGCAGGGTCTTCGAGTCGACCCCGCGCCACCCCCTGCTGCGCCGCCTCCAGCCGACCGTCCGCCGCTGTTCGCTGACCCCGGAGCCGTTCCTCGGCCTGATCGCCGCCAACCGCCAGGACCAGCTGGTCACCCGGTACGAGACCTACGACGACCTCCTCGCCTACTGCGAGCTCTCCGCCAACCCCGTCGGCCGTCTCGTCCTCTCCGTCACCGGCACCTCGACGCCCGAGCGGATCCGCCGCTCCGACATGATCTGCACGGCCCTGCAGATCGTCGAGCACCTCCAGGACGTGGCCGAGGACCTCGGCCGCGACCGTATCTACCTGCCCGCCGCAGACATGAAGCGTTTTCACGTCCAGGAGGCGGACCTCGCCACGAAATCTGCCGGAGCGTCGGTCCGTGCGCTGATTGCGTATGAAGCGCAAAGGGCCCGGGATCTCCTGAATGAAGGCGCCCCCCTGGTGGGTAGCGTCCACGGCAGGTTGAAGCTGCTGCTCGCAGGGTTCGTGGCAGGGGGAAGGGCGGCCGTCCACGCGATCGCCGCCGCCGAATACGACGTACTTCCCGGCCCGCCCGAGCCCGGCAAGGTCCGGTTGCTGCGTGAGGTGGGCGTGACTCTGCGAGGAGAGGGGTGATCCGGACCGTGGAGTCGGAACCACACGCGTCCCCACCGGTACTCGCCGCCTACAGCTACTGCGAGGCCGTCACCGGGCGGCAGGCCCGTAACTTCGCCTACGGCATCCGGCTGCTGCCGACGCCTCAGCGCCGTGCGATGTCGGCGCTGTACGCGTTCTCGCGGCGGGTCGACGACATCGGCGACGGCGCGCTCGCCCACGATGTCAAGGTCGCCAGGATGGAGGAGACCCGGGCGCTGCTCACCCGGATCCGTGAGGACGAGGTCGACGAGGACGACATTGACCCCGTCGCCGTCGCGCTCACCCACGCGGCCGGGGCCTTCCCGATCCCGCTGGGCGGCCTGGACGAGCTCATCGACGGCGTCCTGATGGACGTCCGCGGCGAGACGTACGAGACCTGGGACGACCTGAAGGTCTACTGCCGCTGTGTCGCGGGCGCCATCGGGCGCCTCTCGCTCGGTGTGTTCGGCACGGAGCCGGGGGCGCGCGGCGTTGACCGCGCGCCCGAGTATGCCGACACGCTCGGTCTCGCGCTGCAGCTCACCAACATCCTCAGAGACGTGCGCGAGGACGCCGTGGGCGGGCGTACGTATCTGCCGGCCGACGACCTCGCCAAGTTCGGCTGCTCGGCCGGCTTCAGCGGGCATCGGCCACCGGAGGGCTCCGACTTCGCGGGCCTCGTGCACTTCGAAGTGCGACGGGCCCGCGCTCTGTTCGCCGAGGGCTACCGGCTGCTCCCCATGCTCGACCGGCGCAGCGGCGCCTGTGTCGCCGCCATGGCCGGCATCTACCGCCGCCTCCTCGACCGCATCGAGCGCGACCCGGAGGCCGTGCTGCGCGGCCGCGTCTCCCTCCCCGGCCGGGAGAAGGCCTACGTCGCCGTACGCGGCCTGTCCGGCCTGGACGCCCGGCATGTGACGCGACGGGCCGTCAGGAGGCGTGCGTGACGAGCGAACGGGGCCAGGAGGAGACCACCGACGACGAGGCACACACCTGCCGCGCGGGGCCGACGGGGTCGCCCGCGCGCGCTCGGCACACCTGCCGGGGGACCCGCGGCGGGCCGGACACCATCTGCGCCGTCACGGCGCGCGGTCCGCATGCCTGCAGGGAGGCCCGCTACGGGTCGGGCAGCTTCGGCGTCACGGCGTGTGCCCCGGTTGTCTGCAGGGAGGCCGGCTTCGGGTTGGACAGCATTCGCGTCGCGGCGTGCGGCCTGTTTGTCTGCAGGGAGGCCGGCTTCGGGTTGGGCAGCTTCGGCGTCACG